>NZ_JSEF01000038.1 GCF_000805675.1 Corynebacterium minutissimum | reverse complement strand
TCCTTCATCGGCTCAGCATGCCAAGGCATCCACCATGCGCCCTAAATAACGAACACACAACCAACACACAAACGCCACCACACAAGGCGGCAGTCGAAGCATGTTGGCGTGAACTACACAAAACACAAAAGAACAGAAATCACACAAACCACACACCCACCACCATCAACCAACCAAAAAGGCCAGCTAACACACGGTGGCAACAGCATGCGGTTTAATGCTCGCGTCCACTATACAGTTCTCACACAACACCCCACACCAACCAACAACCATGCATATCGCATCACGACTGCCAAGCCACGTGTGGGTTACAACCAGGGGATAATGCCCCAGACACCCAACAATGCACCAAGTACCTTTATCAACGTGTTAGTTAATCAACCATGTGGTTAACAATCACTACTGGTTAAGGTGTATCTCCACCCGATTAAACAATCGGTGGCAGCAAAACTTTTGTTTACTCAACCACCACACACATGACACAAACCCATGTGCTATCAACACCAACTGGTGTCTTAATTAATGCTCCTTAGAAAGGAGGTGATCCACCCG
>NZ_JSEF01000037.1 GCF_000805675.1 Corynebacterium minutissimum | reverse complement strand
TCCTTCATCGGCTCAGCATGCCAAGGCATCCACCATGCGCCCTAAATAACGAACACACAACCAACACACAACACAACAAACGCTGCCTGCATGTTGGCGTGAACTACACAAAACACAAAAGAACAGAAATCACACAAACCATGACACCCACCACCAACAACCAACCAAGAAGGCCAGCCAACAAGATGGTGATAACAGCACATGGTTTAATGCTCGCGTCCACTATACAGTTCTCACACAACACCCCACACCAACAACACAACCACCAAGCAAAAGCCATCGACAGTGTGCTACCAGCATGGGTTGACATCCAGGGGATAATGCCCCAGACACCCAACAATGCACCAACGTATCTTTAAAACCGTGTTAGTCAATCAACCATCTGGTCAACAATCATTCTGGTTAAGGTGTATCTCCACCCGATTAAAAAAAGGCAGCAGCAAAACTTTTGTTCACTCAACCACCACACACATGAGACAAACCCATGTGCTATCAACACCAACTGGTGTCTTAATTAATGCTCCTTAGAAAGGAGGTGATCCACCCGCACCTTCCGGTACGGGTACCTTGTTACGACTTCGTCC
>NZ_JSEF01000036.1 GCF_000805675.1 Corynebacterium minutissimum | reverse complement strand
TCGCCCGGCTTATTCGGAGTGGTCTCCTCGCCCGGCTTATTCGGAGTGGTCTCCTCGCCTGGGTTGTTCGGGGTGGTCTCCTCACCCGGCTCGTTCGGAGTCGTTTCCTCGGACGGCTTCGGAACCGTCTGGTTCTTATCGTTGATGTCCTTGTGCTCAGCGATGTGGTTCGGGTTCTCCGGAGCAGTACCCGGAGTCTCCTCGCCCTTGTCGTTGACCTCAACAGAAGTCAACTCCTCGAAAGCAACCGCAGCCTCAACCGGCTCCGTCACAGACTCATCAACAATGATCTCAACAACAACCTCACCGTTGGCAGCCGTCGGAGTAAAGGTCTTCTTGCCCTCACCCAGAACAGACTCACCATCAACCTTAGAAATCAGCTCAGCGAACAGGGTGTATTCCTTACCTGGAACAAGACCCTTATACGTCACCGTATCGTTAACCTTCGCACCAGCAACAACCTCAGTTGCACCGTTAGCAAAGTCAGCATTCGTCGAAATCTTCGGCTTATCAGACTCCTCACCCGGCTCACGCGGAGTCGTCGACTCAGAAGGCTCGGTCGGCTCCGTGGTCTTCGGAGTGGTCTCCTCACACGGATCATTCGGAGTCGTAGACTCACCCGGCTTACCCGGAGTGGTAGATTCGCCCGGCTTATTCGG
>NZ_JSEF01000035.1 GCF_000805675.1 Corynebacterium minutissimum | reverse complement strand
AGGTACATGTTCTTGCCGCCCTTACACGGCAGGTAGGTGATATCGCCTACATAGACGTGGTTCGGCCTGTCAGCTGTGAACTTACGGCCTACTAGATCTGGCATGACTCGACGTCCAGGCTTGCGCCTGGTGGTGATACACCGACGCCGCTTAGTAAAGCCTTTGAAGCCCCATGGATTTCATGATGCGTGCGACCTTCTTGTGATTGATCGGAGGAAAGTCCGTATCGTCGTTGAGGCTTGCAGCAATGCGTTTAGCACCATAAAGCCCGTGCTCATCATCGAAGATGGTCTTGATTCGTGCACCAATAAGAGCATCAGAACACATCTTTAACCTGCGTTTATCTCGAGTGTTGACCCATTTGTAGAACGAGGAGCGATTGAGCTTTAACACGTGGCACATCCGCTTGACCGAGTATTCGGTTCGGTGGTCATAGACAAACTGGAAGCGGATTACCAGCGTGTCTCTTCGGCAAAATATTTCGCGGCCTTGCGCAGGATGTCGCGTTCTTCGCGTAGCTTCGAGACTTCTCTTTCTAGCTGGCGGATCCGTTCAGAATCAGTCGTCTCCTGGGCCTTGTCGCGCATAGTCTTCGTGCGGGCACGTTTGCCGGTGCCGTACTGCTTAAGCCAGGAATAAAGTGAGGAACGATTGACTCCAAGCTCTGCTGAAGCCGCGTGAAGTGAGAGGTCCTCATTGTTTTCGTAGAGGGCCACAGCATCACGTTTGAACTGTTCGGAGTACCTAGGCATGGTGGTAGATTACCTTTCTTCCCAACCCAACCGGGCTGGATATCAGGTGTCTACCTAACAGGGGTCAGGTCC
>NZ_JSEF01000034.1 GCF_000805675.1 Corynebacterium minutissimum | reverse complement strand
GACAGGCCGAACCACGTCTATGTAGGCGATATCACCTACCTGCCGTGTAAGGGCGGCAAGAACATGTACCTTGCCACGGTCATTGACGCCTATTCACGCAAGCTCGTTGGTCATGCGCTAGCCGATCACATGCGTGTATCTCTGGTAATTGAGGCTTTGTCTCATGCCAGCAAGGTTCGCGAAAGCCTTGACGGGGCAATTTTCCATTCTGATCATGGCAGTGTGTACACCTCACAGGCTTTTCAAGACCACTGCGCCCAGCTTGGCGTGCGCCAATCCATGGGAGCAGTGGGAACGAGTGCCGATAATGCCCTGGCGGAATCATTTAACGCCACCTTAAAGCGTGAAGTCCTGCGTGATCGGAAAGTCTTTGACAATCCCATCGTCTGCCGCCAAGAAGTCTTCCGATGGTGCATGCGCTACAACACCCGCAGACGGCACTCCTGGTGCAACCTTCTAGCCCCCAATGACTTCGAAGCACTCACATCAGCTACACTGACCCAAGCAGCATAGCTAACCCCCGACGTGTCTACTTTCCGGGGGTCAGGCCCGTACTAATAATGATAACTTCTACCGAACTATCGCGCAGGCCGAATTTCGGCGATCTAAGATTGCTTCGGTAACCAACCTTCAACTTCCTCACACCTAGTGAAAGGGGTGAAGGAAGTCAATTGAAGTGCCCCAGATTTTCCCATCTGCTCAGACGGAACAATACCTGGGGCACTTCAGAGTGTGTAATCACCTGTAAAACGGTAGTGGTATTTATAACGAGGTAAAGGCCCTAGACACCTTGATGGGTGTCTAGGGCCTTCAGTTTTGTATTGAGTTGTTTATTTGTTGTTTGGTGTCGGCGGTTTCTTACTCTCCCACAACCTCCCGGTTGCAGTACCATCAGCGTTAGCAGG
>NZ_JSEF01000033.1 GCF_000805675.1 Corynebacterium minutissimum | reverse complement strand
TCGGCCTGAACCTCAGCAAAGTTGATGTTGTACCAACGCTGCTTAGCAAACGAAGGGATGCCAACATCGCCGCCCCAGTTCGGGTTCTCACCCGCATTGCCGTTCACCTTCTGGAAAACCGGCGTCGGGAAGCCACCGAAGGAGTTGAGAACCTTGCCGTCATTCTCAGCCCAAATGTACGTATACTTAGCTGGACGGTCTTCGACGATTTGACCCATGCGGATGGTGTAACGGCCTTCCGCATCGGTTTCAGCGCCGACGGTCTTCAGGATCGGCTCCTTGCCGTTCGCCCGCATATTTTCAATCATGGCCTTGGTAGCGGCCGCCTGCTCACGGTACGGCATATCGGCAATCGCCAAACGGTCGTATTCCTTGATGCCGTCGTCGGAAAGAACCGAGGCGTAGACCTTCGCACCCTCGATCGGCTGATCGCCATCCCACTTATAAAGCGGGCCGGTCTCGTTACGGTCCGGGCCACCTTCCGCGTCGGACCAGACGCGACCGGTGAAGGTATACGGGGTCATCCCCGCTGCGGGCTTCTCATAGCCCAACTTATCCATGGAAAACTCCGGGCTCACCATGTAGGAGTTTTCCGAAACGCTCGGCGCACGCTCCTCCAAGAACACACCGGTACGCTGCATGTTGGTGCCCTCAAGGTAGAACGCACCGTTTGCAGTACCCTGCGTGACAGGTGCCCACGCACCCGGAACACCGCCACCAGCCTGGCGAACGTAACCCAGGTCGTTGCCAGTTTCCTCATTCTCCAGCGGCGAATCGACCCAAAGGCGGTACTCCTGACCGCGCTCAGCGCGGAAGAGGTGAGGTTTACCGTTAGCGTCAACGAAGGAATACTCACCACCCGGCACAGGGCTGTCCGGGTGGGAAAGCAGGTTGCCGTCCTCATCCTTCGCACGAAGATCAAACACGTAGTTACCGGCGGCGCTGCCAAGCTGGTGAGACTTCGCAGTGTAGATCGGCGAAATCGTGCCATCAACATCCTTGAACTGCATGTACACCGTGGCGTCATTGACGCCCATAGTTCCAATCAGGGAAGTCGACGCACTCGTTTCCTTCAGGCCGATAACACCGGACAGCGTTGCGAAAGCGTTGGTCATGTCAGTTCGACTATCGACGTAACCGTTGGCGATACCATCCGCTTCGATCAACTTAGACGGATCCGTAGCCGGGGTAGCAGCAACCGTGCCGGAGGTTTGAGCCTGCGCCTCTGCGGCAGACTGCGGGGAAACTACCGGATGTACAAACGGCGC
>NZ_JSEF01000032.1 GCF_000805675.1 Corynebacterium minutissimum | reverse complement strand
CCCATTCCGAACCCGGAAGCTAAGCCTGCTAACGCTGATGGTACTGCAACCGGGAGGTTGTGGGAGAGTAAGAAACCGCCGACACCAAACAACAAATAAACAACTCAATACAAACCAAAGGGAGACCGTTGAAACACCACCAGTTTCAACAGTCTCCCTTCTTTTTCGGTTTGCTACAAGCCCAGACTACCGCGCCGGCACACTGACAATCAGCGACAGAAGGCAAGAACGTCCGGGTACATGCTGATTGGCCTATCGCCATAGGCACTGCGATGGCCGGCCTGGAGCCTTCCCGCGAGAAATCGCTAGAACGCGGCAAATAGATACCCGCCAACCCAAGAAACTTTGGGCTGGCAGGCTTTTGTATTGAGCCGAAAGCTGGCGAAAGAGCTTTGGCCTCTTAATCCTTCTTACATCCGCGGGTGTCATGCAAACCGCACTGAGGAATACCAATGAACGACAGCGCGATAGATGAGAGCGTGACTGGGATAGCGATGATGCCGTAAATGGGGGAGTCGACGACGAACTCATTGAGATCGGTGGTCGAGCCCTGGTTGGTGTTATGCGGTGAGCTGTCTTCAGCGTTGGCGGCGGGGGCTGCTGTCAAAAGCAGGGCGGCGGCGCCGATGATAGCTAGGGACCTTTTCATCATGTCAGGTCCTTTCGGATAGGGAAGTATAGGGGATTCCTAGGCTATCGAACCGACAAATTAAAGGCAATGGGGTGCCAGCTGGCGCAACATCCACCGAAAGCACCGGGATAGCGCGGGCCTGACCCCCGGAAAGTAGACACGTCGGGGGTTAGCTATGCTGCTTGGGTCAGTGTAGCTGATGTGAGTGCTTCGAAGTCATTGGGGGCTAGAAGGTTGCACCAGGAGTGCCGTCTGCGGGTGTTGTAGCGCATGCACCATCGGAAGACTTCTTGGCGGCAGACGATGGGATTGTCAAAGACTTTCCGATCACGCAGGACTTCACGCTTTAAGGTGGCGTTAAATGATTCCGCCAGGGCATTATCGGCACTCGTTCCCACTGCTCCCATGGATTGGCGCACGCCAAGCTGGGCGCAGTGGTCTTGAAAAGCCTGTGAGGTGTACACACTGCCATGATCAGAATGGAAAATTGCCCCGTCAAGGCTTTCGCGAACCTTGCTGGCATGAGACAAAGCCTCAATTACCAGAGATACACGCATGTGATCGGCTAGCGCATGACCAACGAGCTTGCGTGAATAGGCGTCAATGACCGTGGCAAGGTACATGTTCTTGCCGCCCTTACACGGCAGGTAGGTGATATCGCCTACATAGACGTGGTTCGGCCTGTC
>NZ_JSEF01000031.1 GCF_000805675.1 Corynebacterium minutissimum | reverse complement strand
ATCACCGATAAGGATGGTGATGGCATCCCGGACATCATTGACCGTGATGATGAGGATGGTCCGAAGGGTGATAAGGACGGCGATGGCATCATCAATGCTGAGGACCCGGATGCTGATGGCGACGGTGTGTCCAATGATGATGAGAAGGAAGCCGGTCTTGATCCGTTGAACCCGGATACTGATGGTGACGGCACCGAGGATGGTGACGAGGACACCGATGGTGACGGCAAGAAGAACAAGGATGAGTCCGAGGTTCCTGAGGGCAAGGTTGAAGACAAGGACGGCGACGGCCTTGGTGATACCGGTGTTACCGATAAGGATCCGGAGGACGGCGAGGCTGACATCACCGATGGCCCGCTGACCAACGACACTGATGGTGACGGCAAGCCGGATGCTGTTGATCCGGACATCGATGGTGATGGTGTCAATAACTCTGACGAGAAGGCTGCCGGTACCGATCCGTATAACCCGGATACCGATGGTGACGGCACCAATGATGGTGACGAGGACACCGATGGTGACGGCAAGCCGAACAAGGATGAGTCCAACCCGGATGAGGATAAGACCACCGATAAGGATGGCGACGGTATCCCGGACATCATCGACAAGGATGATGAGGATGGTCCGAAGGGTGATAAGGACGGCGACGGCATCATCAACTCTGAGGACCCGGACGCTGATGGCGACGGTGTGTCCAACGATGATGAGAAGGAAGCCGGCCTTAATCCGCTGAACCCGGACACCGATGGCAACGGTACCAATGATGGTGACGAGGACAGCGACAAGGACGGCAAGTCCAACGCTGAGGAGTCTGAGGTTCCTGAGGGCAAGGTTGAAGACAAGGACGAAGACGGCCTTGGCGACACCGGTATCACCGACAGGAACGGCAACGATGTCGCCGATCTGATTGAGGCTGAGGACAAGCCAGGTGACGAGGACGACAAGCCGTCTGATGGCAAGAAGGACTCCGATAACGACGGTCTGACCGACGATAAGGAGAAGGAGCTTGGTACCGATCCGAATAAGGCTGACACCGATGATGACGGTATCAACGACGGTGATGAGGTAGACGGTTCTAAGAACCCGTTCGATAAGGACGGCAACAAGGTTAAGCCGGGTGAGAACGGTGCTCCGACGGATCCGACCAAGCCTGATACTGATGGTGACGGCCACAATGATGGTTCTGAGGTCAACAACAAGGACAAGGACGGCAAGCCTGCTCCGACGGATCCGAATGACCCGAACTCCAAGCCGGGTGAGGATGACCAGAAGGATACTGATGGTGATGGCCTGCCCGATGATAAGGAGAAGGAGCTTGGTACCGATCCGAATAAGGCTGACACCGATGATGACGGTATCGACGACGGTGA
>NZ_JSEF01000030.1 GCF_000805675.1 Corynebacterium minutissimum | reverse complement strand
GGCGATGTTGGCATCCCTTCGTTTGCTAAGCAGCGTTGGTACAACATCAACTTTGCTGAGGTTCAGGCCGATATCGCGCATTTGGATATCGTTAATTACGATTCCTACCTCAACCCGGCGGATCTTCCGGAAGGTACCAATAACCTTGAGCCGGCGAAGGTCAAGTTGACGGGTGCTCTGCCGTTTTCTGGTGATAACAAGATCCGTTGGATCGGTCCGAATGGAAAGCAGATTGGCGGCGATTGCGCGGTCGATACCCTGGCGGACGCTGCTAAGTGCTCTCTGGCTCCCGAAGATTTCAAGAACCCGGGCACCTATGTCGCGCAGCTGGTCAATGCTTACGACGTTGTCGTTGGTCAGGATTCCTTTATTGCGGTGGACAAGGTTCGTCAGAACGGTGAATTCGAGCCGCAGTACGAGGATGCTACTGCTCCTGTCGGTAAGAAGACCACAGTGGAGGCCCCGAAGGACAAGGACGGCCAGGTGATTCCGGAGGGAACCACCTTCGAGCCGACCGGTCAGGTGACTGACCCGGAGGGCAACAAGGTCGACAAGCCCGAGTGGATCACGGTTAACCCGGACGGAACGATCGAGGTCGAGCCGCCGAAGGATGCGAAGCCTGGCGACTACACCATCCCAGTCGTGGTAACTTACCCGGATGGTTCCCGCGAGACCATCGAGGCCAAGGTGACCGTCGAGGCGCCGGCTTCTGCCGAGAAGGACAACGAAAAGTTTGAGCCTGGTTACGAGGATGGTTCTGGTAAGCCTGGCGAGGATGTGAAGGTTCCGGCTCCGACCTTTAAGGACAAGGACGGCAAGGACGCCAAGGCTCCTGAGGGTACGAAGTTCACTCCTGGTGAGAATGCGCCTGAGGGTGTGAAGGTTGATGAGTCCACCGGTGAGGTTACTGTTCCGGTTCCGGAGGGTGCTAAGCCGGGTGACAAGATTACTGTTCCGGTTGAGGTGACCTACCCGGATGGTTCTAAGGATAACGTTGACGTTACTGTCACCGTTGAAGAGCCTGAAGCTAAGCCGGAGGTTCCGGGTGCTGACGTCAACGTGGACGCTATCCCGGATAAGAAGGTTCAGCGGGATGAAGAGGTTAACATCCCGGTTAAGGCTTCTGAGGGTGCTGAGGTCTCTGTAGAGAATCTGCCGGACTTCTTGAAGTACGATGACGCTAAGAAGGCCATTGTTGGCACTGTTCCGGCAGATGCTGAGCTGAAGACCTGGGAAGATATCAAGGTCACGGCTAAGAATGGTGAGGCTACTGACACCGACTCCTTCAACCTGACTGTCACCGAGCGCATGATTGCGGATCCGGACACTGATGGTGACGGTACCCCGGATTCTCAGGATTCGGACATCGATGGCGATGGTGTCAATAACTCTGATGAGAAGGCTGCCGGTACCGATCCGTATAACCCGGATACCGATGGTGACGGCACCAATGATGGTGACGAGGA
>NZ_JSEF01000029.1 GCF_000805675.1 Corynebacterium minutissimum | reverse complement strand
GGCTCTTCCGGTTTCGGGGTGCGTAGCGGGGTGAGGTAGAAAACGACGGGTTCAGCGGGTCACCACAACATGTAGGGGTCCCTGGTGTGAAGATGAAAGTTCCTACACAACCATCTAAACCCACCAGGGACCCGTACTGTGAAGCCTACTGGAAACCTCGTCGCCGACACTATCTGCCGTACCGCGGAAATCGGGCTTGCCATCACCGGTGCTGCTGATGCCGGACCGCTGACCATCATTGAGGCCACGCCTGTAGCCGTTATTGGCGTGTGCCCGGACTGCGGCCAGTCTGGCACGCTACGTGACCACATCACCCGTCGGCTCGTTGATCTTCCTGTTGTTGGATTCCCCACTAGGCTGCACGTAAAAGTCCCTAGATTCCGGTGTACAGCCGCATCATGTAAGAGAAAGATCTTCCAAGAATCTTTAACCTGCGCTGATGACGGTGCCAAGCTCACCCATCGGGTCACCCGCTGGATCTTGCAGCGCCTTGCTATTGACCGGATGAGTGTGTCAGCTACCGCCAAAGCACTCGGTGTGGGCTGGGACCTGGTCAACCAGGTCGCACTAGATGCCTGCCGCCAGCTTGTCTACGGCGACCCTTGTCACCTAGACGGGGTTCGCGTCCTCGGAGTCGATGAACATGTATGGAAACACACCAGAAAGCCAGGTCAGGCATCAAACCTGGTGACCATACTTGTTGACCTCACCCCGCTGGTGGACGGGCGCGGGCCTGCTCGTTTGTTAGACATGCGACCGGGCAGGTCCGCAGATGTGCTCAGCGGGTGGCTTAAAGAACGCGACCCCAGCTTCCGGGGGCAGATACAGGTGGTGACCATGGATGGGTTCACCGGTTATGCCACCGCAGTCGAGGAGCAACTACCACAAGCAGACAAAGTCATGGACCCTTTCCATGTAGTGCATCTAGCAGCCGACAAGCTCACCAGTTGCCGACAAAGACTCCAACGCGAGACCACCGGGCGCCGCGGACGCAAAGATGACCCGCTGTACAAGCACCGGCGCACCCTGTTGACCAGGACGAACTACCTCACCGAGCGGCAAAAGCAACGCTTAGAAATGCTGTGGGCCACCGATGACGACTACGTGTGCCTAGAAGTAACGTGGTTGTTCTACCAAGACATGATCGCAGCGTATGCGCATCCGAAGAAATCGGAAGGCAAAAAGCTCATGGAACGCATCATCCATACGCTGCGTAAAGGATTACCGAAAGGCTTAGAAGAGCTCGCCCAACTGGGACGCACCCTGTGGCGTCGGCGCAAAGATGTGCTTGCCTACTTTGATATCGGCGCATCCAACGGCCCCGTCGAGGCAATCAACGGCAGACTCGAACACCTACGCGGCATCGCCCTAGGATTCAAAAACCTCAACCACTACATCTTGCGGTGCCTAATCCACTCCGGACAACTACAGGACAAAATCAACGCACTCTAAAACCGGAAGGGCCG
>NZ_JSEF01000028.1 GCF_000805675.1 Corynebacterium minutissimum | reverse complement strand
GGCGGTTTCAAGTGGTGGATGCATCACTTGAATAGTTCTTGGATTTTCTCTTCTGGTGTGTACCAGTTGAGGACTTTTCTGGGGCGCCCGTTGAGTAGGTCTTGAATCTTCTGAACGCGCTTGTCTGTCAGGGTACTAAAGTCGCTTCCTTTGGGGAGGAAGTCTCGGACTAGCCCGTTGGTGTTTTCGTTGGTAGGGCGCTGCCACGGTGAATGCGGATCACAGAAGTAGACTGCGAGCCCACGTTCGATGCTCAGCCTGTCGACTTGGGCTAGTTCAGCGCCTTGGTCCCAGGTCAGTGTTTTGGTGATGTTGCGTATTTTGCCGGTAAACATCTCGATTAACTTATCGACAGTCGTGGCGGAATCATGCACATCAAGTTTGCGGATCATGGTGTAGCGAGTACTGCGTTCCACGCAGGTCACGAGTGCAGTTGTGCCTCCTTGGCCGATGATGAGATCGCCTTCCCAGTGTCCTGGAATAGCGCGGTCTTCAACACTGGCAGGGCGCTTGCTGATGCGGTAGTCTTCACCAATCCAGCTTCGATTACCGCGGGCTGGCAGATGTGATTGTGGCCTTCGGCCGGTACGACCAGAACGCAGGGCTTTTTCTACCTTCAACTCCTGGCGCAAAGCACCTTTAGCTTGGATGTAGAGAGCTTGGTAGATGGTTTCATGACTAATCGACATATCCCCACCTTTACCGAAGCAGCGGGCAAGAAAGTTTGAAATCTGCTCCGGCGACCACTTTGAATTCAGCCCCTCGATGACAAAGGCCCGCAACTGCGGGTTGGTATCGAGTTTGCGGGGTTTAGGCCTAGCCAGGCGGTCCACAGCCCGCTTTTGCGCCACGAGGGCATCGTAGCCATGCTCAGTCATCCCACGGGCGATTTCCCTGCTAATCGTCGACTGATTCCGGCCAAGCTGGGCTGCAATCTCCCGGTGAGTATGGCCCTGTTTCAGCAGGTAGGCTATCGCTATCCGGTCATGACGAATAAGACGCTTTCCGCGTCCTACCTTCGATTCGGATTCAGTGGGATGATCATTGAGTATCAAACGCCCAGACATGTGATCATGGTGCCACGCTTTGACCGTGTCAGCGCTGCGATCAACCGCCTGGCCGGCTTCCTTATAGCTTTTGCCAGCATCAACAAGCTTTAAAGCTTGGGCGATGCGATCCCGGTCATGTTGTGCCGTTCCACCGCGATTGCCTCGGACGAGCTCAAACCCGTCCTGAGCAAGGTAGCGATAAGCCAGACTCTGAGGAAACCCGACCTCTTCAATTGCGCTGAGCACAGATCGGCCACTTTTAACCAGAGCGACAACTTGTTGATACTGCTGGTCAACCAAACTCCGCTGACGCCGAGCACGGTTAAGCCCCTCAGCCTGGCGCCATGCCCTCGCCTGAACCTTCGAGACGCCCAACTCCTCCAGGATCACTGACACCGGACGCGCATCATGCAGATACGCCTCCACAAACCGCTCACGTAACTTCTCATCACCTGACATCTACACAACCTCCTAGCTGTATAGATGCATTCACCACCTGAGCCCGCC
>NZ_JSEF01000027.1 GCF_000805675.1 Corynebacterium minutissimum | reverse complement strand
ATTAATGCTCCTTAGAAAGGAGGTGATCCACCCGCACCTTCCGGTACGGGTACCTTGTTACGACTTCGTCCCAATCGCCGATCCCACCTTAGACAGCTCCCTAACAAGTTTGAGCCACTGGCTTCGGGTGTTACCAACTTTCATGACGTGACGGGCGGTGTGTACAAGGCCCGGGAACGTATTCACCGCAGCATTGCTGATCTACGATTACTAGCGACTCCGACTTCATGGGGTCGAGTTGCAGACCCCAATCCGAACTAAGACCGGCTTTCAGCGATTCGCTCCACCTCACAGTGTCGCTGCGCGTTGTACCGACCATTGTAGCATGTGTGAAGCCCTGGACATAAGGGGCATGATGATTTGACGTCATCCCCACCTTCCTCCGAGTTAACCCCGGCAGTCTCTCATGAGTCCCCAACCAAATGCTGGCAACATAAGACAAGGGTTGCGCTCGTTGCGGGACTTAACCCAACATCTCACGACACGAGCTGACGACAACCATGCACCACCTGTACACCAACCACAAGGGAAACTACATCTCTGCAGCGATCTGGTGTATGTCAAGCCCAGGTAAGGTTCTTCGCGTTGCATCGAATTAATCCACATGCTCCGCCGCTTGTGCGGGCCCCCGTCAATTCCTTTGAGTTTTAGCCTTGCGGCCGTACTCCCCAGGCGGGGCGCTTAATGCGTTAGCTACGGCACAGAAGACGTGGAAGCCCCCTACACCTAGCGCCCACCGTTTACGGCATGGACTACCAGGGTATCTAATCCTGTTCGCTACCCATGCTTTCGCTCCTCAGCGTCAGTAACTGCCCAGAGACCTGCCTTCGCCATCGGTGTTCCTCCTGATATCTGCGCATTTCACCGCTACACCAGGAATTCCAGTCTCCCCTACAGCACTCAAGTTATGCCCGTATCGCCTGCACGCCCGGAGTTAAGCCCCGGAATTTCACAGACGACGCGACAAACCACCTACGAGCTCTTTACGCCCAGTAATTCCGGACAACGCTCGCACCCTACGTATTACCGCGGCTGCTGGCACGTAGTTAGCCGGTGCTTCTTATACAGGTACCGTCACAAAAAGCTTCGTCCCTGTCGAAAGGAGTTTACAACCCGAAGGCCGTCATCCCCCACGCGGCGTCGCTGCATCAGGCTTCCGCCCATTGTGCAATATTCCCCACTGCTGCCTCCCGTAGGAGTCTGGGCCGTATCTCAGTCCCAATGTGGCCGTACACCCTCTCAGGCCGGCTACCCGTCGACGCCTTGGTAGGCCATTACCCCACCAACAAGCTGATAGGCCGCGAGCTCATCTTGCACCGAAAAAACTTTCCAACCACCACACTAAAGACGGTTCCTATCCGGTATTAGACCCAGTTTCCCAAGCTTATCCCAGAGTGCAAGGCAGATCACCCACGTGTTACTCACCCGTTCGCCACTCGAGTACCCCTGCAAGCAGGAGCCTTTCCGTTCGACTTGCATGTGTTAAGCACGCCGCCAGCGTTCGTCCTGAGCCAGGATCAAACTCTCCACAAAAAAGGCCGTGAAAAGCCCAAACCTA
>NZ_JSEF01000026.1 GCF_000805675.1 Corynebacterium minutissimum | reverse complement strand
TGTGATGTCTAGCGACTTTTTGGACACGGAGTCCAGGATGTTTTTGGACGGGATGTCTAGTGGCTTTTTGGACGTTTGCGGCGGTGGAATAGCCGGATGGCTATTCCATTGCATAAGCGTAGAAAGGTCGCAGATTTCGATCCCGTTCGTGACGGCAAGACGGTCACACAGTTTTGCAAAGAATTAGGAATCTCGCGGCAGACGTACCACAACATCAAAAGCCGGATAGCGCAGAAGGGTCGCGCAGGTATTGTGCCTGATTCGACTGCCCCGAAGAATCCGATTAAGAAATTTAACGAGGCCGATAAAATCGCAGTCGTCCACGCCAGGCAGGAGTTGATGGAGCAAGGCTTGGATTATGGGCCTTGGTCGATCTACTACTTCTTGTTTGACACTGTAGGCCCAGATTCCACACCGTCGCGTTCTACAATCGCCTCGTGGCTTCATGAGCTGGGATTTGTTGATGCCAATGCCCGCAAACGGCCACGCAGCTCCTATAAGCGCTTCGCCCGTGATCTCGTCGGTGAACTCTGGCAAATCGATGGACTGGTCTACCGCCTCTTTGACCATGCCCACACACATGTCACGATTTACCAGATTATCGATGATGCCAGCAGATTCGATGTCGGAACCACAGCGTTCGCTCTGCCAGAAAACGGTACTGATGCGCGCGCCGTACTGGCTGCAGCGTTCGCCGCCTACGGCAAACCTCAAGAAATCCTTTCCGACAATGGCGATGCGTTCGCCACCTATCACCGTGGTTTTCTCTCTGCTACTGAAACTTGGCTCGCTAGCCAAGGTGTACTTGCTATTGCTGGTTTCGCCCCGACAACCCAGGGAAAAGACGAACGCTCTCACCGCACGTTGACCCAGTTCCTCGATGCACGCCACCCAGTCAGCCTTGCTGAGGTCAACACATATCTGGCTGAATATCGCCAGGTATACAACGAACGACGACGGCACCAATCACTGCTGGTCGGCAAAATGCACATCACACCACGCCAGGCCTTCGATACCTTCCCCAAGGCACCATCGCCTCAGCATCCACTCGATCCCGAGCAGGTCTGGGCCCGCGTAGTCGCTTATAACCAAGCGCACAATCCACAAGCTGTATCCGAAATGCTAAACGGCCCCGCGGAAGCGGCAACTTCACACGAGGCCTGCACCGATGACATGGCAGCTTTGCAAGGCATACCTCCCACCGATACCCCCACACTAACGGCGCCGACGACAAATTCAACAAACCATTGGGGTATCCCAGACCAGCTCTGCGTAAGCAAAGACGGCGTTGTACGCGTGTGCGGCTTCGGTCTCTACATTGGTCTGAGGTTTAAAAACCGCAGACTCTACTCCACAGTCACAGCCGAAAACGTTGCGGAGTTCTACACGGCCCATGACGGTGAATTCCTCTTCAGCGTGCCACTGCCGATCACGTTGAGCCACAGACCACCAGGTGGCCAGATCAACATCAACCTCGTTGAAGGAATGAAACACCGCCAACCACCGCGGATGAACCCGAAACTATCCAAACCCCGGCCGAAACGCAGGCCACAACCATAAACCGCTAGAAGTGTCCAAGACCTCCATGGATTCCGTGTCCAAAAAGACACCGGACTCCATGTCCAAAAACCCTATGGACATAACA
>NZ_JSEF01000025.1 GCF_000805675.1 Corynebacterium minutissimum | reverse complement strand
CCCGGATTCTAAGGATCGTGGAAACACCTGGCCTTGATTGGTGGTGTTTGTGGTGTCGAGTCGTTGGGAGCCTTCGCCGGATGTGGTGGAGCAGCTGTGTTTCTTGGTTTCAGGCGGTCGTAGTGTTCGTAGTGCGGCGTTGGAACTGGGGCTTAGCTTGAGTGTTGCGTATCGGCTGGCTCGTGAGTATCAACTTCCTGTGCGCGTTCAGAAGTCGACTTCTGCTTCGGTTACAGAAAGCATTGAAGCGCTATGGAAGCAGGGTGTGAAGCCGTCAGATATTTCAACGCGGCTTAATGTAGGAACTAGCGTTGTGTACCGCATTGGTATTGAGCTTGGCTTGTGGCAGCGCAATCCGCATGGCCGTCGGGCTAGTGCCACGTCGCGTCGGTGCGAGTATTTGATGCTGCGTTCTGGTGCGATGAGCCGAAAAGACGCAGCAAAAGCCGTCGGTATTAATCCGCGCGAGGCTTTGGACATCGATAAAGGAGTAACCAAGCTCAATGGTGTCGGGCGTGTGCCGTTTGTTCCCGATGGGCCAGACACTGAGCTTTATAAAAGACTTATGCAGGTTTTGCCTTATGTTGACGGCCGTCAAGCAGTGCCCGTCGAAGTTATCCCACAGCACGCGATAGACAAACGTATTAGTCCTCGATATTTATCCGTCGAGGAACGTGAACTTATCGCCGACTTGTACCGTCAAGGCCTAGGCGTGCGTGCTATTGCCCGGCATTTGGGTCGCTCACCGGGAACAATAAGCAAGGAAATGACACGCAACCGTGACGAATTGGGGTTGTATCTGCCGCATGCAGCTCATCGGAAGTCCGTGCTGCGCAGATTCCGGCCTAAGCCACGCAAACTGGACACACATGCAGCATTGCGTGATGCGGTGTGGGCGATGTTGAAGAAGCGATATTCACCGGTGCAGATTTCCCGAAGGTTGCGTCTGGACTTCCCTGACGATGACACTATGAGGGTGTGTCCTGAAACTATCTATATGTCGTTGTTCTTCCAAGCTAAAGGCGAGTTGAAGAAAGAAATCGCCGCATGTCTGCGCCAAGGCCGTGCTGTGAGAAAGCCACGCAACCAGCGTATTGCCCGCCAGCGATTTAGCGACCCCATGGTGATGATTTCCGAACGACCAGCAACGGTTAACGACCGCGCTGTTCCAGGACATTGGGAAGGCGACCTCATTTTGGGCAAGGGAAACAAATCAGCTATCGGCACGCTTGTCGAACGCAGCACCAGATACGTCATGCTGCTGCATCTGCCCAACGGGCATGGTGCTGTAGAAGTGCGCAACGCGCTCGTCGAGACTATCCAACAGCTACCAGCACACCTGCGTGGTTCGCTGACGTGGGATCAAGGAAGTGAAATGGCCGGCCATAAATCATTTACCATTGCCACCGATTGTCCGGTGTACTTCTGTGATCCAGGATCACCCTGGCAGCGAGGAAGTAACGAAAACACCAACGGACTTCTGCGCCAGTATTTCCCCAAAGGCACTGACCTATCCGTCCACACCAAAGAAGACCTCGAGTTCGTTGCCATGCAACTCAACGACAGACCACGCGCAACCCTAGGCTTCGCCAAACCAGCCGAAAAAATGGCCGAACTGCTAAGCTATGCCACCGAAAACTAAAATCGTGTTTCCACGACCACTAGAATCCGTCC
>NZ_JSEF01000024.1 GCF_000805675.1 Corynebacterium minutissimum | reverse complement strand
GGCGATGTTGGCATCCCTTCGTTTGCTAAGCAGCGTTGGTACAACATCAACTTTGCTGAGGTTCAGGCCGACATCGCTAACTTGGATATCGTTAATTACGATTCCTACCTTAACCCGGCGGATCTTCCGGAAGGTATCAATAATCTTGAGCCGGCGAAGGTCAAGTTGACGGGCGCGCTGCCGTTCTCTGGTGAAAACAAGATCCGTTGGATCGGTCCGAACGGTAAGCAGATTGGCGAAGACTGCGCAGTGGACACCTTGGCTGATGCCGACAAGTGCTCGCTCCCACCGCGTGATTTCAAGAACCCGGGCACCTACGTCGCACAGCTGGTCAATGCGTACGACGTCGTCGTTGGTCAGGATTCCTTTATCGCAGTCGAGAGCGTTCGAAACAACGGCGATTACGAGCCAGTTTACGAAGATACGACGGCTCCCATTGGTGAGAAGACGAA
This sequence comes from Corynebacterium minutissimum, assembly GCF_000805675.1. Taxonomy (GTDB): domain Bacteria; phylum Actinomycetota; class Actinomycetes; order Mycobacteriales; family Mycobacteriaceae; genus Corynebacterium; species Corynebacterium minutissimum. The sequence continues at coordinate 1,548 of NZ_JSEF01000024.1, read as the reverse complement.
GGTTGCCCCGCCGAAGGATAAGGACCAAGATCTTCCGGCGGGCACCACCTATGAGAAGGTAGGCCAAGTTACTGACCCAGAAGGTAACAAGGTCGACTTCCCAGAGTGGATTACCGTCAATGACGATGGTTCGATCGATGTGGAGCCGCCGGCCGATGCCAAGCCCGGTGACTACACGGTGCCGGTTCTTGTGACTTACCCGGATGGTTCTCGTGAGACGATTGAGGCAACGGTCAAGGTTGCTGACCCGGAGAAGACCAACGGTCAGATTGATCCTGCTTATAAGGAGACGGCTGTTAAGCCTGGTGAGTCGGTGGATATTGAGAAGCCGACCTTTACCGATAATGATGGTAAAGATGCCACCGCTCCCAACGGAACGAAGTTCGAGAAGGGGGAGGGCGCTCCCGATGGAGTGACCGTGAACGACGACGGCTCCATCAAGTTTGACGCTCCGAAGGATGCTAAACCAGGTGACGTCATCGAAATTCCGGTGAAGGTCACTTACCCGGACGGGTCGGAGGACACGGCAAAGGCTAAGGTCGTAGTCGCCGAACCCGACCAGGTTGTGGACATCAACGTAGACGCAATCCCGGATAAGAAGGTTCAGCGCGGTGAAGAGGTCAACATTCCGGTTAAGGCTTCTAAGGGTGCTGAGGTTTCTGTAGAGAATCTGCCGGACTTCTTGCAGTACGATGACGCTAAGAAGGCCATTGTTGGCACTGTTCCGGCAGATGCTGAGCTGAAGACCTGGGAAGATATCAAGGTCACGGCTAAGAATGGTGTGGCTACTGACACCGACTCCTTCAACCTGACTGTCACCGAGCGCATGATTGCGGATCCGGACACTGATGGTGACGGTATCCCGGATTCTCAGGATCCGGACATCGATGGCGATGGTGTCAACAACTCTGATGAGAAGGCTGCCGGTACCGATCCGTATAACCCGGATACCGATGGTGACGGCACCAATGATGGTGACGAGGACACCGACGGTGATGGTAAGCCGAACAAGGACGAGTCCAACCCGGATGAGGACAAGATCACCGATAAGGATGGTGATGGCATCCCGGACATCATTGACCGTGATGATGAGGATGGTCCGAAGGGTGACAAGGATGATGACGGCATCATCAACGCTGAGGACCCGGATGCTGATGGCGACGGTGTGTCCAATGATGATGAGAAGGAAGCTGGCCTAGATCCGCTGAACCCGGATACCGATGGTGACGGCACCAATGATGGTGACGAGGACACCGACGGTGACGGCAAGAAGAACAAGGATGAGTCCGAGGTTCCTGAGGGCAAGGTTGAAGACAAGGACGGCGACGGCCTTGGTGATACCGAGGTCACCGATAAGGATCCGGAGGACGGCGAGGCTGACATCACCGATGGCCCGCTGACCAACGACACTGATGGTGACGGCAAGCCGGATGCTGTTGATCCGGACATCGATAATGATGGTGTCAATAACTCTGACGAGAAGGCTGCCGGTACCGATCCGTATAACCCGGATACCGATGGTGACGGCACCAATGATGGTGACGAGGA
>NZ_JSEF01000023.1 GCF_000805675.1 Corynebacterium minutissimum | reverse complement strand
TTGTGTGTTGGTTGTGTGTTCGTTATTTAGGGCGCATGGTGGATGCCTTGGCATGCTGAGCCGATGAAGGACGTGTAAGGCTGCGTTAAGCCTCGGGGAGTTGTCAATAAAGCGTTGATCCGAGGATGTCCGAATGGGGAAACCTGGCACCTGTTATGGGGTGTTACCCTTCAGTGAATTCATAGCTGTTGTGGGGGTTTACGCGGGGAAGTGAAACATCTCAGTACCCGTAGGAGGAGAAAATAAAATATGATTCTGCTAGTAGTGGCGAACGAACGTGGATGAGGCTAAACCGTGTGCATGTGATACTTGGTAGGGGTTGTGTGTGCGGTGTTGTGGGCCCCAATGTGCGGTGACTACCATCATCGTGCTTGTGTGTTGTTGTTAGGTGAAGTGGTGTGGAAACGCCCGCCAAAGAGGGTGATAGTCCCGTAGTTGAAGGCTTCAATGCACAGGTTGTTGGGTTGCCCGAGTAGCAGCGGGCTCGTGGAATCTGCTGTGAATCTGCCGGGACCACCCGGTAAGCCTAAATACTCAGTGTGACCGATAGTGTATTAGTACCGTGAGGGAATGGTGAAAAGTACCCCGGGAGGGGAGTGAAATAGTTCCTGAAACCGTGTGCTTACAATCCGTCAGAGCACCTTGTGTGTGTGATGGCGTGCCTTTTGAAGAATGAGCCTGCGAGTCAGCGGCATGTCGCGAGGTTAACCCGTGTGGGGTAGCCGTAGGGAAACCGAATCCTAATGGGGTGTGTTGAGTGGCGTGTCCTGGACCCGAAGCGGGGTGATCTACCCATGGCCAGTGTGAAGCAATTGTAAGAGGTTGTGGAGGCGCGAACCCACGTAGGTTGAAAACTGCGGGGATGAGCTGTGGGTAGGGGTGAAAGGCCAATCAAACTCCGTGATAGCTGGTTCTCCCCGAAATGCATTTAGGTGCAGCGTCGCATGAGCTTGGTGGAGGTAGAGCTACTGGTTGGTTGAGCGGGACTACAATCTTAGCAATGTCAGCCAAACTCCGAATGCCATCAATTGTGTTGTGCGGCAGTGAGACTGTGGGGGATAAGCTTCATAGTCGAGAGGGAAACAGCCCAGATCGCCGGTTAAGGCCCCTAAGGGTGTGCTAAGTGGAAAAGGATGTGGGATCGCGAAGACAGCCAGGAGGTTGGCTTAGAAGCAGCCATCCTTGAAAGAGTGCGTAATAGCTCACTGGTCGAGTGGTCCTGCGCCGACAATGTAGTGGGGCTCAAGCACACCGCCGAAGCCGCGGCAATACTTTTTGTATTGGGTAGGGGAGCGTCGTGCATGTGTGGAAGCGTTACCGTAAGGAGGCGTGGAGTGTGTGCGAGTGAGAATGCAGGCATGAGTAACGAATTGGAAGGTGAGAATCCTTCCCGCCGGATGACTAAGGGTTCCTGGGTCAAGTTCGTCTTCCCAGGGTGAGTCGGGACCTAAGGCGAGGCCGACAGGCGTAGTCGATGGACAACCAGTTGATATTCTGGTACCCGTATGTCCGCGCCCATGATAAAGCACTGATACTAACCACCGCGGATACGACTTATGTGTTCTTTGAACACGTTGGTTGTTGATGTCGTGGGGCCTGAAGTGTGGTTCAAGCAATGGGGTGACACAGTGTAGTAGCCATGCCGCTTAGTGGATTGTTGGTGTAAGCGTGTGAGGTGGTGTGTAGGCAAATCCGCACACCGTAGAACCTGAGGCGTGATGCGTAGCCCAATAAAGGGTGAAGTTGGTGATCTAGTACTGTCGAGAAAAGCCTCTAGCGATGTGGATGTATGGCCCGTACCCTAAACCGACACAGGTGGTCAGGTTGAAAATACTAAGGCGTTCGGGTGAACTGTGGTTAAGGAACTCGGCAAAATGCCCCCGTAACTTCGGAAGAAGGGGGACCACACGACTTAAGCCAACCGTTGCGTTGGTGGTGGGTTGTGGGGTCGCAGAGAATAGAGGGAAGCGACTGTTTATCAAAAACACAGGTCCATGCGAAGACGTGAAGTTGATGTATATGGACTGACGCCTGCCCGGTGCTGGAAGGTTAAGAGGACCGGTTAGTAGTCTTTGACTGCGAAGCTGAGAATTTAAGCCCCAGTAAACGGCGGTGGTAACTATAACCATCCTAAGGTAGCGAAATTCCTTGTCGGGTAAGTTCCGACCTGCACGAATGGCGTAACGACTTCTCTGCTGTCTCAACCACAGGCCCGGTGAAATTGCACTACGAGTAAAGATGCTCGTTACGCGCGGCAGGACGAAAAGACCCCGGGACCTTCACTATAGCTTGGTATTGGTGTTCGGTTCGGTTTGTGTAGGATAGGTGGGAGACTGTGAAGCGTGCACGCCAGTGTGTGTGGAGTCGTTGTTGAAATACCACTCTGATCGGATTGGATACCTTAACCTTGGCCCATGATCTGGGTTGGGGACAGTGCCTGGTGGGTAGTTTAACTGGGGCGGTTGCCTCCCAAAATGTAACGGAGGCGCCCAAAGGTTCCCTCAGCCTGGTTGGCAATCAGGTATCGAGTGTAAGTGCACAAGGGAGCTTGACTGTGAGACAGACATGTCGAACAGGGACGAAAGTCGGGACTAGTGATCCGGCACCTACTTGTGGATGTGGTGTCGCTCAACGGATAAAAGGTACCCCGGGGATAACAGGCTGATCTTCCCCAAGAGTCCATATCGACGGGATGGTTTGGCACCTCGATGTCGGCTCGTCGCATCCTGGGGCTGGAGTAGGTCCCAAGGGTTGGGCTGTTCGCCCATTAAAGCGGCACGCGAGCTGGGTTCAGAACGTCGTGAGACAGTTCGGTCTCTATCCGCCGCGCGCGTTGAAACTTGAAGAAGGCTGTCCCTAGTACGAGAGGACCGGGACGGACGTACCTCTAGTGTGCCAGTTGTTCCGCCAGGAGCATCGCTGGTTGGCTACGTACGGAAGGGATAACCGCTGAAAGCATCTAAGCGGGAAGCCTGTTTTAAGATGAGGTTTCATTTGAGGTCCCCTACAGACGATGGGGTTGATAGGCCAGACCTGGACGCACCGCAAGGTGTGAAGGCTACTGGTACTAATAGACCAAAACAAACACACCAAACCC
>NZ_JSEF01000022.1 GCF_000805675.1 Corynebacterium minutissimum | reverse complement strand
TCACACGGATCATTCGGAGTCGTAGACTCACCCGGCTTACCCGGAATGGTGGATTCGCCCGGCTTATTCGGGGTGGTCTCCTCACCCGGCTCACCCGGCTTATTCGGAGTAGTCTCCTCACCCGGCTTCTCCGGGGTCGTGGACTCACAGGTCTCCTCACCCGGCTTCTCCGGGGTCGTCGACTCAGATGGCTCCTCCTCAGAGGTCACAGTCTGATCCTCGTCGTTGATGTCCTCGTGAGTGGTGATCTCATTTCCGTCACCCTCGTTATTCGGAACATCCTTACCGGTTTCATCAACCTGCTTGGAGTACAGCTTCTCGAATGCAACCGCAGCCTCAACTACGCCCTCAAGGTCCTCATTGACCTTGATGTCAACAACAACCTCACCTGCAGAAGTCTTCGGGCTGAAGGTCAGGTCACCATGACCAATAACAGCATGCTCACCGTTAGCGTCAGCAGCCTTGTTACGCAGCTCTGCCTTAAGGGTGTACTCCTTACCCGGAACCAAATCAGTGTAGGAAACAGTGTCCTTAACTACAACGCCGGCAGCAACCTGCTTAGCATTGTCGAATTCAGCCTTGGTCTTAATCGACGGGTTCAGCTCGGAAGTCACAGTCTGATCCTCGTCGTTGATGTCCTCGTGCTTAGCAATCTCCTTCTCCTCGTTGGAGCCGGAGATGTCGTTGCCACCCTTGTCTACCTCGGAGGAGAACAGCTTCTCAAAAGCAACCGCTGCGGTAGCTCCATCCTTGGCGTTGTCATTAACGATAATCTCAACGTCCTCAGAGCCAGCAGACTTCTCTGCAGTGAAGTTGTGGGTAGCCTCACCCAGAACAGTGGTGCCGTCCTCCTTAGAGATCAGCTTTGCCTTTAGGGTGTAGTTCTTGCCAGGAACAAGGTCCATATACGTCACGGTGTCGATAACCGTGGCACCCTCAACAACGCGGTTACCGTCCTTGAACTTGGCCGTCGTACCGATTTCAGGGTTCCAGACAGTGTTAACGGTCTGTGCCTCGTCGGTAATGTCCTCGTGGTTGGCAATCTCCTTCTCCTCGCCGGAGCCGGAGATGTCGTTGCCATCCTTGTCTACCTCGGAAGAGAAGAGCTTCTCGAAAGCAACGGCAGCAGCGATCGGGGACTCGAGCTGTTTATCGACGTTAATCTTTACCTCAACGTCGCCGGACTCAGCTTCCGCAGTGAATTCCTGCGAGCCGGTACCAACAACAGCGTGCTCGCCATTAGCGTTAGCGTCAACAGCCTTGTTACGAAGTTCGGCCTTCAGGGTGTACTTCTTACCCGGAACCAGGTCCTCGTAATGAACCGTGTCAATAACGGTTGCGCCAGCAACAACCTGCTGCTTGTCACCATCAAACTTGGCCTGGGTCTTGATCTCCGGCTTGAGCGGCTTCTCCTGCTGAGAAGTCGTAGGGGTCGGCTCCGGACCTACGTCAGTAGTCGGGGTCGGAGTCGGTTCCTCAGTAGACTCAGTCGACGTCTCCTTGGTGGTCGTCTTTTCCGTGGTATCGGAAGTCGTCTCCTCGCCAGGCGTCGTCGACTCAGGCGCGGTCGTCTCGCCCTCAGACGGGTTTTCAGAAGTCGTTACCGTTACAGTAGTCGTTTCCGAATTGGGTGTGCTTTCCGACGTCGTCGGCTCCGGAACTTCGTCAGTATTCGAAGTCGTAGTGGTCTCTTCAGTCGTCGGCTCGTCTGAGGTTTCAGACGTAGTTTCCTCGGTAGTCTGCTCATCGGTCGTCGACGGCTCAGACGGTTCGGTCGTCTCCTCCGTCGTCGGCTGGTCAGAAGACGTCGTTTCCGTTACAGAAGAAGACGGCTCAGGTTCAGTGCTTTCTGACGGAGATGGATACGGGTTAGGATCGTTCTCTTCATCAGTGCCCGGGTTGTGTCCACCATCGCCCGGAAGGCCAGGCTGATCAATCGGGACCACACGCTGACCACCGCCAGTGTGGAAACGGGTTTCACCGTTGGGGCCGACGACGGTAATGAACGCATCCATCGGCTGCTCGGGGATCGTTACCGAAGGATCAACCTCAAACTGGTCATCAAGATATCGCGTGTCATCCATTACGATGCGAAGACCCGTAAGCTGCGTAAATTCATCAGAATTTCCGTCAAATCCACGAAGTGGACGGACCGTTTGAGGATTCTGCCCCGGTTCGTTTGCGCGGAGAAACTTAATCGCAGCAGCCCTACCGGAAGCATCAGAAATGATTGCAGTTAGGTAGACGCTGTATTTGTAGGCAAGCGCCTTATCGCCCGCTGCCGTCGCATCGCGCATCTTCATCGCTAGACCGATTGCGGCATTCTGATACTTCGGGTCATCGAAGCGAATCGCGCCTGCCTCGGACCTCAGGTATCGACCACTCTTACGCATTGGATCAGCGATGGTGTAATCGATACACCAACCCCAACCGACATCGTTGTTCTGGTTGGTATTAATTGCCCCTGCTGGCGGCTTACCAGCCCACACGAGCGTGCCCCAGCTGTCATCGCCACCAAGCTTCTTTGCTTCGGCGCCAAGATCATAGTCCGGCTTGAAGTCAGTAGGCTCCGCAGCCCCCGCCTTCACGCCAGGAACGGCAATCATGGCCGCAATTACCGCAATGGCAGTCAGCACTGCGGTAAAGACCATCCACCCCTCTCTGGAGATGTTTCGTAATCTACTCATTGTTTCCTCTTCGGATGTTGCAAACTCTTACAATTTATTCTGCGCAGCGTCCGGACGGATGCTGAGAATATCTGAAATCTTGACGTGGCATTTCCACCCTGACCGGCATAACCACCTTCAGACTCTCGATCTACTCTTAAAGTCCACTCAGGAGAATATCATCGCGCACAGGTTCCTGCAAGATTGGTGATTCTTCTATAAATTTCGCTTATAGCAGTGGAAAGTCGGCAAACCCGCATGTAAATCGGCATGGTAGCACCTTTAAATCGTGCCGTTAGTCATAATGTTCGATACGTTGTTGACATATCGACATTCTCAGTTTTAGGAAACCTGATTAAGTTAGAGTTCTCTCGTCTTAATTTCTCAACTCAGATTTTCTAAGCTTTAGCAGGGGTTAGTATGTGCAAATTTCAACCAAATATGAACAGCATCGCGGACATTAGGACACTGAGCGAACATGAAGCTCAGTAAGGAGGGGCACAAAGGTTAGTTGAAACTTCGGTTTTTAGTAGAACACCCTTTCCCTCAAGTGAGTCGAATTCCCCACCTGTGGACTCCCTTGAGGTAGACAAGAAGCGGCCGCGCATACCGCGCAACCGCTTAAAAAATTCCTGCACACATCTACACCCAAGGGTGTAGTGCTACCTCCCCGTTAGTCGTCGGCAGACCTGGTGAGCTTGGGATCGACGTCGATGACGGGCTCGGCGACTTCGATGACGTCGATGTCGGTAGCGGAGGCGTCGTCAGGCGAGAGCTTTTCGGAGGGACCCTGAGCAAACTCGCTCTGGCTTGGCCCCACAGTAATCTTAGAAGACGCTAAGGCGGCCCTGTCGCGGGCGGTCTCAACGTCCTCAGCAGTCGTAGCCACCATCCCCATGCGGCGGCCTGAATACGCCCACGGCTTACCAAACAGACGCACGTCGGTCTCCTCATAAGCCATGGCAGCATCGAGGCCGGAATACGAGACGTCGTCAAGCTCAGCATCAGCGTGGAGAATGACCGCAGCACCGGGACTGACCAACGTGACGTCAATGGGAAGGCCCAACATGGCGCGCACGTGCAAATCAAACTCAGAGAAACGCTGGGTATAGTCCGTCAGCATCGCCGTATCCAACGGGCGTGGCGAGACGGAGGAGAAGTACACGTCATCGCCAGCCACGAAGAGCTCTACGCCGTACACGCCGCGTCCTCCCAACTCATTGGAGATGCGCGCGGCCACGGAACGTGCATTCGCCAGCGCATCCTCACTCATTGCCATGGGCTGCCAGGACTCCACCAGGTCACCCTTTTCGTGACGGTGACCAATAGGCTCACTAAACCACGTGGCCATCTTGCCCGTGGCCGGGTCAATGGAGCGCACCGCCAGGAGCGTGACCTCATAATCAAAGTCCACGAAGCGCTCCACCACCACGCGCTTATTATCTGAGGACACGTGGCGCACCATGGACCAGGCCTCCTCTACGTCCTCCTCTTCCTTAAGAAGGACGTGGCCCTTGCCGGAGGTCGTGATATCCGGCTTCACAATGCACGGCAGGCCCAACTCCTCCACCGCCTGCTGCAGCTCCTCAGGGGACTCCGCAAAGCGATAGCCGGACACAGGCAAGCCGATGCTCTCAGCCACGCCACGAACACTCTCCCGCGATTGGGTCAGCGCGCACGCACGCGCGGAAGGCACCACTGTGGCCCCCAGTTCTTCCTCCACGCGCTCGAGCGCTTCGATCGCCACTGTCTCCACCTCGGGGACGACGTAGTCCGGCTTGATTCGCTCAGTAAGCTCCCACACCTTCTGCGGGTCCCTAATGTCTGCGATGTAACTAAAGTGCGCGAGCTGCTGCGCGGGTGCTCCTGCGTAGCGGTCCACGGCGTGAACCTCGAGCCCTAAATTTTGGAAGGCCATTGCCAGCTGCTTACCCAGCTCACCCGCCCCTAGCAACAGCACCTTGGTAGCGGTTGCTGTGAGTGGGGTGCCGATGCGGCCTGCGTTATCGCCTGCGGTAGTCATTCTCGAATTATCGCACACATTTGACGCTGTGCTGCTTGGCGACGTCCCCCCGTCCCCCACCATTCCCTAACGCGTAGCGCCTACGTGATCACCTACGCGATCACCAAAGCCCCCTTTCCTCACCGCAGGGTATCGGTGGGAAAAGGGGGCTCGGTGTCTACAGTCTGACCTTTAGCGTGTCAGCCGGCCACGTTGGGCCGGCTGGCCCTCGGTTATCGCGGTCTTCCTCTTACTTGGAGGAACCTTCCTCATCAGCACCCGGTGCACACGCATCAGCCAACAGGCCGATAGCCAGAGCACCAGCAGCAATCAGAGCCACAGCACCAGCAGCCTGGTGGTAATCAGCACCGAAACGCTTCAGCTGCGCATCAATACCAGCCATCTGCTTAGCCAACGGACCATTAAAGGTGTTGGTCTGCTGCTGCAGACGCATGTTCAGGTCCTGAATCTGCTTGTTAATCGGAGCCAAGAAGTCCGACAGACCCGGAATATTCATCTGGGAAGCCAGACCAACCGGAATCAGGAACAACAGCGGCAGGCCAATACCCATACCAGTGTTGATGCAACGCTCAGACAGGTTAGAAGAACCATTTCCGTCAGGGGTATCACCCGGCTCAGAAGGCTTGCCCGGCTCGGCAGGCTTACCCGGCTTGGAGTCAGCATCATTCGGATCAGTCGGCTTACCGTCATTCTTAGAACCGGTTACCTCATCACCATCTTCGGTGCCGTCACCATCAGAGTCAGGGTTGGTCGGGTCAGTCGGAGCACCGTTGTCACCCGGCTTAACCTTGTTGCCGTCCTTATCGAACGGGTTCTCAGAACCATCAACCTCAGCACCATCCTTAATGCCATCACCATCGGTGTCAGCCTTATTCGGATCGGTACCAAGCTCCTTCTCCTGATCGTCAGTCAGACCATCACCATCGGAGTCCTTGCCCTTCTTGTCATCGCCCGGCTTGGTCGGCGGAACCGGCCAGGACGGACCCCACGGAAGACCCGGAATCATCGGCTTCTTCGGCTTCTTCGGCTTAGAGTTCGGGTCATTCGGATCAGTCGGCTTGCCCTTGTTCTTAGAACCAGTGACCTCGTCACCATCATTGGTGCCATCACCATCAGTATCAGCCTTGGTCGGGTCAGTAGGAGCACCCTTCTCACCCGGCTTGACCTTGTTGCCGTCCTTATCGAACGGGTTCTTCGAACCGTCTACCTCGTCACCGTCGTCGATACCGTCATCATCGGTGTCAGCCTTATTCGGATCGGTACCAAGCTCCTTCTCCTTATCATCGGGCAGGCCATCACCATCAGTATCCTTCTGGTCATCCTCACTCGGCTTGGAGTTCGGGTCATTCGGATCGGTCGGAGCAGGCTTGCCGTCCTTGTCCTTGTTGTTGACCTCAGAACCATCATTGTGGCCGTCACCATCAGTATCAGGCTTGGTCGGATCCGTCGGAGCACCGTTCTCACCCGGCTTAACCTTGTTGCCGTCCTTATCGAACGGGTTCTTCGAACCGTCTACCTCATCACCGTCGTCGATACCGTCATCATCGGTGTCAGCCTTATTCGGATCGGTACCAAGCTCCTTCTCCTTATCATCGGGCAGGCCATCACCATCAGTATCCTTCTGGTCATCCTCACCCGGCTTGGAGTTCGGGTCATTCGGATCCGTCGGAGCAGGCTTGCCGTCCTTGTCCTTGTTGTTGACCTCAGAACCATCATTGTGGCCGTCACCATCAGTATCAGGCTTGGTCGGATCCGTCGGAGCACCGTTCTCACCCGGCTTAACCTTGTTGCCGTCCTTATCGAACGGGTTCTTAGAACCGTCTACCTCATCACCGTCGTTGATACCGTCATCATCGGTGTCAGCCTTATTCGGATCGGTACCAAGCTCCTTCTCCTTATCGTCGGTCAGACCGTCGTTATCGGAGTCCTTCTTGCCATCAGACGGCTTGTCGTCCTCGTCACCTGGCTTGTCCTCAGCCTCAATCAGATCGGCGACATCGTTGCCGTTCCTGTCGGTGATACCGGTGTCGCCAAGGCCGTCTTCGTCCTTGTCTTCAACCTTGCCCTCAGGAACCTCAGACTCCTCAGCGTTGGACTTGCCGTCCTTGTCGCTGTCCTCGTCACCATCATTGGTACCGTTGCCATCGGTGTCCGGGTTCAGCGGATTAAGGCCGGCTTCCTTCTCATCATCGTTGGACACACCGTCGCCATCAGCGTCCGGGTCCTCAGAGTTGATGATGCCGTCGCCGTCCTTATCACCCTTCGGACCATCCTCATCATCCTTGTCGATGATGTCCGGGATACCGTCGCCATCCTTATCGGTGGTCTTATCCTCATCCGGGTTGGACTCATCCTTGTTCGGCTTGCCGTCACCATCGGTGTCCTCGTCACCATCATTGGTGCCGTCACCATCGGTATCCGGGTTATACGGATCGGTACCGGCAGCCTTCTCGTCAGAGTTATTGACACCATCATTATCGATGTCCGGATCAACAGCATCCGGCTTGCCGTCACCATCAGTGTCGTTGGTCAGCGGGCCATCGGTGATGTCAGCCTCGCCGTCCTCCGGATCCTTATCGGTAACACCGGTATCACCAAGGCCGTCGCCGTCCTTGTCTTCAACCTTGCCCTCAGGAACCTCGGACTCATCCTTGTTCTTCTTGCCGTCACCATCGGTGTCCTCGTCACCATCCTCGGTGCCGTCACCATCAGTATCCGGGTTCAGCGGATCTAGGCCGGCTTCCTTCTCATCAGCATTGGACACACCGTCGCCATCAGCATCCGGGTCCTCAGCGTTGATGATGTCGTCGCCGTCCTTATCACCCTTCGGACCATCCTCATCATCACGGTCAATGATGTCCGGGATGCCATCACCATCCTTATCGGTGATCTTGTCCTCATCCGGGTTGGACTCGTCCTTGTTCGGCTTACCATCACCGTCGGTGTCCTCGTCACCATCATTGGT
>NZ_JSEF01000021.1 GCF_000805675.1 Corynebacterium minutissimum | reverse complement strand
CAACTGGTACACACCAGAAGAGAAAATCCAAGAACTATTCAAGTGATGCATCCACCACTTGAAACCGCCCCTGGGCAACCAGCATTTGTTTCAGTTAAGCGACTTCCATTCCGCCTGAAGACTCTGAGCGAGATGGAGCTGCGTAAGTGGGAGCAGGCAGACGTGGACCCCATTGAGTTCATCGGCAAAGAAGAGCAACTGCCATCGGGGTGGAAATTACAGACGATTTATCTCCGGGCGTAGCTCGTCAGAAGAGTCCGATAAGCGCAGTTGCGACTGGACCGAGAATCGTTGCGGCGCTGCCGGCATCGCCGAGCACAGAAAGCCCTTTTCGAAGTGCGGTTGGGAGACGGCTTGTTCGAGCACCACCGTCTGTTTCTTGGTCGATGACCTCGGCAACATCATCGTGTCCGCTTTCGCGCAGAGCGTCGATGAGGTTTTGAATCTGGGCAGTGCTCACGTTGATAGTGACGCTGTGTTCATTGTTGATTCCAACCTGCCCACCATTGACATCACCATGGATGTTTACCGCGGTGTTCGTCGTGTGGATTCCCTGGTCAACCCCGTAATCCGCCACGGACGTTCCAGAAAAAACTAGGTGTTGACCTTTACCAGTGAGCCGCCCGTAAAAGAGCTCTTGGTTCCAGTCCGTTTCGAATGTTAGAAGTTCGAGGCTTTCAAGCATCTTCGCTGAGCGGTATAGGTCTTCGTTCGAGAAACCAGACTTGGTCGATAGATGTTGAAAATTGGTTGGACTCGTGGGGTTATCATCCACCCAGCTGAGCAGCCAGTCTGCTACTTCGAATCTGTTTCTTGTCATTATTTATAGTCCCTTTCACTGTCATCCAGGTTGATCTACGTAGCCGCGTTCCGCATCGGTCATCGCGGCCCCGCGTCGTCTCACGACCCGGGATTCGACTTCCGCTTCAGGTCTTCCCACGACTCGGACGCACGAATGTCGGACTCGTAGGCAATGACGTAGCCCCACTTCTGGCCGACGAAGTCCTCTTCGCCAAGCAGTTCCCGTACGAGTACCCGAGCCGCGGCTCGTTTCGCTTGTACCGTTTCGTCATCTCGTCCCTTGTCTGACTTGCCCTCGATAATCCACATCTTTCCGTCTGAGTCCTGGGCGACGAAGTCGGGGTAGTAGGTATCCCTGGTGGTGTACATGATCGACGCGCCGTCAGTGGAATAGAGGCGCTTCCACCACACGATGTCCGAGGTGTAGTTCAGTAGCAGCGCGAGGAGGTACTCGCCACCCCACGAGTCGAAACTCGCTGCGGGGAACAGTCCGCGGTTCCAACCGTCGTAGAACTCGCGGGGCTTGAATTTCGCCTGCTGGTCTTTAGAGAGTTGCTGGAGCACCGCCTTGCCAAACGGCAAGGTCACAACTTGTTCAATCGGCAGTTCGACTGGGACGATAGTCGTTTCGGTCTGCAAGCTGCTTGCGTGCTGACGCGCCTCCGCGTTTACTAGTGCAACGAGCTCGTCTACCGCAGACTGCTTCGCCTTTTCCGTCCAGTGGTCGATACCGGCGTTCGCCATGAAGGTCGGAAGGACGTATTGCGCCAATGTGATCGCGTTCTTTTTGTCCTGGGTAACAACCCCAAGGCCGAATACGCGGCGGGTGAGTTCACTGATAACAGTGTCATCGGCCACGGGGGCCGATTCGACCTCCGCGTCGGTGGTGCGTTTCGTGTCGAGCTTGGACTTTCGCACGACTATTTCTTCGCGGGTGAGCGCTTCCTTCGAGTCGGAGACGCGGCGCGCAGCCCGGATAATGTCCTCGTCGTCAATGTGGCTGAGCAAGAACGGCGTGGTTGATTTCGCCATAACCGTGGAGGGAAACAGGAAGGTCTTTCCTGCGAACTCTTCGTTGACCCAGATTTCCGTTGACGGGATGTAGCCGGCGCGCTGCATCGTCTCATTGTCACCGACTCGTCGGAATGAGACACCTCCGGTGTAGCCACCAGTGACCTGGACAGTTTCGCCGGCCTTGGTGCCGATGTCGCTCGGGCCGTCCGTTGTTTCGCTTGAAGGGGTTGTTAGCCACGCGGTCGAACCGGAAGTCGACCCCCTTTGGGTTTCGGGCGAAGGGTCGTTCGGGTTTGGCTGCACTTGTCCTTCGCCCTGGAGGAAGCTCTCTTCGACATCCATGCCGGAGATTGCGCCCTGGGCGGCATCTCCGAGGCCGAAGGAGCGCAGCACGTCTTCGTCTTTGAGGAGGGACTTGAACGACTTGTGACTCAAGATGTCCAACTGGTCCAGCTCAGCCACACCAGTGCGGGCACCAAAAGGCAGTCGCAGGCCTCGGCCCATGGTTTGCTGGGTAAGAATGTCTGATGACATGGCACGCAACGCACACATCACCGCGACTCGCTTGGTGTCCCAACCCTCTTTGAGACGATCAACGGAGACAATGGCACGCACAGTTGAGTTTGGGCTGTCGAGTTCGTCTAAGCGGCGCAGGGTGACCGCGTCATTGTGCTTGTTGTCGAACTGGAGCACTGCCTCGGGCTCGCCGAAATAGCCCGGGCCTTGCAGGATCTTGGTGACTTCTCCTGCATGGGCGACGCTTTCGCACACGACAAACAGCAGCGGCTTCGTCCTCTTTCGCTCACCCGTTTCGCCGGGGAAGTTCGCCTTACCGTACGCCTCATAGGCCGCCTCTTTGTTCCGCAACAGCGACACCGCGTCAAGTAGTTGTCTCTCCTCGGCTGAGTTCTTGGGGTAGCCGTTCTCGCGGTAGACCAGCATTGGCGACTTCACATAGCCGTCTTCGATGGCGCTATACAGCGGGTAGTGGAAGATGACGTGGTCCGTATCGGATGCCGAAGCGGTCAACCCAATCGTCGCAGCGGGACGGAGATCCTTCAGTGCCTGGTTGAACGCCTTGGCCGATGTGCCAAACAGGTGGGACTCGTCCGCGATAACCACTAGGTCGTCGAGGTTGACCAGATAATCGTAGAGCGAACCGGACTCTTCCTGGTGGTCACGAATCTTGCGGCGCATGCCCTCTTCGGTGCCAGCGCGAGCGTTGGCCTTCTTCGGCTCGATAAGTTGCGACACGTTAAAGACGTAGACCATCGGGCCGTCTGCGGCATTTCGGAACAGCTCTGACTGGCCGGCACGCCAAGCGCCGTAATTACCAGGTGAAACAACCTGAGGAGCAGAAGAGAAGCCTTCAACGTAACGGCGCGAGCCCTGGGTGAAGTTCTGGACGGTCTTGTTCTCCAACACTGTGGAAGGCGGGACGACCACCATGACGTTTTTCACCCCGAAGCGCGATAAATACTCAATGAGTGCGGCCATGAGGTAGGTCTTGCCTGCGCCGGTGGCCATGTGCATGACCATGGGCTCTAACGGATCAAAGTCACCAGTGAGGTGGTAAATGAGCTCGCGCAACGCCCGCTTGTTGGGATCTCGCAGTTGAAACTCCGTAGCGATGCTGTCGATGAGTCCTTGGTCAAGTGCGATTGGAAGTGCCATGTCTACTTGCCCTCCTGCGTTTCCGAGTAATTGAAAATGTCGTTGGGAATATGGACAACCTGACACGGCTTATCCGTTGTCCTCGCGAACTGCCTGACTCCCGGTTCGAGCTCCGTAGCGGCGAGCGTGACGCCTTCGTCCTCATCAAGGTGAGCGAGGAGCTCTTCGGCCTGGTCCCTATCGAGCCGGCCTTCGACCACTTTGAGGAACATAGAACCGCGCTTGCCATCGTAATGGCGGTTATCCGGGGTAAGCGTGAAGTTGAGGTTTGCGGCGACAGAGTTGACGAGCGTCGCACCGGTTGCTGCTTCGGTGAGCGTGACGAAACCCAATTCGGGGACGTAGTCGAAACACTGTGGTGCAAGGTGGGCGACTGTAAAACTGCCGCCTCCGCGCCAGTTGACGACGCCTTTCTGGTTCTTGGTCTTCGTCGCAGTCTTGAGCGCTTTGACTACCGCTTCGGTTTTCAATTCGGGGTTCGCTGCGAGCACTTTGTTAAGAGCGCTGTTGAACTTCTGGGCGTCTTCCGGTGAGAGACCTTCGGGCAGGCCTTCCTCAGTCGCGTCGACACGCTCTTGTTTCTGGATGCTGATTCCGCCCTGGTCCTCGCCGTTTATGACCTTCTCCAGGCGTGGACGGGTGAAGCGGTTGAAGGTGTCTTCCACGAGCTCGCAGCTGACCCAGCGGCGGCCCATCTTCTGGGCGACGGCTGCGGTGGTTCCCGAACCGGCGAACACATCGAGGACGATGTCACCGGGGTTCGTTGCGATGTGGATGATGCGTTCGAGGAGGCGTTCGGGTTTGGGTGTGGAAAACGGCGATTCTTCTGGGATTAGGCTTTGAATTTCTTTCTTTGCAGCATCATTGTGGCCCACTTCGGAGTGGTCCCACCAGGAGTCCGGAACACGGCCCTTTCCTTCAACATCAGAGAGGAAGCGCTTGAATGCCGGGCGACCCAACCCATCGACCCCAAAATAGACTCGATTTTGGTCCAACAATTCCTTGTAGCGGCTTTCTGTATAGACCCACGCTCTACCAGGAGGCGGGGTGAACGTTAGCCCCGCGGGAGTCATTAAAGGGTAAAACTGGTCTTTAGTGGCGTGACCCGCACCTGCGGTGAAATCCCCGGGCTTCCAGGGGCCACGGGGGTCACTATCCGGGTTTTTGTATGCCGAATTTTGGGCTGCCGTTCTAGGCAGTGGGTTGCGACTCTCCCGGAACCCTGCGTTCGATTTTGCATACACAAGGATGAAATCTTGCGAGGCGGTGATGGTGGATCGATTCTCCGGTGAGTAGGTCTTCCTCCAGACAATTTCCCGAACGAAGTTCCCACTTCCAAACACTTCGTCCATAAGCGCGCGCATGCGGTGGTTTTCGACGTCGTCGAGGTGGACCCAAATCGACCCGTCATCGCTAAGAAGCTTGCGTAGGTGGACGAGGCGGTCACGCATCATGGTGAGCCATACGGAGTGTTCGAGGTTGTCCTCGTAGTTGGCGAAGGTTTGCGCGGTGTTAAACGGCGGGTCAATGTAAATGCACTTGATCTTGCCGAGGTACTTCTCTCGCAACTCCGGCACGCGAGTGAGAGCTTCAAGCACGTCGCCGGACTCACCGAGGATCAGCAAATTGTCCTTGGTCGGCTCCAGGTCAGCCCGCTCCGAGTATTGTGTGCCCTCGTCCTTAGGCGATTGCTTGCCGGTGACCACTTCGTCAACGACGAGCGCCCGAGTCTCGCAGTACCGAGGATCCGTCGGGTCAACCCATTCGTATGCGTAGCGTCCCTCTTCACTGGGGATGAGTGCCTTGTCCTTGTTGAACCAGGTCAATTCAAGTAGTTGCTTCGCACCGGCCACCGTTTCGCTGCCTCGTTTCGTTTGTCGGGGCGTTCAAAGTTATTCGCACTCTATGGTAGCCGGGGCAGCGACAGGAACCGAAGAAAATTCGGACCAAGGGAAACATACTTTTGGATCGCTAGTCAGGAATTGGTCGCAAAGACTCACTTCGAGGCCCATCTTCTTGAGAAAGCAGACAGTTTCGGTGAAAAATGAGAGCCGGAACCCAGTTTCAAGGTCCCGACTCTTGCGCCGCGGGAGTTTTCTGAACACTTTTGAAAAGTTTTCCGAAACCCTCACTTCACAGCGTGCCCCAGAGAAGATTCGAACTTCCGACACCGGCTTTAGGAGAGCCGTGCTCTATCCCCTGAGCTACTGGGGCAGGGGGGTGCGTTGCGCACCTAGGTAAGACTAGCAGCCCTGCTTGGGGCGGCGGTAAACGTGTGGCCTTTGGTCGCGCTGGCTGCGGGGACTTATTCGCCGGCCAGCTCCGCGTACTTGGCGCGGACCTCGCTAGCTGCAGGGTTGGTGGCGTGGGTGCCGTCGGAGTAGAGGACGGTGGGCACGATGCGGTTGCCGTCGTTGACGGACTCGATCCAAGCGTTGATATCTTCGGTGCCTTCCGCTTCGGCGTCGACGAGCGCGTGCGGGGTTTCCGTGCGGTTGAGCGCAGAAATCAGGCGCTGGCAGAACGGGCACCAATCGGCGAAGAAGATGGTGACGTGCTCAGTGGTTTCGGGAGCAGTGATGTTGCCTGACATTAAGCAGCAGCCTTTCGGTCGTAGGTAAGGAAGCGGTATTTCATTGGCAGCTCGCTCGGCGGCTGCCCGGGAATGGTGAGGTGTCCGGACTGTGAGGTCAGCCAGTCGCTATCGGCAGACAAGCTGAACTCATCCGGTACGGAGGGGGCGTGCACGGCATCGTCGCCGTAGGCATCGCCGACCTGCACACCCATGAGGGTGAGCTCGATAGTATCGACGTGGTCGAGTGCGGAGTTGTAGAGCTGGCCGCCGCCGATGATCCAGGCGTCGCCAGGCGCAGCATCAAGCGCCGCGTCGAGGTTGCCCACAACGGTGGCGCCCGCAGACCACTCGCCGGGTTCATGGCGGGACAGCACGATGTTGTCCCGGCCCGGAAGCGGGCGGAACTTGGGATTGAGAGATTCCCACGTCTTGCGGCCCATGATGACAGGTGCGCCCATGGTGACTTCTTTGAAATGCTTGAGGTCCTCCGGCACATGCCAGGGCATCACGGTACCGTCACCGATGACCCCGTCGAGTGACTGGGCCCAGATTGCGCCCAGCATTAGACAGACACCTGCGCCTTGATGGTGGGGTGGGGGTCGTAGCCGATGACCTCGAAATCCTCGAAGTCGTAGTCAAAGAGGCTCGCGGCCTTGTGGAGCTTGAGCTGCGGGTATTCGCGCGGCTCGCGGGAAAGTTGTTCCTTGACCTGCTCGATGTGGTCGTTGTAGATGTGGCAATCGCCGCCAGCCCAGATGAGATCGCCCACCTCGAGGCCCGCTTGCTGGGCAAACATGTGGGTCAGCGCGGCATAGGAAGCCAAGTTGAAGGGCACGCCCAAGAACATGTCCGCGGAGCGCTGGTAGACTTGCATGGAGAGCTTGCCGTCAGCGACGTAGAGCTGGAAGAGCAGATGGCAGGGCATGAGCGCCATCTTGTCCAGCTCAGAGACGTTCCACGCGGAGACCAAGTTGCGGCGCGAATCCGGATTGTTTTTCAGAGTATCGAGCGCGACCTGAATCTGGTCGATGTGCTGACCGTCCGGCGTGGGCCATGAGCGCCATTGCACGCCGTAGACGGGGCCCAGTTCGCCGTTCTCATCGGCCCACTCGTTCCAGATGCGGACCTTGTTCTCCTGGAGCCACTTGACGTTGGACTCGCCGCGCAGGAACCACAGCAGCTCACCAATCACGCCGTGGAAGTAGACTTTCTTGGTGGTCAGCAGCGGAAAAGACTCCGCCAGGTTGTAGCGCAGTTGGGCACCGAACAGGGAGCGGGTGCCGGTGCCGGTGCGGTCGCCTTTGGGTGCGCCTTCTTCGAGGACGCGTCGGAGAAGATCCTCATATGGTGTTGTGAGGGCTGAAGAAGCGGTGGGAGTGTCACTCATGATGTCCAAGTGTAGAGCGTTGGAAAAATCTTAGGTAGAGCGGTGGGGGTACTGGTGATGAGATTTGTTATTTCGATAGCTGGGCTTGATAAATAGCCTCTAGAGCTTCGTCGGTTGGGGTCGCCTGCCATGAGGACGTGGCGCCGGTAAGAATTGAGGGACGCTCCCACAAGTACCTCATTTCTTTTAGTCCTCGGAGGTCCGTGCTAGCAATGCCAGCTACTTTCAGCATCCATGGGTGAATAGTGATAGGGGAGTGTTGGCATCCGGCACGTCGAGCAAACTCAGCTTGAGTAAGAGCGGGAGCGCAAGGTGTGGAAATTATTGGGGGTGTCGAATCATCTAAAAGTGCGTCTGTCAACGCTCGTGCGAAGTCTGGAAGGTACGTGACCGAGTGTTTAGCGTTTGCGTTAAAAAGAGCAAGGGGACGCTTCTTCCCAATGATGAGCTGATGGTAAACGCATCCGGGACCGGCATCTGGTCCGTACAGATCGGCCGCGATTACCGAGGTAGTGCGCGAGGGAGAGGCTAAGCGGTTCTCGATTAGGGTCGCTCGAACACCGGGTTTGCCATTGCGAGATCGGGTGAGGGGAGTATCAGGCGAAATCACCTCGTGAGACTGGTCGAACCCATACATCGATTCGGGAAAGACAACGGGGATGCCCCGTTGGGCGGCTACCTTCAGCACGGTTTCTTCAGCTGGAATGAGTAGGTCGCGCCATTTTTGAGCGTCATATGGGGCGTGGATGCAGTGGGCAATGCCGTCGATCTGGTCTGGGTAGGCGTCACTGTGTGTTGCGTCGCCCTTCTTGAACTCAACGTTTTTGCTGGCGGCGAATTGGAGCTGTCGCCGCGTCATGATTGTGCACGTGTGCCCTCTTTTTGCGAGTTCACGTGATAGTGCACGGCCAACGGGGCCCGCGCCGGTAATGAGAAAGTGCATTGAGTGTCCTCCACTCTTATTAGTGACTGGTGCTCTCTAAGGCTATAGGTGCACTCGACTTTATTCAAGAGCAGCGCTCACTTTGTTGCTGATATGGTTTCCATATGTCAATGACCCCACGAGCGCGTGCTCGCGAACAGACGATGTCACGCATTGTTGAATTAGGACGAGAGCAGCTTGATGCAAGTGGCCCAGAAGCCTTGAATCTGCGTGCAATTGCTCGTGATTTGGGGATAGTTTCTTCGGGTATCTACCGCTATGTGCCCGACAGGGCCCACCTTTTAACGATGCTGATTGTCGATGCGTTTGAAGCACTCGATGGAGCCGTTGCCCAAGGCGTGGGTGCGGTCACTGGGACGCGAGCTAAATTCGTGAGCCTTGTGGCCGCTATGAGGATGTGGGCTTTGAAATTTCCCCAAAGGTGGGCGCTTATTTATGGCACGCCCATCATTGGATACGAAGCGCCAGCTTCAGAGACAACGGGCGCGGGTACGAAAGTTAGTCAGCGACTAGCCGCTTTGTTAGCTGAGGCCTCGGTTAAAGAGTTAGAACCTCGTTCATCCCAGTTCTCGCAAGACCTTGCGGCAGCATCTGATGAGCTTGATGTGGAACTTCCCGCTGACGTCATGGAAAAGGCGCTTGAGGTGTGGATACAGATAATTGGCGTGATTAATGCCGAGGTTTTCGGTTACCTCGGCAAAGACACGCTGCATGACTTCCATGAGTTTCATGCTCGAATGGTTTCTCGTCTTGCAGACGAGTTGGGAATTTGACTTAGCGGCGCTGCGCAGGAGGGGAACGCCGCACAAGAAATCTAGTACCCGCCGTTGGCCTCCGCGTAGGCGGCGGCGTGCTCGAGGATGTCGTCGGCCAGCTCGGGGCGGCAGACCAGCAGGTCGGGGATGAAGGTGTCCTCGTTGTTGAACTTGATGGGAGAACCGTCAAGGCGGGAGCAGTGCAGGCCCGCAGCTAAAGCAACGCCGACCGGAGCAGCTTGGTCCCACTCGTACTGACCGCCAGCATGAATGTAACCGTCATAGTCACCGAGGAGTACGTGCATGGCCTTGGCACCCGCGGAGCCGACGCCCACCGTCTTGTAGTCCATCTTCTCAGCGATGTAGTCCGCCACCTTCGGCGGGCGGTTACGGGAAACCACGATTTTCTTCGATAGTGGGCCGGTTACCGCACGGACATCGGAAGACTTAAATGTCACGCCCAAATCAGGCATACCTACTGCGGCGTGGATGGGGGTGCCGTTTTCGACGAGGGCAATGTGGACCGCCCAGTCCTGACGGCCGGTGGCGAACTCCTTGGTGCCGTCGAGCGGGTCGATGATCCACACGCGCTCCTTCTTCAGGCGGCTCAAGTCATCGGAGGCCTCCTCAGACAGGACACCGTCCTGTGGGCGGTGCTGCTCGAGCACGCGGGCAATCCATTCCTGGGCGGCATCATCGCCGGCATCACCCAGCGCTAGGCCGCGCAACAGGCCACCGTTGCGTACGCCTTTGAGGATCTCGCCGCAGCCCACGGCGAGGGAGTTGGTTAGACGGGAATCAGAAATCTCAACGGTCATGCTGCCCAGATTACCGCGCGCGCTACAGTAGGGCATGCCCAAAAACGTTCTGGCGAAGTTCCGTCCGCAGGTAGCCGGTTGGTTCGAGGACGTTTTTGCTGACCCCACCCCTGTTCAGGAGGAAGCCTGGCAGGCCATTTCCGCAGGTGCGAATGCCCTCGTGGTGGCGCCGACGGGTTCCGGTAAGACGCTCGCGGCGTTTCTGTGGGCGCTGAATTCTTTGGTGGAGCGCGAGGGTCAGACCGCGCTGCCATTGAGTAATGAACCAGCCCGTGAAGGTGCCCACGATGGCGTGCGGGTTCTCTACATTTCCCCGCTCAAAGCACTGGGCGTGGATGTGGAGAATAACCTGCGCGCCCCGCTCAACGGTATTGCGCGCACCGCCGAGCGCCTTGGCCTGGATGTACCGGATATCACCGTGGGCGTGCGATCCGGGGATACCCCGCAGGCAGAACGCTCCCGCCAGATTCGCAAGCCGCCAGACATCCTCATTACCACGCCGGAATCGGCCTACCTCATGCTCACTTCCAAGGCTGCGGGGATTTTGAAGACCGTGGACACCGTCATCATCGATGAGATCCACGCACTGGCCGGCACCAAGCGCGGCGTGCACCTAGCCCTGACCTTGGAGCGCCTCGGACTTATCGCCGGGGAGTTCCAACGCATTGGGCTCTCCGCCACGGTGCGACCGCTGAGCGCTGTATCGAATTTCTTGGGCGGTGACCGCCCCGTCGACATCATCGCACCCCCAGCAAAGAAGCGCTGGCAGCTCGACGTCCACGTGTCGGTCGAGGACATGTCGGACCTGCCCACCCCGGAACAGGGCTCGCCCATCGGGGAGGCGACTGTCAGCGACCCACTTGGCATCACCGAAGGCCCCCAAGACGCTGTGCGCGTACACGCGCACAGCGCGCAGGGCAGGGTAGGCGACTCCGCCCTGCCCACAGCAAAATCCATCTGGCCCTTCATCGAAGAAGAGCTTTACGCTGAAATCATGGAGCACCGCTCCACCCTTGTCTTTGTGAACTCGCGCCGCACCGCCGAGCGACTCACCAGCCGCCTCAACGAGCTCTACGCCCAGGAACACGACCCAGAGTCCTTAAGCCCCACCACCCGGCGCGACCCGGCCCAGCTGATGAAGCAGGTTGACGTCGCCGGTAAAGCCCCAGCGGTCATTGCCCGCGCGCACCACGGCTCGGTGTCCAAGGATGAGCGCGCGCTCACGGAAACCATGCTCAAGGAAGGCACACTCAAGGCCGTGGTGGCCACCAGCTCCCTGGAGCTGGGAATCGACATGGGTGCGGTGGAACTAGTAGTGCAGGTGGAATCGCCGCCGTCGGTGGCCTCCGGCCTGCAGCGCGTGGGCCGCGCCGGGCACTCCGTCGGTGCGGTCTCTCACGGCTCCTTCTATCCCAAACACCGCGCAGACCTCGTGCAATCAGCACTCACCGTCGCCCGCATGGAGGAGGGCCTCATCGAGGAGATGCACGCCCCGCGCAACCCGTTGGATGTCTTGGCACAGCAGACGGTGGCGGCGGTGGTGGCGTCGGCAAGCGTGGGCACGAGCGAAGGACTCGACGCCGACACGTGGTATGACACCGTGCGCCGTGCCTGGCCCTATAAGGACCTAGCGCGCGAGGTCTTCGACTCCGTTCTGGACCTGGTCAGTGGTGTGTACCCGTCGACGGACTTTGCGGAGCTCAAACCCCGTGTGGTCTATGACCGCGTGACGGGCGTTCTTACCCCGCGCCCCGGCGCGCAGCGTGTGGCGGTGACCAACGGCGGCACAATTCCGGACCGCGGCATGTTCGGCGTCTTCCTGGTGGGAACTGGTGAGGCTGGTTCCGCGCCGCGCCGCGTGGGCGAGCTCGATGAGGAAATGGTTTATGAAACCCGGGTGGGGGATGTCTTCACCCTCGGCGCAACGAGTTGGCGGGTCGAGGAGATTACGCGTGACCAGGTGCTCGTAACACCCGCGCCGGGACACACGGGCCGGCTGCCGTTCTGGAACGGCGACCAGGCAGGGCGGCCTTATGAGTTGGGCAAGGCGCTGGGGGCGTTTCGTCGTGAAGCATATGCGGACCCGTCCATCGTGCGCGACGCTGACGAGCTCGCCCGCCGCAACATCGCCGCCTACTTGCAGGAACAGAACGAGGCCACCGGGCTCATTCCGGATGAGAAGACGCTGCTGTTGGAGCGCTTCACGGATGAGCTGGGGGATTGGCGCGTGCTGTTGCACACCCCGTTCGGCCGGCCGGTAAATGCGGCGTGGGCGTTGGCGGTGGGCCAGCGCGTGGCGGAGCGTACCGGGATGGATGCCCAGGCCGTGGCGGGCGATGACGGCATCGTGCTGCGCTTGCCGCAGGGCGAGGCGGATCCGGATGCCGCGCTCTTTCTTTTCGACGCCGATGAGATCGCCGACATCGTTACCGAGCAGGTGGGCAACTCGGCGCTCTTTGCCTCGCGTTTCCGGGAATGCGCGGCACGAGCGCTGCTTCTGCCGCGGCGCAACCCGGGCAAGCGCGCGCCCTTGTGGCAGCAGCGTCAGCGCGCGGAGCAGCTTCTCGACGTCGCCCGCAACTACCCCTCTTTCCCCATCATCCTGGAGACCGTGCGCGAGTGCGTGCAGGATGTCTACGACCTGCCAGCGCTCACGGAGGTGATGCGGGAGCTGGCGCACCGTCGCGTACGCATCGCGGAGGTCACCACGGAGCAGCCCTCGCCTTTTGCGTCCTCGCTGCTGTTTAACTACACCGGCGCCTTCATGTATGAGGGGGATTCGCCCCTGGCGGAAAAGCGCGCGGCGGCCTTGGCCTTGGACCCGGCGTTGCTGGCGAAGCTTTTGGGAACGGTGGAGCTGCGCGAGCTTCTCGACGCCGACGTTATCGCCGAAGTCCACGCACAGCTGCAGCGCACCACCCCGGAGCGCCAGGCGCGCACGACGGAGGAGGTCGCGGACTTGCTGCGTGTGCTCGGCCCCATCCCGGTTGAGGAGTTCGGCGCGCATGCCACGGTGCCATTGAGCGTACTCGATGCGCTCGGTGCGCGGATTATGCGGGTACGCATCAATGGCCGCGAACACGTGGCGCAATCATTGGATGCGCCGCTGCTTCGCGACGGTTTGGGCATCCCCGTTCCGCCCGGCATCCCCGCCCAGCAGGCCACGATTACCGACGCCGTGGATCAGCTTGTCAGCCGCTGGGCGCGCACGCGCGGTCCGTTTGTGGCGCGCGATGTGCAAGAAGCTTTTGGTCTCTCGGCCGCAGTGGCGCATTCGACGCTCAACGGTCTGGATTCCATCTTGGCGGGGCACTACCGGCAGGGTGTGGAAGAGCAGGAATACTGCGCGGCAGAAGTGCTCAAGGTCATCCGCTCGCGCTCGCTGGCGGCAGCCCGTGCGGCCACGCAGCCGGTCTCGCCCGCAGCTTTTGGGCGTTTCCTCCCGGATTGGCAGCAGGTGGCGGCCGTGGGCCGGCGCCCGGTGCTGCGCGGTGTGGACGGCGTCTTTGCCGTCATCGAGCAGCTGGCCGGTGTGCGCCTGCCGGCCTCGGCGTGGGAGAGCCTCATCTTGCCTGCGCGCGTAGGTGATTATTCGCCGACGATGCTCGATGAGCTCACCGCCAGCGGCGAGGTCCTCATCGTGGGCGCGGACAAGGCCGGCTCCAACGACCCGTGGATCATGCTGCTGCCGGTGGATTATGCCGCGCAGTTGGCCCCGCAGGTCTCCGCGGAGGAGGCTGGCGTGTCCCTGCTGCAGACCCAGTTGCTGGAGGCTTTGCAGGGCGGTGGCAGCTACCTCATCTCCGATATCCAACCGCAGCTGAGCGGCACCGCCGAGGAAGTTCGCGAGGCCCTCTGGGGCCTGGTGGAGGCAGGCTTGGTCAGCCCTGACTCCTTCGCCCCCATCCGCGCCCACCTGGCCGCGGGCGGCCGCGCCGGACGTGCCGCACACCGTGCACGGCGCCGGCCTACCCGCTCCCGATTGCGCATGGGGCGCACCTCCTTTGCCCAAGCACACAATGCGTCTGGTTCGCCGACCGCACCGGACGTGGTGGGACGCTGGTCGCTGTCCGTTCCCGCGGCTACTGATGCGACCTCGCGCTCCATCGCGCACGGCGAGGCCTGGCTGGACCGCTACGGCGTGCTTACCCGCGGTTCTGTGGTGGCTGAGGATGTCCTCGGCGGCTTCGCCCTGGCTTATAAGGTGCTCTCTGGCTTTGAGGAATCCGGCAAGGCTATGCGTGGCTACGTCATTGAGGGCTTGGGCGCGGCGCAGTTCTCCACGCCTGCGGTTATCGACCGGCTGCGCGGACTGGATGATTCGCCGGACGTCACCGGCTGGCCTTCTGGTACCCGCGAGCCGCAGACCTATGTGTTGGCTGCCACGGACCCGGCGAACCCGTATGGTGCTGCGCTATCCTGGCCGCCCTCCGACGGCCCCGACTCCGCCCGGCCTACCCGTGCTGCCGGCGCACTCGTCGTACTCATGGATGGCCTGCCCGTAGCCCACCTGACCCGCGGCGGGAAGACGCTGACCACGTTCTTTAACGCACTTCCTGAGGGAATCGAGCGCGCCGAGGTGTTGTCTGCGATTCTCCACGGCTTCAATGAATTCGTGGCTTCTGGGCGTTTGAGCAAGCTCGTCATTGAAAAGGCCAACGGCCGGCCCATCTTCGAATCAGAGCTCGCCGGTGAACTGCGCGGCTTAGGAGCGGCGCTAACCCCGAAAGGCGTGCGCATTACCGGCTCTGCCCACTCTGCCTCCTCCGGTCGTACAGGACAGCACGGCCAATCTGGAGAAGCCGCGCGTTCCACCGAGCCTTACCGTCCCGCACGTCGCGGTGGGCGCCGCGCGGTGGACGCAATAGAGGAGCTCTCCTTCGATGACCCCGAGGACTCCGCTGACCCTAATGGGCCTCCCTCTCGCAGTCCCGGCGGCTTCCGCCCGCGCCGCCGCCGGCGCTGAATCTTAATCCGCAGCTTTTCGGCCATGCGCATTTCCTAGGTCTAACCTCGAGAGTTGATAGTCCAACAGAAAAGGAGTCCTAGCGTCATGCGGCTAAAGCGCCAACTGCCCAACGTTACCGAGCTTAAAAACCTCATGCGGTTCGAAGCACCCAACCTCGACCGCCGAGCAGCCCGCCTGGCGGAGGCTGCTGACGTGTGGGACCTGCGCACGATAGCCAAGCGTCGCACCCCGAAGGCGGCCTTCGACTACGTCGATGGCGCTGCCCGCGATGAGGTGAGCTACCGCGAATCCCGCGACTTCTTCCGTGACGTGCGACTCCTCCCCAACGTGCTCAACGGTGCCCACGACATCAATCTTGGAACCGAGATCGCCGGCGAACCCGCAGCGCTGCCCTTCGGCATCGCGCCGACCGGCTTTACCCGTTTCATGCATGCCGAGGGCGAGGATGCCGGTTCCCAAGCCGCCCGCGATGCCGGCATCCCATTCACGCTCTCCACGATGGGCACGCGCTCGGTGG
Organism: Corynebacterium minutissimum; assembly: GCF_000805675.1. GTDB lineage: Bacteria > Actinomycetota > Actinomycetes > Mycobacteriales > Mycobacteriaceae > Corynebacterium > Corynebacterium minutissimum. The sequence goes on along the minus strand of NZ_JSEF01000021.1, from coordinate 15,399 downwards.
AGGAGGTCGCGGCGTCGCAAGGCAATAGCGGTCGCCGCTGGTTCCAGCTTTATCTGTGGAAGGACCACTCCGCCTGCCAGGAGCTCATCGAGCGTGCTGCCGCCAACGGCTACGACACCCTCGTGGTCACCGTGGACACGCCCGTGGCGGGCCAGCGTCTGCGCGATACCCGCAACGGCATGCGCATCCCGCCGCGCCTGACCGCCGGCACGGTCTTCGATGCCGCGTGGCGCCCCGAGTGGTGGTTCAATTTCCTCACCACGGACCCCGTCACCTTCGCGTCGTTGACCTCGACCACCGGCACCCTGGGCGAGCTAGTCAACACCATGTTTGACCCGGGCCTCAACTTCGCGGACCTGGCGTGGATTCGCGAGCAGTGGAAGGGCACCCTCTTCGTCAAGGGAATCGTCAACCCGGCAGATGCACGCAAGGTCATCGACCTCGGCGCCGATGGTATCGTGGTGTCCTCCCACGGCGGGCGCCAGCTCGACCGCGTGGTCAACACCCTCCAGGCCCTTGAGGCCGTGCGCGCGGAACTAGGGCCGGAGGTAGAGATCATCTATGACTCCGGCGTCATGTCCGGCGTGGACATCGCCATTGCTCTGGCTCTCGGTGCGGACTTCGTCCTCATCGGCCGAGCCTACCTCTACGGGCTGATGGCCGGCGGTAAGGAAGGCGTGGACCGCGTCATTGAGCTGTTGGCGGAGGAGTTCAAAAACACCCTCCAGTTGCTCGGAGTGAAGAAGATCGAAGACTTGGGCCGCCAGCACGTGGTCACCCCGTGGGAGCCAGGGTCCTTGGCATTCGGTGTGGGAAGGAACACACCGGTAGAGTAGGTATCCGTTTGGTGAGGAGGTTCTACTGTGCCCGAGGGTGATTCCGTACTGCAGCTGTCGAACCGGCTGCAGTTCATGGAAGGCCGGCGCGTGACCTCCTCCTCCTTACGCGTGCCGCGCTATGCCACCGTGCGCTTCGATGGGCTGGTGTGCGAGGAAGTCTGGCCTTATGGCAAGCACCTCTTTATGGATTTCGGCGGCGAGCTCATCCTACATACTCACCTCAAGATGGAGGGTACATGGGCCATCCACTATGCCGGGGACCGCTGGCGCAAGCCCGGCCATAGCGCGCGCGTGGTGCTGCAGATGGAGAATTCCCCGCGCGATATCGAGCTTGTGGGGCACTGGCTGGGGCACGTGGGAGTGTTTCCTGCGCGCGAGTTTGAACAGCGCATGGCACACCTAGGCCCCGACATCCTCGCACCAGAATGGGAAGAGGGCGGCTTCGAGGAGGCTGTCCGCCGCATCGAGTCCCGCCCTGAGCGAAGCATCGGCGCGGCCCTCCTAGACCATCGCAACGTGGCTGGCTTGGGCAACGAATACCGCGCCGAGATCTGTTTCCTGGCTGGCGTTCATCCAGCAACGCCTGTAGCGCTTGTCGACGTCCCCCAGATCCTCACCATCTCCCGCCGCCTCATCTGGGCCAACCGCGACTCCGCGGTACGCGTAACGACCGGCGTGAAGCGGGCAGGGGAGACCACTTACGTCTTCGGGCGCAACCGTCAGCGTTGCCGGCGCTGCGGCACGCTGATTGAGAAGTCCACGCTGGGAGGGGTGGACGCGGGCGGTGACGAGGGCGAGCTGGAGCGCGTCATCTGGTGGTGCCCACACTGCCAGCCGCGTCGCTAGGCTGGGATGCATGAAGATCATTTTGAACATCATCTGGTTGGCAACTGGTGGCCTTGTCCTCGCACTGGGCTACTTCCTCCTCGGTATCCTGGCCTGCATCCCCGTCGTGACGATTCCTGCCGGTGTGGCCTCGATGCGTATGGCGAATTTCGCGCTGTGGCCTTTCGGGCGCTCCGTGATTCAGCCGGTCAAGGGCACTGGCGGCATGTCGAGGTTCTCTAATGTTGTCTGGTTCCTTGTCGCTGGCCTGTGGCTGGCTATCGGCCACGTCACCACTGCAGCGGCGCAGGCCGTGACCATCGTGGGCCTTCCGGTTGCGTGGGCCAACCTGAAGATGATCCCGGTGACGTGCTTCCCGTTCGGCCGCAAGATCGTCGATTCTGACGAGATCCCCTTCGGCTGGGAGTCGATGATCAAGCTCTAACGATTCTCTCTCCGGTTGCGGGGGTGGTGAGGGTGCTTTAGGGTTCTGGGTCATGGGGGATTTAGAGACCTATTTCTCCTACCGCAACTCGGGGATCACACTGGTAAAGCAAGCGGTAGGAGGCGAGAAACGTTTACGCGCACTCGGCGCTTCGCCTGCCGATGCCACCGAACTGGCACGCCTGAACCACATTTACTTCGGCGCCACGAAATTCACGGGTAAACAACGACAAGCTCGCCACCGGGCCGCAGAGCAAGGCCACGACTTAGCCACGCTCAGCCTGATTGAGTCCTACACCGCCAAGCTGAAAAATCAGCTGCATGCCTGGAACCTACGCCTCAAGCTTGCCGGCACGCCAGCACCGAACATCCCAGCCGTAGCAGCCAAGCGTTTAAAAGAGCTCAAGCCCAAACGTATTCCCACCCCGGGGGTGCGCATGACGTATCGTGCAGACGGGCCACACTCGCTAACAATTACCGATGATCCCATGACCGTCACCGAGATGCGGGGCGTGCTGGAATCCATCAACCAAGACAACCTGCTCGACGCCTCCCGGCACGTTTTCTTCAACAAGTCCCACGGCGGTACCAAACCAGCCGTATTCACCAGCGTGGTGGTGACCTTGGACAAGCTCGACAAAATTATCTCCGGCGACGGGGATGACATCGTCCTCGAGCTCACCAACGGTGGCCGTATGACTGGCACGCAGTTTTTGAACTATAAGTTTGCCGAGATCGGCTACGTCACCCTGATTCATCCCACGATTGGGCCGGTGTGGCTGCATCGTATGAAGCGCTTGGCTGGGTTTGAGCAGCGCATCATGGCCAGTGCTGAGCACCCCACGTGTGCCAGGAAGGGGTGTAATAAACCGGCTGATTATGCCCACGTGCATCACCTGGTGCCATGGAAGGCCGGTGGTACCACCGATCCGCCGAATCTGACCATGTTGTGCGCTTATCACAACGGGATAAATGATGATGACCCGGAGAAACCCACCGGTGCTGGCTATGTGTTTAGGATTCGCGGCGAAGTAGGCTACATTCCACCCTGGGCAGAACCAATCACTGCTCAAGCGGCGTATCAAGCAGCCCAACAAGCTAACACCGGACCGCCTGACGAGTAAACCGCCAGACGCCACCAAGGACACGCACCACCACGCGGACGCCCACAAGGCGTCCGCGGCGTTGGCGATCCCACACGTCGATTGCCCGTTAAAAACGGGTGAACCCCCGACCGTGGGGTCGGGGGGAGACGTCGCCAAGCAGTGCTTAGCGGTGGCTGCGGTACCAGCCGATCAGAGCATCGGTGGAGCCATCGCCGGATGCGGCCTCCTCCTTGCCGGAGACAGCCGGCGCCAGGTCATTGGCCTGCTGCTTGCCCAGCTCCACGCCCCACTGGTCGAAGGAATTGACATCCCAGATGATGCCCTGGGTAAACACGATGTGCTCGTAGAGCGCGATGAGGGCACCGAGGATCTGCGGGGTGAGCTCCTCCGCCAGAATGGTGGTGGTGGGGCGGTTGCCCGGCATAACCTTGTGCGGCACGAGGGCTTCATCCACGCCCTCGGCGGCGATTTCTTCCGCAGTTTTGCCAAAGGCCAGAACCTTGGTCTGTGCGAAGAAGTTACCCATGAGCAGGTCATGCATAGAACCGGTGCCGTCCGCAGTGGGGAAGTCCTCCTTCGGGCGGGCAAAGCCGATGAAGTCCGCCGGGATGAGCTGGGTGCCCTGGTGCATGAGCTGGAAGAAGGCGTGCTGGCCGTTGGTGCCTGGCTCGCCCCAGTAAATCTCCCCGGTACCGGCGCTGACTGCGGTGCCATCACGGCGCACGGACTTGCCGTTGGATTCCATGGTGAGCTGCTGCAGGTAGGCAGGGAAGCGCCCGAGGTCCTGTGAGTACGGCAGGACTGCGTGGGTCTGCGCGCCGAAGAAGTTGGAGTACCACACACCGAGCAAGCCCATAAGCACCGGAACGTTCTTCTCCAGAGGCGCGGTGTGGAAGTGCTCATCCATGGCATGGAAGCCTTCGAGGAAGCGCATGAAGTCCATCGGGCCGATGGTGCACATCAGCGACAGGCCGATGGCGGAATCGACGGAGTAGCGCCCGCCGACCCAGTTCCAGAAACCGAACATATTCTGGGTATCGATGCCGAACTCAGCGACCTTCTCCGCGTTGGTGGAGACCGCAACGAAGTGCTTGGCGACGGCCGACTCATCACCATCAAACTGCTCAATCAGCCAGCGGCGAGCGGCATGGGCATTGGCGAGGGTTTCCTGGGTGGTGAAGGTCTTGGAAGCCACGATGAAGAGGGTGGAGCCGGCATCGAGGCCGTCGAGAGTTGCGGCGAGGTCCGCCGGGTCAACGTTGGAAACGAACTCTGCGCTGATGCCCGCTACCTCGTAGGAGCGCAGCGCCTTGGCAGCCATGGCGGGGCCCAGGTCAGAGCCGCCGATGCCGATATTGACGACCTTCTTAATGGTGTGGCCTGTATGTCCCAGCCACGTGCCGGAGCGCAGTGCGGTGGCGAAGTCGCGCATGCGGCCGAGCACCTCGTGGACATCAGCAGCGACGTCCTGGCCGTCAACGCTCAAGTTCTTCTCCACGGGCAAGCGCAGCGCGGTGTGCAGTACGGCGCGGTCCTCAGTGTTGTTGAGGTGTTCACCGGCGAACATGGCGTCGCGGCGGCCCTCGATGTCCGCAGCGCGGGCAAGGTCCACGAGCTTGGACACGACGTCCTCATCGATGAGGTTCTTCGACAGATCCACATGCAGGCCCGCGGCGTCGAAGGAGTAGTCGGTGGCGCGGGAGGGAGAGTTGGCGAAGAGCTCGCGCAAATTGAGGTTCTTCTTCTCCTCAAAAAGCGAGGTGAGCGCGGCCCATTGTGGCTGTGCGGTGATGTCCATTGCAAAAGCCTTTCTGGCAGGTAGCAGACATGAAACTTACTGTTTCTACCGTAGCCCAGAATGCCCGGTGCTGCCGGGGGAGTTAGATGTAGAGGGTAAGACCAAAATGCTGCATTGTGTTGCCGATTTCCATGGCGCCGGCTTCCTGGTTATCGGGCTCATCAACGACGTATGACATGACGCCCACGGCGTAGAGCTCGTTATCGATGACGGCGTAGACGGGGCCGCCGCTGTCTCCACGGTCGCTGTCGTTACCGAAGGCAAACAACCCCTGGTCAGCATCTCGCCCAATGTAGTTACCACAAGACACTCCTCGCGTGGACCCGGCGCGGCAGATGGTGGGATGTGCTAGGTCGACTTCGTCAAGGCTCATCCAACCGATCAACGGTGCGTTGAGAGCCGGGGATGTGGATACCTTCGCTGCAGGATTAGAAACTTCGATCAAGCCGATATCGGCGGAGTTGATCTGTTCTGTGTTGGTGTTGCGTGCTTCGAGCACCATCTCACCAATCTTGACGCGGTTTCCGGCGGTGTCGTTGTAATAGAACGTATCGCCTTTATCGCCGCAGTGGCCTGCGGTGAGAATGAAGAGGCGCTGGCCGTCACCCGCAAAATGGCCTGCGGAACAGCGTCCGTCATTGTCGAGGTTGTAGATTGCAACACCCGGGGTTAGCACTCCTGCCGTCATGAAGTATTCGGCTGCTTCGGGCTGAGCTAGGTCAACGCGCGGCTCTGGGCGCTCGGCTTGGGGGATTTCGGTGGTGTTATCCCACAAAGCGTCGCCATCGAGGACTTTGTCCGAGCCCTTCTCCGAGGCCTGCGTATCGGGGTGCTGCTCATTATCAGGGGCGCCGCCGCCCTCCAGGCCGGCGCCTGCACCCGGAAGATTCAGCGTGGTCGTGGTAATCGTTGCGACCGTGGAAGAAGAACTGCCACAGGCACTGAGCGCTACGGCGGAGATGATCGCGATGAGAGAGGCCGCGAGGCGGGAGGGAAGGCGCATGCCGTGAGCTTAGCGCATGCTGAACGCCTCTGTTCTCAGTTGGGGAGCAGTCCGCGGCTGGCCACGGGGCACACCGAAAAGTATGAGAGTGTGACGACACAGCTGGCGGGGTGGCGGATCCCCACAGTGACCTTAAACGCAGGGCTGATTCTTAGGAATAGACCTTGAGCCCGAAGTGATTCATGATGTGGCCTAATTCCATAGCCATCGTAATCCGATTATCTGTGGTCAGAGAGCCGGAGTAGATACCCACGGGGTAGTACTGACCATCAATGAGCGCATAGACTGCTCCGCCACTATCACCGAAGTAGCCGTCGTTTCCGAAGAAGAAGGCACCAATCTCTGGTTTCGCAGTGAGGTAATTGCCGCAGGAGTACCCGCGGGTAGCACCAATGCGACAGATGGTTGGCTTTATCCGATCGACTTGTTCGAGGGACAACCAACCGTTGACCTTGCCCTTGAGCGCTGGTGTCGCCGAGTACTGCGCGGCGGGGTTGGTGATCTGGATGAGGCCGATGTCAGGAGAAGAGATAAGACCGTCCCGGTTGGTGTTCTTGGTCTCTACGGTCATCTGTCCGAAAAACACTGGTTTCCCCGCGCGGTCACGGTAAAAGAAGCGGTGTCCGGGATTGCCGCAGTGCCCAGCGGTGACAACAAAAACGTTGTGCCCATCGCCCACAATATGACCTGCAGAGCATTTCTTCTGTTCGTCGTGGTTGTAGATTGCAGATCCAGGCTCGACGCGTCCAGCGTTGGTGAAGTGCTGAGCAGCATTCCGATCGGAGACATAAATCTCCGGCTGCAGGTTTCCTGGAAGCGTGATGCTGCCATCCCCTGTGGGAGCAAAGGCATCAGCGATGCCCTTGAAATCGAAGTGCGAGGACCCAGAACTGAGTTGAGCTAGGCCCGTCTGAGCCTGTGCTACGGGAGCCCAGAGGCTCGCAGCGATGGCAGCTGCGGTGACTGTAGAGAGAATACGAGAGAGAATTTTCATTGTTGAGCGGTCCTGTTCGGCGGGTCTAGCCCAGCTTGCCGCGACCTAATCGGAGCAGAGCGGAGGCAATGGAGGGGCCTTCCTCACCGAGCTCATCACGGAACTCGTTGAGAATGGCGATCTCGCGGGTATGAACTAGGCGCGTACCGCCGGAGCTCATGCGAGTCTTACCTATTGTGCGTGAAATATCGGTGCGGCGCTTGATAGCGTCAAGAATGACGCGGTCAAGCCGGTTGATTTCTTCGCGGTAGCGCTGAATCTCGGCATCGCTTAACGGATCGTCCGTCCCGGACGGCATACGGATGTCAAGCCCGTTATCCACCACGTTGGGGTCGTCGTGTTCCGGGTTTAGGCTTGCGGAGGAAGAATCTGCATGTGAAGCGCTCATGGCATCAGATTCTGCCACCCCTCCATACAAAAAGGAATCAATTCTGTTGGTTCCGTGGTTGGTGCAGGTGACATGTTGTTTAGGGGGAATGTCCGGCGGGGCTAGTAGGTTGGAGAGCATTATGAACAACGAATCTCCTTTTAGCCCTCGCTCATCCGCGCCACGGACCTCTTCACCCTTTAGCCCTGCCCCTGCGGAATCTGCTGCAGACGATGCCTTGTTTGGTCTGCCGCCGGAGCCACCAATGGAGCCGGAACCGGAACCAGAAGAGCCGGAAATGGGCGTTGATCCACTGCTGGAAGGACTTAACCCACAGCAGGCAGAGGCCGTAACCCACTCTGGCTCGCCGCTGCTTATTGTTGCCGGTGCAGGATCCGGCAAGACGGCAGTGTTGACGCGGCGCATTGCCTTTCTTATGCGCTCGCGCGGGGTAGCTCCTTGGCAGATTCTCGCTATCACCTTTACCAACAAGGCAGCTGCAGAGATGAAGGAGCGCGTCGGCCAGCTTGTCGGCCCGGTGGCTGAGCGCATGTGGGTCTCAACGTTCCACTCCATTTGTGTACGCATCTTGCGTAACAATGCGCAGCTCGTGCCGGGGCTGAATACGAACTTCACTATTTATGACGGTGATGATGCGCGCCGGTTGCTCACCATGATTGCCAAAGACATGCAGCTGGACCTTAAGAAGTACTCTGCTCGCGTTCTGGCTAATCAAATTTCGAACCGCAAGAATGAACTTATCTCTCCAGAGGAGGCACGCGCTGAAGCGGAGAAGACGAAAAATCCCTTCGAACTCACCGTGGCGAAGGTTTTCGAGGAGTACCAGCGCCGCCTGCGTGCAGCGAACTCTGTGGATTTTGATGACCTCATTGGTGAGGTTGTGCGCATTTTCAACCAGCATCCACAGGTGGTGGAGTTCTATCGTCGCCGCTTCAAGCATGTGCTTATCGACGAATACCAGGACACCAACCACGCGCAGTACGCTCTCGTCTCTGCTTTGGTAGGAAGGGGAGAGCTTCCCCACGATGCCCCTGAATTGTGCGTGGTGGGTGACTCGGATCAGTCCATTTATGCCTTCCGCGGAGCCACGATCCGTAATATCCAAGAATTCGAGCGTGATTACCCGCAAGCGCACACGATTCTTCTGGAACAAAATTACCGCTCGACCCAAACCATTTTGAACGCAGCGAATGCTGTCATTGCCAAGAACGAGGGCCGCCGCAAGAAGAATCTGTGGACGGCACACGGCGAAGGCGCGCAGATTGTGGGTTACGTGGCAGACAACGAGCACGATGAAGCACGCTATATCGCCTCGGAGATCGATTCCCTTGCGGACAAGGGGAAGTCCTATTCCGATATCGCGATCATGTACCGCACGAATAATGCTTCCCGTGCGCTTGAGGATGTGTTCGTACGTTCCGGCATTCCCTACAAGGTGGTGGGCGGAACACGATTCTATGAGCGCCGCGAGATTCGAGATCTCGTGGCGTACCTGCGCATTATGGATAACCCGGATGACACGGTGAGTCTGCGCCGCATCATCAACGTGCCTAAGCGCGCCATCGGTGACAAAGCCCAAGCACAGATTGCCCTCCACGCGGAGAACCTGGGTATCAGTTTTGGTGCTGCTCTGCGGGATGCTGCGGACGGACAAGTCGCTGGGCTGGGAACACGCGCAGTTAATGCGGTGAGCAAATTTAACGAGATGATGGACGGCGTGCGTGAACAGCTGCCGAGCATGATCAATGAGGTCACCGGCCAGCCGGACCTAGGGGAGCTGCTGAATGCACTGCTTGATGCCACCGGCTACCGCGCCGAACTGGAAAACTCTAACGACCCGCAGGACGGCGCCCGTCTGGATAACCTCAACGAATTGGTGTCCGTGGCTCGTGAATTTAGCTCAGAGGCAGCTAACCAAATGGCCTTTACGGGAGCGGATGCACAAGAGACTCCTGAGCTTGCGGAAGGCGACGCCGCGCCGGGCTCGTTGCAAGCCTTCCTTGAAAAAGTCTCGCTCGTGGCGGACGCGGATCAGATTCCGGACCACGAATCCGGGGTCGTCACACTGATGACTCTGCACACTGCGAAGGGCCTTGAATTCCCAGTGGTATTCCTTACCGGCTGGGAGGACGGACAGTTCCCGCACATGCGCTCTTTGGGTGACCCGAAAGAGCTGAGTGAGGAACGTCGCCTCGCCTACGTGGGTATTACCCGCGCTCGAGAACAGCTCTACCTCACGCGCGCGATTCTTCGTTCATCGTGGGGTAACCCAGTGACGAACCCGGCCAGTCGCTTCCTCGCCGAGGTCCCGGAGGACCTCATCGACTGGCGCCGTGAAGAACCAGACAGCTCTCTGTCCAGCGCGTGGGGTGGAGATGACTCTTACTACTATGGACGCAGCTTTGGCGCGGACAGCGGGTTTTTCCGCTCCCGAGGACGAGGCGCTACGTCTTCCCCTTCGCAGCGCACGCGCAGGCCAGCTTCGGCTACATCAATGCCGAAGAATAACCATCTCAATTTAGTTGTAGGGGACCGCGTCAACCACGCGAAGTACGGGCTGGGCACGGTCATCGAGGCCTCCGGAACCGGTGCACGCGCAACGGTCACCGTGGACTTCGGTTCAGCGGGCAAAGTCCGCCTCATGCTTATCGGCGGTGTGCCGATGGAAAAGCTCTAAACGAGCTTCTAGATGAGGATGCCGCGCTCGGCGAACCACTCCACAGGGTCAACGGCTGCGCCGCCGCCTGGGTGAACCTCGAAGTGCAGGTGCGGGCCGGTGGAGTGGCCCTCGTTGCCAATGACAGAAATTTGGTCGCCGGCTTCCACGCGGTCGCCCACGTTGACCAGGAGCTGGTCGCTGGGCATGTGGCCGTAGACCGTGATGGTTCCGTCATCGTGCTGGATGCGAATCCAGTTGCCAAAGCCCTGGGCTGCGCCAGAGGAAATGACCTCGCCGTCCATGACGGCGTAGATCGGGGTGCCGACGGGGTTGGCCACATCGATTCCGTTGTGGAAGGTACCCCAGCGTGGGCCGAAGCCAGAGGTGAAGGTGCCGGACGTCGGGAACACCACGGTGTTGCCATTCGCATCCTCGCCGCGAGTAGGGGTGAGACCAGAGTGATCGCCTTCAGGGGCGAAGGCCTCTGCGAGTCCAGGAATGCTAGATGGGTCAAGAACGATGTCGTATCCGCTCTCAGTGGCATTGACGGTAGGGACGGATGCGCCGTTCAAAGCGCCGGCCGTTGAGGTGAGCAGTCCCGTGACAGCCTTGAAGAGGTCTACTTTGGACTCTTCGTTGATGTCCGCCTCGACAGTCCCCTTGGAGGAGCCATCGGAAACGTCCACGCTCGCTGCGGGTTCGGCGGCGAACGCCGGTGCTGCAACGGTCGCGGTCGCGGTCGCGCTTGCGGCCACGGCGGCGAGTGCGCAGAGGGTGCGCTTCATAACTTCACGTCCTTTTGTGCTGCTCTGGCTTGCTGTATCGGTGTCTCCAAGCGAGGTAGTCCTCGCACAGAATCATGTGAGTGATGGGATGCGGCCATAACAGCCGCTGTGTGCCGCGCGGCCAGCGACACGCCAACGCTGAAGCGTTGATGTGTGAGCCCGTGTGGCAACGAGATACAAACTATCCTGGGCAGACCCCCTGCGCAATGGGAGAAATTGCAGGTAAACACAGGGATTGTTCGAAAAACTATCGAACAGCCCTGCATGTTACGCGTGTGACGAGAGTGAAAATTGTTGCAAGGGTAAAGTAAAGGTTTAAAGAATGGGGGTGGGTAATGGGGGGGTCATCACGGCGAAAGCCCCGGCTACCTGATGGTGAGCCAGGGCATAACTTCCGCGTGACGATGAGGGTCACGCTGGGGACTAAGTCAACGACCTGCTTTCGCTGCGGTCACGGGCAGTCAGTGCTGCTCCTTCACGTGTGCGGTTTACGGCGGCGGCAAGTGCGGCAGCCACCAGCGGTACAACGAGCACTGCGAGGAGTGACCACCAGTCCGGAACGAAGTAATCCTGTCCGCGCAGCGCATATGGCGGTGGATCGAACAGATAGCGGGGGTTGTCTGCAAAGACATAGGCGCCGATATGACCGGTCAGCACACCGAAGAGCATGCTTGCTGTGGCCACCAGCCACGTCTGCCATGCCGATACTCGGGACATGAGTGTGGGCTCAGCACCGATGGATTGGAAAACGTTGTTCTCCTGCCGCATGCTCGTCGAAGCGTTGGCAATGATGAGCGCCAACACAATCAGGCAAATCAGCCCCATAGCGAGTGCGGGGTAGAAGCGCACGTCTTCGACGGGCGTCGAGGCCCAGCTCAAGAAGTACTGGGAGTGGGAGGCTTGGGTGGCGACGTCGTCAAGCTCTTGGCGTGTCTTGTCATCCGGAACCTCGTTGAAGGCAATCGCTCGGCCAACGTAGAACGGCTCCATCCCCAACGCCGCGCCTGCTTGCGGGCTTACCAGCACGATATCGCGCGCCATGGTGGGCAGGGCCTCCGCGATAGGAACGGTGGCAGAGGTTGTGCCGCTCTTCTTTGTAGCCGAGAAATCCTTAAAGGTATCCACGGTGACCGTGCCTTCAGTGTGCTCGCCCACGTGGGAATTGTGGGGAAGGACGATGCCTCCGGCATCGAGCGTGCGGGCAGCAGCCTGGCGGTCCTGCTCCGAGTCGAAGTGCCACAAATCTAGCTGCGTGGAGTCAGCCTGGATGAGCCGTGAGTCATTGGTCAATGGGTTGTAGACAAACATGGTCATCATCTCGTGCGCGCACTCCTCACGAGCCTCCGGCGATTCGTCAGTGCGGCGGCCTTGAGAGTCGATGAAGACAGCCCTTTCCACGGGAACCGTGGTATCAACCTGCGTGCACACAAAATCAAACTCGGTGCTCAGGCGGTAGACCTCTCCCCCATCCTGATCCCAGTAGGACGCATTTTGGGAAGGATAGACGTAGTAGGGGTGAATAGAGCCGGGGGAAGTGTTGGTTGCGGCCTCGGCAGCCGCACGTTCGTCCTCATTCGACTCCTTTACCGGTTCGCCATACAGTCCTCCCTGAATAAGTGCGGAGGTCTCTGGCATAACGGTCCGCTCCTCGGCGCGGCTCTTGGCGTTGGCTGTCATGATGGATACGCCGAAGACTGTGGTGGTGAAGGTGATGGCAACGATTGCGATGGCCGTCGGCAAGGCATGCATACTGCGACGAGTGAGCCCGCGGCCGGCAAGGCGCAGGGGCAAAGGCCCGCGGCGAACAACCGTCGAACACAGGAACACGAGAGCCGGTGCCGAGCCAGCGATGGCGATAACGCCAAAAAGTACAATGAGGGTGGGGAAGGACTCGCCCATCTTGGTGAAACTAAAGAGTAGGAGCAGTGGCAGCACCACGGGGCCGATGGCCATCCACGGCCGGAAACGCAGCAGACGGTCGGGAGCCCCGCCCTGAATCGCTTGGGCTAAGGCACTGCGCTGCGCCAGCCACGCCGGGACGATGGAAACGATGACCGAACCAACGACGGCGACCAGCCAAGCGCCTATGCACTCAGCCCAGGGCAAGCGGATGGGGAAGTCCGGGTAGCGCACCATCCATGCGATCCATCCGCCACTCAGTCCCACAGCAAGTCCGAGTGTGGCACCGATGATGCCCATGAAAAAGCCGTAGGCCATGACCGCGAGCATGATGTGGCGTGGCATCGCGCCCTGGCTGGACATGAGCGCGTAAAGGCGAGTATTGCGCCCCATGGCGAGGGTAAACACAGGAGCAAGGAGGAAAAGGATGAGCAGGCCAGCAATGATGTAGATGCTGGCGAAGAACACAAAGAACACAATGGCTTCGAGTGCTTCCGAACCCGACGGGTAATCGCTCTCAGTCGGCAGGGATCTGTCGAGCTCTGGTCCCCATAGGCCGAGGCCCTTCTTAGCAGCCTGTGCCTGCATCTTTGGGGTGAGCGGCTCAGTGCCGTCGATAACCCAGGTAGTGTGCGATGACGTCGACGTATGCTCCGGGGTATCACCCAACGCAGGGGCGGTGACGAAATCGGCGTTATCGGGCCCAATGGCGGCCACCGTGGCCTGACGCTCGCCCTCAATGTCTCGGCCGAGGAACGAGACGGTATCACCCACCTTTGCGTCAAGGTCACGGGCAGACTTGCGGGAGAGGACAATCTCGCTGGGGCCGAGGCCGAGCTTATCGACGATCTCTTGGATCTTCTCCGGCGGGTTTTCCGCATCGAACTGTGCGAGCCAGGAGTTGGTGGAACTCTCACCCAGCAGAATCGAGGTGTTGTCGTAGGTAGTGATGGGCGAGATGGTGGAACCCGCGGGAAGAATGTCATCAGCTAGCTGGGGCACATCCGCGTTGGTGACGTCTTTCTGGTCTTGGCGTACCTGAATGCTGCGATCCGCGGAAAAGAGCGAAGTAGTCAGGCTAGTTGATTGATGAAATAGTGAGAAACCAACCACGAGCGCCACGGGTAAGGCAATGAGAATAACGGCAGCGATGGTGCGCCACGGGTGGCGCCACAAGTCGCGCCGGGTAGGGCGGGTAGCGGCGGTAATCGCTGGCATGTTATCGAGCCTCCTCGCCGGTGAGGCGGCCATCGCGGACCATGACAACGCGGTCGGCCCAGCCGGCAAAACGTGGCTCGTGGGTGACCAGTAGACCTGATGCGCCGGCGTCAATGCGAGAACGCAGGACCTTCATGATGTCCTCACTCGTTGCGGTATCGAGGGCGCCGGTCGGCTCATCAGCGAGCAGCACCTTGCGTGGGCCGATGAGCGCGCGAGCAATGGCGACGCGCTGGGCTTGCCCACCAGAAATCTCTTCCGGGAAGCGGTCGATGGTGCCGTCGAGGCCCACCTCGCTGAGTGCTTCCTCAGCTGCCTCGCGGCACTGCGCCGGCGAGAGCCCATCCAGTTCAAGGGGTAGGGCGGCATTCTCGCCGACAGTGAGCGAGGAGACCAGGTTGAAGTGCTGGAATACGAGGCCCAGATGGCGGCGGCGGGCAAGCGCGGCCTTGGATTTGGAGAGTTGGGAGGCATCGGCGCCGTCGAGAAGCACGCGGCCCGATGTCGGCGGCTGAAGCAGGCCAGCGACATTGAGCAGCGTGGACTTACCGGAACCGGACGGTCCCATAACGGCAACGAGTTCGCCGGGGGACAGTTGGAGGTTTACCGAATCCAAGGCAGTGACCTGGCGGGCACCGCTGCCAAAGACGCAGGTGATGTTCTCGAGTTCGAGTGGGTAGGGCATGGTCCGGGATGCCGGCACTGATTCTGGGGTCATTTCGGGGCCTCCTCTGAAGACGTGGGGGCGGATGGGTTGGTGAGGGATTCCACGCGGTCGAGCCAGCGTGAGAGGGATTCCAGGTCGAAAATTTGCCGTTCAACAGCGAGACGTTGAGCGCTGCGTTCGGCGGGAAGTTCAGCGGCCTGACGGTTGAGCTCGCGGAGTTGGCGAACGGTGGCGAAGCGCTGGGCGTCTAGCACGGCGATGACATCGACGTCTGAGCGGCGAGCAGCGAGGGTGACTTTGAGAACGAGTTCGTCACGCTCGATGCTGTCTTTATGGGTTGTGGATGTCCACCATTCGGCAAGCTCGGTACGTCCAGCGTCGGTAATGGCGTAGCTCGTCGCACGGCGCCCAGTGGGCCCAGTGAGCTCACCATCGGTGGCTATGAGCCCATCGCGCTCAAGGCGGCTTAAGGTCTGTGCGACCTGACCCATGTTGAGCGGCCACAGGCCATCGAAGGAATCAGCAAAACGGTTTTTGATGTGGCTGGCTGTAGCCGGTTCCTCGCTGAGAAGGGCGAGGACGGAGTGTTTAACGGACATGGTCACCTCCTGGCGGAGAGGTGGAGAAAAGTTGGTGCATACCCGGTAAGTTACTCGGTAACCTTCGGTGTGGTCAAGCGTTTGGGGCAAGACGGGGGTAAAAGGGCTCTTCCGGTTTCGGGGTGCGTAGCGGGGTGAGGTAGAAAACGACGGGTTCAGCGGGTCACCACAACAT
>NZ_JSEF01000020.1 GCF_000805675.1 Corynebacterium minutissimum | reverse complement strand
GTACTAGAAACCTACTTCCACTACCGCAACTCGGGGATCGCGCTAGTGGAACAAGCATCCAGCTCACCCGACGAACTGCGCGCGCTCGGCGCCGACCCAGCCGATGCTACTGAACTTGCCCACCTTCACCGCATCTACTTCGGGCACACCCGCTTCACCGGCAAACAACGCAAAGCACGCGCTGCCGCGGTAGCACAAAAACATAGCCTTAGCATTCTTACCCTGATTGAGACCTACACCGCCAAAGTCAACAAAGACCTCGATGCCTGGAACCTACGCATAAAACTTGCCGGAACACCTGCCCACAAAATCCGCCAGGTAGCCACCACACGCCTTAAAGAGCTTAAGTCCAAACGCGAAGCTAAACCCGGGGTACGCTTCACCTACCGCTCTAAGGGACCCAACTCCATTACCATCACCGACACCCCCACCGTCATCGCCGACATCAGAGGCACCCTAGAATCCGTCAATAAAACAAACCTGCTTGATGCTGCCCGCACCGTCATTGTCACCGGTGGTATTGGCACCAAACCCGCCGTACATGCTCAAGTCGTAGTCACCCTGGATGAATTTGACCAAATTATTAACGGGGATGGGGAGGAAATCGAACTTAACCTCACCAACGGCGCGCGCATGAGCGGCGCAGACTTCTTAGCCTACAAGTTTGCTGAGATTGGCTACGCCACCATCATCCACCCTTTAGAGGGGCCTGTTAACTCTTATAGGATTCAGCGGCATGCCAGCTGGAAACAACGCATCAGCCTGGCTGCTGAATTCCAAACCTGCTCTAGGCCCGGCTGCAACAAACCAGCTGATTACTGCGAAGTCCACCACCTCATCCCCTGGCAGGCCGGAGGTTTTACTAACCTTAAAAACCTCACCTTCCTGTGCGCCTACCACAACGGTATTAACGACGATGACCCCAAACGCCCCACCGGCAGGGGTTACATGTTCCGGTTGAATACCGGGGTGAGCTACATCCCGCCCTGGGGTGTGCCAATTACCGCCATGCCCGAATACCAAGAAGCCACAGCCAGACTCGCCGCCGAACAACCAGGACAAACCACAGGTCAGCCACCCGACCCGCCGCCAGGTACAAACCAGCCACCCGACCCGCCACGTGCAGGCTAAACGCTCGCGATTAAGCAACGCGCACGCCGAGACGATGAACCCCGCCAACCACACCACGGTTGGCGGGCACATCGGCGATCCCGCAGCTGGCTGAGGTAGCCACCGATACGACTAAACCCGCTAACCAGATGAGGTTGGCGGGTGTCTTCGCTAATCGCTGCAACTCCCCTAGTTGTGAGAGTCGTCCTCTTCGACCTCTTCGATGCGTTCAGAGCCAAGGACGTCTTTGAAGACGGAGGCGTCGACAAGCTGGCCCCGTCGAATAACTGAAATCTGCCCAGTGGGTTCGAGAATCATCAGCTGCACGTCGTTGCGGCGGCCCAGTCCAGCTTTGCGTACCGCCGAATTGACGTCTCGCTCCGTGATATGCGCAAATACCATGTTATCTTCCTGCAACTCCCCCTTATACACCAGCAGAACTGGGCGACGGTCAATAAACTTCGACCACTTTACGAACTGCCGGAAGGTACCGAAAGCCGCCTCGAGAAGCATGAGGGTAAAAAGGCCAATGATGCCGGCCGCAAGCGTCGGAGGGTTGCCGATAATCACGCGGCCAGCGACCGCGCCGAACATAATAATGATGACCGCATCCGACGCCGTCATGGAGGTGAGCACACGGCTGCCAAAGAGCTTGACCAGAATCATGAAGGCCAAGTAGATGCCGACGGTAGCGAACATCACCACCGGAATGCGGTGAGGTTCGATACCGAGCTGATACATCGCTTCGCGTCCAAAAAGCCTCAAGGTCTCCACGACGCTCTACCTTACCTTTTCCTGTCAATCGCCCATAGAAAAAGCCCACACCGAAGTGTGGGCTTTACTAAAGATTCTGTCTTAGATGTTGAACTGCTTACGCAGCTGCTCGATCATCTGCTGAATCGGGGCCGGAAGCGCGGAAGCAGCGAAGCCCACGGTAGCCAGAGCGGTCGCGATAGCGGCTGCAACAGCGGCGGTAATACCCAAGCCGAGGCCCAGACCGAAGGAAGAACCATCGAACTTGGAGCTGGTGTCCTTGGACGGCTTCGGGTCAACGGTCGGCTCAGTCGTCGGCGCCGGGGTCTCAGACGGCTTCTCCTCAGCCTTGCCCTCCAGGATGATCGGAAGAACAGCCTCGGTGCCTGCATCAGTGGTGATGGTCAGCTGCTGCTCGCCCTCAAGTCCTTCCGGGATGGTGAGCTTGACGGTCGCGCGGCCGCGCTCACCGAAGCCCTTGTCGCCTTCCTGAGCAGCGTTGTCGATGTCAGCATCAGCCTTCACATCACCGAGAGCAACGGTGACCTTCTTAGCCTGCGGCTCCTCCTCATTGGAGTAGTTGAGGGAGGACAGGTCGATGGTGATTTCCTCGCCAGCCTTCAGCTCACCGGAAATGTGGGCACCAATCTGGCCCTGGCCGGTGCGCACCTTCGACTCGCCGGACGCGATGTAGTCAATCATGGCCTGGGTATCCATGTAACCGACGTCGTTACGGTTCTTGATCGAACCCGGCACGAAGAAACCGTCACCGCCTTCCTCAGTATCGCTCGAAGCAAGGAAGGAAGACAGAGCAACGGTGTAGTTCTTCTTCGGGTCGATAGGCTCGCCGTCGATAGTGACAGACTTGACGCGCTCGCCCTGCTCAGCCTTCTGGTCATAGACCACGGAAACATTGCTGGACAGGCCCAACGCCAGGCGCGGGCGGGACTGACCCGGCTTCCACTGATTCTCCAGTGCCTTGATGAAGTCTTCGCCGCTAACCTCAGCCGTGATGACGGAGTTGCCGAACGGCTGGACGGCGAAGATGTCCTTGTAGGTGACGTCGCCTTCCTTGAGGTCAGCGCGAACACCACCGGCATTCATGACGCCAAGGTCGATTTCCTTGTTGGTCTGCTTCGACAAAGCGTAGCGCTGACCCTCAGCAATGAAGTTGTTGAGGGTGGACTCCACGCCGCGGTTGGTACCAGTATCTTCACCATCGTTAGAACCGCGGTACATTGCCTTTTCAGTGGTGCCAGCGGTCTTGGAGCCCTCTTCGTCAGCTACCTTCTTGGCCTCGTCGACAACGGAGGCAACCTCTGCATCATCCTCCAGCCCCTGGAGAAGCTCAAAGGTCTCTGCATCCGCAACGTCGTACTGGGTGAGATCGACCTTGGTGATCTTCTTCTCAGCCTTGTCGAAGGTGATGTCGGCGTCGTTAAGCACCTTGCCGTACTCGTAGCCCTGTGCCCAGTACAGCGGCAGTGCGCCCTCACGGGCGACCTCGCCCTGGGTCTTCACGTGGGTGTCGCCGCCGAAAAGCAGGTCGACGTCCTTGTTGAAGCCCTCTGCAAACTGCTGTGCGTCCTCGTGCATGAGTGCGACAACAACGTCGGCCTCGCCGGATTCCTTCAGACGGGTGGCTTCCTCATTCGTAGCCTTAACTGGGTCGGTGAACTCAACGCCCGGAATAGCAGCGGCGGATACCTTGAATTTGGTGTTCTCAGTGACGGTGCCGACAAAGCCGATCTTCACCCCATCGACTTCCTTCACGAAGGAAGGCTCGAGGAGCGGCTTGCCGTCCTTGGTCACGTTCGCACCGATGATCGGGAAGTCAGACTCCTTGACGATGCGGTCCATCAGGTCCTCAGTACCCTTGTCGAACTCGTGGTTACCCACGGCAGTGACATCAAGGTTCATGGTGTTGAGGGCCTCGTTGGTGTACTTATCCTCAGAAATAGCCGATACGAAAGCGGAACCGCCCACGTTGTCACCGGAGGACGTCAGAGCGTATTCCTGGTCTTTGTTGACGTACTTGATGAGGGCAGCCATGCGGGCAGCGCCCATCTCGGTGTAACCGCTCAATTCCTTAGTGTCCTTGTCAAACTTCTCAGCCAGCTCGAGGTGGCCGTGGAAGTCAGTGAAGTTGGTGACGGAGAAGGTCACCTGGTCGGCCTCAGCGGCGAAGGCAGGTGCGCCGCTAACGGCGACGGCGGTAACGGTGGTGGCGGCCAGCAGCTGGCCAAAGCGACGGAAGTTCACGGGAGTCTCCTGGGTATGAGAGGAATCTTACTCTCGTGTTTATAACGCATCGGTCACAATAACGCAGTGCTTCCCGACGCCTCCACCAGCCCCTTCACTCAACATTCATCCACGCGTTACCCAGGGGACAGCAAGGGTTTAGGCTCGACCCCCTGATGGGGGTGGAGACCTATGCGGTTACGCGGTAAACGTCAAAGACGCCTTCGGTGTTGCGCAGCGTGGTCATAAGCTGGCCGAGCTGCTTGGTATCAGAGACCGAGAAAGTGAAGCGAACGGTGGCGATGTGATCGTCGCCGCGGTTCGAGGTCATGGACAACACGTTAAGGCTCTGCTCACTAAAGATGCGGGTGAGTTCAAACAGCAAGCCTTGACGGTCGAGGGCCTCGAGCTGAAGAGTGGCGGAGAAAGCACCTGAGGATTTAGGCCCGCCGGCCCACTCCACCGTCATCATGCGCTCCGGCTCGGACTTGAGCTTCTCCGCGTTCGTGCAATCGGCGCGGTGGACAGAGACTCCCCCGCCGCGGGTAACAAAGCCAAAGATGGCGTCACCCGGGACAGGCTGGCAGCACTTAGCCAGTTTCGCCATGACATCGGGGCTGCCTTCTACGAGGATGCCCGTACCCGTGGCGGAGTCCTTGGTGTGCTGTGCGCGGGAGTTCTCAATCTCGCTGAGCGGGGTGCGGGACGCCAAGGCATCGACGGCATCGTCTTGGTCCCCGAAGAGCGCCATGAGCTGGTTGGCCACGTGTTGCGCTGAGACATGCCCGGCGCCAATCGCAGTATAGAGCGCATCCACGTCTGGGTAATGCAGCTGCTCAGCCACCTGCTTCATGGAGCTAGCGGTAAACAGGCGATGCATGGGCAAGCCACCACGCTGGACCTCTGCCGCGAGCGCGTCGCGGCCGGCCTCAAGGTGCTCCTCACGGCGTTCTTTGGCAAACCACTGTCGGACCTTCGTTTTCGCACGCGGGGAGACGAGGAAATCCTGCCAGTCGCGTGATGGGCCCGCATTCGGGTCCTTGGAGGTAAAGATCTCTACCTTGTCACCGGATTTGAGCTCGGATTCGAGGGCAACCAGTTTGCCATTGACTTTAGCGCCGATACACCTGTGCCCCACCTCCGTGTGCACCGCGTAGGCGAAGTCAACGGGAGTGGAACCGGCCGGAAGATTTACCACGTCGCCCTTGGGGGTAAAGGCAAAAATTTGCTTGGCGGTCAGGTCATAGCGCAGCGAATCGAGGAACTCGTTGGGGTCGGCGGCTTCCTTCTGCCAGTCAAGCAGCTGGCGCATCCACGCCATCTGGTCCACTTCTTCTTGGTGGCCAGAGTTCTTTCCCTTGGTTTCCTTGTAGCGCCAGTGCGCCGCCACACCGAATTCGGCGTTGTAGTGCATCTCGTGCGTGCGCACCTGGACTTCCAGCGTGGAGCCACCTGCTGCAATCACCGTGGTGTGCAAAGACTGGTACACGCCAAAACGCGGTGAGGAGATGTAGTCCTTGAAGCGACCCGGAAGCGCCTGGTAGAGCGAGTGCACAACACCGATTGCGGCATAGCAGGAATTGATGTCATCGACTAAGATGCGGATACCCACGAGGTCGAAGATCTCAGCAAAGTCGCGGCCGCGCACAATCATCTTCTGGTAAATCGACCAGTAATGCTTCGGGCGACCCATGACCTCGGCTTCAATGCCGTTGTCCTTGAGCGCTTGGCCTACCTGAGCCGTGATCTCTTTCAGCGCACGGTCGCGCGAGGGCGCACGGTCCGCCACCATGCGGACAATCTCGTCATACTTCTTGGGATACAGGATCGCGAAAGCCAGATCCTCCAGTTCCCACTTGACGCTCGCCATGCCCAGGCGGTGAGCCAAAGGCGCAATGACATCAAGGGTTTGGCGCGCTTTCTTCGCCTGCTTTTCCGGCGGGAGGAAGCGCATCGTGCGCATGTTGTGGAGACGATCGCACACTTTGATGACGAGCACGCGCGGGTCCGTGGCCATCGCGACGATCATCTTGCGAATCGTCTCTGCCTCTGCAGCCGCACCGAGGGCAACCTTGTCGAGCTTCGTGACACCGTCGACAAGCCGGGCGACCTCCGGACCAAAATCTCGGGTGAGGTCCTCCAAGGAGTAGTCGGTGTCCTCCACGGTGTCATGGAGCAGTGCCGCAGCGACTGTCGTGGTATCCATGCCGATCTCCGCGGCAATCGTTGCCACGGCCAACGGGTGGGTAATGTAGGGCTCTCCGGATTTGCGGAATACACCTTCGTGCAAGCGCTCGGCCGTCCGATAGGCATTGTTGAGAAGCTCAGCATCCGCCTTCGGGTGAAACTCCCGGTGAATCGACATCAGCGGGTCCAGAGCCGGGTTAATCTTGACCCGGCCGCCGGTCAACGACCGCGCTAGACGTGCGGACATACCGCGCACGCCGCTCGGCCGCCATGCAGCCTTGTCCTGCTTTTCAGTCATGTATGCCTCCGCACAGTAGCTTAGGCATACAAGCTTAGTCCGCCGCCCCCATCTGGTTCAGCACAACCAGGGGTGTTCCTTCGAGGCGTTGGCGCCCCTGCAGTCCATTGACCTCCAGCACGACGACGTTGCCTGCAACCTCTGCCCCGGCTGCTTCAAGAAGCAGCTTGGCGCCGTACAAGGTGCCGCCGGTGGCGAGGACATCGTCGACAAGCACGATGCGCTTGCCCTTAATGTCAATACCACTATTCGGAATCTCCAGGGCAGCTGTCCCGTACTCCAGCTCATATTCCTGAGTGAGCACCGGCGGCGGCAGCTTGCCCTTCTTACGGATGGCCAAGATTCCCATCTCGAGCTTGTAAGCCACGGCAGAACCGAGCAAGAAGCCGCGCGCATCCAATCCGCCGACCATGTCGGCGCCGAGCTCCTTGCAGGCTTCCGCTAAGCCATCGACTACGGCGGTAAAAGACGCAGCATCCGCCAGAACTGGGGTGAGATCCTCAAACAGGATGCCTTCCTCCGGGAAGTCCTGGACCAGGCGAACCTTGTCTTTCAAGGCTTGTGCTGCTGCGGCGTAAATCTCGCTCACGACTCTTCCTTTGCTTCGGTTTCTTGGTTACGGATATCACTCCAGCGGTCGAGATTCCACCCGATGCCGGCAGGGCCAGTGTAGGGCACCACGCCCGTCACAGCGCGGTCAACGATGAAACTCCGAGGCTGAGCTGATACCGGGATCGACGGCAACTCTTCCCAGAGTTGTTGCTCCAACTCGCGCAAGGCACGCGAATTCTTCACGCTGGAGGTTGGGGCCGGGTATTCGCGCAGCGGGTCCACGGGCCCTAAGTAGACGTCGATGCCGGGAAGCCCCGTGGTGGGGTCAGCGGCAAGATCCGCGCGGGTGACACGATCTCCGGAGCGATCCTCGATGGTAATTCCAGAGGGCTCGCACACTGCACGGAGTTCCTCCAGCATGGCCTCGTACCGAGGATTGGGTGCCAGATATCCCACGCCGATGGTGGTCCCTGCCAGACCGCTTGCTACAGCTGGCTCAATGGGCACCCTGCTTATCGACGCCATCTGCGCCGCCACCGGGTCATCGTGCGGTACGGAGCGAACGTGGACCGCGGGAACCTCCACGCCCGACTGCAGGCTGGCTGCATCCGCCAAGCGCTCGGTATCCACGCAGGCAGCAAAGGCCTGGCGTGCCCACGGTTGGGAAAAGAGTCCAGCGTCGGAGAAGGTGAAGGTATCGGTAAGGCTCCCAGCTACCGGGGTGACGTCGAAGGGATTACCTTCGGCATTGCGGTCCAACCAGGACGGTTCCTTGAGGTGAGATTCGGCAACGCGTAGTTCTTCGGACTCGAGAAGCGCGGTGGCGTCGGCAGTGTCGGGCCACACCACGACTTCGTCGAGCTCCGGCTTGTCGCCATAATAGGAGTCATTGGCCTTCAGCACGATGGCGCCTGAGTCTTCGACGCGGTCAATGACATAAGGGCCAAAGGACACCTGCAACTCGCGGTCAAAGTGCCCGGGTTCGGTGGAAAAACCGTCGCGCCAGGTCTGGGCCACCTGCTCGAGCATCGACGGATCCTGTGCATGCAATGCTGCGTTGAGTTCTTCCACACTCATCTGCGAGCGCTGCGCAATGGCATGTGCGGGAAGAACGGTGCCGGGGCCAAAAAGATACCGCCAGCGCGACCCAGAATCAGGGTTGAACCAAACCGTGAATTCCTTTGACTCCGGCGCGCACTCCAGCGCGGCGATATCCCCCACCAAAGGCAGGTGGGATCCGAAGGTCTGGCTGAGCAGGCCCGCGGTATAGGACAACAAGTAATCGTCGCACGTGACCGGAACACCATCAGAGAAGTGCGCCTGATCGGTGATCTTAAAGTCCACATGAGCGCCTGGGTGCTCCGCATCTGCGGAGTAGAACTCAGCGTGGATGAGATCGGAGTTCGGGACCATTTGGCCGGCGGGCCCGGGGACGTACATCGCTGGATATATGCGGCTAGCTAGCTGCGGGGCGCCCATGGCCTCACCCCATGGCGTTGCCGCGTTGGTGCTGGCTAGGCGCGCATCGGTAAGGAGGCCGAAGGAGGGGGGTGGGGGGACGTCGTCAAGCGCTACGTCCCGGCCTTCCCCGCATGCGGAGGCGGTTACTGCTACTGCGAGCAGTGCCGCCCCTAATGAGCGACGCATGGCTTAGCGCCCGGGGCGCCACGAGGCGCCGCCAGACTCCTCGGTACGGGGCTGCGCTGCCGCTGCTGGCGACGCCACGGTCCGAAGAGGTTTCTCCCCGGAAGCGTCAGAGACGCGCGAGCCCTCTGCACGGTATGCTGCGACAGCCTCGTTGTGCTTCTTCACGCTCTTGCGCTTGTTAGCCAAAGTCACCAGCAAGGTCGTCGCAAAGAAGATGGAGGAGAAAATACCCTCGATGACACCGATGAACTGAATCAGCGCGAGGTCGCGCAACGTGCCGATACCCATCAGCCAGATGGCGACGATGAAGAGCGCGATGATGGGCAGTGCGGAAATCACGGACGTCGAAATCGAGCGCATCACCGTTTGGTTAATGGCCAGGTTGGTGAGCTCGGAATAGGTCTTAGAGCGCTGGCCTTCTAGGCCGGTTGTATTCTCGTCCACCTTGTCAAAGACGATGACGGAGTCATAAAGGGAGAAGGTCAGCACGGTCAGCAGACCAATAATGACCGCCGGGGAGACCTCAAAGCCGAAGAGGGCGTAAATACCGGCGATAAAGACACCGTCAAAGATGAGCGCGAGAATGGCGGCAAAAGCCATATCGCGCTGCAGGCGAACGGCTACGTAAATGGTTGCCACGACGAAGAAAACGAGCATAGCGATGATCATGCGCTGGGTAATCGACGAGCCCCAGGATTCCGAGACAGTGGAGGAACCAATGGCATCGGGGCTGGGCGTGCCGTTTTCATCTTCGACCTGGAACTTTTCAAAGATGGCTTGGCGCGCCTGATTCACCTCTTCTGCGGAGAGACGCTCCGAGGTGACCTCGAGGGTTTCGGAGGAACCCGCGCCGACAATCTGCACCAGCTCTGGCTCGATGCCGGTGGCCTCGGTAAAGGTCTCTTCAATCTGCTCGGTGGTGAGGTCGCCTGCCGGCATAGAGAGCTTAGTGCCGCCCTCAAAATCGAGGGAGAGGGTAAAGCCGCGGATGGCAATCGCCAGAATCGAGGCGATGAGAAGAACACCGGCGATGGTGTACCAGGTCTTGGAGCGACCAACGAAATCGAATCCGCCCTCGTCCTCGTAGAGGCGGTCCATGCGGGAAATCTTGCGGGTGGTGGTATCGACAGCCATGGTTTATTTCTCCTCGTCCGTAGCAGTCGCAATGGGCTTGGCGACGCTCCCCTGAGCATCCTCAGCGCTAGCTTCGGCCTTCTCCGTCTTCTTGGCGTAGTAGCCGCGCTCCCGGCGTTCCTCGACCAGGTTGTAGATGCCGCCCAGGCCATTCATGGAGGGCTTCGCATACACCGGGCGGCGGCCGACAATCTGCATAATCGGCGCCATGACCAGGAAGGACACGAGGAGGTCGAAGACGGTGGTCAGACCCATCGTGAAGGCGAAGCCCTTGACCTCACCGATAGCCAGGAAGTAGACCACGACCGCACCGATGAGTGTCACGGCATTACCGGTGACAATCGTCGAGCGCGAACGCTCCCACGCGGTACGGGTAGCGGAACGGAACGTGCGGCCTTCCAGCAACTCATCCTTAATGCGTTCGTAGTAAACCACGAAGGAGTCGGCTGTCGCGCCAATACCGATGACCAGACCAGCCATGCCGGACAAGTCAAGGGAGTAGCCAATCCAGCGACCCAGGAGAACCAGGGCGCCGTAGGTCAGCACGCCCGTAACGACAAGCAGGAAGAGCGATACCCAGGACAGGGCGCGGAAGTAGTAGATGGCGTAGGCAGCAACGAGGATAAAGCCAACGATGCCGGCGATGAGGGCAGCTTCGAGTGCGGCCTTACCCAGTGATGGCGGCACCGTCTCGACCGTTCCGCCGGACTCGCCATTAGCGCCGGTAAAGGACAGCGGCAGCGCACCGTAGCGAAGGTTGTTCGCGAGACTCTGGGCTTCCTCCTGGCTGAAGTCACCAGTAATCGAGGTAGCTGAGCCCACCGGGGTTGGGCCCTGGATAACCGGGGCAGAAATCACAGCGGAGTCCAGAGTGATAGCGACCTGCTTGTGCAGGTTCTCCTGAGTCAGGGTGGCCCAGGTTTGGGAACCGTTGGGACCGGTACCCGTCTTGAAGGCAAAGCCGATCTCCATCTGACCGGTCTGCGGGTTAAGACCACCAGTAATAGGGGCGTCCGTATCAATCTCGTTACCGGTCAGGCGGGTGCCGTTGGGGTCCGTGATGCCGTCGAGAAGCGGGGCGGGGTTCAACAGGTAGGGCTGCTGATTGGAGTAGTCACAGGCCACGAGCGGCTTGGCCGGGTCATCGGTTCCAGCCAGCGGGTCCGTCTCGGCGTCACAGGACATCAGGCCCAGTGCCGCAGTCTGTGCGGTGGGGTCCTCCGACTGACGGTCCTTGAGGAGCACGTCGTTGACCTTTTCGCGGCGCTCGGTCTCCTCGACGGAGTTGGCCGGCTCCGGCAGCGGCTTCTCAGTCACGGTAGGAGCCTTGGACTTCTTATCGTCCTTTTTCTTAGCGTCCTCGCCCTCTGCGGCAGGGTCGTTTGCGGAGTTGAGTGCCTCGTGAATGGATGCCAGCGCCTCATTGGCGTGCTCCGGGGTAGAAATGCCGTACTTGACCCAGCGGTTGGCCATGTCCGTCATCGTCTTCTCCAGCTTCCCCAGGTCTGGCATCGGCTGCTCGCCTACCGTGCGGAAGAGAAGCTGGGAGGTCTGGCCCACTGCCTGGGCCTGGGAAGCATCTTCACCCGGCACGGTAATAACCAGGGTGGAGCCGTTAATAACGACCTCAGAACCAGAAACACCCATGCCGTTTACACGCTGCTCCAAAATGGTGCGCGCTTGCTGCAGCTGCTCTTGGGTTGGTTCCTCACCCTGGGGCACCAGAGTCACTCGGGTACCGCCCTGCAGGTCAATACCCAACTTAGGTGTGGCCGACTTGTTGCCGGTCAAGAAGATGAGGGCATAAATCAGGATGACAATGAGCGCGAAGAGCGCCAGCGCGCGCTTGGGCCATTGTCGTTGGCTGGTGTTGACACCGCCACGTTTCGATGCGGACACAAAGATCTCCTGTGTTGTGAGGAACAGGGCTAAAACTCAAAGGTCATGGCGTCGATGAACGCACCATGACTAAAGCACAGTCCATCATCGTACGTCATGGACTGCTGTTTTCCTTAACAGCCTTAAGGTGAGGCGCCCGCGATGTGACGAGCGCAACTAAATTTAGAGCCTGGGGAAGCGCTCGTCGTTGTCGTCGTCGGCCGTCACATCGGTCTCCGCAACTCCCCCGATGGCATCGGCAGACCGCACAATTGCCATAGTGTCGAAGGTCATGACGGTGCCGTCTTTGACACGCAGATCAATCTGCTCGCCATGCTTCTCGACGACCGTCCCGTGCAGGCCACCTGCCGTAATGACGTTCTGGCCGGGAGTCAGGGAAGACTGCAGCTCCTTCATCTGGTTCTGACGCTTGCGCTGTGCGCGCATGGTCATGAAGCTCGGCAGGATGACGAGGACAGCGAGGACGAGAAGAAGAACTAGTTGAGTACCATTCATAAGTGGCTAGTGTGCCAGAAACCCTGCCTGACGGGCCAATTAGAACAGCCCGCCGCCGAGCG
Organism: Corynebacterium minutissimum; assembly: GCF_000805675.1. Classification (GTDB taxonomy): domain Bacteria; phylum Actinomycetota; class Actinomycetes; order Mycobacteriales; family Mycobacteriaceae; genus Corynebacterium; species Corynebacterium minutissimum. Next base: position 19,777 of record NZ_JSEF01000020.1, on the reverse strand, counting down.
CTCCGTCCGGTGCTTCAAGGCCAAGATGCTGCCACGCCGCTGCGGTGGCAACACGGCCACGTCCGGTGCGGGACACCATGCCAGCGCGCACGAGATAGGGCTCACAGACCTCCTCCACCGTGGATGGTTCCTCACCCACCGCGATAGCCAAGGTATTAACACCGACGGGCCCGCCGCCGTGGCCTTTGATGAGGGCTTCGAGGACGGCGCGGTCGAGCCGATCGAGGCCGCGCTCATCTACATCGAAGACCTTCAGCGCTCCCTGCGCCGCCGCAACATCGATATGACCGTCGCCGTTCACCTCGGCATAGTCACGTACACGACGCAGCAAACGGTTCGCAATGCGCGGGGTACCGCGAGAGCGAGATCCAATCTCCACGGCGGCATCCGGGTCAATATCGACATCGAGGATGGTCGCCGCGCGCGTAATGACCTTGGTCAAATCCGCGGTGTCGTAGTACTCCATCTGTGCGGTAAAGCCGAAACGGTCACGCAACGGGCCGGTGAGCATTCCGGCACGCGTCGTGGCACCTACCAAGGTGAATGGCGGGATCTCCAAAGGAATCGACGTAGCACCGGGGCCTTTACCCACGATGACATCGATGCGAAAATCCTCCATGGCCATGTAGAGCATTTCCTCTGCGGGCCGCGCGATGCGGTGGATCTCGTCGATAAAAAGGACATCGCCTTCCATCAAATTCGACAGCATCGCTGCCAAATCTCCCGCGCGTTCCAGCGCCGGACCAGACGTCATGCGCAAAGACGTACCCAATTCTTGGGCAATAATCATCGCCATGGTCGTCTTCCCCAGACCCGGCGGCCCAGAAAGCAGCACATGGTCCGGGGTTACCCCGCGGTTCTTCGCGCCGTTGAGCACGAGCGAGAGCTGTTCACGCACTTTGGGCTGACCAATGAACTCGTCAAGAGACTTCGGCCGCAGGGAGCGTTCAATGTCGTGCTCTCCCTGCTGCTCCGTCGCATCAACATCTTGGTTGCGCTGCGGTGGGGCAGACAAACTCATCCCGTCAGGGAGCTTGAATTCAGTGCGTTCTACATCAGACATAACAGCCGCTCTCCTACTTCTTCGCGCCCAGCTGGCTCAGCGCTGCACGCAACACAACCGGTGTCGCCGCATCAGGCTGCTCCGCAGCCACGGCCTCCACAACGGGACGTGCGGCCTTGTCGCTAAAGCCAAGGCCCACCAGGGCTTCGACAACATCGTCCACAACGGGTCCGGTGGCTGTGGGGGTGGCCGGTGGGACGTCGGAAAGCGCCGGGGCAAAACCTGACACCTTGTCCTTGAGCTCCAGCACGAGGCGTTGCGCCATGCGCTTGCCCACGCCCGGAATCTTTTGCAAGCGCGCGGACTCCTCCCCCGCAATCGCCTGCGCCAAATCCCCAGCCCCCATCACCGACAAGGCCGCCAGCGCCAGCTTCGGCCCCAGCCCAGACACTGTCTGCAGCACATGGAACATATCGCGATCATCAGTGCTGGTAAAGCCATAGAGTGTCATCGAATCTTCCTTGACCACCAACGTTGTCATCACGTGGGCCTCTTCCCCACGCTGAAGGGTGCCCAACGTCGTCGGCGTAGCCAGCACCTTATAGCCCACACCAGCGCACTCGAGCACGACGTAATCAAGCTGAATATCAAGGACGGTTCCGCGCAGGGACGCAATCATGGCTTTTCCTTACTTCGTAGTGGTTGAGGGCATACGGGAAACAGATGCTGTGCGGGGCGAGGTTCCCCGTACCCCGCTTGTGCGCGCGCCGGCACCTACCCCGGCGCTGGGATCACTGCCATTTACCCACGCCAAAGCCGGCGCGCGCCAACAGTGGCACACCGCTAGCGCCAAAGCATCGGCCGCGTCCGCCGGCTTCGGAGCTTCACTCAGCCCCAGGATACGGGTAATCATGGCAGTCATCTGCTTCTTGTCTGCGCGCCCGTTTCCGGACACTGCCTTCTTCACCTCAGACGGGGTGTACATGTGCACAGGGATGTCTCGCTCGGCCGCCGCCAGGACGAGAACCCCCACTGCATGGGCAGTCTGCATGACGGTGGAGACTTCACCGCGTTCGAATACGCGCTCGAGAGCGACCACCTGTGGCTGGTAGTCATCCATCCACTCTCGCACGGCCACTGACAGGCGCTGGAGACGCTCTCCTAAATCCTTATCGCTGGGCGTGCGCACAACTCCCACGGCAATGGGGATGACCGCGCGCCCGCGCCCTGCTTGGACAACGGACAGACCGCAACGCGTTAGACCTGGGTCAATACCCATAACGCGCAAGCCTTCCAAATTCACCGCGGCCTCCTTAACGTGTGCTACCACGAGCTAGTGTACACACACGTGTTCTACACACTCCACCGCGGTTCGCTCTCATGTTTAGAGCGCGTACAGTGGCCCGCATGTCAACACATGCACAAGAATTGTCAGATTTCATCCGCTCCCGCCACTCCCCGCGCGCGTTCGTGCCGGAGCCCCTCCCAGTTGAGGTCATTGAGCAGGTGCTTATCGACGCCCAATCCGCCCCCTCCAACTCCAACACCCAGCCGTGGAACGTCCACCTCGTCGGTGGCGAGAAACTCAAGGAGTTGAGCGCGGCGCTCATTAAGGAGTTCGATACCAACGGCCTCAACCCAGATTTCACCATTGACTACGGTGAGGGAATTCACCCCCAGCGCTCCCAGCATTTGGCTGCAAAAATGTACGGCCTTATTGGCATCGCACGCGAGGACGCCGAGGGCCGCAAGGAATTCGTCAGGGAAAATCTCCGATTCTTCGGCGCACCCCACACCGCATTACTGTTCATCCCTCCCCTGGGCGACCGCATCCGTGCTTCCTTCGATCAGGGAACTTACGCGGAAAATTTCCTGCTCTCCCTGACCGCACACGGCTACCACGGCGTACCGCAGGGAATGGTGTCGTTGCTCGCGCCCACCGTCCGCGAGTTCCTCGGCGTGGATGAGGACCAGAAGCTAGTCACCGCCATTACCTTCGGTAAGGCCGATGAGACTAGCCCGATCTTCAACACCAATCCGGGCCGCGCACCACTGTCCGAAACCGTGACGGTGCACGGCATCGACGGCCTAGAGTTGAGGAAGTAGTCAGCGCCGAGGTTAATCGGCGTCGAGCTCAGCGAGGACCTCGTCGCTCAAGTCCATGTTCGTGTAGACGTTCTGGACGTCGTCGGAGTCCTCGAGCGCATCGATAAGGCGGAAGATCTTGCGCGCATCGTCTGCCTGCAGCGGGACATCAACGGAGGCGCGGAAGTCGGTATCGGTGTCATCAACCTCGATGTCTGCCTCACCCAGCGCCTCACGCACGGCGGTAATATCGCCGGGGGCGCAGGTGATTTCGAACTTCTCGCCGTTATCATTGACCTCTTCCGCGCCTGCCTCCAGAACGGCGAGGAGGATGTCATCTTCCGTAAGCTCGCCCTTTTCCACGTAGACCAAGCCGATGCGGGAGAACATGTAGGCCACAGAGCCGGATTCGCCCAAGTTGCCGCCGTTCTTCGTCATCGCGGTGCGCACCTCGGTCGCCGCACGGTTGCGGTTATCCGTCAGGCACTCGATGAGCATGGCGACGCCATTCGGGCCGTAGCCCTCATACATAACGTTCTCCCAATCAGCACCGCCGGCCTCTTCGCCAGAGCCGCGCTTGCGGGCGCGCTCGATGTTGTCATTAGGAACAGAGGCCTTCTTGGCCTTCTTGATCATGTCATCAAGGGTCGGATTAGCAGCGGGATCGCCACCGCCGGTGCGTGCCGCCACCTCGATGTTCTTAATCAGCTTGGCAAATTCTTTGCCGCGCTTGGCATCGTTTGCCGCCTTCTTGTGCTTTGTCGTTGCCCATTTGGAGTGGCCTGCCATGTCATCCCTTTCGATGTGCATGTGTGAAACTGGTGCAATTATACGGCCCTGCCGCCGCCAGCATTACTCGGGGTGCCCCAGGCGCCTATACGGTGTTGACCTACCTTTGTCTGCTGACTAGGTCGGCTTAGACGTTTTGCCAATTACCATTGGCGGTTGAGCCGCTAACGTCCTCCCGCATCGTGCGAGTCAGCCCTTCCTGCATGGCTACGGCAACTAATTCGCCGCGTTGGTTGAAAATTTTGCCTTGCGCCAAACCGGTACCGCTCTGTGCCGAAGGAGACGATTGGGAATAGAGCATCCATTCATCCGCACGCACTGGGCGCAGGAACCACAGGGAGTGATCAAGGCTAGCCAGCTGAATGCGATCGCCCTGGTGTGGCAAGAGCGCAGAGCGGATAAGTGTCATATCAGACATGTAGAGCAGTGCAGCCTGATGGAGGGCCTGGGAGGGGGCGTCGGCAAGCGCGGCTCCGGTGTTACGGAACCAAATATTGCGAAATCCGGCGCCCGTGGTTTCCGCAGCAGTGGGGTCACGGTCCTTCTCCGGAACGAGGCGCACGTCCCAGTCCTCCCACTCCTTCAAAATGATGCGGGTGGCATACGGTGACTCCGTAATGGTCTCCGGCGCGGGCACTACCGGCATCGGGTCCTGATGTTCCGGACCAGTGTCTCCACTCTTATGGAAGCTGGCGATGAGAACAAAGATAAGGCGCTCCTCTTGAAAAACGCGCACGTGCCGGGTGGCAAAGGAGCGGCCATCGCGCACCCGCTCGACGTGCAGAGTAGCCGGCTGGCTTGAATCCCCCGGCCCCACGAAGTAGCAGTGCAGCGAATGGGCCAACTTGCCCTCGACGGTGCGCTGCGCCGCGTGAAGTGCCTGCGCCATCGTCTGACCGCCAAAGGTGCGCTCAATGCGGGAAGGCACAATAGGGCTGCGGAAAGTATCCTCACCTACCTGCTCAATATCGACCGCCTGTGCCACCGATGCCATGCTGTCATCCTCCTCAACTGTTGCTTATGGCGCGCACCACACTAACCTCGCCCATCTTACTCACAGGGTTCAGCTCCTTCGACGTTAGTGCGTAGTATGTTCCGCATGACATCAACTACTCCACACAGCGTGCACCGCGTGGCCGCCTACCTCGAGATGTTCACATGGGCACTGCTCATTCTTTCCATGATCCTCAAGTACTCCGGAACCACCGAGGCTCTTACCCCCTTCGCGGGCGGAATCCACGGTTTTGGCTTCCTGTGCTTCTTGCTCATGACCGCCCTGGTGTGGATTAATAACCGCTGGCCGCTCGGCGTTGGCATCCTCGGGTTGGTGGTGACCGTTATTCCGTTCGCTGCACTGCCCTTTGCCGTCTGGGTATCCAAGCGCGGTTTAGTTAATGGACCGTGGCGTTTTGCCGATGATGCGCAACCGCAGGGATTCTTCGACACGATCCTCGCTCAGGCCGTGCGCCATCCAGTGCGCACCGCCATCATTGGCCTCATCGTCGTGGCCATTGTTTTCAGTGTCCTGCTGGTGCTGGGCCCACCCGTCGACGTTGAATCCGCCATTGAAAACAATCGTTAAAGTTCCCGCCGTATGGGCTGGGTGGGCCAATGCCCGCGTCCTACTCATTGCCTTGCTCTTAGGCAATGGCATGCCGGGAGGAGACCTCCACTACTACTTGGAAGGTGTCTACGGCGACGACAGTTCCGCGATGACGGAGTATCCGCAGCCGGGCACGTGGCCGAGCGTCGTGCTGGCATGGCTTACCGGAGATAATGCCGATAACTACCGCGTGGCCTTTACAGTCATGATGCTGCTGGCCGACGCCCTCTTCCTGGCCCTCCTCCTCCGCAACAATGACGGTCGGCGCTCCGTGTTTGCAGCCGCATGGTTCTGGGTTTTCTTCGGCACGGCAGCCGGACATGTCTTTGTGTGGCGCCTTGACTTGTACCCAGCACTCCTCGTTGCTGGCGCAGGCGGACTCCTCGCTACTTATCCACGCATAGCCTCTGCGCTCCTCGCATGGGCTACCACCGTCAAGCTCTGGCCGGGTGTGCTCGCCGCGGGCTTGGTGGGGGCTGCTCGTTCACGAACCACCTGGCAACGCTTAGCCGCGTTCTGTGGAACCATTGTGGGAACATGCCTGGCTGTTGCAGCGCTGACCGGCGTGGATAGGCTTGTGTCTCCCCTGTCCTACCAAGAGGCACGAGGGCTGCAAATCGAATCTCTTGCGGCCACGTGGCACGTTCTTCAGGCGCACCGTCACCCTGGCACGTGGGAGATAGGTTATGCCGCATCCAAAAGCTATGAGATCACCGGCCCTGGTGTCGGCACTACATTAACGCTCAGCACGATCGCCATGGTGTGTGCCCTGGTGTGGATGGTCGCTGTGGCTGCTTCTCATTTACTACGCGGCGGGTGGGATGCTCATTCCACCGTGGTGTTCTTCGTTGCCGCAATTCTTCTGCTCATTGCAACCAATAAGGTCTTCTCACCGCAGTACATCGTGTGGCTTGGCCCCATCCTCGCGGTAGCTATCCGCGCGGAGATTCCCCGGGAAACACCAGAAGAAAAGCGGTTGGCGCCCGACCGAACTGGGCTGCGCACAATCATGGCCATTCTCGCGGTAGCCGCTGCAGCACTGGGGACGTATATCTATCCCTATGGTTATGACTACGTGTGGCTTCACCTGGGAGAGAATCTGCGGCCGGTCTACGCGCTTGTGGTGCGCAACCTGCTGATTCTCAGCATGACTTTGACCGCCCTCATGTGGCATCGCCTTGAGTTCACCGCCGCACGGACTGCGGCGCAGTCAACGCGGGCAGATTAAACGTCGATCTGGCTGAGCTCAAAGAACTCCGGAAGCTTGGCCGTGCCGCCCAAGCGGAGCCACTTCACTGCCGGACGCAGGCGTAGGGCGCGGGTATCGCTGACCGCCTCGTTGTAGAAGCGGTGGGCAAGGTGGATGCGCCCTTCGGCGTCGGCAAGCAAGGCAGGGCGGGTATCAAAGCGCTGCGCAATCGCTGCAGATAGCTCTCGCTCACGTGTCGTGCGCTCATCGAAATGACCCTGGGTCAAGTCCGTGGACTCAGCGCGCGCCGCAAGGTTTTCGAGCTCTGGAGCCAGCGCACTGACCACCGCCGCTCGACGGTCAAGGGTAGCCTCAAGCTGTGCGAGGGCCGCGTCAGTACGGATGTGTAGAGAGTTGAGGCGCTGCGCCGTCAACAGTGCCCACATAGCAATGACGAGCACCAGGCCCAAGACGATGACGAGCTCAATAGCCATCTACTTCACCTGCACCTTCGTTCCATCAGCCACAGTTTCATAGACCTGCATCACGGCTGCGGCAACGTGGTCCCAGTCGTACTCACGAGCGCGCTGCTCGCCTGCCTGAGTCAAGGCCGCTCGCTTGTCAGGACTTTTCACGAGCTCCTCAAGCACTCGCGCGAGGTCCGTAGCGTCCCCGTTGCGGAAAAGCACGCCCGCGGGAGAATCCGATTCGATATTGCACACCGCGGCAAAAGCTTCGAGGTCTGAGGCCACCACGGCACAGCCCGCCGCCATAGCCTCCACGAGCACGATGCCGAAACTCTCCCCTCCTGTATTGGGAGCAACATAGATATCCGCACGCCCAAGGATGGCGGCCTTCTCCGCATCGCTGACGCGTCCGACGAAGTCCACGCCGGGAACACTACGAGGGTGGCCACCTCCCATGACAGTCACGCGCACCTTCTCGGGAAGTAGTGTGAGGGCCTCAAGCAGAATGTCTAAGCCTTTGCGCGGTTCATCGAGGCGCCCCAGGAACACTATTTCCACGGGTTCCTCGCTACCACCTTCGCTTCGCTGTGCATGGTTTTTAGCCAGCGCGCGTTCGCGGGCATAGACCGAGGTATCCACGCCATTCGGGATAAGAACGGGATCGCCACCAAGCTGCTCTACCTGCCAGCGCCGCGCCATCTCCGACACGGCAATTCCACCGCGGATCTTCTCCAAGTACGGGCGAAGCATAGGTTTGGCCAAGGTAAGAACCAGAGAACTCGAGGCGGACGCATGGTAAGTCGCCACGATGGGACCTTGGACCATAGCCAACGCCGCCATGGAGTAGCTCGGCGAATTGGGCTCGTGGATGTGAAGGACGTCGAACTGCCCCTCCCGGATGAAACGCTTGATATTGCGGCCCACCTGCGGGCCGATAGCGAGGCGGGCCACGGATCCGTTGTAGGTAATTGGGATTGCCCAGCCGCCTTTGTGGACAAAGCTAGGCACCTGCGTGCTTGACGCCGCCGGCCCCAACACCTGCACGTCGTGTCCTTGCTCGATGAAGACAGTAGCCAAGTCAAGGATGTGGGCCTGAACTCCGCCCGGCTCGTCAAAAGAGTAGGGACAGACAATACCGATGCGCATGATGGTCCTCCTCTTGCCTACTTCCTGTCTCGTTGCTTCCGGCGACGACGTTTAACGTCCGCGTTCCACTGAGGCTGCAGCATGTGCCAGTCTTCCGGATGCTCACGGATATTCTTGGCAAAGCCATCCGCCATCCGCTGGCAGGTCTCCTGCAGTGTCGTGACTTCTATCTCAGGGCTTACGGAAAGTCCCCAGCCATCGCCCTCAAAAAAGGAATGCACGACATGCAGTGCTGCACCAGTTTCGATGGCCAATTGGGCCGGGCCAGCCGCCACGTTAGCCTCCTCTCCCATGAAATCCACGGTGACGCCGGTGCGGGTAAGGTCCCGTTCAGCCAGAAGGCACACAACACCGCCACGCTCTAAGGTGTCTTTGAGACGCGGGAAAGGTGAGGACGAGGCTCCGGTCAAGGGCAGGACGGTGAAGCCGAGGCTTTCACGGTAGTCCACGAAGGCGTCGAAAAGCGCCTCCGGCTTCAGTCTCTCCGCCACCGTGGTGAAGCCTCCATAGTGGTTCACGCAGAACACACCGGCCATGTCCCAATTTCCCGAGTGTGGCAGAGCAAAGATGACTCCACGGCCGGACGCGATGGACGCATCCGAATACTCTTTGCCCTTCATTCCAGCAAGAAGCTGCCCATGCAAAGACGGGTCCGCGTGGATGGCGGGCAAGCGAAAAGCCTCAAGCCAATAGCGCATGTAGGACCGCATAGAGTCCCGCACCAACTCGCGGGTGACGTTCTCTGGGCCCACGACACGGCTGAGATTCTGGCGCAGCTGTTCCATCCCTGCACCATTGTCACTGGCATAGTCAGCGCCGCGTTCAAACAACCACGCAGCAACCGGCTGTGGAAGATAACGCACAATCTTCCAGCAAGCAATATATGCCGCAGCAGTAAGGTTCTCCCGATTCACACGTACCATGGTGGCTGCTCACTCCTTGGGAATGGGGGTAGGTTTCTACAGGTCCTTCATGAACCGCGATTTGGTGTCCTGGCGTGCTGCCTGACGCATGCGCTGGTAGATAGTGAAAATCGACCCCACGGCCAGCAACCACAACGCAATCTCCAGAGCATAGGGAACGCCGAGTCCCTCGAGGCCCACGCCGCCGAGGCCAAGAATAAGGCGTTCGGGGCGTTCGACAAGACCGCCGACCATCTTAAAACCGGAAGCTTCTCCACGGGCCTTGACATAAGAGATGACCTGGGAGCTGACCAGCACAATCATGCAAGCAGCAAAGTTTAACGGGTGGGCGTGGTCGACGTAGACCATCCAGTAGGCAATGGCGGCGAACAGTGCTCCGTCGGTGATGCGATCACACGAGGCATCCAGCGTCGCACCAAACTTCGATCCGCCCGTGGTCAGGCGCGCCATAGTGCCATCGAGCATGTCGAACGCGGAGAAAAGGCCCGACAGAATAGCGGCAGCAAAGAGGTGATCGAGCGGGATCAAGATAACCGAGATGGCAATGGTGACGATGGTTCCCACCACAGTCACCACGTTCGGGGTCAAGCCCATCTTGAGGAAGAGTTTGGCCACCGGTACCACAACGACGGCGGCGGGCTTGCGCCCATGAACACTAAGCATGTGCTTCTCCTGGAATGAGTCCCTCGGCGGCGAGCTCCGCCCACCCCTGTGCGAGCAGAGAGCGGGTATCTTTGAGGAGCTGAGGCAGCACTTTGACTCCATCCACAATAGTCATGAAATTCGAGTCTCCACTCCAGCGCGGCACAATATGCATATGAAGATGCTGACCCACAGATCCTCCCGAGGCGCGTCCCAGGTTAAACCCAGCATTGACCGCATCAGGACCCGAAACCTTCTTGAGCACCCGAATAGCAGCCTGGGCAAACCGGAAAAGTTCCTGGGACTCTTTTTCGGTCAGGTTCTCTAGCTCAGATTCCTGGCGGTACGGGATGACCATCATGTGGCCTGCGTTGTAGGGATACAGATTAAGCACGCAGTACACCAGCTCACCGCGCGCCACGATGAGCCCTTCTTCATCCGACATCTGCGGAATCTCGACGAAAGGATTTCGAGCGGTCTTGGGCACGTCGCCGGCACCACCCTCCCGCTTGATGTAGCTCATGCGGTACGGCGCCCACAGGCGCTCCAAGCGGTCGGGGGTTCCCAGGCCGGTATCGACGTACTCTTCCACTCTGTGTTTCGTCCTTTCTGTGGGGTCCAGACTCCCCTGCCTGGACGTTGTCGTCTCAGAAACCACTTAGACGCGCTCGGCGATGCTGTCCTTGGTTGGTTGAGCGTTGTTGCGCTCGCGGACCCACGCCTCAATGACCTCCACAGCGGTTGCCACCGGCACACCGTTGACCTGAGTGCCGTCGAGGAAACGGAAGGACACCGCATTGGCTTCAACGTCGCGTTCACCGGCCAAGAGCATGAAAGGAACCTTGCCGGTGGTGTGGTTGCGGATCTTCTTCTGCATACGGTCATCGGAAGTATCCACGTCTGCGCGCAGTCCACGCTTGCGCAGTTCGGCGCAGACCTCCTCCAGGTGTGGGGCGAAGGTATCAGCAACCGGAATGCCAACCACCTGGTGCGGGGCCAGCCAGGCTGGGAAAGCACCAGCGTAGTGCTCAAGAAGCACACCAAAGAAGCGCTCAATAGAACCGAACAGGGCGCGGTGGATCATGATGGGGCGCTGCTTGGTGCCGTCCGACGCCGTGTACTCCAGCTCGAAGCGCTCCGGAAGGTTGAAGTCCAGCTGCACGGTCGACATCTGCCAGGTACGGCCAATGGCATCGCGTGCCTGCACAGAAATCTTCGGACCGTAGAAAGCCGCGCCTGCTGGGTCCGGGACCAAGTCGAGGCCAGACTTCTCCGCTACCGACTGCAGGATCTTCGTGGAGCGCTCCCAGATTTCATCCGAGCCAACGTACTTGTTGGGGTCCTTGGTGGATAGCTCGAGGTAGAAGTCATCCAAGCCGTAGTCCTTGAGCAAGGAGATGATGAACTCCAGCACCTTGGTGAGCTCTTCCTCCAGCTGCTCGGGGGTGCAGTAGATGTGGGAGTCATCCTGGGTAAAACCACGCGCACGGGTCAGGCCGTGGATAACGCCGGACTTCTCGTAGCGGTAAACCGTACCGAACTCAAAGAGGCGCAGCGGCAGCTCACGGTAGGAGCGGCCACGCGAGGCAAAGATGAGGTTGTGCATCGGGCAGTTCATCGGCTTGGCGTAGTAGTCCTGCGGCTGCTTGGTGCAGTTGCCGTCCTCATCCCACTCGCCGTCGAGCTGCATCGGCGGGAACATACCGTCTGCGTAGAAGTCGAGGTGACCAGACTTCTTGAACAGGTCACCCTTGGTCAGGTGCGGGGTGGACACGAAGGAGTAGCCGTCCGCGATGTGGCGGCGGCGGGAGTGCTCTTCCATCTCCATGCGCACGGTCGCACCATTGGGGTGGAAGACCGGGAAGCCGGAGCCAATTTCATCCGGGAAGGAGAACAAATCCAGCTCCGCACCGAGGCGGCGGTGGTCGCGCTTTTCGGCCTCCTCAACCATGGTCTTGTAGGACTCAAGCGCCTCCTTGGATTCGAAGGCGGTGCCGTAGATACGCTGCAGACCAGCCTTAGACTGGTCACCGCGCCAGTAGGCGGCCGAAGAACGCGTCAGAGTAAAAGCGGGAATGTACTTGGTGGTTGGAACGTGCGGTCCACGGCACAGATCAAACCACTCCACCTCACCGGTGCGTGGATTGATGTTGTCGTAGTGGGTCAGATCCCCGGCACCAACCTCGGCGGCCTCATCGGAATCCGGGTCGACATTGCCCTTGTCCTGAACCAGCTCCAGCTTGAAGGGCTCGTTGGCGAGGGCTGCTTCGGCTTCCTCGGTGGTCTCGTACACGCGGCGTTCGAAGCGCTGGCCGCCCTTGATAATTTTCTTCATACGCTTCTCAATCGCCTTGAGGTCCTCGGGGGTGAAGGGCTCAGCGGTCTGGAAGTCGAAGTAAAAGCCATTCTCGATGGCCGGGCCAATGCCCAGCTTGGTGCCGGGGAATTCCGCCTGCACTGCCTGGGCCATGACGTGTCCGCAGGAGTGGCGGATAACAGCGCGGCCGTCCTCTTCGCAGGCGGCTACGGGCGTGAATTCAGCATCGGTCTGCGGGGTGTGGGACAGATCGTAGAGGGTGCCATCAGCACCACGAACAACGACGACTGCTTCGGGGCCCTTGTTGGGCAGGTCATGCTCGCGCATTGCCGCACCCACGGCAGTTCCGGCCGGGACCGTAATCGGCTCGTAGTTGACCGGGACTGCTGGAATCATTTCCGCCATGACTTGTTGCGCTCCTTTTGCGCTCACGCGCCGCTCGACATACCTGGCCGAGCAGCACTCATTGAGAAAGTTACAGCGGCTTAGTCTACCCCCGCTAACTGCGGATCAGCGACTCGCCCCAGAAGGTTTCGCCCTCAGTTCCGGCAGGCACGTAGTACATGGCCGAGCCAATGTGAGTAATCCATTCGTTGAGCCGGTCAGCTTCATCAAGGCGCGCTTGGATAGGTTCGAATTGTTTCGACGGGTCCTTCTGATAGCAGATGAAGATTTGTCCTGCATTACTGAGCTCGCCGCGCGCGGTTGTCTCCGGCGTTGGCGGGAGGTTGTAGTTAAAGGGTCGGCGCAAAATCTTCTGTTCTGGATGGTCGGCCGGTGGATGGGCGCGGGCGACGTGAGAGTTTTCATCAATGGCCTTGAGCCCGAACTCATTGCGGGCATCAAGATCCACTGGGTCAAACTCCTCCTGCGCTCCCAGCGGTGCGCCGGTATCAAGCGTGCGCCCAGTAGCAGTTTCGCGCCCAGCACGGTCGAGTTGTTCCCACGTATCAAGGTTCATGTGGATGCGGCGCACCACCATGGCGCTGCCACCAGCGAAGGTGCCTTCATCAATCCAGACTTGCTCCGCAAAATCGTCGTCCGTACGCGGGTTAACCGTGCCATCCTTTTGTCCGAAGAGATTGCGGGCCGTCGTGCCCTTCGGCGCGGAACCATAGGCGTGGCTAAAGCCCTGCTGTACCCAGGCGACATTTGCGTAGTCTTTACCAGCACGCGTCATGTGTCGGAGCACATAGGCGGCGGTCAGCGGGTCATCGCTGCAAATCTGGAGAACGATGTCAGTCTGTCCCCACTCTGGGCGCAGGTCATCGTGTTCGAAGGCGCGGACATCGCGGAGCCAGCTGGGCTTGGCAACGTCCACCGCATCGAAAAAGCGCTCTCCCCACCCACACGTGACGGTGAGGTTGGCGGGGGTCACAGCAAGTTCGGGTTCGAGGCTGCCGAGTGGGTTTTCCCCTGTACACAATCGGCGCGCGTCTTCGGTCCACAAACGCATCAGGGCCGTTGCTCCACGAGCACCAACATTCTTCCTGAGGTTGAAGCCCACCAGTTCAACGTGTGCTTGAACTGGAGTTTGGATTCCGGCTTGGTGTTTACCATCGAAAGCGACGATGTCACCGCCCATGGTGTCCTCGGCCGCGCTCGGCCCTGTGCTGCCAGCGTCACCTGCTCGCTCTGCGTCTTGCTGACCTGCAGTATCGGAGGTATCAGTATCGGCCTGTGCGCAACTAGCCAGTGCCATTGCACTGGCAGCCACGGCACTTCCGGCAAGCAATCCACGCCGGCTGACAGGTTCCTCGAACCCGCTCATTGTGTCCTTCTCTCTGTGTTTAGTGTTTGTGGTCCATATGGTCACCGTGCTCCATGTCTGCCATGTCGCCATAGTTCTCGTCGCCAGCACCGATGGAACGCACAGGGATGTCGCCGAGTTCGACCGTGGAACCGTCGCCAAGCTCCAGCGTCATCGTCACGTGTTCACCAGCCATAATCGGCTCGGCCACGCCCATCAACATGAAGTGGTAGCTTCCTGGCTCCAGCTTCACAGCCTCGCCGGCAGGAATATTGAAACCGCCGTCCTTTTCCTGCATGACGCCATCGACGACCTCATGAATCTGGTACTGCTTCGCCTCAATGGAAGAGGTAAAACCCACGACCGAGATGTCCTTGTCCGTGGTGTTGTGCAGCGTGCCGAAGATGGCGGTCATGTCAGAGCCTTCTTCCATCGCGCGCACGACGCCATCCTCAAAGGACACAGCTCCCTCGTCGGCATCGTCCGCTTGACTTGAGCCAGCGGACGCCGACTGTTCGGCTGTCGCAGCTGCACTCGAGGCAGCCTCCGTGGTCGCTGCGGTTGAGTCTTCCTCGCTATTCGAGCAACCAGTCAAAGCCAGGCTAGCTGCGGCAAGGGCCGCCACGGAAGCACGAAGGACGGTACGGGATATCAGCATGAAACATGCCTTTCTGTACTAAGGGGATTTCTCCAGGAATTGGGATGTTAAGGCCGCTAGCTCATCGAAAAGTTTCTTAGGAGTCGCCGTTAGCACGACGAGTCTTCGCACCAAATACGAAGACCACAGCCGCCACGACGAGTACAGCGCCTAGGCCAACAATCCACTTGGCAGGACCTGACAGGGCACTTAGCGGCGCAGCAGAATCGTCTGCCTGATTGTCACCGTTCTCTGCCTCGTCGGCATTGCCTGCGGAACTTGCTGTAGCTGCATCGCCAGCACCAGAAGCAACGCTAAACTGCACCGAACCAGGCGTGGGGTGACCATCAGAAGACGTGATACGGAAACCTACCTGGTAGTCGCCAGCACCGGGGTCAATATCCTCGGGAACCTCGATTGTGAGGTTGCGGCCATCAATGGTCGGTTCGGCGTCGAACAGTACTTCGCCTGAGTTCTGGTCAGTGACAGCAAAGGTGTTGAAGGTGTCCTTTGGAATTCCGGAGAACTCCAAAGTGATCTCACGTGGAAACTCTTCAAGTGGAGTGTCACTCACCACGTTGCCGCCGATAACCGAATCGTGGGCCACCGCCATCGGCGCAGAAAAGCCAAGCATGAGGCCTATGGCTCCGGTGGCGAGGGCGGTGGTGACCTGACGCAGCTGCATCGTGTGGACAACTCCTTTGGTCGGATGAAACTTTTGATTGATGTTCCCTCATCCTATCGCTGGGAGGGATACGCTAGCCAATCCTTCCCCCGCGCGGAGTGCGCGAGGTTACCCAGTAGTCGCTGCGACGAGAAAGAAAGTTCCTCGCCCCAGCGAAAGTTGTTGAAAAAGGTTTCATCACGAGCGCTGTCTGCGCGCTTTACCTGCCACGACCTCGGAGAAGAAATACAACGAGGACAATAAGAGCAATCAAGAGAATAACTCCTGCCGCTCCCAAGGCGTAAAGAAGCCCACTCAGCGTCTTGCCAGACTTGTTATCAGCACCTCGGGCCTGGTCCTTCGCCTCTGTCTTGTTTCCGTCCGAGGGCTCCGGCTCTTCAGTCTTATCACTGACCGGCTCATACTTCGGCCCCTGGATAGGCTCACCCAGTACCTTGGAGGTGAGATAATACTTCATGGTGGCACGCTTGTCAGAGGGGTTTTCTTCGCTCTCCCCTGATTCACTACCCTTGTCCAAGGTCACCACGATGTAGTAGTCACCCTCCAACCAATTCGCGTTGCCATAGGAGTTTGCCGCATTAGAACTGAAGCGGTTGCTAAAAGCAGTAGGCCTAGACGCCGAAGCTGAACCTTCGTCCCCCTCATTGGGCCAGATCAAATTCTCGCGCTTCCCTGCTATCTCGCGGATTGGATTGAGGATAGACACATCAAGGCCTGAATACTGAAGAGCCTGTTCATCCGAGATCTCGCCAGCTTTAATTGCGGCAGCCAATTGCTGCCCTTCCTTGATAGGAACCTTATAGACGTGCGCTTCCCCTTGAACAATATCGGTTTCTATGGTCTGGTCGCTGCGAAGCTCCGCGGCATTGTTAAACCAGTTTCCGGGAGCCATCTGTTCGGCACCGATGGCGTTGGCATGGAGTTCACCGTCCAACTCGCTGCTGAGACCGCTCACGAGATCATCCTTGTTGGATACTGGGTCAACGCGGTGAAGCACGATCTCCACGTCAATAGGTTCATCGACCTTGTACTTACCTGCGCGCATCGCGGTCAAGACCAAGTCACCCTGGCAGTTCTCGGAGCCGATTTCGTAGGTATACGCACTAGCGCTAGGCAAAGCATCAGATATGTTTCCAGTGCTCGCACCGTCCCAGTCGGCTGTGCACTCATCTGAGCCTTCGTCACCACCATGGGTACCCGTTGGCGGTTCTGTGCCATCGCCGAAGAACGTCTTCATCTTTAGGCTGTCTGGTGATCCTACCGCTCCTTCTAGAGTCTTATACATCGTCGCCACGTAGCGCTCTCCCGGCTTGACGGGCACAGCCCATGACTCAGCGTGGAAGTCGGTACGGGAATCCTCGCCGCCATTCGGCGGAGCATCCAACTCAGCCCGGAAGATGAAGTCCTCACCGGACTCCCAACGCGGCAGATCCGTCGGCTGTGAGATGTCTTCACTACCTTCAATCTGTTCGACATCGGATTGATAGATGTCCGCAGCACGCCCTGCCGCCTTCTTAATCATCGCCGCCAGCGAGTCCGCATCGGCGGCGTCGAGATATTCGCCACCTGCGGCATCTGCAATACAAGAAAGCTCCTTGCGTGCTTCCTCATCGACGTTGAAGCCAATGGTGTTGATGACCAGGTCGACACCCTGCTCATGGAGTTCCTTGGCCACCTCACATACTGGCGGCGGCGCGCAGGTGTCAATTCCATCAGAAACAAGCACGATAGTGCCGTGCTGGCCACCCAGTTCCTCGGCGGCCTTCTTCAGAGAATCACCAATCGGGGTATAGCCCTTTGCCTGGAGTGCATCGATCGGACCTGTGAACGAATCCCCCACGTCCTTCTTGGGGCCGCTCACGACGTGAATATCGCGGCACCCTTCTTCTTGGTTCTCCGGGGCTTCATCAACTGTTCCGCCATAGGTAACAAGGCCTAAGGGAATCGTGCTCCCGAGTTCAGAGACGAAATTCTTCGTCGCATCCTTAGCAGCCTCAAGGCGGGTCTGCCCACCAGCATCCTGAACGCTCATCGAGCCAGAGGAGTCAAGAACGAGCATCGTCGCTCCACTCTGGGAATCTGCAGCACCTTCATTAGGACGGGCCCCAGAGTTGTCCGCCGGTGCAGCTTCAGAGCTCTGCTCTGAGCTGGGCGTCACTCCCGTGGGATTCTGTGCAAACGCTGGCACTGCCACCACGCTGAGAAACGTGACTAGAAGAAGTGCGAGAATAGCAAAGACCCCGCGTAGCAAGCTCTGCGGGGATGACAATGGTGGAGAAAAGGCTTTCATGATGTCCACTTCCTTGAGACGACAAGAACGTGAGGAACATCATAAGCGGCTATCTAAGAGTTCTCTCGCCGACGGGTAGAGCTCCCCCCCGCACCCAAACCGGGTTGAGCCTGGCGGACACGTTCCCCATCAAGGAAAGAGTGCGGCTGAATGTGATGGGACTACCCTTGCTTGGTCACGTTCCAGCGGAAGCCGAATTTGTCCTCAACTACGCCAAAGTAGTCACCCCACGGCGCGAGGGCGAAGGGCATGACTGCGGTGCCGCCATCCTGAGCAAGCTGGGCGTAAAGAGCCTCGCCCTCCTCCGGGGAGTCCACGTTGGCAGTGAAACCGAGGTCACCGCGGTTGAGGCGGGTTGTAGGAGGCAGTTAGGCGGAGGCCGGTGTCTCGACCGCTGCCTCAGTCTTCGCCTTCGAGCGGTCAAATGCCAGCATGAGCAGGCCGAAGAGGATCCAGCAGCACAGCACGATCCAGGAGCGATTCGCGCCGGCACCGTCGAAGAAGCTCAGCGAGCGAATCAGGAAGCCGGTTGCGCCGATCGGCATCAGTTGGCCGAGCGTGGACCAGCCCGCCGGCAGCATCCACGGCCCGGTGGCCAGGCCGGCCAGGGGGTTCGCCACGAAGATGGTCAGGATCGCACCAATGGCCGCACCCGGCATGCTCATGAGCGCGCCCAGGCCCGCAGTCACCGAGGAGGTCGCGGCGATACCGAGCGTGACAGCCAGCCACTCCATAAACACGCTGCCGGTCAGGGTCCCGTACACGCCGTGCAGCATCCAGACGGCGACAACGGCACCGAGCATCGCCACACCAGCGATCACTGCGGCCTTGGACCACTTCTTGCCGCGCAACAGAACCGTCGCCAAAGCACCCGAGATCACGCCACCGAACGCGAGCGGCAGGCCAAGCATCGCGATGCCCTGCGCCTGCGGATCATCGTTGCTAGTCGGGGCGAGTTCCTTCGTCTCCACAGGCATGCCGCTGGCCTGCATATTCTGCGTCACACCATTGAGCATCTGCACGTACGGCGCACCATTACCGGCTGCAGTGTAGACGGTCGCACCGCCCTGCCCGATCGCGATCGCACCGACCGCTTTCCGATCATGCACCATCGCCTCCGCCTCTTCCGGCGAGCTGACGGTGATGAAGTCTGGGTGCTTCTCCTGCTGCTCAGCCTGAGCAATGAGCTTTTCGACGACAGGCTCCGGCCCCGCCACCGCCACCGGCACTCCTTCCGGGCTGGAGCCAAACATCGGGGCCAGAAAAGCCCAGAGCATTAGACCGATGACGACGGGGATGCCGAGGATCATGGCGAGGGCCTTCTTTGTGGAGCCCTGATTCGCCGTTTCTTGATGTGTCGTTTCTTGCGCGGGTTCGGGGCGCACTACGGGTGTTGACACGTTCTCCTCCAAGTGGAACAGTATGTTTCGCTTTACATAAATGGAGCATAGCGTTCCACTTTTCAGTTGTCAACGGTAAGATGCCATATATGCGAAAAGATGCTGCTGAAAAGCGCAAAGAAATCGTGAAGGTCGCCTCCACGCTCTTTGCTCAGAATGGCCCGGACGTGTCGCTGCGTGTCATCGCCAAGGAGGCGAACGTTGGCGTTGCCACCGCCAGCCGTCACTTCCCCGACAGGGACGACCTCTACCGCGCCGTTCTGGAACACACCACGGAGAAGATGCGCGACGTGGTGAACCATCACCTCCCCCACTTCCCCGACGCCCCTGAATACACCTGGCGAGCCGTGATTAGCGAAATGGTCAGCCTGAACTTCCCCGCCGTCGGTCAAGAAATCCTGCCCAAGATATTGCCCACGCTGACGCAGGAAGACAAGGACGCCGTCTTCTCATTCGTGCAAGCCCTCTACGAGCCTCTCCTTGCACAAGCCAAGAAGTACAAGCTATGCCCCCAAGACCTCGACATCTTGTCGTTCCATTTCGGCATCATCACACTTTCCCGCCCGCTACCTGGACCTGCAGAGAGAGTGTTCAGCGGGAAGCGCGAATGGCTCGTCGACGTATTCATCGACGGGCTGCACGCCCAACGAACGCGGCAGTGAGTGCAAGCGCGGCAACGAGGGTGGGCCTCTCACTGGAATCGAGAACGGGGGCGGCCCTCGGGAGGCGCGGAAAACGTGAAGTACCCCTCCGCACGGGAGGGGTACTCATTGTGGAGCGGATGACGAGACTCGAACTCGCGACCCTCACCTTGGCAAGGTGATGCGCTACCAACTGCGCTACATCCGCAT
>NZ_JSEF01000019.1 GCF_000805675.1 Corynebacterium minutissimum | reverse complement strand
TCAACTGGTACACACCAGAAGAGAAAATCCAAGAACTATTCAAGTGATGCATCCACCACTTGAAACCGCCCGCAATTTTTCGCCCTTATCTACCGTGAACGACATCAAACTGCCACAAGATACCTCAGACAAAGAACCGGTGCCACATCCACGGCGGGTCCAGATACCGCTTTGTCCCTTGTGCCACCCCGCGCACCTGCTCCACCACCTTGTCGAGGTGATGCTCAATTGTGGTCGCGGTGAAGTGGAGCGGCGTGTAACCGCGATGTACGGCGTCATTCAGCTTCTGACGGTCAAGCTCGAATTGGCGGCGGTTCTCCCCTCGGTGGTAGGCGTAGCCGTCGACTTCGATGGCAATCTTGTACTCCTCTAAAAGGAGATCCCACCGATAGGGCCCAATTTTGGCGTTGTTGCGCACCCTAAAGAAGGGCTCCAAAGCACGGGTAAGCGCCCGCTCAGGCACGCTATCCGCACCGATCACCGCCTTCTCCAACACGCGCCGAGTGTGCTGCGAGAACCGCCGAAAATCCATAGAGAGCAACTTCAACCGCCCTTCGGCGTCCCTGCCCGCAAGGAACTTTTCGAGGAACATCACCGCATGTCGTTCTTCCATGGCTTCCACCGCCTGCAGTGGATTGCAGACGTTGATCCCGTCATAGGGGAATACGCCCTTGGGGCGGGCGCGGCGACAGACATAAAAGCGGGTGTCTTCTAGGCCTTTTTCGCGTATGAGCTGCAGCGGAAACCCAGGTTTCCGCTCAAGAAGCACCATCGCCGCGGAATATCCGTCCAACGCACTGTCTGGCCAATGCCGGCTGAGCACTTGCGCTAGCTCGTATGCCGTTGGTTCACGTGGCAGATACAGCCCCCGCGTAATTTTGATCGCCTCACCTTTTGCCGCTGCCGCCGAGCCAGCACGGCCGACAATCTCCTCCATATAACCCCCTCCGATTGAAAGCCCCACCCCCCATACTGCTCACAGTAAAGTGCCCCCACCAGCCCTGCAACCGCACCCACGTAAGCTGGGGCGCATGCAGAACGTACAACCTACCGAAGTACCCGACAACGCCCAGCTTATCGACGTCCGCGAGGACTTTGAGTGGAACACCGAGCACGCTCAAGGCGCGACCCACATCCCCATGGGCGAGCTCGTGGAACGACTCGACGAGATTGACCCGGACCGCGATATCTACGTCATCTGCCATGCAGGCGGGCGCAGCATGCAGGTCTGCCAATACCTCGAACATGCGAAGGGCTGGGACGTCATCAATGTCGATGGCGGCACGGACGCGTGGAAAGCTCAGGGTTGCCTGATGGTTTACCCGAATTAACGCCCCCTTTCGATTTGGTACCATATGTGATACCATCCACTCGTGGTTTCCAAAATCGATAAAGTCTTAGCGAAAATGCGAACCTCGCGAAACGATGTCCGATTCTCCGAGCTGCAGCTCGTGTGTGACTTCTACTTCGAACGCCAAGAAGGCGCCGGACGGAGACGCAGAGGCACTTCACATATCTTTTACAAAACACCTTGGCAAGGAGACCCCCGAGTCAACATTCAAGAAGGGCGCGACGGGAAAGCTAAACCATTCCAGGTTCGTCAGGTTTTGGACGCCATCGATCGCCTTACTTAGGAGTAAATCATGAACCTCGCCGACAAATACACCTATCAAACCGCCTGGTCTGAAGAGGATGGAGAATTCGTTGCCACAGTCCTAGAGTTTCCTTCCCTGTCATGGCTGGATACCACTGCAGCCACCGCAGAAGCCGAGTTGCGCAGCGTCGTCAAGGAAGCTCTCGAAGACATGCAACGCAACAACGAACGCATCCCCGAACCATTTGGACAGCGCAACTTCTCAGGGAAGTTCAATCTTCGCATACCTCAGTCACTTCACCGAGACCTGACCATCGAAGCGGAGCGCGAAGGGGTGTCCCTCAACACTCTCATTGTGCAAAAGTTGGCTTCCACATAAAACTAGTGGGACGCGACCCATGATTTAGGTTTGCGACGGTAGGCGATCTAGAATCATCGGCATGACTTCACCAAATTCTGTTGCAATTCCTACCGCGCTGCTGGAGTCCCCCTCCTTCCAGCTGGAGCGCCTCCGCCGCCGCACCCGCGAAGGCGTCGAGGCTGCACTGCAGACCCAGCAGACCACCCTGCGCGAGTACTGGGTTCTTACTTGCCTCGTGGAAGAGGCCGCTTCTTCCCAGTCCGCGCTGTCAGAAACCCTGGCTATTGATGCCTCCGATATGGTGCGCCTGCTGGATTCCCTGGAGTCACGCAATTGGGTCAAGCGCGAACGCGACGCCAAGGACCGCCGCCGCCAGATCATTGCCTCCACCAAGAAGGGCGCGAAGGCCCACAAAGAGCTTGCCGTGCTTGTTGCGGAGGCGGAGGACGCCGCCTTGGACGAATCCACCAACAAGCAGCTCAAGCACCTGCGCAAGCTGGCCACGGCCATCATTGCTGCGGATGCGTCCAACGACGCCGAAGGTGGTGATGCTTAAATGGCAGACTCTGAAAATAGCCATGGTCGCCACGCACTCGCGACCGACACTGTAAACGTCCCTGCACAGTACCTCTTGGGCTCCCTAGCCCCGCCTGAGCGCACCTTGTGGGACATCGTGCGCACCACTGCGGAGCAATACCCGGATGCTGCGGCCCTCGACGATGGTGAGATCCTCACCTACGCCGAGCTGCTTGCCGACGTCTCCGCATGGGCCTCCGAGCTCCACGCTAACGGCGTGCGCCGCGGCGACCGCATCGGCATCCGTATGACCTCCGGCAAGCGCGAGCTCTACCTCGCCATTCTTGCCACCTTGGCCGCCGGTGCTGCTTATGTGCCTGTCGACGCCGACGATCCCGACGAACGCGCCGAGATGGTCTTCGGCGAGGCCGACATCGACGGTGTGTTCACCGACGAGGGCTTCCGCATGCTGCGGGAGGGTGGGGCGCCGATGGCGCGCCCCACGTTCAATGGGGACGCCGCGCCCTTCGAGGAGCCGCGCCCGGAGGACACCGCGTGGATCATCTTCACTTCTGGTTCGACGGGCAAGCCCAAGGGCGTCGCCGTCAGCCACCGCTCCGCGGCCGCCTTCGTTGATGCTGAGGCTGCCCTCTTCCTAGCCGATAGTCCGCAGGGCCCGCTCGGCCCGGATGACCGCGTGCTGGCGGGCCTGTCCGTGGCCTTCGACGCCTCCTGTGAGGAAATGTGGCTGGCCTGGGGACATGGCGCCTGCCTAGTCCCGGCGCCGCGTTCCCTCGTGCGCTCCGGTATGGACTTGGGCCCCTGGCTCATTCGCCGCGACATCACGGTGGTGTCTACCGTGCCGACCTTGGCTGGCCTGTGGCCCGCCGAGGCCCTGGATAATATCCGTCTCCTCATCGTCGGCGGCGAAGCCTGCTCCCAGGAGCTCACGGACCGCCTGGCCACCGAAGAGCGCGAGATGTGGAATACCTACGGCCCTACCGAGGCCACCGTCGTGGCCTGCGCGCAGCACATGCAGCCGGGCAAACCGGTATCGATTGGTTTGCCACTGAATGGTTGGGACCTGGTGGTCGTCGATAAGCAGGGCGAACCCGTCAACGTCGGTGAGGTGGGCGAACTCGTCATTGGTGGCGTGGGCCTGGCTGCCTACCTGGACCCGGTGAAGGACGCGGAGAAGTACGCGCCGCTGGAGTCTATGGGTTGGGAGCGTGCCTACCGCACCGGTGACCACGTGCGCCTGGAAGAGGACGGCCTGTACTTTGTCGGACGCGTCGATGACCAGGTCAAGATTGGTGGCCGCCGCATCGAGCTTGGTGAGGTCGAGGCTAACGTCGCCGCCTTGCCGAACGTATATAACTCCGCGGTGGCCGTGCAGAAGACGCCGGGCGGCGAGTCCGTACTCGTTGGCTATGTCTCTCTGGATGACCCGGACACCGGTTTCGACCACGAGGCAGCCCATGCCCGCCTGGCAGAATCCATGCCGGCAGCCCTCGTCCCGCGCATCTGCGTCATGGATGAGCTGCCGATTCGCACCTCCGGCAAGGTGGACAAGAAGGCGCTGCCATGGCCGCTGCCAGGAGTAGGTGTTGAGGCAGATGGCCTTAACCCGACCGAACAGTGGCTGGCGGAGCTGTGGGTGGACACCCTCGGTGTTTCTGTGGACGACGTCAACGCTGACTTCTTCTCCCTGGGTGGTACCTCGCTGGCCGCCGCCACCTTGGTCGGCCGCATCCGCGAGCGCTTCCCCACCGTCGCCGTGCGCGACCTCTACGACCACCCGCGTCTGGGCTCGCTCGCAGAGCAGCTGGCTGGTGCCGAATCCGTCGAAGACGCCGGGCCTGCCCGCGAGGTCAAGCCCGTCGGCGCTGGTACGCGCATTGCACAGACGCTCATCCAGATCCCCGTCATGACACTGGCTGCCACAACGTGGCTAGCCTGGCTGCTGTTGGGTTCCAACGTGGCGAACCTGCTCGGCGTGGAGTGGGCCATGACCACGCCATGGTGGCTGGTTGCCGTACTCCTCGTGGTCTTTGTAACCCCGGTAGGCCGCATCCCCATCGGTGGCTTTGGTGCACGCCTTATCACCGCCGGTATTAAGCCCGGCGAGTATCCGCGCGGCGGCTCGACGCACCTGCGCATTTGGGCTGCGGAGCGATGGGCAAACGCTTCCGGCTCGCGTTCCATCGCGGGCGCGACCTGGGTCAACAACTATGCCCGCGCACTGGGCGTCAAGATTGGTCGCGGCGTGGACTTGCACTCCCTGCCGCCGGTTACGGGCCTGCTCACCTTGGGTAAGCATGCTGCCATCGAGCCGGAGGTGGACCTTACTGGATATTGGCTCGACGGCGATATCCTGCGCGTCGGGGCGATTGAGGTGAAGGAAGGCGCTCGTGTGGGTGCGCGCTCGACGTTGCTTCCGGGCACCGTCGTGGGCAAGGACGCCCACGTCGAGGCTGGCTCCACCGTGACGGGACGCAAGAAGATCAAGGACGGCCAGCGCTGGTCTGGTTCGCCTGCCAAGAAGGTGGGGCGAACCAAGCACCGCTTCCCGTCCCATGCCCCGAAGCGCCGCCCGTGGTGGGTCGCCATCTATGGCGCGACCTCCATCCTGCTGGCCCTTCAGCCCATTGTGGCGCTGGCCGTAGGTGCGGCGGTCGTCGTTGGCCTCATTGCGCTTACCGACGGCTCCCCCTTCATCGGTTCCCTCTTCTTCGCACCGCTCGGCGCCCTGGCGGCGTTCGCTACTTTCATGCTCCAGACTTGGCTCGGTGTGCGCGTGCTCTCGCTTGGTCTCAAGCCAGGTGTGGCACCAGTGCGTTCCTTCACGGGCTGGCGTTTGTGGGCCATCGAGCGTCTCATGGATGAAGCTCGCACGCAGCTCTTCCCCATTTATGCTTCCCAGCTCACCCCGGCCTGGCTACGCTCCCTGGGCGCCACGATTGGCAAGAACGTGGAGATTTCCACGGCCGTTATGGTGCCTAAGCTCACTGAGGTCAAGGACGGCGCGTTCTTGGCGGATGACACCATGATTGGTGGCTACGAGCTTGGTGGCGGCTGGATGCTTACGGGTGAGACCAAGGTGGGCAAGCGCTCCTTCGTGGGCAACTCTGGTATTACGGGCCCGGGCCGCAAGCTGTCGAAGAACTCGCTGGTTGCGGTGCTCTCCTCGACACCGAAGAAGACCAAGTCTGGTGCCAACTGGTGGGGTTCCCCGCCGGAGCGTATGCGCCGCGTGGAGGCCCACGTGGACGGTGTGGAGGGCGAGTCCCTCACCTACAACCCGGGCTTTGGTGTCAAGGCCGCCCGTGGTGCGATTGAGACGATGCGCCTGCTGGCGCCGATGACCTCAGCCATGCTGCTGGCCGGCACGCTGGCCGCGCTCTACGCGCTGATCGACGCCTTCGGCCTGCCCGTCGCTTGGGCAGTTAGCGGACTAGTCCTCATGGTGGCCGGTGCCATCGCGATGACGATTACCGTGGCCGTGAAGTGGATCTGCGTGGGCACGCAGACCCCGGGCGACCACCCACTATGGTCGGCGTTTGTGTGGCTCAACGAGCTACAGGACACCTTCGTGGAGGCAGTCGCTGCTCCGTGGTTCTTTGTCCACACCTATGGTGCGGGCGAAATCAATCAGGGCCTGCGCGCTCTGGGCGTCAAGATTGGCCACGGCGCATGGATTGATTCCTACTGGTTCCCGGAGACCGACCTGTGCTCCGTCGGCACCGGCGCCTCCGTGGGTCCTGGCACCGTGGTGCAGACGCACCTGTTCCAGGACCGCGTCATGAGCCTCGACACCGTGACCATCAGCGACGGCGCAACGTTGGGCTCGCATTCGGTGGCGCTGCCCGCCTCTGTCATCGGCAGCGTCGCAACGGTCGGCCCTGGCTCCCTCGTTATGCGCGGCGACCAAGTTCCTCGCAATTCCGAGTGGCAGGGCAACCCGATTGAACCGTGGAAGAAGTAGGGATTAGTTAACGGGCAAAGTCAACAACATCAATAATCTCATTGGCTTTGAAATCCCAGGCCTCCACGCGGACGCGGTCAGAGAAAACCTTGACCCGCAGTCCGCTGGAGGCCTCTTCCTTTTCCTTGACAACCTTTTCGTCGTGATCGCCATCCGGCAGGTACTCATTGAGGATTGCGCCGGTGTTTACCACGGGGAATCCGGTGCGCCCAGCCTCGCCAGTGCCGTCGTAGCGGCGCACACCCCACCAGTTATTCTGCCGAAGGGAGGAATGGCTGTGGCCACTAAACCACACGATGTTGGTGTACTTATTCACCACATTGGACAGGGCCTCAAGGTCCTCAAAGTCATTCTGATACCAGGCCGAATGGGACATGGACACGGTCTGCGGCAGCAGAGGGTGGCTAAATACCAGCGCCGGAGTCCCCTTCTCATCCCAATAGTTCAAACGTTCATCGAGCCACTCCAACTGTTCCTCACTCAGCCTCTGGAACGGTTCTTTTCCGCCACGGTCAACGTCGGAATAGTATTCCGTGTTAACAGAGATGAGTGGAACGCCGTCGACCACAATCTCGTTCCACGGCTTGTCCTGGCCTGCGTAGGTAAGGAAGCGCTTCAGATACGTGTCTGAGCCTTCCGGACCGTACATCTCGTGGTTGCCGATAGTCCACAGCTGCGTTCCCGCTGCATGCGGCGCTTCCTTCTGTGCTTGCAAGAATGTGTCCCACTGTTCTTGGGAACCGTCATCCACAAGGTCACCATTGAGGACCAACGCACCGGCTTTATCTTCCATAGCGTTGAGCAACCCAATTGCTTCCTTATAGTCTTCGGGGTCGCCTTGAACATCGGATAACACATCGATGATGGCCTGCGGCTTGCCGGTAACTTCAGGCAAGCGCTTGACGACGCCCACGTTATCCACCGCCCACCACCAGTCATCGTTGCCGTTGGCATAGGTGAACGTGACCTGCATGGACTGCGCGCCTGCAGGGATCTCAATAGGCAGCGACTCATGTTTGGAAAAGACATCGTGGTCAAACGATGCGATAGTCTGCGGTGCAGCTCCATCGAAGGAGACCTGCACCATAGCGTTTTGCCCCTCTTTTCCTTGGCGGTAGTGATGATCAAACTCGAGGTTGATGTCACCTTGGCCCGCCACAGGAATGTCGGGGGAAGTCAACTGTGCGGTCATGGCATCGGTGTCATTGAGGCGCTGTTGCTTGCTATCGATGATGACCAGATTGTCGTGGGCTTGAGTAAACCAATGACGCATGTCCGTCTCAGCAGCCCACGTCCAGTCACGGATCGTTGACGTAGTCCAGCCCTTCCACCGAGCTTCACCAGAGTTCACGCCATCGACGGAGGACGTCCACCCCTCCGGCATACGGTGCGTAAAGCGAGCGGGATTCTCCACCTCATCAAAGCTCTCCTGCCAGATGACTCGGTTATCCGTCGGTGTCAACGGAGTCTCCTCTGAATCTTCCGGAGCACCATCTTCGGACTTCTTGGAGCTACTGGAAAGATTCCACTTGAACAGTGAAGACGATGAGCTGGACGAGGAGGACAAAGAGCTGAAGGACGACTGGGCGGACGCTACCGGCGATACAGTGCACAGCCCCACAACAGCGAGGGCAGCAGGCGCAAGAAGATGATTTTTCATAATGAAATGCATATCTTGCCTGAGCAACGGCACGGTAACGCTGACATGAATTTTTCACCTAATCTCACTGCACGTCATTTCTCTGCGGAGATACGCAAAGAGGCGGCAGGGATTCCTGCCGCCTCTTCTTTAATGCCTGACTCGCTAACGTGCGGTCTAGGCGCAGTGACTAGTCACCAATCTGCTCGCGACCGCGCTTCACGATCTTGTCATCGACCTGGCCCACCAGCTCGTGATCCTTGTTGGTGTACTCGAACTTGGAGAGCACGTAGCGCATAGCGTTGATGCGGGCGCGCTTCTTGTCATTCGACTTGATGGTAATCCACGGGGACTCATCAGTGTCCGTGTAGCGGAACTGCTCTTCCTTCGCGCGGGTGTAGTCATCCCACTTATCCAGGGAAGCTAGGTCCATCGGGGACAGCTTCCATTGACGAACCGGGTCAATCTGACGGATAGCGAAACGAGTGCGCTGCTCCTTCCGGGTCACGGAGAACCACAGCTTGGTCAAGGAGATACCGGAACCCAGAAGCATGTTCTCCAGCATGGGAACCTCGCGGAGGAACTCTGCGTGCTGGGACTCGGTGCAGAAACCCATGACGCGCTCAACACCGGAGCGGTTGTACCAGGAGCGGTCGAAGAAGACGATTTCGCCGCCCGACGGGAAGTGCTGAATGTAGCGC
Source organism: Corynebacterium minutissimum (assembly GCF_000805675.1). Lineage (GTDB taxonomy): Bacteria > Actinomycetota > Actinomycetes > Mycobacteriales > Mycobacteriaceae > Corynebacterium > Corynebacterium minutissimum. The sequence continues at coordinate 39,662 of NZ_JSEF01000019.1, read as the reverse complement.
TGGAAGTACCACGAGGTGGACTCACGCGGGGAGGGCTTCTCCAGCGCTACGGTGCGGGCACCACGCGGGTTAAGGTGCTCATTGAAGCGCTTGATGGTGCCGCCCTTACCGGCAGCGTCGCGACCCTCAAAGATAATGATGTGGCGCTGACCAGTTTCCTTGGTCCAGTTCTGCCATTTCAGCAGCTCGATCTGCAGGGCGCGCTTAATCGTCTCATACTCGTCGCGCGTCATGCGCTCCTCGTACGGGTAGTTCTCACGCCAGGTCTCGACGGGCGAGCCATCCGGCATGATCAGCGCAGGATCGTCTTCATCAGAGTCGTCAACGACGTAGCCGTCGGTCTGGGCGAGGTCGATCTCGGGGAGTTCGTCGTCTTTAATGTCAGCCATGCCCATAATTCTATCTATGAACCAGACATCTGGCTGAGTAAATCTTTCTGTAGCCGCCCCATTTACCCCCACTTTCGGAAGAACAGCCCCGTTTGCTTCGCCACACCGGCGTATCCCGCCAACAGGCCTAAAACATGAGAAACCCCGCTCGCCCATCGTGGGGAGCGGGGTTTAACGCTTAGTTCTGTGTGAACAGCGTGCTGCTTAGAGCAGGCCGATCAGCTTGGAAGCGCCCTTGGCAGCGTCACCCAGGTTGTACAGAACGGACAGGATGGTGCCGAGGATGCCGGTGGAGGAAAGCAGTTCCATTGTGAATCTCCTTAGATTGAAAGTGTGTGTGTTCAGTGCGCACTAAGGCGCGAGAGTCTTACTCAGCGGTGGAGGACAGACCCTCGAGGCCGGAGGTGTCCGGAGCTACCTCGAAAGAGTCAGCGGTAGCAGCGCCAGCGATGATGTCGAAAGCCTTAGCGAAGCCGCCGAAGAGCTTCTTGACACCCTCAGCGAAATCAGCGAAGTTACCGAGCTGGTCGCCAATGAAAGAAAGATCCATTTTGGTCTCCTATTGTGAAGTCCGGGTAGAGAATGTGCCCGGAGGGGTTTGCGGTTTGCAGACACCCTCAGCGGGCGTCACAGGAAACTATTTTGGCACACCTCCCCCGCAATGCAAATGGATGGCGTCGTTACTTTCCTCACTGAACCGATGACTCAAACGAGCATTCGCCAAATGTTATTAATTAACCTTTTGTTCACTTTACCTGCGCAAACCCTACCAGCTGGGAAAACGCCGCTCCCGAAAGCTCGGAGAAGTAAAAGTTTTCTCAGACACGTAACACGGAGCGCTCAGGGAGCGATTCATAGGTGCCAAAGGGCTCGAGAATGATCGGAAAATTTTTTAGGAGCCAAAGCTAATTTACCCCTAAACGGGGTTAGATTAGGGCACGATACGGTCTCAACGCAGAGAACGCTCCCCACGCAGAAGTGTGGGGAGCGTTCTTTTTGTTATGGGGTGAGGCCGTAAGGCGCCTCGCCCTAGGGCGTGAGGGACTAGAAGCCCATGCCGCCCATGGCGTCAGCGTCCGGCATGCCAGCGCCTGCACCAGCCGGCTCCGGCTTATCAGCCACAACCGCCTCGGTGGTCAGGAACAGAGCAGCGATGGACGCAGCGTTCTGCAGGGCAGAGCGGGTGACCTTGACCGGGTCATTGATGCCAGCGGCCATAAGGTCCACGTACTCGCCAGTAGCAGCGTTGAGACCCTGACCAGCCGGCAGAGACGCAACCTTGTCGGCGACAACGCCCGGCTCCAGACCAGCGTTCTGAGCAATCTGCTTCAGCGGAGCAGACAGTGCCTCGCGGACAATCTTGACGCCGGTAGCCTCGTCACCGGTGAGGTCAGAGAGGGAATCCAGAACCTCGGCTGCCTGCAGCAGAGCCACGCCACCGCCGGCAACGATGCCCTCCTCCACAGCAGCCTTAGCGTTGCGCACAGCATCCTCGATGCGGTGCTTGCGCTCCTTGAGCTCCACCTCGGTAGCAGCGCCAACCTTGAGAACTGCCACGCCGCCGGCCAGCTTGGCCAGGCGCTCCTGCAGCTTCTCACGGTCGTAGTCGGAGTCGGAGTTCTCGATCTCGGCGCGGATCTGCTTGATGCGGCCGTCGATCTGTTCCTGGGAGCCAGCGCCCTGAACGATGGTGGTTTCATCCTTGGTCACAACGACCTTGCGTGCCTGGCCCAGGTACTCAATCTCGGCGGTCTCGAGGGAGAGGCCAACCTCTTCGGAGATGACCTGGCCGCCGGTGAGGATGGCCATGTCCTGCAGGGTGGCCTTACGGCGGTCACCGAAGCCCGGAGCCTTCACGGCAACGGACTTGAAGGTGCCACGAATCTTGTTGACCACGAGGGTGGACAGAGCCTCGCCCTCAACATCTTCGGCGATGATGAGCAGCGGCTTGCCGGTCTGCATAACCTTCTCCAGCAGCGGAACGAGGTCCTTGATGTTGGAGATCTTGGAGGAGACCAGCAAGATGTACGGATCCTCCAGGACTGCCTCCTGGCGCTCCATATCGGTAGCGAAGTAGCCGGAGATGTAGCCCTTGTCGAAGCGCATACCTTCGGTGACTTCAAGGTCAACGCCGAAGGTGTTGGACTCCTCAACGGTGATAACGGAATCCTTGTTCACGGAACCGTTGCCCACGGTGTACATGGCCTCAGCAATCTTCTCGCCGATAGCCGGGTCAGCGGCGGAGATGCCAGCGGTGGTAGCGATCTCTTCCTGGGTCTCTACTTCCTTGGCGGAAGCCAGCAGGGAGTCCACAACCTTCTTGGTGGCGGTCTCGATGCCGCGCTTGATGCCCATCGGGTTGGAGCCAGCGGCCACGTTGCGCAGGCCCTCGCGGACGAGTGCCTGGGCCAGAACGGTAGCGGTGGTGGTACCGTCACCGGCCACGTCATCAGTCTTCTTGGCTACTTCCTTGACCAGCTCAGCGCCGATCTTCTCGTACGGGTCCTCGAGTTCGATCTCGCGCGCGATGGAGACACCGTCGTTAGTAATGGTCGGGGCGCCCCAGGACTTCTCCAGGACGACGTTGCGGCCCTTGGGGCCGAGGGTGACCTTGACGGCGTCGGCAAGCGTGTTAAGACCACGCTCGAGGCCGCGACGTGCCTCTTCATCGAAGGCAATGATCTTTGCCATGTGTTTGTGCTCCTTAAGCTTTGTTGAGGACGACACTCACGTCTGATCTATGACGGACGCCCGCGACGGCACGGCTGGCGAGTGTTCTCCAGCCCCAACCACATAGATGACTCGGTTTATTTCTGGCACTTGCGAAGTGGAAGTGCTAGCGACCATTCTGGCACTCTCCCCCACCGACTGCAAGGTTCAACACGAACGCTATAAGCGAACGGGCGGTGCTGTCGCACCGCCCGTGATGTTCCGAATCGCCCGTTAGATTAAGAAGCCTTCTTCGCTGTCCACTTATATGCCGCCGAAATGGCACCAATGAAGAGGATGACGCCGATGATCTTGGCGGCCGTGCCGCCGGAGAAGATCTCAAGCGGGGAATTACCTGCCGACGCCGCAATGAGGCCTGCGTTAACCACACCGAACAGGGACTCGCCGACAATCAGGCCGGTAGCCAGAAGGGTTCCCATGCGCTTGGCAAAGTCCGGGCTGGACTGACGCGCGGCCCAGCGGTTGTAGAAGAAGCCCAGGAAAGCGCCAATCGGAACCACGACAGTAATGGCGGCCGGCAAGTACATGCCCATGCCCACGGCCAGCGGGGATAGCGAGTACTTGTCGGTGAAGTGGCGCAGGCACTCATCAATAACGATGAGGACCGCACCAATAGCGGCGCCCAACCCGATGAGATTCCACGGCAAGGAGTTATCGAAGATACCGGAGGCTACCGAGGACATGAGCGCTGCCTGCGGGGCAGCCAGGGCGTCTTCGCCAGCACCTTCCATGCCCTGGAAGCCAAAGCCGGTGAGCATGATCTGCAGAATCGGCGGAATCACCAAGGAACCAAAGAGAACACCGATAATGAGCGCTACCTGCTGCTTCCACGGAGTAGCGCCGACGAGCTGACCGGTCTTGAGGTCCTGGAGGTTGTCATTCGAAATGGTGGCGATACCGAAGACAATGGCCGCGGTGAACAACGTGTAGGCCACGAGCGAGAGCGGCTGAGCATCCGTTCCGCGGGTCACGGCCGCAATGATGAGGGCGGCGACGATCACCGCGATGATGCCGATGGAGGAAATCGGCGAGTTCGACGCACCGATAAGACCCGCCATGTAGCCACAGACCGAGGCAATGATGAGACCCACGAGCAGGGTGAAAAGAACCGAGACCGTGATGAGAACGCCCATGTGGTCGTGAATATCGGTACCACGAACGAAGTTCCACAGCAGCAGGCCAATCGGAACCATGAGCACAAGAATGGTGCCGATGACATACGGAGCCGGAATGTCTTGCTCTTCCACGGCCACCTGCTGGCCCTCCTTGCGGTTGCGGGAGGAAGCGAAAGACTCGGCCATACCTTTAGCAATCGGCCCGGCAATCTTGATGAGCGTCCAGATGGCGGCAATGGCCATGGTGCCCACACCAACGAAGCGAATCTTGCCGGAGAAGACGGTATCGACGGTCTCCATGAGGGTAGCCGGGTCACCCAGGGCCTCCCCACCGGTGAAGATGGGCAGCAGGAAGATGTAGGAGATCACCACACCGACGAGCATGGCGATACCCACGGCAAGGCCCACGAGGTGGCCCACACCAATGAGTGCGAGGGATAGGGAGGAACCAAGCGTTGTGGCACCGGAGCCCAGCTTGAAGTAGGCAGCCACCTCAGAGGCCGCGGCCTTCATCGCGGCAAGGAGCGCCATGACGGCGGACAGAATGCCGCCGAAGAGGATGACGTGCAGACCCTTGGTGTTTTCCTCGTGCGCGGCCTCACCTTCGGCACCGCTACTATCGCCTACCTTGAGGACCTCAGCCGCGGCCACGCCTTCCGGATACGGTAGGTCAGATCCGGTCACTAGCGCGCGGCGCAGCGGAATGGAGTACATGACGCCGAGGACACCGCCGATGGCACAGACTGCCGCGGTATCGACGAAGGAGAAACCCTGCCAATAGCCCACCATGACTAGGCCAGGCAGAACGAAGATGATGGCAGAGAGCGTACCGGCCGCCGAAGCGATGGTCTGCACGATGTTGTTCTCTTTGACGTTATGCCCGGCAAAGCGGCGCAGAACCGCCATAGAAATCACGGCCGCAGGAATCGACGTGGCAAACGTCAGGCCCACCTTGAGGCCGAGGTACACGTTGGCGGCAGTAAAGATCAGAGTGATGAGTCCACCGATAACGATGCCGCGAAGTGTCAGCTCGCGGAGCGTGGACTGGGAACCTTCGGCGGTGGTCGTCGCCATGTCAGGTCCTTTCTAAGGAATAGTTACTAGAACCTTGAATATAGTACTCCCTACTTGTCGATAGACCGATTCCGGGATGCGAGTAGGTTGTAGAGCATGACCACGATTTCTGATTTTGTGACCACTGACCGCGATACCATCTTCCGTCAGCTCAGCGAGCTCGTCTCCTTTAATTCCGTTCACAACGAACCAGGTCTGGAGGATCAGACCGCGAAGGCGGCGGAGTGGGTTTCTGCTGCGCTTGCCGACGCCTCCTTCACCACCGAATCCATCACTACTGCAGATGGTTCCACGGCGATCGTCGCCAACCGCAAGGGCGCGGAAGGCGCGAAGACCGTCCTGCTGTACTCGCACTATGACGTAGTGCCGGCGGGAAATCCGGAGGCGTGGGACTCCGATCCTTTCGCCCTGACTGAGCGCGATGGCCGCTGGTATGGCCGTGGTGCTGCGGACTGCAAGGGCAACGTTGCCATGCATCTGGCAGCCCTGCGCGCGCTGGATGCTTCCGGTGGGACGGACCTCAACCTCACCGTCCTCATCGAGGGCTCGGAGGAGCGCGGCGGCGAGGGCCTGTCTGCGCTCATCGAGGAGCGCCCAGAGCTCTTTGCTGCCGACGCTATCCTCATCGCTGACGCCGGCAATGCCAAGGTTGGCGTGCCGACCCTGACGACCTCCCTGCGCGGCGGTTCCCAGATCAACGTTAAGGTCTCCACCCTCCACTCCGCTGTGCACTCCGGCCAGTTCGGCGGTGCTGCTCCGGACGCCGTCAAGGCGCTTATGCGCACGCTGGATTCGCTCACGGATGAGTATGGCCGCACGACTATCGACGGCATCGATTGTGAGGGCACCTGGCCGCTGGCCGAGGGCCAGGACACCGCCTACAGCGAGGAAAACTTCCGCGCTGATGCCCAGATGCTCGACGGTACCGAGGTCATGGGCGCGAAGGATCCGGCAGGCGCCACCGCCATCGCGGACATGATTTGGGCACGCCCAGCAGTGACCATCACCGGCTTTACCTCTACCCCGGTTGCTGAGGCCGTCAACGCCGTGCCGGCCACCGCGGAGGCCAACATCAACCTGCGCACCCCAGCCACCATGGATCCCCGCGCCACCGCGGAAGCCGTGGCCGAGCACCTGAAGAAGCACGTGCCCTGGGGCGCACACATTGAGGTCACCATTCTCGAGGCCAACCTAGGCTTTGAAACCGACCCGGCCAAGCCCGCCGTCGCGCTGCTCGGCGAGTGCCTCGGCGAAGCCTATGGCGCGGAGACCATTACCCAGGGCATGGGTGGCTCCATCCCACTGACCGTGGAACTGCAGGAGAAGCACCCGGATGCGGAGATTGCTCTCTTTGGCGTCGAGGAGCCACAGTGCACCATCCACTCCGCCAACGAGTCGGTTGACCCGACGGAGATTGAGAAGATTGCCATCGCCGAAGCACTGTTCCTCCAGCGCTTCGCCTAGGCACTGTGTGAAAAGAAAAGTGTGAAAATCTAAGCCCCACTCTGTAGGGTGAGCACTAGTCAATGCCTGCCATTGCGGTGGGTTTAGCCCCGTCCCCAACCTGGAAAGGACGCCCCCGCAACAGTCGTGCTCACTCTCTTTAGCGCCCTGGTTCTCACCACCATCGCTGCTCCTTTTCTCATCCTTTATCTCGGCCGGCGGGCCTTCGGCCTTCTCGCAATTGTGCCCGCAGCCGGGTTCTTTTGGGTGCTGCACCAACTCACCGAAGGTACGTTGCGAGACGGCCATCAGCTCGCCTTCGATGCTGAGTGGATGCCCGCCGCGCACCTCGATGTCAGCTTCCGCATGGACGCGCTCTCTGCGCTGTTCAGCCTTATCGTCCTTGGCGTGGGCGCCTTAGTACTCATCTATTGCTGGGGGTATTTCGACCATTCGCGTCGGCGGCTTGCGCTCTTTGGTGGGCAGATGGTGGGTTTTGCCACGGCCATGTACGGCCTGGTGATTTCTGATAACTTCCTTCTGCTTTACGTCTTCTGGGAAATCACCTCCCTGCTCTCCTTCCTCCTGGTGAGCTACTACGGCGAGCGCGCCTCCTCGCGCCGTGCTGCGCAGCAGGCCCTCATGGTCACTGCCCTCGGCGGCCTCACCATGCTCGTGGGTATTATTCTGCTGGGCCGGCAGACCGGTGCCTGGTCCTTCACCGCCATTGCGTCCACCGAACAGCTGGCAAACACGCCGTACCTCACGGTGGCCATCGTGCTAATTCTGTGCGGCGCGCTGTCGAAATCCGCTATCGCCCCGGCGCACTTCTGGCTGCCGGGCGCAATGGCCGCTCCGACTCCGGTCTCGGCCTACCTGCACTCCGCTGCCATGGTCAAGGCCGGCATCTACCTCGTGGCGCGCTTGGCCCCTTCGGTGCACGACATTTCCACGTGGCACCTCGTGGTGCTGCCCTTGGGTGCTTTCACCATGCTGCTCGGCGGCTGGATGGCGCTCAAGCAGCGCGACCTCAAGCTCATCTTGGCCTATGGAACGGTCTCCCAGCTGGGCTTTATCACCACCATCATTGCCATCGGCTCCCGCGAAGCCATGCAGGCAGGCCTTGCGCTGACCTTTGCGCACTCTCTGTTTAAGGCCGCGCTCTTCATGATCGTCGGTGCGATTGACCATGCGTCGGGAACGAGGGACATCGACAAGCTTGCAGGGCTGGGCAAGAAGAAACCATTCCTGTACATCCTCGCCATCATCCCCGCTATGTCCATGGCGGGTGTCCCACCCCTGCTGGGCTTCGTGTCCAAGGAGGCCACGCTCGAAGCGATTATGGGCGAGGACCTGCTCGTCGGCATGCCACGCAATATGCTCCTCGTGGCCGTCGTCGCGGGTTCTGCACTAACCATGGCCTATGCGCTGCGCTTCCTCTGGGGTGCTTTCGCCTCCAAGGGGCAAGAGGAACCTTCTGAGGCCGTTGCCGCCATGCACCCGGTGGGTCCTTTCCTGTGGATTCCACCGGCCGCGCTGACGTTGCTCACCATCTTCTTTGGTCTACTCCCCACGCCGCTTTCCCACGGCATTACGCAGCACCTCGACAACACCTATGGCGCGGAGGAAGCCTCCCACCTCGCACTCTGGCATGGCTGGACTATCACGTTGCTGCTGTCTGCGGTCATCATCGTTGCCGGTGTGGTGCTGCACTGGCAGCGCCGAGCGCTGGCCAAGGCGCAGTTCACCTACCCGGCGCTGGGCTCGGCGGACAAGGCTTATGACACCGTCATCAACTCCCTGCGCCAGCTCTCGCTGCGCACCACTGCCTCGACGCAGCGCGGTTCGCTGCAGTTCAACCTGACGGTCATCTTTGCCACCCTCATGGTGCTGCCCATCATTATGTTAATCCGTGGTGACCTCACCAACGTCCACATGATCGTGGCGGAAAACCCCTGGCAGGCTATCGCCGCGGCCATCATTATCATCGCCGCGGTGGGCGCAACGGTGCTGGATAACCGCCTCTCGGGTGTCATTGTTGTGGGCGTGACCGGCTACGCGCTGTCCTTCATTTTTGCCCTCCATGGCGCACCGGACCTGGCTCTCACCCAGCTGCTGGTGGAGACCATCATCATGGTGCTCTTCATGCTGGTGCTGCGCCGCATGCCCTCCAATACCGAATGGAAGCAGGACCCCAAGATTGGTCGCCTGCGCGCCTGGCTCGCCGTAGGCGTGGGCCTCACGGTGACCGTCGTGGGCATGTTCGCTGTCAACGCGCGCCGCGAAGAACCCATCTCGCAATACATGCCGGAGCTGGCCAAGGAGATTGGCCACGGCGCTAATACCGTCAACGTGTTGCTCGTAGACTTGCGTGCGTGGGATACCTTTGGCGAAATCACCGTGCTCATCATCGCCACGACGGGTATTTCCTCGCTGGTCTTCCGAACCCAAAGCTTTGCGCGTGCTTCCCGCCGCCCGACCCTCCGAGTCACGGGCCGCCGCTGGCTGGCCGCGGGCGTGGAATCGGAGAAGGCTCTGAACCGTTCCCTCATGGTGGATGTCAGCACTCGCCTGCTCTTCCCGTCCATGATGGTGCTGTCTCTCTACTTCTTCTTCAGCGGCCACAACGCGCCTGGCGGTGGATTTGCTGGCGGCCTCGTCGCAGCCCTGGCGCTGATCCTGCGCTACTTGGCGGGCGGCCGTGCAGAGCTCGAGGAAGCGCTGCCGCTCGATGGCGGCCGCACCATGGCAGTAGGTCTGCTGCTTTCCCTCGGCGCGGTGGTGACCCCGATGTTCCTCGGCCATCCGCCGCTGACCACGGCCTACACGAAACTGCCCATCCCGCTTATTGGGGATGTGTCGCTGCCCTCGGCGCTGATTTTCGACGCCGGCGTCTACCTCATCGTCGTGGGCCTCGCGCTGTGCACACTGACGTCGCTGGGCGCGAAGCTCGATGAGGAAGAAGAGATGCGTAAGCAGCGAGCCCGCGACCGCGCTCGGTCCCTGGCCCGCCGCACGAAGGAGAAAGAGAAAGGACACGCCTGATGGATGCCAATCTGATGCTTCTGCTGGCCGCAGGCGTGCTCTGCGGGGCCGGGGTCTACCTCTTGTTAGACCGCGCGATGACCAAGATGCTGCTTGGCATCTTGCTGCTGGGCAACGGCGCCAACCTCTTCATGCTCATGGCCGGTGGCCAGGCAGGCTCGCCGCCTATCGACGGCCGCACTTCCCGCCCCTACGGCGAGCAGATCGCCGACCCCCTGGCGCAAGGCATGATCCTCACCGCCATCGTCATTTCCATGGCACTTACCGGTTTCATCCTCACCTTGGCGTACCGCCAATACCGTTACCGCAGTGCGGACGTTATTGAGGATGACGCTGAGGACACCGCTATTGCGGCCATGGCTTCGCGCCCGGGCAATGCGTCCGCAGCGCCGGACCATGACGCCTCCAATGACCCAGCCACGGGCCGCGCCACCAAGGAAGGCGATAAATTTGGCCCGCAGGTCTTTGAGGAACCGGTAAAGGAGGCGAATGATGACTGAGTCCATCGCTTCCGCTGTGCACGCGCTACTGCCGTATGTCAGCTACCTCATTCCGCTGCCGATTATCATCCCGGCCTTCGCGGCCGTCCTTGCCATCTTGTGCTCCCGTAGCGTTAACGCTCAACGCCGCGTCGCATTCTTCTCCCTCCTCACCTTGGCTGCCGTCAATGCCGTGTTGATTTTCATCGCGGACACGACCGGTATCCAGACTTTGCAGGTGGGCGGTTGGGATGCCCCGGTAGGCATCACGCTGGTGGCAGACCGTTTGTCCACGGTCATGTTGTTTACCTCCTCCGTCGTGCTCTTCTCCGTGATGTGGTACGCCATTTCACAGGGTGTGCGCGATGGCACGAAGGACGAGCCGGTGGCGGTCTTCCTGCCGACCTACATGCTGCTCACCATGGGCGTGAACGTGTCTTTCCTGGCAGGCGACTTGTTCAACCTCTACGTGGGCTTCGAGATTTTCCTCGTGGCCTCCTATGTGCTGCTCACACTGGGAGCTTCCGCGGCCCGTGTGCGCGCAGGCGTGGGCTACGTCATGGTGTCCATGGCTTCCTCGCTCATCTTTGTGCTGGCCTTAGCCTATGTCTACGCCACGGTGGGAACGATGAACATGGCGCAGATCGGCATCCGCATGGAAGACATCCCTGAGGGAACGCGCACCGCGGTATTCTCCGTACTGCTCATCGCCTTTGGCATTAAGGCGGCCATCTTTCCGCTGGATGCGTGGCTGCCGGACTCCTACCCCACCGCACCGTCGCTGGTCACCGCAGTGTTTGCGGGCCTGCTCACCAAGGTCGGTGTTTACTCCATTATCCGTGCGCGTACCTCCATCTTTACCGGTGGTGGGCTCGATACCCTGCTCATGTGGGTCGCGCTGGCCACGATGCTCGTTGGTATCTTGGGTGCCATTGCCCAATCCGATATCAAGCGTTTGCTGTCCTTTACCTTGGTCAGCCACATCGGCTACATGGTCTTCGGCGTGGCCCTTGGCACCGCGCAGGGCCTGTCCGGCGCCATCTTCTACGCCGTGCACCACATTCTGGTGCAAACCACGCTCTTCCTCGTCGTCGGCCTCATCGAGCGCCAGGCCGGAACCTCCTCGCTGCGCCGACTAGGCTCACTCATCTACAGCGCACCGCTCATCGCCATTTTGTACTTCATTCCGGCGATCAACCTCGGCGGTATTCCGCCGTTCTCCGGCTTCCTGGGCAAGATCATGCTGTTAGAAGCCGGCGCGAACGAGGGCTCCTGGCTGTCCTGGGTGCTTATTGGCGGCGCAATTGTGACGTCACTGCTGACCCTCTATGTCATGGTGCTGGTCTGGGCCAAGGGCTTCCTGCGTGACCGCGCTGATGCTCCGGAAGGCCACCTGGCGATGGTTCGCCCCTCCCCACTGAGCGAGGTCACCGAGTACGTCGACCTCAAGGAACGCGATGACGTTGGCCGCGTGCCTTTCGGCATGCTGGCCTCCACCTGCCTGCTGGTTATCGCCTCGGTGTCCATGACCTTCCTGGCGGGCCCAATTTCGGGCGTGACCACGCGTGCCGCCACGTCGGCGCAGGATGATTCCATCTACCGCTATGCGGTACTAGGTGATTCTTTTGAGAACCCCACCCGCCACCTCGATCCAAAGGACCGCTACGACAGCGGCGCAGACTCGTTGAAGAATCGCAGCGAGCCCCTGCCGGAGCGAATGCCGGCGGGGCCGACACGGGAGACGTCGGCAAGCGCGACGGCTCCCCTGCCTACCTCCGTAGGCGCTGCTGAAGAGGAGGTCGCACGATGAGGCTCTCGGGTTTCAAGCACCGCTTCCGGCCCTGGTTCGTGGTGTGGATTGTAGTCATGTGGTGCCTACTTATGGGCGAGGTGACCGTAGCGAACCTCGTCGGTGGGCTACTGGTGGGCCTGTTCATCGTGCTGGCGCTGCCGCTGCCGGCCATGCCCGTCGAGGGAATTTCCGTGAGCTGGGGCAAGCTCATTGTCTTTGCCGCCGGCTGGTTCGTCGATCTGCTCGAGGCCTCCATCAAGGTGGGCTGGCTGGCCGTGCGCCCGCAGCCCGTGCCCAAGACCGCCATTGTGAAACTGCCCATGCGCGTGGAGAATGAGTTTGTGCTCTCGCTGGCTGTAAGCCTCTACAACCTGCAGCCGGGCGGGACGGTGTCCGATATCGATATTGCTAACCGCATGCTCACCATCCATCTGCTCAACGCCGACTCCGAAGCCCACCTTGAACGCGAGATCGCCGCGGTGCGCAAGTTGGAGGCGGACATGATTGCCATCTTTGAAAGGAGCCACGCCTGATGGATACGGGTCTTTATGAAATCCTGCTCACGGTGGCTGCCGGCTTCCTCGTGGTGGCCTTCCTCATCACAACGTGGCGCATCGTCGTCGGCCCTAATTCGCTGGACCGGCTGGTTGCTATGGACGGGTTCGTGGCCATGTTCCAATGCGCCATGGCCACCTATATTTGCTGGACACTGGACACGACGGTATCCAACGCCATGCTCGTCGTCGCACTGCTGGGCTTTATCTCTACGGTGTCTGTTACCCGCTTTAGGAAGAGGGATTCATGAGTTACGCACTGATTTCCGATGTCCTCTCGATCATCCTCATCCTGGTCGGCTCCATCCTTATTCTGGCCGCCGCCATTGGCGTCGCGCGGTTTAGTGACACCATGGCGCGCGTGCATGCCATTTCCAAGCCGCAAACCACCGGGCTTATCTTCACCATTCTGGGCGCGCTCATCAAGGTGACCGGCTCAGAGGATTTCAGCGTGGCGGAGCGCGGAGACCTAGGTGTTCTCATCCTGCTCGTGCTTTTTGCCATGATTACCAGCCCGGTCACCGCGCAGCGAACCACTCGCATTGCTCGACGTGAAGGCCTTTACGGCACGGCGGATTCGATGACGCGTAACGAGCATCCGGCGACGCGTTCTATGCGTCGAAAGTAGTTAACGGTGGTTCGCTCACCTTTAAGGATGCACTGCTCATATATCCTCCTAGAGACACATTTCATCGTCTGAGGAGAATTTCCGTGAAGAAGCTGCAGGGCATCCCGACGATCTGCGCTGTCCTCGCGCTGGGGATTGCGGTGATGGTCTACCGTATTATCCAGTTCGACGGCCACAAGGCATTCACGTTCATCCTCCCCTTCGACCTGGCTATTTACCGCATGGCGGGCGAGGACCTCAACGCGGGCGGGCTGCTATACGACGCCCCTTATATCTACGAGTTCCCCTTCACCTACCCGCCGTTTGCGGGCATTCTTTTCCAGGTCCTGCCGTTCTTCAGCAAAGATGCTCTGACCATCCTCTGGCCGACCTTGATGTTCCTGGCAGTCCTAGCCATCGTGGTGATGATTTTCCGCGAACGCGGCGTAAAGCTCACGCCTGCGGCCATTCTTGTCGCGGTGTTGCTCACTGCGCTGACGCCGGCGAATGAAACGATGCATGGCTCCCTGTACTACGGCCAGGTCAATGTCTTCCTGATGTTCCTCGTGGCCCTAGATTTCTTGCCGCTGAAGCGCCGTCTGCCCGGCATCGGTATCGGTCTGGCAGCGGGTATCAAGCTCACGCCGGCCTACATGGGGCTGGCATTGCTCTTTGAGAAGCGCTGGTGGGCCGCTGTGGGCTCCGTCGTGACCTTCCTGGTCACCGTGGTTCTCGGCTTCATCTTTGTGCCGGATGCCATGAATTTCTGGACCGACGCCATGTTCAATTCCTCGCGCGTCGGCGAACATGCCAACCCTGGCGCAAAGTCGCTGCGCTCGCTCATGTTCCGCTTGTGGGGCATCGACGGCGGAATCCTGTGGCTGCTAGCAGTCTTGGTCATCTTCGTGCTCACGTGCCTGGCACTGCGCACTGCATACAAGCGCGGCAACCGTACTGCCGCCTTCGCGCTGACGGGTATTAGCACCTGCTTGGTCTCGCCCTTCTCGTGGTACCACCACTTCGTGTGGACCATCCCGTTTGTGATTATGGTTTTCGTGGCCGTCAACCAAGCGGTGGGCAAGCGCGTTAGCGGTAAGTTCGGCGAGCAGCTCGCCGCCCTTGCGGCGCTGGCTGCGCTCTTCGTGGTGTCCTTGCCCTTCATGTCGGTGCCGGTGTGGTTCTCCATGTCCTCAGCCAACCTCGACTCGATGACGTCCTTCCAGCCGTGGGCCACGTCCCTGTGGACGCTGTCCTGCATCCTCTTCATTGCCGGCTACGCCCTGTGGGGCTTCATCGCCCCGCGCCCGAAGGCCGGCACGGCAGTTCCGGCGTCGAAGGCTTAGTCCTCAGCCAGCGGCAGCAGCTGCTCCATCTCGTCCGCGGTCGCCTTAACCGGACTTAGGCCAATTTAGTGCGGAACAATCCCACCCCATCGCCGAAAACCACCAGGTAGCAGTGTCAAGAGTCACGTTGCTCACCCACCCAAGACCTAAGTCAGGCCACAATGACCGTTTCCGTAGAGCACTGCACGTCTCTTCCCAAACGGATTACCTCTTCGCTCCCCTCGCAATGCGCAACGTCTGCATCCCTTCATCGACATGCTGGAAGCATCTTACAAAAGGCGTCTGACAAAAGGCATCAGTCATAAGGCGTTTTCACGGCTGAAAACGCCATTTACTCATTGCAGATGGCGTTTTTAGACCCAAAGATGCCCTTTGCCAGATGCCTTTTACAAAACGCCCTCCCGCCTTAGGTCAATTTAGTGCGGAACAATCCCACCCCATCGCCGAAAACCACCAGGTAGCAGTGTCAAGAGTCACGTTGCTCACCCACCCAAGACCTAAGTCAGGTCGGCGGTTCCGGCGTCGAAGGCTTAGTCCTCAGCCAGCGGCAGCAGCTGCTCCATCTCGTCCGCGGTGGCCTTAACCACCTTCTGCCAGCTTCCGGTCTCCTGATACAGGCGGCGCTGGCGCTCATAGCCCGCCCCGCTGTCGATGATTTCCTGCACCAGCTGCAGCTCCTTGGCGCAGCCGAGCTCTTCAGAAAGCGGGGCCAGCTCCACCAGCAGATCCGCTAGCTCGTCTTTGACCCAGCGCTCATCCGTCGCACGTGAGGTGATGACCAACGCGTCCATGCCATAGCGCGCGCCTCGCCACTTGTTCTCCGCCACGTGCCACGGCTGGAGGGTGGGAAGCTGCTCACCGGCATCGAGCAGACGGTCGTAGTAGATGACGAGGCAGTGCGTGAGCGCCACGATGGCGGAGAGCTCGCGGAGGTTGGAGGTGGCGTCGGAAATGCGCACCTCCACCGTGCCCCACTTCGAGGCCGGACGGATATCGAAATGCATCGAGCCCGTGTGGTTAATGACTCCCGAAATGGCCTGGTCCCGCATGTAGGACTGCCACTGCGCCCAGTCTTCAAATTGGTAGGGCATGCCCGCGGTGGGCAGCTGCTGGTACAACATAGTGCGGTTGGAGGCGTAGCCAGTGTCGAGCCCCTCCCATGCCGGGGAGCAGGCAGAAATCGCCAACAAGTGCGGGTACTTCGTCATCAAGGCGTTGATGATGGGCCACACGCGGTCCTCGTGGCGAATACCCACGTGCACGTGCGTGCCCCACAGCAGCATCTGCTGCCCCCAATACTGGGTACGGTTGATGATTTCGGAATAGGCGGGCTTATCGGACACCGGGTTCTTCCGGAAGTCCGTAAAGGGGTGCCCGCCGGAGGCCCAGAGGCGGACGTCCATGGCGTCGGCCGCGTCACGCACTGCGCTTAGCGACGCCTCCAAGTCCCTCATCGCCTCCGGAACCGTTGCGCATACCCCGGTGACGAGCTCCACGGTGTTCTGGAGGAATTCCTTCTCCAAGTGGATGTCGGGGTGGGAGGCACGGACGGCATCAATAAGCTCGGCACCACGCGGTACGAGATCCCAGGTCACTGGGTCAACGAGTGCTACCTCCCACTCGACCCCGAGCGTGGGCTCAGAGGAGCGGGCGAACTTCTCTTCCGGAATATTCACCTGTCTATCGTATCTGTCAGGTGGATGAATCTAATAAGTTTTTATTCCTTAGGCCTGCGGAACAGCGAGGACCACGACGACAGCGTCACCCTTGGTGTAGTCGCCGGTCAGCTCGGCCGGGTACGGCGCGATGGCACCGCCCGGAACGTTGCCACCGTAGTACTGGGCTGCCAGTTCCTTGGCTAGGTTCTCTGCTGCGGCGTCGCCCTCCGGGAAGTAAATGGCGGTCTGCGGTGCGACGAGAACGTCACCGCTCAGGTTGCCCACTTCAGAGACGTTGAACTTCTCGGACTTAAGGCGCTCAGCCTCGTCGGCGGCGTAGTTGGCGCGGCCGGAGTTGTTATAGACGTTGACCGGGATATCTGCCTGCTGACGGTCAGGGGCAGCACCTCCCTCCGCGCGGTTACCGGCTTCAGCATCCTCGCCTGCCTTGGCATCATCGGCAGCCTTATCTGCGCCTTCTGCGCGGTCCGCGCCCTCAGCACGGTTCGCACCGTCGGCGGTATCAGCACCGTCAGCGGTGTTGCCGCTCTCGGCAGCATTCTTCTGACCACTGGCCGCGCCGCCTTGGTTCTCGCCTTCGGCACCGCCGTTGGCGGGGCCGGTGACTGCGGCGTCGTTGGCACCCTCGGAGGCGACATTCTCGGACTTATCAGAGGTCATGGCGTAGAGCCCCCACATGCCGAGCATGACAGCCACGGCGATGAGCACCATCGCGAGGCCACGCACGGGCAGCTTGGGCGCAGGCGCAGCGGAGGAAGCGGGCGAAGCAGAGTTTTCCGGATTCACATTAGTCACACAGGAAACTCTAGTAGCCAGTTGTGCTGGTGCGGCGCATTGCCACGCGTGGCGTGCCTAGTCGCCAGTAGCGCGGGCAGCGCGGCGGACGTCCTCGCGGGCGTCGCGAAGCCGGCGCAGGCGGGTAACGAGGAGGGGGTAGGAAGAGTGGGCCGCGGGGACGTCGAGAAGCACGTTGAGACGTTGGTGATAACGCACCGGCGAGATGTCCAGCTGTGTGCGGATAGCCTCCTCCTTGGCGCCGATATCGCGCGGGGCGTGGGACTCGAACTCCAAAATGGCGGCGTCTAGGTCTGACAGGGACTGCATGCTTAAACTGTATGTCATGACTATTCGTCCCATCGTTATCCACGGCGACCCGGTCCTTCACAACCCGACCGAGCCGGTGACCGAAGCCATCGATTCGCCCGAGCTGCAGGAGCTCATCGCGGACATGCACGAGACCATGGATGCCGCGCACGGCGTGGGCCTGGCCGCCAATCAGATTGGCGTGAACAAGCGCCTCTTTGTCTACCACTGCCCCGACACTGACGGGCCTGACGGCACCGAACTACCCGAGGGCGGCATGCGCCGCGGCTGCGTCATCAACCCGGTACTGGAAACCTCCGAGATTCCGGAGACCATGCCCGCCGATGACGGCTCCGACGACGAAGGTTGCCTCTCCGTTCCGGGTGAGGGCTTTCCCACCGGCCGTGCGGACTGGGCGCGCGTCACTGGCAAGAACGAGAAGGGCGAGGACATCTCCATCGAAGGTTACGGTTTCTTCGCCCGCATGCTGCAGCACGAGACCGGCCACCTCGACGGCTTTGTCTATACCGACGTTCTCACCGGCCGCTACAAACGCCAGGCCAAGAAGACCATTAAGCGCAACGGCTGGACTGAAGCCGGCCTCACCTGGTTGCCGGGCGAGGACGAGGACCCCTTCGGACACGACGACTAATGTCCCGCATCTTCCGCTCCGATGACGTCTCCGTGGGCGAGCGCGTGGTGGCCCGGCGCGATTTCGGTGACGTGCACAGCGACGTGATTGGCCATGTATTGAGCCTTGATCCGCTGATCATCCGCCCGCAGGAGGTGGGCGGCTACCCGTCGTCGCTCGACGCCGTGGAGATTCCGCCGGAGCAGCTGAAGATTATTAAACGCCTCTCGCCGCGCACGGTACGCAACTCCGATATCCGCGCCGTCGAAGTCGCCACTGCGGCTGCCTTTCCCGGCAAGGAACATGCGTGGACCTCTGATGGGCAGTGGCTCATGCGCGCGGGCGATGGCGTCACGGGCCGTTCCAACTCGGCGGTGCCACTCGGCCCGTCTGCAGGTTTCCTGCCTGTACCCATTGCGGAAATCGACGCTTTCTACGACCGCCACGGGCTGCCGACGCGCTTGGCCATCCCGGAGCGCATCGGGAAGTCCGCCGAGAAGCTCGTTGAAGCCGAGCCGGATGGGTGGTGCTTGGAGCCAGAGATCCTGGTCATGGTCCGGAACCTCGAGGATCTGCCGGAGCTTTCCGACGTCCACTTTGTCATCGATGAGCAGCCCGATGATGCCTGGCTTGACCTGTATCATTTCCGCGGCCAGGCGCTCCCGCCGCTCGCGCTGGAGTATCTGCGCAGCCACATTGAGGGCACGATGGGCTTTGGTCGGCTGCTCTCTGATACGGGCGAGACCATTGCGATTACGCGCGGCACGCTCACCGAATCCGGCGATGGCACGGTGTGGCTGGGCTATTCCGCCGTCGAAGTGGCTGAGGGTTGGCGGCGCAAGGGACTGGGCACTGCTTTGGGCGCACACATGCTCGCGTGGGGCAAAGACAACGGCGCGCAGAAGGCATACTTGCAGGTGATCTCGGACAATACCGCGGGTATCAGGCTGTACGAGAAGCTTGGCTTTATTGAGCAGCATCGCCACCGTTACGCCTGCCGCGAGCTTCTAGTACCCTAAATCACATGCGTATCGCTACGTGGAACATCAACTCCGTCCGCACCCGCGCGCACCGCGCGGTGGACCTGCTGGCCAAGCACGACATTGACGTGCTCTGCTTGCAGGAGACCAAGGTGACGGATGAGAAGTTCCCGCGCGAACCTTTCGAAGAAGCCGGCTATCACGTCACGTGCCACGGACTGAACCAATGGAACGGCGTGGCCATTGTGTCTAAGGACGAGCCGGAAGAGGTCCAGACCTTCTTCCCCGGGCAGCCAGGGTTTCACAAGGACCCAGCAAAGGAACAAAAACGTGAGGCTCGGGCGGTGTCCGCACGCATCCGCGGGGTGGAAATCTGGTCGCTGTACATCCCCAACGGGCGCGAGATTACGGACCCGCACTACGACTACAAGCTGCAATTCCTCTACGCACTGGCACGATACGTGGAAACCCGCGCGCAATCGAAGCTCCTTCTCACCGGTGACTTCAACATCGCTCCGCGCGATGAAGACGTGTGGGACATCAGCCTCTTCCGCGGCAAGACGCACGTCACCGAACCGGAACGCGCAGCTTTCCAGATGCTCGAGGAAGCTGGCCTGGAGGAGGTTACGCGCCGCTTTACGGAGAAGGAGCGCTGGACATACTTCGATTACAAGTCACTGCGTTTCCAAAAGAACGAAGGTATGCGCATCGACTTCCAGCTAGCCAGCGAACCACTCGCTCGCCTCATACAGGGCGCCCAGGTGGACCTAGTAGAGCGCGCTGGCGATAAGACCTCAGACCACGTGCCGCTCATCGCAGACTTCGACGTCCCCGATTTCGCTTCAGTGCGCTAGGCGCTCTCAACACTCATGAGCCTCAATATCGATCTCTCCGCCTGGCAACTGGCGCTGCTGATCCTTGACTACGGCATCAAGATCATAGCCATCGGTGTCGTGCCGGAAGGGCGCCGCCCATCGAGCTCCACTGCCTGGCTGCTGGCTATTCTCGTGCTGCCCCTCGTAGGCCTGCCACTCTTCTTGCTCATGGGCTCGCCGTACATCAACCGGCGGCGCCACCGCATCCAGCAAGAGGCTAACGAGCTCATCAGTGACGTCACCGCCTCCACCCCCAATCACCCGGAGGGCAGGCTTTCCCCCGAAATCGAATCGCTCATTCAGCTCAACCGCAACCTCACCGGCCACCCGGCACTCATCGGCCACAATAAGGGGCTCCATGCCTCTTATGACGAGGCCATCATGGCCATGGCCCGGGCCATCGACCGTGCGGAAAAATACGTGCTCATTGAGATTTATATCCAATCCTGGGATGAGGTCACCGACGTCTTCTTCCAGTCGCTGAAACGTGCCCGCGAGCGCGGCGTAGAGGTCAAGCTGCTGCTGGACCAAATTGGCAGCTACAAGTACAAGGGCTACCGCACGCTGGGCAAACGCCTCACCGCCATTGACGTGGATTGGCGCCTCATGCTTCCGCTACAGCTCCACAAGGGCCGCTTCCGCCGCCCCGATCTGCGCAATCACCGCAAGATCGTGGTCATCGATGGCCACACGGGCTTCTTGGGCTCGATGAACATCATTAAGCGCCAGTACAAAACCAAGAACCGCGCATGGATCGACTACATGGTGGAGCTCACCGGGCCGGTCGTGACCTCGCTGGCCGCAGTGTTTGCGGTGGACTGGTATCTGGAGTCTGAGGAACAGCTCTCCCTCGACATGCAGCCTTATGACGACGCCATGACGGATGACTCCAACCACCTCCAGCTTGTTCCCTCGGGCCCTGGCTACACGACGGAACCCAACCTGCGCATGTTCAACTCCGTGGTGCACCACGCCAAGGACAAGCTGATTTTGTGCTCGCCGTATTTCATCCCGGATGAATCCCTCCTCGAAGCCGTGACCACCGCCTGCTACCGCGATGTGGAGGTCGAGCTCCTCGTCTCAGCGAAGGCCGACCAGTTCATGGTCAACCACGCACAATCCTCCTACTACCAGGCCCTGTTGGAGGCAGGCGTGCGGATTTTCCAGTTCCCTGAACCTTTCGTGCTGCACTCCAAGTTCATCCTGGCGGACCCCAACCTCCCAGGGCGCGATCCACTGTGTATGTTCGGCTCCTCCAACATGGACATGCGCTCCTTCGGCCTGAACTATGAATCCACCATGCTCGTGGCCAAGGGCGATCTCATCGATGACTTCACCCAGTTGGCCACCAACTACAAGAAGGTCTGCCACGAGCTGACCCTCGAGGAGTGGAACAAGCGCGGGCTGCTGCGCCGCTACGTCGACAACGTCATGCGCCTGACCTCGGCGCTGCAATAGCGTGCGATCACGTGCCCAGTGCTCACACACTCGCCTTAGGTACTACTGGCGAGCATGGTGTCATACGTCCACACTTCTGCGGTTATTCCGGTAGCGCGCCTGTACAGCTCCCTTTCTGTCAAAATGCAAAGGTCCCCACCACCGACCTGCTGCATCATCAATTCCACCATCGTTTGGCCAGCTCGATGTTGTGAAATTAACTCAGTTATAAATTCCTTGTTCCACTGAAAGTCATGCAGTATCCACGGGGCTTGCCGTTGCGCGGTCAACTCGAGCATCTGCGAAAACTTTTCCGCAATAGCGCGCCTTACCTGACCATCCGAAAGCTGCGCAATATGATTTCCAGTTTCGATGACAGCAGTGATAGGCAAGATAAACCTAGAGTTTTCGGACTGACGCTTCGAAAAGTCGTTTTTCACTTGTTCTCGATCCTGGCTCTTTTTCGGAATCTCAAGCAGATTATCCAGAACCGAAGTGTCAATGAAGTAAACGCGCATCAGCCAATCCCAAAAAGCTTATTCAGGTTGTCAAAGCTAGCCTTCGTATCGGTGTCATCGACCAATTCGCCGGCAGTTACAGCAGCTCCCAGACTGTGTTTCGAAATAGAGTCCACGAAATCCGGTAGTTCCACCAATGGTGAAAGTTCACTATTCCCGGTTTGCTCATCTCGATAACACACCGCAACCTGACCGTTAGTTTCACCAGAAATCTGATCCAAAATCGCGGGGCTATGAGTTGTTACAAGAACTTGAGAGTCATGCTTGTGTGCTGATTCGTTAAGCATGTGCATAACTCTTTGCGCCTGTGACGGGTGGAGACCGTTCTCCATTTCCTCGACGACGATTTGCGCTACGGCGCTTTCCACATCATCCCCGCGCGAAAGAGGCTGCTCGATATCCAAATCCCTGGGAGCTGTTTTTAAAGCTGTCGCGATCGCCAGGAAACGAAGAAGCCCATCGCTCATTTCACGTGCGGGTGTGCTTTCATGCCTTCCATCCGCAAAGTGCTCGACAAGAGTAAGCATCACTTCGTCCAGCTGAGTGTCAATAAAATCCAAAGTAGAGTCCACTCCGGTAACGTGTGCAGCCAACTGCCCTAAATCGCGGAAGGTTTCAGGCGAATCCTTTCGTAATTGCCAAAGTACCGCCGACAGGTTTTCGCCGCTGCGTTTGAGCTGAGCGTTTTTCTTCGCAACGTAGTTGCGCATAAGACTTGGCACCGGGTCGAGGTGAAACACAGATCGAAGTGCAGTACTCACAATCGATGCGCCCTTCAGCACCGAATTCTCCGCACGGTTTTTCCCTGCAAGAACTGCCTTTACCTGCCCAAGAATTAGACGGGAGTCCCGCATAAGTGTTGCTGGATTTGCGCCACGCTTTCCATTGAAAATCTCCGTATAAATCCCAGCGAGCTTATCTTCCGCAGGTTGGGTCTTAAAAAGTTCTGCTTCTTCAGTTCTGACCCCATTTTTTACGGAGTACCCTGGCCCCACCAGGCTTTCCTTAAGCACTCGCAGTTCCGGAAGCACCTGTATTTCTACGTCATAGCGAAAGATATCTTTTCCAGCTTCGACAGTGCAGCCCAGTTCAAAACTATCTTCGCCGTGTGGTGCACAGCCACGGGAGCCTCCTCTGATTGGTCCTGCGTGCGTCATACGTCCATCAAGAGCATCGCCGAGCTCCGAGCCCGACGATAACCGCGACAAAACCTCAAGCCCATCTAAGGCGTTCGACTTGCCGGAGCTGTTTAGACCTGTAAGAAAAGTCACCGGATGTAGTGTGAGTACGGCATCGTGAAACGATTTAAACCTGCGCAGTCGCAGCTCGGCAAGGCGGGGAGTGGACATGCCGCTCATGATACACATTTGCGCTGGCAATCATGGTCCTCAAGGTGACTCTCGTAATGCGGAGCGCGGACACTTTCCGCCACCAAAATCAGTCTCGCCACGCCAGAAGTCAACCAGCTAGACGAGAGGAAGTACAAAGCCCAAACAGAGACACAAATCCGCAAGCTACCATGCCAAGCGCCATGGTCTGCGCCGGATTAGATCCCAAACCCATAAGGGGGCTGACCACGCTGGCCAGCAGGGATTGGCCAAAGCCCATAATGGCGGACACGCTGCCGGCGCGGGAGCGCATCAGCCCGGTAGCCAAGGCGGTGGCGTTGCCCATGATGAAACCCGTCGGCGCGATGCAGGCGAAGAGCACGATGAGGGATAGCCACACCGGCGCGCCCACCATTACTGTGAGCAGCAACAGCAACGCGCACACCACGATGCCGCCGACACCAATGCGCAGCATGAAGGCCGGGGAGACGGAATCCATTGCGCGCGAGTTCACCAGCGTGGCAACAAAGAGCCCCACGGCATTCACACCGAAAATCAGCGAATACGTCAGGGGCGTAAAGCCCCACTGGTCCTGGAGGACAAAGGCCGAGGCGGAGATGTAGCAGAACATCGAGCAGAAGCCGAAGGCCATGGTGACAAGGTAGGCCCAAATCCGGACGTTGGTGATCACTGCCCAGTAGTTGCCTGCAACCGTGCGCGCCAAGCTTGACCGCGCAGCACCGGAACGCGGACGGGCCGTCACGGTCTCGGGAACAATGGCCCAAGCCAGAATCAGCTGCAGCGCATGAAGGCCGGCAAGAACCCAGAAGATGCCGCGCCAGCCCAGCGGCTCCGCCAGCATACCGCCCAAGACCGGGGCCACCGCCGGGGCAATTCCTTGCAGAGCCATGAGCAACGAATAGGCTTTCGCCGCGGCGGCACCGTGGACGAGGTCGGGCACAATAGCACGCGCGAGCACCACGCAGGCACCGCCGCCGAGGCCCTGGAGCACGCGAGCGATCACAAGGATGATGGCGCTGGGAGCAAGGGCTGCCAGCACCGAGGCAGCTAGGGCTAACGCTGCACCACTCAACAACAGTGGTTTGCGCCCGATGGCATCAGACAGCGGCCCCATAAGCAGCTGGCCCACTCCCATTCCGATGAAGAAACCTGAGATGGTCAGCTGCACCATGGAACGGGTCGTGCCGAGGTCAGCCACAATCGCCGGCATGACCGGCAGGTACATGTCCGTCGCAAAAGGCGCTGTTGCGGACAACAGCGCCAAGGTTGCAAGGAGGGAAAAGGGGATCACGCGTCGCGGCGCTCCACAGCCACAATGCCGAGGATCCACAGGAGCAAAGCCCAGCCGAAGAAGACGACCGCATTCATGCCGACGCTATCCCAGGGCGCGGAGTCCTCCACCACGTCCATGGTCCAGTTGGTAAAGGCAGTAAAAGGCATGAAGTGAATCATCTTGTCACCGACTACCGGCAGGAAGCGCACGGTGTTCTCAATGCCCATGTAGAGGATGAGCGAAATCGCGACGGTACCCGCGGTATGGCGTAGCAACCATCCCAAGCCCTGGACAAACATGACCGCGCCGAAGCCAGCGACGGGCAAGGCCCACAGCAGGCGCTGAGCGCGTTCATCCGAGAAAGGCTGGAAAGCCTCTGCAGCGGATTCGTTGGTGGTCATATCAGCCAAGACAAAGATGTAGACCGCACCGAAAAACAAGATGAGCGCTGCGATAGCTCCATACAGAAGCAGCTTGGCCAGAGCCACCGTCCAGCGGTTGGGATTGGCCATGAACGTCACGGTTTGGGTCTTGTGACGGTACTCAGTGGTAATCACCATCGCGCCCTGAATCATGAGAATCGGCACGATCAGCACCAGGAGAATCGCCGCCAGCGCATTCGGCTGCAGCGGGCTAATGCCCAGTACAGCCACACCCGCATTAAGCGAGTTGAGCAAGGTCCAGCCCGTGATGATGACGAAAATCAGACCAGTGGTCCACCAGAAGGACTTCGTTGTGCGCAGCTTGGTCCACTCAGCATGCAGCGTATTAAGAAACATTGGTGGTGACCTCCTTCTGGGCCTGATACTGCACCGCATCCGTGGTCATCTTCATAAAGGCCTCCTCAAGGGAGGCGCGGTGCAACGTGAGCTCGGTCAGCGGCACTCCAGTGGAGTAGGCCAGCTGGCCCACGAAGTCAGTGGTCTGATTCGGGATAACCAGAGTTGGGCGCTGCTCCTCATCAGTAGACGTAGAGAACGCCACCCCGGCCTCTTTCAGCGCAAAGCCGAATTCACGCAGGTGTTCCGATCGCACAATAACTGAGGCGGAAGAGTTGTCCTTGACAAAGTCATAGGTGCGCTGGTTCGCCATCAACCGCCCACGCCCAATGACCACAAGGTGATCCGCAGTTTGCGCCATCTCCGACAGGAGGTGAGAAGAAATAAGCACCGTGCGGCCTTCCGCAGCAAGCGCGCGGACGAGGGAGCGCACCCAGCGTATACCTTCCGGGTCCAAGCCGTTAACCGGCTCATCCAGGATCAACACACCTGGGTCGCCCAACAATGCCGCGGCCAAGCCAAGGCGCTGGCCCATACCTAGGGAGAAGCCGCCGGCTTTCTTACCGGCGACATTGGAAAGCCCCACGAGCCCCAGCACCTCATCCACGCGGGAGGTCGGGATACCGTTGGACTGTGCCATCCACTTCAAGTGGTTAGCGGCGGAGCGGTTGGCGTGGACCGCTTTAGCGTCGAGAAGCGCGCCCACCTCCCGCAACGGGTGCTTGAGCTCACGATAGTGCTTGCCATGCACCAAGGCCGTACCCGCTGTGGGGCGGTCAAGGCCCAGGATCATCCGCATGGTCGTTGACTTTCCGGCACCGTTTGGCCCCAAGAAGCCGGTTACCTGGCCCGGCTCTACTTGAAAGGTGAGGTCATCCACGGCGCGAACAGACTTATACTGTTTTGTCAGTCCGGCTACTTCAATCATGACCTACAGCGTGCCACAGCTTCCTGCCACATGCCTGTTTTAGCTGCTCAATTCGCCATAGCGTGCCACCAGCTGTGGTAGCGCCTCCCGGAAAGGCGGAATCAGCTCCAACGCTTCTACCTGGTCGAACGGTACCCACCGCAGCTCGGCGGATTCTTCATTGGGAATAGTGTGCAAGCGCTGGCCTGTCACCGTACGCGCCAACACCGTGGTGTAGGTCCACCCACCAGCGAAGGGTCCCGCGGTGACGATGGATTCGAGGACCTCCACGTCCGCCGCAGCCACGCCCGTTTCCTCCTCGGTCTCACGCAGCGCAGCCTGTTCGGCAGTTTCCGGCTTATCGCGCGCTCCGCCCGGGATTCCCCACGTCCCACCGTTGTTGGTCCACGTGGCGCGATGCTGCAGCAGCACCTCGTTGCCCGCTACGAGGAAAAGTCCCGCTGCCCCGAATTTGCCCCACACGGGAACCCCGCCCGGACCTTCGGCCCATCCGTCGCCGGAAATTTCTGGGTTTACGTGTGCACACATGCCTCCAATCTATACCCACTTTGAGGTCAAGGGCGCTATCCTAAGGGAATGACCGGCCCGGCCACCGAACTGCGCGAGCACTCCCCCGAATCGTGGGGCGATCATTGGCTCGATGATGTCACTGAACCTGCCGCGCCCGCGTTTAGCCGCCCCACACAGCTGGCCATGAGCTCCTTCGCCGGCCCGGCGCGCCTGGTCCGGCGCCTCTACAGCTTCGCCGCCACGACCCCGGGCAAACTATTCACCCTCACGCTCATCCTCACTGTGGCCCTAGCCGCAGCAGGGTTTTCCATGTCCTCCTCGTCGGCTGCGCGCCACGATGATCTCGATGCCCTGCTGACCTCCACGGAGCCCATGTCGAATGCGGCCCACCACCTCTACACCAACCTTTCCCTAGCGGATACGGTGGCCACCACCGGCTTCGTCCAAGCCGGCGTGGAGCCGGTAGGCAACCGCGAGCGCTACAACGAGGCCATCGACGCCGCCGCGGTAGCCGCAACCCAATCCGTCGTGGGCTCCTCGGCCGATGATGAACGCGTGCGCGAGCTCGTCACCTTCATCCAGCGTGAGCTGCCCGTCTACACCGCCCTCGTGGAGAAAGCTCGTGTCAACCACCGCGCGGGCAACGCCGTGGCGAACTCGTACATGTCGAATGCCTCAGCACTCATGCGTACGCGCATTCTGCCTGCCGCCGCGGAGCTCTTCACCCTAACCTCGGAAAAGGTCACCCATCAGCAGCAGCGCCTCACCCGCCCGCAGTGGGTACCGCTCTCCGGCCTTGTGGCCGCGCTCATCTTCTTGGGCTTGGCGCAGTGGTGGCTGTGGCGCCTCACCCGTCGCCGCCTAAACCGCGGGTTCGTGCTGGCCACGAGCCTGCTCTTCATCGCCCTCGTGTGGGCTTCCGCTGCGAACTTTGCCACGTGGGCCTCGGGCCACCAGGGATTCGAGACAGTCTCGCGCCCCTGGGATTCCCTCACCGCCTCCCGGATCGAAGCCCAGCAGATGCGCACCTCTGAGACTCTCGCGCTGGTCCTGCGTTCCTCCCAGGAAGATATGTCCGTGCACTTCAATTCCACGGTCTATTCCGTCAACCATGCGCTGCGAGATTATGAGCAAGCGCTGGGCGAGGACTCGAACCCCGCTCTTATCCCCCAAGCGCAGCGAGCAGTGGAAGACTGGGCCGTCACCCACGAGGCCTTCATGGACAGCCTCTCCACGGGTAACTACGACACCGCTGTGTATCAAGCCACAGCCATCGACCCGGATGGGGAACCGACCGCCGCGAGTGCCTTCAACGCCGTGGACAATTCGCTGGCGCTCCTTATCGACGAAGCCCGCGAATCCATGCGCGAGTACCTCATGCAGGGCCTCAACGCCATGACCTTGGTGTCCACCGGTGTCTCACTGGCCACGTTCGGCGCCATCATCGCGGTGTGGCTGGGCATTCGTCCACGTCTGCAGGAGTACCTCTAATGAAACGCCTGTGCTTTGCGACGATCCCGTTGGTTACCCTCTCCCTCAGCCTCAGTGCCTGCGAATCAACCCACACCACTGCCCCCACACCGGTACTGTCCACGAGCGCAGATACCCATTCCACGCCCGGCCCACCACTGCCGGAAGATGCCATTATCGAGCCTGCCGGCGCGGGCGAAGCCGACACGGAGAGCGAGGCCGAGCCTTATGGCTCCTACCGTCCGGACGATAAAACGCCCAAGGAACGCGTGCCGGAGATCATCAAACGCGGCCGTCTCATCGTGGGCGTGGACCGTTCGAATAACCTGCTGAGCTACCGCGACACCGCCACTAGTGAACTTCGCGGCTTTGAGGTGGACATCGCTCGCGAAATCGCCCGCGACATTTTCGGGGATCCCTCCAAGGTGGATTTCCGCTTCGTGGAAGCCTCCGACCGCGCCAAGGCCCTCAATGACCGCCAGGTGGACATGGTCATTCGCACAATGACGATTAGCCCGCAGCGCCAGCGCGAAGTCGCCTTCTCCATCCCCTATATGAAAACGGATGCCCGCTTGCTCGTGCTCAAGAACTCCGGTATTCATTCCGTGGCGGATACCGCCGGTCTCACTCTGTGCGCGGCGAAGGGCTCGACCATGGTCAATGCCATCCGCAAGCACGCGCCGAAAGCCGATATTTTGGAGACCCGCGCCTGGGGCGATTGCCTCATGTCCTTGCAGCTTGGTCAAACCGACGGCATCGTGGTCGATGATGCATTGCTCTCCGGCATGCTGGCCCAAGACTCCTACACAGAAATCGTCGGCGATGCCTTGGAGACCCAGAGCTATGGCGTGGCCGTGCGCAAGCCCGATGCGTCCTATGATTCCCGCCCACTTATCCGGCAGGTCAATTCCACTCTGGAGCGCATCCGCTCGGACGGCACGTGGCTGAAGCTCTTCTACTCCTGGTTGGGCGACTACATGGAGCGCCCCACGCTCCCCGAGCCGAAGTACCTCAACGAAACTCCGCCCGCCACCGAGGACGCATCCGCAAAGGAGGCACGCCCATGAGCCACCGTTTCACCGAGGATGAGCTCGACCACCTCACCCCTGAGGACCACGATCCGGACCCTCAGCCCACGGCTGCCCACAACGACATCAATGACGCGACGGAAGCCGTCCCCTTCGATCCCTTCGCCGACGACGAAGACGGAGAAGAGGCCGAAGGGAACAGCTCAGGCTTCACCAGCACCGACGGCGCGCAAAGCCCCCACAGCAACCTCACCGACGCACACGATGCCACCGCCGCCGTGCCCTACGATCCTTTCGCTGACGACGAAGACGAGGACGAGGACGGCAACCTTGTTTTCCCTTCGTCTTCCCAGTCTGGCTCGGGCGACACTCCGACCAGCCAGGTATCTCGCGGCGTTCAGCCAGGCGACCCCAAACAAGGCAAGACCACACCAGGCAACGGCGAAATCGTTGATTCCGATAACATCGCCGCCCTCATCGAGGAACTGGGCCAGCTGCGTGACCGCCGCAAGGCCGAAGATCCCTCCCACGCATCGCGCCGCCGCGCTATTGACACCTTCCGCCAGCGCCGCACCACCAAGCGCACCGACCGCGAGGTAGCCGACGGCATGGCCACGCTGCCCTTCGTGGTACCCGGCAACCCGCAGGATGCCCTTATTGACCCCGAAGATTCACCACGCATTGCACCGCCGCAGCTGAAGCCCGGGGACATGGTGGCTGAGCAGTACGAAATCCTCGGCGTCCTCGCGCACGGCGGCCTGGGCTGGATTTACCTGGCCAACGACCACTTTGTCTCCGGACGCATCGTCGTGCTCAAGGGCATGCAGGCCGAGAACTCCGCCGAGCAAACCGCCACGGCGGAATCGGAGCGCGAGTTCCTGGCGGATATTACCCACCCGAATATCGTCAAGATTTTTAACTTCATCGATGATGCCCGCGTGCCCGGCGGCTTCATCGTCATGGAATACGTCGGCGGCCCCTCCCTCAAGAACCGCCGCAACCACCAGGAGGATGACGTCTTCCCGGTCGACACGGCGATTGCCTACATCCTGGAGATCCTCCCTGCCTTGGATTACCTGCACGCCCGCGGGGTGGTCTACAACGACCTCAAGCCCTCCAACATCATCGTCACCGAGGACCAGGTCAAACTCATTGACCTGGGCGCTGTCTCCGGCATCGGCGCCTTTGGCCACATCTACGGCACGCAAGGTTTCCAGGCCCCGGAGATTGCCACCAAGGGCCCGTCGGTAGCCAGCGATATTTACACCATCGGCCGCACTCTCGCCTGCTTGGTGCTCAAGCTTCCGGTGGAAGATGGCGTGTACAAGCCGGGCCTTCCCTCCCCCACCGAGGAGCCGCTCCTGCGCCGCTACCTCTCCTTCTACCGCCTGTTGCTGCGCGCCACGGACCCGGATCCGGACAAGCGTTTCCGTTCCGTGTCTGAGCTGCGTGATCAGCTCTTCGGCGTGCTGCGCGAGGTCATTGCTCTCCGCGATGGCATCCAGCACCCGGCCCAGCACTCGGTCTTTTCCCCACAACGTACGACCTTCGGCACCAAGCACTTGGTCTTCCGCACGGACCAGCTTATCGACGGCATCGACCGCACCGTCCGCATCACCGCCCCCGAGGTCGTCTCCGCACTTCCTGCCCCGCTCATCATCCGTTCCGACGTCGGTGCCTCCCTCCTCCAGGGTTCTTCCTACACCGAGCCACAGGAAGCCCTAGAAACCCTCCGCCAGGCCATGCAAACTCCTGAGTACGAGGAGTCCGCGGAAATCCCCCTCGGCGTGGTGCGCGCCATGATTGACCTCGGCTACATCGGCCAGGCCCGCGAATGGCTGGCCTCCATCAAAGACCGCCTCGACAACGATTGGCGCTTCCATTGGTACTCCGGCGTGGCGGAACTGCTCCTGGATAAGTACCGCGATGCCCAAGCCCATTTCGCCTACGTTCTCGACATCCTGCCTGGTGAAGCCGCGCCTAAGCTGGCCATTGGCGCAGTCAATGAACTGATTCTCCAACAGTTAGGATATTCAGAAGCAGCGCTTATCGATGCCTCCGTGGCCCGCGCCTGCGCCAACCTCACCACCTCGTTGGCGGATCTCCCGAATGAGGCTTTTGAGGACCAACCCGGTATCTGGGACCACGTCACCGACGATCCTGCTCATCTGCGATTCAACTCGATGCGTCTCTACGGCATCGTGTGGGCTACCAACCCCACGACGGTCTCCTCTGCCTTCGGCCTGGCCCGCCAGCTGCGTGCCGAACATCAAGTGGAGCTGGCCGTGGCCACACTGGATAAAGTGCCGAACGCCTCGCGCCACCACCGCATGGCGCGCCTTACCACGATTTTGCAGCTCATCGTCCACGACCTGTCCGAGTCCCGCATCCGCCGCGCCGCCCGCCGCTTGGAGGAGATTCCGCAGAACGAGCCACGCTTCCTACAAATCAAGATCGCCGTCATCTCGGCCGCCCTCACCTTCCTACGTGACGCCGACCTCGATGCCGCAGCTTCCCCCAACGACCTCTTCGAGTTCCCCTTTACCCAACGCGGCCTGCGCTATGGCCTCGCCGATACCCTGCGCGCGCTGGCCCGTCAGGCCCCCTTTTCCCGCCACCGCTACGCGCTGGTGGACCTCGCCAACAAGGTCCGTCCAGTGACCCTCTTCTAGCCCTGCCTTACCCCAGCCAAAAGATCCACAAACGGCCCGCCAACGGCGGGCCGCAGTGAAGGCTGTTCGAATAGGGAACTAATAGAGATCTAGTAGAGGCCAGCCTCCCGGGCCATGGCCGCAATGCCCGCGGACTTCTGGGCAATCGCCAGTTCCTCGTTCGTCGGAACAACGAAGACCTTGACCTGCGACTCAGCCGTCGAAATCATGCGCGGCTCCTTGGAGCGCACCAAGTTCGCTTCCTTATCGAAGTCAATGCCGTACATGTCAAGGTTGTACAGCGAATCCTGGCGAACCTCGGTGTCGTTTTCGCCCACACCGGCGGTGAAGGTGATGGCATCCACGCGGCCGAGCGCAATCATGTAGGAACCAATGAAACGGCGCAGCTGGTGGATGTAGATGTTGTAGGCCAGCCACGCATCCTGGTCCTCGTTGTTAATGCGCTCACGCAGCACGCGGAAGTCATTAACGCCCGCAATGCCCTTCACACCGGACTGCTTGTTGAGCAGGTTGTCAATCTCATCGATGGACATACCCGCCTGACGCGAAAGGTGGAAAATGATACCCGGGTCGATGTCACCGGAACGAGTGCCCATGGCCAAACCAGCCAGCGGGGTCAGACCCATCGAGGTATCAATCGGGCGGCCGTTGCGAATAGCCGCGGCAGATGCACCATTGCCCAAGTGCAACGTGATCTGGTGGGTATGCTCCGGGTCGCGGCCGAGCAGCTTCGGCACCTGCTGTGACACGAACTCGTGGGAGGTGCCGTGGAAGCCGTAGCGGCGGATGTCGTACTGCGAGGCCACATCATTGTTGATGGCGTAGAGCGCTGCAGCCGGCGGCATGCCGTTGAAGAAGGCCGTATCGAAGACCGCCACGTGCGGAATATCCGGCAGCAGCTTACGGGCCACACGGATGCCGTCCAAGTTGGCTGGGTTGTGCAGCGGGGCGAGCGGGATAAGGTCCTCAATCATGGACTCGATCTGGTCCACGATGAGCTGCGGCTCACTGAACAGGCGGCCGCCATGGACAACACGGTGGCCAACTGCGATGACCTCCACGTCCGTGGGACCCACGCCGTGCTCGTGCATGATGCTGAAAGCGCGGTCGAGGCCGAAGGAGTGGGTAGGAATCTCCAGCTCTTCCTTGTACTCCTCGCCACCGGTCTTCACGGTGACGGCTCCCTGCGGCTCACCAACCTGCTCAACCAGGCCGGACACCAACGGAGTATCAGTAGCCGAGCTATTCGGATCAACCAGCTGGAACTTGACGGAGGAGGAACCGGAGTTCAGAACGAGTACGTAGGCCATTTACTTCACCCCTGCCTGAATAGCGGTGATAGCTACCGTGTTGATGATGTCGGGAACAGTCGCACCACGGGACAGGTCGTTGACCGGCTTGTTAAGGCCCTGCAGAATCGGGCCCACAGCAAGGGCACCACCGGTGCGCTGTGCGGTCTTGTAGCCAATGTTGCCTGCCTCCAGGTCCGGGAAAACAAAGACCGTAGCCTGACCAGCCACCGGGGACTCCGGCGCCTTCTTGGCAGCCACACCTGGGTCACAGGCAGCATCAAACTGCAACGGACCGTCCACGGCCACGGAGGAATCGATACCCTTGGCCACCTCGACTGCCTGCACCACCTTTTCGACGTCCGGGCCAGCACCAGAAGTACCGGTGGAGTAGGACAGCAGCGCCACGCGTGGATCAAGACCGAACTGTGCGGCGGTCTGAGCCGAGACGATGGCAATCTCACCGAGCTGTTCCGGCGTCGGGTTCGGGTTCACGGCGCAGTCACCGAAGGCCCACAGGCGTCCCGGCATGACCATGAGGAAGATGGAGGAAACTACAGAGGCCTCTGGCTTGGTCTTAATGATCTGGAAGGAAGGCTTGATGGTGTGTGCGGTGGTGTGTGCCGCACCGGAGACCATGCCATCAGCCAGGCCCTTGTGCACCATCATCGTGGCGAAATAAGAGACGTCTTTCATGGTCTCGCGCGCCTGCTCCAGCGTCACGCCCTTCTTCTTACGCAGCTCCGCAAAGTCCGCGGCGAATTCCTCTGCCAGCGGGGACTCCAGGTGGTTGATGATGTCCACGCCGGACAGGTCAATCCCGAGTTCCTGGGCACGCTTCTCGACGTTCCCATCACCCAAAATCGTCAGCTTCGCCACCTTGCCCTTGATGAGCTCACCGGCAGCTTCAAGAATGCGGTCGTCCTCACCTTCCGGCAGGACGATGTGGGCGCCAACCTCACGAGCCTGGTCTAGAAGCTGCTTCTGGAAAAGCTCCGCAGACATATAGGGCTCGATGTCATCCAGCGAAGAAATCGCACCGGGAACAGAGGAGACATCAGTCAGCGCACCCACGACAGTGGCACCGACCGAGCGCGCGTGATCAAGTGCCAGCTCAGCGGTACGGGCAGGGGCATTGGAGATGAGCACGAACGGCAGGCCCAGGGCAGCAGCAGCCTTGGCGTCGAAATCCATGACGCCAGTGCCCTGGAGAACTAGGTCGCCCTCCGGGGCGTTTTCGAGGACTTGGCTGAGCTCTGTACCCAAGTCATCGACTTTGGCGAAGGTGGCGCCGAGTTCCTGCGCCACAGACTCAACGCCCAAGTCATCGAAGCCGCGCCCGATGACGCTGATGAATGCGGATTTACGTGAGGACGTGATGGGCATATGAAACCTTTCTCTACAGGGAAGGCGTGTACCCCCGCTCACACACAGGGCACACAGTGACACTTTCACAGTACGGGAACATGACCGTCCTCGCCGCACCCCGCCAACACCCTCAACGCATCTACCCTGCACAACAGCACACCCATTAGAAGAAAGTGTGCTATTACACAAAGACTTGTCCCCCGTGAGGTGCTCGGAGTAGTCTCCTAATCAGGATTGTTACTTCGGGCAAGACCTAGGCTCCCCACTCGTAGCCGCGTGGGGATGGTTCGCTATGAACCATTATGGCCTAGGTCTTTTGTGGTTTTCACAGGCCCTTAACTTGCGAAAGGATTCTCATGTCGACCCAAACTCGCTCGGCAGCCGAGGCCATCCTGGATGGCATCGGCGGAGCGGAGAACATCACCTCTCTTACGCACTGCGCTACGCGCCTGCGCTTTGAGCTGGCTGATGCCTCCAAGGCAGATAAACAAGCACTCGAAGCCATCCCCAAGGTCATGGGTGCCGTGCCGCAGGGCGGCCGCAATTACCAGGTAGTCATTGGTGGCGACGTAGCCACGGTCTATGACCAGATCAAGGCTCTTCCTCAGATGAAGAACCGTAGCCAGTCCAGCGGCCAGTCCAACGATGACGTCAAGGCCGCCGCCCGCGCCAAGTCCAAGGGCAAGCTGCCGTGGATGGACGCCTTCTTCGAATACCTCTCTGACTCCTTCCGCCCGATTCTGGGCGTGCTGCTGGGTGCTTCCCTCATCATCGCCTTCGCGTCGGTACTCGATGCTTTCGAAGTCGTGGATTTCCGTTCCCCGGATAAGCCGGCTTCCTGGTTCTTCGTGGACGCCATGTGGCGCTCCGTCTTCTTCTTCCTGCCGGTCATGGTGGCCTACAACGCCGGTAAGAAGCTCCGCATCGACCCGTGGGTCCCAGCCACTGTCATGGCAGCGCTCTTTACCCCGGAGTTCCTCAACCTTTCGGAAAACCCCGCGGTCCAGTGCGTCACTAACGACACTCTCGGTGCCGAGCAGTGCTCCATCCCCATCTTCGGCATGACCATGCAGTTGCAGGACTACGGCGGAAACGTCTTCGTCCCGCTCATCATGGCGGCCGTCGCGGCATTGTTCTACAAGGGCTTCCAGAAGATCATCCCGTCCGCGGTCCACATGGTCTTCGTCCCGTTCCTGACCCTGCTCTTCGTCATCCCGTTGACCGCCTTCATCATTGGCCCATTCGGTGTGTGGGCCGGTAACGGCATTGGCGCGGGTCTGTCCTGGATGAACGACCACGTCCCGTTCGTCTTCGCCCTGGCCATCCCAATGCTCTACCCGTTCCTCGTCCCGCTGGGCCTGCACTGGCCGCTCAACGCCCTCATGCTGGTCAACATCCAGACCTTGGGCTACGACTTCATCCAGGGCCCGATGGGCGCATGGAACTTCGCCTGCTTCGGCGCCACCGCGGGCGTTCTGGCTCTGTCCATCCGTGATCGCGACACCGTGATGCGCCAGACCTCCGCTTCTGCTCTCCTGGCCGGTCTGCTGGGTGGTATTTCTGAGCCTTCCCTCTACGGTATTCACTTGCGCTACAAGAGGATTTACCCGCGCATGCTCGTGGGCTGCTTCGCCGGTGGTCTCACCGTGGCGCTGCTGACGCTGGGCACGAACGGCATCACGACGAATGCCTTCGTCTTTACCTCCGTCCTGACCATCCCGGTCTTTACCCCGATGGCTAAGTACGCCATCTCCATCGCCGTGGCCTTCACCGTCGCCTTCCTGCTCATCTTCTTTACCGACTACCGCACCCCGGAGGAGCGCGCTGAGGCCAAGGCCGCACGCGAGGCCGCCGAGCGCGGTGAGGCCAACGGCACCGTCAATACGGATGACGCCGTGCTTGGCGACGCCCCCGCACACACTGCAGGCACCGCTGCTGCTGGCGCCGGTGCTGGCGCTGCCACTGCAACCGCCACCAAGGCAGACGCCTCGGCTCGGGCTGCTGAGCCAGCCGCTGGCACCACCACCGACATTGCCTCCCCGGCCGCCGGTGAAGTCGTCCCGATGTCTGACATCGACGACCCCGTCTTCTCCGCCGGCACGCTCGGTGACGGCGTGGGCATCCTCCCTGAGAACAACGACGTCTACTCCCCCGTATCCGGCACCGTGGTGAGCGCTATGAAGTCCGGCCACGCCTACGGCATCAAGACCGAGGACGGCGTGGAGGTTCTCGTCCACATCGGTGTCAACACCGTGAAGATGAAGGGCGAGGGTTTCACCCCGGCTGTCAAGAAGGGCGACACCGTGAAGAAGGGTGAGCTGCTGGCTACCGTTGACTTCGACAAGGTCCGTGAGGCCGGCTACGACACCACCATCGTTCTGGCTGTCACCAACACCAAGGCTCTGGCTGCCGTGACCCCAGCTGGCCTGAAGCACGCCACTGCGGGCGATACCGTTATCACCACCACCCGCTAGGACACTTCAGACAAACCCTGACTAAGCTGGCTCGATGTTCCACCATCGTGGCCGGCTTTGTCATATCCGGACCAAGTCCATTCCACGGACCAGTCGCAGGCTTTTTCAGCCTTCCTCACACTACAGAAAGGTGCCTTGTGCAACTCTTGCGCGTGTTCAACAACAACGTCGTGCTCGCACGGCGTGGTGAGGAGGAGGTCATCGTCACCGGCCGCGGCATTGGCTTCCAAGCCCAGCCCGGCACCCCGGTGGACCCAGACAAGGTCGTCAAGGTCTTTGTTCCGGATTCCGGTCGCGACCCGGATCACCTCGCCGCGATGGTTGCCGGTATTCCCGGCGAATACGTGCAACTCGTCATTGACGCTATGCATTCAGTCGACATGCCGGAAGCACTGCGCAGCAAGCTCACGCTCGTCGTTGCACTAGCAGATCACATCCACGGCGCAGTCTCCCGCGGTCATACCGTTTCCTACCCCCTAGAGGCAGAAGTCCGCCACCTTTATGCCGAGGACTTCACCCTCGCCCAACAGCTTCTTACCGCCATTAACGATGGCCTCCAGAAGCCACTAGACCACGATGAAGCCGTTGCGATTACTCTCCATCTGGTTAACGCCGGCTTCGCCGTCGGCGACTTGTCGGGTACATACCGCATGACGGGCCTTATCCAGCAGATCCTGGCAGTCATTGGCTCCCACAACGGCACTGAGCTCAATAGCGAGGATATCTCCGTCGCGCGCTTCATTACGCACCTGCGTTATCTCTTCGTGCGCATGGCGGAGCACAAGCAGCTCGATTCCGACGACCGCCAAGTCGCCACCGCTATTTCTGCCCGGTACCCCGATGCCGGCGAGACCGCCCAGATTGTCTCCAACCTCATTGAGCTCCGCCTCGACGACACGCTAACCCCCGATGAGGTCTCCTATTTAGCACTGCACATTGCGCGCTTGAAGGAGGCCTCCGTCTAGGCCATTCACCGGCTTAGACGGCTACGACAGCTAAGCCGCCGGGACTTCAGCGGGTGCCTCAGCTGGTGCTTCAACCGGCGCCTCAGCCGGTGCTTCAGCGCCCTCTTCGGCAGGCGCTGCTACTGGTTCTGCAACAGTAATGATGTTGTCCTCATAACCCAACTGACCACCAACAAATTTTCCGCCACAGGTAATCAGCACCAGACGGTTCTCGCCGTCCGTGTCATTGATAACGTCCGGGAAACCAGAGCCCTTAGGCAAACGATATGGTGCCTCCGTCACGCGGAATCTGCGCTCTTCGCCGTCAATGAACACGGCGAACTCCTGTCCCTGCTCCAGCGTGGTGAACTTCTCTGCGAAGCCAGTTCCCTGGCCCTGGTAGTTAATGTGGCCGGTAATCACACTGGATCCCACCGGGCCAGGCTCACCCGGTACTGCCGAGGCCGAGTACCAACCCAACCTCGACACATCGCGTGGCGGAATGAGCATTCCGGTATCAGTGACCTGAATCGGATCCACCGCTGCAAACTCCTCGTTGATGCCCAGAGACATCGCACCGAAATCACGGAATTCACCCGGGGCAGCATCAATCTCTTGGTCCTGCTCGCCAGAATCATCCACAAAGGGATCATTATTCGTCGTTGGCGCGGCTTCCTCGGTGGCCGAGGCAACCGTCGACGACTCCCCCGCATCACCAGCGGCATCATCGTCACCATTGCGGCCGAAATACACCACCAACTGGACGATCACCAGAACAATAGCAATCAGCGCCAAAATGGCCCAGAGTGCTTTCTTACCGCCCTTCTTCTCACCGTCTTCCGGCTTTCTGTGCGCACCACCAGATGGCACCGCCGCCGACGACGATGTCGACGCGGTTTCCGATTCCGCACCAGAGCCCTGCGCGGGGTACTCCGGGGTACCGTTTAGCTCTTCCGAATCAGCCATAACTTCCTAACTCCTCTATTAACACCTGCAGTCAACCGCACCAAGCAGCTGACAGCGCGCTTCTAACACACTTCAGTAATAATTTTTCTAATTAAACAATAGATGACAAATCCCCTCCAGCGTTCACTATGAACCCTGGAGGGGACTGCCCTACACAAGTTCTGCCCCTACCAATCCCAGCCCATCTGGGCTAGGGACTGGCGGATGAGGCGGACTACTTGATGAAGTCCTTCATGCCAGGCTCAAGCTTGGTCGCACCCGACGGTACGTGCTTGATCTCGACACGCTCAGCGTTGGACGGCAGCGGCATGCCAGCGTCCTCCGGCGGGGTAGCGTCCAGGACCGTGATCTCGCGGTCATCGCGACCGGTGTTTTCACCAGTCTGCTCGGACGGCTCACCAGCGTTGTCGCCGGTGGACTCACCATGGTCACCGCCACGGCCGTTGTCCTCGATGACCTCAGAGGTGCCCTTGCCACCATCGTGGTCGCCACCATTGCCACCGTTGCCACCGTCGATGATGAGCTTGATGAGGCCCAGACCCGGGATGAGCAGCAGCCACCACGGCAGGTCAGACTTCTTCGAGCTGCCATCGTTGTCGTCCTTGTCATTACCGTCGCCCTTATCCGGGGTCTCGGTCGTGGACTCAGACGGCTCGTCACCCGGCTTATTCGGGGTGGTCTCCTCGCCCGGCTCGTTCGGAGTGGTCTCCTCGCCTGGGTTGTTCGGGGTCGTCTCCTCACCCGGCTGGTTCGGAGTGGTCTCCTCACCCGGCTGGTTCGGGGTCGTC
The DNA here is from genome assembly GCF_000805675.1 of Corynebacterium minutissimum. Classification (GTDB taxonomy): domain Bacteria; phylum Actinomycetota; class Actinomycetes; order Mycobacteriales; family Mycobacteriaceae; genus Corynebacterium; species Corynebacterium minutissimum. The sequence continues at coordinate 50 of NZ_JSEF01000019.1, read as the reverse complement.
TCCTCACCCGGCTTACCCGGAGTGGTAGATTCGCCCGGCTTATTCGGAGT
>NZ_JSEF01000018.1 GCF_000805675.1 Corynebacterium minutissimum | reverse complement strand
GCCAGACCTGGACGCACCGCAAGGTGTGAAGGCTACTGGTACTAATAGACCAAAACAAACACACCAAACCCAAACAACAACAAAGGGTTTGGAGAATACACAAACAACCAAAAGATTTGTCTCTGTCGCTCGCGTCCACTACACAGTATCTGACACAACACCAACAGCCAGGCACACAAAAGTGCCCCGTGTGTTTGTCGGTGGCCTATAGCAGCAGGGAAACGCCCGGACCCATTCCGAACCCGGAAGCTAAGCCTGCTAACGCTGATGGTACTGCAACCGGGAGGTTGTGGGAGAGTAAGAAACCGCCGACACCAAACAACAACAAACAACTCAATACAAACCAAAGGGAGACCGTTGAAACACCACCAGTTCCAACGGTCTCCCTTTGTGGTTTTCCACCAGCACACCGCACCCGCCCCGGCGGTAGACTTCATCAACCCCCGCCCGTACAAACGCCCAGACCTGCAAGGCGACACACCCAGCTCGCGTCCCACCCACCCATAACACCGGCACACCACCACGCAGCACAAGTCGCCTTCCACCTCTGGACAAATAGAAAAACGAGCCGCCAACGTGAACAAAACTCGGGTTATGCACATCTCACTTTGGTAGATCCCGCGTTGTTTCCTTTCCCACAGCTTTAGGCTTAGTCATGGAAGGCCCTTTCGTCTAACCAGGAGCGTGCGATGCGGATACGTCGTTCTCAAACTGTTGTCTTGACTGTAGCGGTTACTGTTGCTGTATTTGTCGGGGCAGTAGCAGTGTGGTTCGCTGTGCCGTATTCACCGCTGAGGTCTGAGTTTTCGCAGGACGTGGAACAGGCCCAAGCAGCAGCTTATACAGATTCTGCTGATGTGTTTGTTGAGGAGGATTTCGCCGCTTTCCCGGACGCGATCCAAAACTATATTCAGCGCAATGGCTATATCGGTACGCCAAAGTATTCGTGGGTTCATCTAGAGTTCGCGGACGTCGATTTCCTCCAAGGCAAGGACGGGCGAAAGCTCAAAATCGATTATGACCAGTACAACTTCGCCACCAATCCGCGCAGGCTAGCCATGGTCGACAGCGCCGTGGCCGGAGTGCCGTTTCAAGGATATGACTATTTCGCCGACGGCAAAGGCGGCATGAAAGGCGTCATCGGCAAGGCAGTTGCGTTGTTTGATCAACGCGGTCCTGAGATGGATAAAGCAGCACTCGTGACGTATCTCGCAGAGTCGCTGTTCATTCCACAGAGCTTGTTGCGAAACGACATCCACTTCACCGAGCTTTCGGAACGAGAAGTCGAAGCGTCCATTACCTACGAAGGGATAACTGTAAGCGGCGTGTTCACCTTCAACGAAGCTTATGAAATGATTGCGTTCACAACCAGCGACAGAGCTCTGAGCAGTGAAGACGGCACCATAACCCACGTAGATTGGACCGCTAGGTGCGCAGACTACCGACCAGACTCCCAAGGCATTCGCCTGCCTACTAAGTTCCAAGCGGTATGGAACTATCCTGAGCAGGATGTCATCTACTTCGACGGCGCAATTGAGAGGGTTACCTTCGGCTAGGATTGCGCACTTGAGTCAAGAAAAAAGCAGCTTTAAATTCCCAGCACGGTCTTCGCGATGAGGAAATAGATAATCAGGCCCGTGGCGTCGCAGAACGTCGAAATAAACGGATTGGAAAATACCGCAGGATCGGCCCCAATAGTCTTGGCCACGATGGGCATGAGCCCACCAACTGTGGCTGAAATCGAGCAAATCAAGAACAATGTCGACCCAATAACAATGCCGATATCAGCGCCATATACCACCGTGGCTAGCCCCAGACCTGCCAGCCCAAGGACCGCGCCCAGCAGCATTCCGACGCGTAGCTCGCTCCACAAAACAGAGAGAATATCCCGCGTGCGGACATCACCGAGCGCGAGCGCACGAGTAACCGTGGTCGCCGCCTGGTTACCCGTGTTTCCGCCGGTACCTGTCAGAAGCGGGATAAACAAGGACAGCACAACTGCCTTGGAGAGCGTGTCCTCAAAGGAATCGAGTACTTGGACGGTGAGCAACGCGGAGACTGCCAAAACAAGCAGCCAGACAATGCGGGAACGCACGAGCTTGAGAAGGGGCGTGGACAAGTATGGCTGCTGCAGCGCTTCCGTACCACCAGCACGCGCGGAGTCCTCGCTATCGGCTTCCTCCACGATGTCTGTGGCGTCATCGAAGGTCAGCAGACCCACCAGACGGTGCGAGTCATCCACGATGGGAAGCGCCAGCATATCCAACGGCAGGAACCATCGAACCGTCTCCTCGGCGTCCGCGCTGGCATAAGCAAAGAGTGGCTCCTGCATGATGGAGTCAATCGATACCCCAGATTCGGCCGTGAAAATCTCCCGCAAGCTCACCACGCCGACCAACCTGCGGTCGGGGCGCGTCACTGGCACCGTATAGATCGTCTCGAGTTCATCCGACTGCGAGCGCAGCATATCCAGGGCCTCATCGACGCTCATGTCCGGATGAATATCAGGCACCTCTGGGGACATGCGGCGGCCGACCGAGCGCTTGGGATAGCCCAGAATCACCCCGGTGACATCGCGTTTAGATTTAGTCAGCGATCGCAGCAGCCGGTCCGCAATCTCTGCCGGGAGCTCATCCAAGAGCGCCACACGGTCCTCGGGCTCAAGCTCATCGAAGAACTCGTACACATCGGCGTTACCCAACTCATCAATGATGTCCGCCTGGTGCTTGGCATCCAGCGCATCGAAGACCGCGATAGATTTCTCACGCGGAAGCAAGCGAAGGGCCAGTGCCGCGCGCAGTGCATTCTGGCGCTCCACAATGGAGATGAGTTCTTTCCGCGGAACCTTAGCTAGTAGTTCCTGCAGCCGCGGGGCCTTCTGAGGATTGATGGCGCCTTCTTGTTTGAGCCATGCCTCGACGATATCGCTTGCCTGCTCGGTAGTCTCCGCCATGGCTCCACCCTGCCCTTCTTTGCTCATTGAATGGTCTCCAGCCATTTAAGACTACGCGAGAGCCCAATCTTATGACGGTGGCTAATAAACGGCTTGTTCCTTCATACGGGTAAGAACATTGTGCGCCGAAATCAAACACATCGGCACGCCCACGCCCGGCACCGTGGTGCCGCCGGCGTAGTACAGATTGCTCAGCGTGCGCGACTGGTTCCGGCCGCGGAAAAACGCGGACTGGCGCAGCGTATGGGCTGGTCCCACGGCACCACCGGACCACGAGTTGTACTGCTCGGCAAAGTCGCCGGGGCCGAGCGTGCGCTTGACGACGACTCTCCCCTCCAGATCCTCAATCCCCAACCAGGACCCCAGTTGCGCCACGGCAGCGTTAGCAATGGCACTGACTCGGGCAGATTCCTTAGCACCATAGGCATCGCCATGACCATAGGATTCGTCCGCCGGGACGGGAACGAGGATAAAGAGGTTCTCATAGCCTTCCGGACCCACCGAGGAATCGGTGGCGGAGGTCTTCGACACATAGATCGACTGCGAGGCTCCCAGCGGCCGCGTTGGCTCTGGGCCGTGGTAGACGGCTTTGAAGTCGGGCGTCCAATCCTTGCTGAACAGAAGCGTATGGTGCGCTAGCTGCGGGAGAGAACCTTTCACGCCCAGAAAGACTAAGACCGTGCCCAGGCCAGGGTCGCGGCGGGCAAAGTAGCGTTCCGGATACGTCTGCAGTTCCTTTGGAAGAAGAGCAGTTTCTGTGTGGTGCAGGTCGGCGGCGGAGACAACGGCGTCGGCGGGGATTGTGCGGCCGTCGTCCAGCGTGACGCCCGTCGCGCGCCCCTCCGCGTGAGTGATTGCCGCTACCGCGGTGCCCAGTTCGAAGGTGGCGCCGTCTGCTTGCCGCGCGATAGCGTCGACAACGGCGGCGAACCCGCCTAAGGGATAGCGCACGCCCTCCACCAAGTCCGTGTGACTCATCAAGGAATACAGCGCTGGTGCCGCCTTCGGTTCCGTGGACAGGAACACCGCCGGGTAGGTCAGAATCTGTCGCAGCCGGTAGTCCTTAAACTGGGCGGCCACCAGGGCATTGAGCGAGCGCGTCAGCAGCAGCGCGAGAGTGCCTAGCCGCGTGAGCGCATCTTTGCTGAGAAGCTGCGTGGGGCGGGAAAACGTGGTGTACAAAAAGTTGCGCAGGGCAACGGCATACACATCGGAGGCTCGTGAGAGATACGCGCGCACCTTGTCCCCCGCGCCCGGCTCCAAGGACTCAAAAAGAGCTACGACGTTATCCACGCCCGTGTCGATATCGATGGACTCGCCGTCTTCGTTGACAACGCGGTAGGCCGGGGAGAGGTCCACCAGATCCAGCTCGCGTGCGGTAGTAGTACCGCAGGCACGGAAAAACTCATCGAAGGCCTCCGGCATGAGGTACCACGAGGGGCCCGTATCGAAGCGGAAGCCATCCAACTCCAGGCTGCCCGCGCGTCCACCAACGCTGCGCTGCTTGTCGACGACCGTCACCCGCATCCCTTCCCGCAACAGCAAAGCCGCGGTGGCGAGACCGGCAACACCAGCGCCAATGACAACAACATGCTTGCTCATGTTCTCTAGCCTCTATTCCGTGCCGCTCGTGCCGCAGCGCGGCTGATAAGGACAGCTTTTCGCGCGGCGGGCACACTGACGCGGGTAGACATGATGTCGTGAGCGTCAGTGGCCTCTAGGAGATCCGTGAGCTCCGTAAATAGGGCCGTCGCCGCGGCCACTCCAACCCGGGACCCAAGGGGAAGCAAGCCCAGGGCCGTGCGGGCATGGGCTAAGTCGTCGCGGATGTCAGAAATGATTGCGGCTTTCGTCTCTTCATCGAGCTTGTCCGGCTCACGCAGTGAGGGAAAGTAAGCGCGGCCCAGTTCACTGGAGTCTTCGTGCAAGTCCCTCAAGAAATTGATCTTCTGAAACGCGGCACCCAGGCGCACCGCACCTTCTTCGACGCCGTCGGGACGGGGAGCACCGGCATAAAAAGTATCCAGACACAGCAGCCCAATGACTTCGGCCGAGCCCCGGATATAGGTCTTAAAGGACTCCGCTGTGTGGACGGTGCGCGTGAGGTCGCTGCGCATGGAGGCAAAGAACTCCGCAATGTGTTCGTCCTGGAATCCGCAACGCCGCGCCGAGAGCGCATAGGCGTGGACTATGGGATCGGTGTGAAAACGCTGGGAAGGTGCGGCGCGGACGGTGGCCTCGTAGGCGTCGAGAAGCGGGGCGGCAACCTGGGGGCCGAGCCCTGCATCGACGATTTCATCCGCGGTGCGCACCATGGCATAAAGATTGCGGATATCTGCTCTTACCTGGGGGTTAAGCAGCCGGGTGGCGAGGGAAAAACTAGTGGAATAGTGCCGCATCACCTGCGCCGCGGCAGCTTCGGCGCTGCGGTCGTAGCGTTCCAAAGCCAAAAGAGATCCGCGCATACGTCATATTTTAGACCACACGCGTCACACATTTAACCCGAGGCAAGATAAGGTAGTGACGTTACTTTCCCCATCTATAAGGAGAACACGTCCATGACAACCCCAACGATGACTGCTGCGGCCCGCGCCGTTGACCTGTTCAAGCAATACGGTCAGGGAGATACCGCAGTCACCGCGTTGGACCACGTCAACGTTGAGTTTGCGCGCAACGCCTTCACCGCCATCATGGGCCCTTCTGGTTCCGGCAAGTCCACGCTTATGCACACCATGGCGGGCTTGGACTCTGCGACTTCCGGCTCTGCCTTTATCGGTGATACCGACATGTCCCAGCTCAGCGACAAGGACATTACTGCCTTGCGCCGTGACCGTCTGGGCTTTATTTTCCAGTCCTTCAACCTTGTGCCCACGCTCACCGCGGCGGAGAACATCACCCTGCCCACTGACATCGCGGGCAAGAAGGTGGATCAGGCGTGGTTTGATGAAATCACCACGCGCCTGGGCCTTGCCCAGCGTTTGAGCCACCGCCCAGCAGAGCTCTCCGGTGGTCAGCAGCAGCGCGTGGCCTGTGCCCGCGCGCTTGTCTCGCGCCCAGAGATCATTTTCGGTGATGAGCCGACGGGCAACCTGGATTCCAATTCCTCTGCCGAGGTGCTCGACATCCTGCGCACCGCTGTCGACCACGACGAGCAGACCGTTGTCATCGTCACCCACGACGCTAAGGCGGCGTCCTACGCCGACCGCGTGGTCTTTCTTGCCGATGGCCGCCTCGTCAACGAGCTGCACAACCCAACCATGGAGTCCATCCACGCTGTGATGGCAGAAATCGAGGGCTAAAGCATGGCCACGAAGAACACCATGCGCAGGGTATCCGTGCGCAATATTCTCGCGCACAAACTGCGCCTTGCCCTCACGCTCCTAGCCGTGGTGCTGGGTACCGCGTTCATTTCCGGTTCCTTCATGTTCACCAACGCGCTGTCGAATACCTTCGACTCCGCTGTCGATACCGCCTTTACCGGCGTGGACGCAGCGGTAAGCCAGAAGGAAGATGGCCCCGCACTTGATCAGAAGATGCGGGACGACATCGCCAACGATCCCGACGTGCGCGCGGTCAACATTCAAAGCAGCCAGACCGTCGTGGCGGCTAACGACAAGGCTGAGGCCTTCCAGACCGGCGGCGGCACCGCCAGCGTTGAGCCCTACTATCCGGCTGATCAGTCGGTCGGCGAACCCGCTGAGCTTGTCGACGGCTCCGAACCCCACGGCACCGCTGAAGTTCTCATCAATGACTCCGCCGCCGAGAAGTTCGGCATTCACGTGGGCGATACTCTCGTCGTGGTCCACCCGGACCAGCGTGATGAGGTGAAAGTGGTGGGCGTCGTCAAGCCTGCCGTGGACCAAGGCGCGAGCCTGACCCTGCTGATAGACCACGCGGGATTCACCGAACGTTACGGCGACTCCTCCCAGCTCAAGGTCGCCGCAGCCGACGGGGTCAGCGCGGAAGAGCTCGTGGATCACCTCAATGAGACCTTCGACGTTGATGCTGAGGCCGGCGAAGAGCTGGCCAAGGAAATCTCCGACCAGATTTCCTCCGCGTTGAAGTTCGTCAACTACTTCCTCATCGCCTTCGGCCTCATTGCGCTGCTCGTGGGTACGTTCATCATTGCGAATACGTTCTCCATGATCGTCGCTCAGCGGACCAAGGAATTCGCGTTGCTGCGAGCGCTGGGTGCTTCCCGCGGCCAGATCACGCGTTCTGTTGTCACCGAAGCCATCATCGTGGGCCTCGTGGGCTCCGCAGTGGGCGTGGTGGCCGGCGTGGGCCTCGTCGCGGCCATCAAGGCGGTCTTCTCCGCGCAGGACATGCCAATGGGTGGCGGTCTGGGTCTGAGCGTGAGCGCCGTTGTCGTGCCGCTCATCCTGGGTACGATCGTCACCGTAATTTCGGCATGGGCGCCGGCGCGTCGCGCAGGTGCCGTTGAACCTGTTGAAGCTATGCGCACCACCGAGTCCGCCGCTGGTTCCTCCCTCCTTGTGCGTACGGTTCTGGGCGCGTTGCTACTCATCGCTGGCATTATCTTTGCGGTCTTGGGCGTGCTTCTCGACGTCTCCACAGGCATCCGCGCCTCTCTCGTCGGTCTCGGAGCGTTAAACCTCATTGTTGGTTTCTTCCTCGCTGGCCCAGCTATCTCGCTGCCGATCGTGCCCTCGATTGGTCGCGTGGTGGGCGCGCCCTTCGGCGCGGTGGGCAAGCTGGCCGCCACGAACTCCGCGCGCAACCCGCGTCGCACCGCAGCTACGGCCTTTGCCTTGATGTTGGGTGTTGCCCTAGTGACCGCCATTGGCATGTTGGGCGCGACGATGAAGGCTTCGGTATCTGATGCCATCGACGAGGATGTTCGCGCTGATTTCTTGCTTGCCGGGCCAACGACGGGCAATTTCCCCACGCCGAACGAGACCGCTGATCTCGCCCGGAATGCTGAAGGCGCGGGCCAGGTCGTGGCATTGAGTTCCGCACCTGTCATGGTGGATGGCCAGGCCTCGATGAACTATGGCCCGCAGGTGGCTATCAGCCAGGTAATTGGCGGCAACGCCGACGACATCCTCAACCTCACCGTGGCGGAAGGGTCCCTCAAGTTGGGCGATGAGTCGGGCTTCATCGCGGATACGTCGCTGGCGGAGGAACAAGGCTGGCAGGTCGGCCAGTCCTACGAGCTCGCCGGCCCTGACCCCACCCGCACCAGTGAGGTGACGCTCATCGGTACCTATGAGCCTTTCCAGATGCTGCCGCGGCTGGCACTCTCTGAGTCTGCGGCGACCGAAGTCGTAGACCCCTCGAGCCTTGACACGATGATGGTCGCTGTCAACGCGGCAGAAGGCGTTGACACCGAAGAGCTGCGATCCAACTTGGAGGAATCCGTCAAGGATCTCGTTGTGGTGCAGGTGCGCACCGGTGCCGAATACGCCGGCGAGGCCGCCGGCATGATTGACCAGATGCTCACCATCCTTTATGCGCTGTTGGCGCTGGCGGTCATTATCGCCATCCTGGGTATCGTGAACACATTGACGTTGGGCGTCATTGAGCGTCGCCAGGAGATCGGCATGCTGCGCGCCGTGGGTACCCAGCGCCGCCAGATCCGCACGATGATCACGGTGGAATCGGTTCAGATTGCCTTGTTCGGCGCCATCATGGGCATGATCCTCGGCCTCGGATTGGGCTGGGCATTCATCTCCGTGCTTGCTGATGACGGCCTCGATTCCCTTACCGTGCCCTGGCTGATGCTCATCATCATGCTGGTTGGCTCCGGCATTGTGGGTGTATTTGCCGCCATCTGGCCGGCACAGCGCGCGGCAAAGACGCCACCGCTCGACGCCATCGCCGACTAGCCTGCTGGCCTAGGAAAACTCAGGCAAGCAGGGAGCCGACCCAGGCTCCACGCCAGGCCACCACGATGCCGATGCCTATAGTCCAGAACAGATAACGCGCCAAGCGCCACCAGCGCTTGGCCTTTATCATTTCTCCGAGTTCCTTAGCCATTGTGGACCACGTTGATAAGCCGCCCGCTAAACCTGCAGCAAGAAGCGGGAGGAAGTACTCAGGGGCGTGCGTATGAGCGGCATAACCATAGGCCACGCCGGCGAGCGCCGCTCCCGTGATATTGGCCGCGAATGTGCAAGTGGGGGAGGGCAAGATGCGAGTAAATGTGAAACGTGCGCAGCCTCCCAGAAACCCGCCAACAAGCACGGCGAGGGCGGAGATGATGATCATGCGGGCCTCCGGGAGACGTCGCCAAGCACATACGCCCCTGTACACCCCACAACGGTGGCCAGGACGTAGGCGCCTGCCTGTGCCGGGCCGAAGCTGGAGGTGAGATAAGCAAACGTGGCGAAACTGGTGAATCCACCGAGAAAGCCCGTACCCCAGAAGGCTGGCGGCTTGGCATATCCCATAATGGCGCTGCCCACGATGTTGATGAGCAACAGCGGCAGCGCGCCGCCGCCAAGGAGAGTGGAGAGGACGAAACGGGTAAGCGCCCCGAGCGCCGCCCCGCAGCCCACAAGAATGGTCTGTGGCATGGTGCCCATCCTAATTGGGATGCGAAACCTCCGCGAAGCAGGCAAGCTAAAGGTACATCCACGTCTCAAGGAGGATCTCATGGCACACGAGCGCGCCGGCCAGCTAACCCAGCCTTCCGATCTCATCGACATCGCGGAGCTGGTCACCGCCTACTACACCCGAACCCCAGATGCTGACAATCCTGACCAGCAGGTTGCCTTTGGCACCTCCGGTCACCGCGGTTCCGCATTGGATACCGCTTTTAACGAAGCCCACATCCTGGCAATTACCCAGGCCATCGTGGACTACCGCGCCACGCAGGGCACGAGCGGTGCCATCTTTATCGGCCGCGATACTCACGCTTTGTCTGAGCCCGCCATGGTCTCCGCTCTTGAGGTCCTCCTTGCAAATGAGCTGGAGGTTCGCGTGGATGATCGGGGTCGCTACACCCCAACGCCAGCTGTCTCCCACGCCATCCTGACCAACCCAGGCACCGATGGCATTGTTATTACCCCGTCTCACAACCCGCCGCGCGATGGTGGTTTCAAGTACAACCCACCTACCGGCGGCCCAGCGGACACGGATGCCACCGATTGGATTGCGGCGAAAGCTAATGACTACCTGCGCGCCGGGCTTGAGGGCGTGAAGCGCGTGCCGGTCGACGGTGTTCTAGATGAGCGCTGTGTGAAACACAATTATGTGGACACCTATGTCGCGGACCTGGCCAACGTGGTGGATATGCAGGCGATTAAGGATGCCGGCGTACGCATCGGTGCGGACCCCATGGGTGGTGCCTCGGTGGATTACTGGGCGGCCATCGCTGAGCACTACGGGCTCAACATGACCGTGGTGAACCCGGAGGTGGATGGCACCTTCCGTTTCATGACGCTGGATACTGATGGCAAAATCCGTATGGACTGCTCCTCGCCGGACGCTATGGCTTCGTTGGTTGAGAACCGCGCGAAGTATGACCTGGCTACCGGTAATGATGCCGACGCTGACCGCCACGGCATTGTTACCCCGGATGCAGGCCTGATGAACCCGAACCACTACTTGGCCGTGGCCATCGAGTACCTGTTTAGCCACCGCCCGGAGTGGGGTAACGCCGGGGTGGGCAAGACCTTGGTGTCCTCCTCCATGATCGACCGCGTGGTAGCCAGCCTGGACCGTGAACTCGTGGAGGTTCCGGTGGGCTTCAAGTGGTTTGTGCCGGGGCTTGTCGACGGCTCACTGGGCTTCGGCGGCGAGGAATCCGCCGGCGCCTCCTTCCTGCGCTTCGACGGAACCGTGTGGTCGACGGATAAGGACGGCATCATCCTGGATCTGCTGGCGGCGGAGATCCTGGCAGTGACCGGCAAGACCCCGTCCCAGCGCTATGCGGAGCTGGCGGAAGAATACGGTGCGCCGGCTTATGCGCGTACCGATGCCCCGGCCAACCGTGAGCAGAAGGCGATTTTGAAGAAACTCTCTCCGGAGCAGGTCACCGCAACGGAGTTGGCGGGTGAAGCCATCGTGTCCAAGGTCACCGAAGCCCCTGGCAACGGTGCCGCCATCGGTGGCCTCAAGGTGACCACAGAGAACGCCTGGTTTGCCGCGCGTCCGTCCGGCACCGAGGACAAGTACAAGATTTACGCTGAGAGCTTCCGTGGTGAGGAGCACCTGAAGCAGGTGCAGTCGGAAGCCCAAGCGCTGGTAGCTGAGGTTCTCGGTTCCTAGCTGCGCTGAGATGGGGGTACCACCACGCCTGCCCCCACTACAGACACCATGAGAGTTCCGAATTGCCGCTTCGGGCTCAGTGGTGCTGCACCCCGTCTTTTCCTCTGAAAGGTATTAAAGATACTGGTAGTGGGTTTGCTAAGGTTGATGCGTGGCAAAAAAGAAGGTGAGTACCGCCCTGGTGCTCGACATCATCAGTGCATTCGCGCGATTCTACATGGCCTACATCTGGATCAAGGCTGGGCTGTCGAAGTTCTCTGACCAGCTCGCGGTATCGCAGAGTATCAAGGCCTACGAGATTTTCACGCCTGAATGGTCGCACTACCTGTCCTACCTCATCGGCCCATTGGAGGTGTGCGGCGGATTGCTGCTGCTCCTGGGTCTTTTCTTGCGTCAATCGGCGTGGGTAGGGCAGGTAGTGCTGGTTCTGTTCATGATTGGCATTGCGCAAGCATGGCTGCGCGGACTCGGAATTGATTGTGGCTGCTTCGAAGCCAATCCGGACAAGGATGCCCAAGTGATGAACTACATGATGACACTACTGCGTGATGTCTTCTATTCTGTCTTAATGGTGTGGACTATAAAGCGTCCGTTCACCAAGTTTGCACTGCACCCTTAACCACGGCGTGTAGGCTTCCATCTGTTCGAAGAAAAGTCATGAAGGCAAGGTTGTTCAATGAGCACAGTTAAAGACCCCAACTCCAAGGGCAATAGTGGATTCCTCTGGGGCCTCGCTGTTCTTCTGGTCATCGTGGCCGTGGTTATCGGCTACATCGTCTACCAAGGTCGCAGCGCCCAGACCGATGCGCTGGGAGACTACGCTGCGGAGGACGTCAACATGGAAATGTCTCTGGCGGACAACGCAGTGACCCTCAAGTCTGCTGAGGCGGGCAAGGAAGCTGTCGAGGTTGACCTCTACGAAGACTACTCCTGCCCTCACTGTGGTGACCTGGCAAAGGAAACTGATGGGCAGATGAAGGACGCCATCGACGAGGGCAAGCTCATCGTCCACGTGCGCTCCTTGAACTTCTTGGACGGAAGCCAAAACGGCTTGGAGAGCATCAAGAGCAACAAAGGACACTCTTCCAAGGCTGCTGCTGCAATGGAGCAGGTGGCCAAGTCTGGTGATGCCAAGCTGTACTGGAACTTGCGCAAGTACCTGATGGAGAACCAGTCCAAGGTTTACGACAAGTGGGATATGGCTGATTTCGCTGATGCCGCGAAGTCGCTGGGCGCTGACAAGGACACTGTCACGGCCATTCAGGAAGCCAAGGTTGGCGAAGGCAACGAACTCGTTACCGCCAACTACGAGAAGCTGGAATCCGAAACCGGAAGCGTGTCCTCGCCGCGCATCATCAAGGATGGCAAGGACATTCCAGAAGACGAGAACACGTCCATCATGGAGTGGGTTGACCTCGTCCTGGATAAGTAGCGATTGAGTAAATAACGCGCCCCAACTCGCGATTTGGTTCGCGAATTGGGGCGCGATATATTGTTACGAGTTGCAACCGCAAAGGTTGTACCTCGTTATGAGGGGCTATGGCGCAGTTGGTAGCGCACCACACTGGCAGTGTGGGGGTCACGGGTTCGAATCCCGTTAGCTCCACCGATGGCCGTCTCCGTGTAGGGAGGCGGCCTTTTCCTATGCTGGGGTGCATGGATGTTTACACCAAGTCAGTAGCACGACCCGACCAAGCCGGCGCGGAGGCCGCGGGCCTGCGCTGGTTAGCAGCCGCACGTAAAGACGTCGTGGTTGAGGTCGCGGGGTTGACGGATTCGACGATTAGTACGCGTCGCGTAGCGCAGGCGCGTCCGAGCGTCCAGGCAGCGCGTACCTTCGGTGCGGCGCTTCGCGAGGTACATGAGTCAGGTGCTTCGGCCTTCGGTGCTCCGCCCGAGGGATGGGAAGGTGCGAACTTCATCGGGCGCGTGGAGCAGCCCTGTGAACCATGCTCGAATTGGGGAGAGTTCTACGCGCAGCAGCGCGTACTTCCCTTTTTGGTGACGCTGCCGCAGGAGCTTCGCGACGTCACCCAGCGCGCCACCGACGCCCTTCAAGCAGCGTCCTGGGATGTGGAGCCTGCGCGGATCCATGGCGATTTGTGGGCGGGCAACGTGCTCTTTACTGCGGACTCGGCAGTCATGATTGACCCAGCTGCGCATGGCGGGCACCCGTGGACAGACCTAGCCATGTTGGAGCTTTTCGGCACGCCATATTATGAGGAGATTCTGCGCGGCTATGGGGCGCCGACAGAGTACGAAAAGTGGGTACCAATGCACCAGCTGCACCCCTTGGCGGTTCACGCTACGACGCATGGTCCTGCCTACTACGGGCCCTTGGGCAGGGCGGCACAAGCCACGATTGAGCTCCTCAGTTAGGTGCGGGATCGCCGATGTGCCCGCTGACCGTGGTGTGGTTCGCGGGTTTCGCCGTCTCGGCGTGGGTGCGAAGCTTCAGTTCGCACCCGGTGGGTCGGGTGGTTGGCTTGTTCCTGGCGTCGGGTCGGGTGGCTGGCCTGTGGCTTGTCCTGTTGCTTTCTCAGAAGCGAGTCTGGCTGTGGCTTCTTGGTATTCGGGCATGGCGGTAATTGGCACACCCCAGGGCGGGATGTAGCTCACCCCCGTATTCAACCGGAACATGTAACCACGCCCGGTGGGCCGTTTAGGGTCATCATCGTTAATACCGTTGTGGTAGGCGCACAGGAAGGTGAGGTTTTTAAGGTTAGTAAAACCTCCGGCCTGCCAGGGGATGAGGTGGTGGACTTCGCAGTAATCAGCTGGCCTGTTGCAGCCGGGCCTAGAGCAGGTTTGGAATTCAGCAGCCAGGCTGATGCGTTGTTTCCAGCTGGCATGCCGCTGAATCCTATAAGAGTTAACCGGTCCCTCTAAAGGGTGGATGAGGGTGGCGTAGCCAATCTCGGCAAACTTGTAGGCCAAAAAGTCTGCGCCTGTCATGCGTGCGCCGTTGGTGAGGTTAAGTTCGATTTCCTCCCCATCACCGTTAATAATTTGGTCGAGCTCGTTGAGGGTGACTACGACTTGAGCATGTACGGCAGGTGTGGTGCCAATACCACCGGTGACAATGACGGTGCGGGCAGCATCAAGCAGGTTTGTTTTATTAACGGATTCTAGGGTGCCTCTGATGTCGGCGATGACGGTGGGGGTGTCGGTGATGGTAATGGAGTTGGGTCCCTTAGAGCGGTAGGTGAAGCGTACTCCGGGTTTAGCGGTGCGCTTGACACGAAGCTCTTTTAGGCGCTTGGTGGCGACGTGGCGGATTTTGTGGGCGGGTGTGCCGGCAAGTTTTATGCGTAGGTTCCAGGCGTCGAGGTCTTTGTTGACTTTGGCGGTGTAGGACTCAATCAGGGTGAGAATGCTAAGGCTATGTTTGTGTGCCATCGCGGCGGCGCGTGCTTTGCGTTGTTTGCCGGTGAAGCGGGTGTGCCCGAAGTAGACGCGGTGAAGGTGGGCAAGTTCAGTAGCGTCACTGGTGTCGGCGCCGAGTGCGCGGAGCTCGTCGGGTGAGCTGGATGCTTTTTCCACTAGCGCGATCCCCGAGTTGCGGTAGTGGAAGTAGGTTTCTAGTACCCCCATGGCCACGAAGCTTAAAACAGGCCCACCAACCCCGCAACCGCAAGGCGACTATTGAGGGCCGGGAGGCATGATGCGTTTGTGGGCGCCTTGGCGCCAGAGGGTTTCGATGCGTTCCTGGGCGTCGGCAGGCACGGCCTTGCCTTCGAGGTAATCGTCGATGTGGGGATAGGTAACGCCGAGGGCTTGTTCGTCAGAAAGCAGCGGGCGATCATCCTCAAGGTCCGCGGTAGGGACCTTTGTCCACGTGGATTCAGGCGCACCGAGGTACTCAAGAAGCTGGGCGCCCTGGCGCTTGTTGAGGCCGGCTAACGGGATGAGATCGGCGGCGCCGTCTCCCCACTTGGTGAAGAATGCAGTGACGTTTTCTGCAGCATGGTCACTACCAATTACCAGGGCGCCGACCTCCCCGGCCACCGCGTACTGGGCAGCCATGCGGAGGCGGGCCTTGAGATTGCCGCGGTTGAAATCGCCGAGTGTGGAAGCCTCGAGGGCAGTAGCAACCGCGCTATCGAGGGCCGCTGTGGCTTCAGCGATGTTGATGGTCAGGCGGTAATCGGGCTGGATGAAGTCGAGCGCTACCTGGGCATCTTCCTCGTCTGCCTGCACGCCGTGGGGAAGGCGAAGCGCCCAGAAATGTGCGTCGTCGACGCGTTCGACGGCCAGCTGTGCCAAGCGGCCGGCCAGCGTGGAATCTTGGCCGCCGGAAATACCCAAGACGAAGCCTTTCGCTCCGGTGGTGCGCAGGTAATCCGCGAGGAATGTGACGCGGCGCTCAACCTCCTCCGCTGGATCGATCAAGGGCTTAGTGTCCAGGGCTTTTATGATGTCCTGCTGGAGGTTTGTGGATTCGTGTGACATGACGACCATGGTAGCCGCCTGCGACAATATGCACTCGTGAACAAAGATTCCTACGTGATAGTCGTCGCTGGCGTGGCAGCGCTGGGTGGTCTCCTCTTTGGCTATGACACCGGCGTCATGTCAGGTGCACTGCTCTTCGTGGGCCCAGAGTTCGACATGTCCGCGCAGCAGGAGGGACTGGTGACCTCGATGCTGCTGGTCGGGGCTGCCGTGGGTGCACTGGCTGCGGGGCGTGTGGCGGATGGGATGGGCCGACGTCGCACACTTATCGTCGGTGGCCTTATCTTCCTTGCAGGATCGGTGTGGTGTGCGCTGGCGGGATCGACGGCGCAACTAGCCACGGCCCGCGCTGTGTTGGGGCTAGCAGTGGGCGCGGTGTCCATCGTGTCGCCGATGTACATCTCAGAAATTACTCCGGCTGCGGTGCGTGGGCGGATGGTGTCACTCAACACGCTCATGATTGTTGTCGGGCAGTTGGTGGCTTATGGGGTGAACTCCGCGCTTGCCTCAACAGGCAGCTGGCAGTGGATGCTGGGACTCGCGGCGGTGCCGGGTGCCGCGTTGGCCATTGGAATGTTCTTCTTGCCTGATACGCCGGTATGGCTCGCTGCACAGGGCCGTCACGACGACGCCGCCGCTGTGCGCGCACGGGTAGGGGCGGGGGAGGAGAAGGGGGCGTCGCCAAGCACAGGCGAATGGGCCGCACTGTCCGCGAATAGTTGGATGCGCTGGGCGGTCGGGCTAGCGATGCTCATGGGACTGACGCAGCAGATCACAGGCGTTAATGCGATTGTGTACTTCGCGCCGACCATGATGAATCAGGTGGGCTTGTCTGCGACGAACTCGGTGTACACGTCCATGGTGATCGGCGTGGTGTCGGTTATTGCCTGTGTGGTCGGTATGCGCGTTGTGGACCGCGTGGGGCGGCGTCGCCTGCTCATGGTGGGTCTGGGTGGCAACGTAGTATCTCTCGTGGTGCTCGCAGTGGTGTACCACTTCGCGCAGGATTCGACGCCACTGGCTATGGTGTCGTTGGCCTGCATGGCGGCGTTCATCGCGTGCCAACAAGCGGCGGTGTCACCGGCAACGTGGCTTCTCATTTCTGAGATCGTGCCGGCGCAGGTACGCGGTTTGGGAATGGGCATTGCGGGCCTAGCGCTGTGGGTTAGTAACTGGGTAGTAGCGCAGTTCTTCCTGCCCGTGGTGGAGTGGCTCGGCGGCTCACTGGCGTTTGGCGTCTTTGCAGTGCTGGGCGTGGTTGCGCTGGGGTATACGCGGGCACTCGTGCCGGAAACGATGGGCAAGACGCTGGGCGAGGTCTCCCAGGAATTGCAGTCGAGATACTCTCATAGTTGAGTGTTTTGGTAATGACGCGCTTGTGCGGTAACATTTTTCCTCGTGTCATTGCTGGGCCCTCGCCCAGCAATGCTTTGAACTAACCATTCGCATGAAGTTTGCGCATAACGAAAGGAGCGCCCGATGAAGGTTCGCAAGTCGCTTCGGTCGCTGAAGAAGAAGCCGGGCGCCCAGGTTATTCGCCGCCACGGTAAGGTCTTCGTGATCAACAAGAAGGATCCGCGCTTCAAGGCTCGCCAGGGCTAAGAATCGACGTATTCTCATTCCGTCTCCTCCGCTTAATTTGGAGGAGGCGGAATTTTTTTATGCCCGTCTACCTCGCTAAATTAGATCCGTTGAATATAATAATCGGGTGGGTTTAGAACATTCCCTAGCGGACAATAGAAAGAAGAAATAGCGTATGAAAAGGCGTATCGCGGCGGCGATGTGTGCTGCCGTCGTTGGGTTCTCGGCACCGGTGGCCCAAGCTGTAGACAATGATTTGGTCAGTACGGCTGACCCGTCACTAGGGATCAATGACCCTTCATGTGTGTCAAGCGGTGAGGTTAGCGAGCCGGTGGTTCTCCTGCATGGAACCTCGGACAATGCGTCGACGTGGAACGAGCTTATCCCAGTGCTGCAAGAACGCGGTATGTGCGTGTGGGCCTTCGACTACGGCGCAGATGATGTCACGCTGCAGAACGCCAGTCCGCGAACCAAGGGGATCGCGGATCTGGACGAGTCGGCGCGTGAGGTCGCAGAACAGATTGACTATGTACGGGAAGTGACCGGAAGCGAAAAGGTGAACCTCGTGGGGCACTCGCAGGGAGGTCTGCATATTAAGACCTACACGCAGATGTATGGTTCTCCCGATCATGTTGCCCGCGCGGTGGCTCTTGGTGGGAATTTTCATGGGACCACCCTCGACGGCATGGGCGAGACCTTGGCGAAGATGATTGCGGCCATGCCGAACTTGGCGCGCTTCTTTGCAAGCAGCGCTGGTATTCAGCAGGTGGTGGGGTCTGAGTTCATGGAGAATCTCAATGCCTTGCCGGACACAGCGCCGGGCCCGTTGTATACCTCGATTTACTCGCCTGCTGATGTCACCGTGACGCCCAACTCGACCTCTGTGCTGGAAGCTGTGGGCGGCGCTGACGTGGTTAATATCGACCTCGGTGAGCTGTGTGGGGCAGGGCCGCTACATCCAGATTTGCCTCGAGACACCACGGTGATGAGCCAAGTGCTTTTCGGCTTGACCCGCGAAGAGGGGCAGGGGCCGGACCCGTCAACGTGTACGAGGGGCTGAGGTCTCCTGCCTGCTTCGTGAATCAGACTTACCGGGCGCGGCGCGGGCCGCGCCCGTTTGTGGTGTTTGCCACAAAACGGGTGAACGTTTGGTTAACTTGCGGGAAATACCACCCGTGTAGTTACGGCGTTGGTGATGAAGTGGGGTGTGCAAGGTCAACATGTGGGGGCTGGGGGACTTACATCCTGGGAATATCATCGTTGTAACTACTACATGTAGTGTCAGTTGCGGGGTTTCGGCACAAAGTATAGTGTCGTTGATGTTGCTCAGGCGGCGGCCCTACACCGCGTAGCCAGAGCTAAAAGTCACTCAGCAGAATTCATTAGTCACTACGTGTGCAGCGTCAAAGGAAACCGTCACATGAGCATCACTCTCTACACCAAGCCCGCCTGCGTTCAGTGCAACGCCACCAAGAAGGCTCTCGACCGCGCCGGTCTTGAGTACGACATGGTGGATATCTCCATGGACGACGAGGCTCGCGACTACGTCATGGCTCTGGGCTACGTCCAGGCACCGGTCGTCGAGGCCAACGGCGAGCACTGGTCTGGCTTCCGTCCTGACCGCATCAAGAGCCTGAGCTCCTTGGCGGCAACTGCATAAAATTTCGTCATGTTGGTCGTGTATTTCTCTTCCGCCACGGAAAATACCCACCGCTTCGTTGAGAAGCTCGGCCTTCCCAGCGCCCGCATCCCGCTGCGCCTGACTGATGAGCCACTCATCGTCAACGAACCCTACGTCTTGGTGTGTCCGACGTATGGGGGAGGGGCGTCGATAAGCAAGCAGAACACGAGGCCCGTACCCAAGCAGGTCATCCGTTTCCTCAATAACGAACACAACCGCAGCCTTATCCGTGCGGTCGTGGCCGGAGGAAACAGCAATTTCGGTACCGACTTTGGCAAGGCCGGCGACGTCATCGCCGCCAAGTGTAAGGTGCCTTATGTGTACCGTTTCGAACTTCTTGGTACCGAGGAAGATGTCACAATTTGCCGCGAAGGCCTGCTGGCCAACGCCGCAGCCTTAGGCCTTGCAGCCTAGGGCTTCTCCTATGTATTCCCTGTAGATTTTCGTCTCTCCAATTTCGCCATAGTAAAGAAAGGCCCGTGAACGTCGTGACCACGCAACTGGGTAAGACCGTCGCCGAACCTGTGAAGCCTGAAGAGCAGCTGGACTATCACGCGCTGAACGCACTGCTCAATCTGTATGACGAGAACGGCAAGATTCAGTTCGACAAGGACCGTGAGGCCGCGAACCAATTCTTCCTCCAGCACGTCAACCAGAACACCGTCTACTTCCATGACCTGGAAGAAAAGATGCACTACCTGGTGGAAAACAAGTACTACGAGCCGGAGCTGCTCGAGCAGTACGATTTCGACTTCATTAAGTCCCTCTTCAAGCGTGCATACTCCTACAAGTTCCGCTTCAAGTCCTTCCTGGGCGCCTACAAGTACTACACCTCTTACACGCTGAAGACCTTTGACGGCCGCCGCTACCTCGAGCGCTTTGAGGATCGCGTGTCCATGACCGCACTTTTCCTGGCTGATGGCGATACCGAGGTGGCTGAGCACCTCGTGGACGAAATCATGACCGGCCGTTTCCAGCCGGCGACCCCGACCTTCCTTAACGCTGGCAAGGCCCAGCGTGGCGAGCTCGTATCCTGCTTCCTGCTGCGCATCGAAGACAACATGGAGTCCATCGGTCGCTCCATCAACTCCGCACTGCAGCTGTCCAAGCGCGGTGGCGGCGTGGCACTGCTGCTGACCAACATCCGCGAATCGGGCGCGCCGATCAAGCACATCGAGAACCAGTCGTCCGGCGTCATTCCGGTAATGAAGCTTCTGGAGGATTCCTTCTCCTATGCCAACCAGCTTGGCGCACGCCAGGGCGCTGGTGCGGTATACCTCAACGCGCACCACCCGGACATCATGAACTTCCTTGATACGAAGCGTGAAAACGCGGATGAAAAGATCCGTATCAAGACCCTGTCGCTAGGTATCGTCGTTCCGGACATCACCTTCGAGCTGGCTCGCAAGAACGATGACATGTACCTGTTTAGCCCGTATGACGTCGAGCGCGTCTACGGCAAGCCTTTTGCAGATATCTCCGTCACTGAGCACTACGAAGAAATGGTGGAGGATCCGCGCATCCGCAAGAAGAAGATCAACGCCCGCCACTTCTTCCAGACCATCGCGGAACTGCAGTTCGAGTCCGGCTACCCGTACATCATGTTTGAGGACACCGTAAACCGCGCGAACCCGGTCAAGACCGGCCGTATCAACATGTCGAACCTGTGCTCTGAGATTCTGCAGGTGAATGCTCCTTCCGAGCTCAATGAAGACCTGACCTACAAGACCTTGGGCAGCGACATTTCCTGCAACCTGGGCTCGCTCAACATTGCGGCCACCATGGATTCCCCGGACTTTGCGCTGACCGTAGAAACCGCCATCCGTGGCCTGACTGCAGTGGCGGATAAGACGTCCATTA
The DNA here is from genome assembly GCF_000805675.1 of Corynebacterium minutissimum. Lineage (GTDB taxonomy): Bacteria > Actinomycetota > Actinomycetes > Mycobacteriales > Mycobacteriaceae > Corynebacterium > Corynebacterium minutissimum. The sequence goes on along the minus strand of NZ_JSEF01000018.1, from coordinate 49,025 downwards.
ACTCCGTGCCGTCGGTGCGCAAGGGCAACGATGATTCCCATGCCATCGGCTTGGGCCAGATGAACCTGCACGGCTACCTCGGTCGCGAGCACATCGAGTATGGCTCGGAAGAAGGCTTGGACTTTACCAACGCCTACTTCGCAGCCATCATGTACGCCGCACTTCGTGCATCCAACAAGCTGGCTCGTGAGCGCGGCGAGTACTTCACGGAGTTCCCCGAATCCGAGTACGCAAGCGGTGAATTCTTCGACCGCTATGACCCAGCTGATTTCGCTCCCCGCACCGAGCGCGTCAAGGAGCTATTCGCGGCTTCTTCCATTCACACGCCGACGGCGGAGGAGTGGGCGCAGTTGAAGGAGGACGTCGCCAAGCACGGCATCTACAACCGTAACCTGCAGGCGGTGCCGCCGACTGGTTCGATTTCCTACATCAACAACTCGACCTCATCTATCCACCCGATTGCCTCCAAGATCGAAATCCGTAAGGAAGGCAAGATCGGCCGCGTCTACTACCCGGCGCCGCACATGGATAACGACAACCTTGAGTACTTCAAGGATTCCTATGAGATTGGCTACGAGAAGATCATCGACACCTACGCTGTGGCCACCAAGTACGTGGATCAGGGCTTGTCGTTGACCTTGTTCTTCAAGGACACCGCTACCACTCGTGACATCAACCGCGCCCAGATTTATGCCTGGCGTAAGGGCATTAAGACCCTCTACTACATCCGCCTGCGCCAGATGGCGCTGGAGGGAACTGAGGTTGAGGGCTGCGTTTCCTGCATGCTTTAAACCTTTGAGTTAGGTCTCTTTCGCACGTGCCTCCGTGAGGATGGCGCGTGCGATTTTTTCTGCCTCGCTCGCGTTACCACTATGGATTGCGTGCGCTAAATCCAGGTGGAGGCGCGCCGTTCCCGCGGTGGGGTTGCGCTTGCGCGAGCCAAACACCGAGCGCCCGCGCACCATGGATAGAAGGAACGGACTCAGTGCCGCAAACATCTCATTGCCTGATGCATGTAGCACCATGGTGTGGAAGCGTAGGTCCGTTGCGAGTTGTTCGCCGACTCGCCGCGCGGGAGTGTCCTCAAAAGAATGCAAGCGCTGTGCCAGCTCGAGGATCTCCTCTTTGTCTGCCGGGGAACCATGCTGAGCTGCTAGGGACGCTGCAATAGGTTCGATGGCCAGGCGCAGCTCGTTGAGGGAACTGCGCTGTCCGTCTCGTGACTTCTCCGAGTTCAGGCGCCACGAGATGATGGAGGAATCGTAGACGGCCCACTCGCTAATCGGCAGCACCGTAATGCCGACGCGCCGCGAGGACGCCACCATGCCCAGTTGCTCAAGGGCGCGCATCGCTTCGCGGGCAACCGTGCGTGAAATATCGAAGCGCTGACAAATATCGTTCAGGGTGAATCGTTCACCAGCGGGGAGGGTGCCACTGACGATGTCTGATCCCATGGTGTCCAGCACGGTGCTTAGCAGCGGAGTGTGTGACTCTTGCGTAGTCGCCACGATGCCAATACCTCCCTCTGCGTGAGAAACGCGGACTCGGAACACATAAAACGTCAGTATAAATTAGCCCGTCGTCGCTACTGGATGCATGGGGAGTAGCGACACTTATCGGAATGCAGGCCAAGCGGGTACGATGGCCACAGGCACACTCAGACTAGAAAGACGAGGTAATGCGCGTGTCTCACGAGTATGACGACTACATTGCCAGCCACGAGGCTCCGGTGAAGGCGGTCAACTGGAATACCGTCCCGGATGAGAAAGATTCCGAGGTGTGGGACCGTCTCACGGGTAACTTCTGGCTCCCGGAAAAGGTTCCGGTGTCTAATGACATCCCCAGCTGGAAGACGCTGACGGAGAAGGAGCAGGAGACCACCATGCGTGTCTTCACCGGCCTGACGCTTTTGGATACCATCCAAGGCACCGTGGGCGCAGTATCGCTGCTTCCCGACGCCGTCACGCCGCACGAAGAGGCCGTCCTCACCAACATCGCTTTTATGGAGTCGGTGCACGCGAAGTCCTACTCCAACATCTTCATGACCTTGGCGTCGACTCCGATGATCAACGATGCGTTCCGCTGGTCTGAGGAAAACGAGAACCTTCAGCGCAAAGCGAAGATCGTCATGTCTTACTACCAGGGCGATGACCCGTTGAAGAAGAAGGTCGCTTCCACGCTGTTGGAGTCCTTCCTCTTCTACTCCGGCTTCTTCCTGCCGATGCACTTCTCGTCGCGCGCCAAGCTGACGAACACGGCCGATATCATTCGCCTCATCATCCGCGATGAGGCCGTGCACGGCTACTACATCGGCTACAAGTTCCAGCAGGGCTACAAGCAGCTCTCCCCGGAGCATCAGGAGGAAATGAAGGGTTACGCCTTCGATCTTCTCTATGACCTCTACGAGAATGAGATTGACTACACCGAGGATCTCTACGACGAGCTGGGGTGGACTGAGGACGTTAAGCGCTTCCTGCGATACAACGCCAACAAGGCACTCAACAACCTTGGTTTTGAGGGTCTCTTCCCAGCAGACGAAACTCGTGTCTCCCCGGCCATCCTCTCCTCACTGTCCCCGAATGCCGATGAGAACCACGACTTCTTCTCTGGCTCCGGCTCTTCCTATGTCATTGGTAAGGCGGAGGAAACGACAGACGACGACTGGGATTTCTAAAGAAAACCTACAGTCTGAGACGACAATGACTGCCGCGATAAGGCGCTGATCACTTCCGCAACAGCGCGCATCTCGGCTGCGGGCATGACACGCACCTGCCGAAAGGATCAATCGAAAGGTTGATTCTTTCAGGGGGTGCGTTTTTCGCGTTTTCAGCCGCCTGTGCCCCCTCTGCTGTGTTCTGGATCACCGGGCTTGTGCGTTCTGGAGTGGGCGTCGTCGCAGCGGCTGCCATCGTGCAGGCAGTTCGTGAACCTTTCCTGCTCCAAACGGGGTTAGCAACGTTGGCAGAAGTTGAGGGAGCGCTGGAAATTTGCCAGCGCGGTGCCCTAATATAAGGCAGGTAAACCTAGGTGTTTGATCACGTGGATCGTTGCGCGAGTTCTCGCGCTGCGCACCATGTGGTGAAGCACTTGTTCTTCAGGAGGATTTTATGACCGCTGTGGCGCCACGGCTCGACGATTACGTCGCGCCCACACGTCCAGAGCCGACTGGTAACGCTAAGACTGGTTCCAAGGCTTGGACGCTTTTGACCACCACCGACCACAAGCAGCTGGGCATCATGTACATGATCATGGCCTTCAGCTTCTTCTTCCTCGGTGGTTTCATGGCACTGCTGCTCCGCGCTGAGCTCTTCACCCCGGGCCTGCAGTTCCTGTCCAACGAGCAGTTCAACCAGCTGTTCACCATGCACGGCACCGTGATGCTGCTGCTCTTCGCAACACCGGTTGTGTGGGCGTTCGGTAACTACGTGCTGCCCCTTCAGATTGGTGCGCCGGACGTGGCCTTCCCGCGTCTGAACGCTTTCGGTTTCTGGATCACCCTGACCGGCGGCATCGTCATGCTGCTCGGCTTCGTCACCCCAGGTGGCGCAGCTGACTTCGGTTGGACCATGTACATGCCCCTGGCTGACTCCGTTCACACCCCGGGTATCGGTGCGGACATGTGGATCGTTGGTGTGGGCGCTACCGGTGTCGGCACCATTGCTTCCGCAGTCAACATGATCACCACGGTGCTGACCCTTCGTGCACCGGGCATGACCATGTTCCGTCTGCCGGTCTTCACCTGGTGTGTGCTGACCGCATCCATCATCGTTCTGATGATCTTCCCGCTGCTGACCGCAGCAGCCCTCGGTGTTCTGTACGACCGCAAGCTAGGCGGCCACATCTATGACTCCGCTAACGGCGGCGCCATCCTGTGGCAGCACCTGTTCTGGTTCTTCGGCCACCCAGAGGTCTACGTCCTCGCTATCCCGTTCTTCGGTGTTATTTCTGAGGTAGTCCCGGTCTTCTCCCGTAAGCCGGTCTTCGGCTACATCGGCTTGGTCTTCGCCGTTCTGGCAATTGGCGCGCTGTCCATGGCTGTGTGGGCTCACCACATGTTCGTCACCGGCGCCGTCCTGCTGCCGTTCTTCTCCTTCATGACCTTCCTGATTGCGGTTCCGACCGGCGTGAAGTTCTTCAACTGGGTCGGCACCATGTGGAAGGGTCACATCACCTGGGATACCCCGATGATCTTCGCTATGGGCTTCCTGGCAACCTTCCTCTTCGGCGGTATGACCGGTATTATGCTGGCTTCCCCGGCCCTGGACTTCCACCTGGCTGAGTCCTACTTCCTTATCGCTCACTTCCACTACACCCTGTTCGGTACCGTGGTGTTCTCCGCCTTCGCTGGCCTCTACTTCTGGTTCCCGAAGATGACCGGCCGCATGCTGGATGAGCGTCTGGGTAAGATCCACTTCTGGCTGACCTTCATCGGCTTCCACGGCACCTTCCTGGTTCAGCACTGGGTTGGCAACATGGGTATGCCGCGTCGTTACGCTGACTACCTGGAGTCGGATGGCTTCACGGTCTTCAACCAGATTTCCACCATCTTCTCCTTCGTCCTGGGTGCTTCGGTTATCCCGCTCATCTGGAACGTCTTCAAGTCCTGGCGCTACGGTGAAATTGTTACCGTGGACGACCCGTGGGGCTACGGCAACTCCCTGGAGTGGGCTACCTCCTGCCCGCCGCCGCGCCACAACTTCGTCTCCCTGCCGCGTATCCGCTCTGAGCGTCCGGCCTTCGAGCTGCACTACCCGCACATGGTCAAGCGCATCCGTGAGGAAGCACACTACGGCCACTAATCCAGCGGGTCTCGTGCCCCAGTGCAGCTAGCCACTCGCTAGCCCGGACGGGCGCGGAGAAATACGCGAACTCCTGAGAACGCCGCCTCCCCATCACCGCGATGGGGAGGCGGCGTTTGTCGTGTGTTCTGGATGCGATGGTTGGGAGGTTGTCCGTGGACAAACCGGACATGCGATAATGACAGCGTGGATAACCAGATCGATCACCCTAACCAGACTGCCTTCGCCGTTGTGACAACGTCCGGTCCCGACAAGCCAGGCGTCTCCGCGGCTTTCTTCCGTGTTCTTGGCTCCTATAACGTCGAGCTCGTCGACGTCGAACAGGCCATCTTCTCCGGCCGCATCTCCCTGTCGGCCTACGTGCGCGTTGATAGCTCGCGCGTGGAGGCGATGGAGAAGGGACTACGCAACACCCTCAGCATTTATGCTCAGTCGCTCACCGTGGAGCTGCGTGCGGATGAAGCTACTTCGCGCCCGCGGTCCACGCACGTCGTCGTGGTGCTCGGCCGCCAACTCAATGCCAGCCACGTCTCTGCGATTGCGCAAGAATTGGCCAACTTCAACGCCAACATTGACCGCATTCGCGGGCTGTCGACGTACCCACTTAACGGCCTTGAACTCTACATCACCGTCGAGGGTTCCGCGGACCCCGTTCGCGCCACCCTGGCCCGTCTGGCCACCGAGCAGGGCGTCGACATTGCCATCGAGCGCTCCGGCCTGCAGCGTCGCTCCAAGCGTCTGATCTGCTTTGATTGCGATTCCACGCTGATTCAGGGCGAGGTCATCGAAATGCTGGCTGCCCATGCCGGTAAGGAGGCAGAGGTGGCCGCGGTGACCGAGCGCGCCATGCGTGGAGAATTGGATTTCGAAGAATCCCTCCGTGAGCGCGTAGCCGCCTTGGCTGGTCTTCCGGAATCCGTCATCGCGCAGACCGCCGCTGATATTGAGCTCACTCCGGGTGTACGCACCACCATTCGTACGCTCAAGCGCATGGGCTACCGCGTTGCGGTTGTGTCCGGTGGCTTTATCCAGGTCCTTGAGGATTTGGCCGCTGAGCTCGACCTTGACTACGTTCGCGCCAATACCTTGGAAATTGAAGATGGCAAGCTTACTGGTCGGGTCATCGGGGATGTCGTCGACCGTAAGGCCAAGGAAAACTTCCTTCGTGAGTTCGCCGCTGATTCTGGTTTGAGCATGCGACAAACGGTTGCGGTGGGCGATGGTGCCAATGACATTGACATGCTTTCCGCCGCGGGCCTCGGCATTGCCTTTAACGCCAAACCTGCACTGCGTGAGGTTGCGGACACCTCCGTTAACCACCCGTATATGGATGAAATCCTGCAAATCCTAGGTATTCCCATGGAAGAGGTCGTCGTTGACTAATCTCGGCGAGGCTCACCGCCGCTTGGTTGAAGCCTGCAGCGAGCGCAGTTGGCGCGATGATCCTGAGGACCCTGATAAGCCCGAGACCGTCCAGGCCATGCAGATTGCGCTGAACCTGCCTAAGCAGGAGCCGCCGAGCCGCACGGAGGTGCTGGAGGCGGCGGCGAGGGCCGTCGTCAAGCTCTGCTTGGATGAGCGCGCCGGCCAGGATGGTGCGTTCGCTGAAGCATTGGGGCAGTGGTATGGGCACCGCATCCGTAAGGTTGCACGGCGAGCTCGCAACAAGGCATGGCGCGATGTGCAGGGCTTGCCTGGTGTGACGGTGGCAGATCGCGCCCGAGCCTTCGTGCCCTCTGCGGTCTCCGAGGTCGATCCACTCGTGGCCAAGCTGCAGATCGGTCACACGGATCTGCCGAAGGATGCACCGCGGCCGGCGCTTGGCGACGTCCCCCTGATCCTCATCGATGCCTCCCTCGAGATGAGCGCAGGTAAGGCCGCTGCCCAAGTGGGGCATGGCTCCATGTTGCTTGCCGCGGCGATGAGCTTGGACGAGGCGGAAAAGTGGGCAGCACAGGACTTTGCGCTGTGCGTGCGAGAAGTAGACTCCGCATTCTTCGCTGAGGCCTGCGCCCGGCAGGACGCCGTGGTGGTCCGGGATGCAGGTTTTACCGAGGTAGCACCGGACTCGGCTACGGTGTGTGCGTTGCGCCGTCCTTAGCGTGCTTCGATGAGCCTTTTAAGTGCGCCGCGGACGACGTCCGGGTCGGTGGTGCGCCACATCTGCGGCATGGAATCACACAGGTATGAGCCGTAGCGTTTGGTCACGAGGCGGTTATCAAGCACAGCGACAACACCGCGGTCATCGACGGAGCGCAGAAGCCTTCCCGCTCCCTGCGCCATGAGCAGCGCTGCATGCGTGGCGGAGACTTCCATAAATCCGTTTCGGCCGGCTGCCTTCGCGGCCTCAGTGCGGGCTTGCATGAGCGGGTTATCCGGGCGGGGGAAGGGGATGCGGTCAATGAGCACGAGCGAGCAGGAGGGACCGGGCACGTCGACTCCCTGCCACAAGCTCAGGGTGCCAAAGAGACAGGAATTCTCGTTCTTAGTGAATTTATCCACCAGCGCACCGATAGAGTCCTCACCTTGGAGGAAAATATCGAAGGGAATCTGCGGCTTGAGCTCCTCAGCTGCCTGCTGGGCGGCGCGGCGCGAAGAGAATAACCCCAGGGTGCGCCCGCCGGCGGCCATGATGAGCTCGCGGATTTCTTCGATGGTGTCCGGACTTAGTCCATCACGGCCCGGCTGTGGCAAGTGGCTTGCGGTGTACAGGATGCCGCTGCGCGCGGGGTCGAAGGGATAGCCTACGTCGAGGGAATCCCACGTTCCTTTTGGCAGGCCCCACTGCGCAGCCATGGCGTCGAAGCGACCACCCAGGGCCAAGGTCGCGGAGGTGAGCACCACGGTCTGCTCGCCGAAGAGTTTCTCGTGCAACATGCCAGCGATGGATAGTGGTGCGACGGCGAGGGTATCGGTAAGCGTGCGTTCGTCGCGCTCCAGCCACACCACATCCGCGTGTGCGGCCGGATCCCCGGTGGCGAAGACATCGAGGATGCGGGCGATAGCTTCGACGAGGGTATTGAGGTGGTTGGCCAGGTTTTGGCGCTCGGCAAATTTCTCAGGGTCGTTGGCCTGTTCTCCCTCCGGGGTGCGGGCGATGGTCTCCCGGCAGGAGGAAAGGGTATCTGCCAGCGCCATGAGCTGGTTCTTGGCTTCCTCTGGAAGGTCGGTCCAGCGGCCGGGCAGGAGTTCCCCTAAGAGCTGGGTAAGCTCAGCTGCTTGTTCGCTCAAGCGCTGGTCTTTGCCATTGGCGCCCAGGGCCTTGGCGCGGGTTGCAGCCATCTTGAGGGCGCGGCCGGTAATTTCTGAAGTTGACACCGAGGTGATGCGCCCGTCGAGCTCGTGGGCCTCATCGATAATGACGACGTCGTGTTCCGGCAGGATATTCACGTCTGCAACGGCGTCGATAGCCAGCAGCGCGTGGTTGGTGACCACCACATCAACGTCAGCAGCGCGGCGCCGCGCCAGCTCTGCGAAGCAGTCCTCACCGTGCGGACAGCGCGCCGCCCCAACACACTCAGCAGACGTCACCGAGACCTGCCGCCAGGCCAGATCTGGTACGCCCGGTTCAAGATCCTCTCGGTCACCAGTGTCAGTATCCTCAGCCCACTCGTAGACGCGCTGGACGTGGCGGCCCAGGTGGGAGGGCGAATCGGCGGCATCGAGCAGGGCTTCTTCATCCTCCAATTCGGAGGCGCGGGCAACTTTGTTGAGGCAGACATAGTTGGAACGGCCTTTCATGATGGCGAAGGTCGGCTTCTTCTCCAAGTGGGGCTCGAGGGCCTCGGCTAAACGCGGAAGATCGCGTTCCACCAGCTGACGCTGCAGGGCCAAGGTAGCGGTCGACACGATGACGGTGTTGCCGGTTTCCTGAGCATGCCGGAACGCCGGCACGAGGTAGGCCAAAGATTTACCGGTACCGGTGCCTGCCTGCACCGCGAGGTGGCGTTCCTTCTCCAAAGCGGAAGTGACCGCTTGGGCCATGCGCACTTGGCCCTCGCGCCGGGCACCGCCGAGGGCGGCGACGGCGGCGTCGAGAAGATCAACCGTTGCTGAGTGCTCGTCCATTTGCCCCAGTGTAGTGCCCGGCTAACGCCGGGCGGAGCCGGTGTGTCTTTAGGAGGTGAAGCCGATGAAACGCGTCGGCACCGCCGGTTCATCGCGAGTGAGCGCCAGGCCTTCCCATGGCAGAGTCGTGATGGCGTTGGCGAGGTAATCGCGGGATTCGTGGAGGGAGGAAAGTCCGTCGACGATTTCCCCATCGCGCATAAGCGGCACGGTCATGGCGCGGGCGGTGAGGGTGCCGGTGTCCGGATCCTCGGCGTCGAAAGGTAGCACGAGCTCCTCGACGGCCACCCCGGAAGAACGGTACGTACGCAGCGCACGTTTGGCTCCGCCTTGGGACTTCTTGGAGGAGGAGCGCTTGGCCACCGGATGACCGTCGACCTCCACGACCTTGTACACCATGCCGGCAGTCGGCGCGCCCGAGCCAGTCACCACGGAGGTACCCACTCCATAGACATCGACGGGGTCTCCGCGCAGGCCGGCGATGGCGAATTCGTCGAGGTCGGAGGAGACCACGATCTTGGTGTTGTGGTTGCCCAGGTCATCGAGTTGCTTGCGCACGCGGCGAGTAACCGCGGCCAAATCACCCGAGTCGATGCGCACGCCGCCGAGTTCCGGTCCGGCAACCTTCACGGCGGTCTCTACGCCTTTGGTGATGTCATAGGTGTCGACAAGCAGCGTGGTGCCTACGCCGAGGGTTTCGATCTGGCCGCGGAATGCAGCTTCCTCGTTCGGTGTGCCGTCCTCATTGACGTGCGCCAGAGTCCAAGAGTGCGCCGCCGTGCCAGAGACCGGAATGTCGTAGCGGTAGCCTGCCTCGAGGTTGGAGGTGGCTTCAAATCCTGCCAAGTAGGCGGCGCGCGCAGACGTCACCGCGGCGTATTCGTGCGCTCGGCGTGAGCCCATCTCAATAATCGGACGGCCATCGGCAGCCACGACCATACGTGAGGCGGCCGAGGCCACCGCAGAGTCGGAATTCATGATGGAGAGAATGACCGTCTCCAAGATGAGGCACTCGCCGAAGGTACCGCGCACGGTCAACAGCGGAGAATATGGGAAGTAAATCTCACCTTCGCGGTAGCCATCAATCTGGCCAGAGAACCGGTAGTGAGCGAGGAAATTCTTGGTCTCCTCATCGAGGAAGTCCATCTCCGCCAGCTGGCGCGCGGTAAAGCGGAAATCCCGAACGGCTCGCAGCACGCGTTCGGTGCCGGCGACGACACCATAGCGGCGCTCGTTGGGCAGGCGACGGGCGAAAACCTCGCACGTTACCTGGCGGTGAGCAGAACCATCGCGCAGGGCTGCCTGCAGCATGGTGAGCTCGTATTTATCGGTGAGCAGGGCCGTGGAACGGTCAGAAGGGACATTTCCTGCGTTCACGACGTTGTCTGAGGTATTAGTCACATCGAAGATGCTACTCAGCATGCAGCAAAAATTCAGCCAATCTATTCTTCCAACTGAATGACGACGTAAACCTGACCATCGTTATAGGCGACGCCGACGGCGGCGGTGGACATGCGGCGGTCCCGGAGAGCTGCGACGTGGGACGGGGACTGGCGGAAGGCTTCCACGAATTCATAGGCGCTGGCCTTGTCCAGAGGCAGGTGATGCTGCACCATCTGGATATTCTCGTCTGCTGGCTTTTCGGTCTTCGTTACCGCATTGCACTCGGCCTTTTCACGGGCCGCGGTCTGGCGGTCAATCCACGGCACGAGTGGGCCTTGGTTGTCTTCTGCGCGCCAGGTATTGAGGGCCTCGATGAGATCGCGCTGGATGTCCTCAAGCTGGCGTTGCACGTGGACCTCTGGGAGCTCATAGTCGCAGGACACCGGCGCGGGTTCTGGAGCTGGCCTGTCATCTGAGCTTCCGCCCTGTGAAGGGGACGTCAGGCTGATCACGGCGGCGACGAGTGTGCCGCCCAGCACGAGCGCGGTGAGCACAAGCTGGAGAAGGCGAGCAATATCCTCGCGGGATGGAGTACGACCAGCAAGAATATCCGCCAGGGCGGTGGGGAGAGCAAAAGAATTCATCGACGGCAGCCACCTGGAAACGATAATCACATATTGAGTACTCGTCAGTATAGCCGCTCACAGTGTCACAGTTTTTGGCTAGTGTAGAGGGCATGAATGCGCACCGAGAAACGTCCGCGGGCGTGGTGATGAGTTCGCCCATGGCCACCCCGGAATTGGATGAGTCCATTGAGGTCGACGTCGCCACGAGCGAAAACCTGCCGTGGATGTGCATCGTTTGGGATGACCCCGTCAACCTCATGAGCTACGTCTCCTATGTCTTCCAGACGGTCCTAGGCTATGACAAGAAGCGAGCCAACGAGCTCATGATGCAGGTTCACACCGAGGGCAAAGCCGCCGTCTCCAGCGGTGAGCGTGACAAGGTCGAGGCCGATGTGAAGAAGCTGCAGGTTGCGGGTCTGTGGGCCACGATGCAGCAGGCAGGCTAAGGAGGGGACAGCATGCAAGCCTGGAAGAAGAAAAAGTCCTTCATGCGCGGTGCTAAGTACACCGCTGTTTTTGAGCCCATGGAGCGCGAGGTGATTGGGGACCTCACCGCGACGGTCTCAGAGGCCATCATTGCCCGTGCCCAATCGGCGCCGAAGGATGAGTTGGCGGACATGGTGGATATGCCTACCGGCCACACGGAAGCGCCGGAGGACCCATCGCTTGCTCGCCTCTTCCCGGATTTTCAAAAACCCGGCGATGAAGAGTTCGATGGCGATAATGCGCTCCTGCGCTCCTTGCACGAAAACGATATTGCCCGCGCCAAGCTGGAAAACCTCCAAGTCATCAACACGGCGCTTGGTCCAACTGGCGGAGTTGAAGTCACCATCAGTGAGGAGGAAGCCCACGCTTTCCTCGCTGGGCTCAATGATCTGCGTTTGTTCGTGGCTGCAGGCGATGTCGAGCACAGCTCCCAGGGGGCGGACCGCGACACCCTTGTGGAGTGGTTAGCCTTCTGCCAGGACTCCCTGCTCAACGTCATCATGGACTAAAGCCATGCGAACTGTTCCTGAGCTTGGCTTTTCTGTTGGTCACGCCACGCGTGAGGATACTGGTGTCACCGTTATCTATTGCGGTGAGCGCGGAGCCGTCGCCAGCGTTGATGTACGCGGTGGCGGTCCCGGTACGCGCGAAACTGATCTGCTTGAGCCACACAACAGCGTCGAGCGCGTCCACGCGATTGTCCTCGCGGGCGGCTCGGCTTTTGGTTTGGCCGCGGCCGATGGCGTTATGCGAGGACTTGAGGAAACCGGCATCGGGTTTCCGGTCTTCGGCGAAGATAAACCGGGCCCGCGCGTTCCCATCGTGCCCGGAGCCGTCATCTTTGACCTGCTTGCCGGTACCCAGCGTCCCTCCGCAGAGGATGGCGCGCAGGCACTGTGTTCCGCATTGGCGGGACACGATGACACCACCGGTAGCATTGGTGCCGGCGTGGGCGCCTGTGCAGGAAAGATTCGGGGAGGGGTGGGCAGTGCGCTTGTCGACGTCTCCCCCTACACCCTCGCAGCCGTCGTCGTTGCCAACCCCGTGGGCCAAGTGATCGATGGAGAGACCGGCCGGCTCTTTGGCGCACCTGACAAACCAGCCGTCGACGTGGGGCGCTTTGCTGCCGCGACGAGCCTCGCGGAGGCGCATCTCAACACCACCATCGGCGCAGTGCTTACGGATGCTCCCCTCACTAAGGCACAGGCCAAGCGCCTCGCCTTGGCTGGCCACGATGGCATTGCCCGCGCTGTGCGCCCAGCCCACTCGCCGCTGGATGGCGACACGATCTTTGCAGCTGCGACGGGGAGGGTAGGGGAGACGTCGGCAAGCACGGCAGAAACCGCGCCCGGAGTCGACGCCGAAGTTCTCGCCTCCCTCAGTTCCGCGGCGGCCGATGCCGTGGAGGCTGCCATCGTAGATGCCGTGGTTAATGCCGCCCCAGGCTTGGGCTTGGAGGCGTACTCCTCGCTGCTCTCTTGCTAAAGTTGGGGCATTATGACGAGCAGTGGACCGTTTGGCCAGCAGAATTCCTATCAACCCAACCCCTTCCAGCCCGCTCCGGATAGTGCCGGGGTAGGTCAGAAGCGCACCGTAAATTCGGGCGATTCGAAGAATTACACGCGTACCGGGCGCCTCAAGACGGCCCTGTCGCTCACCGTGGGCTTCTTGGCCATCGAGTGGATTATCCACATCATTAACTTCCTTTTCTTCGGCAATGACCTGGGGCAGTATGGCATTCACCCGCTGGACTTCAACGGTATTTGGGGAATCTTTACTGCGCCGCTGCTGCACGCCAATTTTGAGCACCTCATCGGAAACTCCCTGCCAGGAGCTATTTTCTGCTTCCTTATCGGTCTGTCTGGCCGCAAGGCATGGTGGGAAGTCACCATCATCGTCGTGCTCATTGCCGGTGTGGGCACGTGGCTCCTCGGCGGGCCGGGTACCTCCCATATCGGTGCCTCCGGCATGGTCTATGGCTGGTTGGCTTACCTCATCGTGCGCGGTATTTTTAACCGCTCGCTTAGTCAGTTCCTTGTGGGCGTTGGCTTGGGCTTTGCCTACTCCGGTCTCATCTGGGGCGTGCTGCCCATCTATGAAGGAGTGAGCTGGCAGGGTCACCTCTTTGGTGCTATTGGCGGCATTGTGGCGGGCATGGTGATTACGTCCGATGACCCGATTAAGAAGGTAAAGCCGCAACCGCAGGCAGGGATGCGCTGATGTCTGACGCCTCTTCTCCCATCGGCATTTTTGATTCCGGTGTGGGCGGGTTGACAGTTGCGCGCACCATTATGGAGCAGCTGCCGGATGAGTCCATCATCTATATCGGCGATACCGCCCACGCGCCGTATGGCCCACGCCCCATCGCACAAGTACGTGAGTTGTCTACGGCGATCGCCGACGAGCTAGTGGAGCGCGGCTGCAAGATGCTTGTCATCGCCTGCAATACAGCTACGGCGGCCTTTCTTCACGATGCCCGCGAGCGCTACAGCATCCCTGTCGTCGAGGTTATCCGTCCGGCAGTGCGCCGCGCTATCGCCACGACGCGCAACGGCAAGATTGGCGTTATCGGCACCGAAGGTACCATCACCTCTGGTGCTTACCAGGATCTTTTCGCGGTGAACCCGAACGTCGAATCCTTCGCTGTGGCCTGCCCGGATTTCGTGAGTTTTGTGGAGCGCGGCATTACCGCCGGCCGCCAGATCCTTGGAGTGGCAGAGGGTTATCTCGCTCCGTTGCAGTCAGCGGGCGTGGATACCCTCGTGCTGGGCTGCACGCATTACCCGCTGCTCACCGGTGTCATTCAGCTTGCTATCGGTGACAATGTCGCACTGGTGTCCTCGGCGGAAGAGACCGCGAAGGATGTCATGCGCATCCTCACCACCACCGACATGCTCGCGCCCGAAGGGCAGACCCCCATTCGCAGTTTTGAGTGCACCGGTGACCACGAGTCCTTCTCACGACTGGCGGCCCGCTTTCTCGGGCCCCAGATTTAATGGCGGATGAACAGGTACAATCGATTCAAATCCAGCAACCCTCATTGTTTCGTGGAACTATTGAACGCATGAAGTTGACCATCCTCGGCTGTTCAGGCTCGGTGCCCACTATTGGTAACCCGGCCTCTGGCTACCTCGTGTCTTTCGACTCTGCCCCGTCCATCGTCATGGACTTGGGCCCTGGGACCCTCGCACGTTTGCAAGAACACCAAGATCCGTGCGATGCCCACGTGGCGTTGACCCACCTGCATGCGGACCACTGCTTGGACTTCCCGTCACTGATGGTGTGGCGCCGTTTCCACCCCACTGCGCCAGCGGCCTCCCGCAACTTCTGCCTTGGGCCGTCATCCACTGAGACCCATTTAGGCCGTTTGTCCTCGGATGAGCCCAATGGCGTGGATGATATGAGTGATACGTTCGCGTTTAGCCCGTGGGTCGACCGCGAACGCCAATTGGTCGACGATGTCTACATCACTCCTTTCCGCACCGTGCATCCGGTGGAAACCTATGCGCTACGCATGGAACACGCGAAAAGCGGTGCCACGCTGTGTTACTCCGCGGACTCGGCGTATACGTCGGCGCTGATTGACGCTGCCTCGGGCGCCGATATCTTCCTCTGCGAGGCCGCCTGGGGCGAAACCTCAGAGGGTAAAGCGCCTAACATGCACATGTCCGGTGCTGAAGCCGGCCGTCTGGCCCGCGAAGCTGGGGTGAAGAAACTCGTACTGATTCATCTGCAGCCGTGGGGCGATGCTGCCGCGACCTACGCGGCTGCTGCGCGCGAGTTTGATGGCGAGATTGTACTAGGCGCCTCGGGGATGGAATTCGAGCTCTAAACCCGCGCGGTAGGGTAGGGGGCATGACTGATTTCACTCGTGCTGATGGTCGCGCGCTCGACCAGCTCCGTAGCGTCCGCATTACCCGCAACTTCACCACCAACCCGGCTGGATCGGTACTCGTGGAGTTCGGCAATACCCGCGTCATGTGCACCGCCTCCGTGGAATTTGGAGTCCCGCGCTTTAAGAAGGATTCCGGCGAAGGCTGGCTCACTGCTGAGTACTCCATGCTTCCCTCCGCTACGCATGAGCGCATGCCGCGTGAGTCCATGAAGGGCAAGGTCAAGGGTCGCACCCACGAGATCTCTCGCCTTGTGGGCCGCTCTTTGCGCGCAGCGGTGGACCTGTCTGAGCTGGGGGAGAACACCATCCAGTTGGACTGCGATGTGCTGCAGGCAGACGGCGGTACTCGTACGGCGTCCATTACCGGTGCGTATGTGGCTTTGGCGGATGCTATTGCCTACCTCAAGGAGGAAGGCGTTGTACCGGGCGAGCCGCTGCTCGACCCCATCGCGGCGGTCTCCGTTGGCATCATTGACGGCCACGTGTGCTTGGACCTGCCTTATGAGGAGGACTCCCGCGCAGAGGTTGATCTCAACGTGGTGATGCAGGAAGGCGGCGACTTTGTGGAGATCCAGGGCACCGGCGAGCACGGCCTGTTCGGCCGTCAGGAGCTTAACGACATGCTCGATGTGGCCCAGGCTGGTTGTGCTCAGCTCATTGAGGCACAGAAGGCGGCCCTGGGATGGTAAAGCTTCTCGTTGCTTCCAATAACGCGAAGAAGCTAAAAGAGCTGGAGAAGATCCTGGCCGATGCCGGAATTGAGGGTATCGAGCTTCTCCCATTGTCGGCTGTGGAGCCCTATCCGGAGCCCGTCGAGGATGGTCGCACCTTTGCTGACAATGCTCTAATCAAGGCCCGCGCCGGGGTACAGCACACCGGGCTTGCCACGATTGCGGATGACTCCGGTCTCGCTGTCGAAGAGCTCAACGGCATGCCGGGAGTGCTTTCTGCCCGCTGGTCGGGCGGTCACGGCGATGATGAGGCGAATAACCGCCTCTTGCTGGGCCAGATGGCGCACGTTCCTGCTGAGCGCCGCGCGGCAGCCTTCGTCTCCGTCTGTGCACTGGTCACTCCCGACGGCGAGGAACACGTGGTGGAGGGCCGCTGGCCCGGTTCGCTGCTCACCGCACCGCAGGGAGAGAACGGATTCGGCTACGACCCTCTCTTCCAACCCGAAGGCGAGCAGCGCTCTGCTGCCGAGATGACGCCTGAGGAGAAAAACGCGGTCTCGCACCGCGGCCGCGCCCTAGCCCAACTGCGCGAGCCCTTAGCAGCCCTCGCCCGCCAAGCCTAAGCAGCCGCCCTGCCATTACCGGCAGCCTCGGCTTCCACCAGCTGGGCTTGTTGGGCAGGAGACCAAACTAGAAGGACCATCTGCGAGTCGGCTTCTGTGTTTCCCCAGGTTCAATTCGCAGAATGCGCGCAGATGGTCCCGTAACTTTGGTCTCTCCTCACATGGTTCCACTCATAAGGTTTCCCTACCCCCAAACGAACCTTGTGCGGTCTGGTACATGGTTTGTTTGCCCCCCAGAGGAACCCGATGAAGGAAACCCTATGACTAGAACCACGCTCAGGGCGAAACAAGGTCTGCGTTGAAGTATGAAGCTTCAACGCAGACCTTGATGGTGTGCGCCCGGTGAGACTTGAACTCACACGTCATAAGACACTAGAACCTAAATCTAGCGCGTCTGCCAATTCCGCCACGGGCGCTGAAAGACGTAGCCGCGAAACACACTGTGTTCGGAGCAACGCTGAATAGCTTACAGGGCGGCAGGCCTACGATGGAAATCCACTTTTCGAACCATGGTGGGTAGGCTGATACGCGTGAGCACCAACCAAGCCCCGAGAAAGAAGATGAAGGTCCGATGGTGGCACATCGTCCTCATCGCGTTTTTCGTCGTGCTCTTTTTGTTCCTTGCCTATTGGCAGTGGACCCGCTTTAAATCCGGCTCAGGAACCTTCCAGAATTTGGGCTATGCCTTCCAGTGGCCGCTGTTTGCTGTCTTCGTGGTCTATGCCTACCGCACCGCGTTGCGCTATGAGAACGAGCGCATCGATGCGGAGAATGAGGCCCTCGAAATGGGGCAGGAGCCGGCTCAGTATGAAGCTAAAACCAAGGACGCGGGCAAGGAACAACAGGTGACTAAAATCGACGAAGACTTCTTGCCGCCGCGCCCGCAGGTGGACGTCGAGACCTTTAATGCCATGAATAAACAGCGCCGCCGTCGCGGCACCGAAGAGGAGAACTCATGACCAACCCAGCGAACAATGCCGTGCACCCAGACCGCAAGGAGCGCATTCGCGGACCACTGAAGTTCTTCTCCATCGCGGCCACGGTTACGGGTATCTTCTTGCTCATTCTGGTCGTGCGCATGATTCTGCAGTACGGCGTGGGCATGGAAATGCCGTCGTGGGCCACGCTCATCGCCCAGGCACATGGAGTGGCCTACATGGTGTACTTGGTGTCGATTCTGATTCTTGGCCCGCGTGCACTGTGGCCGGTGGGCAAGCTCATCACTACTGCTTTGGCCGGTGTGGTGCCGTTCCTGTCCTTCTGGATGGAGCACAAGCGCCGCGTTGAGGTTACCGAGCAGTTCCAGCTTTAAGCTCATGTCTAACCGCAAGCTCAGCACCACGCTTATTGCCGTCGTGGTGCTTCTTTCCCTCGTCTGTGCCGGTTTGGGTATGTATATCGTGCGTCAGCCGCGCGATGTGTATAGCGCCCCTGTCGAATCCACGAATTCGCAAGTGGTTACCGCGGTGGAGCGCCAGGAGCAGGTAGTGCTGCTCAGTCTCGGAATTCAGGGACTGGCGGAGAAGTCTTCCGCCGGCGAAGTCTTTGGGGTGCGGGTCCCGTGGACCGATCGCACACAGTTCGTGCAGTACTCCTACAAGGCGAAGCTGGGAATTGAAGGCAAGGATGTTCGCGTCACGGAGACCGGTGAGCACGCCTATACCGTCAGCATCCCGGAGTTTATTTTCATCGGTCATACCGACGAGGAATTCAAGACCGCGGTGGAGGACAACGGCGTGCTGAGTTGGACCACGCAGCCACTTGATGCTGCTTCCACGGTGTCTGATGTCCTCAGCGCTGATAAAAAGCGCAAGGACATCAACGATAACCGCGAGCTACTTCAGGATCAGGCCCGTTCCTTTTATGAGGGCATCATCCGCGGCGTGGACCCGGAAGCCCAGGTCACCATGGAGTTTCAGTGACTCGATCGAACGTGGAGTGACCCGAATCTACGTGGAATGAACTATGTTCATTCCACCTCGGTGAACTTGCGGTCCCAGTAAGCGCGCACCGGGTTGGCATCGGCCAGCAGGATGTCGAAGCGGTCGTTGGCAATCTCGATGATTTCGCTCAAGATAACGCGCTGCTCCAGCTCGTCGGAGTTGGCGAGGCGGCGCACGCCTCCGTCGATGACGCGGTCGACAGAATCGTTGGTGTCCAAGTAGGCCACGAAGGGCATGTCGAAGCGTTCGCGGTAGGCCTGGGAGACATCGATAAGCTGCTGCGTTTGGACATCGTCCAGGTCATCGAGGGCAAGTGAGCCGCGGTCGGCGGAGATGGTGGCGGCCTCGGTTGCGTCGGCAAGCAGCAGCTCATCCATGGCCGGATAGTCGTGGATGAGGGCACGGCGCTGCTCACGCGGCGCGGTCAGCACGGCGACCTGGATAGCCTCACGCAGGCGGCTGACGTCGTCGAAGGGGCGGGACTCCCAAGCAGCCTCCAGAGGCCACGTCTCGTTGTTGAAGAGCGGGCGCAGTGCGCCGACAAATTCGTCGCGCTCCATGGTGTTGAGCTCGGTGAGAGACACCCCTTCGCCGTCGATGCGGCTGATATCGTCACCGGATTGCGTACCGATGTGGAAGAACAACAAGTTGAGGAGGATGGCGGTAATCGCACCAATGGACATGCCGGAGGAAACGAAGATCTGTGCCCATTCTGGGAAGGCCGTTGCCACGTCCGGCTTGAAGGTGACGAGCATGGCCAGTCCCAGTGCGGTGGTGACAATGGCGGCGTTGCGGCCGTCGGTAATGTCTTCCTTGGCAATGGTCTGCAGGCCGGCCCATGCGACGTTGGCAAAGAGAGCCAACGAGGCACCACCGAGGACGGGGGAGGGGATGGCGGCCACGATGGCTGCGGCCTTGGGTAGCAGGCCCAGAACAATCATGAAGCCGGCGGCGGACACAGCTACCCAGCGAGACTTCACACCGGTCAAGCGAACTAGGCCGACGTTCTGCGCGAAGCAGGTGTACGGGAAGGAGTTCATCACGCCGCCAAGGGTGGTGGAGAGACCATCGGCGCGAATGGCACGCACGACGTCATCGCGCTTGATGCGCTTCTTGACAATCTCACCGGTAGCAAAGACATCGCCGGTAGTCTCCACCATGGTGATGATCATGACGATGATGAGGGAAAGAATCGCCATGATGTCGAACTTCGGCATACCGAAGTAGAAAGGCGTGGTGATACCGATGGCGTCTGCTTCGCGCACGCCGTCAAAGGACGTATCACCTAGTGCCAAGGCCACGCCGGTGCCGATGACGAGGCCGAGGAGCACGGAGAGTGTGCCCAGGAAGCCGCGGAAGAAACGCTGCACGATGATAATGATGGTGAGCGTGCCGAAACCATAGAGAAGGTCGCGCGAGGCGGGGGTGGCGTCAGCGTAGTTCACGAAGTCATTGGCGGAAACCGCGAGGAGAGAGGTACCCATGACCAGAAGTACAGTGCCGGTCACGATTGGGGGGAAGTATTTGAGCACGCGTCCAAAGACCGGAGCGGCGAAGAACGTAAAGATGCCGGCGGCAATAATCGCGCCATAAATTGTGGGTAGCGGCTGGTCACCCGCGCTCATGCCGATGGCAATGATGGGGCTGACGGCCGTGGTGGTGACGCCCTGGATGATGGGGAGACGGACGCCAATGTGCTTGCCGACGCCCACCGCTTGGATCAACGTGGCCAGACCACAGGTCAACAGGTCGGCGTTGATGAGGTGAATCGTGGTGGCCTCATCGAGACCGAGGGAACCAGCGATGAGCAGCGGCACGATGACTGCGCCGGCGTAGAACGCGAGGACGTGCTGGAGTCCGAGAGCTGCCAGCTTGGGCGCTGGCGGGACAACATCCACGGGGTGCGGCGGGTGAGTGGCGGGGCGAGCAGTAGCGGCGGTGTCAGACACGCGAAGAGCTCCTTGAGGGCGAGACGAGGATACTGCGCATAACAATAGAGCGCGGCGTGGACACACACCAAGAAGCGGCTTCAGCTCGCCCAATGAACGCGAAAAAATGTGGTGAATGCCACTTTAGGGGGTGGTCCACCCCCGCGAGTCAACAGTACGGTCGTTACCTATGGATCCGGCGACCTGCGGGGTGGCCACTGTGCGGTGTTTTTAGTGATTTACCTCATAAAACGCACGATATGAGTTAAAACGGCTTTGCCCTTACTATGGGCTGCAGAGAGGGGTTCGGTGACAACCGTGATGACCGAATTGCCCGTGAACTGGAGTCACCAAAACCCTTCTGTGGCAGATTTTCCACACGTCGTATGAAGTACGAAGGGAGTCATTATAGTGACCACCGCAACTGAGCAATCCGTCCAGTTTGAGGGATGGAAAGGCTTTGAAGAAGGCCCGTGGACCGAGAACATCGACGTCCGCGATTTCATCCAGCGCAACTACACCCCCTATGACGGAGATGCTTCCTTCCTGGAAGGCCCGACCGAAAAGACCAAGCGCGTCTGGGAGCACCTGGAAGAAAACTACCTGTCCATCGAGCGCAAGAAGCGCATCTTCGATGTCGACACCCACACCCCAACTGATATTGACGCTTTCCCCGCTGGCTACATTTGCGAAGAGGATGACGTCATTGTCGGCCTGCAGACGGATACCCCGCTGAAGCGCGCCATGATGCCGAATGGTGGCTGGCGCATGGTCAAGCAGGCTATCAAGGAGGCCGGCAAAGAAACTGACCCTGAGGTGGAGAAGATCTTCACCCGCTACCGCAAGACGCACAACGATGCCGTCTTCGATATCTACACCCCGCGCATCCGCGCTGCCCGTTCCTCCCACATCATTACCGGTCTGCCGGATGCTTATGGCCGTGGCCGCATCATCGGTGACTACCGCCGTGTGGCTCTCTACGGTGTGGACTACCTCATCGCTGAGAAGGAAGCGTCCAAGCATGCTGTCGGCGATGTCGGATTCTCCGAGCACTGGGCTCGCTACCGTGAGGAGCACGCTGAGCAGATCAAGGCTCTGAAGAAGCTCAAGGTCATGGCTGAGTCCTACGGCTTCGACATCTCCAAGCCGGCCAAGACCGCTCACGAAGCTGTGCAGTGGACCTACTTTGGCTACCTGGCTTCCATTAAGTCGCAGGACGGCGCTGCCATGTCTATCGGCCGCCTTTCCGCCTTCTTCGATTGCTACTTCGAGCGCGACCTTGCCGCTGGCATCATCACTGAGGAAGACGCTCAGGAGATCATCGACCAGCTGGTGCTCAAGCTGCGCATCGTGCGCTTCCTGCGTACCGAGGATTACGACCAGATCTTCTCTGGTGACCCGTACTGGGCAACCTGGACCGATGCTGGTTTCGGTTCTGACGGCCGCCACATGGTCACCAAGACCTCCTTCCGTTTGCTGCAGACCCTGGTCAACCTTGGCCCGTCACCGGAGCCGAACATCACCATTTTCTGGGATCCGCAGCTGCCGGAGGGCTACAAGGAATTCTGTGCCCACATCTCGATTGAGACCTCGTCCATCCAGTACGAGTCCGATAAGCAGATTCGTGAGCAGTGGGGCGACGACGCCGCAATTGCCTGCTGCGTGTCCCCGATGGCCGTCGGCAAGCAAATGCAGTTCTTCGGCGCCCGCGTGAACGCCGCTAAGGCCCTGCTCTACGCCATCAACGGTGGCCGCGACGAGGTAAGCGGTAAGCAAGTCGTGGACGGCTACGAGGCTATCCAGGGCGATGGCCCGCTGGACTTCGACGAGGTCTGGCAGAAGTACGAGGAGATGCTGGACTGGGTTGTGGGCACCTACGTTGAGGCCCTCAACATCATCCACTACTGCCACGACAAGTACGCTTACGAAGCAATCGAGATGGCGCTGCACGATTCCGATATCGTGCGCTCCATGGGCTGCGGTATCGCGGGTCTGTCCATCGTGGCTGACTCCCTCTCCGCCATCAAGTACGCCAAGGTCTACCCGGTGCGCGATGAGACTGGTCTCATCGTGGACTACAAGACGGAAGGTGACTTCCCGTTCTACGGCAATGATGATGACCGCGCCGATGACATCGCCGCCACCATCGTCCACACCGTGATGGCGAAGATTAAGGCCATCCCGATGTACCGCAACGCCATCCCGACCCAGTCTGTGCTGACCATTACCTCCAACGTGGTCTACGGCAAGGCCACCGGTTCCTTCCCGTCTGGCCACCAGGCAGGTACTCCGTTCGCCCCGGGCGCAAACCCGGAGAACGGCGCAGACAACCACGGCATGGTTGCTTCCATGCTGTCGGTGGGCAAGCTGGACTACAAGGATGCGCTCGACGGCATCTCGCTGACGAACACCATCACCCCGTCCGGTTTGGGCCGCACGCCTGAGGAACGCATCACCAACCTGGTGGGTGTCCTCGACGCCGGCTTCATCATGGATTCCAAATAAACCACTTTCACACCACTTCCGAAAAGGAGAAAACATCATGGCTACCCCAACTTTCGACGAGCGTCTCGCAACCATGAAGGCAAACCGCACCGCCAACAACATGGACTCGGGCCTGTACCACGCCAACATCAACGTCCTGGACAAGTCCACCCTGGAGGACGCTGTTGAGCACCCGGAGAAGTACCCGAACCTCACCGTCCGCGTGTCTGGCTACGCAGTGAACTTCGTCAAGCTGACCCGCGAGCAGCAGCTCGACGTCATCTCCCGTACCTTCCACCAGGGCTCCTAAATGGCAGATGGCATTACCGGCGTCGTCCACCTGTCCCCTGAAGAGGGTGACAAGGTGCGCGGCGCCGCCGCCGGTTTGGGCACAGAAAACGACCTCGACGACTTCAGCCGTCCAGAGTTGATGCAGGCACGCCGTTCTGGCGACGTTGCTCTCGTCCACTCCTGGGAATTGGTGACCTCCGTTGACGGCCCTGGAACCCGCATGACCTTGTTCATGTCGGGATGCCCGCTGCGCTGCCAGTACTGCCACAACCCTGACACGATGGAAATGAAGGTCGGCACTCTGGAGCGCATCGAAGACGTGGTCAAGCGCATTAAGCGCTATAAGCCAGTCTTTACCGCCTCCGGGGGCGGACTGACCATGTCTGGCGGCGAGGCGCTGTTCCAGATTGCTTTTGCCCGCCGCTTGCTCAAGGAGGTCCACGACGCGGGTATCCATACGACGATTGACACGTCCGGATACTTGGGCGCACGCCTGCGCGATGAGGACTTGGACAACATTGACCTCGTTCTCTTGGATGTCAAGGCTGGTGACGAGGAGACTTACAAGGAAGTCACGCGCCGTGAGCTGCAGCCCACCATCGACTTCGGTGACCGTCTCAATGAGATGGGCAAGCCGGTGTGGATTCGCTTCGTGCTCGTTCCTGGCCTGACGGATTCCCCGGAGAATGTCGCCAACGTGGTCAAGATTGCCTCCCGTTGGAAGAGCAACGTCGAGCGAGTCGAGGTGCTGCCTTTCCACAACATGGGCGCAGATAAGTGGCGCGAGCTCAACATGCCCTACACTTTGGAGGACACCAAGCCGCCTAAACCGGAAGACGTTGAATCTGTCCGAGATGCGTTCCGTAAGGAGGGTTTCGTGGTCTACTAGAAGCATGAAACGCTTCGGCCACACCATCAAGGAACACATCCTTACCGTCCCCTGGGATTATGACAATCCCGCCGCCGGTTCTTTCGAACTCTACGCGCGCGAGATCATCCCACCGGGCGGTGAGAACTACCCGGCACTGCTCTATAACCAGGGCGGGCCGGGTTTCCCGTCTCCGCGGCCGGTTGGCGCTACCGGGCTCATCGGGAAGGGTCTGGAGCGTTACCGCTGGATCCTCATGGATCAGCGTGGCACTGGGCGCAGCCACCGCATCGATGAACTTAGCCCGGCTGAGGACCGCACGGCGCAGCGCTTGGCGCAGCTGCGGCAGGAAAACATTGTGCGCGATGCCGAACGCCTGCGTGAGCACCTGGGGGAGGAGTCCTGGGATCTCTTTGGCCAATCCTTCGGCGGCTTCATCATCACCGCCTATGCCTCGATGTTCCCACAGTCCATCGGTCGTGCTTTCCTCACGGGTGGCTTGCCCACCTTGACCAAGGGGGCGGATGACCTCTACCGCACGACCTTTGCCAAGCTCAAAGTCCGCCATGAGCGCTTCACCGCGCAGTTTCCGTGGGCCCAAGAACGGATCAAAGAGATTATCCACCACCTGGACAACTCGGAAGAACTCCTGCCCACGGGTGAGCGCCTGTCTGCGCGCCGCTTCCGCACCATCGGTATTGAATTGGGCCGTGGCACCGGCTTCGATTCACTGGCTTACCTGCTGGAGGAACCGTTCCGCACCATGAATGGTGAAAAGCGCTTGCGTTCGGACTTCCTCAACAACGTCGGGCAGCACGTGAGCTTCCAGGCCGGCCCACTGTACGCGGCGATTCATGAATCCATCTACGGTGGCGTCGGCGACCAAGCCGTTACAGGCTGGGCGGCGCACCGCATCCGCGAGGAGTTTCCCGAGTTTGCCGAGGACGGCACGTACCTTACCGGCGAACACATCTTCCCCTGGCAATTCGACGAGGACCCAGCGTTGCGCCCCTTCAAAGAAGGCGCGGAGGAGCTGGCTGCACATGAGTGGACCAGCTCCCCGTACGATGCCGCAGTGCTTGCCGACGTCCCCCTGGTAGCCGCTGCCGCCATCTACCTCGACGACATCTTCGTCCCCTTCGAGGATTCCATGGAAACGGGGGAGACCTACCGTGACCTGCGTCCGATGGTAACTAATCGCTTCCAGCACAACGGGATTGCTGAGGACGGTTCGGGGATTCTGGGCGAGCTCTTCCGATTGGCCGACGAGCGCTAAGGACGAACGCTTGGGAGGAGTGGCTGGGGCACTCGGGGCGCAGGCGTATTACTAGTGAGCAACGATTGCTGGGGAGTGCTCCACGCAGCCTCGTGGCAGGTGTCACGTTATGGCAAAATAGTTGTGAAAAGTGAACTGATCCTAGAAAGGCTAATCCATGGGTCCCCTCATTGTCTTTGGCGTGATAGTCCTGCTTCTCGCCGCCCTCGCCTTCGATGGCTTCTTCATCGTGCGTACGAAGGAAGCTGCCATCATTGAGCGTATGGGTAAGTTCGTCAACGTTGCCCACGCGGGCTTGCACCTCAAGGTGCCGTTGGTTGACCGCGTCCGCGCCAAGATCAGCCTGCAGATTCGCCAGCTGGATGTCATGGTGGAGACCAAGACCAAGGACAACGTCTTCGTCCAGATTCCTGTGGCCGTGCAGTATGAGGTGGTCCAAGGCAGCGAGCGTCAGGCCTTCTACACCTTGTCCAACCATGAGCAGCAGATTGTGGCTTATGTGCAGGACAACGTTCGCTCCTCTGTGGCGAACATGAACCTGGATGATTCCTTCTCTTCCAAGGACACCATTGCCCGCAACGTGGCGATGTCTTTGCGCGACAACATGGCGGCCTACGGTTGGAACTTCGTCAACACCCTTGTCACCGATATTCGCCCGGATGCCCGCGTGCGTGAGTCCATGAACTCCATTAACGCCGCACAGCGAGAGCGCGAGGCTGCCGTGGCCCAGGCAGAGGCTGAGAAGATCCGCGTGGTTAAGGAAGCGGAAGGTGCGGCTGAGGCCAAGAAGCTGCAGGGTCGCGGTGTGGCTGACCAGCGTAAGGAAATTGTCGAAGGTATTGCCCAGCAGTACGAGCTGCTGCGCGCTGCCGGTGTGGAGGAGAACCCAGAGACCCTCATGCTGGTCTCCCAGTACCTCGACGCCATGGTGGACGTGGCGGACCGCGCCCACACCAACGTGCTCTACATGCCGTCTAACCCGGGCGGCATGCAGGACCTCTTCAGCGGTATGCGCGACACGCTCCTGTCGACCGACGCCATTAATTCCGCTCCGAAGCCAAAGGTGCCGGCCGGCGAAGCAAAGCACAGCCGCGAAGATGCAGCTGCTGCACGTCGCCGCCGCGAGGAGAAGGAGCGCCGTGAGCGTGACGAGCGTGCCAGCCGTGACGCTGAAGTCATGGAACAGGCTAAGCGCGCTCAACAGCAGGCCCAAGAACATGTCCAGAATGCGCAACAGCAGGGCTTCGGTAACATGCCGGGCTTCCCTACGCCTCCGCAGGGCAATGCCCAGCCGCAGTCCGCGCGTGATTACTTCAACCAGCTGCGCAATCAGCTCAACCAGAACAACAACGGCCACTAAACACTGCCCGTAGCAACGGTGAAGGGCCTTCCCGACATACCGGGGAAGGCCCTTCTCCTGTCTTTAGCACTCCTGCAGCAGGCGGCTGAGTGCTTCTTTCTCTGCTTCGGTTACCCACACGCCATACGCCGCCTTCACGTCAACGATGCGCTGTGCATACTCACAGCGGAAGGCCTTATGAGGCGGCAGCCACGTGGCGGCATCGCCGGCGCCTTTTTGCTGGTTAAGCGGCCCGTCGACGGCGAGAAGATTGCGTGGATCATTAGCAAAATTGCGGCGCTGCTCGGGCGACCATTGCTGGGCACCTTTCTGCCAGGCGTCGGCCAGCGCGACAACGTGGTCAATCTGCACCGCCTCGGATGTCCCCGCCCCACGCTGAAAGTCGATGACCTGCCCGGAGTACGGGTCATGCAACATGCCGGACATCGCTACACAGTCAAAGGTGCCCTCTTTGATGACAAGATTGTCCAGGTCACGGCGCAGGATATCGTTGCGAGTATCGCAGCCATTATGGCCAAACTCGACGGTGACATCGTCGGACCACGCCTGCCCAAACTGCGCGCGATCGTAATCCGTCATCGGCGCGCGGCCTTTGACTTCCAAGGATTCCAGCGCGGCCAAGGCTTCAGCCACCTCGCGTCTGTCTGCGTCAACCTCGGGACTGTCCTCCTTAGGAGTGCTCGTGGGCTCTTCGCGCGTTGATGAGGGCGCGTTGCCCTGCGCAGTGTCTGGGTGCTCGGCAGGGGAGGGAAGCAGGAGGCCGCACACCACCAATGCAACAACGAGGACGTTGAGTAGAGCAGCGAGAAAGAAGGGGGTGCGAGAGGCCATGACGCATTGATCCTAGTGGGTAGAATCTGATGTCGGTATGAGTATCGATATGTTCTTTGACGAGTACCTCGCAGAGCGCGGCCTGTCCCGCTCGGCCGAGGTCGTTCCGGACCACGCCTGCCAGGTCTTTTGCGGCCTGCCCAAGCCCCAAACGCAGCCCTCCCTTGAGGAAGCGGCGCAACGCGTAGCGCGTGTGTTGGGGGAATAGCGCGCGTGGATATTCCTAACATCGCTGCGCCGGGAGTTAGCGCGGCACCTTATGCGCTGTCCTTTTCCGGCCAAGGTTTTGCCTGGTTGCCTACTCTCCGGGAGGCACTCGCTGCGGGGGTGCGGCCGCAGCTTGCGACCTATCTCGCCGACGCGGAAGAGATACTCGCTCCGCTCAGCGACGCCCTCCTTCCCACCTCCCCGCACGGCTTCGCACCACTAACGTGGGCGGAGGCAGAATCTGGGTTTGCGCTATCCACCCCCGCTGTGTCCACTCCGGGTATCCTGTGCGCTCAGCTCGCAGTCCTGGAGTCTGTGCGTGCGCAGGGCCTGGATCCATCTGATGCGGTGCTCAGCCTTGGTCATTCCCAAGGCGTGCTCGCCGCCACCGTGACGTCTGGTCGCGCGACTCCAGGCGAGGCACTCGCCATAGCCCGGCTCATTGGTGCTGCGTTGACGACGACTGCCCGCATCCACGGGCTCGTACGCACTGCGCAGGGAGCGCCCATGGTGGTAGTTGAGGGAGCTACACAGGAACAACTCCACGAGCTGGGTGCCCATATCGGTCTCATCAACGGCCGCGAACGCAGCGTCATCGTAGGCACCCCGGAGGAGCTTGCCCGCGTGCGTCGCAGCATGGCAGATGAACAGGTGACCTTCACGGACCTTGATGTTGATGCCGCCTTCCACCATCCGGCCCTAGCCCCTGCCGTGGAGCAGGTGGAGCGCTGGGCCGCCGACCTCGAACTCGATTCTGTCTTTGCCGGCGAGCTTGCCCGCGCGGTGCTGACAGATACCGTTGACTGGCCTGCCCGTGTAGACGAGGCGGTTGCCGCCGGCGCGCGCTGGATTCTGGAGATAGGACCCACCCGCGGCGTTGAGCCGCTAACCCGAGAGGCGGTGGCCGGACGTGGCGTGGGAACCCTAGCCGTGGGTACCGTTGAGGGACAAGCGCAGCTCTTCGAGCCCGGCCGTGCCTCTGCCGTGCCGGCAGCCTGGTCCGATTTCGCGCCACGTCTGGTTGGCGGACGCCTCTCCACACGTTTTACTGAAACGACAGGTTACTCCCCGGTTATGCTGCCCGGCATGACACCAACCACGGTGGATCCGGCAATCGTTGCCGCGGCTGCCAATGCTGGGCACTGGGCGGAGCTTGCCGGCGGCGGCCAGCACACCGAGGACATTCTGAACGAGAACCTGGAGAGACTCGCACGCCTTCTCGCGCCGGGTGTTAACGCCCAGTTCAATGCTCTGTACTTATCTGCTTCACAGTGGCGGCGCCAGATTGAAGGCCAGCGTGCCATTCCCCGGGCACGGGCCGCGGGGTCGCCGCTCAACGGCGTGGTCATTTCTGCCGGCATCCCGCCGCACGAGGAAGCAAGTGACCTAGTACGGCGCCTCCACGCGGAGAACATCCCGTGGGTAGCTTTCAAACCCGGCACAGTGGAACAGATCAAACAGGTGCTGGCCATCGCCCGTACCGTTCCCACTCCGCTCATTATGCAGGTAGAAGGCGGACAAGCAGGCGGCCACCACTCCGCCGAGGACCTCGACGAACTGCTCGCCGCCACCTATGACGATATCCGCCGGCACCCCAACGTTCTGCTTGCCGTCGGCGGCGGCATCGCCACCCCAGCGCAGGGCGCGGAGTACCTCACCGGCGAGTGGTCGCGGCGTCGTGGCCTGCCCGCAGCGCCTGTCGACGCCATCATGATCGGCACCGCCGCCATGGCCACCGCCGAGTCCACGGCGTCGGCGTCGGTGAAGCAGGCACTCGTTGCTGCCACGGAAGACGATGTCACTTCGGGCCGTTCCGACCTCGGCGCTAGCATCCATGAGCTGGATAATTCCTTCGCCCATGCCGGGCGATTGCTCGATGCAGTCGCGGGTGATGAGGAGCTAGTGGATGCTCACCGCGAAGAGATCAGTGCTGCCCTAGCAAAGACGTGTAAGCCCTACTTTGGGGACCTCGACGCCATGAGCTACGCCGAGTGGCTGCGACGTTATGTGGAGTTGTCCTTCCACGACGGCTGGGCGGATGAATCGTGGTGCACTCGCTTCGAGCACATGGTGGCGCGTACTGAAGCCCGCCTGCATGAGGTCGACCACGGTGAGATAGCCCTGCAGGTCACGGTCGATGCCACCGACCCTGCGGCCGCTATTGACGAGCTTGTTGAGCTTTATGGCGACGCTGCCCTCCACCCGACGGATGCTGCGTGGTTCGTGTTCCTTGTCGACGGCCCCGGTAAGCCACCGGGGTTTGTGCCGATTATCGATGCTTCCGTGCGCCGCCGCTTCCGCCAGGATTCCTTGTGGCAGGCCCATGACGAGCACTTCGATGCCGACAGTGTCTGCATCATCCCAGGTACAGCAGGCGTCGAGGGCATTGAATACGCCAACGAACCGGTTGCGCAGTTGCTCAAGCGCTTCGAACAGGCCACCATCGACCTGCTTTCAGCAGCTCCCAGTCCACACCTGGATGCTCCTGTGCCCAGCGCTGAGGAACTCATCCGCCGGGCTCCCTGCCTCAATTGGGCTGGCCGCGAGCAGGCGAATCCACTACGCCTCGATGTGCCCGGCGCGACCCTTGAACCGGTAAGCACCGACTTCGCGGATTTCTGGTTTACCGTTCCTTTAGGCCTCAGTGCTGGTGGTGGTGCTCACGGCGGTGTGGACGCTGACGCTGTGCTGCGCGTGCGCGTCGCTGCACCGCGTGTGCCGGGAGCTTCGCCCGTCGTCAGCGCCGAGGATGCGGCTTCCGCTATGCGGGAGCTAGCCCGCGTGGCTGCTGGGCGAACACTGCCGGAGGTAGACCAGGGCAGCGCCACGGTCACGGCCACGCTCGATGCGGCAGACATCGCGAACTATCTCTCTGTGACCAGTGGCGGTAGCGCCGATTCTCCAGTCGTGCCCGACGTCTTGGTAGGTACTGCTTGGCCAGCTATTTTTGCCGTCATCGCAGATGCCCGCACGGACGGCGTTCAGGGTGCGGCCGGCGAGCATGCTGCGGTGGGGGAACCCGTGGTTGAGGGCCTGCTCAACCTTGTCCACCTTGAGCATTCGCTGGAACTGGCCGACGAGGCCGCGGGGCTTCTCGCCGCCACGGCCGCGCCGAGCGCGGATCCCCTACAGATGCAGGCCATCGCGAGTTTGCGTGGCGTGTGGGATACGGTCTCAGGCCGCGTGGTCGAGGTCGCGGTGAACATTGAGCACGACGGCAACCTCGCCCGGCTGCGCGAACGTTTCCTCATCCCGGGACGCACCGGCACTCGTGTTGCGCCAGACGCAGACGACGCCGCTTACGGCCTCTCGGAGTTCGTTCGGGAGACCCCGCGGTCTTTCCGTCACCGCCTCACCGTTATGGCGCCTGACTCCATGCGTCCTTTCGCTGTGGTGACAGGGGACCATAACCCCATTCACGTGTCTGCGAATGCCGCAGCACTGGCGGGGCTAGACGATGGCCCTATTGTGCATGGCATGTGGACGTCAGTGCTGGCGCAGACTGCTGCCGCCTTCGACGGGGCCCGAGTCCTGCAGTGGTCCGCGACCATGCTCGCGCCGGTACACCCGGGCAGTGAGGTGGAGCTGGTGGTGGACCGGGTGGGCGTCGATAAGCGCAGCGGCCACGGCGAGGTCCGCTCCGTGACCGCGTCCAGTGACGGCGTGGTGGTGCTGGAGGCACGCGCCACGATGAGCACACCACGCACGTTTTATGCCTTCCCCGGACAAGGAATCCAGGCTCCGGGGATGGGGATGCAGGAGTACGGGATTTCGCCCGCGGCCCGCGCGGTGTGGGAGCGCGCCGATGCGCACACGAGGCAGCACCTGGGATTTTCCATTCTGGAGATCGTGCGGAATAACCCGGACATCGTGGTCGTGCGTGGCACGACGTATTCCCATCCCGATGGTGTCCTGTACCTTACCCAGTTCACGCAGGTAGCAATGGCCACGCTGGGCTGCGCGCAGATTGCTGCGTTGAAAGAAGCCGGGGTTCTGGATAAAACGGCGGCCTTTGGCGGGCATTCCGTAGGCGAGTACAACGCGCTGGCTGCCTACGCCGAGGTACTTTCCCTCGAGGCCGTGTTGGAGATCGTCTACGTGCGCGGCCTCACCATGGACCGGCTTGTGGAGCGTGACGCCGAGGGCTATTCGCGCTACGGGCTGGGCGCGCTAAGGCCCCACAAGATGGGGATGCGCGCCGATGATGTTACGGACTACATCGCCGAAACTATTGAGGTCACCGGGGAGTTTCTCGAGGTGGTCAATTACAACGTGGCCGGGCGCCAGTACGCCATTGCCGGCACGGTGGATGGCCTTATTGCCATCGAGGAAAACGCCGAGCACTGGGCGCCTGGCCAACATGCCTTCGTTCCTATCCCGGGCATTGATGTGCCTTTCCACTCCTCACGCTTAGTGGACGGGGTGGATGACTTCCGCGTCCACCTGGATGAGCTCATCCCGCAGGATATCGACCTGGATGTGCTGGTGGGGCGCTATGTGCCCAACCTCGTTGCCCGGCCTTTCGCCGTGGACCGTGACTTTGTGGAGGCCATCGCATTGGTCGTTGATTCGCCACGTATTACGGCCATCCTGGAGGACTTTGCAGCAGCCGCGGCGCACCCGCAGAGGCTTGGCCGCACACTGCTGGTGGAGCTGCTGGCCTGGCAGTTTGCCTCCCCGGTGCGTTGGATTGAAACGCAGGACCTGCTGCTGACCCCGCGTCATGCGAAGACTGCGGCCGGGCTTCATGGCTTGGGTGTTGAGCGCTTCGTCGAGGTTGGGGTGGGGCACGCTCCCACCGTGGCCAACATGATGGGGCAGACTCTTAGCTTGCCGGAGTACGACGGCGTGAAGGTCGAGGTCCTCAACACCGAGCGCGACCATGCCCGGGTCTTCGCCGAGGACGCAGAGCCGGCACCAGTGCGGGAGACCGTGCCGAAAGACGAGCCTTCTCAGCCGCCACAGCCCACACCACAGCTCGCGGCCGATGAGCCGGCGAGTGCCGATACTGCTACTCCGGCTGCCGTGATCGAAGAGGTTCCTGACCAGCCGTTGAACACACAGCAGGCGGTTGAGATGCTCATTGCCCTGTGGACGAAGGTGCGTCCCGATCAGATTGCGGCCACCGATACGATTGAAGGTTTGGTGGAGGGCGTATCCTCCCGCCGCAACCAGCTGCTGTTGGACCTAGGCGTAGAGTTCGGCATCGCCGCCATCGATGGTGCGGCGGATATGCCGGTGAGCGAGCTGGCGCAGACCGTGGCGCAGCGCGCGCCGGGCTATCACGCTTTCGGTCCAGTGCTCACCGAGCAGGTGGCGCAGGCCGTGCGCCGCGTGACCGGACCGGCGGGAAAGAAGCCGGGATATATTGCCGAGCGTGTGAACAATGAGTGGGGGCTGGGACCGGGCTGGGTCGACCACACACTGGCGGAGCTCGTGGTGGGCAGCCGGGAGGGCGCGTCCCTGCGCGGCGGGGAGCTGGCTACACTTCCCGTCACCGCTGCTACCACCGTAAAGGGGCTGGATGAGCTTATCGACGCCTCCCTTATAGCCGCCACAACCCGCGCCGGCGTCACGGTGGCCCGGGTGTCGCACGCGAGCGCTGCCTCCACCGTGGATCCAGCGGCGCTGGCTGCGTATACGGAGCGGCTCGAATCCGCACTCGAGGATTCCGCCCGCACGCTGCTGGAAGCCCTCGGCCGTGAGGACGCCGCGCACGGTGACGACTCTGAGCATGGTGAGGAGACGGTGCACGACGAGCACCTCGCCAACCTTGTGGCTGCGGAGCTTGGCCCGGACTGGGCGCAGCGCGTAGCGCCGGCCTTCGACGCGAAGAAGGCCGTCCTGTTTGATGATTGCTGGGCTTATGCCCGCGAGGGCCTTGTCCGCGCTGCGGCGGCGGGCGTAGAAGATCCGCGCCTTGATGTCCTGGGGGCTGGCGCGGAGGTCGCGCGTATGGCTGACTACCTGGGCTATCACCACCAAGCGGTGGATGCTGAGGTACCCGGTGAATTCCTGCTCCACTCCGGGCAGGTGGCCGTGGTAACAGGTGGCTCGCCGGGCTCGATTGGTGCGGAGATCATCTCGGAGTTGCTCGTCGAAGGCGCCACCGTCATTGCAACGACCTCGCAGCTTACCCAGGAACGCCTGGAGTTTTTCAAGGAGCTGTACCGCACCCGCGCCGTTGGCACAGCAGCGCTGTGGGTAGTCCCGGCCAACCTTAACTCCTTCGCCGACATCGACGCGCTGGTGGAGTGGATCGGCACAGAACAGACGGACACCGTGGGCGGAAAGACCGAGCTGCGCAAGCCGGCCTTCGTGCCGGACCTGCTCTTCCCCTTCGCCGCCCCACGCGTAAGCGGCACTGTGGCGGAGGCGGGTCCTGAATCAGAAGCGCAGATGCGCCTGCTGTTGTGGTCGGTAGAAAAGCTCATCGCGGGCCTGTCTGCGCTGGGTGCGGATACCCACCTGGGGCATCGCCTGCACGTGGTGCTTCCAGGTTCACCCAACCGCGGGCGCTTTGGTGGCGACGGCGCTTATGGCGAGGCCAAGGCAGCGTTCGATGCCCTGGTGCAGCGCTGGTACTCCGAGCAGAACACCTGGGGCGCGCGAACCTCGCTGGTCCACGCGCTCATTGGTTGGGTGCGCGGCACGGGGCTCATGGCAGGCAACGATCCACTCGTCGAGCAGGTTGAGGCCCGCGGCGTGAGCACTTTCTCGGCGAAGGACATGGCGATGCGCCTTGTGGATAACGCCGCGAACGAGGACATACTTATCCAGACTGCCGAAGCGCCGGTGGCTATGGACTTCACAGGCGGTTTGGCTGGGGCCGACCTGGACTTCGCTGCGCTTGCTCGCGACGCCGCGCTTGGCGACGTCCCCCCGACCCCCACCAAGTCCCCTAGCCCAGCGCCGCGCACCGTCAAGGCTCTGCCGAATGTGCTTGCGCCACTGGACTCGACAACACCCCGCTTCGATGGGGTTACCCAGTCCTTGGAAGAGATGGTCGTCATCGTCGGAGCAGGGGAGTTGGGCCCGCTGGGCACTTCGCGCACGCGCTTCGAGGCGGAAGTCGGCGGAGATCTCTCTGCCGCAGGCGTTCTGGAGCTGGCGTGGAGCCGCGGCCTCGTGACATGGGATGACACTTCGGCAGCGTGGACCACGCCGGAGGGCGAAGAAATCGCAGAGGAAGATATCTACGACCGCTTCCACGATGAGGTCCTTGCCGGCATCGGTGTGCGCCGCTTCCACGATGACTTCGGCCCGCACCTGCCCATGGTGGACAACCTTGCCCCTGAGCTTACTACCATCTATCTGGAGAAACCGCTCACCTTCGCCGTAGAAGATGAAGCCACCGCACAGTCCTTCGTGGATAGCTGCAAGGGCGCAACGATGCGGCGAGTGCTCACGAGCCCTGGCGGTGAGGCCGAATGGCAGGTGACCCGCCCTGCCGGGTCCGCTGTACGCGTGCCGCGGCGCGTAGCCATGACGCGATTCGTGGGTGGACAGATTCCGGAAGGCTTCGATCCCGCTGTCTACGGCATCCCGGCGGACATGCTGGATAGCGTGGACCGCCTGGCGCTATGGAACCTTGTGTGCACCGTCGAGGCGTTCCTTGCCGCCGGCTTTAGCCCTGCCGAGCTGCTTGCCCACGTCCACCCGGCGCGAGTGAGCTCTACCCAGGGAACCGGTATGGCGGGGCAGGAGGCGTTGCGTTCGTTGTACGTTGATAAGCTCCTGGCCCATCCTCGCCAGCACGACATCTTGCAGGAAGCCCTGCCCAACGTCATTGCCGCGCACGTGATGCAGTCTTACGTCGGCGGCTACGGCCAGATGGTGCATCCAGTGTCGGCATGCGCAACGGCGGCGGTGTCCGTCGAGGAAGCCGTGGACAAGCTGCGCCTTCATAAGGCAGATTTCGTCGTCGCCGGTGGGATTGATGCACTCTCCGTCGAGGGGATCACTGGCTTCGGCGACATGGCGGCTACTGCCGATAGCTCAGAAATGGAGGCCAAGGGCATCGAGCACCGCTTCTTCTCCCGGGCCAACGACCGCCGCCGCGGCGGTTTTGTCGAGTCTGAAGGTGGCGGCACGCTGCTGCTTGCGCGCGGAAGTTTAGCCGCGGAGCTGGGCCTGCCGGTCCTCGGCGTGGTGGGCTTTACCGAGTCCTTCGCCGACGGCGCGCACACCTCCATCCCCGCGCCGGGCCTCGGGGCGCTGTCTGCCGCGCGCGGGGGAACAGACTCGCGCCTCGCGCAGTCTTTGCAGGAACTCGGTGTGGCGCCAGACGACATCGCGGTGGTGTCCAAGCACGACACCTCCACGAGTGCTAATGACCCTAACGAGTCCGACCTCCACGAGCGCATCGCGCGTGCCCTCGGGCGCAGCGACGGGAACCCGCTCTACGTTATTTCACAAAAGACCCTGACTGGCCACGCCAAGGGCGGAGCTGCGGCCTTCCAGCTCATCGGACTCTGCCAGGTGCTGCGCGGAGGTATCGTTCCGCCGAACCGTTCGCTGGACTGCGTGGACCCTGATTTGCGCCGGCACGAGCACCTCGTGTGGCTGCGCCAGCCGCTGGACCTGCGCCGGACCCCACCCAAAGCGGGGCTGGTGACGTCCTTGGGCTTTGGCCATGTCTCCGCGCTCATTGCGGTGGTGCACCCAGAGGCCTTCGTGACGGCACTCGTAGCTGAACACGGCGAGGACTATGCACGGGCATGGCGCGACAGAGCCGAAGCGCGAGAACGCTCTGGTTTGCGCCGCCTCGAGGAAGCCATGCGGGGCGGCTCGGCGCTGTACCAGAGGCCGGTCGATCGCAACCTGGGCGATGGACACGCCGCGGAGGTTAAGGAACGCGAGGCTGCCGTGTTGCTCAGTGAAGACGCGCGAATGCGTCATGGCGTACTCGAGCCCGACGCTGAGCGGGGGTAAAAAGCCGCCGGATACCCCCAGCGTGCGCCGTCTGAAACGATAAAGAAGCAGGTCAGATGGGTTGAACCCGAGGTGTGGGCTGGGGCACCATGCAAGGGTGAAAATCAGCACAAAACCTTTACTTGGTGTTATTACTGTTGCCCTCGCCGCCACGATTGGGGGGTGCTCCGCCACCGGCGGCGCACCCCGCCCCAGCGCCGACGGCGAACTAGCCGGAGGCGTCGATACCGAACGTCTCGTTGTCGCCATGGTCTCCCACGGCGC
Source organism: Corynebacterium minutissimum (assembly GCF_000805675.1). Classification (GTDB taxonomy): domain Bacteria; phylum Actinomycetota; class Actinomycetes; order Mycobacteriales; family Mycobacteriaceae; genus Corynebacterium; species Corynebacterium minutissimum. The sequence continues at coordinate 12,088 of NZ_JSEF01000018.1, read as the reverse complement.
GCCGGGTGACACGTACTGGGACCTCGTGCGCAAGGGCGCGGAGGATGCCGCGCGCAAGGACAACATTGAGCTGCGCTATTCCTCAGACCCGGAGGCTCCCAACCAGGCCAACCTGGTGCAATCCGCCATCGACTCGGGAGTGGACGGCATCGCCGTGACCATGCCGAATGCGGGCGCTATTGGCCCTGTGGCTAAGAAGGCAGCCGACGCTGGGATCCCCACCGTGGGGCTGAATGCCGGCATGGATGACTACCAGAAGTACGGCATGAGTGCTTTCTTCGGCCAAGAGGAAAAGGTCGCGGGCACCAAGGCTGGCGAGCGTCTCAAGGACGATGGCGCCAAACATGCGCTGTGCGTCATCCACGAGCAGGGCAACTCCTCCCAGGAGGCGCGCTGCGCGGGCCTGAAGGAAGGAATGGCCGGCGGAAAGGTGGAGATCCTCTACGTCAACGGCAAGGACCTCACCGCTGCGCAGTCCACCATCAACGCCAAGCTGGCACAGGATAAATCCATCGACTGGGTCATGGCCCTGCAGGCGTCGGTGGCCATGCGCTCGACCGCCGCGGTGGCGGATGCTGGTTCTGATGCGAAGGTGGCCACCTTCGACACCAACGCCGAGCTTGTCGACGCCATCGCGGACGGCACAGTCCAATGGGCCGTGGACCAGCAGCCCTACATGCAGGGCTACCTCGCTGTCGACGCCCTGTGGCTAGCGCACCGCAACGGATCCACTCTGGGCGGCGGACGCCCAGTCTACACCGGCCCGTCCTTCGTGGATTCCACCAATGTGGACATCATTTCTGAGTCGGCAAAGGAGGGCCTGCGATGAGCCAGGCGGTGCCGGTGAGGGGAGACGAGGAGGCGTCGGCAAGCACAGGCGATACCCGCCTGACCCAGCGCAGCGGATTCTCCCGTCTTGTACGCCGCCCAGAGCTAGCCAGCCTGCTCGGCGCGGTGGTCATCTTTGCCCTGTTCATGATTGTCGCCCCCGCTTTCCGTTCCCTGGAGGCGTTCTCCACGGTGTTGTATGCCAGCTCTACGCTGGGCATTGTGGCCCTCGCGGTGGGCCTGCTCATGATTGGTAACGAGTTCGACCTGTCTTCCGGTGTGGCCGTGACTTCTGCGGCGCTCGTGGCCACGATGCTCAATTACAATTTCCACCTCAACTCCTGGGTAGGTGTGGGGTTGTCCTTGCTCACCGCGCTGGCCATCGGTGCACTCAACGGCCTGTTGGTCACGCGCACCAAGATTGATTCCTTCCTCATTACCTTGGCGGCCTTCCTCATGCTGCAGGGCCTTAACCTCGCCATCACCAAGCTAGTCACTGGTCAGGTGGCCACGCCCACCATCGCGGATATGGAAGGATTTCCCTCCGCACGCGTGGTGTTCGCTGGCACCCTCCACGTGGGCTCGCTGAGTATCCGTGCCACGGTCCTGTGGTGGATCCTTTTCGTGGCGATTGCCTCGTGGGTGCTGTACAAAACACGCTGGGGAAACTGGATCTTCGCCGTCGGTGGCGACGATGCTGCCGCCCGTGCCGTAGGCGTTCCCGTGCGCCGCGTCAAGGTGGCGCTGTTTATGTTCGTCGGTTTTGCCGCGTGGTTCGTCGGTATGCATACGCTCTTCGCTTTTGATTCCATCCAGGCAGGCCAGGGCATTGGTAACGAGTTCCTCTACATCATTGCCGCCGTTATTGGTGGCTGTTCCATGACCGGCGGGCGCGGTACCGCGGTGGGCACCGCCATCGGCGCGCTCATCTTCGGCATGACCAATCAGGGCATCGTGTATGCGGGCTGGAACCCGGACTGGTTCAAGTTCTTCCTCGGCGCCATGCTGCTTTTTGCTGTGCTGACGAATACGTCGGTAGCCAACTTCACCAAGAGGCGATAAACCATGATTGAGCTGCACGATATTTCCCAAACCTTCGGCAACTTCCACGCCCTGCGCGGCATCAACCTTACCGTGCAGGAAGGTGCGGTGACCTGCGTTTTAGGAGACAACGGCGCGGGCAAATCCACGCTGATCAAGATTCTTGCGGGCCTCAACCAGCCCACCGGTGGCACCATCACTGTCGATGGGGACGAGGTTCGTTTCGATAGCCCGCGCGATTCCCTCGATGCCGGTATCGCCACCGTGTACCAGGATTTGGCCTTGGTGCCCTCGCTGTCGGTGTGGCGCAACTTCTTCCTGGGGCAGGAGCTCACGGGGGCGCTGGGGCGTCTGCGGGAGGAAGAGATGAAGCGTATTACGCATGACCAGCTGGCTGAGATGGGCATTGTGCTTGGCGACGTCTCCGTGGAACTCTCCGCACTCTCCGGCGGCCAGCGTCAGGTGGTCGCCATCGCGCGTGCCATCTATTTCGGCGCGCGCTACATCATCCTGGACGAGCCCACGGCCGCGCTCGGCGTGAAGCAGTCCGGCATGGTACTGCGATTCATTAACGCTGCCCGCGAGCGCGGCATGGGCGTGGTGTTCATTACCCACAATCCGCAGCACGCTTATTTGGTGGGCGACCATTTCGTGGTCCTGACCGTTGGAGAGATGTCCTTAGATGCCGCCAAGGCGGACGTTACCCTTCCCGAGCTGACCCAGTGGATGGCCGGCGGCGATGAGCTGGAGGAGCTCAAGCAGGAGCTGGCGCGCTAAGCTGACCCGCATGACAGTAAGCGGCGTGAGCGTGGGCACCGACCTAGTGCACATTCCCTCCTTTGCTCAGCAGCTGGATACCCCGGGCACGAGTTTTGAGCGGGTCTTTAGTGCCTTCGAGCTGCGCGTGGCGCAGTCCCGAGGGTTGGATGGGCAGGCCCGCGCGCAGCACCTGGCTGGGCGCTGGGCCGCCAAGGAAGCCTTCATCAAGGCATGGTCCCAGGCGCTCTACGGGCGCCCGCCGGTCATGGCAGAGGAATCCGTAGACTGGGCAGAGATTGAGGTTCACCCCGACGCCTGGGGCCGCGTGGCCCTAGCACTGCGCGGGGAGGCGGCCCGCCAAGCCCACGACTCCTTGGGGGAGTACACCACAGCGCTCTCCATCAGCCATGACGGCGACTATGCCACCGCCACGGTCATTCTTAGCCGCCAGTCGCGATAGCGAAGAGATAAGCGATGAGCATGCGCTTAATTTCTTCCACCACGCCGTCGACGCTGTCCTCAGCGCGCATGATGCTGTAGTTGAGCAAGGACACCACCGTGTGGACGAGGAAGGCCGCGATTTCTATCCGGGCGGCATCGTCCATGTCGGGGGCGAGAGGTTTGATGATCTCCGCGATGGGCTTGAGCAGGCTAAGCTCCGTGTCGGCGGCCGTGGCACGAGTCGCCGGCGTGGATTGCACGGCATGCCACACCGCGCGGCGCGAGGGGTCATTGCGCCACACCCGCGCCATGCGGTCGATGAATTCCTCGAGAAAGTCCGGCCACTGAAGTGCTGGAACGCGATGCGAGAAACGCTCGACTTCCGCCAACATCTCCGCGGTATCTTGGCGGTCAAGCTCGCAAATCAGCACATACTTGTTGGCAAAGTATTGGTACAACGTGCCAATGGGTACCTCCGCGCGGCGCGAGACCTCGTCGAAGGTAAAAGACTCAAAGCCATGGTCCACGAGCGTCTCACGCGCGCAGGACAAAATCCGGTCATATTTGGCGCGGCTGCTCGCTTGCGCTGGCCGACGCCTCGGGACCAGTATCTCCGGTGACTTTGAGCTGGATTCCACGGTCTAGTTGAGCCCCTTAAGCACGCGGGCAACGTGGCCAGTGGCCTTCACGTTGTACATGGCCTGACCAATGGTGCCGTCTTCCTCCACGAGGAAGGTAGAACGGATAACGCCTTGGACAACCTTGCCGTAGTTCTTCTTCTCCCCGAAAGCGCCATAAGCGGTCATGACTTCCTTGGTGGGGTCAGACAGAAGGGGGAAGTTTAGCTCGTGGTCCTCACGGAACTTTGCCAGGGCCTCCGGCTTGTCGGGGGAAATGCCCACGACGGCGATATTCATTCCGTTGAGCTGCTCGAGGCTATCGCGGAAATCGCAGGCCTCCTTGGTGCAGCCAGGGGTATTGGCACGCGGGTAGAAGTAGACCACGACGCGCTGGCCGGCAAAGTCGCTCAGTCTCACAGTGTTGCCGGCATCGTCGCTCAAGGAAAAGGCTGGTGCGGTGTCTCCTACAGACAGTCGTTGTGCTTCAGTCATGGCACCCACCCTACCGTGATCGCGGCCCTACCCTCCCCGCGAGTAGACATGCGGGCAACGCTGGGGTCAATGTAGAATGTCGACGTTAGAACAAAAACACAGTCAAAATCTCAGGAGATTTCCCGTGGCACGCAACATTGATGATATCCAGCGCGACATCGAGCGCACCCGCCGTCAGCTGGCTAGCACCTTGGATGAGCTGGCTTACCGCAGCAAGCCGCAGAACTTCGTGGACGACGCCAAGGGGGCTGCCACCCAGAAGCTGCAGGACCGCAACGTGCAGATGGCACTCGCTGGCGTCGGAGCTGCCGTCGTAGGACTCATCGCTTTCTCCGTCTTCCGCTCCAAGCGCCGCAAGTCCGACATTAAGGAGCTGCAGCGCCTGCTGGCTGAGCGCCGCTAAGCGCCCTCCCTTCACGGATGCTGCGCCGACGGCGCACGCGCGAGAACCCCTGTCGTGGACACCTCCACGGCAGGGTCTTTTTATACTCCACAACCCCAGGGAAAGTGTAGCCTACCCTATATTGATTTTGGGTAGCCTAACCTGATTGTGTAATATGAACTCGTCCTGATTGGAGTGCGCCTCCCTTACGTGGGTTCCGCACACGATGATGAAAGTTCGAGGAACAACAGTGGTACTACGCCCCACACAGCAGCTGACAGCACGATCGCGAGCGGTAGGAACCTTCGCCCTAGTGGCAGCACTAGCCAGTACCGTGGCAGGCTGCGCCGCCGGAACAACAGCCGAGGACGCTACGCAGTCCGCATCTGCTGACGGCACCGCTGCCGTGAGTTTCACGGACCTAGCCGGCCGCCACGTGGAGCTAGACCAGGAGCCAGAGCGCGTCATCCTGGGCGAGGGGCGCGCCGTATTCGCCACCGGCGTCCTTAACGCCGAGGACCCACTCGACAAGGTCGTAGCCATCGGCTCGGATCTCAAGCAGAACGTGCCCGACTACTACCGCGAGCTGGAAAAGACCGTCCCCAAGGTGAATGAGCTGCCCGAAATCGGGGGCTTTACCAAGGGTGATGTCACCGTGGAGGAACTCATCAAGCTCGACCCAGACCTTATTGTTCTCTCCAAAGACCAATACGAGGCCTCCCAAACCGCAGGACTTACCGACAAACTGGACCAGGCTGGACTCACCTACGCCGTCACCGACTTCCGCGCCAAGCCGCTGGAGAACACCGTCCCCACCATGGAAATCTTCGCCGATATCTTTGGCCACGAGGATCGCGCCGAGGAATTCATCGCGGACTGGCAGAAGAACGTTGACCTAGTGAAAGAACGCGCAGCGAAGGCTAAAGACAAGCCATCCACCTTCGTGTGGCGCGCGGCAGGTGTGTCGGACTGCTGCGGCTCCTGGAATGACTCCAACATCTCCCAGCTAGTCAACGTTGCCGGCGGAAAGAACGTGGCTGATGGCCTCATTGATGGTGAGTCCGGCGCCCTCACCCCCGAAAAGGTCATCGACGCCGATCCGGACATGATCATCGCTACCGGCGGCGACTGGTCCGCCAAGGTTGATAGTTCCACGGGCCACACCGGCTTCGCTGCTGTAGGGTACGGCATCAGCGAGAAGGACGCGCACGACAGCGCCGCCATGCTTGCCGACGTCCAACCCGGCTTCCCTGATCTCACCGCCGTGAAGGAACACAAACTCCACGGCTTGTGGCACCAGTTCTACAATTCGCCTTTCAACTACCTGGCACTTCTCCAGATCGCTGCCTGGCTCCACCCGGAGGACTACGCCGACATCCACGTGCAGCGAGAATGGGCCGACGCCCAAGAGAAATACTCGCCCGTCTCCGGCGACGGAACCTTCTTCAGCACTAACTAATCATGAGCATGACTACATCTACTGCGCGCCCAGTCAGCGCCCAGCACGTCACGCGCACTGACTCCGCGCCGAACCCAGATTCGAGCCCTACCCAGAGCACTGCTTCACACCTTGCGCCGGACCCAGCGGCGGCCGCCGCGGCACTCGTGCGGGAGCACGCTCGCGTTACTCGCCGCCGCATCGCCATCGTTCTTGCCCTCGCCACCGTCGCTCTCGCTGCCTTTCTGCTCAGCGTCATCGTTGGTGCTATCGACCTCACTCCGGGTGAGGTACTGCGGGGGCTGGTGGACCCGGCAGGTACCGACAAGCAAACGCGAACCGTCCTCTGGCACCTGCGCCTACCCATGGCGGTCATGGCCCTGCTCATCGGGGCCAGCCTGTCTGTGGCCGGCGCGCACATGCAGACCATCCTGGACAACCCTCTAGCCGAGCCTTTTACCCTCGGCATCTCCGCTGCCGCAGCCTTCGGCGGGGCCAGCGCCATCGTTCTGCGCTGGCAGCTGCTGGCCCAGCCACAGTTCAACCTCGCGCTTATCGCGTGGCTGTCTGCAGCCATCGCCACTGCCATCATCGTTGTCGCCGCAGTTCTTCGTGGCGCCAAGTCGGAGACGATGGTGCTGCTTGGCATCGGCCTCGTCTTCTTCTTCCAAGCCATGTTGGCGCTCATTCAGTACCGCTCCTCCAGCGAGGCCCTCCAGCAAATCGTCTTCTGGTCCATGGGTTCGCTGACCCGCGCCACGTGGCAGGCCAACGCCGTTCTGGCAGGTGTGCTGGCGGTGGCGTTGCCCATCTTGGGTGCACTCTCGTGGCGGCTTACGGCGCTGCGGCTTGGCGACGCCCGCGCCACCGCCCTCGGCATCAACACCTCCCGCCTGCGCATCATTGTGCTTATTGTGGTCTCGCTTGTCGCGGCCACCACCGTGGCCTTCGCCGGCATCATCGGGTTTATCGGCCTTGTCGGCCCGCACATCGCCCGCATGTTGGTAGGCGAAGACCAGCGCTACTTCATGCCGGCGTCCATGGCTGCGGGCGCGGCGGTCATGTGCGCCGCCCACGCACTCAGCCTCGTCATTAAACCCGGCGTGGCCATTCCCATCGGCATTGTCACCTCGCTGTTGGGAGTGCCGTTCTTCATCGCCATCATCATGACCCGGAGGAGGGCATTGTGGACGTAGAACTCACTATTTCTGACCTGTCAGCTGGGTACGGCTCGCACACAGTGGTAGATGGATTAAGCCTTCCCTCGCTGAACGGCGGGCAGGTGGTGGGGTTGCTGGGGCCGAATGCGTCCGGCAAGACCACGACCGTCACGACGTTGGCCGGCGTGCACCGCGCCCGTGGCGGCACGGTAGATTTCCGCGTCGATGGAAAAGCTCCGCACGGGAAGCGGCGCCGCCAGCTCATCGGCTATGTCCCGCAGGACCTGCCGCACAGCGCGGCGTTGCGAGCATTTGAGGCCGTTCTCATCGCGGCCCGCCGGGAAATCTGCGAGGACCCAGTCACCCGCACTGCCGAAGTGCTGCACTCCCTGGGGCTCGACGCGATTGCGCAGCGCTACCTCAACGAGCTTTCTGGTGGTCAGCGCCAGCTCGTCGCCGTGGCACAGATGCTCGTGGGGCACCCGGGCCTCATGCTTCTCGACGAACCCACCTCCGCCCTCGATCTCCACCGCCAACTCTTTGTCTTGAGCCGCGTGCGGGCGAAAACCCGGGAGGAAGGCAGTCTTGCGCTCGTGGCGATCCACGACATCAACCTGGCAGCCCGGATGTGTGACCAGCTCGTTGTGCTGAAGGACGGGCAGATCCATGCTCACGGTGCCCCGGCGGATGTGTTGAGCCCTGAGCTTCTGCGAGAGGTGTATCGCGTGGAGGCAGATATCGTGGAGCACCGCGGACACCCCGTGGTGGCTCTGCAGGCGGTTAGTTAGACTTAGGCGGCGTGAGTCGCAATTCGCCTGAGAACCTCCTGTTGTACCTCACTCCGGAGGACGAAGAGTCTGTGCGGGAAGTCTTTTCCGCGCTAGCGGAGCGGGGATTTCCCCTCCAGCGCCAGCGCCCGCACATCACGGTGACCTTTGCGCCAACGATGGACCAGACTGTGGTGGATCTGGCCCGCGACGTGTTGCCACCGCTTATTCCTGCAGTATTTCGCCGCGCAGGGACCGTTGTTTTCGGCACCAAGAGCAAACAGACAGTGGCATGGATGTTGGAAACCACCGATGAATTGGAGACTGCCGCGCGCCAAGTGAGTGCCGCAAACCCGGATGGACGCGGTCCGCGCTGGACGCCCCACCTGACCATGGGGCTGCGCCTGCCGCGCGCCATGGTGCCCGAGTACCTGCGGGCCCTCGATGAGATATCCGGGCCAGAGCACAAGGAATTCCTCGCCACGACCGCCGCGTGGTGGCGGCCTAAGCTGGAGCAGCTTGAGGTGTTTTAGGGTAACCCCAAAGACGCGAAATCCCCTCCACCAACTGAGTTGATGAAGGGGATGTACTGTGCGCCATCAGGGAATCGAACCCCGAACCCACTGATTAAGAGTCAGTTGCTCTGCCAATTGAGCTAATGGCGCATTCGTTGTCTTAGCGGGCTCCTGATTTCCTCAGCGCCTGCCGTGCAACGAGATGTAACTTTAACACCCTGGCTTGAAAAAGGTAAAATCGCCAGGTTGTCAGCGGTTTTGAGTGTGTTAGAACGCCATTGCTCAACGCATAGCTGGCGGCGCTGCCTTCCGTGTTCTGGGGATCGATAACGAAACGGTTAAAGGCGGCGGGGTCATCTAGTTTGACGGCGGTTGTGCGGACTAGGCTGGGTGCATTGTCTTTATCAGCGTCTCATCTATCTAGGGGTTTGTGTGCGTTCTCTATTCCCTAAGGCACGTCCCACAGGTTTTTTCACTGGCCTCGTCGCGGCCGCGTCCCTGATGGCCGCCTGCACTATTGGTTCTCCAGAGTCAGGAGAAGAAGCAGCAAAGATGTCGGCCGAAGAGGCACAGGAGAGCGCGGCGGCGGAAGCATCGGCGTCGGCAGCCGCAAAAGCGAAGCAGCTCAAGTTCTCGCTCAAGGATGGGGCAGAAGATGTTGACCCTTCTGAACCGATTGAAGTTACCTCCACTGCGGGGCTCAAAGAGGTCACGATGACCAACGAGTCCGGCAAGGTGGTGGAGGATGAGCTTTCCTCCGATTCAAAAACGTGGAAGAACGCCGAGGTGCTGGGCTATAACCGCACCTACACCATTGATGCGAAAGACAAAGACGGCAACCACAAAACCATTACCTTCACCACGCCGCGGGCAGCGGCTGTTTCTGAAGTTGCCTTGAGCCCCCTCCCAGAGTCTGAAGTGGGCGTAGGACAGGTTATTGGCGTGCGCTTTGGCAATTATGTCACCGACCGCAAGGCAGCGGAGGAGGCCATCACGGTCAAGACTGAACCGGCGGTGGAGGGTGCTTTCTACTGGGTGAATAACCAGGAAGTACGCTGGCGCCCGGCGAAGTATTGGGAGCCGGGAACGAGCGTGACTGTCGACGTCGACCTCTACGGCCGCAACCTCGGCGGTGGCGTTTATGGCGGCGAGGACGCCTCAACGAACTTCACCATCGGTGACCGCGTCGTCACGTTGGTGGACAACAACTCCAAGATGATGTCGGTATTCAAAAACGGTGAGGTTCTACGCCGGATCCCGATTTCCATGGGCACGGATGGAAAGTGGGATACCCCGAACGGCGTGTATGTCATCGGTGACCAGTATCCGGAGCTGACCATGGATTCCACCACCTTCGGCCTGGCACTCGATGCCGGCGGATACAAGACCGACGTCAAATGGGCAACGCAGATGTCCTACTCCGGTATCTACATTCATGCTGCTCCGTGGGCGGTGGGGGCGTTGGGTAGCTACAACCAGTCTCATGGCTGTATCAATGTCACGACCGAGGACGCCCAGTGGTTCCAGAACACCGTCAAACGCGGTGACGTGGTCAGGGTCTCCAACACTGGCGGCGGGGTGCTCAGCCCGCTTGATGGTTTGGGGGACTGGAACATGGATTGGGCCACCTGGTCTGCGGGGAACGCTACCGCGAATCAATAGCTCAACTCGATGCAAAGGTTAGGGTTGCACCATAATCCTTTCGACGTCGTATGGGTGATCACATGTCTAGGCTGAAATTCGTTGTCCTTCCTTTGGTGATGGTGTCTTTTTTGTTTGCGGCGTGTACGACAGAGGATGCGCAGCAAGCTGAAGGGGAACGCGACAGTACAGTGCCGCCAACGGGCGAAACGGGTGATTCTGCAGCTTGCAGTACTGAGGTGAGCCTGCAAACGTTTCTGGAGGCGATGCCGGAGGAATTTGCCGGGCTTCAGCATGACCCCGCGTACGACGCCATTGCGGATCGCGGTTGGAGCCGCTTTTATCAAGCCGATCTTTATCAGTTCTCAGTCGATAGCTTCTATTACGAGGAAGGGGACATCTACGATGTGTGCCCTGAGAATCCTCAACGTGCAGCGCAAGAGCTGCGTACATTCGCTGCAAAAGATTACCAGCGCCAGCAGGAAGAACATGGCCAAGAAGTACTTCCCTTTGAGGAACTAGACTTTGAAGCTGGGGGCCGCTATTTTGCCTGTGCGAAGAACCCAGCGGCGGATCTTCGGCAATTCTTCTGTGCTACCAGCGTGGGAAACGTGGGCGTACTGAATTATATGTTCCGGCACTCCAAAGGCGATGCAGAAGACGTTGAAGACATGAAGCAGGCATCGTCGGAGTTGGCGGCGATTATTGACCAAGTTCCTGTAGGACCGGGGTTGGCTGATAGCTAGCGGCCAAGCGCTGGTGTCTGGATACCTTACGCGGGCATGCCGCGACGCCGGGATACAGTTTTGTCGAAGGGGATCCAGAAGCGCAGGGCTGCCTCTGTATTTTTGGAAATCCCGATGCGCGGTCCACATACCCACTCGGGTTCCTCGGTGCGTTCGTTCAAGTTGATGATGGTCCCGTTGTCGTCGAGGGTGAAACCGAGGGCTTTCCCTAGGTTTCCGGGACCACGGGCCAAATTGTGAAAATCGGTGTTTCCGCGTCGCTCGTAAGCGCGGTCTGTCCCCTTAATGACCTCCCCGCTGCGCAGCAGGCAGCCCTCGCCGCGGCCTTCCGGTGCGCAGACAATATTGCCGTTGCGATGAATGCCGTAGGACACATACACATAGAGGCGGCCAGGCGGGCCGAACATCGCAGCATTGCGTGGGGTGCGGCCATTAAAGGTATGAGAGGCCTCATCTTTGGATCCGAGGTAGGCCTCGACCTCGGTGATGCGAATGGAGACCCCATTGTGAGTTAACACCGCGCCCAGCAGTTGGGGAGCGACAACATCGGCGGAGGCGGTGAAATCAATCATTGCTGCAGTCTAACGTGTGGGATCGCCGAGGCACCCGCTGGCCGTGGTGTGGTCGGCGGGTTTCATCGTCTCGGCGTGCGTGCGGGCGATTAGCCTGCACCCGGTGGGTCGGGTGGTTGGCTTGTTCCTGGCGGTGGGTCGGGTGCTTGGCCTGTGGTTTGTCCTGTTTGTTCGGCGGCGAGTCTGGCTGTGGCTTCTTGGTATTCGGGCATGGCGGTAATCGGTGCACCCCAGGGTGGGATGTAGCTCACCCCGGTATTCAGCCGGAACATGTAGCCCCTGCCTGTGGGGTGTTTGGGGTCATCGTCGTTAATACCGTTGTGGTAGGCGCACAGGAAGGTGAGGTTTTTGAGGTTGGTAAAACCTCCGGCTTGCCAGGGGATGAGGTGGTGGATTTCGCAGTAATCAGCGGGTTTGTTGCAGCCGGGCCTAGAGCAGGTTTGGAATTCAGCAGCCAGGCTGATGCGTTGTTTCCAGCTGGCATGCCGCTGAATCCTATAAGAGTTAACAGGCCCCTCTAAAGGGTGGATGATGGTGGCGTAGCCAATCTCAGCAAACTTGTAGGCTAAGAAGTCTGCGCCGGTCATGCGTGCGCCGTTGGTGAGGTTAAGTTCTATTTCCTCCCCATCCCCGTTAATAATTTGGTCAAATTCATCCAGGGTGACTACGACTTGAGCATGTACGGC
>NZ_JSEF01000017.1 GCF_000805675.1 Corynebacterium minutissimum | reverse complement strand
CGTAACTTCTCATCACCTGACATCTACACAACCTCCTAGCTGTATAGATGCATTCACCACCTGAGCCCGCCGCGAAAATTTGGGCCTTATTTGCCGTGGGCGTAGGCAGGGTGGAGTTTTGCCGTGGGCGTAGGCGGGGTGGAGTGCGCGACGGGGTGAAAGTATGCAGGCGGGCGCATGGGGTTAAAGCTTCGCTCGGTGCGCGGGCTTTAGCGGTGGGCGGAGAGGTACTCCAGGATGGCTTTGACGCGGCGGTTGTCCTCGCTGGGATCTAAACGCAGCTTGGTGAAGATGTTGGAGACGTGCTTGGCCACCGCGGCGGAAGAAAGGACGAGCTCGGCGGCGATGTCCTTGTTGGATTTGCCGCGGGACATTAATTCAAGGACCTCGCGCTCGCGCGGGGTGAGCTCGCCCAGCCCGCTGCGCCCAGAGCTCATGAGAGCCTGCGCCACGGTGGGGTCGATGACGGTGCCGCCCTGGGCCACTACGTCCAAACTGGAGAGGAAGTCCCGCACCTCGGAGACACGGTCCTTCAGAAGATAGCCGGTGCCAGCATCGGGAGAGTCGAAGAGCTCCACCGCGTAGGCCGGGGCCACATACTGGGAGAGCACCATGACGGGTAAGCCCGGGTATGCGTTTCTTAAGTTCACGGCGGCTTTCAAACCATCATCGCCCATGCCCGGCGGCATGCGCACATCCGTGATGACGATGTCCGGCAGCTCATCGCGCAGAGAGTCCACCACCGCTTCGAGCGACGGGGCGGAATCCGCTTGGCCCACAATCGAATGTCCACGGCGCTCCAGAAGGCCGGCGAGGCCCTCGCGCAGAATGGCGGAATCATCCGCTACTACAATCCTTAAGCTCATTTTTTAAACTCCTGACTGTCCGCGATCGAGTAGAAGAGGAATCGAGCATGCCACCCTGGTGGGCCCGCCCGGGGGAGAAGATAAAGTCATCTCCCCGCCAAAAGCAGCGAGGCGCTCGGCCATCCCCGCCAAGCCGTGGCCCGGCATCACCTGCGCGCCGCCGGGGCCCTCATCCACCACTGCAATCTTCAAGGAGGCATCTGCGGTCACCAAAACAGAAACCGGGGAACCCGGTGCGTACTTCGCCGCGTTGGTCAACGCCTCCGCACCGAAGAAATAGCCACACGCCAGCACGGAGGCGGAGAGCTCCGGCAGCGGATGCGGGGCGAAGACGCTGACGTGGGGGCCGTGGGAAGAGGAGACGTCGGCAAGCGCGGCCACCAAACCGTGGTCCTGCAGGACCTGTGGGTGGATGCCGTGCACCGTCGTACGCAGGGAATTCAGGCCGCGGTCCACGTCCTGCTTGGCGGCGGTGAGGAGCTCGGTGAGGTCAGAGGGGGCGTCGAGAAGCGCCTCGCCCAGCTTCATACTCGCGGCCACGAGATACTGCTGCGCGCCGTCGTGCAAGTCGCGCTCGATGCGGGCGCGCTCCACCTCGTAGGCGTCCGCGATGGCGCGGCGCGAGGCCGTGAGCTGCGCAATCTTCTCCGCCTGCTGCTGTTCGTGGGTGGTCGGTTGGGCTTTTCTTCGGAACACGTTTCACAGCATAACGGGCGCCACCGACTCAAGGGGTAGCGCTGGCACTACCGTAAAGAGCAACGCTAGGGCTGTTCTTAAAGCGGGCCCGAGACGGTGGAATGAAAGACATGACACAGACACTTTCCCTGACAGACATCACCAAGGATTTCGGCGGCGGCCCGGTCCTCGCCGGAATCTCCCTCGACATCGCGCCGGGCGAGCTCGTGGCCGTGATGGGGCCGTCTGGCTCCGGCAAGTCCACGCTGCTGCACTGCATGTCCGGCGTGCTCACCCCTACGCACGGCATCGTGCGCTACGGGGATGAGGAGCTCTCCGCGCTTGGCGACGGCCCCCGCTCCCGCCTCCGCCTGCGCAACTTCGGCTTCGTCTTCCAAGACGGTCAGCTACTGCCGGAGTTGAGCAACGTCGACAACGTGGCGTTGCCCGCGATGCTCAACGGAGTATCGCGCGGGGCTGCCCGCAAGCGCGCGATGGAACTTTTGGACCAGTTGGGCCTGGGTGGTTTGGCGGATCGTCGCCCGGCGCAGGTCTCCGGTGGCCAGGCGCAGCGCGTGACCATTGCGCGTGCGTTGGTGGCGAATCCGGGCATCGTCTTCGCCGACGAACCTACCGGTGCGCTGGACCAGTCCACCGGCCACGAGGTCATGCAGATGCTCACCACCATCGTGCGCCAGTCCGGTGCGAGCCTGGTCATGGTCACGCACGACCCGAAGGTGGCCGACTGGATGCAGCGCCGCGTGGAGATTCGCGATGGCATCATCCACGACGACCGCCGCCTCGGGGTGATTCGATGAATACCGCGACCCTAGTCATGGACCTGCAGCGCGAATCGATACGCGCGCGCTCGGGCACAGGAATCGTTTCTTTGTTGGCTATTGTGAGCCTGACCATTGGTGCCGCCATTGCTTTCCTTGTCGCGGGCGGAACCTGGATGTTCTGGCAACGTGCTCAGCACGTTGAGGATGCCGCGCCCGCGCTCAAAGAGGCCTTCGGTAACGAGATGACGGCCTTTCTTTATCCTTGGTTCGCCCTGGCTCTGATGGCCTGCGCTTTCATTCTTCCGGCGCTGTTTAACCTCACAGCCCAAGCCGCCGTTCTCGGCGCCTCCGGCAGGGAGCACCGCCTAGCCACCCTGCGCCTGTTGGGGTTGAGCTCCCGCCAGGTGGAGCGCATGGCCATTGTGGAGACGGGCCTGCAAGCCATCATCGGCATCGTGCTGGGCGGGCTTATCAGCTTGCTCATCGCGCCTGTCTTTACCCAGCTCGACTTCCAGATGCGCCCCATTGCACTTCAGGAGCTTCTGCTCCCATGGTGGGGATATCTGGCCGTGGCCGGCGTGCTCTTTCTGCTGGCCATCGGCGCGGCACTCGTCGGCATGCAGCGCGTGCGCGTGAGCCCGCTCGGCGTGGCCAAGCGCCAGATGCCCGCAGCCTACCGCTGGTGGCGCGTCATCGTGTTCCTTGTCATCGTGGCAGTAGGCGGCGTGTTCCTCACGGGCAAGGCAGGCCCGCCCACCGCCATGGTCATCGTGGTCATGTTCGGCATGCTGATGAGCATTAACCTCATCGCGCCTTTCATCTTGCAGCTCGGCGCGCACGTCATGTCGCTCTTTCCCGGAACCGCGCACTTCGTGGCCTGCCAGCGCGTGGCGGGCAATGCGCGCCCGGCATGGCGGCGCAGTGCTGCCATCGGTTTCTTCGGCTACCTTGCCGGCTTCCTCGTCGCAGCTCCCTTGGGTTCTGACGCCTTGGCTCTCGTTCTGAAGGAAGACCCTGGAATGAACGTGGTGTTCAAAGACATCTCCACCGGTGTGCTGCTTACTCTTATCTTCGGCTTCACCCTGACCACCATGTCTATTCTCTTGGGCCAGGTGTCCGGCATCTTTGAGGACAAGGAGCTCATTCGCTCGCTGGATCTCATGGGCGTGCCGCGCCACTTCCAGTTCCGCTCCGGCGCGCTGGTGGTCATGGGGCCCGTTGTGGCCTTGAGCTTCTTCGGTTTCCTTTTCGGCGGCGGTATTGCTTCGCTGATGTTCTTCTCCAGCGTCGATCAAAGCAACGTCGACGTCGTCAGCCGCCTGCTCATGGCCTTCGGATTCCTAGCGGTGGGCTGGCTCGTTACGCTTCTCGCCATTGTCCTTGTTGAACCCCTGCGCGGCTACGTGCTGCGAACCGGAGGGAGAAAAGAATGAAAACTGTACTGAAAATCTTCGGCGGACTCTTTATAGTCGCCCTCATCGTGGTGCTCGCGGCCGTGTACTTCTTCGGCCCCTCCTATGGCGGGGCGCTGCTGGGCAAACCCGTATTCCTCTTCAATGCCAGCGAAAAGCGCATCAACACCGCGATGGTGGACACTGCAGCTATCACCGGCATCTACGGCGACAGCGATAAATTCATGTACGCCCGTGCGGGCTTCGAAGTGGATCCCACGAACCCGGATCTCCTCGATGCCGCCATTGACGCAGCCGGCGGTAAGCATTCCAAGGTCTTTAGTACCGAGAAGGAAAAGGCCACCGACAACACCGATCCCTCGGTTGAGTTTGAAGACGGCGTCCTGCGCGCCACCGTCCCGTCCATCGGCCGCCACGATGACGGCCAGGCCTACGCGGACACCTTGGCAACGGGGTTGACCGCCCACCCGGAGGCCTGTGCCGCAGTGGTCGATCTACGCGGCAATGACGGTGGTGACATGGGGCCCATGTACGCAGGCTTGAGCCCGCTGCTGCCGGACGGCACCGCGCTTTCCTTTGTCAGCCGCATGGGGACCACGGACGTTGTCATTGACGGCAACTCCGTCACCGGCGGTGGCACCCCCACCACCACGTCCGGCGGCAAGCTCGACATTCCAGTGGTCGTGCTGACCGACGGTGACACCGCTTCCTCTGCCGAAGCCACCCTCCTAGCCTTTCGCGGCCTGGACAACGTGCGCACCTTTGGCGAACCGACGGCCGGCTACGCCTCCGCCAACATGGTCATTGACTACCCGGATGGCCGCTCCCTCATGCTCACCACCGCCAAGGATAAGGCCCGCACCGGTGAGGAATTCGCCGAAGACCCCATCGCTCCCGATGCCCCAGAATCCGAGCTCGACTCTTGGCTCGCTTCCCGCTGCGGCTAGCTTCCCACCGCAGCTTCTTCGGTCACGTGTGCCTTTGACGTTCACGGTAAATAGTGCCCCAAACTTCGCCCGCAATTTTTCGCCACTATTTGCCGTGAACGACAGTGAATCGGCGAAAGAAAGTAGAAGCAGCCGGGCGAAGGGGACCTCAAAGGCTTACTTGAAGCGGGCCTTAGCCTCTTCGAGAATCTTCTCCGCTTCAGCTTTGTCGCCCCAGCCGGAGCCGGTAACTTCCTTGTTCGGCTCCAGGTCCTTGTAGTGGACGAAGAAGTGCTCGATCTCATCCTTGATGTGCTGCTCCACATCGTTGATGTCCTGGTAGCGCTCCCAGCGCGGGTCATCGATGACAGCGAGCAGCTTGTCGTCGCCGCCGGCCTCGTCGGTCATCTTGAACACGCCGAGGATGCGAGCTTCCACGACAACGCCCGGGAAGACCGGCTCCGGGAGGATGACGAGTGCGTCGAGCGGGTCGCCGTCCTCGCCGAGGGTGTGGTCGATGAAGCCGTAGTCAGCCGGGTAAGCCATCGGGGTGAACAGGTAGCGGTCCAGGTAAACCTTGCCGGACTCGTGGTCCACCTCGTATTTGTTGCGGGAGCCCTTCGGGATCTCGATGGTTACTTCAACGCTCACAGCTGATTCCTCCATTGTTACTAGGTTGGCATGTGCTCCGCTTAGTCTACCGCGCTACTCTAAAGGGCGATGAAAGCGAAGCATGTCTGGTGGAGTACTGCGGCCCTCGTCACTGCGGGAGCCGTGGCGGCGACGGCCGCGTTGGGTGTAAAGATCCAGCGCACCTACGATCATCTGGACCACGGCGAGCCGTATACACAGGCCGCGCCCGCAGCCTTAGTCCAACCCGTTGAGCCCGGCGATATCGACGCCACAGCGCTCAAAGCTCGGCTGGATGAACTGGGCAAAGACAAGGCACTCGGAACATTTGGTGCGCAGGTCATCGATACCACGACGCACGAGGTGCTGTGGGAGCGCGAGCCAGCCAAGCCGCTGACACCGGCCTCAGCCACGAAGGTTCTCACCGCCGCCGCAGCCACGTTTGCTCTCGATGAGGAGGAACGCCTCACCACCGAGGTCGTCAAAGGTGAGCAGGACGGCGAGGTAGTCATCAAAGCCGCGGGCGACGTCTGGCTGACGGATGAGCGCCTCGATGAGCTGGCGGAACAAGTTCAGGAGCACGTGAGCACCGTCACGCGCGTAGCCATCGACACGTCAGTCTGGCAAGGCCCCGACCAAGCCCCCGGATGGGATGATGACAACATTGACGGCGGCTTCGTCGCGCCTATTCAGCCGGCCATGCTCTACGGCGGTCGCTTGGGGGAGAAGACGGGCGATGTCCCGCGCTCCCACGAGCCGGCTCTCGACGTTGCCCGCGCCCTCGCTCAGCGCCTGGGCACGGACAAAGCCGACATGGCCGCCGCGCCCGAGGACGCCGAGGTTATCGCCACCAGCGAGTCCGAGCCGCTGGCCCTGCGCGCCCAGCAGGCAGTGAAGGACTCCGACAATGTCATGGCAGAAGCCATCGCCCGCGAGCTCCCCGTCCATCACAATGCCGAGGCCAGCTTCGAGGGGGCCGCGGAAGCAACGCTCGACATCCTGGGCAACCACGGCATCGACGTCAACGGTGTCACCCTCAAGGACGGTTCTGGCCTATCCCGCGATAACCGCATCCCCGCCGGTGTACTTGCCCACATCTTGGACACAGCAGTCGCCAGTGAGGACCTCCGCCCGCTTCTGGGCTACCTCCCGCTCGCTGGCGGCGAAGGTACCCTCTACCAGCGCTACCCGGAGTCCCCTGCCCGCGGCTTTGTCCGCGCCAAGACCGGAACCCTGACCGAAACCTCCGCCCTCGCCGGCACCGCGCAGGGAACGTCCGGCCGGGTCTACGCCTTTGCTTTTCTGGTCAATGACGGCGAGGTCATGTCTGCCCGTAAAGCCCAAGACGCCCTGGCCGCCGCACTCCATGACTTCTAAGAAGCCCTTCTGGCCGCGGCACAGCCCCAACTTCCTAGCCTGCCGCGTGGCTGCCCGCGCCGTGGTGGGCGAGGAACCCCGAACCATCGCCGTGGGTCTGTCCGGCGGCGCGGATTCCCTCGCGCTGACTGCAGCGCTCATTGCCGAAGGACACGACGTCACTGCCCTGTGTATCGATCATGATTTGCAGGAAGGCTCGGCCGACCAGGCGCGCCGGGCAGCCGACCAAGCTCGGGCGTGGGGTGCGGGGGCGGAGGTGATTCGGGTGGACGTCGGCAAGCAGGGCTCTGTTGAGGCCGAAGCCCGCACCGCGCGCTACCGTGCCTTCGCACCCTGGGGTGAGGTGGCCGTGGCGCATACTGCCGATGACCAGGCCGAGACACTGTTGCTGGGCGCCTTGCGCGGGAAAATCTCGGGCATGCTCGAGCGCGCCGAGGTGGAGGGCGCCCGCGTGGTGCGTCCGCTGCTCAACGTGCGCCGCGCCCAGACTGAGGCCGCCTGCGCGGAGTTGGGCGTCGAGGTGTGGCACGATCCCCACAACGCGGATACTGCCTTCCGCCGTGTGGCCCTGCGCCGTGACATCCTCCCGCGCCTGGCGGACATCGTGGGCGGTGACCCCATCCCGGCCCTGGCCCAGGCAGCCCACGACGCCGCGCTTGACGACGCCTCCCTCCTCACCCCACCCACCGCCGACTGCGCCGAGCTAGCCGCGCTCCCGGAACCGAAGCGCCGCCGCGCCCTAGCAGCCTGGCTGCGCGAGCAGGGCGTGGAGGTCACGCGGGAAGCTATTCGTGGCGTGGATAAGCTGTGCACACAGTGGCACGGTCAAGGTGGTGTTGCGGTGAGGGGCGAAAAGGTGGGCACAAGGTTGGAAGTCTTGAGGGTTGGTGGCACACTGTCACTATTGCCTCGGTCAGCAAAGGAGCGCTCACGTGCACGACAATCATGATTCAGACGTCCCCGCCCACCCCTACGGCACAGACATCCAAGCCGTCCTCGTCGCTGAAGATGCCCTCCAGGAGCGCATCCAGGAGATGGCGGATCGCGTCTCGGAGAAATACCGCAACGCAGAAGACGACCTCATCCTCGTGTGCGTGCTTAAAGGCGCGGTGTTCTTCCTCACCGATTTTGCCCGCAAGCTGACCATTCCTTCCCAGCTGGAATTCATGGCGGTGTCCTCGTATGGAAACTCCGCCTCCTCCTCGGGCGTGGTGCGCATTCTTAAGGACTTGGACCGCGACATTGAAGGCCGCGATGTCGTCATCGTGGAGGACATCATTGATTCCGGCCTGACCCTGTCCTGGCTCATCCGTAACCTGCAGGGCCGCCAGCCGCGCTCCCTGGAGGTGGTCACCCTGCTGCGCAAGCCAGAGGTGGTCAAGGCAGAGCTTGACCTGTTCGATGTAGGCTTCGATATTCCTAACGAGTTTGTCGTGGGCTATGGCCTGGATTTTGCCGAGCGCTACCGTGACCTGCCCTATGTAGGCACGCTGCATCCGGCGGTCTACAGCAACGATTAATCTTTATTCTTGTCCGGCGCTTTAAGCCGCAATTGTGCAAGGTAGTTAATGAAAAACAAGAACATCATCCGCTACGGCTCCATCGCGGGCCTGGTCCTCATCCTGCTGTACGCATTCACGTTCTTTACCAACGATGCCCGCAGCTTCAAGCAGGTGGACACCTCGGTGGCCATGGAGCAGCTGACCTCCAAGAACGTCGAAGAAGCGCAGATCGACGACCGTGAGCAGCAAGTGCGCCTCAAGCTCAAGAAGCCGGTGACGGTGGAAGAGCAGGAGGGCATCGAGGAGGTCATTGCCAAGTACCCGGCGCGCGCCTCCGAGCAGGTCTTTAACGCAGTTAAGGACTCTGGTGCTGAGAAGTACCAAACGAAGGTCACGCAGGATTCCTTCATCGGCTCGATGATTAGCTTCCTGTTGCCGATGCTGCTGCTCTTCGCGCTGTTGTTCTGGATGATGTCGCGCATGCAGCAGGGCGCTGGCGGCATGTTTGGCATTGGTGGCTCCAAGGCCAAGGAGCTGACCAAGGATATGCCGACCAACACCTTCGCGGATGTGGCCGGTGCGGACGAGGCAGTGGATGAGCTGCAGGAAATCAAGGACTTCCTTGATGATCCGGAGCGCTACCACGCGCTTGGCGCGAAGATTCCGCGCGGCGTGCTCCTCTACGGCCCGCCGGGTACCGGTAAGACTCTTTTGGCCCGCGCGGTCGCGGGCGAGGCCGGTGTGCCCTTCTACTCCATTTCCGGCTCCGACTTCGTGGAGATGTTCGTCGGCGTCGGTGCCTCCCGCGTGCGCGACCTGTTCAAGCAGGCCAAGGAGAATAGCCCGTGCATCATCTTCGTTGATGAGATTGACGCCGTGGGCCGCCAGCGCGGCTCCGGTACCGGCGGTGGCCACGATGAGCGCGAGCAGACCCTCAACCAGCTCCTCGTGGAGATGGACGGCTTCGGTGACCGCGAGGGCGTCATCCTCATCGCCGCGACCAACCGCCCCGACATCTTGGACCCGGCTCTGCTGCGCCCGGGCCGCTTCGACCGTCAAATTCCGGTGACCAACCCGGACCTGGCTGGTCGCGAAGAGATTCTGCGCGTGCATGCCAAGGACAAGCCGTTGGCCAAGGAAGTGGACGTGGCCCAGTTGGCGAAGCGCACCGCCGGCATGTCGGGCGCCGACCTGGCCAATGTGCTCAACGAGGCCGCCCTGCTCACCGCCCGTATCGGCGGCAACGTCATTACCTATGACGCGTTGGAAGAGGCTACCGACCGCGTCGTTGGCGGCCCGCGCCGCCAAGGCAAGATCATTTCCGAGCATGAGAAGAAGGTCACCGCCTACCACGAGGGCGGCCACACGCTGGCCGCGTGGGCGCTCAAGGACATTGAGCGCGTCTACAAGGTCACCATCCTGGCCCGCGGACGCACCGGCGGCCACGCCATGACCGCGCAGGAAGACGACAAGGGCATGTATACCCGCGATGAGCTCTTCGCGCGCCTCGTCTTCGCCATGGGAGGCCGTGCTGCCGAGGAGCTGGTCTTCGGTGCACCGACCACCGGTGCGTCCTCCGACATTGAGCATGCCACCAAGATTGCGCGGTCCATGCTTACTGAGTACGGCTTCTCCCCGGACTTGGGCACCGTCAAGTACGGCAAGGAGCAGGGTGATCCCTTCAGCCAGATGGGTGGCGGCGGGACCATCGACTACTCCGACGCCATTGCCGCCAAGATTGATGAGCAAATGGCCTACCTCCTTAACAGCGCGCACCAGCAGGCTTATGACATCTTGTCTGAGCACCGCGATTACCTCGACACCCTGGCGGAGATGCTCCTGGAGAAGGAGACCCTGCGCCGCCCGGACCTCGAGGGCATCTTTGAGGGCATCGAGCCGCGCGAGGCCTTTGACGTCTTCCCGAATGAGGACGAGCGCTTCCCGCGCCAGGCCGGCCGCGAGCCGGTGAAGACCCCGGTAGAACTGGCCAAGGAGCGCGGTGAGGAGCTGCCGAAGCGCATGACGCTTCTCGACGCCTCCCGGGCCGCCCGCGAGCGCCGCCTCGCCGCCCAGGAAAAGGGGCAGTCTGATCCCACCGCTTCGGAGAAGGAAATCGGCTTCAGCTTTGGCCAGCATGCCGGTGACGTGGTGGACCCTGAACAGGGCAATACTTTCTTCGGTGAGTCTGAAGCTAAGCCCGTCACCGATGCGACCGGCCACGAGCAGGAAGTGCCGGAACAGGAACTGCGCAACGCCCAGGGTGGACTCAGCAACGAAGAGACCCAGGAGATTCCGCGCGTGACAGATGCTCCGGAGCCGCAGCGCAAGGCGGAGCGTCGTGGACGTCACGCCAAGCCGGACAGTCATGACGGTCATGGAAACCACGGCTGGGGTGCACCCGGCTGGGGCGAGCAGGAACACCGCAGCAACCCGTACAAGGACGGCCAGGACAATGAGCGATAACATCCCGGCGCAGCGCGAATTCGACCATGAGCGCGCAGAAGCCGCCGTACGAGAGCTGCTCATCGCCGTGGGCGAAGACCCCGACCGAGAGGGCCTGCGCGAGACCCCTGCCCGCGTGGCCCGCGCCTACGCGGAGGTCTTCGCTGGCCTGCACGAAGACCCCACGGAGGTCCTCCACAAGACCTTCGCTGAGGAGCACCAGGAGCTAGTCCTCGTGCGCGATATTCCCATTTACTCTACGTGCGAGCACCACCTCGTTCCCTTCTACGGCACGGCGCACATCGGCTACATCCCTGGCCCCGACGGCCACGTCACCGGCCTGTCCAAACTGGCACGCCTGGCAGACATGTACGCCAAGCGCCCGCAGGTACAAGAACGCCTCACGAGCCAGATCGCCGATGCGCTGGTGGAGGTTCTCCACGCCCAGTCCGTCATCGTGGTCATCGAATGCGAGCACCTGTGCATGGCTATGCGCGGCATCCGCAAACCGGGCGCGACTACGACGACGTCCGCCGTGCGCGGCGGTTTCAAGAAGAACGCGGCCTCCCGTGCGGAGGTCATGAGCCTGATTAGGAGCTAACCCCTATGGCAGTCAGCAACCTCACCGTCCCCGGCCGCACGTTGGTCATGGGAATCCTCAATGTCACGGAGGATTCCTTCTCTGACGGTGGGCGCTGGATCAAGGTGGATGATGCTCTTGCCCACGCCCGCCACCTCGTGGAAGCGGGCGCGGACATGATTGACGTCGGCGGCGAATCCACCCGCCCCGGTGCGGTGCGCGTAGCTGCCGAGGAGGAAGAGCGCCGCGTCGTGCCCGTCATCAAGGCGCTGCACGAGGAGGGGATTAAGACCTCGGTGGATACGATGCGGGCGTCGGTAGCTGCAGCGGCGGCCGAGGCCGGCGTGGACATGATCAATGATGTCTCTGGTGGCGCTGCCGACCCGGACATGTACCGCACCATGGCTGCCACGGGTCTGCCGGTGTGCCTTATGCACTGGCGCACCGTCCAGTTCGGCAGCGCCGCCGGCGTGGCGGACCACGGCGGGGATGTGGTGCGCGATGTGCACGATTCTTTGGCGGCTCTGGCGGATTCCGCACTGGCCGCCGGCGTTAGCCACGACAACATCGTGGTCGACCCCGGCCTAGGCTTTGCTAAGTCCCCACAGGATAACTGGGCGCTGCTCAAGGCCCTGCCGGAGTTCCTCCAAGGCGAGTTCCCGCTGCTTGTGGGAGCCTCCCGCAAGCGTTTTCTGGCTGCCATCCGGGAGGATCGTGGTGCCGAGTCCAGCCCGCTGCTCGCGGACCCTGCCACTGCAGCAGTGACGGCCATTTCCGCGCAGATGGGCGCGTGGGGCGTGCGCGTGCATGAGGTGGATGTTTCGCGCGATGCCGTGGACGTGGCTGCTGCCTGGAATTCTGGCGCGGCGTACACGGGCGGCGCGCATGCCTCCGGTAGCTATGCCAACGGCGCTGACGGCGGTACGGTGGTCTCGACTTCTTTGGGAAGGGCTTAAAACATGGCGGATCGCATCGAACTTACTGGCTTGGAATGCTTTGGCTACCACGGTGTCTTCGAGGAAGAGAAGAAGACGGGGCAGCCCTTCATCGTGGATGTCACCTGTTGGTTAGACACTGCAGGCATCGAGGACGACCTGTCGCGGACAGTGAATTACGCCGAGCTTGCCGACGTCACCGCAAACATCGTCGAAGGCCCGTCCCGCGATCTCATCGAGACAGTGGCCGCGGAGGTCGCCGAGACTGCAATGGAGCGCTTCGAGATTCTTCACGCAATCGAGGTGACCATCCACAAGCCGAAGGCACCCATCCCACGCACCTTCGCCGACGTGGCCGTTGTAGCCCGCCGCTCTCGGAAGAGGATGGCAGGCTAATGCGCGCCGTGCTGTCCATCGGCTCCAATATGGAAGACCGCCGCGCGCTCCTCCAGACCGTCTTCGACGAGTTTGCCGATGAGACCATCGCCGCCTCTCCGGTCTATGCCACCCCACCATGGGGCGTGACCGACCAGGGAGATTTCCTCAACGCGGTGCTCATCGTGGACGTGGACTGTACTCCGCTGGAGCTTTTGCGCCGCGGACAAAAACTAGAAGAAGCCGCTGAGCGCGTGCGCGTGCGGCACTGGGGTCCGCGGACCTTGGACGTGGACATCGTGCAGGTCGACGGAGTGACCTCCGAGGACCCAGAACTCACCCTGCCGCACCCCTATGCCCACCAGCGCGCTTTCGTGCTCGTGCCATGGTTGGCTGCGGACCCAGACGCGGAGCTCAACGGCACCTCAGTACGCGAGCTCATCGCCGGCCTCGACGAAGAAGAGGTTGCGGCGGTGAAGGAAGTGAGGGAGTGATGACGAGGACGTCGATAAGCGCGCTCGTCGCAACGGCCCTGTTTGTGGCCGCCGCGGCTGCTATCCTCACTACCCGCTTTTATGGTTCCATGCTGGCGATTCCGGTGACGGTTTCAATTTCGCTGTGGGCCATGGCGGTGGTGTGCGGCGTCCTTACTCTCAAAGTGCGCAGTGCCAAGGAGGATGAGCACGGCATCGGACTGGACAACTCGCAGCTTAACCCCATGACTATTGCGCAATTCCTGCTGGTAGGAAAAGCATCAGCATGGACAGGCGCCATCGTGGGTGGGGCCTATGCCGGCATCGCCGTGTACGTCGTGCCGCGCGTCGGCGAACTCGTGGCTGCCGCCGGTGACCTGGCGGGAGTGCTTGCCTCCGCGCTGGGTGGTGCGGCCATGAGCGTAGCCGGTGTGGTCTTGGAGCGACACTGCGAGGTTCCACCTCCAACAGACGGGGCACAAGCGGTAAGTTAGTGGTCATGACGAGCCCGCAGCATGCCCCCGAGTCCCCGCACGAGCCGGCACCTTCACAGGCCACGCCGCCGACTTCTGAGCCTGAGCCCCAGTCCGAGTCGAAGACGGACGCCGGTTCTATCGGTCTCATCATCTTGGTCATTCTGGCCGTGATTGCCAGCCTGGTCATGCTCATTTGGGGCTCGGTCAATGCGCTCAAGATTGCGCTGCTTGCTGCGCTGTGGGCAGCGGTTCTCGGCTTCTTCCTCGTGGTGCGCTACCGCCGCCAGGCGCAGGAGGCCAAGGAGCTACTTGCCGTGGAGCGCGCTCATGCTGCGTCCGCGCTGACCGCCTCCGGCGCGTCCACAGCGGATAACAGCGAGGTGCTCGCAGAGATCCGTTCTGAGCTGGAAGCCATCCGTTCCCAGATTGAGGAAATCTCGGGCCGCGAGTGGGTCTACGAACCCGCAGCCCTGTATGCGGAGGCTCGCCGCATCCAGGAGCTGGAGCGCAAGGCCGGCAGCGCCGGCGTGGATGAGCGCGGCGATGCCAACTCCGTGAATTTCACCCAGAAGTCTGGCGGTGCCCCGACTGCCGACGCCGTCGCGGGCCGCCTCGGCACTCAGCCCACCCACCCGGTAAGCAACCCGCTGGATAACCTGATTGCGGAGAAGCCTGCAGCCAAGCCTGCCGGTAAGCCACAGCCGCAGCCGGCGGAGCAGCCGACTCGTCAGCAGCAGCCACAGCGCTCGCAGCAACAGCCGCAGCGCTCGCAGGAGCAGGGAGCACGACCGGCACCGTTTGGCGCGCCGCGCTCCTCGCAGGGCCAGGCCCCGGCATTCCGCCCGATGGGCGAGCCGCGCCGAGAGGACCAGCCCGCGCAGCCGACGCAGACGCCGCAACCGACGCGATCTGCACAGACGCCGAAGCCTGCGCAGCCTGCTCAATCGGTTAAGCGCGCAGAAGGTGGACCGTCGTCTGAGACGACGGCGCAGAAGCAGCCGGAATTCAAGACCGATAGTTTCCAAGCCGTGCAGTGGAACCAGGGTGCTGCAGGTGCGCAGCACATCAAGGAGGAAGCTGGCTCCGCGCAGCCGCACCACCGTCACCGCAAGCCCGAGGAAGGCAGCGCGCAGCAGGCAGCGCCGGCAGAGGGCACTCGCGGCCGCCGCCGCAGTGATGAGAAGCGCGAGGGCGCGGTCTCCGTGGCTGAGCTCATGGCGCGCAGCAAGCGCGGGAAGGAACAGCGGAACAAGGACGAAAAGAAGTAGATGCAGGCACCACGCATGCGGGTAGCGGTGTGGGGTAATTCCCGAGCCGGTATTAACTTCGCTCGTCGTCTGGAGTTAGCCGGCCACACTATCGAACGCCTCGGGGATCCCGCCCAGCTGGACCGCTTCGATGCGCTGATTCTCGCCGCGACGGCGAGGGAGCTGGAGGGGGCAGTGGGGGACGTCGAAAAGCACGTGCGCCCGAGACAGATCGTCATCCACACCTCGTTGTTGGCCGGCGTGGAGGCGCTCGATGAGCTGGAGACGCAGGGCTGCGTGACGATTGCCGCAGCGCCAATGGGTGACTCCTACGCGGTGAGCTCACCCGATGAGGTAGCGGAGACCGTCATTAGTCTGTTGCTCTCAGAGATTCACCAGACCGCAGAAACGGTGACTGAGGCACAACGTGCCGAGCGAGCCGCGCGGCTGTTCTACGCGGAAATGCTCGCTGCACTCACCGCGTGGGCGTCGATAAAAGCGGAGATTATCGAAGATTTTATGGGCAGCTCCTTCGACCTCGACGCCGATGACATTATCGATGCCTACCCCGCCGCCGTGGAGCTCGGCATGGCGCGCAACTACCGCGATGTTGCCCGGATGGTGGGCGAGCAGGAGAAGATTGAAGAACTGGAACTGTGGGCAGTAAGAAAGGAAGCGCCGTGGCAGAACAACTCCTAGTGGAGGACATTGAGCGCATCCGCATGGTGGGCAGCGCCTACTGCAAGACGGGCAAGCGCGTGGTGCTCGTACCGCTGGGCCGCGATATTCATGCGGGTCACTTGGCCCTGGTGCAGGCGGCACAGCGCGTGCGTGGTGGCGTGGTTGTCGTCGCCGTTGACGACGACGCTGACATCACCGCCCTCGACGGCGTCGACGTGGTGTGGCGCTATGGCAAGCAGAGCCAGCGCACGCGGATCCTTGCACCCGATCACGGAATGGAAGACGTCAGCGCCGAGCTGACACGCATTGTGGCGCTGACCTGTGCGCTTGGGCCCAGCGATGTGTTCATGGGGGAGAAGGACTACGAGCTGCTCGTGGCTACCCAGCAGGCCTTTACAGACTTCAACATTGGTACGCGTGTGCAGGGCGTACCCTCGGTGCGCATGCCGGATGGGGTGGTGATGAGTCTACGCAACGCTGACGTGGCACCCGAAGCTCGCGAGCAAGCCGGCGCCTTGTCAGCGGCACTCACCGCTGGTGCGTACGCGGCGGAATCCGGGGCCGAGGAGGTCGTTCGCGTCGCCCGTGAGGTGCTGGCCGCCGCAGGCGTCGAGCCGAAATACGTGGAGCTGCGCGGGCGCGACCTGGGTGAGGCCCCCGCAGAGGGCGATGGCCGCCTCTTTATCGCCGCCACCGTGGGTGGGGTGCGGCTCATCGATAACGCGGGTGTGCCGTTGGGCATTGGCTTCCGCAACTTGGAGCAGCGTGGATAAAAGCCTGTGGCATGCGTTACAACCAGCTAGGTTGGTGGCATGAAGATTGGCATTTTGGGAGCCGGCGCGATCGGCGGATACTTTGGCGGAAAACTGAAACAAGCAGGCCACGACGTAGCCTTTGTGGCACGTGGTGAGAGCTTGCGGGTGCTGGGGGAGACGGGCGTGACGCTGATCGATGCGCACTCCGAGCCCACCACGACCGAGGTTATTCAGGTCCCCGGTGTGCGTTCTTTCGCAAAGGTCAAAGAACTGCTGGGTGGTTTGGATGTGGCGATTATTGCCTCCAAGGCTTTGCCAGGAAACGAGACCTTCGGTAGTGCCGAAGACCGTGCGGCCCTGCAGGGCGTTCCGGTCGTGACCACCCACAATTCGGTGGAGATCCCTTACCTGGCGGCTGAGGAATTTGGGGAGGAGAACATCCTCGCTGGTGTGGCCCGCGTTTATTCCACGCGTTTGAGCCCGGCGCGGATCAAGCGAAACCCAGGGCCCTTGGCATTGGCCTTTGGTCCGTTGAGTGCCAACGCGCCAGAGTCTGTGCGCCAGGCCGGCAAGGACCTTGCTGCAGCACTGAAGGAGTCCGGGGCTTCTAGTAAATTCCATGACGCCGCGCTTGTCGACGTCTGGTCGAAAGCCATGTTTGTCACCTCCACCGGTGCCCTGGGTGCCTTGGTGGACAAGCCCATTGGCTACCTGTGCCAGGAGATCCCCGGCCAGTTGGAGGCTTTCATGAAAGAAGTCGAGGCGGCCGGACGCGGCATGGGCGTAGAGCTGCCCGACGATGTGGTCGAGCAGACCATGGAGTTCGCCCGCCAGCAGCACCCGGACAATACGTCCTCGATGCAGCGTGACATCAAAGAAGGTCTACCAAACGAACTTGACGCCCAGGTCGGAGCAATCCGACGCATGGGCGCCAAAGCTGGGGCTAAGACCCCGCTGTGGGACTTCGCGCAGGATGTGCTCGAAGCCCAGCTGCGCTCGTCCTAAGACGAGCAGGTGAGTAGCGTGGGTGCGCTACTCACCGAGGAGGTTCTTTACTTAGAACCGATCTTGCCGTCCTTCTTCCAGACCACAACCACGGCCGGACGCGGGGTGGAGTTGCCACCGTCAGGCCAGTGGGAGGTAGCGTTCTCGAAGGTGGCGTCATCGGCCTCACCCGGGTGCTGAACGTTGACCATCACGCGGTCATCATCAACAATCGGGCCACAGGTCTCAGCGCCAGCCGGGACGGTGAGGAAGCACTTGAGCTCGCCGCGGGTTTCACCATCAACGGTCACGGCGTACAGACCGTCGTTGGAATCCAGGGCGTTGCCGTCGGTGGAAATCCACAGGTTGCCGTGGTTATCGAAGGCCAGGTTATCCGGGCAGGAAATCGGGGAGACCTTCTCCTTGTCGAAGCCACCGAAGTAGGTGTTGGCTTCCTTCGGGTCACCACAGACCAGCAGAAGGTTCCAGGTGAACTTCTCACCAGCGTGGTCGTCCTCGATCTCCATGACGAGGCCGTTCTTGTTCTCCTTGACCGGAGCGTACTCCATCGGGTCTTCCTGGTTCTTCTTGGCGTTTTCGCCGGTAGCACCGCGGTACTTGTTGTTGGTCAGAGCAACGTAGACCTTGTCGTTGGCCGGGCTGATCTCCACGTCCTCCGGGCGGTCCATCTTGGTAGCGCCGACCTTGTCAGCAGCCTCACGGGTGAAGATGGCAACTTCCTCAGCGGACATGCCATCAACGTGGGACTCGTACTTATCGTTCTCGGTGTCAGAGGTCAGCAGCTTGACCCACTCACCGGAGCCGTCAAAAGCGCCGTCCTCCGGCAGGACACCGGAACCGTCGATTTCCTTCTCCGGGGAGTTGCCTTCCATCTTGGCCACGTAGAGGGTGCCGTGGTCCAGAATGGACATGTTGTGCTTGAGGTCGCCTTCCTTGTACTTCTTGGAGGAGACGAACTTGTAGATGTACTCGAATCGAGCGTCATCACCGGAGTAGCACACCACGGTGTCGTCCTTGGTGATGTGGATGTTGCCGGCCTCGTGCTTGTAGCGGCCCACTGCGGTGTGCTTAACCGGGGTGGATTCCGGATCGAGCGGGTCGATCTCTACCAGCCAGCCGAAGCGGTTCGGCTCGTTCGGCTCCTTGGTGACGTCGAAGCGGTCATCGTACTTCTCCCACTTACGCTCGGACGGGCCTTCCTTGATGCCGAAACGCTTGAGGGACTCAGCTGCCTTCTCATCCTTGACGTCGCCACCAGCGAAGTACTGGTCAAAGTTCTCCTCGCCGGACAGCATGGTGTTCCACGGGGTCACGCCACCGGAGCAGTTGTTGAGGGTACCGAGGACCTTCTCGCCCTTCTGGTCAGCAGAAGTCTTAACAAAGTCAGAGCCCTTTGCCGGGCCAACCAGGGTGAACGGGGTGGTGGCGGTGATACGGCGGTTGAGCGGTCCGAATTCGCGCTTGAGCTCACCGGTGTCGCCCACCTTGGAGACCTCGAGGATGGTGTGGCCGTGGCCAGCCCAACCAATCTTGACCTGCTCTTCGGTCGGGTTCTCCGGATCGTAATCCGGGAACATCATCGGCTCAGTGGTGTACTCGTGGGAGCACATGTAGATGAGGCGGTTCTCGTCATCCGGGTGCTTGATGAGACCAGCGAAGTCATTGTTGAAGCCGAACTGCTTCTCAGCAGCTTCGGCGGTCTGGTTGTTGACATCGAACTCCGGAGCGCCTTCGATGACCGGGTCGCCCCAGGCGATAAGAACGGACTGCTCGTAGCCCTTCGGGATAACAACCTCATCCTTGGTGTTCGGCTCGACCTTCTCGAAGTGCATGCCCTCAGCGGAGGTCAGCTCAATTTCCGATTCCTTGACTTCGGAGGTCTTGCCAGCGGCGCTGCTGCCAGCAGCAGAGTCTTCCTCACCCGGAGCGGCACACGCAGCCAGGGCGGAGGAGCCACCGACGGCGACGACAGCCAAGCCGCCGGCGCGCAGAGCGGTACGACGGGAGAACTGGTCGCCGAAGTACGGGTTATCAGAGGTGTTCTCGCACTCGCCGAAGCAGGCGTTACCGCACTTGTACGTGCAGGTAAGGGAGGAACGAGAAGAGGTGAACATGTTGGTCAAAAGGTTGCGGCCTTGAAGTGCCATGGGGGTGCTCCAGAGATCGTAGTAATTGAGATACGCAGAGATGTCGCATCGGACGCTCTGAGTTAATCCTGTTAAGGTGACCAGCCTCTTGATCTCGCGTGTCCTTCAGGTGAACACTCTGTGAACCGGGATCGCGCCCGCACATAGGGATCGACTACCCTAGACAACCGTGAGCGAGAAGAAGAATACTGAAGTTAACGACGTCCCTGAGCAGCTGCGCATTCGCCGCGAGAAGCGCGCTCGTTTGCTGGAATCCGGCACCGATCCTTACCCGGTGACCGTTGAGCGCACGATCTCCATGAAGGATCTGCGCCAGAAGTACCAGGTGCTGGCTGAAGGCGAAGAGCCTGCCGGTGATGAGGGAGTTACCTACCTTAATGCTGGTGAGGAGACCGACGTTGAGGTCGCTATTGCTGGCCGCCTTATCTTTATGCGCAATACCGGCAAGCTGTGCTTCGCCACCTTGCAGGACGGCGACGGCACCCAGGTGCAGGCCATGCTCTCCCTGGCTGAGGTAGGCGAGGAGCGCCTCGCGGCTTGGAAATCTGACGTAGACTTGGGTGACTTCATCTCCGTGCGTGGCCGCGTTATTGCTTCGCGCCGTGGTGAGCTGTCCGTCATGGCTTCCGCATGGACCATGGCTGCTAAGTCCCTGCGCCCGCTGCCGGTCTCCTTCGCTGACATGAATGAGGAGACCCGCGTTCGCCAGCGCTACAATGACCTCATTGTGCGCGAGGAGGCTCGCAAGAATGCCATGACCCGTGTGAAGGTCATGCGTGCGCTGCGCAATTACCTGGAGGGTGAGGGCTTCGTAGAAATCGAAACCCCGATGCTCCAGACTCTGCATGGCGGTGCGGCAGCCCGCCCCTTCGTGACCCACTCCAATGCGCTGGATATCGACCTTTACCTGCGCATCGCTCCGGAGCTGTTCCTGAAGAGGGCCGTCGTTGGCGGCATTGACCGTGTCTTTGAGATCAACCGCAACTTCCGTAATGAAGGCGTGGACCGCTCTCACTCCCCAGAGTTCGCCATGCTGGAGACCTATGCCGCATGGGGTGACTACGACGACTGCGCACGTACCACTCGCGAGTCCATCCAGGCCGTGGCCCGCGCCGTCTTCGGCTCCACCACCGTGACGTTGGCTGATGGCACCGAGTATGGCTTCGGCGGCGAGGAGTGGCCGGAGATTGAGATGTACCCTTCCCTCAATGAGGCTCTGCAGCGCAAGTTCCCGGGCCAGCCGGAGGTCACCATCGATACCGACGTGGAAACACTGAAGGGCATCGCTGACGTCATTGGTCTTGATGTGCCGAAGAACGGCGGCTGGGGCCACGGCAAGCTGGTCGAGGAAATCTGGGAGGTTCTTTGTGAGGACCAGCTGGAAGGTCCGATCTTTGTGAAGAATTTCCCGGTGGAGACCTCCCCGCTGACCCGTCAGCACCGCTCCAAGCCGGGTGTCACCGAGAAATGGGACCTCTACGTCCGCGGATTCGAGCTTGCTACCGGCTACTCCGAGCTGGTGGACCCGGTTATCCAGCGTGAGCGCTTCGAGGACCAGGCTCGCTTGGCCGCCGGTGGCGATGAGGAAGCCATGGTGTTGGATGAGGACTTCCTGGCAGCCATGGAGCAGGGTATGCCGCCGACAGCCGGCACCGGCATGGGCGTTGACCGTCTGCTCATGGCCTTGACTGGCCTGGGCATTCGTGAGACCGTTCTCTTCCCGATTGTGAAGCCGGAAGCCTAACTTTTCACGCTTCCGCTCCGCTCCCGCGCACGCCGTCGTCTCGGCTGCGCGGGCTTTGTTATAGAAAAGTTTCTTCTTTTCCCAGGCGAGCTGCCAACTCGTGGAACGATGCAAGGTATGAAAAAGCTTTTCCCTATCCTTTCCGTCGCGCTGCTCGCCTGCGCTGCGGCGTCGTGCTCGTCTACCACTGACACCGCCAGCGATGAGCCAGAGTTCCAGCAGTCCTCCGCCGCCGAAACGTCCTCTGAAGCAGCTGAGTCTTCCGAAGAAAGTCCGGCGCCCACGACCACTGGAGAGGAGGAAGAGAAAGAAGAAGACGACACTGGACTGCAGGAGAAAGACAAAGAGGCATTTATTGCGACCAACGCACCTAGCCACGCAACTTCCACCGTGTATGGAGTGGGCAGCCCAGATGACCGCGTAGCCTGCACAGTCACTGAGGACAAAGGGTTGATTGGATGCAACGTTAACTTTGCAGATCCGCCCCTGTACCCAGCAAGTGGTCTGCCGACCTGGCTGTCCAATTCCGTCGATTTTGACTCGGATAAAGGTTTTTATCCCAATCTGAAGCTGGGCGGTGATAGTGCTCCTCCTACCACGCTTGAGGCGGGCAGCACCGTTTCCATGGCCGGAGTGACCTTTGAGGCCGCAAGCGAGGACGAGTTCACGGTGACGATTGACGGACACCACTTCACGGTCAAGGACCAGGGTCAGTACTACTCGGAGACCTTCCCGCCGGAACCGGATGCAGAAGGCCATGACACGATCGGTACGGTCTGCGGGGACGCAGGCAACGGCGAGTACGTCTACGCCAAGACAAACGATACGAATTGTGCGCGAGCGATGGAAGTTATTGACTACTACAAGAATTACGACTTCGCACCGATGGAGGGCGGCAACCGCGGCTACCTCATGGAGGACGACTTCAGCTGCTCCTACAACGCTGATGCCGGCTGGCCGGACCAGCCAGAATATCGCTGGCTGGGATGCAGCATCGAAGGTGCTGGTGAAGTCGTTGTTCTCGACTCAAATGCCCGCGCGCTCATTTCAGCGCAAGGTTAAACGCCAAGGCTAAGCGATAAACATTCAATGATTAGGGCTGGCTGCGCGTCACGGTGAGTTCGTAGGATCCGCTGGGCGTCGTAAAGCACAGCATCGAGGTCCCCTCCGGGATGGCCGCGGTGCTCTGTGGAACGAGCCGGATGGGTCCGTTGGTGCGGCTGCGTGGGGAGGAGAGTTCGGCGGCTAGGAAGCTGCCCACGTTGCTCACCATCCAATTATCTTCCTGCTGCCAAAAGCGGAGGAAGTGGCGGTGCATGGAGGCATCCTCAGGGGCGAGGGGAAAGTCGCCGTCGCGGCCCGCCACCAGCTGCTGCCCGGGACGCACGATGATGCTGTTCCCGGCAGGGCTGATGAGGTGGAGCTCCCGCTGCATCCGATGGGGCCTTTCTCTAGCGGGCAGGTTGGTGTTTACCCTGCCATCTCACCCACTCTGTCCGCTGACATTTTGGGGAGTGTCACCCAGGCCACAATAGCTGTGCTCCGTGTGGCGCCCGTGCGCAGCGAGTAGTACTCTATGCCCTTTGCGCTTAGCCACCGTGGCGAGGCGGTGTGGTTGTGGAAAGGTGTTGCTGGCTGCATGTCCGCTGAGATCCCTGCAAAGGTCGTCATCAACCTCAGCATCTTGGTGCTGGGGGCCATGGTCATGATCCTCAATGAGACGTCGCTGTCGGTGGCGCTGCCAACGATCATGGCGGACTTCGGAATCCCTGCTACCAGCGCGCAGTGGCTGCTTACCGGCTTTATGCTCACCATGGCTGTGGTGATTCCGACGACGGGTTTCCTCATTGAAAGGCTCACCACTCGCCAGATCTTCCTCGCGTCCACCGGCCTGTTTCTCGTCGGCACGGTGGTGGCGGCGCTTGCGCCGAGCTTTGTCGTTCTTCTCCTCGGCCGCGTGCTGCAGGCAGGTGGCACAGCGCTGATGATTCCGACGCTCATGACCGTGGCCATGACCCTGGTCCCGCCGCAACGCCGAGGAACCGTGATGGGGATTATCTCCGTCGTGATTTCGGTGGCACCTGCCCTGGGCCCGACGGTTGGTGGCGCGATTCTTAACCGCTTTACCTGGCACGTCATTTTCTGGGCCATGGTTCCCCTCATGGCGCTTATCTTGGTCGCGGGCCTGTGGCGCTTGAGCAACGTGGGCGCAAGCCGCGAGGTGCCGCTGGATGGCCTCTCCGTAGTCCTGTCTGCCGTTGCTTTTGGCGGATTGGTCTACGGACTGTCCTCGATTGAGAAGATGCTCAACGGCGGTGCCTGGGTAGAGATGGCCGTGAGCATCATCGGAGCAGTGGGGCTTATCCTCTTCATTCTTCGCCAGCGGCGCCTCGCCCTGGATGATCGCGCACTGATGGACTTGCGCCCTTTCCGCGTCCGCAACTTCACGCTAGCGGTCATTATTCTGCTCGTGTCCTTCGGGCTCATGCTCGGCATGGTGACCGTCCTGCCGATTTACCTCCAAACCACCCTGGGTGCCACGGCATTCGCCACCGGCCTGGCAGTCATGCCAGGCGGTATTCTGCAGGCTTTCCTCTCACCATTTGTGGGCCGCATCTTCGATTCCTTAGGTCCGCGCCCGCTTATGATTCCGGGGTCGCTGTTCATGGTGGTGAGTCTGTGGCTTTTGGCCACATTGGGGGAATCCTCCACGTTGTGGATGGTGGTGGGCATGCACGTGCTGTTCTCCTTGGGCATGTGCCTCATGATGACCCCGTTGATGACCACCGCGCTGTCCTCGCTGCCGGAGAAGCTTTACTCGCACGGTTCTGCCATCATGAACACATTCCAGCAGTTGGCGGGCGCGATGGGTACGGCCTTCCTCGTAGTTTTCCTGACCCGCGGTACGAGTGCGGGTACCGAGGCAGGCTTGAGCGCTGCCGCCGCCACGGCGCAGGGAACGCACTGGGCCTTCCTCTTTGCGGGCATTGCCGGTATCGCCATCGCGGTGCTGGCGCCGCTGCTCAAGCGCGTGAATTAACCGCGTGGGCTAACCGTGTGGCCTAGCATAGTGGCAGGCGCAGGCGCGTCTCTTCGGCGTTCTCGCCCCACACCAGCACAGCACTGTCCGAATCCTCAGCGGCCATGTAGTACAACGGCTCCGCATCGGACAGATCGTAGCTATGCACCGTGCACTGTCCGTTGGAGAGTTCCTGTCCGCCTTGGGCTGGGCCGGCCGCTTCGCGCTTCTCGACGTCCCCATAACCCGCCACCGAGTACGTCACCCCATCAGCGGTACACGTGATTTTGGCTTCCTGGCCTTCCTCCGGATCGCGGGATTCGCACGTCGCTCCCTCAAAGCCCTCGCCGCCGGGGCGGGAGCTGAGGAGGCCCGGGTGGGCGTCGGCAAGCGCCTGCTCCTGCTCGGACCACGAGGCGCGGCCGATGAAGAACCACAGAAGACCACCGATGAGCAGCAGGGCCACAGCACCGGTACCGAGGCCTAGCAGGAGTTTCGTGGAGGACTTCTTCTTGGGTTGCTTAGGCTGCTCAGGCTGCGCTGGCTGGTGGAAAGGCTGCTGCTGGGCTGGGTGAACTGCTGGCTGCGGCGCAGTCTGGGGCGCCTGGTGGTAGGAACCCTGCGCGCGCAGAGCCTCGAGGACGGCTGCGGCGGAAGGGTAGGCCGCATCCGCGCGGAACGCCGGATAGGCAGCGGACAATAGGTGCGCGAGGCGCCCGATGACCTCCTGTGCGGAAGCGCGGGACGGAGTAAAGGCCGCATCGGGGCCTACTGTGGCGAGGAACGCCGTCGAGCGATTGCTGGTTAAGATGATGCGCCGCGGATTCAACGCACGCAGGGCATAACCGGCGCGGTCTCGCTGCAGCAGGAAGTCCACGGCGTCAGCCAGCGGGGCAAAGGTGGCCAGAGCTTCCTCCCGGGAGAGATGCCGCGCGCCCACCCCGGAGCCGGTGTAGTCCGAAAGCTGCTCACCCGGAAAGCAGCGGCGCACGAAGAACTCTTGACCGCTAGTTGTCGTGCCAGTGCCCACGATGGGGGCGATGGCGCTGTGCTGAAGCTGCCCAGCTACGCCGGCTTCTCGCAGCACGCCGCGGTGCTCGGCGGAAAACAACTCCACGAGGAGCTGATTCTGAGCTGGGTCCTCAACCAGAAACAACGTGGAACCGGCACCTTGGTCGAGGACAGCAAGTTCGCGCAGCTGGTGTTGGGTAGTGAAGAAGTCAGGAAGCGTAGTCACGATGAGAAGAGATCCTTCGGCGGTCGATGTCGAATGCCC
The DNA here is from genome assembly GCF_000805675.1 of Corynebacterium minutissimum. Taxonomy (GTDB): domain Bacteria; phylum Actinomycetota; class Actinomycetes; order Mycobacteriales; family Mycobacteriaceae; genus Corynebacterium; species Corynebacterium minutissimum. Next base: position 92,312 of record NZ_JSEF01000017.1, on the reverse strand, counting down.
TTCAGTGTAAGGGACAACACGTCATGCCACGAGGCAACGCAAAGAAGAAGCGCAACACTAGCACACGGGTAGGTTCAGGCGGTCCTCTTCGGCATTGGGACCTGCAAGAACGAAGGCAAAACGAGCTGATACCCCGGTGGGGTAGATTCCCCACGTGCCGGGCTGGTCGGGGATTTCGGCAGACGTGATGGTGCAGGCATCACTGCTAAGCTCCTCGACGGTGTCCGGCACGATGGCGTCGCGGTTGTCCTCGGTACCGAAGTCGGCGCCGACGAAGGTGAGGTCATCGCTTTCGCAAATGATTCGGGCACGTTGGCCCGCCTCCGGTTCCGCGGAGCGGCAATTCATGTCCTTCCACGGTGCGCGGCCAGGGCGTTTGGGGAAGAGCAGTGGGAACTCTTGGGCGAGGACCTTCTCTTCGGCGTCCCAGCCGGCCCCACGCAGCACCAGGCCACCGGCGATACTGGTCACAAGAAGTATGCCTGCTAAAACTGCGGCGAGCAGGACGTTACGGCGACGCCGCGAGTGGGCAGGCTCTGCATCGTCATTTGGTGAGACTGCTGCGCGTGCCGGGACGGCGTTGGCGGGCGTGGTGGATGGTGCTGCGCTCCGCGCGGCAGTGCGCGATGCCTCGACGGGACCCTTCGTTTCGGCTGCGGCAGCCAGAGCCTCCATCATCTCGGTGGATGTGGCAAAGCGCTGGTGCGGATCCGGATGGAGTGCGGTGGCGAAGAAGGCGTTGAGGGAGGGGGCTGAGGGACCGTCGGCAAGCGCCAGGTTCTGCGGAGTCAGTTCTGGGATGACGCGGCTGTGCGCCCACTGCTGTGGGCTCGTAGCGCGACGTAAATTGACCAAGGTAAGCATTTCCAGCGCGATGAGCGCCAGCGAGTAGCGGTCACTGGCCGCCGTGGGCTGCGGTGGGGCCTGTGCTAGCTGGGTGGGGTAGAGCTCCGGGGCCATGTACGCATCGGTGCCAACGCGCAGGCCCTCCCGAGTCATTCGGGTAGTGTCCTCATTGATGGCGATGCCAAAATCCGCGAGCATGACGGTGCATCCTTCGTCACTCGCATCACTATCCGCGATGATGTTCGCGGGTTTGACATCGCGGTGAATTACCGGGGAGGGCAGCGCCGCCAAATAATCCAGCGCCTGCGCGATGGGCGTCAGCAGCTGCACGGTCTGCTCCACCGTGAACTTGGAATTCTCCAAGATTCGGCGGTTGATGTGCGCCTCCAAACTGGGGCCACGCAGGAACTTCATGACGAAATACGGAACGCCGCCAGGGGTAATGTCGCCGTCATAGATGGGCACGATAGCGGGGTGATCCAGCGCTGCCACCGTGCGCATCTCCGCCATAAAGCGGCGGACTTCTTCATCGTCCCCGGCCGCATGCTGGGCAATGACCTTGATGGCCACCTCGCGGTCGAGGCTTTCCTTGCGGGCAAAGACAATCGTGCCCATGCCACCTGCACCGATCTGGTGGAACTGCGAATAGCCCTTGGCAATGAGCTCAGGCTCAAGATCCAAAGGCAGACCGGAGGCGGTGGGATGCGCGTTCATTGCTAGGCCGCCACGATGATGGGCTGACGGATGAGGAAAGGCTCATACCCCGCCTGACGGATGGTGATCTCGGCGGTGAAGCTGCCGGGTTCCTGCAGAACTGCGGCCAACGTGCAGACGCCGAAATTGCAGCTCACAGCGCTCTGTGTAGCGTCGTCGAGGTGGTTATTTCCTTCGGCGTCTAACAGAGCAACGCGCCATTCGGCGTTATTCTCCAAGTCTGCTTCATCACCGCTGAGATTCATGGCCTGGGCATTGAGCACGAAGATGCCGCCGACAGCCCACTGCAACACACCGGTGGGCGCCGAGCCGCTTACGGTGCCGTCATAGCCGGAGTTGTCCACCACCGCGCGCAGTGATCCGAAGCCGTATTCTTCCAGTTCAGAGTAATTTGCGGTGATTTCATCAACGGGTCCCGGGCCAGGGGTCTTGGTGGTGAGAAGGAAGGAGCCATCCTCTTGGCGCAGGTGTAGCCCGGTAGGCTCTGCGCTTTCCGACGTCCCCTCCGCCACCGTCAGCGCTGACTCCGACCGTGACGTGGTGCCATTGACCGTAAATTTCGGCGCATCCTCAGCGGTGTCCTTATCCACTGCGCACGCAGACAGCGTGAGGAGTGCTAAGCCGAGAGCGGCCAGCATGCGCAGTGAGAACGGGGCGAACATGAGAGTGGACAGGTCCTTGCAGAGTGGAGAAAACAGAGTCAGACAAAGACTATCAGCACTGCGCAGAACACTAAGCGTTAATCAAGAAGAGATGACTAAATTGTTATGAAAGGTGTGCATAGTATTGCGGGTGGGCCGCAGCGAACTGCGCCAGAACGATGCGCCACGAAATCTTTTGCCCCGGCTGAAACTGGGGGACGCCGAGCTTCTGCAACGTTTCCGCCAGAGTTTGGATCTTGCGCTCAACCTTCTTCTCCGTCCACTCCAAGGTTTCGGCGAGCTCGCGCTGGGTTCCCACGACCACGCGTGGCTCGGCCGCGGGATTATCGATGAGCGGCTGGGCCAAAGCTTTGAGCAGGAGGCACTGCTCCTCATTGGGCTCGAAGACGTGAGTTGTGAACGGGCCATCCGGCGGCAGGCTAGGCTCCGGGCTGCGCAGCGGCTGCATCACGGTGAGCTCGCATTCATAACTCATCGTGGCGGTGGAGAAATACAGCGTTGACGTTCCCGGATGCAGCACTTCAATACTGCCGGGACTTAGCACCGTGCGGCCGTAGCCGCAGGCGGCCGGTGGTTGAATGGTGGCGGCAATGAAGCTGCCAATGTTTTTGAGGAACCACTGCGCGCCGTTGGACCATACCTGCAGGAATGTGCGGTGCATGGCTGGGTCGTCGGCGGCAAGGAGGATATCGCCCTGACGGCCCAAGGTGGCGGACTCGGTAACGCTCAGAAGTTGCGAGTGGCCAATAAGATCGTCGACAAGCAAGGCTCCCTGCTGTGGCTGCGACATGGTGACTGGCTCCTCCCTCAACGTGTCAACAGTGCTAACTAGGAGGTTAGTTTACTTCATGACCTGCAATGTGAGGTTCATAGAGGGTCAGAGCACTTCGCGAATAGGGAGGGTGCGTTGAGGAGGCGGGGCGAGTGAGGCCGTGGAGACATCGGCTCGCCGACCATGAGAGTTCCTTATGGGAAGAGAGACTAACGGAGTGGAACCCTCGGTGTAGGGAATAAGGGGCGACGCCGTGAGTGATAAGGAAAGGAACGGGAATCAAGCTCCAAGCTCCGTTTCCCGAACCAGCACCGGCTATTTTAACAAGCGCCGTGGGCCCCAACCTAGCGGCGGGGAGATTTCCCCAGGGGTGGCAGGCGAATGGCGCGGCCATTCGGGCCTGTTCGCTACCGGCGTACAGTGTTGTGAGCTGGGGAAACGTGCGTGTGGTGGCGATGGGGAGAAAAATCGTGAATGGAGTGTCGGCCCCGCGCGTTAGAGTGGATGACACATTAACAGCGAAAGGTAAGAGGTCATGTTCGAGAGGTTTACAGACCGTGCTCGCCGCGTCATCGTTCTGGCGCAGGAAGAAGCACGCATGCTCAACCACAATTACATCGGCACCGAGCACATCCTCCTGGGTCTTATTCACGAGGGTGAAGGTGTTGCCGCCAAGGCCCTGGAATCCATGGGCATCTCGCTGGAGGACGTCCGCCGTGAGGTGGAGGAGATTATTGGTCAGGGCTCCCAGCCACACACTGGCCACATTCCGTTTACCCCGCGCGCCAAGAAGGTCCTTGAGCTTTCCCTGCGTGAGGGCCTGCAGATGGGCCACAAGTACATTGGCACCGAGTTCCTGCTCCTCGGCCTCATTCGTGAAGGTGATGGCGTGGCAGCCCAGGTGCTGACCAAGCTGGGCGCGGACCTGCCGCGCGTGCGCCAGCAGGTTATCCAGCTGCTCTCCGGTTATGAGGGCGGCGAAGGTGACGGTGGCAGCACCTCCCAGGGCGGTCCTGGCCCAGTAGGCGCTGGTGCTGGTGCTGGCCAGGGTGGTCGTGGCGGTTCCGGCGGCGCCGGTGAGCGTTCCAACTCTCTGGTGCTTGACCAGTTCGGCCGCAACCTCACCCAGGCTGCTAAGGACGGCAAGCTGGATCCCGTGGTGGGCCGCGAGTCTGAGGTGGAGCGCATCATGCAGGTGCTCTCCCGCCGTACTAAGAACAACCCGGTGCTCATCGGTGAGCCCGGTGTGGGTAAGACCGCCGTGGTCGAGGGCCTGGCCCTCGACATTGTCAACGGCAAGGTCCCGGAGACTCTCAAGGATAAGCAGCTGTACTCGCTGGACCTGGGCTCCCTGGTGGCCGGTTCCCGCTACCGCGGTGACTTTGAGGAACGCCTGAAGAAGGTTCTCAAGGAAATTAACCAGCGCGGTGACATCATCCTCTTCATCGATGAGATCCACACCCTGGTGGGCGCTGGTGCCGCAGAGGGTGCCATCGATGCTGCCTCCCTGCTGAAGCCGAAGCTGGCTCGTGGTGAGCTCCAGACTATTGGTGCGACCACCCTGGATGAGTACCGCAAGCACATTGAGAAGGACGCTGCTCTTGAGCGCCGTTTCCAGCCGGTCAAGGTCGAAGAACCTTCCCTCGATGACACCATTCTGATTCTTAAGGGCCTGCGCGATAAGTACGAGGCGCACCACCGCGTGTCCTACACCGATGAGGCCCTCAAGGCTGCGGCCTCCTTGTCTGACCGCTACATCAATGACCGCTTCCTGCCGGATAAGGCCGTTGACCTTCTCGATGAGGCTGGTGCTCGCATGCGTATCAAGCGCATGACCGCTCCGGAGGGCTTGCGTGAGGTCGATGACCGCATTGCCGAGGTCCGTAAGGAAAAGGAAGCCGCGATTGATGCGCAGGACTTCGAGAAGGCCGCAGGTCTACGTGATCAGGAGCGCAAGCTCGGTGAAGAGCGCGCGGAGAAGGAAAAGCAGTGGCGCTCCGGTGACCTCGAGGAAATCGCCGAGGTCGGCGAGGAGCAGATTGCTGAGGTCCTCGCACACTGGACCGGCATCCCGGTTCTTAAGCTCACGGAGAAGGAATCCAACCGCCTCCTCAATATGGAGGAGGAGCTGCACAAGCGCATCATTGGTCAGGACGAGGCCGTCAAGGCTGTCTCCCGCGCTATCCGCCGTACTCGTGCAGGTCTAAAGGATCCGCGCCGTCCGTCCGGTTCCTTCATCTTTGCTGGTCCGTCCGGTGTGGGTAAGACGGAGCTGTCGAAGTCCCTGGCTAACTTCCTCTTCGGTTCGGATGATGACCTCATCCAGATTGATATGGGTGAGTTCCATGACCGCTTCACCGCCTCCCGTCTCTTCGGTGCTCCTCCGGGATACGTGGGCTACGAAGAGGGTGGCCAGCTGACCGAGAAGGTCCGCCGCAAGCCGTTCTCCGTCGTCCTGTTCGACGAGATTGAGAAGGCCCACAAGGAGATTTACAACACGCTCCTGCAGGTGCTTGAGGACGGCCGCCTGACCGATGGCCAGGGCCGCAACGTGGACTTCAAGAACACGGTGCTCATCTTCACCTCGAACCTGGGTACCCAGGACATCTCCAAGGCTGTGGGCTTGGGATTTACCGGCTCCTCTGAGACCGATTCGGATGCGCAGTACGAGCGCATGAAGAATAAGGTTAACGATGAGCTGAAGAAGCACTTCCGTCCTGAGTTCCTCAACCGTATCGACGAGATTGTGGTCTTCCACCAGCTCACCCAGGAGCAGATTGTGGAGATGGTAGAGCTGCTCATTGGTCGCGTGGAAAAGCAGCTTTCCGAGCGCGATATGGGCATCGAGCTCACGCAGAAGGCCAAAGACCTGTTGGCCAAGCGCGGCTTCGACCCCGTTCTTGGTGCCCGTCCGCTGCGTCGTACCATCCAGCGTGAGATTGAGGACCAGCTCTCCGAGAAGATCCTCTACGGCGAAATTGGTGCCGGTGAAATCATCACCGTGGACGTTGAGGGCTGGGATGGTGAGTCCAAGGATAACTCCTCGGCCACTTTCACCTTCACCCCGCGTCCGCGCCCGTTGCCGGAGGGAACCTTTGATGAGGAGCTCGAGAACTTGGAGGACACCGCCGTGCGCGAGGCTGATGAGGAAGCATCCTCGGATGAGCCGGATACCATCAGCCCGGATGTCCTCGGGGAGTCTGGCAGCGATTCCGCGGCTGACTCCCACAATGACGATGGCGATGACGGCAACCCGCCGCCGGCAGGCGCTGGCGCCGGTCAGCCGCTCTAAGCGCTGACTCTGGCCCAGTCACTGGGCCCATGAGGAATAGCCCCGAACCGCATGCGTGTGACACCGCGTGCGGTTCGGGGTTTGCTGTGCGTGACCTTCACGGAGCGGCACGCCCCCAGTCCACCACTAGAACTGAATCAGCCGGACTTAGGCCAATTTAGTGCGGAACAATCCCACCTCACCGCCGAAACTACCAGGTAGCAGTGTCAAGAGTCACGTTGCTCACCCGCCCAAGGCCTAAGTCAGGCCATAATGACCGTTTCCGTAGAGCACTGCGCGTCTTTTCCCAAACGGATTACCTCTTCGCTCCCCTCGCAATGCGCAACGTCTGCATCCCTCCATCGACATGCTGGAAGCATCTTACAAAAGGCGTCTGGCAAAAGGCATCAGTCATAAGGCGTTTTCACGGCTGAAAACGCCATTTACTCATTGCAGATGGCGTTTTTAGACCCAAAGATGCCCTTTGCCAGATGCCTTTTACAAAACGCCCTCCTGCCTTGGGTCAATTTAGTGCGGAACAATCCCACCTCACCGCCGAAAACCACCAGGTAGCAGTGTCAAGAGTCACGTTGCTCACCCACCCAAGACCTAAGTCAGGCTAGAACTGAATCAGCACACCGTCTCGTGCGATTCGTGCTCCGGGTGCTCAATCTGGATGGTTGAGTGCTCGATGCCGTGTTCGCGCAGGGCGTGCTGGGCGGCATCCAACAGTGGGCCGGTATCGACGGTGCCGTCGCGTACGATGTGCACGGTCGTGAGCACGTTTACACCATCCAGGCTCCACAGGTGCAGGTCATGGATATCGGCAACGCCCTCGACCTGCCGCAGCGCGGGCTCGATCACGCTGGCGTCGAAGCCCGCCGGGACCTGCTCGAGCAGCACGCTCGCCGACAGCCGCATGAGTTGCCATGCGCGCGGCAGCACCATCGCCGCAATGACCAGCGAGGCGATCACGTCCGCAGCCACGAACCCGGTGGCCAGCACCACGATGCCCGCCACGATCACTGCCACCGAGCCGAGCATATCGACCAGCACGTGCAAGAACGCGCCCTCCACGTTGATCGAGGATTCGCGGTGGCGGTTCAGCACCCACGCCGATAGCACATTCGCCACCAGGCCGATCACCGCGATGATCAGCATCGTTTTTCCCTGTACTTCGGCCGGGCTCTGCAGTCGTCGAACCGCCTCGACGACAATCCACACCGAGATCACCAGCACCGTTACCGCGTTCACCAGTGCCGCAAGCACCTCCACCCGCCGGTAGCCGTAGGTGGCCTGGGCTGATGCTTGGCGACGCCCCACCAACACCGCTAGCACCGCAAGGATTAACCCAGCGGCGTCGGAAAGCATGTGCATAGCATCCGCCATCAACGCCATTGAACCCGCCAACCAGCCGCCGATTAGCTCCGCGAAGAAGACGGTGCCGGTAATGCTGAGCGCAATGAGGAGCGCGCGCAGCGGCGTGCTGGAGTGATCGTGATCGTGGTGCTCGTGTGCCATGCGCTCAGCCTATCGCAACTGACGCCTATTGGCAATCAAATGAAAAAGGATGACGGCGGGCGCAGTCGGCGACCCCAAGTCAGGTTCTTTGTGTGAGTTCTGGGGGCGAGTCTAGGATTCAGCAGGCTGGCAGTTCGATGGGGCGGGCACGTCCTTGAAGCGATCGATGAGGTATCTCGTACCGCGCAGAAGCGAACGGGCCATTGGCGCGGCATGGTTGGCGCCGGAGCCGGGGCGCACATTGACGGCGCGGGCATCCTCAAATTGGACGGTGCCGCCAGCCGCGCAAAAATCGCGGGCCATGGTGCGTGCCTGCTGATAAGGAATGATGTCATCGGTGGGGGAATTCATGACCAGCATTGGCGCATTGAGAGCATGCTGGCCTAGGCGCTGTTCCCTCAACATGCGGGAGGCCGCTGGCTTGCGGCGCAGCAATTCTTCAAAGGATTCACCGTTGTTCGTGAGCTCGCTGGTGCGGACATTTCCCCAGGCAGACATAGAGTCACGGACACAGAAGGTCGCGGCATCAGTGAGGAACGTGCGCCCGCGGGGGTTCAGCTCTTCGATGATTTCGTGTGAGAATTCGGGGCTGCGCTCGGCAAAACCGTTAATGGCATAGCCCAAGACGTGGACAAGGGAAGAACCATCGACGGCACGCATGACTTCGAAAAGGTCTGCTGGTGGCGCCCCGGCAAAGGTGCCCTTGACGTTGAGCTCAGGCGCATAGGTGGCCGCGTACTCGCCAGCGGCGGCAGCTGCGCCACCGCCTTGGGAATAACCGGCGAAGCCGACGGGGGCAGTGGCGGGTGCACCGGCGAGCTTGAGGCCGGCGCGGGCGGCATCAAGAACCGCGTGGGCTTCTTCGATGTTGTTCACGTAGGAGTGGTGGCCGGGGGTGCCGAGCCCGATGTAGTCCGTGACCACAACACGTACGCCCTGCGATAGGGCAAAGTCGTAGAGTCCTGCGGCAGCATCGAAGTTCTGGTCCCTGCCTCCGGCACTAGGTGCTGTGTAAGCACGTGACGGCGCGCACTGGTCGCCCGCCCCGCGAGTTCCTGGAGCGTAGACGATGGTGGGGCGCTCGCCGGGGCCCTGCCACGGTGCTTTGGGTTCGTAGACCATACCCGTGACTGTGGTGGGAGTGCCATCCATGAGCGTGGAGGCGTAGGAAATGGCCGTGATCCTCGCGTTGGGCTGTTCGGTTGGGGCGGCGGAGTGCACGGTGCCCGGGGGAACTGCCTGTGCTGCTGGTGTGGCCACGGCGACGGCCGCAGCGGTCGCAAGAGCAGTAATCAGGGCTTTAATTCTCACGATGTTGAGCTTAGTCTTCCTAGCTCAGTTGCGCATCCGCGCTAAGCTTGCTGGCATGGGAATTTACTATCGCAAGCGGAAGAAGACCGGTAAAAACAGCTGGATCAACGTCTCTGGCTCCGGTGCGTCGATGTCGACGAAGGTCGGACCCGTGACCTTTAATTCCCGCGGTGGCATGTGGGTCAACCTACCCGGTGGCCTGAATTTCCGGGGGCGCTGGCGTTAATGAGTTCTCGCCCCAGTGCCGATTACGTCCGGATGGGGTACGAGGCTGATGTGGTGCTGCGCCTCGGCATGATGCTGATGGGTGCGGGCACGTCGGGCTATCGGGTGCTGCGCGGCATGAAACGTGCTGCTCGCGCGCTGGGCTTCGACCGGCTTGATGCTGACGTTGGCGTCACCCAAATCACGTGTACCTTTCACCGCGGCCGTGATTTTCGGACCGTTGTGGCCCAGCAGCATTCACCGGCCGTCGATGCCTCTCGCATCGAGGCTCTCGAGGACCTCACCCACAACCGCCTGTTTTCAGGAATTACCGCTGAGGATCTCAGCGCCATGCTCGATGCCATCGAGTCCACGGTGATTAAACGGTGGAATCGCTGGCTCTTGGCCTGCGCGGCAGCCGTTGCCTGTGCATCCTTTGCCGTGCTTAATTACTTCACCGTCTATGCGGTCGTCCTCGTTGCGCTGGCGGCCTTCTGCGGTCAGTTGACCCGCGCCTCACTGCATCACAAACATGTGCACCAGCTCGGCTGCATCGTGGCGGGCGGAACAGTAGCGAGCCTGGTGTATTTCATCACCACCAAGGCGGTCGCCGCTACAGGCATCGCTAACCCCGCCGATTTTTCCTCCGGTTATGTTGCGGCGGTGCTGTTCCTCATCCCAGGATTCCCGCTGTTCTCGGCGCTTATTGACCTCGCACGCTTCGACTTCGGCGCGGGCCTGACCCGCTTGGCGTATGCGCTGACCATCATTACCGCGGCCACTTTTACCGTGGCGCTGGTGAGCTGGACCACGGAACTGACACCTGAACCAGGCATCCCGAGCCCCGATGCCCAATGGTATATCGCAGCAGCCGTGGCAAGTTTCCTCGGCATTTCTGGCTTTGCCTTCTTGTTCAACTCCTCTCGGCGGATGGTACTGGTGGCGGCGTCGGTGGGGACGGTGGCCAACATCGTGCGCCTGTTCCTCATCAGCTGGGGGGCGACCAACTACGTGGGCGCTTTCATTGGCGGCCTCATCGTGGGCCTGTTGGGTGCGGTGGCGTCCAAGCGCGCACACCTGCCGCGTATCACTACGACAGTGCCGGCGTCTGTCATCATGATCCCGGGCACCGCCATGTTCCGCACTGTCTACCACCTCAACGTGGGCAACATGGACCAAGCCTTGAACAACCTCGCCATCGCCTCAATGGCCGTCGTGGCGATTGGCTGCGGCCTTGTGCTGGCCCGCATGCTTACTGACCGTAACTGGACCATGGGCCGGCTTATCGACTTCTCCCATCGCCCTACTGAGGAAGATGGAACAACCCCTCCTCGTTCTGCTCCATAAGCCCATCGTCAAGCAGTGAAGCGAGTGCGCGAGCGCGCTGCGGAGCGTCTTCCCACACAGAATCCAGCTCGGACTTGGGAACGGGGTGGGGTGAGGCGCGGAGGACGTCGAGAAGCAGCCCCCGCACCTGGCGGTCTGTGCCGGTGAACTTTTGCACGCGCTTCTTTGCCCGCGCGGCTTCTTCCTCACTCGGCTCGGGGCATCCGGCGAGTTGCCACGCGCACGAGCTCTTAATGGGGCAGGCTGCGCAGTCCGGATTTTTCGCCGTGCACACGAGCGCTCCCAGCTCCATGAGCGCCGCTGAGAAACGCGGCCCATTCACCTCCGGAAGAAGTGCCTCAACCTGCGCTAACTCGCGCTTCGAGGGTGTCGGCGCCAGGAATCGGCCTTCCTCAGCACGGGCGTAGACGCGGCGGACATTGGTGTCTACCACCGGCACGTTGTGCCCAAAATGAAACGCCGCGACCGCCCGCGCGGTGTACTCACCGATACCGGGCAGGGCCAAGAGCTTATCGACGTCCCCTGGAACCTCACCTTCCCCAATCTCCTTCGCGCATTCCCACAACCGCAACGCACGCCGCGGATAGCCGAGCTTGCCCCAGGCACGCAGCACATCGGCTTTTGAGGCCGCCGCGAGATCCTGGGGCGTGGGCCAACGCTGCATCCACTCTTCCCATTGCGGGGCCACGCGCGCGACGGGAGTCTGCTGGCTCATGACCTCGCTGAGCAGTACTCCCCACGCCGAGGTCCGCGGCGCACGCCAGGGCAGGGGGCGCTCGTTAGCGTCGAACCACTCGATGACAGCTTGGGTATCCATAAGCACCTCAGTGTAGGGGTGGTGGGACTAGAGTGTGAATCATGCCTCTAGTACATGTACCGCACCGTCCGCAGGAAGTCTGGGAAGCCCTCCAAGCAGGTAACCGCCGCCTCGTGAGCGGAAACCTCATCGCCGTCAACCAGGATGCCAAACTGCGCGCCGGGTTGACCCAGGGCCAGGACCCACGCGTTATTGTGCTGGCCTGCTCGGATTCCCGCGCGCCGATTGAGCATGTGTTCAACATTGGTTTCGGTGATGCCTTCGTTATCCGTACGGCTGGGCACATCCTGGATAGTGCGGTGATGGCGTCGCTGGACTATGCCCTGGAGAACCTCAACGCTAACCTGCTCGTCGTGATGGGCCATCAATCCTGCGGTGCGGTGGATGCAGCCGCAGAGTTCTTGGCCGGTGGCGAGCTGCCGACGGGGTTGCAGCGCCCCATCATTGAGCAGGTCGCGGTGGCGTCAATGGTGGCCAAGCGCGATGGCCGCGAGGATCGCGCTGACTTTGAGCGTGAGAACACCGCGCAGACGGTCTCGCAGATCATCTCAGATGTCCCGGCGGCGCGCGAGCTTCTCGACGCTGGAACGCTCGGTATCGTCGGCCTGCGCTACCTCCTTGAGGACTCCAGCGTGGAGACCGTCGTCCTCCACGGTGTGCAGTAGTGCGAAAACAAGGCTGCGTGGTGGGGAAAGAACAAGACACGCGGCCTAACGCTGGCCCGGGTTAGCACTCAGTCCCCTTAAACTAAAGGCTGTGACTGAGCCAACCCGTACCTCGAAGCCGCTGCCGCGCGAGATTTATGTTCGCCGCCGCATTGCCGCGCTCGTGGCGATTCTGGTGCTTGTGGTCATCCTTATCTGGGCGGCCACTGCGCTTTTCGGTGGGTCCTCGGAGGATAAGGAGTCGCAGCCGGCAGCGGCATCCAGCAGCTTGGTTCAGCCATCCGAGCAGCCGACCACCTCGCAGCCCGAGGATACTGAGTCTGCGGCCCCAGCATCCGAATCCGAGGAGGAGCAGCCTTCGGAAGAAGGCGCAGAGGATGCCGAGAAGAGCGAAGAATCCCAGCCCACCGAGCTGGCCGTCGACCCCGCGAAAACGGAGTGCTCCCTGGAGGACCTCAAGGTCATGGCTAAGACCAATGAGGACAGCGTTCCGGGCGGCAAGATGCCGACCTTCTACATGGAAGTCTTCAACCCCACCACGAAGGATTGCTCCATCGACCTTGATGAGCAGCAACTGCGCTTTGAGGTCTACAAGATGGGCTCTAACGAGCGCGTGTGGTCTGACACCGATTGCTACGCCTCCGTGGAGACCGGCAAGCAGACCTTCAAGTCTGGCGAGACCCGCTTCTTCCAAGCCGACTGGTCCCGCAAGCGCTCCGAACCGGGGCAGTGCACTGACCGCCCAGAGGCCGATTCCGGTGCATACTTCCTGCACACCGTCATCGGCGACAACTACTCGGCAGCCTTGCCTTTCAACCTGCTCTAAGCGCCAGCTTTCGTGGCAGCACTAGGGCAGTGCTAGCTCAGCGCAGAAATTGCCTCACTCAACGTGGATGCTTGATGCACGCGCATGCCGGTGACCTCTACCTCGCCCGGCGGGACGATGGCCTGGCGGTAGCCCAAGCGCGCAGCCTCCGCCAGACGACGATCCAGGTTTGGCACGCGGCGTACCTCGCCGGCCAGGCCGACTTCTCCGATCACCACGGTCTTCGGTGGCAGCGGCCGCTCATGGAGTGAGGACCACGTGGCTAGGGCTACCGCGAGGTCTGTTGCCGGCTCCTGAATCTTCATGCCACCCACGGTGGCGACGTAGGCGTCTTTGTCGTTCGTGCGCTCACCCGCCCGCGCCTGCAAGACAGCAAGCACCATGGGGACGCGGTTGGCATCCAAACCCGTCACGACGCGGCGAGGATTCTTGGCCACCGGATCGACCGTGAGCGCTTGCACTTCCGCGAGAATAGGGCGCACCCCATCCATGGCTACCGTGACCGCGGAACCATCCGGTGTGCTACCGCGGTGGGAAAGAAACAGCCCGGACGGGTCCGCGACCTCGCGGATGCCGGCGGCGGTTTGCTCAAAGCAGCCCATCTCATCAGTAGCGCCGAAGCGATTCTTGAGCCCGCGCAACAGCCGTAGGGAAGACTGCCGGTCACCTTCAAAGTTCAACACCACATCGACGAGGTGCTCCAGCACGCGCGGACCGGCCACGTTGCCATCCTTGGTGACGTGACCAACGAGGAGGATCGGGATTCCCGTGGTCTTAGCCAATGTGGTCAACGCAGCGGTGACCGCACGGGATTGCGCCACGCCTCCGGCTACTCCTTCGACGCCTGCTGCATGCATGGTCTGCACCGAGTCCACAATGATGAGACTGGGCTTGAGCTGCTCGACGTGTCCGAAGACAACATCCAGATTCGACTCCGCCGCCAAATAGAGCGTCTCGTGCAGTGCGCCGGTACGCTCAGCGCGGGCACGGACCTGCCCGGCAGATTCTTCTGCCGTGGCGTACAACGCCGTGCGGCCTAGTTGCGCCCAGCGCGATGCGACCTCGAGTAGCAGCGTGGATTTACCCACCCCGGGCTCGCCTGCCATGAGCACCACGGAGCCGGGCACGATACCGCGACCAAGGACGCGGTCGAGCTCCCCAATCCCGGTGTTAAGCGCTTTGGTTTGTGCCGCTCCCACCTTGGTGATGGGGACAGCTGGGCTCGTTGGCGTAAGTCCCGTCGGCCGGCGTCCACTCATCGCTGCCTGCGCAGCACTGCTTTCCTGCACGGCAGCAGTTTCTTGCAGCGTTCCCCACGACCCGCACTCGGGGCAGCGGCCCAACCACTTGGGGGAGACAAAACCGCATTCGGTGCAGGTGTGGACGGGACGAACCTTTTTAGCCATGTCTCTCACTGTAGTAAGGCGCCCGGACATCGAGGATGTTGTTGCTCTATCATCAAGAATTCGTTATTACCCCCATATGGATTTATTCCCCACGAACCTAGGCAACATCATCACTAAGCCCCTACAGTGTTAGTCAGGTTACGGGCAAAACTTTAATAAGTGATGCGTGAAACCGTCCCCCCATGCACAACTCTCACAACCCCTAAGGTGATTTTATGAAGATCCGTCGTACCCTCGTCGCCGCCGGTGCTGCTGTTGCTATCGCCCTGGCTGGTACCCCTGCTGCCTCCGCTGCTCAGGCTCCGCAGCCGCTCGCAGATGTCCTGACGCAGATTACCAACGTTGCTGGCTACGAAGCTCAGAACGTCATCCTCGTACCGGCAGCCCTGTCCTCCTTGGGCTTCATCTCGAACGTTCTGTTCTAACCACGTAACTACCCGCCCTTCAAAGAATCATTCAAGGAGACACAATGAAGAAGATCCGTCGTTCCCTCGTTGCAATCGCTGCTGCATCCGCCGTCGCTGTGGCTGGCACCCCGGCCGCTTCCGCTGCTACCTACCCGGAGCCGCTGAACCAGGTCATGGACACCATGATTCGGTACGGTGGCCCGCAGGCACCGAACCTCCTGCTGGTTCCGGCCACCCTGTCCACCCTTGGCTGGGCCCAGGCAATCCTCGCTAGCTCCTCTGTGCGTTAAGAGCCTGTAGAGCTCACCACGCTGTCGCCGCCGTGCACCTTTGTGCGCGGCGGCGTTGGTGCGTTTTGAGTAAGGAAGAAGCCGGCATTGCGAAACCGCCCTAGCTGAGACGTTGCTCAGCTAGGGCGGCGTAATGCGGTCAGCTAGGGCGGTGTGAAGCCTCGCGGTCGAAGCTTTACTTAGCCTCGGTGTAGCCCTCTTCGGACTCCGGGTCGCGGTCAAACTTGCCGGCCTCCAGCGGGGAAGCGGACACGGTGGCGTCGACCTCAATGGTGCCGGTGTTGAAGGTGAAGGTCACCGGGCGGGAGCCACCGAAGGCGAAGCCATCGTTCTCCAGGGAGGTGGTCACGTAGGTGATGTTGTTGTCCTTCTCATCCTTCGGAAGGTTTTCCAGGTTGGTTGCGGAATCGCCGTACAGTGCCTGATCGCGGGCAATCGGGGTAGCGCCCTCGATGACGACATCTTGGCCATCAACGCTCACGGATTCCAAGGTGACCTCATCGACCTTGTAGCCCTGGTTCACGGCGATGAACTTCAGGGAGGTTTCAC
The DNA here is from genome assembly GCF_000805675.1 of Corynebacterium minutissimum. GTDB lineage: Bacteria > Actinomycetota > Actinomycetes > Mycobacteriales > Mycobacteriaceae > Corynebacterium > Corynebacterium minutissimum. The sequence goes on along the minus strand of NZ_JSEF01000017.1, from coordinate 76,704 downwards.
CGGAGTCCGGCTCAACCTGAATGGTGACGTCACGTACGGCCACCTTGCCATCTTCGGTGCTGGCGGTTGCGCCATCGACAGCTGCAACCTTCTCCGCGGTCTGCGCAACATGACCAGCCGAGCAGGAAGCCAGCGCCAGCGCGGAGAGGGCGGTAACTGACATGATGGCACCGCAGCGAGCGGCGGACTTCAGGGACTGCACTGTGAGTGTCCTCCATTGAATTGCGATCACAAAGCTTATCAACGCTTTAGCCTAGTCCCTCTCCACGAAAAGCACACAGTTTCCGGCAAACCCCTTGGGTAAACCGGGGGTAGCCATTCTTCACCACGTACGCTACGTGGTGTATAGCCTCCCCGCGATGCCTCAGCGGGCGGGGGTGAAATACCGCGTGCTAGAATCGATTCCCTGTATATGCGGCCCATCGAGAGCAGAGCGAGCGTACTCGATGAGCATCGTCTTCAAAGGCTTCACAAGGAGTGGCAATGGAATTTAAGGTCGGAGAGGTCGTCGTCTACCCGCACCACGGCGCCGCCAAAATCACGGCGATTGAAACGCGCGAGATGGGTGGCGAAACCCTCGAGTACCTCGTCCTCCAAATCAACCAGTCCGACCTGGTCGTCCGTGTGCCTTCCAAGAACGTCGAAATGGTCGGCGTACGTGACGTCGTGGGCAAGGAAGGCCTAGAGAAGGTCTTCTCCGTTCTGCGTGAGGTAGACGTTGAAGAGGCCGGCAACTGGTCCCGTCGCTACAAGGCCAACCAGGAGCGCCTAGCGTCCGGCGACATCAACAAGGTTGCTGAAGTTGTTCGTGACCTGTGGCGCCGTGACCAGGACCGGGGCCTGTCCGCCGGTGAGAAGCGCATGCTGGCCAAGGCGCGCCAGATTCTCGTAGGCGAGCTCTCCTTGGCTAAGCCGGTTGACGAGAAGAAGGCCGACACCATGATGGAGGAAATCAACGCCACCATCGAGCGCCACCGTGCCGCTGGTTTGGTGGACGATAAGTCCATCACCACCGACGTTGATAGCGACATCGATCTCGATGACCTCTCCTTCGACGACGAAGACTAAACCTCGCGTCATCGCGCTCGTTGCGGCGGCAGGCAAGGGCACGCGCCTCGGCGCCGAGGTGCCCAAAGCCTATGTCGAGCTGCGCGGGCGTACTCTTTTGGAGCGCTCCGTCCAGGCGATGGTTACCTCCGGCATCGTCGATGAGGTCATCGTGCTCGTCAGCCCCACCATGGAAAGCTACGCGGAGTGCATCCTGGCTCGCGTCGAGGCTGACATTCCTCTCCGTCTTGTCCACGGCGGCGGCGAGCGCGCCGATTCCGTGTGGGCGGGATTGCAAGCAATCCCGGAGGAGGAGGCCGTGGTGCTCATCCACGATGCGGCCCGGGCTTTGACGCCTCCGGGGATGATCGCGCGCGTCGCCAAGCGCGTGCTCGAGGGCGCCACCGCAGTTATCCCAGTCCTGCCCGTCGCGGACACCATCAAGGAAGTGGAGGGCGAGGCCGTCCTTGCCACGCCAGACCGCTCCCGCCTGCGCGCTGTGCAGACGCCACAAGGCTTTTCCCTGGCCGCGCTCCGTCACGCCAACGTGGACTATTGGGAACAGAACCCGGATTTCACAGCGACGGATGATGCAAGTCTTATGGAATGGCATGGCGCGCGCGTGGACACCGTCCAGGGTGATACCTTCGCCTTTAAAATCACCACTCCCATCGACCTCGTTTTGGCCAAGGCTGTGACGGACGAGGCCGAACCGACCATCTTCGAGGTACCTAGTGACTAACCCCATAATCCCCCGCGTTGGCATCGCCACCGACGCCCACCAGATCGAGCCCGGAAAAGAATGCTGGATCGCCGGGCTTCTCTTCGAGGACGCCGACGGCTGTGAGGGCCACTCCGATGGGGACGTGGTAAGCCACGCGCTTGTCGACGCTCTACTGTCGGCCTCCCACCTCGGCGATCTCGGCTCCTTCGTCGGAGTGGGCCGCCCTGAATATGACGGTGTGTCCGGTGCGAAGCTGCTGCGCGAATGCCGCGAGCTGCTGGAGAAGGAAGGTTTCATCATCGGTAATGCCGCAGCACAACTCATCGGGCAGACCCCGAAGATGGGGCCGCGCCGCGCGGAAGCTGAAGCTGTGCTGACGGACATTCTCGGCGCGCCCGTGTCGATTTCTGCCACCACGACGGACCGACTCGGCTTCACTGGCCGCGAGGAAGGCCGCGCCGCCGTGGCCACGGCCGTAGTCTGGCGCGCTACCGAGTCCTAACGTAGAGTCATGGGGAAAGGAGGTTGCTGTGGCTTTGACAATGCGCATTACCAATACCGAGGCGCTGTGTGCCCGGCATGACGAACTCCTGCATGCCTTGGAAGCTGCCATAGGGGAGAACCTTAGCTCTGAGGACCTTCGCATGCTCGCAGTAACCGGTCGATTCTCCACGGAAGAGCGCGCGCTTTACGATGAACTCCGTCGCGTAGAGCTCATGCTTGAAACCTAAGTCGTGGTGCGCATGGGGGGATCAGGGCTACAGCTGACGGCGGAATTCTTTAACTGGGTGCATGCCGTGCATCTGAAGGTGTTGCCCCTCAACGAAGAATCTGACATTCAGGTGTGGACAGACCTCAATCCGGACGATGGTACAGCGTTGTTGGAATTGCACGCACCATTGGTTTATGGGGTAGGAAGCCAGAGAAGTCAGTGCGTTTCCTACAGTGACCTCTTCGAATCTGTTGTTCGTTTTCACACGACTATGTCGCCTGATGAATTGTCTCTTAGCGTCAAATCGAGCAAGTTTGAGCTGCGGGTAGGGACTGCCCCAGGAGTTCGTTTCGAATATGAACGTGACAACCGTACCGCTCCGACTGCCCATATACATCATTCAGGAGTGGCAGGACTATTGAGTCCCGCGCTGATGAAGAACTTTTCCGGGGTGAAGAACCCCCGGAAGAAAGTCAGAATTGAGGATATACATTTTCCTATAGGCGGCCGGCGATTTCGGGTATCTCTGGCGGACTACTTTTCCTTCCTTTTTGTCGAGTGTGGTTTTCGATCGAGCCCCGGCTGGAAAAGCATCCTCGCAGATAGCCGGGAAAAGTGGCTCGATGGACAGCTGCGTGGAGCCATAGCTGATAATCCTGAAGAAGCTGCGCAGGTCTTGCGACGAATGGGATATACCGTTGAAAAGACGAGTACAGCAGTTGATACTGACGCGCGGGAGCATCGGCCGTGGTGAATTCCTAACTCAGGGTCAATTAGACTAGTCCGCGTGAGTACTTTGCGCATTTTCGATACCGCTACCCGCAGCCAACGTGACTTCGAGCCGGTTCGTCCCGGCCACGCGTCCATCTATCTGTGTGGTGCCACCCCGCAATCCCAGCCGCACATTGGCCACCTGCGTTCCGGCGTGGCCTTTGACATCCTGCGTCGCTGGCTCATCGCGCAGGGCTATGACGTAGCACTGGTGCGCAACGTCACCGACATCGATGACAAGATTCTCACCACGGCTGCGGAGAACAACCGCCCCTGGTGGGAGTGGGTATCCACCTACGAGCGCGAGTTCACCAAGGCATACAACACCTTGGGCGTGCTGCCGCCCTCCGTGGAGCCGCGCGCGACCGGTTTTGTCACGCAAATGGTGGAGTACATGCAGAGGCTTATCGACGCCGGCTTTGCCTACGCCGTACCTGGTGGCCCAGCGGGGGAGGACGATGAGGCTGGCTCCGTCTACTTCGACGTTGCTGCGTGGAATGCCACGGAAGGCTCGGATTACGGCGCGCTGTCCGGCAACCGCGTCGAGGAGATGGAACAGGGCGAAACAGACAACGCTGGCAAGCGCAGTCCTCAAGACTTTGCCCTGTGGAAGGCTGCTAAGCCGGGTGAGCCGTCGTGGCCCACGCCCTGGGGCCGCGGGCGTCCGGGCTGGCATCTGGAGTGCTCGGCGATGTCCACCTACTATCTGGGCAGCGAGTTCGATATCCACTGTGGTGGTCTCGACCTGCAGTTCCCGCATCACGAGAACGAGATTGCACAGTCGCATGCGGCCGGCGATAAGTTTGCCAACTACTGGATGCACAACCACTGGGTGACCATGTCCGGTGAGAAGATGTCCAAGTCCCTGGGCAACGTGCTTTCCATCGCCAACATGCTGGAGATCGTCCGCCCGGTGGAGCTGCGCTACTACCTGGGCTCGGCGCACTACCGCTCTGTGCTTGAATACTCCGAGTCCGCGCTGACCGAGGCTGCAGCGGGCTACCGCCGTATTGAGGACTTTGTGGGCAGGTTCGAGGGTGTTGAGAAGGGCGAGTGGACCCTGGCATTCGAAGAGGCCATGAATGATGACATCGCCGTGCCGAAGGCCCTGGCAGAGATCCACACTGCAGTACGTGCGGGTAATAAGGCACTGGCTGAAGGCCGCCACGACGACGCCGAGCGCCTCGCCGGTGCCGTGCGCGCCATGGCTGCGGTTCTTGGCTTTGATCCGCTGGATGAACAGTGGAAAGATAGTGCCGTTACGAGCGGTGCTGATGCGGCACTGGACGTCTTGGTCCAGGCTGAGCTGGAGCGCCGCACCACTGCCCGCGCAGAAAAGGATTGGGCTACTGCGGACGCCGTGCGCGACCGCCTTGCAGCCGCGGGTATTACCATCACCGATACCGCCGACGGACCTACGTGGTCCCTGGCTGACTAACGTCCTCGGCATCCGTCGAGGACAACTTAAGGAGTAAGAACTATGGCACGTACCCACGGCCGCGGCGGCGCGGGCGCCCGCAAGTCCAACAAGAAGGGCGCCACGAAGGGTTCTGGAGGTCAGCGCCGCAAGGGATTGGTTGGCAAGGGCCCGACGCCTAAGGCGGAAGACCGCATTTACCACGCTAAGCACAAGGCGAAGCTGGAACGCGAGCGCCGCAACTCGGGGCGCCACCAGAAGGAAACCGCGGAGATGGTCGTGGGCCGCAACCCGGTCATCGAGTGCCTTCACGCCAAGGTGCCGGCCACTTCGCTCTACATCGTGCAGGGCACGCGTAACGACGCCCGCCTCTCCGAGGCCGTTGCCATGTGCAATACCCGCAACATCCCGATCCTCGAGGTTCAGCGCCACGAGATGGATCGCATGACGGGCAATGGTTTGCACCAGGGCATTGGCCTGCAGATTCCGCCCTACAAGTACGCCGAGGTGCATGATCTCATGGATCGCGCGCGCGACGCTCAGGAACCGGGCATGTTCGTCATCCTCGACAACATCACGGATCCCCGTAACCTCGGCGCCGTCATCCGCTCCGTCGCTGCTTTCGGCGGCCACGGCGTCATCATCCCGGAGCGCCGTTCGGCCTCCGTCACCGCGGTGGCCTGGCGTACTTCTGCCGGCACTGCCGCGCGCCTACCGGTGGCACGCGTGACCAACGTGACCCGCACCGTGCAGGATTTCCAGAAGGCCGGCTACCAGGTGGTCGGTCTTGATGCTGGCGGCGAGCACACCCTTGATACCTACACTGGAGGCACGGACCCCGTCGTCATCGTTATTGGCTCTGAGGGCAAGGGCATTTCCCGCCTCGTTCGCGAGAATTGCGATGTCATCATGTCTATCCCGATGACCGCGTGGGTCGAATCCTTAAACGCATCCGTTGCTGCGGGTGCAGTGCTTTCGGAGTTTGCTCGGCAGCGTCGCGCTGCGAAGTAACACGTAATTTGGAAGGCGTCGCGTTGTGTGGCGCCTTTTTGTTTGCCTCCAATGTGTCTGCTGGGCAGCTCCCGCCGTCCTGGTTGCAAATGTCCAGGGCTGGAAAACCAGACCTCCTGCTTGTATTTTCACGCGCTTGCCGACACCCCGCAATCCACCAGAGAGCTGCGGATTGAGGCCTGGGTATTTGCGCGGAGTTGATGAATCTGCGAAAGGTAACTTTTGACACTTGAACGCTGTTCAGGGGCAGCGTATATCTCTTAGTAGCGCGCGCTATAAGTTCGGATTCTTCTCAAGAAAGGAATGCTTATGAAAGTGAGCATGTCAAAGCGAGCAGTTTCAGTAACTCTCGCAGGTTTGTTGGCGTTGGGTGGTACAGGTGTTGCTGGGGCCACGATTGTAAATATCGATGGCGGCACGTGGGACTACGGTACGGGTAGTGGCCAAGTTTGGTCGCACTACTTTCACAATGGGGTGCGGCACGGTTCAACTGCTGTTGGTACCTTCAAGTCGGATAGCGGTTGCGTCAACAAAAACACTTGGTCACGAGCAACAGCTCCCAAGAAGCCCTCTGGAAATAAGTCCTATTACCGACACTGCTAAGGCTCGATGAAAACTTCAGTCAGACTACTAACCGTAGGGATTTTGCTCTCTACGGTTATTAGCGCATTCATTGCCTTTGTCGGAGCCAGCCTCTTATCGACTCTGGATTATCGGCTTGGCAACGAGTTTGTCCAGATCGAAGACTTCAAACCTGACAGTCACACAGAAACACTGTTTCCTGAGCTTTCTGAATTTGCAGGGGACTCAGGATTTGACGTATCGATTTATTACTCCTCGCTAGCTGATTCGGATGGTGAGCTGCGAATCTACTCCTCGGCTCTGCCTTCAGGTGCAGCTAACTTTGAGTCTCAAAAGTTTCAGAGAGGCGAAAAGTTTGTTTGGTATCCATTGTCGGAAATTCCGACTAAGGAACCGCGCCAAGTTTTTAACATTAAAGGATCGGAAAATGACGCTCGAGAACTAACGACATGGTTGGAGGAGCGCGGGTATTCCGTGATAGGGCTCCAGAACTTGACTTGGAGTTTCGTCATGACTTCGTCGCTGCCTTTGTTGGTCGCGGCTGCTTTTCTACTCGCGCTCGTGTTGGGTGGCGGGCACTGCCTAGTGCGGGCTCGCGAAATCGGCATTCACAGACTTTTGGGGCTAAAGCTATCGCAGACGCTAAGGCTTGATATAACGCGACTTGCCAAGCAAACATGGCTACCGTTTTTTCTTGCGGTCAATTTTATTGCGGCGGCGTTGTATCTTTACAACGACTGGGCAGAAGCGACGTTGTTTTGGGCCTTTTTCGGCGTTTCTGTGTTGCTCCAATGGGTCGGTTTGGCGCTGGGCTATGTGCTCGGGCAGTTATTGGTTCGAAATATTTCGATCCCGCAGGCCATCAAAGGCAAGGTGCGGGCGCGTCCGATTACTTACGCACTGTATGCTGTCCGGCTATTGGCACTCTTGACGAGCCTGACGGCACTTTCGCAGATGGTTGATACCGGTGCTGAGGTGTCCGCGCGAGAGGAATTGCAACCGTATTGGAGCGAACATGCCAATGAGCAAGAGTTTGCCCTGAGCTCGAATATCACTCCGGATGAAAAAGAACAGGCTGCAGCTGCAGCGCCCTTGCGTAAGGCGGACCGCGAAGGAAAGCTACTCTTAGCGGATCCTTTTTGGATTACCTGGCCGACTCAACTGGAAGCCCCGGTTATTCTCAGCAACCATCGGTTCGCCGTTCAAGCTGGTGTTGCCCCTTCTGAAGAAGACGTAACCGTTTGTGCTCCCGTTGCCCTCAGTGAAGAATCCAAACAGACGATTATTGACTCCGTTGCATTTGAAGCCGAACTCGCGAAGAAGAAAGTTCCAGATTTTAACTGGAAAGAGGACTGTTCGCTTGGGCAAGTCTTTTCCTATGACGTTGAGCTGCGGCCAGTAATTAATGACCCCATTGTGGTCTCGTTACCAGTGGGGCTTGAAGCTATCGGTGACCGGAATTTACTCGCGAAAGCCTCGCAGAAAGTCCTTCTTGCCATCGAGCCAACTGTCGTTGGTGAGCTGAAAGATGGGACGGTGGGCAAGGTGCTTGCCACGGCACAACCGCATGCTGATTCCTGGCGATCGTCCCTTGAGGAAGCCAAAGATCAATTCAGCCTTTGGTCGTTAAACACGGTCGTAGCGATATTACTGGTTTCCTTGTTAATCGTCGCGGGACTTTTCAGTTTCCAGGTGGCGTTCCGGCGAGAGCTCTATGTTTCCTTCATTTGTGGGCGCAGCCCGTGGAAGATGTGCAGGAAGATTCTGCTGGCCGAGCTATTCTTTTTCGTTACCACCATCGGCTGGGTTTTGTATCGTTTGCGCGAGCATAAGGAACAACTGGAATCGCACTATCCATCAACGTGGTCGATGGGGTTTGAAAACAGGTGGTCCACGGCAACCGTTCTTGCTGTCGTCGCATTTTCGATCGTGTGGATGTGTATTTCAATCGGTTTGACCTGGTGGATTAGTGCGCGAAATCAAATGCGCTGGACAGACAGCGAGGGAAATTAGGATATGGAAATTCAGGTTGAAGACCTTCACTACAGTGTGAAGGGAAAAATGATTCTTTCCGGCCTTACGCGGTCTTTTGCGGCTGGCCGGGTGACTGCATTAACCGGTGTCTCCGGAAGTGGGAAAACCACCCTGTTGAACCTCTTGGGCGGTCTGATCTCGCCGGACAAAGGCTCAATCATGTGGGATGGAAACAGCATTGCATCGCTATCGGCAGGTCGACTGCGCAAGTATCGACGCGAATGCGTTGGGTATCTTTTTCAAGATTACGGCTTGGTTCCTGACCTCACCGTTGTCGACAACGTGAAGCTCGCAGCCAGTAACGTTTCGCGCCGTGCTTTCGACGAGGCGCTAGACAGCGCTTTGGCGCAGGTCGGTTTACGCGGCTATGAAAAGCGTGTGGTCAGCGGCTTGTCGGGCGGCGAACAACAACGAGTAGCCTTGGCGAGGATCCTCGTTTCCAAGCCCAAAATCGTATTGGCGGACGAGCCAACCGGTGCGCTTGACGAGGACAATGCTCAGCTGGTTGTTGAACACCTTCGTGCTTTCGCTGACCAAGGCGCCGTTGTCGTCGTCGCGACGCATTCCAAGCATGTAGCCGACCAAGCAGACTGCGAGGTAACGCTTTAGTGTGGCGATTGAAATACTCGGATATGCCGTGTCTGCTCGCAGGCATCCGAGAAGATGAGCAACCGATACTCGATGAGCTAAGACGCTACTTCCTCTGGACCCAGGTTGAATGTGCGTCCACTCAAAGGGAGCTGCTGAATGCATTGTCTCGCTCACAGGAGCAATTGCTGGTGTTGTGCGAGCGCAAAGACTCGGCGACCTGGGTATGGGATATACAAGAGTTAAAGAGCAGCGATTTCATTTACTTGGTGGATTATTCACAGCATTCACGTGAGAAGCTTCAAAAGGCAATCAATTTGGGCGCGTCTGCATATTGTGTGGTTACCCCGGAATCTCGCTACGGCCATGAGGGCCTTAAATTAAGTTGTTGCTTCGATATAAACGGCGTAGCTGTTGGGACAATGCCTGAACCAGATATGCAGCGAAACCTCGAGCGACTATCCGCAATTCAGCTTCGAATTCTAAACGGAATTATATGTGGGCACTCAAATAATGGCATCGCGGAAGAAACACATCTTTCTGTGCCAATGATCAAGAAAATAGTTTCCCAGCTGCTTGACATCTTTGCTGCAGAGAACAGAGTCCAGTTAGCCCTCAAAACCTTACCCGCTATGGGTTGAGCTGCCAATCCTGTTGCAAATTCCCAGGGCAGGAAAACCAGACCTCCTGCTCGCATTTTCACGCGCTTGCCGACGCCCCGCAATCCACCAGAGAGCTGCATTTCCAGGGCTGGGTAAGTAGCGGGGAGGCGAGCCGCGAGGCTATAAGCCGAAGAAGTCCTCCACCACTTGGGCCGCGATGAAGCTATCGGTATTCGGGCCCAAGCGCGCGTCGAGCCCGTTGCCCGACGGAATGACGTGGCCCACGCCTTTCATGGTCCACAGTTCGACGGGGTTGTCACCTTCCCAGGAGTGCAAAGACACATCAGAAAACGGGCGGGTTACCTTGGCCTTAGAGCAACCGTTCATCGTGGCGAAGCGCTGCGCAGTCCACAACGCGGAAGTAACCTCGCCGCGGGAGCTATTCGCGAGGCCAGCTTGGCCGCCTTCATAAGGCGCTAGCGGGTCCGCAGTGCCGTGCATCAGGAGAATTGGGGTGGGCTTATAGCCCTCGGGATTAGACGGCGCATGGTTAGCGCCGCTGCCCATCGTCGAGGCGAAGATGCAGGCGCCGTCGAGGAAGCCGGGGGCGTCGAAAAGCAGGCGTATTACCATCTGCCCACCGTTGGAATAACCGCAGGCGTAGGTGCGCTGCGTGCCGTATTCCTCCTGCACGGTGGCGGCGACGTGCTGGAGAAAGGCGACGTCGTCAATGCCAAGCTCACGGGCCTTGACCGGCAGTACCCCGCGGGCGTCGTTGAAGTGCCTATCCACGCCGTCGGGGTAGACAACCACCGTGCCCGTGCGGGCGGCGAGCTCATCAAAAGTGCCGTTTGTAAAGCGCCGCATCACGCTGCCATTTTGCAGCGAACCGTGGAGGAAAAGCAGCTGGTTCGGGCCGGGATCTTCCGGCGCGACGACGGTGTATTTACGCTTGAATCCCTGAAATTCCACGATGGTCATGGAACAAAAGTTTAGTCGGGGTGGGCGCAGTGCTCGTCGTGGGTGCTGGTGTGGTGCTTTTCCGAATCGCTGCGGCCCTCGAAGTGAGCTTTGGTGACGCGGGCGGCGGCGATGTCGTCGCGAACTGCGCGGCGGTTGCGTAGCCAGCCGATTAGACGGCAAACCAGGTAAATGACAAAAGAAATCGTGGTCACGAAGACCGAGACCGGCAAGCCTGGTGCTAGCGAGAGGATGAGGCCACCCACAGCAGCGACCTCGGCGAAAAGCGTGGACCAAAGCACCGCGCGCACCGGAGAGGAGGTGATCTGCACTGCCGCTGCGCCCGGTGTAATCAGCAGCGCCATGACCAGCAGCGAACCGACAATCTGCACCGACTGCGCCGCGGTAAGGCCCACCAGAATGGCGAAGCCTACGGAGATAGTGCGCACCGGTACGCCGGCTGCCTGCGCCATGACCGGGTCGGCGGAAGCGAAAAGCAGCGGGCGCCAGAAGAGCAACACGACGCCCACGATGATGACGGTAGTCAGCGCCAGCAGCCACACCGAGGCCGCGGAAACACCCACGATCTGGCCGGTCAGCAGCGTCATCGCCGTATTGGAATTGCCCGGATAGAGATGCAAAAACAGCACCGATAGACCAAGGCCAAAGCTCATCACCACGCCAATCGCGCTGTCTTGCTGGCCTTTCAGCCCCAACACCGCCAGGATGATGGCGGCCACGATGGCGCCCGCGATGGCACCAAAGCCTAAGTTAAATCCGAAGAGCAGGGCCGCCGAAGCGCCCATCAGGGCGAGCTCAGACGTCGCGTGCACCGAAAAGGACATCTGGCGCAGCACGATGAGTGAGGTCATCACGCCAGAGAGGATGCCCAGTAGCGCGCAGGCCCACAGGGAAGACTGCACGAAATCGACGCCGAGCAGATACTGGGTGTCTTCGAAAAACTTATTAGACAACGATGAGCCTCCCATCGACGTTGAGGACGGTCACGGAGGAACCATAAAGCTCGGATAGCACGTCGGAGCGCATGACCTCATCTACTGGGCCAAAAGTATGACCGTTTGGTGCGAGGTAGAGCACCTTATCGACGACGTGCAGCACGGGGTTGATGCCGTGCGTGACGAAGAGAACGGAGGTGCCGCGCTCGCGACACCATGCCTCGAGCCGCTCGACCGTCACTTGCTGCTTTCCCGGATCCAGTGACAAGAGAGGTTCATCGGCGAGAATGAGCTCTGGGTCGTTGGCAAGCGCCTGGGCCTGGCGGATGAGCTGTTGCTGGCCGCCGGACAACTGACCCACGCGTCGGTCCGCGATACCGGTAGCGCCCACCTCCTCCAGCAGCTCATCCACGCGGTGCCGGGGAGGTCGGCGGTGCCGGACAGTGCCATGGGCTAGCGATAAGGACACCAAATCACGCGCACGCAGGGGGAGATCAGCGGGGAACATACGTTGCTGGGGGATGAAGCCGACGCGACAATCGACGTCCACCGTGCCCGCCGTAAGCGCACGTGTGCCCAGGATGGTGCCCAGCAACGTGGATTTGCCGACGCCGTTGGGCCCCAAAACGGCGATGAACTCGCCGCGGTCCACGGCGAGGTTCAGGTCCGACCACAGCGGTTCTACTGCGGCATGGTGAAAGGAAACGAGCACTTATGCGGCCTCGAGTGCGCTGACGGCTTCTTCGTAATAGTCGAGGAAGTTGGTGTTCTCCGGCGGGGTTTCGCCGATTTCGACGACCGGAATGTTCTTGTCCTCAGCGGCGGAACGGATGCGCTTGGTCATGTCGGTTTCGGTCTGCGGGTTGAAGATGAGCAGGTCGACCTTGCCCTGGTTAATCGCTTCGAGGAAGCGCGCAAGGTCCGCAGCGCTTGGCTCGCCCTCGGCGACAGTGGCCTTGCGGTAGCCCTCCGGGGTGACGTCGGTGCTGTCGGAGTACTTCATGATGTAATCCGCGATGGGCTCGGTCTGCGCGTAATTCTGTGCCGGCAGCTTTCCGACGCGCTCCTTGATCTTCTCCACACGCTGAACCAGCGGGTCCGCGGTGGCCTTGGCTTCCGGGTTGGTCTTGTTGACGAGTGTGGCTACCTCATTGGCCACCTTCTCGATGGCTGCGGCGTCGTACCAGACGTGCTCGTTGCCTTCGATGTTGGTGATCGTTTCTGGGTGCTCGGCGGCAATCTTCTTGGCCTCATCCATGCTGACGGTTTCGACGTCATGCGCGTGCTCGTGGCCGTCTTCATGCGCATGCTCGTGGTCATGGCCCTCATCGTGCGCGTGCTTGTGGGTGTGGTCACCATGCTCGTGGCCGTCTTCATGTGCACGCCCGTCATGCGCGTGGTCATGCTCATCGTGCGCATGGTCATGGGAATGCTCCGTGAGGGGCAGAGCGTGAATGATGGCGTCCTGGTTCTTCACGGCCTGGTAGAGCCAGGCATCATAGCCACCGCCGCCGGCAATGATGACATCGGCTTCGTTAGCACGGGCGATGTCGGCTGCGGTCGGCTCGAAGTGGTGCGGGTCCACGTCATTGCCGGTGACGATAGCCTTGACGTCGATGTTGACGTCGGTCTCCGCGGTATCGACCACTGCTTGCGCCACGTCAGCCCAAATAGACGTCGAGGCGACGACGTGGATGGTCTCTTTATCGCTTCCGGTCCGCGCGCCGCCGTCAGAGTTGTCACCGCTGGAGGAGCAAGCAGTCAGCGATGCAGCGCCGAGGGTAGCGGCGAAAAGGAGAGCGGTGGGGCGGCGCCAAGATTGGCGTGAGAGCGATGTAGTCATGGCGTCTATTCTAACGGTCTAGTGAAAATTGTTGTCAAATGATAATGAGTTGAAAACGGGTAAGGTAACCGGCATGTCCACTCGCAGCACCACGCTGGCCTCCCTCGCCGCCGAACTCGGGGTTTCCCGCACCACGGTGTCCAACGCGTATAACCGTCCTGACCAGCTGGCACCTGCTACCCGGGAGCGAATCCTGGCCGCAGCCGCGGCCCGCGGTTACGTCGGTCCAGATCCCACCGCGCGCAGTCTGCGCACGCGCCGCCAAGGCTCGGTGGGGGTGCTGCTCACCGAGCACCTGTCCTATGCCTTCGAGGACATGGCGTCCGTTGACTTCCTTGCCGGCATGGCGGAGGCCTCTGCGGGCGCGAGCACGACTTTGACTCTCATCCCGGCGGGCCCCGATACGGTAGGCACGTCCGATGACGCTCACGCGGGCCAACTCGTCGGCTCCGCAGCGGTGGATGGTTTCGTGGTGTATTCCGTAGCTGCGGGCGATGCTTACCTCGAGGCCGTGCGGCGGCGCGGGTTGCCGGTCGTGGTCTGTGACCAGCCCACGGATTCTGGCTTGCCCTTCGTGGGTATCGATGACAGGGCTGCGATTGCCCCAGCAGCGCGCGCGCTTATCGACGCCTCCCATACCCACATCGGCATCCTCACCATCCGCCTGCACCGCGAGCGTCTCGACGGTTTCGTCTCTCCCGAGCAGCTGGCGGCCGCCGATATGCACGTGCAGCGCTCCCGCGTTCTGGGGGCATTGGACGTCTTTCAGGAGGCTGGTCTTTCTCCGGAATCGATTCCCGTGGTCACCCGGCACATTAATGATTCCCGCACGGCATACGCTGCCGCGGAGGAATTGCTCACCGCGCATCCGGAGCTTACTGCGGTGCTGTGCACGACGGACTCCATGGCGCTGGGCGTGCTGGCCTATGCGCGCGACCACGGCATCGCCGTGCCTTCGCAGCTGTCCGTTACCGGCTTCGATGGCATCGCCCCAGCCTTAGCCGTGGGTTTGAGCACCGTCGTGCAGCCCAACAAAGCGAAAGGCGCGGCCGCCGGACATATGCTCGCCGACCTCATCGACCGCGCGGGTGCCCGGATGGGGGCGTCGTCGCGCACCACTCAGACCCAGGAGCAGCCGTGCACGGTACTCAGCACGACCTTCCACGAAGGCCGTACCGTCGCGCCCCCGGCGTAAGACACCGAGGTGCAGGTAAGGGGCACGGCGCGGGCTATTAACGCGAAACGTGAGCTGCACGGGCGGCCGCGAGCTCGTCAAGAAAATCCGACACCGCCGCCACATCCGCGACTCCATGCGTGGCCAAGGTATCGCCCTCGCCCACCTTCACACCGAGGTCCGGCGGTTGGTTGAGCACGGCGAAACCGTCCTCGTCGGTCGTGTCATCACCTAGAAAGACCATGGCCGTAGCGCCGACGCGCTCGCGCAAGGTCTTAATCCACGTGCCCTTTGTTGCCTGCGTGGCGGAAAACTCCACAACGCACTTGCCCGCCGTCTTGGGGAATCCATCCGCGCTTAAGGCCAAGCCCTCCTCATACGCCGCGGCGGCAGCAGCGGGGTCTTTGAGCTCTAGAGCGCGCAAGTGCAGCACGCGCTGGAAAGGTTTGGCCTCCAGCTCCGCGCCGGGATGGCGGGCGATGATCTCCTCAATCTCCGACTCTTTCTTGGCCAGATGCGCCTTCATTTCCGGGGTCAGCGGGGATTCCTCCCACGAGGATTCCGCACCATGTGAGCCACCCATGAGCACCGGCTCACGCAGCGGACACACGCGCTTGAGCCCGTCGAGGTGGCGGCCTGACAACACCGCCACTGTGGTGTCGGGCAGCTGCGCAAGCGACGCAAGGGCGTCGAGAGAGCGCTTCTCCGGCTGGACGGCGTCTGGGCGCGTGGCGAAACCGGCGAGCGTGCCGTCAAAATCGGACACCACCGCGAGGTGCGCGGCTGAGGCAAGAGCATCCATCATGGAGCCCACCCTAGCCCTAAAGCCCTAGTCCTAGAGCGAGGCCATCCGAATAATGGGGGAATCCACCTTGTCTGTGCGCAGCGTCAACACCAGTTGGTTGTTGTGGTTCAGCGCAAAATCAAAGTCATGACCCTGCGCGATGAGGGTACGCAGAAGCTTGTCCGCCCACAGCGCCGACCCTGTGCAGTCCTCGTTCGACGGCACCGATTCGTAGTCGACCTTGTCCACATGCATGCCATCGGCCTCCCAAATCGTGGAGTCCTTATCACCCTCGGTAAAAGACACCTCGGCGGTAAACGGCACGCATCCCGTCGAGCCCACCACCGTGTGCTCACCGAAGCTCATGTGTGGAACCTGCGCCGTATCCGGCGCGATGGCCGACGGTGCTTCTGGAGTGGTGTACAGGTTCGTGACCTGCCATTGCTTGCCGACGACCCTCTCATCACTCCGCGGAGCAGGTTCCTCCTCAGCGGACCCGCAGGCAGGAAGCGCGGCTAGGCACAGCGCTACGAGCGCCATAGAAAACCTGCGCATCATGCCTCCTTCAGAGCGCCGAGGAAGGATTCCGACCACAGCGCAATGTCATGCTCACGAACCTGGCGGTTCATTGCCAGCATGTGCTCGCGCATGAGTTCCGGGGACTCATCAAGGGCCTTGACCGCCGAAAGCAGCGCGCGCTTAATGGACTCGATATCGAAGGGGTTACACAGATTCGCCTGCGGCAACTCCACCGCGGCACCAGCAAACTCAGAAAGCACGAGTGCGCCCGAACCATCGCCATGAGAGGCCACGTATTCCTTGGCCACGAGGTTCATGCCGTCCTTAAACGGCGTGACCAGCATGATATCCGCCAAACGGTAGTAGCTGCGCAGCACGTTCTTAGGCACGGAACGGTGCTGATAGTGCACCACCGGCCGGCCGAGCTGGCTAAAGCGCCCGTTGATGCGGCCCACGGCTTCCTCCACTTTGGAGCGCGTGGCGCGGTAGTGGTCAATGCGCTCCCGCGAGGGCGTTGCCAGCTGCACCAGGGTTACCTCCGCCGGGTCCAGCGCGCCCGTTTCGAGCAGCTCCTCAAACGCGGTGAGACGCTGCAAAATACCCTTCGTATAGTCCAAGCGGTCCACGCCCAAAATGATGCGCTTCGGATCTCCCAATTCGGCGCGGAGCTTAGCGACGTCCCCCTCATCACCCCCACCTCCGAACTCACCCGCCGCAATGGAAATCGGGAAGGCAGCCACGCCCACGGAATGCCCACTATTCGTGGTGATGTGGGCGGTAACACGGCGAGTGCTTACCTCGCCTTCGACCTCCAGACCTTGGGTGCGCGCGAGCTCGAGGAAGTTGTGGGCGTTGGATTCGAGGTGGAAGCCGATCAAGGAGGCGTCGAGAAGCCCGCGTACCAATTCCTCACGCCACGGTAACTGGCGGAAGAGATCGGGGGAGGGGAAAGGAATGTGCAGGAAGAAACCAACGGTGAGGTCTGGGCGCAGCTGGCGCAGAATCCCCGGCACGAGCTGCAACTGGTAGTCCTGTACCCACACCGTGGCGTTTTCTGCGGCCACGGCGGCGACTTCGTTGGCAAAGCGCAGATTGACCTCGCGGTACGCGTCCCACCAGTCGCGGTTATAGATGGGTGTGACGATGAGATCGTGGTACAAGGGCCACAGTGTGGCATTGGAAAAGCCCTCGTAGAAGGCTTCATAATCGTCCTGGGTCAGGCGCACCGAGTGGAGTAATACCCCATTGTCCGTGGTGAAGGGCTCCGGGGCTTCATCAGCCACGCCTGGCCAGCCCACCCAGCAGCCGTGGTGTTTCTCCAAGACCGGGGAGAGCGCGGTGACGAGCCCGCCTGGCGAGGCCTTCCACGTGCGGGTGCCATCTGGGCTGGTCTCGAGGTCAACCGGCAGGCGGTTAGCCACGACGACGAAGCTATTGGAGCGCCCGGGCATACTTAGGCCTTCTTAATGGTCTTCTTGGTGGCCTTTTTCGTTGCCTTCTTGGTGGACTTCTTCGTCGCCTTCTTAGTGGCTTTCTTGGTGGCCTTCTTTGTTGACTTCTTAGTCGCCTTCTTCGAGGCCTTCTTGGACGCCTTCTTCGTGGATTTCTTCGGCGCAGCGTCTTCGTGCTCTGCCAGTACCTTGCGGTGAACCAAGCCCTCTGGCTCAACGCCCAGCATCGACATGAGTGTCACGCCGTCCAGGAAATCCTCGGCGTAGGTAGCAACAACGCGGCGCGCGGCGCGGGCGGTCTCTTCCTCGACGGCATGAGTCTGATCAGCGGCAGGCTGAGTGTCTGTGACCTTGGGTGGCACGGAGTCCTCCTGGAATGAAGTGTGAAAGCTTTCAGACCGGCTATTCTACGCTATTGCTCGGCCGGCGGGGTGGTGGGGGCGTCTTTGCCCGGCACCGTGTAGGTGGGACGCTGCGCAGGGAATTGGGTGGTAGCAGGCCACATATCGGTGACCGCATCGCCCTGCTGGAAGCGAGCCTGCTGTGCCGGGGTCGGTGGCTTCGGCCCATACTGCGGTGGCGGGGCCGGCAGGTTGTGACGAGGGGCGAAGGGGGACATGGGCACGCGCGGGATGCGGGCGCGCTGCGCCAAGCGCGTGGCGCGGGCGAAAGAGAAGGTGCCTAGGCGCTTGAAGGCGGTGTAAGGACGGAAGTACTTCGGGCGGCGCAGGCGACGGGCCACGCGCTCACCAAACACCACGCCGGCCGCTAGCGCGCCGGCGATGGCCAAGGCACTGGCCAGGTTGGTCAGACCGGTGATGATTTGTTCGTTCAGCGTGGCATACATGCCGCGGTACAACGTTAGGCCGGGAAGCATGGGCGTATAGCCCACAATCATCGTGATGAGCGGCGGCATCATGTAGCGGCGGGAGAGCAAACCACCGGCCAGGCCCACAGCCACCGCCGAAATACCCGAGGCCACCACCGGACCTACGCCAAACGGCACGACGATGGAATAGTAAAAGACCATACCGGCGGCGGCCGTCAGTCCGGAGATGGCGACCTCTGTCCACGACGCGCCCAGTGCCAGCGCAAAACCCGCCGAGCCGATTCCACCGCATACCACGAGCAGCGGGATTTGGTGGTAGACGGGCGGTGCCAACGTGGCCAAAGGCGGCAGGCTAAAGCCCAGCCACCCGGCCACCTGGATACCCAAACCCACACCGGCGATGATGGCGCCGGTGGACATGAGGGCCTCAAAGAACTTCGCCGAGGACGTTACCGGCGCGCGCGTGATGCCATCCACCAAACACTGCACCAGCGTCAGGCCAGCCACGAGGACGATAATGCCCGAACCAATGATCTGTGAGGGCAGCATCTGGATGCCGAACTGCGCAAACACGTTGTACAAGATCGCCGCCGGAACAACCGCCAAGAGGCCGCCCACGAGGTTCTGATAGAAGGGCGGCAGGCGGTACTGGGCCAAGAACATGTTCGTGCCCATAATGAGCGCCGAGATGAGGAACGTGACCACGCCGACGAGCAGGTCGCCGCCCAGCATCACGGCAATAAAACCACCCATAGCGCCCCAGGCGCTCACGATGGTCTTCTTCGAGTACGGATTCTTCATTGCATCGATATCATCGAGAATCTTCTCCGCCATCGACGGCGGAGTGGCACCCGAGTGGATAGAGCGAATGAGGCGGTCTACCGCGGACAACTTGGTAAAGTCCACCGCAATACTCGGCGCGACGCGGAATACGTGCAGGTTGCGGCGGTTAGCGCCGGTGCCAATCGCGGTGTGAATCGTGATGGTGTTGAGCAGAATCGACACGTGGCAATAGTGCAGACCATAGGAGGAGGCCACGAGGTGGATCTGTGCCTGTGCGTCCGTATTCGCCGTGCCTGCTGCGATGAGGATTTCACCGACGCGCGCGGCAATCTCCATGACACCCGTGACCTGCGCCGGGTCGGTCAGATCAACCGGGGCAAGCGGGGAAGGCGGCGGAGCAGCTTTAGCGGCGTCAATGGTGGCGACGTGCGCCGAGCCATCGCGCAGGCGCTGGCGAAACGAAGAAAGAACAGACACGGAAAAAGAAAGACCTCAACAACAGTTCTGGGTTCGGTAAATCAGCACTTTAGTAACTGTCGCCGATTTATGCACCTGCCAGTGCTTTTAGTGTGGCGCGGCGCACGCTTTTGTGCAGCACACAGACCCCGGCTTTCCTTCCTTGGGGTGGACTCGGGTACGATTCCCCTAGCGGATCATCCGCGGTGCTGGAGTGGCGCAATTGGTAGCGCAACGCACTTGTAATGCGTAGGTTGCGAGTTCAAGTCTCGTCTCCAGCTCAAACTACTCAGCCTTACAGTATTTGGAGAGGTGGCTGAGGGCGACGTCGATAAGCGCACGGCGCCGGCGTGGCGGCAGGGGGCGCTCGGTGAGGTGGTCGTGTACCCACAGACCGTGTGCAATGACCGACGCCAGCAGCACGGACTCGTCCGCCGTGGCGGGGTCAGGGAGCCAGCGCTTATCGACGTCCCTCCATACCTCCTGAAAGTCCGGATGCGACTGCGCGTGGATGGACATGAGCAGCTCAATGAGCGGGTCATTCTTGCCCATCGATTCGATGGCTGCGCGGTAGCGCTGACGTTCCGTGAGTTGATCTGCGGTCTTGCCGCCGGAGAGGTGGATAAGTTCCTCTTCCCAGCGTTCCGCGCACAGCGTATGGCAGTCAATGAGCAGCTGGTGCCGGGTAGGGAAGTGGTAGATGAGTCCGGACTTGCTGATACCAGTAGCTGTGGCGAGGGAATCGTAGGTCAGCGCATGCATGCCGTCCTTCGCGATGATGATGAGCGCTATTTCGAGCGCTTCGATCTTTTTACTGATGCGTGGCATCGGCACCTCCAGACTTTGGATTGTTGCGGAAACACCAGCCGGTCACCGCGGCGAAGAGGAGCATCACCATGGCGAGCCCGGCGGCGGTGCTGAGGTAGGCGTGGGTATAAGCGCCGGAGGATACCTCGACCAGCTCCGGTGTGTATAGCGCCTCCATGCCTAGCTCCTGGATGTCTTCAGGCAGGCCGCGCGTGAACAGCAACGGCACGAGCGAGCCCGTCACCGCGATGGAGAGCAGCGTGCCGAATTCATAGGAGACCTCTTCCACGCCTGCGGCCATGCCGGAGCGCGATGCTGGTGCCGCGCCGATGATGGCGGTGGAGGACACCGACATGACAAGACCCGCGCCCACACCGGTGAGGAAGAGTCCCGCCATATAGGCCGGGAAGAGTTCGCGGTGCCCACCCCAGACGGTGCAGCCGATGCCCCCGGCCATGAAGAGGAAGCCGCCGGCAATAATCGGCAGGAAACCCCAACGGTGCAGGTTTGCACCACCCAGGGCAGACATGGGCAGTGCTGCCAGCGCGATGATGGAGATGATGAGCCCGGCATGCAACGGTGAGTACAGGTCTACGAGCTGAAGTTTTTGGGTTGTGGTCATCTCCAAGCCCGCCATGCCAAACATGGCGCCTGCCGCTGCCAGTACGCCTCCCGTGAAGATAGGGGAGCGGAAGATGTCGAAGGTGAGGAGGGGATCCTCCAGTGTGTCTTGGCGGCGCGTAAACAAAACGGCGCCGACAAGGCAGGCAGCGAGTGCGCCGCCGATGAGCATGGCGTTGAGGTGGGAGCTGGCCACAGATTTGATGACGAGCACGAGGGATGCCAGCGTCACCAGCGCATACAGTGAGGACAGGGCATCCCAGTGCTTGGCTGGATTCGCCACGTTCGGCGGGGCGAGAAACACAGTGAGCACGAGCGCGATGATGACAATCGGCACGTTGACCAAGAAGACCGAGCCCCACCAGAAGTGCTCCAGCAGGAAACCACCCACGGTAGGGCCCGCCGCGGCACCGACGACGGCAATCGAGCCCCAAATACCAATCGCCGTGTTGCGCTCAATCTCATCCTCAAAGGTCAAGCGGATAAGGGCCAGCGTGGCGGGCATCATGACGGAGGCGCCGAGCCCCAGAAAGGCGCGGGCAGCGACGAGCTCCCACGCGCCGGGCGCGAGTGCTGCTGTCAACGACGCCGCACCGAAAATCCACAGGCCAATGACAAACATTCGGCGATGCCCAATTTTGTCGCCCAACGTGCCGGTGCCCAGTAGGAGACCGGCGAGCATCAGGGCATAGGCGTTGATGATCCACAGCTGCTGCAGTGAGGTGGCGTGGAGTTGCTCGGAAAGCTCCGGTAGCGCGGTGTAGAGAATCGAGTTATCCAGACCGATCATGAGCAGGCCTAAGGAGACGACGGCAAAGAAGGTCCAGCGGCGCGTCGCGGAGGTGCGGAGGGCGTCGGTAGGCGCGGTGGTCTGTGCGTTTGTCATGCTGCGAAACTCTAGCGAACGGTCGTTACAGTTTCAATCTTGAATAAAGGGTTTTGTTGTTGAGGTCACAAAGGAATTCTTACGTGAGAATCCAGCTTTACTGTGGCGAAACCGGCCCTGTTAGAGCAACACTGGGGTCCTGTTCACAATAAACGTTAGAGAGGAAGACTTCATGGCACGCACATATGCTGCACAACTCGTCGAGATGCTCGAGGCCCAAGGCGTCGAGCGTATTTACGGCCTTGTGGGTGACTCCCTTAACCCCATCGTGGATGCGGTGCGCCGCTCCTCCATCGAGTGGGTCCACGTCCGCAATGAGGAGGCCGCTGCCTTCGCCGCGGAGGCGGATTCTCTCACCACCGGCAAGCTGGCCGTGTGCGCTGCCTCCTGCGGCCCGGGTAATACGCACCTTATCCAGGGGCTTTACGACGCCCACCGCAACGGCGCCAAGGTCCTCGCCATTGCTAGCCACATCCCATCGCGCCAGATCGGCTCGAAGTTCTTCCAGGAAACCCACCCGGAGGCCATCTTCCAGGAATGCTCCGGCTACTGCGAAATGGTGAACTCTGCTGAGCAGGGAGGCGTTGTCTTGCACCACGCCATCCAGTCCACCATGGCGGGCAACGGCGTCTCCGTCCTCGTTATCCCCGGTGATGTCTCCATGCAGGAGGCAGAGGATGACACCTTTACGTCCTCGGCTATCTCCGCAGGACGTCCCATTGTCTACCCGGACCCGGCCGAGGCCGCTGCCTTGACCCAGGCTATTAATGAGGCCAAAACCGTCGCCCTCTTCGTCGGTGCCGGTGTGAAGAACGCCCGCGAGCAAGTTCTGGCTCTCGCGGAAAAGATCAAGGCACCCATTGGTCACGCCCTCGGCGGCAAGATGTACATCCAGTACGACAACCCCTTCGACGTCGGCATGTCCGGCCTCCTCGGCTACGGTGCGGCCCACGAGGCTACCCACGAGGCCGACCTGCTCATCCTCTTGGGCACGGACTTCCCGTACAACGATTTCCTGCCAGATGCCAACGTGGCGCAGGTCGACATCGACGGCCCCCACATCGGCCGCCGCACCCGCATCAAGTACCCGGTGACCGGTGACGTTGCCGCCACCATTGAGAACATCCTGCCGCACGTCGATGAAAAGAAGGACCGCTCCTTCCTCGACACGATGCTCAAGAAGCACTACGACAAGCTGGAGCACGTGGTGGAGGCCTACACCTCCGGTGTGGAGAAGCACACCCCGATTCACCCGGAGTACATCGCGGACCTCATCGACAAGGAAGCCGACGAGGATGCGATCTTCACCGTTGATACCGGCATGTGCAACGTGTGGGGCGCGCGCTACATCACCCCGAACGGTAAGCGTGAGCAGATTGGGTCCTTCCGCCACGGCACCATGGCAAACGCCTTGCCGATGGCTATCGGCGCCCAGGCCGCGAACCCGGGCCGCCAGGTCATCAGCTTCTCCGGTGACGGTGGCCTCTCCATGCTCATGGGTGAGCTGCTCACCGTGAAGCTGCACAACCTGCCGCTCAAGACCGTCGTCTTTAACAACTCCTCCCTCGGCATGGTCAAGCTGGAGATGCTCGTTCAGGGCCTCCCAGAGCACGAAACCGACCACGAGCACGTCAACTTCGCCCAGATCGCCGAAGCTGCGGGCATCAAGCACTTCCGCATCGAGGATCCGAAGGACGCGCCGCGCCTCATCAAGGAGGCGTTGGCCTACGAGGGGCCAGCGCTTATCGACGTCGTCACCGACCCCAACGCCCTCTCCCTCCCACCGACGCTCACCTTCGAGCAGCTCATGGGCTTCTCCAAGGCGGCTACCCGCACCGTCTTCGACGGCGGTGTGGGCCAGATGCTCAGCATGGCGAAGTCCAACCTGCGCAACATCCCGCGTCCACAGGACTTCTAGCGTGTGAGAGCGTTAAGCCTTGGCGGGGTCCTTGACGGGGATAAGGACGAGCGCTCCTAGAAGAAGGACCAGGCCGATGGCGAGCACGCCACCGCGGTCACCTTGCCCCATGAGGGAGACAAAGACACCGAACAGGAAAGGCGTTAGCCACGAGACTGCGCGTCCCGTCGTGGCGTAGAGCCCGAACATTTCACCCTCGCGGCCCGGCGGGGCAACGCGCGCCAAGAAGCCGCGCGCGGAGGCCTGGGCTGGCCCCACGCAGAGGCAGAGGATCAGCCCGCAGATCCAGAAGGCCGTCGGTCCTTGCGCGACGTACATCACGCCGGCCATGGCGGTGAGAATCGCCAGGCAGGTGAGGATAATGGCTTTGGGGCCGACGTGGTCGTCGATAAGCCCGCCCGCCACCGCGCCTAGTGCGGCCGCAACGTTGGCGGCGACGCCGAACATGAGGACGTCGCCAGGCGAAAGCCCATAGACCGAGACTCCCAGCACCGCACCGAAACTAAACACCGCCGACAAACCATCGCGAAAGATGGCGGAGGCAAAAAGGAAGGCAAAGGCGTTGCGATCCTCCGACCACAGCGAGCGCAACGTCCGCCAGAGCTCGCGGTAGGACGCCGCCACGCCACCGGTGGTGTCACCCGACGGGGCAATCTCAGGCACCCGGAGCAACACCGGAATGGCGCTTAAGCCAAACCACAGCGCCGCCAACAGCGCAACCAGCCGGATATTCCAGCCGCCCTCGGTACTCAGTCCCAGCGCGCCGCCCTCGCCCGCCACAAAACCGAAGTAACAGATGAGCAGCAGCACAATGCCACCGAAATAACCCGCGGACCAGCCCAAGCCGGACACACGCCCCACCTTGTCCTCCGTGGCCACCTGGTTGAGCTGGGCGAAGTAATTGACCTCCGCGAACTGGATAGTCACGCTGCCGACCGCCAAGCCGGCAAGGCCGAGCCAGAAGTACAGTGGTGCATCGTTGCGGATGAAGAACAAGCTGGCCATGACGAGAAACGTCAGCAGCGACCAGAAACCTAAGGCCCGGCGCCGCGTGCCCAATCGGTCCGAGCGCTGGCCCATAATCGGGGTCACGGCGAAGATGACAAGGCCCGCGACAGCCATGGACCAGGACAACCACTGCGCCGGGGTGAACTGGGAGTCGATCTGCTGGCCCACCGAATCGGTGAGATAGACCGAGAAAATGAACGTCACCAGCACCGCGTTGAAGGCGGCGGAACCCCAATCCCACAGGGCCCAGGCAGCCACGGTGAGGCGGTCGGTGCGTTGGGAAACGTGTGTCATGGTTCGTTATTTTAGGCAAACATCCAGCCGTCTTTCGGTTCACAGCGCACGCACAGACTCCGCTCAGTACCCTGGGAAGGCGCAATGCCATACTCATTTCTTTGAATGAGATACCTGAACAAAGGCTGCGCCCCAAGTGCCCCGTCGTGGCATCGAGCTCAGCGGAGAAAGGATTAAGCGGGACCATGGATGATTCCAAGGACATCAAGGTACTCGTCGTCGATGACGAGCCGAATATCGTTGAGCTGCTCACCGTTTCCCTGAAATTCCAGGGCTTTGACGTTCACAGCGCTAACTCCGGCAACGAGGCCCTGCGTATTGCTCGCGAGATTAACCCGGATGCCTACATCATGGACGTCATGATGCCCGGCATGGACGGCTTCGAACTGCTGGGCAAGCTGCGCAGCGAAGGCCTCGACGGACCCGTGCTGTACCTGACTGCCAAGGACTCCGTCGACCAGCGCATCCACGGCCTTACCATTGGTGCCGATGACTACGTGACCAAGCCCTTCAGCTTGGAAGAGGTCATTACCCGTCTGCGCGTCATCCTGCGCCGTGGCAACGCCACGGAAGACCAGGATGGCGGCGCCACCATGTCCTATGCTGACCTCACTCTCAACGATGACACCCATGAGGTCACCAAGGGCGGCGAGATCGTTGAGCTTTCGCCCACCGAATTCAATCTCCTGCGCTACCTCATGCAGAACCGCGAGGTGGTGCTGTCCAAGTCGAAAATTCTGGACAACGTGTGGCACTACGACTTCGGCGGCGACGGCAACGTCGTGGAGTCCTACATCTCCTACCTGCGTCGCAAGATCGACACCGGCGATACCCCGCTGATCCACACCGTGCGCGGCGTGGGTTACGTTCTGCGCATGCCCCGCTCGTAGGCTGAAGAGAGCATGAGCGATACCACCAACAATCAGGCCTCGGATTCCGGGGTCACTCGTGTGAGCGAGAAGACCCAGCGCCGCCGCATCCAGCGCCCCAAAGCCTTGCCGCTACGCACGTGGCTGCTCGTGCTCATGGTGCTCGTCTCGGGCATCGGTTTGGCGATGTCCTCGCTGGCGGTCTCGTCGATTATGCGCAACGTGCTCTATACCCGCGTGGACACAGAGCTGAACGACGCCCTCCATTCCTGGGCCAGCAACCTCGACGAAACCTTCTACACCCAGGACCGCAGCCGCCGTCCACCGACGGATTACGTGGCGATTGCCTATTACCCCAACGGATCCGTGGTCTCCACAGGCCCTATGGCCGCCATCCCCGATGTCCGGGATGTCTACGTCGGCGGCGAACCGATGAGCGTTGCCTCGACGGAGGGCGACACCGAGTGGCGCGCGGTGGCCGCAGTAAAACCCGATGGTTCCGTGGTGGTCGTGGCCAAGGACATGACCACAGAGAACTCTATTCTCAAAGGCCTGGCCATCGTGCAGGTCATTATCGCCGCGGTGGTCATGCTCATCATCGCCATCGTGGGCATGTGGTTCATCCATAGGGCCTTGCGGCCGTTGCGGGTGGTGGAGAAGACGGCGTCGCAAATCGCGGCCGGAAACTTAGACAAACGCGTGCCGGAATGGCCGCTGCATACCGAGGTGGGGCAGCTTGCCGCAGCGCTCAACGTCATGCTGGGCCGGCTGCAGAATTCCGTGGTCGACGCGCAGGAGAAGGAGCAGCAGATGCGCCGCTTCGTTGGCGATGCGTCCCACGAGCTGCGCACTCCGTTGACCAGTTTGCGCGGTTATACCGAGCTGTATCGCTCGGGTGCGACGCAGGATGCGGAGTTTGTGTTCAGCAAGATTGACGCTGAGTCGAAGCGCATGTCTCTGCTGGTGGAAGACCTACTGTCCCTGACCCGTGCGGAGGGCAACCGCCTAGATATGCGCCAGGTGGACATGCTGGAGCTGGTGCTTTCGGTAGGCTCTTCGGCGCGCGCGGCATTTGCCGGCCGCACCATCAACGTCAACAATGAGGCCACTGATATCCCCATTGTGGACGGCGATCCGGACCGCCTCCACCAGGTGCTGCTCAACCTCGTGTCCAACGGTATTCGCCACGGCGGCGAGGATGCGTCCGTCACGCTCACTCTCCGGGACGATGAGGAGCACGTGCTTATCGACGTCTCCGATGACGGCAAAGGCATCTCTCCCGAGGATGCCTCCCACATTTTCGAGCGCTTCTACCGCGCGGATACCTCGCGTACTCGAGATACTGGTGGCTCGGGCTTGGGCCTGGCGATCGTGAAGTCATTGGTGGAGCAGCACGGCGGCTCGATCTCTGTGGAATCTGAGCTGGGCCGCGGCTCCGTCTTTACTGTGTGCCTGCCGAAGGCCGAGCAGGCAGACTAGCTGCGCTTGCCTTCCTCGTCGGTGCCGAGGTGCTGGCGGATACGCGCGGCGGCCTCGTCCATAGCGGCGGGGTCGGTGGCGTCAGCGGCGAAGGCCTTGGTGAAGTCGTAGTCCTCCATCTTCTCCGCAGGGAAGAGATGGATGTGGGTATGCGGAACGTCGAAGCCTGCAATGATGTAGCCAGCGCGTGGGGTGTCGAAGGCGGTGCTGATAGCGCCGCCGATTTCCTGTGCGATGGCGTTGAGGTGTGCCCAGGTCTCAGGATCCAGATCAGTCCACTTGTCAACCTCCTGCACCGGAACCACGAGGGTATGGCCGTAGCGCAGCGGTTCGATGGACAAAAAGGCGACGCACTTCTCGTCGCGGTACACAAAGCGAGCGGGCAGCTCACCGTTGATGATCTTAGTAAATACAGAAGACATGGCCCCTAGGCTACCGCCAGTTAAGATGGACGGCATGCGCATACTCGTAATTGGCTCGGGCGGCCGCGAACACGCCCTGCTCACCGGCCTCAAGGCTGATCCTTTTGTGACCGATCTGCACATCGCTCCGGGCTCCCCGGCGCATGCGCAGCAGGCCACGGTCCACCCGGAGTACTCCCAGGTGGATGACCCTGCCCGCATGGTGGAGCTCGCACTTGATATCGCTGCGGACCTTGTCGTCATTGGACCGGAGGTCCCGCTGGTCAACGGTGTGGCTGATGCCTTGCGGGAACGTGGGGTGGCGGTGTTTGGGCCGTCGGCAAGCGCGGCTCAGATTGAGGGATCCAAGGCCTTCGCCAAAGACGTCATGGCGGCAGCCGGTGTGCGCACTGCTCGTGCGGAACAACTCGCGCCGGGCGTCGCGGAGGCCGACATTGAAGCGGCCCTCGACCGTTTTGGCCCGCACTTTGTGGTCAAGGATGATGGCCTCGCCGGCGGCAAGGGAGTGGTGGTGACCGAATCCCGCGAGGAGGCCCGCGCACACGTCGACGCCGTCCATGCGGCCAGCAACCCGGTGCTGCTGGAGTCTTTCCTGGATGGCCCGGAGGTCTCCCTCTTCTGCCTCGTCGATGGCGAAACCGTCGTTCCGCTGCTGCCGGCCCAGGACCACAAGCGCGCCTACGACAACGACGAGGGCCCCAATACCGGCGGTATGGGCGCCTACACCCCACTGCCGTGGCTGCCGGAGGATAGCGTGCAGCGCATCGTCGACGAGGTCTGTGTCCCCGTCGCCCGCGAGATGGTTCGCCGCGGCACCCCATATTCGGGTCTGCTTTACGCCGGCTTGGCATGGGGAATGGAAGGCCCGGCCGTTGTCGAGTTCAACGCTCGTTTCGGTGACCCGGAAACTCAAGCGGTCCTGTCCCTGCTGAAGTCTCCACTCGGAGAGGTCTTGAACGCCACCGCCACCGGTCAGTTGGCGGACCTTGCCCCTCTGGAGTGGGAGGATGGCTACGCCGTGACCGTGGTGCTCGCAGCTGAGGGCTACCCGGCGTCCCCGCGCAAGGGCGATGTCATTACCTCCCCGGACCTTGAAGACCCCACGAAGATCTTGCATGCGGGCACGGCGACGTCGGAAAGCGGCGTGGTCTCTAACGGTGGACGTGTCCTCAACGTCCTGGGCAAGGGCGCCACGCTGGAGGAGGCTCGCGCTTACGCTTACGACGTCATCCGCCGCATTGAGTTGGACGGTAGCTTCTTCCGCACCGACATCGCTGCCCGCGCGGCGAAGGGTGAAATTAGTATCTAGTGCCCCGCGGCGTGGAATAATGAGCGACGTGGCTGAAAAGAAGAACATTTCCAACGTCCTGTCCGCTCGATACGCCTCCCCCGAGATGGCTGAAATCTGGTCTCCGGAGAACAAGATCATCCTGGAGCGCCAGCTCTGGATTGCGGTGATGAAGGCGCAAAAGGACCTCGGCGTCGACGTGCCCGCCGAGGCCATCGCCGCCTACGAGACGCAGGTCGATAACGTCAACCTCGCGTCCATCGCGGAGCGCGAGCGCATTACGCGCCACGACGTTAAGGCACGCATCGAGGAGTTCAATGCCCTGGCCGGCTTTGAGCACATCCATAAGGGAATGACCTCGCGTGACCTCACCGAAAACGTCGAGCAGCTGCAGATTCTGCGCTCCCTGGAGCTAGTGCGTGATAAGGCTATTGCGGTGGTCTCGCGCATCGGTGAGCGCGCCGCGCAATACCAGACGCTGGTGATGGCTGGCCGCTCGCACAACGTGGCAGCGCAGGCCACGACCTTGGGCAAGCGCTTCGCTTCTGCCGCTGATGAGATGCTGCTCGGCATCGAGCGCGTCGAGTCTTTGCTCAGCCGTTACCCACTGCGCGGCATCAAGGGACCGATGGGCACCTCCCAGGACATGCTGGATCTTATGGGCGGCTCCGAGGACAAGCTTGCTGCACTGGAGACGCGTATTGCGGACCACCTTGGTTTCTCCCGTGTCTTTAACTCGGTGGGCCAGGTCTACCCGCGCTCGCTCGACTTTGACGCTGTCTCCGCATTGGTGGAGCTGGGCGCTGCACCGTCCTCCTTGGCCACGACGATTCGCCTCATGGCCGGCAACGAGACGGTGACGGAGGGCTTCAAGGAGGGGCAAGTGGGCTCCTCCGCCATGCCGCACAAGATGAATGCTCGTTCCTGCGAGCGCGTCGGTGGCTTCCAGGTCATTCTGCGCGGCTACCTCACCATGGTGGCGGACTTGTCCGGCCAGCAGTGGAACGAAGGTGACGTCTTCTGCTCCGTGGTGCGCCGTGTTGCGCTTCCCGATGCCTTCTTCGCCCTCGACGGCATGTTTGAAACCTTCCTCACTGTGTTGGCTGAGTTTGGCGCCTTCCCGGCCATGATTGACCGCGAGCTGGAGCGCTACCTGCCCTTCCTCGCCACGACCCGCATCCTTATGGCGGCCGTGCGCGCGGGCGTGGGCCGCGAAACCGCGCACGAGGTTATTAAGGAAAACGCCGTCGCTGTCGCGCTTAACATGCGCGAGAACGGCGGTGAGCAGGACCTAGTGGAGCGCCTCGCTGCGGATGAGCGCCTCCCGCTCGACGCCGCCGCGCTTGCCGACGCCCTCTCCGACAAGCACGCCTTCATCGGCGCCGCCGAGTCCCAAGTGGCCCAGGTGCTTGGACGTATCAAGGCCCTCGCGGACCAGCACCCGCATGCTGCGTCCTACACCCCGGGCGACATCCTCTAGCTTCCCACCCTTGGCGGTACGTTTTCGCAGACAAGCCCTCTCAAACGTGGGTTTTCAGGGCGCTATTTACGAAAACGTACCGCGCTGGCCCGGTCCATGTACGTTTCGATCAAATAAGGTTGCCCAGATCGAATTTTCTGGCCCTTATTTGATCGAAACGACCATCTAGTCACTTTCTGCTTTATCCGGCGCGTTGTCTGCGCCCTTCGTCGCGGCCTCGAGGGCGCTGCGGGTTGTGCCCCAGGCTTGCCGGGCGCGGTTGGCTACGGTTTCGCGGGCTTCTAAGGTGCGCTGCTGCGCAACACCAGCGGCCTCGCGGGCCATGTTGGTGCTGGAGGCAGTCAGCTCGCGGAAGGCATCGATGTGGCGGACGGGCTCTAAGTTCTCCGTTCCTTCGACGGCCAGGTTAGCTGCATCGGCGAAGTCACGCAGCTGGGCAAAGAAGCGGTTGACCTCCTGCACGGCGCGGGGAGAGTTCCAATCGATGGCCTTGCGGAACGTCGAGAAGCTGCCCAGCTCATGCGCCATGCGGGCAATCCCCGACAGGTTTTCCAACAACCGCGCCGCGCGCTTCTCACGTGCCCTGCCTACAGCCGCGACGTAGTCCGCAGACACGTCGCCCTCCACGGCAGTGACGCGGTTGAGTTGCAGTATGTACAGCTGGTTCTGCAGCTGCACGGTGCGGGCTAGTTCGTAAAGCCAGAAGCGAGCCTCAGCGTTGGTCTTTTGAAAGGTCTCCTTGACCTTACCGGGCGAGGTTTTGGATTGCGCCATCCGCTCGGCCACTGCGGTGAGGTGCCGCAAAACTCGGCCTTGCAGTTTGGCCAGGTCGGCGTTGAGGTGCTGGACGGTGGCCCACTGCGTATCGGTAACCTTTTCAGTGCCCTCGAGGACGAGAGCGGCCTCAGCCAGCGTTTCCGCAACCCCGTCAAGTTCTCCCGCCAGCGTGTCCTGCTGGAAGCGCAGCACCGCATCGAGCTTCGCATCGATGCGCTCTAAGTAAGTCTGCATCTGCGCCATCTGCTTCTCGACGGCCATCTGCTGCATCATCGACGCCAACACCATCGGTGCTGCGGGCGTGAGCAACCCGGCTTTGTCAAACTTCACGTGCTTAAGAAGCGCGCCGCCGTTGGCAGATTTCGCCCCGCGTGGGGTGTCTTTCACGCGGATGACACCAGCCCGAATATCGCCCGGCTTCATTCCCATGCGCTTGAGATACGCAGCCGATTCGGCGTCGAGCTTGAGCCACCGTCCCGATTCTTTCTGATAGTCCTCGATACCAGTGAGTACCTGGCCGGCGCGCTGGAGGAGCTGGGGAGTGATGGGAGAGGAGTCAGTGCTATCAGAAAAGCGCTCGAGTTCAGCTGCGGGGCCGAGGACGAGGGCACCGTCGTCGCTTAGGACGACTGCCAGCTCGTCAGAACGTGGCTCCTCTGCCTCTGCCATTAGCCAAGCCCCGGGACGCGCAGCACCGGCAGCTCAAAGCCGCCGAAGGCACCGATCGACTTACCGTTGGAGGCCAGGTAGCCGCCAACCATAATCGCGGTGAGCGCCACCATCACGCCAATGACCGCAGCGCCCGTAGACGAGCTCTTCTCCTGCGTGGTCTCGCCCGGAATTGTCAGCTCCGGAACTTCCTGAATGCCCTCTTCCGCGCCGCGTTCGCGTAGCTCAGAAACGCACTCTTCGAAGGCCTGTGACTGGGCCGCGTTGAAGGCGTCGACGGCTTCTTTCTCCTGTGCCTGGTTTTCCGCCAGGGCGGTGCGAAGCTTAGGGCTGAAATCGCTACCCGTTGACAGTAGGGGCGCCGGGCCCTTCTCAGCGCGGGCGGCTGCTGCGTTGATGGAATACTCGGCGTCCTCAGGCAGCAACACCGACTCGTCTGCGACCAGCGCCTCTGGGGCAGAAGCACCAACCAAGATGATGAGCATGTCTGCGCCGGTGTAGCCGGCCCTGCCCAGCGCCGCCACCGTCGCTGTATAACCCGGCGCTTTGCGC
This sequence comes from Corynebacterium minutissimum, assembly GCF_000805675.1. Lineage (GTDB taxonomy): Bacteria > Actinomycetota > Actinomycetes > Mycobacteriales > Mycobacteriaceae > Corynebacterium > Corynebacterium minutissimum. Next base: position 44,391 of record NZ_JSEF01000017.1, on the reverse strand, counting down.
ACGTCCCGCGAGGTGTACGCCGAGAAGTCCAGCTTCGGGAACTGTGCCTGAACCTGCTCTGAGGTCGCACGGATGGTGTTGATGTAGCCTTCGCGGACGTCGCGAGCCAGCTCGCGATCCGACGCCGACGCCGACATTGAGCACAGCCACTGGCCGTGCGCGGACTCGCGCACGGAGACGTCGGCTGCGTGCGCAGCGGGCACAGACAGGGCGCCGCACACCAGCGCAGCAGAGGTCACAAGAGAGGTCACGCGAGTGCGCATGATGGTCTAACTCCTCGGGATAGGGACGTATCTTGATGCAGTGTAGACGGGGCTAGGATGGTTGTCATGCGTCCAGAACTTTCTTCCTACACCCACATTGCCTCCGGCAAGGTGCGCGATATTTACGATATCGACGACAACACCCTGCTCATGGTGGCCTCCGACCGCATCTCCGCCTATGACCATGCGCTGGAACCGGCCATTCCGGACAAGGGGCGCGTGCTTACGGCGACCTCGATGTTTTTCTTCGACGCCATCGATTTCCCCAACCACCTCGCCGGCCCACTCGATGATGAGCGCATCCCCGAAGAAGTCCTCGGCCGCGCCATGGTGGTGCAGAAGCTCGACATGTTGCCCTTCGAGTGCGTCGCCCGCGGCTACCTCACCGGCTCCGGACTCAAGGAATACCAGGCATCCGGCAGCGTATGCGGCGTCGAGCTGCCCGAGGGGCTCACCGAGGCTTCCCGCCTGCCCGAGCCCATCTTCACCCCGGCCACCAAGGCGGAGCAGGGCGACCACGATGAGAACGTGTCCTTCGACGTAGTCGTGGACAAGCTCGGCCGCGAACGCGCCGAAGAGCTGCGCGAGGCGACCCTGCGCATCTATGCCACAGCAGCCGCGTTGGCGGAGGAGAAGAGCATTATTTTGGCGGATACGAAGTTCGAGTTTGGCGTCGATAAGCACGGCACCTTGGTCTTGGCCGATGAGGTCCTCACCCCGGACTCCTCGCGCTACTGGCCGGCCGATACCTATGAGGAAGGCAAAGCCCAGCCCTCCTTTGACAAGCAGTACGTGCGCGATTGGCTGACCAACTCCGGCTGGGACAAGGAGTCCACGCCGCCGCGCTTGCCAGACGACGTTGTCCAGGCCACCCGCGCGCGCTACGTTGAGGCCTTTGAGCGCCTGTCCGGAACCACCTTTTAAGGAGGCTGAATGAACGCACCGATTGCTGCTAAGCGCCCCATCACGCGAGAGTTCCACGGCCGCAGCTTTGTTGATAACTACGAGTGGCTGCGCGCGAAAGACGCCCCGGAAACCCGCGAGTACCTTGAGGCCGAAAACGCCTACACCAAGGAGCGCACCGCGCACCTGGAGACCCTGACGGAGAACATCTTCACCGAGGTCAAGTCCCGCATTAAGCAGACGGACATGTCCGTGCCCCAGCGCCGCGGCAAGTACTGGTACTACGGCCGTACCGAGGAGGGGCAGGAGTACGGCTACAGCTGCCGCATCCCGGTCTCGGAAGGCTCCGATCCGTGGACCCCGCCGACCATCCCGGAGACAGGGGCGCCGGAAGGGGAGCAGGTGCTTCTCGACGTCAACGCGCTCGCCGAAGGCCACGACTTCTTCGCCTTGGGCGCGTCCACGGTGAGCGATTCCGGAGACTTGCTGGCCTATTCCGTGGACGTGGCCGGTGATGAGCGCTTTGAGCTCTTCATCAAGGATCTGCGTACCGGTGAGCTGTTGGAGGATCGTCTGGAAGGCATCTTCTACGGCGCGATGTGGGTAGGGGAGGAGTTCATCTTCTACACCACCGTGGATGACGCCTGGCGCCCGGATACTGTGTGGCGCCACCGCGTGGGCACCCCGCAGTCGGAGGATGTCGTGGTAATGCGCGAGGAGGACTCGCGCTTCGGCATCGGAGTAGGTACGACCCGCAGCGAGAAGTACATCGTGATTGTCTCCGGCTCAAAGACGACGAATGAGGCGTGGGTACTTGAGCAATCTACCCCGGAGGGTGATTTCCGTTGTCTGTGGGAGCGCGAGACCGGCGTGGACTACGACGTTGACCACGCGATTGTGGACGGCACTGACTACTGGGTTGTCACGCACAACGCCACGGGTCCCAACTTTGCCTTGGGGTATTGCGCGGTTGCTGATGAGCTTCCAGCCTTGCGCGACCTCACTGTCCTCATGCCGCACGATGACTCCGTGCGCATCGAGGGCGTGGATTGCTACCGCGACCAGATCGTCGTGGGCTATCGCCGCGGCGGTATTGGCCGTGCGGCGGTGATGGACGTGCGGGAGGGGTGGACGCCCTTAAGCGAGCTTCACTTCAACGAGGAGCTCTACACCGTCGGTGTGGCTGGCAACCCAGAGTGGGATGCACCGGTGCTGCGCGTGAGCTACACCTCCTTCATCCAGCCAGCCCAGCTCTTTGATTACCGCGTGGCCACCGGGGAGTACACGCTGCTGAAGGAACAGGAAGTCCCTGGCGGCTATGACAAAGATGAGTACGTGGCCTATCGTGTCTGGTCTGAAGCGCCTGACGGGACGAAGGTGCCGGTGTCCATCGTGCACCGCGCGGACCTCGACCGCACGCAGCCGAACCCGACGCTGCTCTACGGCTACGGCTCCTATGAGGCGAACATGGACCCGTATTTCTCGGTCTTCCGTTTGTCTCTCATGGACCGCGGCATGATTTTTGCCATGGCGCACGTTCGCGGTGGCGGCGAGATGGGCCGTAACTGGTACGACGACGGCAAGATGCTGGCCAAGAAAAACACGTTTACTGACTTCATCGCGGTGGCCGATGACCTCATCGCGCGCCGCGTGACCACGCCGGACACCTTGGTGGCTGAGGGCGGCTCCGCCGGTGGCCTGCTCATGGGCGCGGTGGCGAACATGGCACCAGATCGGTTTAAGGCCATCGAGGCCAACGTGCCCTTCGTGGATCCGCTGACCTCCATTCTCATGCCGGAGCTGCCGCTTACGGTGGTGGAGTGGGAAGAATGGGGTGACCCCTTCCACGACCCTGAGGTCTACGACTACATGGCGTCCTACTCGCCGTACGAGAACATTCAGGCGCAGGACTACCCAAACATTCTCGCGCTGACCTCGCTTAATGACACCCGCGTGCTCTACGTGGAGCCGGCGAAGTGGGTCGCCAAGCTGCGCGACGTCGCCACCGGCGGCGAGTTCCTCCTCAAGACCGAGATGGCCGCCGGCCACGGTGGTGTGTCGGGCCGCTATGCCAAGTGGAAGCAGAGCGCGTTTGAGTATGCGTGGCTGATTAACCAAGCTACGGGGGCGGAGGCTTAAGCTTCACCCCCGCTCGGCGCGCGGCGGCGCGGTGGCTGTGCGATAATTTTCCTTATGCATGGCCACCTTTTGGTTTCGATTTCCAGTATTTTTGATGACACCCGAAGCCAGGCCTCCAGTCTGCTCACGCAGCTCGATAAAGCCGATATTCCTGTTTCGTTGCTGGTGGCGCCGCACATTGACGGCAACTGGCACCTCGCTAAGGATGCGGTGACACAGTCTTGGCTGCGGGAGCAAGCTGAATCGGGCCGCGTGCTGATTCTCAATGGCTTTGACCAGGCGGTCCAAGGGCGTCGCGCGGAGTTTGCCAACCTGGATGCGCATGAGGCGCGCCTGCGCCTGAAGGGCGCGACCCGGCAGATGGCAAAGATCGGCTTTGAGCCCACTATCTTTGCGCCGCCGCGCTGGCGCATGTCGGAAGGCACGCTCACCGTCCTTCCCGAGTTTAACTTCGACTTCGCCGCCTCCACCCGAGGTATCCATGACCTCCGCTCTGGCGAGCTCCACCAAGCCCGTAACCTGTCTTTTGGTGAGGGCTTTGGTTCGGCGAAGTGGTGGCGCCGCAACATCATTCGCGCTGCAGAGCGCTCCGCTGAGCGCGGAAATACCGTGCGCTTGTCTATTTCTGGCCGCAACCTTGATGACCGCAAGGTTGTCTCCGATTTCCTCAAGGCCGCCGAGCGTGCCGTCGCTGCGGGTGCCCGCCCCGCCGACTATTCCGTCTTTATGCACGCCGAATAGCCCACCAACCTCTTTTCTTTTCTAGCGCGTACTCGGTACTACATGGGGGTGTTGGAGACGCCACGACTCGGTGGTGTTGCGCCAACTTTTACTTGGAAAAGCCAGTTCTTGTGGCTAGCTTCAAACAGATCATCGCGATGTGCATTGAAGGTGATGGGGTCTTTACGCGTTTACAGCCAACTGCCCGCGCAAACACATGCAGATAAGCGTTTGGTGCTCTTGGGACAGAGGTTTAAAAGCGTTCATTTGCTTGAAAATGCTGTTTTGCTGAGGTCATTAAATGCGCCAGCTTCTCATACGGGCGTGTACGAAGGTATGGTTCCCTCTCTAACTAGGCGTGGTTCATTGAAAAGCGTGTGCCCCGAGGAGTTTTCCCTGGGGGCACACGCGTGTTTCTCTTAGCTCTTTAGAACCAAGGAAGTTAGGGCCAATCTACTTCACAACAATCTTTACCATTACCGGCTCGTCATTGACAGTTACTTCCTGGCTACCCTCGAGCGCTCGCGCGGAGGAAAGGCTGGAAAGCCCCGAACAAGATGCGTTGATGGTATGCGAACCAGGTTCCAACGCGTAGAAGTACACGCCATTGGCATTAGTCGTGTGTACCTTTTCCTGCGAAAGACCAATAAGTTTACATTCGCCTGCCGGGTTACCACTGGAGGTTACAACTTGAATCGTTGATTCTCCTGCATTGGGCTCGGTCTGCCCATCATTAGGAAGGCCTTGGTTGTCACTGATTGCAACAACTAGGGAAATAATGCCCAGAACGGTACCAATGAGTCCCAGAAGATTACTGGGGTTATTAATGAGAGCTTGAACCTGAGCTGGAACCGGGATCTGTGGTCGCATTGTTTCGGATCTCCTTAATGTCATTGAAGGTATTTAGCATGTTTGGGCTGATACGTAGGGCACTGTTTTCAGGACAGCCAAGCTGACTGATGCCGTGCGTGTGAATGCCGATAGCAGTATTTTTGTGGTGTCGACGGGAGAACCGCTTTGTCCGCCCGTGGTGTCTAAGTTATAGCAGAGTCGAGTTTGGGTTCTTGGCTGAAGGATTCCGCTCATTGTCCACAGTTGTCCGTAGTCGCGAATCAGGCTCGTACCTTTCTCTCCTGGAAATCCGGTGACAGTTGCTTTTTGCCCGGAGAAAGCGGAAGAAGTATCGCTCGGTTTAATTCCAAACCAGCTGGAAGAAATCGGCTTTGCGAACTTTACAACTCCCCAGTCATGATCGGTTGCGTCCCTTAGTGTGGTGTAACGCTTGCTGATGGTGGGCCCGGAAAGTAGTGGGCGGCCACCCAGACGGGCGACCAGCCACATACGACGCCCACATCGACAGCGAATGGAACCCCAGCTTAGGCGTAAGAAAAGGCTGGGACGGGCGCTCTATTCAGACTCGGTCGGTGCGCAGGCTGCGGCGATGATGCCAAGCGCAGCCAGCAGACCAATGCCACCAGCGGCGTATTGAGCCTCACGCGGGAAATTGCGAGTAATCGACTCAATTTGCTTCTTCACTGGCTCAAGGCCCGGGATGTTGAGCTTTGCACCGAAGCTGCCGAGGAAGGCCAGCGGAATGGCGAGTGCTGCTGGGATGGTGAGGCCGAGGACCGTCGGCAAGCAGCGCTCACTGACAGAGGAACCACCTGCTGGGGCGGCTGGCTTGTCGCCGGACTTGACGGTTTCTGAGGTGCCGTCGGTGTAGGTGATGACGAGGTTACCGTCGGCATCCGTGGTCACGGACTTAATTCCGCGGCCGTCTTTGCCGTCCTTGCCGTCTTTACCGTTTGCGCCATCGCGGCCGTCGGTGCCGTCGCGGCCTGGTGCGCCATCGAAGCCATCTCGGCCCGGAGCGCCCTGATCGCCCTTCGCGCCGGCGAGGGTACCGAGAATCTCAGAGGTGCCGTCGGTGTAGGTGACGACCACCTCGCCCTTGTCGTTGGTCGTCACGGACTTGATGCCACGGCCGTCTTTACCGTCGGCACCGTCCTTACCGTCCTGGCCGGCGTCGCCCTTGTCGCCAGCGTTACCGTCGGCACCGTCTTGGCCGTCCTTGCCATCGGAGCCAACGACCTTGCCTACATTCTGCTCTTCGCCATCAGTGAACGTCACAATGAGTTCACCCTTGTCGTTGATGCGAACAGACTCGATGCCGCGGCCGTCCTTGCCCGGCTCACCCTTGTCGCCCTTCGGGCCAGAAACCTTGCCGGCGTTCTCGGTGGTGCCGTCGGTGTAGGTGATGATGAGGTCACCCTCGTCGTTGGTAGTCACGGACTTAATGCCGCGGCCGTCCTTACCGTCGGCGCCGTCCTTGCCATCGGTACCGTCCTTACCGTCTTGGCCGGCGTCGCCCTTGTCGCCGTCCTTGCCGTCGGCACCGATGACCTTGCCGGCGTTCTCGGTGGTGCCGTCGGTGTAGGTGATGATGAGCTCGCCCTTGTCGTTGGTGGCTACAGACTTAATTCCGCGGCCGTCCTTGCCATCGGTACCGTCCTTACCGTCCTTACCGTCCTGGCCGGCGTCGCCCTTGTCGCCGTCTTTACCGTCCTTGCCATCGGCGCCGACGACCTTGCCGGCGTCCTCGGTGGTGCCGTCGGTGTAGGTGATGATGAGGTGGCCCTCGTCGTTAATGGTGACGGACTTGATGCTGCGGGCGTCGTCAGACGGCGTTGGATCCTCGGACGGGTCGCAGTCCTTGAGCTCGTCTTCGGAACGGGAAACCTGTGCAAGGTTGAAGCCCACCTTGACCGGGTCGTGGTCGGAGGAGCGGTAGGGGTTGTCAGCCTCAAAGACGTCGCCGCCGGTGTAGTTGCGGCGAGAGTACTCCATGGCAATCGGCTCATCGGAGTTGATGTTCCAGGTCTGTGCCGCCTTGGCGTCGACGTGCTCGTTGGCCAGGATGTGGTCCAGGGAGCCAATGCGGCCGGAGAACTGGTAAGAGGCCACTGCCTGCCACTCAGACTCAGGGTTGAGTTCCTCAACCGGAATTGTGTAGCCAGCGTTGCGGAAGATGGAGATGGCGTCTTCCTTGGAGTAAGCGTTCAAGTCACCCATGACGAAGGTGGCCTTCTTCTGCCACTTCGGCTGCTTGGACAAGCCATCCAGGACTGCCTGGGCGTGGGCATTGCGCACGTTCGGGTTGTTGCCCTGACCATCGCCGGTGTCCTTGTCACCGTTTGCCACGGAGCCCTTGGACTTGAAATGGTTGGTTACCGCCACGAAGGAATCGGGGCCCTTAGGAGCGCACTTGTCAGCAACCGGCTTGAACTCCGCAGCGAGCGGGGTGCGGGCGGTGCCTTTGAAACGCTCGTCCTCAAGCAAGGTGGCCTCACCAACCGGCTCGACGCGGTCCTTCTTGTAGATGATCGCGGTGCGGATGACGTCCGTATCTGCCGCGGCGTTTGCCGGGGCCTTAACGTAATCCCACTTCTCAGAACCCGCGCGGGTATTGAGCTCACCCACGAGGTACTTCACGGCATCGTCGTAGGAGCCACCCACGGTGTTCGCGGCGTTCTCAATCTCAGACAAGCCAATGACGTCGGCATCGAGGCCCTCCAGCGCGGTGAGGATCTTGCCCTTCTGGTCGTTGAACGCAGACTTCGACCATGCGCCGCGGAAGGTGCCGCTATCAGAACCCACACCGTTACCGAAACGGTCCTTGTACGCCTTCGCGCCGTTGTCCTCACCCAAGTTGATGAAGAAGTTCAGCACGTTGAACGCCGCCACGGTGTAGTCGCCTTCCACCTGCGGGGCCTCCGGACGGGCCGGGTCCCACGTAATCGGCAGGTCTGCGGTGGCAGAGTCACCGGTAATCATCGTGGTGGGCTGGAAGCGCCACTGCTCGTGGCCGTAACCCAGGATTACGCCGGAGTCCGCAAACTCCACCTGGTTGGTGGTGCGGATGGTCTTGACCTCCGAGCCGTTCTGCATGATGTACGGCAGCTTCGTCGAGGCACCATCGCGGGTGAAGTCACGGGTAGAGCCGTCATCGAGGATGACGTACTTCGCCGCGTTGGACTCTTCCAGAGCATGCATTTCTGCGCTGCCCGGGGCGAACTTGTCCGTCGGCTGGCGCAGCGCCTCCGTGCCCGGGGCTAGACCCAGCTCGCCGTAGCGGTTGAGGCCGTAGTTGTCAGTCACCGTGTGCACGCCCGGCTTGAGCAGCATGGATTCGAGCTTTTCACGAGCCTCGTCACCCTCCGGCAGCGCATCGAGGGACAGTGGGGTGACGGCGGGGAGGGCGTCGGTAAGTACAGAGCCCTGGGTCAGGGCGATTTGGGTCTGGCCGTAGTACTCGTCGACGGAACCGGTGACCTCGACGGACTCGCCGATGGACGGGTAGAAGCCGGTGCCGCCGGTGTAGACGAAGACTGCCTCAGAGGCCTCGGTCGGTGCGGTGGCACCCGTGCCCGGGGTCTGGATGGTGAAGCCGTTGAGGGATTTCTCGCCCTTCCACACGGCGGTGACAACGCCCTGGGTGGTGACGGTCTGGCCCTTGAGCGGGGACTCTGCACCGGTGCCCTGGATGTCAGGGATGGTGACGGTGGAGCCTGGCTCGGCTGGCTGTGGGTCCTCCGGTTGCGGGTCCTCCGGCGCGGTTGCGCCGCCGCCGGATTTTGGTGTTGGGGCGGCGGTGCTGAAGTCGGCAGCGTTGTCGTCGGTGTCGGTGCCGGCCTCGTTGCGCTGCGCGGAGGTAGTGTTGCTCAAGGCAGGTGTGGGGGAGCCCTCGCTTATCGACGCCTCCCCGTACCCCACCACGTCAACCTCGGCCCCGGAGGCGTCGTAAAGCTTCACCGAGCCCTTGGAGCCGGACATGCTGAGACCGCCCTCGGCATCCGGGGTGGGCAGCGGCTCACCGGTGCCGCCGCCACCTTCCTGGATGAGGTAGTAGCCGCCGGCCGGGATGGAACCGTTAAGCGTGGTCTTTCCGCCGGAGTTGCCCTTGGACGAGAAATACTCCACGGACCATCCGGAGACGTCAATGGCGGAATCCGTTGGGTTGTAGAGCTCGATGAAGTCGTTGGTGAAGGGGGCGTTCTTGTTTCCGCCGCCGCCATACACCTCAGAGATGACGGCGGTGGAACCGTCCACCGCAGCAGTGGCCTGAGGAACAACCACGCAGGTGGAAACCAGCGCGGCGATGGCGAGCGAGCCAATACGCTTGAGATGCATGAGAAGAGTCCTTGAATCGGGGAGATGAGTGACAGTGAATCTTGTTCTACTCGCTGGTGGCGTAGTGCGATACCGGAGAGGTGGGGGTTAAAGAGAGGTTGTCCAAGAATTCTTCACTCGTTTAGGGGTTGTTCACCCCCTGAGGATTCGCCAAACCTCCCCGGTTGCGCGATAGACTGACGGGGCACCCATACTCACGCACAGTAAGGCAAAATTTTCATGGCTCGTGTAGTTGTCAATGTCATGCCCAAGGCCGAGATTTTGGACCCACAGGGTCAGGCCGTCGTTCGCGCGCTGGGGCGCCTGGGGGTTGCTGGTGTCAGCGACGTGCGCCAGGGCAAGCGTTTCGAAATCGAGGTCGATGATTCTGTGAGCGCCGAGGAACTGGAGAAGGTTGCCTCCACGCTGCTGGCGAACACCGTCATCGAGGACTACGAGGTCATTCAGTAATGAAGATCGGCGTTATTACCTTCCCGGGCACGCTTGACGACGTCGACGCGGCCCGCGCCGCCCGCACCGCCGGCGCCGAAGTCGTGCCCTTGTGGCATGCGGACGAGGACTTGCGCGGCGCCGATGCTGTCGTGGTTCCCGGCGGCTTTTCCTACGGCGACTACCTGCGCTCCGGCGCTATTTCAGCGCTGGCCCCGGTGATGCGCGCGGTCGTCGAGGCTGCGAACAAAGGCATGCCGGTGCTCGGTATTTGCAATGGTTTCCAGATTCTGACCGAGGCTGGCCTGTTGCCCGGTGCGCTAACTCGCAACCAGGGCCTGCACTTCCACTGCGTGGATACCTACCTTGAGGTCGCCAACGCAGAGACGGCGTGGACCCGCGAGTTTGAGCAGGGCCAGCGCATCCTCGTTCCTGCCAAGCACGGCGAGGGCCGCTTCCAGGCGGATGCGGAAACCGTGGAGCGCTTGGAGGGCGAGGGCCGCGTGGTCTTCCGCTATACCGATAACTTTAACGGCTCCATCAATGACATTGCTGGTATCACCAATGAGGCCGGCAACGTGGTGGGCCTCATGCCGCACCCGGAGCATGCCATCGATCTTCTCACCGGCCCGTCCACCGACGGTCTGGGTTTGTTTGTGTCCGCCCTCAAGGTCGTCGCTTAGCACGCGCCGACGGTTATAAGGAGAAACAATGACCGTACACAACGACACCGTCGAGCAGGCCACGCAGCAGTCGGACCTGGAGCAGCCTTACCGCGAACTTGGTCTTAAGGATGATGAGTACGCCCGGATTCGCGAGATCCTGGGCCGTCGCCCTACCGACGCCGAGCTGACCATGTATTCCGTGATGTGGTCGGAGCACTGCTCCTACAAATCTTCCAAGGTGCACCTGCGCTACTTCGGCGAGACCATGACCGAGGAGATGGGCTCGAAGATTCTCGCTGGTATTGGTGAGAACGCCGGCGTGGTGGACATCGGGGACGGCAATGCGGTGACCTTCCGTGTGGAGAGCCACAATCACCCGTCGTATGTGGAGCCGCACCAGGGCGCCGCGACGGGCGTGGGCGGTATTGTCCGCGACATCATGGCCATGGGCGCGCGCCCGATTGCTGTGATGGATCAGCTGCGCTTTGGTCCCGCCGATGCCGCGGATACCAAGCGCGTCCTGCCGGGTGTAGTCGATGGCATTTCGCACTACGGCAACTGCTTGGGCCTGCCCAATATTGGTGGAGAAACCGTCTTTGATGAGTCCTATTCCGGAAACCCGCTGGTTAACGCCCTGTGCGTGGGCACGCTGAAGGTCGAAGACCTCAAGCTGGCCTTTGCCTCCGGTACTGGCAACAAGGTCATGCTCTTTGGCTCGCGCACCGGTCTCGATGGCATCGGTGGCGTGTCCGTGTTGGCTTCTGACACCTTCGAGGACGGCGCGGAGCGCAAGCTGCCGGCGGTTCAGGTGGGCGACCCGTTTGCAGAGAAGGTCCTCATCGAATGCTGCCTGGACCTGTACAAGTCCGGCATCGTTGTGGGCATCCAGGACCTGGGCGGCGCGGGCCTGGCCTGCGCCACCTCCGAGCTGGCCGCCGCCGGTGATGGCGGCATGGAGATCAACCTGGACAACGTCCCGCTGCGCGCCAAGGATATGACCGCCGCAGAGATCCTCGCCTCCGAGTCCCAGGAGCGCATGTGCGCTGTGGTGACCCCGGAGAACGTGGAGAAGTTCAAGGAGATCTGCGCGCATTGGGATGTCACCTGCGCCGAGATCGGTGAGGTTACCACCGGCAAGCACCTCATCATTCGCCACCAAGGCGAGGTCGTCGTGGACGCCCCGGCCGGCACCATCGCGGACGAGGCCCCGGTCTACGATCGCCCCTATGTCCGCCCGGAGTGGCAGGATGCGCTGCAGGAGTTCAAGGGCGTCGAGAAGCAGGACCTCACCGTGGCGCTGAAGAAGCTCGTGGCCTCGCCGGCCCTGTGCTCGCGTGATTTCATCACCGAGCAGTATGACCGCTACGTGCGCGGCAACACCGTGCAGTCCCACCACGCGAACGCTGGTGTGCTGCGCATCGACGAGGAGACCGGCCGCGGTATCGCGGTATCGGCCGATGCCTCTGGGCGCTACACCAAGCTGGACCCGAACATGGGCACCCGCCTGGCGTTGGCGGAGGCCTACCGCAACGTGGCCGTCACCGGTGCCCGCCCGGTCGCCATCACCAACTGCCTGAACTACGGTTCCCCGGAGAACCCGGACGTGATGTGGCAGTTCCGCGAGTCCGTGCATGGGCTTGCCGACGGCGCCGTGGAACTCGGCATCCCCGTTTCCGGCGGTAACGTTTCCTTCTACAACCAGACCGGCGAGGAGCCGATCTTGCCGACGCCCGTCGTGGGCGTCCTGGGTGTCATCGACGACGTCCACACGTCCATCGGCAATGAGCTCGGCCTCGTGGAGGAGCCGGAGGTCCTTGTTCTGCTGGGTGAGACCAAGGACGAGTTCGGCGGTTCCATCTGGCAGCAGGTAAGCGCTCGTGAACAAGGTCACGAGTCAGAGAAGGGACTCAATGGCCTGCCGCCGCAGGTGGACCTGGCTAATGAGAAGCGCCTCGCAGACTTCTTCGTGGGCAACGAAGGCCTGACCGCCGCTCACGACATCTCCGAGGGTGGCCTCGCCGTCACCGCATTCGAGATGGCGAAGCGCAGTGGTGTGGGGCTGAGCCTGGACCTGTCGAAGGTGCATGAGGATTCCTTTGTGGCGGCCTTCTCCGAGTCCGCCTCCCGCGTGCTCGTGGCGACGACCGCTGACCGTGTTGACACCCTGCTGCACCGCGCTGAGGAGTGCGGCGTGCCGGCCGTCGTCGTGGGTCAGACCACCGACAACGGTGAGTTGGAGCTCGGCGGCGAGTCCATCGCTGTTTCTGAGCTGCGTGAAGCCTGGGCAGCCACCCTGCCGGACCTCTTCGGCCATGCGGTGGGTGCCAACTCCGTCGTGGAGTAAAGCACACGCACCGCAATGCGACCGGGCAGGGCTCTCTCTACGGTGAGACCCTGCCCGGCTTTTTATTCTTCTTCATCTTGAACGTTTGGCAAGCTCAGAGAAGGTCGACGAACATCTGAAGAGAGTTGAGGGGAAGCGTCGGTTGAGCAGAAGCAGTGTGCAGAGGTGTCACAATGTGTATATTTACGGTCACGTAGGTTAGGACACCTGAGGGGAACGTAGCCATGACTCCACCAACCACAGTTCCGAATGACCAAGAGGCCCGCATCCAACGCACCTACTGGATGGCAGACCGTGGGCCGCGGCCACTCACGCGTGGCTGGGGGCATTTCTGTGCGGCGATTCTATCGGTCATCGCCTCCACGGTTCTCATCACATTTGCGTGGATGACGCTGCCGTGGTGGCAGGGGCTCGCGGTAACGGTGTACGGCGTGGGCGTGGTTGGTCTCTTTACCGTTTCGGCGCTGTATCACCGCTGGCCGTGGGTATCCATGCGCGCGGTGCAATGGTGGCGGCGGGCAGATCACGCGACGATTTCGGTGTTCATCGCGGCGACTTACACGCCTTTGTGTGCCATTGTTCTGGACCCCACGCAGGCGCTGTGGATGCTGAGTGCGGCGTGGGTGGGAGCCATCATGGGGGTTGTCCTGAATCTGGTGTGGATTAACCACCCACGCTGGCTGGATGTGGTGGTGTATCTCGTGCTGGGCTGGCTTATTTTGCCGCTGCTGCCGAACCTGTGGCAGTCTGCGGGCCCAGCCGTGGTGTGGCTGTTGTTTGCAGGTGGAGTGGTCTATTCGCTGGGCGCATTGATATACGGCTTCAAGTGGCCGGGGCGCAATGCGCGGTGGTATGGCTACCACGAGCATTTCCACACCGCGACGATTGCCGCGGCGGTGGTGCACATGGTAGCCATCTGGATGGTGGTGGCGGGCTAGCCTCTTGCAGGGCAGACCATGTGGAGGGACCTAGTCGGTGAGGTCGTCGGCGAGGGGGTACTCGAGGGCGACGTCGTGGCACAGAACGCGACCTGTCGTCGAGCCGTTCCACTCGGGGTCAAAGCCCACGGCGCGCAGAGCCTCGACGAGCTGTTCGCCGACCTTGATGGTTGCCTCCTCGCTTTTCTCCATGGCGGAGAAACCGAAGTACAGCTCGCCGTTGTAGATAACCCGGCTGATGTCCTGGCGGTGGCAATAGACATAACCGCTGTGGCCTTCCTCCTCAGCGAGCTCGGAGCCTACCCAGACACCGTCTGATAGATCCCAGGCCTCGTTGAATGTGAAGGAGATATCGCGCTGAGCTAGCTCCTCGCGGAGGGCATCGAGGCGCTTAACATCCTCCGACTTTTCCGTGACCAGCCGGCCGTATTCTGCGGCGACTTCGTCGATGATGGCGTCGAAATCTTCTGGATAGGGTTCCGTTTGGCTGGCCTCCCACTCGGTAGGGTCATCGAGGGCCTCGAAGAAGTCATTGTGGATGTCTTGGCGGGACTCGCCGTGGCAGAGCCTCAGAGCGATGTCGTTGCGAAGCGGGCTTGGCTCAAGGAGATCATCGGAGGGCGGAAACGAACTGGAGAACATTGGATGCTGTGTGGTCATAGCTCAGAGAGTAAACAGTTCTAATCGGCACTGCCTGAAAACAGGGAAGACACCCCGCGGGCGGGGTGTCTTCCGAGAAATGCGGTAGTGGCTTACTTGTGGAGCGGATCCACACCGGCCTCGTTAAGCATCGGGATGTTGTGAGCCTCGGCCGGAACGCCGAAGGCATCCACGAGTACGACGGACCACGGAGCAAGCGAATCAACGAGGTCGTTGATGGCCGCGCGGGCAGCCTTGATGCGGCCAGCTGGGATGAGGTTGTGCTCCTGGTACCAGCCCGCGTGCTGCACCAAGGTGTCGAAGACGAAGAGGTGGCGCAGCTGCTCGAAGACCTGGCGCGCCAGCGAGCCTTCCTCAAGGCGCTCTTCTGCCTCAATCATGGCTTGTACGAGCAAGGTGTCCACGCGAGCCCAGCCGGCGGCGATGAGGTGGTCCTGGCACTGGTCTACGATGGCCGCAGCCTGAACCTTGTCTGCCTTACGTGCCGGCTGGATGCGGCGCACGAGGGAGAAGAGGACGGACTGGGCGCGGTCGTCGATTAGCTTGGCCTGGTAGGTGGCGTCGAACAGCGAAGCTTCGGACGGGTTCACGCGGTCCACCAGGCCCTGCAGGCGGGTAGTGAAACCGTAACGGCGCTTGACCACGTCAGTAGCGGTGGTGGCGGCGTACTTCACGGTGTCCCACGGGCTCATGTCATTCATCTCACGGCCGTAGGCGGTCAGCAGGTTCTTGCCCACCATCTGGATGAGCACAGTGTTGTCGCCTTCAAAGGTGGAGAAGACATCCGAATCCGCTCGGTACGTGGTCAGGCGGTTCTCCGACATGTAGCCGGCACCACCGCAGGCCTCACGGCACTCTTGAATGGTGCGGGTAGCGTGCTGGGTTTGAGCAGCCTTAATAGCTGCAGCTAGGGACTCCATTTCACGGGAGGCGAACTTCTGCTCCTCCGTCGGCTCCGTGACGGACCACGTGCCGGCCTCGTGCTGGTCGTTCTGCTCCTGGTAACGCTCCAGAATCTGGTTGTAGAGCAGGTGCAGTGCGTAGGTGCGGGCCAGCGGGATGAGCAGGCGGCGACGGTGCTGGCGGTGCTCGATAAGGCGCTTCTCGGCGCCGGTTGCGCCCTCGAACTGGCGGCGGCGGTTGGCGTAGCGAATCGCGATGTCGAGGGAGGCCTCGGTAGCGGCACCCGCAGCGCCGGATACGCCAATGCGGCCGCGGATGAGGGTGCCCAACATGGTGAAGAAGCGGGAGTTCTTCGACTCGATGGGGGAGGAGTACTTGCCGTTCTCATCGACGTCAGCGAAGCGGTTGAGCAGGTTCTCGCGCGGCACGCGGACGTTGTCGAAGCGCAGGGTGCCATTATCGACGCCCACCAGGCCACCCTTGTGTCCATGATCGCCCAGGGTCACGCCCGGCAGCTCGTTGCCCTCTTCGTCGCGGATGGGGACGATGATGGCGTGAACGCCGTGGGAACGACCATCGCTTTCTGGCGTAATGAGCTGAGTGAAGACGACGGCGGCGCGGCCATCCTTGGCGGCATTACCGATGTAGTTCTTCACCGCGGTATCGGATGGGGTGTTCACCACGAATTCTTGGGTCTCCGGATCGTAGGTGGCGGTAGTCTCCAAAGACTGGACGTCGGAGCCGTGGCCACGCTCGGTCATGGCGAAACAGCCTGGCAGCTCGAGACTGGCGGCTTTCTTGACCCACTCGATGTGACGCTCGGTGCCCAGTTGGTCGAGGGCGCCGCCCCACAGACCCCACTGCACTCCGGACTTAATGGCCAGGGAGCCATCTACCCAGGCTAGGCCCTCGAGGGTAAAGGTAGAGAGGTTCGGTTTGCCAGCACCACCGTTGGCGCGGCGCAGGCCATGAGTGAAGCCGCCGAAGTCGCGCACCTTGGCCAGGTTGTTAAAGGTGTGCTCGCGCTGCTCTGCCATGGGCAGATGGGACTTCGGGAAGAGCTCCGGGTCATTGAGGAAGGTGCGCAGCTCGTCGCGGAAGGCGGCGTGGGGGCCGTCGAGAAGCGCGCCCAGCTCCGTAGCTACGGATGGTTTTGGCGTGGTGGGCAGGCGGTGGGGGCTGCGGGCCTCGGCCTTGGGGGCGTCGTTCGAGGCGTTCTTGTTGAGGTCGACGGTGGACTTCTTATCGGAGGACTTGGTCAAAGGCATGATGGGATTTCCTTTCTGAATAAATTCTTTAGCGCTCGACGATGGCTGCGACGCCTTGGCCGCCGGCGGCGCAAATGGAGATGAGGGCGCGGCCGCCGCCGTTCTCTTCGAGAATCTTTGCAGTCGTTGCAAGAATGCGGGTTCCGGTCGCGGCGAACGGGTGGCCGGCGGCGAGTGAGGAGCCCTTGACGTTGAGCTTGGCGCGGTCGATGCGGCCCAACGCGGACTGCAAGCCGAGGCGCTCGCGGCAGTAGGTCTCGTCCTCCCATGCAGACAGGGTGGCCAGAACCTGGGAGGCGAAGGCTTCGTGGATTTCGTAGAAGTCGAAATCCTGCAGGGAGAGATTGTTGCGCTCCAGCAGACGCGGGACGGCATAAGTAGGGGCCATGAGCAGGCCATCCGGACCGTGGACGAAGTCGACGGCAGCGGTTTCGGAATCCACGAGGAAGGCACGCGGTTCAATGTTGTGCGCGGCTGCCCACTCTTCGGAGCCCAGAAGGGCGACCGAGGCGCCGTCGGTCAGCGGCGTGGAGTTACCAGCCGTCATAGTGGCCTGGGCGCCGTGCTGCTCAGCGTCGCGCTTGCCGAAGACCGGCTTCAGCTTGGCCAGCGATTCCAGCGAAGAATCCGGACGCAGGTTGGTATCGCGATTGACGCCGAGGAAGCCGGTGGTCAGGTCAGTAAAGAAACCTTCTTCCCAGGCCTTGTGGAGGTTCTGGTGGGAGGCCAGTGCGAGCTCGTCTTGAGCCTCGCGGGTCACGTGCATTTCACGGGCGGTGATGGCGGCGTGGTCACCCATGGACAGGCCGGTGCGTGGTTCGCCGTTCTGCGGCTGCTCCGGAGCGAGCTGGGAGGGGCGGATGGAGCCGATGAGCTGGGCGCGCTGTGCGGCGGACTTAGCGCGGGTAAGGTTGAGCAAGGTGCGGCGCAGGTTGTCGTTGACTGCCAGCGGGGCATCCGACGTGGTATCGGTACCGCCGGCGATACCAGCGGAAATACGACCCTGGGCGATGGCATCACCGACATGGATGGCGGCAGCCAAGGAGGTGCAGCAGGCCTGCTGGACATCGATAGCCGGGGTGGTGGAATCCAGGGCGGAACCGAGGACAACCTCGCGGGTGAGGTTGAAATCACGGGAGTGCTTGAGCACGGCGCCGGCAGCGACGAGGCCTAGGCGTTCGTCGTGAAGCCCGTAGCGTGCCACCAGGCCGTCGAGGGCGCTGGTGAGCATGTCCTGGTTGGACGCGTGGGCGTACTGCTTATTTGAGCGGGCAAATGGGATGCGGTTGCCGCCCAGGATGGCGACGCGGTGCTGAGGGGTGGTCATCTAATGCTCCTTCGCGGGGTGGTTTGTGCGAGTCATCGCGGTGAGAGGGGTGGAGACCCCTCAAGGAAGTGCGCATCACAACTTAAGTGATAGTGTTAGTTCTATCACTCAATTAACTAACCTTGCAACCAAGTCAACAAAGCTCGCAAGGTTGTGAAGATTTAAGAAAGGATCGCGCCACCACATGTCGCACGTCACTATTGCTGAGAAGCTCATCAACTCCCCCTTGGCCGCCAAAGCGGGTGTGCCGCAGGGCTACCCCCTCCGCCGCCACCAGGTCGGTGAACCTGCCCTAGAAGGCCCGATCGTCTTGGGTGGGCAAGGCCGTATTGCCGAGTTCCTCCGCTCCCAGCTGGCCGTGGACTACCAGGTCATCGACTCATCTGCGGAAGCCAAGCGCGCTGCGCTGGTCTTCGATGCGACGGGTATTGAGACCCCAGAGCAGCTCCGCGAACTCTTTGACTTCTTCAATCCGCAGATGCGCAACCTCTTGCCGTGCGCGCGCATCGTCGTGGTCGGCACCACCCCCGAGGCAGCCGATACTATCGACGCTCGCATTGCCGCCCGCGCCCTCGAAGGATTTACTCGCTCCCTTGCGAAGGAAATGCGCAAAGGCGGCACCGTGAACCTGGTGTGGGCCGACCCGGCAGCCACCGCAGAGGTGGAGTCCACCCTCCGCTTCTTCCTGTCGGGCAAGTCAGCATTCGTCGATGGTCAGGTCGTCCGCGTGAGCGCGCAGGGCGCTACGCTGCAAGGCGAACAGAACTGGGTAAAGCCGCTCGATGGCCGTCTCGCCGTCGTTACCGGCGCCGCCCGCGGCATTGGCGCCACCATTGCTGAGATACTGGCCCGCGATGGCGCTGATGTCATCTGCATCGATGTCCCACAGGCAAGCGAGCACCTGGCCAAAACCGCCAATCAGGTCAAGGGCACCGCACTGCCGCTCGACGTCACCGACCCGCAGGCCGCCGACAAGATTACGCAGCACGCCCAGGAGCGTCACGGCCGCGCCATCGACGTCATCGTGCACAACGCTGGTATTACTCGCGACAAACTCATGGCGAACATGAACGAAGGCCAGTGGGATGCTGTTCTCGCTGTTAACCTTCTCGCCCCAGTGCGTATCACTGAAAATCTCCTCGAGTCTCGTGCCCTCGCGCCGGGCGCGGCCGTGGTTGGTGTGTCCTCCATGGCCGGTATTTCCGGTAACCGCGGCCAGACGAATTACGCCACCACCAAGGCCGGAATCATCGGGCTGGTCGACGCCCTGCGTCCCGTCCTCGCGGAGAACGGCTCCACCATCAACGCTGTGGCGCCCGGCTTCATTGAGACCGCCATGACCGCAGCGATGCCGACCGGTCCGCGCGAGATTGGCCGCCGCCTCAATTCCTTGCAGCAGGGCGGTCAGCCCATTGACGTCGCTGAAACCGTGGCCTTCTTTGCTGCCCCTGCGTCGGCGGCAGTGACCGGCAACACCGTCCGTGTCTGCGGCCAAAACCTCATGGGAGCCTAAATGAACTACACCACCCTGACTGAGATTCCTGACCTGTCCGCCCTCTACCGCACACTCATGGTCGGCGCAGTGCCGGTACCCGGCATCGGTGCAGGCAAGCGCACGGTCGCCGATCCCCGCACGGCCTTCCGCGTTGACAGCGTTCGCGTGGACACGGAACACTTAGCGCGCTACTGCCAGGCCACCGGCCTGCGCCTGAGCAACGAAGTGCCCGCTACCTACCCCTATGCGCTGGCTTTCCCGCTGGCCATCAAGGTCATGGCCGCCAAGGACTTCCCCTTCCCAGCGCTGGGCGTGGTTCACCTGTCCAACCGCATCGAGCAGACGCGCCCACTGCGCGTGGATGAGGCTTTCGATATCACAGTCCATGCGGAGAACCTTCGCCCGCACCGCAAGGGCCTCGTCATCGATATGGTGACTACTTACAGCGTTGCTGGCGAAGAAATCTGGCGCCAGACCTCCGCCTTCCTGGGCCAGGGCGCGAAGTTCACCAAGGATACCCCGCAGGAGGTCACGGCCCGCCCGGAGGCGGAGCGCTTCCTTGATTTCCCCGGTGATGAGGTGGGCACCTCCACCGCGACGCTGCGCTTTAGCCCCGAGAGCACCCGCGTCTACGCTGAAGCCTCTGGTGACAAGAACCCCATCCACGTCTCTAAGGTTGGCGCGAAGCTCTTTGGTTTCCCCGCCACGATTGCGCACGGCATGTACACCCACGCGCGGATGCTGTCCGTATTAGAAGGTGTGCTGACTGGTGGTACCCGCATCACGGCTGACTTCTACAAGCCGGTTATCCTTCCCGCGACGACCGGGGTATACGTCGCGACTGCTGGTGCAGGCAATGCAAGCGGAATTGGCGCGCGCGACCTCACGCTGCGCAAAGCCAAGGACCCCAGCAAGCTGCATGTCGCAGCCCGCGTGGAGCCCCTTTCTTAATCCACGTGCTGGTGCTTCGGCGCCACCACCAAGGGTTTCGGGGAGTACTTGCCGCGCAGCCCGCGCAGGATGCCGGCGTGCTCCCAGAGGCGCTTATCCTCTTCGGTGCGAGGAGTGAACTGGCGGGCCGCCAGCGGCTGCCAGTCGGCATCCATAGCCATGTAGGACACCGTCGCGTGGATGGCGGTCTGTAGCTGCTCGCGGCCGCCGCGGGGGTTGCCGGAGCGCACATGAACCGACATCTGCATGGAGCGGGCGTCGGTACGCATCATGCGGGCATCGACTTCAATAAGGTCACCAATGTGAATCGGGCGATAGAAGCGAATACCGCCGGCATAGACCGCCACGGTGTGCTCGCCCGACCATTCCATCGTGCACGCAGAGCCGGCCTCATCGATCCACTCCATCGCGGTACCACCGTGGACGTTTCCGCCCCAGTTGACGTCGGTAGGCTTGGCCAAGAAACGGTTGATCATGCGCGGTGCGTCCGAGGGACCGTCATACGTCTGCTTTTCCATCTCTTCCTCGATGGCCTGACGCAGCTCAATACGTGACTCAGCGGCTTCCCACACACGCTGATGCTCCGTGGACTCCGGCTGCAGCGGCGGGACCGGAACAGACTTTCCTGTCTCCGTATCCTTGGCCACGAAAATGACGAGGCAGTCACATGCGCGGGTAAAAATGCCGTCGCGGGGGTCAGCAGAGAGCACCTCGTTGACAATGTGCATGGAGGAGCGGCCAGTCATGGCGATGCGGGAGCGAACCTCCACGAGGTGGCCCGAGGGGATGGGGCGTGTGAAATGGATGTGGCCCACGTAGGCTGTCACACAGTAGGTTCCCGACCACTGCACTGCACAGGCGTAGGCTGCCTTATCGATCCACTCCAGGACGCGGCCACCGCCAATGCCCTGGGCGCCAGCAATCGTGAGATCGGTGGGCGCGGCCATAAAACGCAGCGTGATGGCAGGGGACTTCCCGGTTTGTACCGGGTTCTTTTCTTCCGACAGAGTTGGTGACATGGATAAGAAAGTAGCAGGGAGAGTGCTTCACCGATGAAGAAGGCCGTTGATGCCGCCACCACCCGCGCCGCCGTGGAGGCCGTCGCGGACTGGATTCGCAACCCTGAAGAGGTAGAAAAACCAGGTCGCACCGCACTCGCGCAGGCCACCCGCACCACTGCGCGCACACTCGAAGCGGACGCGCCGGGTCATTCGGTTGAGCTGCGAGTCCCCCCATTCGTGGCAGTTCAGTGCATCGAGGGCCCGCGCCATACCCGTGGTACCCCTCCAAATGTGGTGGAGACGGATCCTCTCACCTGGTTGCAGCTGGCCACCGGCCTGTTGTCCTGGGAACAGGCGCTCGCCAGCCCGCGTTTAGAGGCCTCTGGGTCCCGCGCACACGAGATCGCGGAGTGGCTGCCCATCATTCCGTTAGTTTTCACCGAGCGAAACGACTAGGATTGGCGCCGTGGTAGCTGAACACGTCCAAAACAAGATCAAGCCATTATCGGAGGATCCTGCCCACGATCCAGAGCCCCGTGAAGAATGTGGCGTTTTCGGTGTTTGGGCACCGGGGGAAGAGGTGTCCAAGCTGACGTATTTCGGCCTCTTTGCCCTCCAGCATCGCGGCCAGGAAGCCGCGGGCATTGCGGTGGGCGATGATGACCGCATCGTGGTCTTCAAAGACATGGGCCTCGTGTCCAACGTCTTCGATGAATCCATTCTGACGTCCCTGCACGGCAACGTGGCGGTCGGTCACACGCGTTATTCCACCGCTGGCGGCAAGGAGTGGTCCAATGTGCAGCCGATGTTCGGGACCTCGCCCAGTGGCGTCGATATCGCCTTGGGCCACAATGGCAACCTGGTGAACTATCTACAGTTGCGTGCGGAAGCCGTGGAACGTGGGCTCATCAAACCGCAGGAAGAGTCTGTCTCGGACTCCATGTGCTTGTCCATGCTGCTGGCCGACGGTGTCGCGGATGACACCTCCGTCTTTGACTCGGCCTTGCAGCTGCTTCCCGACGTCAAAGGTGCCTTCTGCCTCACCTTCACTGATGGCCACACCCTGTATGCGGCGCGTGACCCGCATGGAGTGCGCCCGCTCGCTCTGGGCCGACTGAACACGGGCTGGGTCGTGGCCAGTGAGACCTGTGCCCTCGACATTGTGGGCGCGCAGTTCATTCGTGAGATTGAACCCGGCGAGCTCATCGCCATCGATGAGACTGGTATCCGCTCGGAGCGCTTCGCAGAACCCAAGCGTCATGGCTGCGTCTTCGAGTACGTGTACTTGGCGCGCCCAGACACGAATATCAAGGGCCGTTCGGTGAATGCAACGAGGGTGGAGATTGGGCGTCGTCTAGCGCGGCAGTACCCCGCACCTGATGCGGACATGGTTATCCCCGTGCCCGAATCCGGAAACCCCGCCGCCGTGGGATATGCCCGCGAATCCGGCCTGACCTTCGCGCATGGCCTGGTAAAGAACTCCTATGTTGGACGCACCTTCATTCAGCCCACGCAGTCCCAGCGCCAGATGGGCATTCGCCTCAAGCTCAACCCGCTGCGTGAAGTGATTGACGGCAAATCCATCGTGGTGGTGGATGATTCCATCGTGCGCGGCAACACTCAACGCGCGCTTATTCGCATGCTGCGTGAGGCCGGCGCGGCCGAGGTACACGTTCGTATTGCCTCGCCGCCAGTGAAATGGCCGTGTTTCTACGGCATCGACTTCGCCTCCCCCGGCGAGCTCATTGCCAACGCTAACCCCTCCGATGACCCAGAGGAGGTGGCCCAGACCATTTGCACCGCCATTGGTGCAGACTCCTTGGGCTTTGTCTCCATCGATGAGATGGTGGCCGCTACTGAGCAGCCGCGCAATGAACTGTGCTGTGCCTGCTTTGATGGTAAGTACCCGCTCGGCCTTCCCGCCGGTAACCCCAACGCTGAGGCCGTGCGCACCTTGCAGGGCTCGACCACGACTAACGAGTAAGGACTAGTTCACTCATGAGCGACAACACGTATGCAGCCGCCGGCGTCAACATTGAGGAAGGTGACCGCGCGGTCAAACTGATTACCCCGCACGCTCAACGCGCCACCCGCCCGGAGGTCATGGGTGGGCTCGGAGGTTTTGCCGGGCTGTTCAAGCTGGGGGAGTACAAAGAGCCGATCCTCGCTGCCGGCTCCGATGGTGTGGGCACCAAGCTAGCCGTGGCCCAAGCGATGGATAAGCATGACACCATCGGTATCGACTTGGTTGCCATGTGCGTTGACGACCTTGTGGTGTGCGGCGCCGAACCGCTTTTCTTGCAGGACTACATCGCCGTCGGTGAAGTTGTGCCGGAGAAGGTCGCGGACATCGTTAAGGGCATTGCCGAAGGCTGCGTCCAGGCAGGCGCGGCACTCCTCGGCGGCGAGACCGCTGAGCACCCAGGTGTTATGGGCAAGGAGGAGTACGACGTTTCCGCAACCGCCGTGGGCGTGGTGGAAGCCGATGAGCTGCTGGGGCCCGACAAGGTCAGCGATGGCGACGTGCTCATTGCCATGAAGTCCTCAGGCCTTCACTCCAACGGCTACTCGCTGGCGCGCTACGTCCTGCTGGAGCAGGCCGGCTTGCCGCTCGACGGCTACATGGAGGACCTCGGCCGCACCCTCGGTGAGGAGCTGCTGGAGCCGACCCGCATTTACGCCAAGGATTGCCTAGCATTGACCTCCGAGTGCGCAGTGTCTACCTTCTGCCATGTCACCGGAGGTGGCCTTGCCGGAAATCTGGAGCGCGTCATCCCGGAGGGCCTGACCGCTGAGGTAAGCCGTTCGACGTGGACTCCGGGTCAGATCTTCAAGACCATTTCCTCCGTGGGCAAGGTTGCCCTCGAGGAGATGGAGAAGACCTTCAACATGGGCGTGGGCATGATTGCCGTCGTCGCCCCAGAAGACCGCGAGCGCGCTCTGGCCATGATGACCGCCCGCCACGTCGAGGCCTGGGAATTGGGCACCGTACGTGCCGTACAGGATGGTGAGCCGCGCGTGGTGATGACGGGCGAGCACCCAGGTTTCTAGAACCCAAACCGCAGTGGGGCCACCATAGGTGGGTCCCACCAAGCTGCATCCCTCTGCCAGGGAGAGTAGAAACGGACAAGGCCGGTGGCCTCATCCCTGAGAGGGATTAGGGGCCGCCGGCCTTTCGCGTACGTGCTGAGAGTTGAGCTTAGCGCTCGTCGGAATCGTCCTCATCCCACTCGTCCGAGTCCCAGTCATCCTCGCCATAATCGGCGTACTCCGAGTACTGGTCATCCTCGTCGTTGCGGGAATGCTGCGAAGCGAGCTCGCGCTGGAGAGAGTCCAGATCCATTTCGGGCGAATTGTACTTCAGCTGGCGTGCAACTTTGGTCTGCTTTGCCTTTGCGCGTCCGCGTCCCATGTGCATGACCCCCTTGAGGTGTGTAGGGCGGACCAGGGATTCTTGGCCGCCCCATCGTCTTAGTCAGATATGTGTATGTTCCTGTAAGACACCATAGCGTGTGTGACGAAAAAATTCCGAACTACCCCCAGCGGCGGGCCAAAAAAGTGTTATACCCCGTGGCGGTGGGGGCATGTGCGATGCACCACTACCGGCCGCGCAGTCGGTCGACGGCAGCGCGCCCTGCCTTCGGCCCTTCATCCTGGGGGATGGAATCTGGTTCGACGGACGCGGCAACTGGACCAATAGAAAGGTCACCCTGGTTTAGAGCACTGCGCTTGACCAAGCCCAGCCCAATAGGGCCAAAGTCGCAATCGTCCACCACGGTGCCCAGGCGCCCTACTCGGCGCCCACCGAGCGTGATGTCGGCGCCTGGTTCAGGGGTCTCAGGCGCGGAGCCGTCGAGGTAGAGCAGGACGAGTAGGCGTGGCGAACGGCCGAGGTTTTCCACGCGGGCCACCGTCTCTTGGCCGCGGTAGCAGCCCTTCTCCAAGTGGACGAAGGCGGGGCGGTCATCGCTGCGGCGGATCCAGTGGGGGACCTCGTGTGGGATGGTTTTGCCGTCGAGGTCAGCAGCGAGTTCGGGTTCGCGGGCTTTGACTCGCTCAGCGGTAAAGGTCATAAGCCCTGCCACGCTGCCGCCATGGGATTCCAGCTCAGACACGGCGGCGGCGAGGTCAGCGCGCGGGACGAGGATATCCTGGCGCGGGCACCCGGGCCAGCAAACGGAGCGGTCAACCACGGTGGCAGTTGGCGTCGGCAGGGGAGCACCCAGGACGGAGATGACGGCGAGGTCAGCCTCGTCCACGGTGACCTCGGACCAAAAGATCATCTTCGTGAGGAAATCCTTGAGCGAGTCGAATTGCGCTGCAGGGACGTCGAGGAAGAAGGTGTCGCCCGTGAACACCAGATCCATGTGGTGCAGCACGTGGCCCTGTATATCGAGGTCCGCGGCGCCGGCGGCAAAGCCTGCCTCCACGTCATCGAGTTTTTGACTCAGCAAATTGTGGAGAAAAGCCTTGGCATCCGGACCTGAGACGGCGATGACGCGGCGGTGGGAGCGGTCAACAATCGCGGAGCCGGTCTCCACGGCGCGCTGCTCCACCAGGGGGTTTCCGTAGTGCCAGGGGACCCCGGAGACGTCGACAAGCGTGGCGCCCTGAAGCTCAGCGGCTCCGGGCCGGGAAAGAAGCGGCGAAGAGTAACTCACGTCTTTCGATGGTAGGGCATAATCGAGTCTATGAGCCTTCAGCCCAGGAAAGAGCCGGTCATCTACGTTGTCGAACCTTTTGGAGGGTCCGTTAGACGGCACATGCCAAGCCTGCCCTTGGTGCACTGGGATGATGCTGCGGTTACCCGCGGCGATGGCATTTTTGAGTCCCTCCTCGTGCGCGACGGCAAGGCTGCGAATTTCCGCCGCCATGCTGAGCGTTTCGCCCAGTCTGCCCGTGCGCTGGGTCTGCCAGAACCGCCCATGCACAAGTGGGAAGAGGCAACGCAATTGGCTATTGCGGATTTCTACGGGGCAGCAACGAGTGGACAAGCTCTGCCGGAAGCCAAGTGCACGTGGACGTATACGCGCGGCAGGGCGTCGACGGGCGTGCCCTCAGCATGGGTCGTCGTTCAGTCCATTCCGGAGGATGTGCTCAAGCAGAGGGAGAACGGTGTGAAGGTGATGAGCACGCCGCGTCTGTGGCAGGTGGCGGAGGAGCTGCCGGCAAAAACGCTGAACTATGCAGCGACTATGGCCACGCTGCGCCTAGCGCGCGAACGGGGCTTTGATGATGTCATTTTTACGGACCCGGAGACGGGACTGGTGTTGGAAGGGGCGACGTCCACAGTCGTCGCCGTCAAAGGCTCGAAAATTCGCACACCGGCGGGCAAGGGAATCCTGCCTGGTACTACGCAGGCAGCACTGTTTGAGCACGCCACCGAACAGGGTTTTCGGTGCAAGGCTAAGGAACTCACCGTAGAGGATCTGCAGGGTGCGGATTCGGTTTGGTTGGTCTCCTCCGTGCGCACGGCGGTGCGCGTTACCCGCCTCGATGATGTGAAACTCAAGGCGCCGGGGAATGCGGAGGAGATCCGCGGGCTTATCGACGCCTCACTGGCCCGCTAATCACTTCCCCCTCAGAGTTCCTTGCCGTGTAGTTGGGTAATTAGCCCGCGACACGGGTGAGCTCAGCGGACATGTAGGGGCGCATCTCACCATCGACGAGGCGCTCATCTACCCAACCCAGGTTGTTATTCGGCATGAGGCCGTACATGCGCTTGCCGGGGCCCAGGTTGGTCGGTCCAGTTTCAGTCACCATGGTCGAGGCGGATTCGAGCTGCCAAGCGCGCTCGTTGAACAGCGACCCATAGAAGATCTCGTTGATGCCATTAGAAGAGGTATAGGTCATCTCGATCTCGTCCTTGAGGGAGATACGCCAGAAACCCGACTCACGGACGTCAGGGCCGGTGGGGTTGCCCTCGGTATCGATCTTCCAGGTTCGGGAGGTGTAGGTCAGGTAGTTCTCACCGTCGTGCGCGATGATGAGCTGCTGGCCAAATGAGTACTGCTCGCCGTCGGTGCTGTGAGCCTGGCCCTCGCCCTGCCACACGCCCACAAGGGGAAGCAGGCCCAGCAGGCCATCGTGCAGCGACGGACCCTGGCGAAGGTTAGCCGTTTCATCCGGTAGCGGGTTTTCAGCTACGTCCACGGTGGGGATATTGCGGGAGGCGGCATCCTTCCAGGCTTCGGCGGCCTGGTTGACGGCTTCGTTGCCATCAATCTTGGTGTTTTCCGGGTGTGCGTCCCGGCGGTCCTGGGACTCGTTGTGTTCATTGTTCTGTTCGCTCATGCTGCCCCAGCGTAGTCGTGCCGGGGGTACGGCAACCACTAGGCTCCAGTACCCTGGTGTGGCATGCGCGTGTTGCTCATTTCTAATCCGAATTCCACCAGCCAGAATGCGGCTCTCTTCCGAGAGGTGCTGCCCATCATCCGTGGCGTGGAGGGACTGCGTCTGCTGACGCAATTTACTCACTACCCAGGCCACGCGGAAGAAATGGTTCGCGGCATGACGCGGGCGGACTATGACGTCATCTTGGCCTTTGGGGGCGATGGCACGGTCAATGAGATTGTCAATGGCCTCCTCGGTCCGGTCGACGCCGAGTCACGTCCGTCCCCGCAGGATATTCCAGCGCTAGCAGTTATTCCGACTGGTTCCGCTAACGTTTTTGTCCGCGCTCTGGGCTTTCCCAACACCCCGATTGAAGCCGCACACGTACTGGCGCGCATGCTGGACCGTGATATCCGCCGTGAAGTGTTCCTCGGCACGTGGAATGATCGTTGGTTCGCGGTCAACGCTGGATTCGGCCTGGATGCGGACGTTCTGGCACGTGTGGACCGAGCTCGTGAGAAGGGCTTTTCCGCCACCCCGCTGCGCTACCTTGCGGTGTCGTTTCAGGCCTACCAGCGCGCCCGTATCCGCCCGCCACGCATCAATGTACGTGCGGTCTCGCGCTCCGGGGACACCTTCAAAGCGGATAATGTGCCGCTCATGTTCACCTCCAACACCAATCCCTGGACCTTCTTGGGCCCGCTTCCGGTGGTGACGAATCCGCGTAACTCTTTTGACCAGGGTCTCGGATTGTTTGGTGTTTCCGACCTGCACGGGATTGATGGTTTGGTGGGCGTCCTTCACCTCTTTGGTGTGGATCGCCGTCACTGGCTCAACAAGGTGACGGATGCTCGTACATTGCACTTTGAGGATGCCGCCGAAGTGGACTTGGAATGCCCCAAACCGCACCGCTTCCAGGCTGATGGCGAATCGGAAGGTACTTTCACCACGATCCATATCGAGTCGGTGCCGAATGCACTCGAGGTCTTCGCGCCGATTGATCCGCGCCCGGCGTCCCAGCGCACAATCCGGGAAGTGCTGCGCGACTTTATCCGCATCAAGTAAACGACTGGCCGCGCCCAGTGGGTAGGGCGACCGTCAGTTAGTTCTGGCGCCAGCTGGGAGGCGTCGTCGGCGCACTACCCACCTCGTTGGCAGTGTCCTGGGCCTTTTGTGCTGCGTCTTCTACGGCCTTCTCCTCTGAACCGTCGATTTCGAGCGGCGAGAGCTGCGTGGTCTTGAGCGTGATGTTGCGGCGCTGTACCTCGAAGGAAATCGAGCCGCCATGCAATTTCACCGAGGTGGCTTGCGAAGGTAGCGGCAGTTCGCGCGTGTCCAGCACCAAGCTGAAGGCCTTCTGGAGACGTTCATCGTCCGTGCCATAGACGCTCATGCGGAATTCTGGGCCCACGAGCCGCAGCGTGACGGTGGCGGTGGATTTGGTGGTATCTCCCGGGAGCGTGCCAGTCAGCTCTGCCTCGGCAGACAGGCCGCCGGTAGGGGACATGTCATCCGGATTGGCAATGGACAAGTCCGTAATTCCCAGCAAGCGGCCGAGCGCGACGCCATCGAGACTGATGCTTCGTGTGTACGTCGAGACCGGGGAGCCCTCAAGGTCACCGTTAAAGAGCTGCTCGGGGCGAATGGTGATATCACGAAGAGTGGTCGAGGCATTGACCATGCCGAGCTTGGGCACCTCGACGTCGGAGGAGTTGACCTCGATGTAGGGGATCTCTTTGGTGAGTGCCGCGGCGGTAAAAGGCACACCACCGATGAAGACGTCCGGGGTATTGTCCAGCTGCGAGCTGGCCTTCGCCTTCTGGGCCACGGTGTGTTCCGCATGCATGGCCACTGCAGAATCCGCCAGCCACGTAGCCAACACGACGCCTGTCACGGCGGCGAGGCGCACGACGGTGCGGCTGAGATGGATGACGGTCACCCCTCTATTTCTACCGCACGTAGGCTGGGAACCATGAATATTGAAACCCGTACCTTGCCGCAGCATCTAGACCTCGCGGAGCAGGTAGCACTGCTTGCGCAGAACGCCGCTGCCCACGATGGCATCGACCCGCTTTCTGAGCAGTTCCTCCTTGGGCTGCGCGATGCCCGCCTGGGCCATGAGCACCTGTTGGCTAGGATCGGTGAGGACATTGTGGGCGTGGCCGCACGTGATGGCGACCAGGTAGAGCTCGTCGTGTCTCCCAATCACCGGCGAGCAGGGGTGGGGCAGGCGCTTTACGACGCCCTCCCGGCCCACCCACACCTGTGGGCCCATGGCAATCTCCCCGCCGCACAAGCACTGGCGAAGAAGAATGGGATGGACGTCGTCAGGCGCCTGCTGGTCATGGCGATTGAAGGTAAGGCGTTGCGTGACGCTGCTGGGCGGCCTTCGCTGGACGAGGGGCTGGACATCCTGTCCTATGCCGAGTCGGTCGAGCGCTACGACCGTGCGCATGCGGAGGAAGAGTGGGTACGCGTAAACAATGAGGCTTTTTCCTGGCACCCGGAGCAGGGTGGCTGGGACATCGAGCGCCTACAGCGCGGAATGGAGGCCGAGTGGTTTGACCCGACTGATGTGCTTTTCCTGTGGGACGGGATCGGTGGCAGCGATGAGAGTGCTGCACCTGATCACGCTGGAGTGACAATGGCGGGATTCCACTGGCTTAAATGGCATACCGAAGAGGAGCCCGCTTTCGGTGAGGTTTACGTGGTGGGATTGTCGGAAGCTTTCCGTGGGCGCCGACTGGGTGGCCCACTGCTGAGCGCTGGCCTGCAGCGTATGGTGGACAAAGGTGCCGAGAAGGTAATTCTTTATGTCGAGGCAGACAATGAGCCAGCGGTTAAGGCCTATGAACGGCTAGGCTTTTCTATTGCGGAGGAGCACTGCGTCTGGGCTAAAAGTGACTAGTCTCACGGGTTTTTGGTACAAGTTAACCGATTGTTTACCTCCAGATCCTTGTGTGGTTAACCCACTCGAGATAACTTTACGTTTCGTGAGTTAATCGTGCTCGCCTTGAATTTGGGGCGGAGGGCGATTTCCTCGGACAATCATTCTCTTGTATCCGCACCGGAAAGGTTTCCCGTGATTCGCAACTTCAAGCGCACCGCTGCTATCTTCGGTATCGTCGCCGCTTCCTCCACCGCTCTCGTAGCCTGCAACGACTCCAACGACTCTGGTTCCGACTCCGCTGACGGCGGCTCCGAGAGCTCGGAAGTTTCTGGCGAGCTCGTTGGTGACGGCGCTTCCTCCCAGCAGAATGCAATGTCCTACTTCCAGACTGCATTCTCTGAGGATCACCCGAACGCTTCCCTGTCCTACAACGCTTCCGGCTCCGGCGCTGGCGTTGAGGCTTTCACCAACGGCCAGGCTGACTTCGCTGGTTCCGACTCCGCTCTGAAGGAAGACGAGGGTGAGGTTGAGGCTGCTGCTGAGCGCTGTGGCGGCAACGAGGCATGGCACCTGCCGACCACCATCGGCCCGGTTGCTATCGCGTACAACCTCGAGGGCACCGAGATCAACCTCTCCACCGAGACCCTGGCTAAGATCTTCAAGGGTGACATCACCAAGTGGAACGATGAGGCAATCGCTGCTGACAACGAAGGCACCGACCTGCCGGACGAGGACATCACCGTCATCTTCCGCTCTGATGAGTCCGGTACCTCCGCTAACTTCCAGAAGTTCCTGAAGGCCGCTACCGGCGACTGGGACACCGAGGGCAAGCAGTTCCCGGATGCAGTTGGTGAGGGTGCCAACGGCTCCGCTGGTGTTGCTGACCAGGTTGCCAACATCAAGGGTGCTATCACCTACGTTGAGTCCGGCTTCGCTGACCAGAAGGAATCAGACGGCGTTCAGAAGGCAAAGATCGACTTCGGCCACGGCCCGGTTGAGCTGAACACCGAGTCTGTCAACGTTGCTCTGGAGAACCTGGAGTTCAAGGAGACCGAGTCCGAGCACAACATGGTTGTTGACTCCGACGCTCTGTTCGCGTCTGACGACGAGGGCGCATACCCGCTCATCCTGACCACCTACAACATTGTTTGCTCCGCTGGTTACGATGAGGAGACCTCCGCTCTGGTTAAGGCCTTCTTCAACACCGTCCTGGACCACCAGGATGACCAGCTCGCTTCCCAGGGCTTCATCCCGGTTGAGGGTGCACACCTGGACAAGCTGAAGGCTGCTGTTGACGCTCTGCAGTAAGCGCTAGAGCTTAAAAAGCTAAATATCTTCCCGCCCCCTCTGCCGCACTCGAATCGCGCTTTGGGGGCGCAGGTATGTAACGACAAATTCCATTCTTAACGCTGAAAAGGATTAGAACGTCTCATGGCAGACAATAATCTCACCACGGCGCCAGAGCAGACGGAACTTTCCGTCTCCGCTGCTGAGCGGCTTTCTTCCGGCGGATCCGAAGAACTTACCACGGCTAACTCCGGTAGCGGAGTTAAGCGGCCGGGTGACCGAGTCTTCGAATTCCTTTCTTCTGCCTCGGCTACTTTGATCACCGTCATGATTGCTGCCATTGCGGGCTTCCTGCTGTGGCGTGCTGTGCCTGCCTTGGGCGTCAACGACGGTGGCATCATGGGCTTCTTCACCTACGGTGGCCGCTGGGAGACCGGCGATACTTCCGCGATGAAGTTCGGTATCCCGACCATGTTCGGCACCACGGTTCTTATCTCCGTCTTCGCCCTGCTGCTGGCTATGCCGGTCGCACTGGCGATTGCCATCTTCCTGTCTAACTACGCACCCGCACGTATGGTCAAGCCGCTGGGCTTCCTCGTGGACATGCTCGCTGCGGTCCCGTCCATTGTTTATGGTCTGTGGGGCTGGCAGGTCCTCGGCCCGGCGCTCTCCGGTTTCTACTCGTGGCTGGAGTCTTGGGCTGGCGGGTTCTTCCTTTTCACCGTCTTCGATAACTCGCCGTCGTTTGCTACCGGCCGTAACCTCTTCACCGGTGGCATCGTGCTGGCCGTGATGATTCTTCCGATTATCGCCGCTACGGCACGTGAGGTCTTCGTCCAAACTCCTCCTGGCCAGGTTGAGTCTGCCCTAGCGCTGGGCGCAACCCGCTGGGAAGTTATCCGCATGACGGTGCTGCCCTTCGGTATGTCCGGCTACATCGCCGGCTCGATGCTCGGTCTCGGTCGTGCGCTGGGTGAGACCATGGCTCTGTACATGGTTGTCTCCCCGCTGGTGGACTTCCGCTTCTCGCTCTTCGACGGCGGTACGACCTTCGCCATGGCCATCGCCCTGGCATCCGCAGAGTTCGGTAATGAGATGCGCGCAGGTGCCTACATCGCCGCCGGCCTCATGCTGTTCTTGCTGACCTTCGTGGTCAACGCCATTGCCCGCGCCATTGTGAAGAAGAAGTAGGGAGGAGGACATAATGACTACTACTGCTAACGCCAAGCCTGCCTCCGCAGGCGCTACCTTCCTTGATATTTCGGCTTCCCGAAAGGCCACCAACACCATTGCCACCGTCGTGGTGTGGGCGGCCATGATTCTCGCCATGGTCCCTCTGGTCTGGGTTCTGTGGGAGCTCTTCGCCCGCGGCAGCGGCATCATTTTCAGCGCCGATTGGTGGACCGCGTCCCAGCGCGGCATCATGAACAGCGCTGAGGGCGGCGGTGCTGCTCACGCCATCATTGGTACCTTCATCCAGACCATCTTGGCCTCCATTATCTCCATCCCGATCGGTATCTTTACCGCTATCTACTTGGTGGAGTACTCCAAGGGCGGCTGGCTCGGCCGTATCACCACCTTCATGGTGGACATCCTGTCCGGTGTGCCGTCCATCGTTGCCGCGCTGTTTATCTTCGCTATGTGGATTACGCTTTTCGGCTTTGGCCGCTCTGGTTTCGCCGTGGCGCTTTCCTTGGTGCTGCTGATGATTCCTATCGTCGTGCGAAACACTGAGGAGATGCTCCGCGTGGTTCCCATGGACCTGCGTGAGGCCTCCTATGCGCTGGGTGTTCCGAAGTGGAAGACCATCGTTCGCATCGTCTTGCCGACCGCCCTGTCCGGCATCGTTACCGGTATCATGCTCGCAATTGCGCGTGTGATGGGTGAGTCTTCTCCGGTGCTGGTCCTTGTTGGTTCCTCCTCCATCATCAACTGGGACGCGTTCAAGGGCTCGCAGTCTTCGCTGCCGCTGATGATGCTGGATATGTACAAGGCCGGCGCACAACCGGCTGTCCTGGATAAGCTCTGGGGTGCAGCGCTGACGCTGGTTATCCTCATTGCCATCCTCAACATCGCGGCCCGTATCATCTCCGCGAAGTTCTCGGTCAAGAAATAGATCGCCGTAACACTCGATTCCGCCATACATTCTTAAGAGGAGAAACTCCCTAATGTCTAAGCTCGCGCTCAATGACGTGAACATCTACTACGGCGACTTCCACGCCGTGCAGAACGTCAACATGCAGATCCCTGCCAAGGCCGTCACCGCGTTCATTGGCCCGTCCGGCTGCGGTAAGTCCACCGTTCTGCGCACCCTGAACCGTATGCATGAGGTTATCCCCGGTGCCTACGTCAAGGGTGAAATCCTCCTGGATGGTCAGAACATCTATGACTCCAAGGTTGACCCGGTATCCGTGCGTAACACCATCGGCATGGTTTTCCAGAAGGCAAACCCGTTCCCGACCATGTCCATCGAGGACAACGTGGTTGCTGGCCTGAAGCTGTCTGGCGAAAAGAACAAGAAGAAGCTCAAGGAAGTTGCAGAAAAGTCCCTGCGCGGCGCAAACCTGTGGGACGAGGTCAAGGACCGTCTGGACAAGCCGGGCGGCGGCCTCTCCGGTGGTCAGCAGCAGCGCCTGTGCATCGCTCGTGCGATTGCCGTGGAGCCGGAGGTTCTCCTCATGGATGAGCCGTGCTCCGCGCTCGACCCGATTTCCACCCTGGCTGTGGAGGATCTCATCCACGAGCTGAAGGAGAACTTCACCATCGTTATCGTGACCCACAACATGCAGCAGGCAGCCCGTGTGTCCGATAAGACTGGCTTCTTCTCCCTCGAGGCCACCGGTAAGCCGGGCCACCTCGTGGAGTTCGACGAGACCACCAAGATCTTCGAGAATCCTTCCAAGAAGGAGACCGAGGACTACATCTCCGGCCGCTTCGGCTAAACAGTAGAGACTCGTTCTACCAAGACTGCCCCCTTCCCGAACCGAAAGGTCTAGGAAGGGGGCAGCGTTGTGTGAAAGGGAGAGTCGAACTCAGCGTGCAGGCGGCGCGCGCGGTGGGGGGCTGACGCGCCTTAGCGGTGGAACTGGCGCTCGAGCTCAGCCATGCGGGCTTCCAGCTCGGCCTCGCGCTGTTCCTGATCGCGCTTATGCATATAGCGCTCCGGGTCCAAGCCGGTGGCTAAGTAAATGATGCGGCCAGCGGCGGAGGCACAATGGTCCGCGAAGCGCTCGTAGTAGCGGGACAGCTGGGAGGTTTCCACTGCCTCGCGCACAGTGCCCTTCCACTCGCGCTGAGTAAGCATCCGCAACAGATGCTGGTTGATGTCATCGACCGCGTCATCATCATCCGTCAGGCGCAGGGCCAGGTCCGGGTCACGCGTAATGAGGAGCTCCTTCAATCCCAGGGACATATCCAGAACAAGCCGCGCGTACTCCTCGAAGAAGCCGAGGATATCCGCCGGAACGACGATCTCCGGGTGGCGGCGCCGCGCACTTGTGGCAATGTGCTGGGCTAAGCGGCCCATGCGGTAGTAGTCCTCCACGATATAGATGGAGGAGATCACTTGGCGCAGATCCTTCGCCATGGGGTTCTCAAGCGCCAGAAGAGACACAGCGCGGTCCTCGCAGCGCTCACGAACCTCATCGAGTTCTTCGCGCAATGAGACGGCCTCCTCGGCCGGCTGGAGGGCACCCTCCAGCAACGCCTGGGAGGCGAGAGTCATTAGCTTGTGGACGGTATCGCTCATGATGATGAGATCATGGGCAAAATTATCCAGCTGTTCACGATAGGCTGCGCGCATGTCTGCTAGACTACTTCATCTTTTGGTCTAGCGCGCGTTGGGATTCAGTCGCACGATAAAAATCTTACGGAATGGAAATCCGACAGCACTTATCCGCCCGAGTGCATCAGCTCCGCGCCTTCAGGCACGGTGGCATCTTCGGGATCATCCAACCAGCCTTCAGGGAGGACAACCTTGGCGGGGGAACCCTGGCGGCCACGGGCGCCATCGGCGTCGTCGGCAAGCGCAGGCGAATCCGCCCACGGCGCGAGCAATTCACGCAGATCGTCGAGAGAATTGACGCGGGAGAGACCCGCGCGAAC
Source organism: Corynebacterium minutissimum (assembly GCF_000805675.1). Lineage (GTDB taxonomy): Bacteria > Actinomycetota > Actinomycetes > Mycobacteriales > Mycobacteriaceae > Corynebacterium > Corynebacterium minutissimum. Next base: position 8,581 of record NZ_JSEF01000017.1, on the reverse strand, counting down.
TTCACCACCGACGGGGAAGCCACGCAGGTACCAGCCGATATGCTTGCGGATATCGCGGCTGGCCTGGCGCTCACCTTCATGCTGAGCCAAGAGCTCCGCATGGCGCGTCATGATGCGTGTGACCTCACCGAGGGTGGGCTCAGAAGGAACAGGCTCGCCGCGCAGGTGCGCGGACAGCTCAGCGAAGAGCCACGGGCGACCCAAACAGCCGCGCCCGACGACGACGCCGTCGCAGCCGGTCTGCTCCATCATGTCGTGGGCATCGGTGGCCTTGAAGATATCTCCGTTGCCCAGCACCGGGATACCGGTGTCAGCAAGATGCTCCTTAAGCCGTGCAATCTCATTCCAGTCCGCATGGCCAGAATAACGCTGCGCAGCGGTGCGGCCGTGGAGCGCGACTGCCGACGCACCTTCCTCCACCGCAATGCGTCCGGCATCCAGGTGCGTGTGGTGTTCGTCATCGATGCCTACGCGCATCTTGACGGTGACCGGGATATCGGTACCTTCGGTCGCTTTGACTGCGGCCGCCACGATATTGCCAAAGAGGCGGCGCTTATACGGCAGGGCAGAACCGCCACCGCGGCGCGTGACCTTGGGCACTGGGCAGCCAAAGTTCATATCGATGTGGTCCGCCAGGTTCTCATCCACGATCATTTTCGCTGCCTTATACGTGTACTTCGGATCCACCGTGTACAACTGCAGGGAGCGTGGGTTTTCCTGCGGATCAAAGGTGGTCATGTGGATGGTCTTAGGGTTGCGCTCGACGAGGGCACGCGCCGTCACCATTTCACAGACGTAGAGACCGGAGACCGTGCCGGTCTTTTCGACTTCTTGCTCGCGGCACAGCACACGAAAAGCCACGTTGGTCACGCCGGCCATGGGGGCGAGAACAACGGGGGAATTGAGCTGAATTTTTCCGATTGCAAGAGTCACGTCGCTCATTGTGCGCGGTGAGGGGGTGGGGTAGCAAATTGAACGTATGCAGCCACGAGTAGCGCTGACTGTATGTGGGGATCGGGGATAGAGAGGGGGTGCACAGTTTTGTAAAGAGTGCGGTAAACTCTTCACGCATTCGCTAATGTGGTGTATGTAACTAAGTGGAAGGGGCCGTAACCTAGGCCCTTTTTCGTAAATAAAGGAGGATTTAATGTCTGAGAGAATCGCGTACGCACCGTTTGAGAAGCTTGTTATGAGCGCCGACGAGGCTGCAAAGTTTGTCAACCACGGTGACCGTGTTGGTATCTCCGGCTTTACCGGCGCTGGCTACCCGAAGGCCCTGCCCACTGCCATCGCTGAGAAGGCCAAGACCGCTCACGAAGCGGGCGAGGAGTTTAAGATCGACGTATTCTCCGGCGCCTCCACTGCCCCGGACTGTGACGGCGTGCTGGCAGAAGCCAACGCTATCCGCTTCCGCTCTCCGTACAACTCGGATCCGGCGCTGCGTAACCGCTTTAACGACGGCTCCGCCCTCTACCAGGACATCCACCTTTCCCACTCTGGCCAGCAGGTTGAAGAGGGCTTCTATGGTGACTTCCAGGTAGCCATTATTGAGGCCGTCCGTATTGATGAGAACGGCAACATCGTTCCGTCTTCTGCGGTGGGCAACAACCTCGAGTACATCGAGGCCGCTGACAAGATCATTATTGAGATCAACGAGTGGCAGTCCGAGAACCTCGAGGGCATGCACGATATCTACAAGATTGAGAAGCTGCCCAACCGTCAGCCGATTCCGATCACTAAGCCGGCTGACCGCGTTGGTACTACCTTCATTGAGATTCCGGAAGAGAAGGTCGTGGCCGTGGTCAAGACCAACGCTCCGGACCGCAACGCGCCGTTTAAGGCTCCGGATGAGGTCTCTGAGAAGATTGCTGCGAACTTCATCGAGTTTCTTGAAGGCGAGGTCGCTGCTGGCCGCCTCGAGTATGACAAGTTCATCATGCAGTCTGGCGTGGGCAACGTCCCGAATGCCGTGATGGCTGGCCTGCTGGATTCCAAGTTTGAGAACATCCAGGCTTATACCGAGGTGATCCAGGACGGCATGCTCGACCTGATTGATGCCGGCAAGATGACCGTCGCTTCTGCTACCTCCTTCGCGCTGTCCCCGGAGTACGCAGACAAGATGAACGCTGAGGCAGAGCGCTACGCCAAGCACATCATCCTGCGCCCGCAGCAGGTATCCAACCACCCGGAGGTTATCCGCCGCGTGGGCCTGATTTCCTCCAACGGCATGATTGAGGGCGATATCTACGGCAACATCAACTCCACCAACGTCTCCGGCTCCCGCATCATGAACGGTACCGGTGGCTCTGGTGACTTCACCCGTAACGCCTACATCTCCACCTTCGTGTCCCCGTCCGTGGCCAAGGATGGCGCAATCTCCGCCATCGTGCCCTTCGTGTCCCACACCGACCACACTGAGCACGACACCATGGTTATCATCACCGAATACGGCGTTGCTGACCTCCGTGGCTTGGCACCGAAGGAGCGCGTTGAGAAGGTTATCGCCGTGGCTCACCCGGACTACCGTCCGCTGCTGGAGGAGTACTTCGAGCGCGCCAAGGCCAACAAGTTCCAGCACACCCCGCACGATCTGAAGACCGCCTTCGAGTTCCAGGTGAACTTCATGGAGAAGGGTGACATGCGCGGCTAGTTCGCTCATCCACCCCACGGCCTTTAGTGCCGGATACCGGCCCTCACCGTTTCAAACTGAACTAGGTGAGGGCTATTTTCTTTTCCAGAAGCCCACCTACTACAATGTAGGAACGTTGGGCCTTTAGCTCAGCTGGTAGAGCTACGGACTTTTAATCCGCAGGTCGCGGGTTCGATCCCCGCAGGGCCCACAGTAGGAGCCGCCTTTGGGCGGCTCCTTTCTTTTTGCTCTATGCCCTCCGATGCCTATTCCTCAATCTCTGTTAGCTCTTAACGAGCTTCCTGATGGCCCTCATGGCCTCCTCAAGCTTCTCTGTGGCCTCGTGCTCGTCTGTGGCGGCAGCGCCGGCTACACAGTGCTCAATGTGGTCCTCAAGGAGCGCTAGGGAGACGTTCTCGAGTGCTGAGGTCACTGCCGAAATCTGGGTGATGATGTCAATGCAGTACTGGTCCTCATCAATCATGCGGTGAATGCCACGGGTTTGCCCCTCAATGCGCTTGAGGCGGGCTAGATACTTCGCTTTCTGTTCGCTATCGGAGTTATAGCCGTGCACTCCGGGTTCGTGACAGGAGCAGGTATCCTGCTGGTCAGCCATAATTTTCTGCCTTTCTGCCGGGGCGATTTGGTTAAGGGAGGATATCTCCAGTATATTTTTACGAAGTTGCCTGAACGGCAACGGGCCCCCATCGTCTAGCGGCCTAGGACACCGCCCTTTCACGGCGGCGGCACGGGTTCGAATCCCGTTGGGGGTACCAACACCCCTGTGTTGGTGCATAAAAGAATACGTATGGCCCTGTGGCGCAGTTGGTTAGCGCGCCGCCCTGTCACGGCGGAGGTCGCGGGTTCAAGTCCCGTCAGGGTCGCCATTTTTATAAAGGCCATTGTTACGCCCCGAAGCGTTGTTAAAGAAACAAGCTTCGGGGCGTTTGTCGTTGTTATGGCACCTTCTCCGGTTTCTAACCTTTAGCCCTAAACGACACAATGTGTTGTTTAGGCCTTCCGGACCACGGTTCCGAGAGAGAAGAGACTTATAGGTCTAGTGCGAATGACGAGGCTGCGATGAGGGCGTTCAAACTTGCCTGAAAACTGGAGTTGACATGGTGATTTGGTGACTTTCTGAAGCGTTGTGTAGAGTACTTATTCGTGCCCAGCGCACAAGAGATAATTGAAAATGGCCCTGTGGCGCAGTTGGTTAGCGCGCCGCCCTGTCACGGCGGAGGTCGCGGGTTCAAGTCCCGTCAGGGTCGCCGAAGTCCCTTGTGGCTTCTGGCCAGATAGCTCAGTCGGTAGAGCACACGCCTGAAAAGTGTGGGGTCGCCAGTTCGATCCTGGCTCTGGCCACAAGAGCAAACCCCCTCCAGTTATGGAGGGGGTTCTTTTGTCTCTGTCTGTGGTGGGTCGCTTTTTGGTTTAATGGGCGCTATGACTACTTCAGTTGCGCACCAAACCGATCAATCCCGTTTCGTTATCACTGTTGATGGGAAAGAGGCGGGCTTCGCCGAGTACGCCGATACCGCAACCACCCGCGAGTTCACCCACACCGTCATCCACGATGCCTTCCAGGGGCAAGGTCTGTCGAAGACTCTCATCCAGGCAGCGCTGGATGATGAATCGACGGCAGCCCGTCAAGTCATCCCTTCCTGCAGTGCTGTGGCAGGGTTCATCGAGAAGAACCCTGACTACCAGCCGCTTACCACGCGTGAGGGCAACCTCTAGATGTAGTAATCCGGGTCCACCAGCTTGATGCGCTCGTCCTTCTTGCGGGGACGGTTCTTAGCGGGGATACCGATTGCGATGTGGTTTGGGGGCACATCTTTGGTCACCACGGCGTTAGCGCCCACTGCGGAGCCTTCGCCGATGGTGATGGGGCCCAAGACCTTGGCGCCGGCGCCAATGGTCACGTTGTCCTCAATGGTGGGGTGGCGCTTGGTTTGTGTGAGCACCTGGCCGCCGAGGGTAACGCCGTGATAGAGCATGACGCCGTCGCCGATTTCGGCGGTCTCACCGATGACGATTCCCATGCCGTGGTCAATGAAGAAGCGGCGCCCAATGGTGGCCCCGGGGTGGATTTCCACGCCGGTAAAGAAGCGATTCAACTGTGCCAGGATGCGAGCTGGGCTGCGCCAGCCGCGCTTCCACATGCGATGGGAAAGGCGGTGTGACCATATGGCATGGAGACCGGAGTAGACCACGGCATTCTCCACGTCACCGCGGGCAGCTGGGTCGTGATCGCGGGCATTGTCAAGGTCCTCGCGGATCATCTTTAAGATGTGCATGCGAACTATCCTATCTATAAAGAAAAAGCGCCCTAGGAAAATAGGGCGCTTTTATTCGCTGGGTTCGGCTATGCCTCGCGGATGTCCTCGAAGAGGATGGTGGAGACGTAACGCTCGCCGAAGTCCGGAGCAACCACCACGATGGTCTTGCCCTTGAATTCCTCACGAGCAGCCAGCTTCAGAGCAGCGGAGACGTTCGCACCGGACGAGATACCGACCAGCAGGCCTTCCTCGGTAGCGAGCTTGCGTGCAGTAGACACGGACTCCTCGGTGGTAGCGGTGAGAACCTCGTTGAGGATTTCGCGGTCCAGAACCTCCGGCACGAAGTTGGCGCCAATGCCCTGAATCTTGTGCGGGCCAGCCTTGCCCTCGGAGAGAACCGGGGAGTCGGACGGCTCGACGGCAACGAGGTAGGCGTCGGAGTTCTGGGAGCGCAGGTAGCGGCCAACACCGGTGACGGTGCCGCCAGTGCCCACGCCAGCAACGAAGGCATCAACCTTGCCCTCAGCGTCCTTCCAAATCTCCGGACCAGTGGTCTGCTCGTGGATCTTCGGGTTGGCCTCGTTAGCGAACTGGGAAGCCAGGATGGCGTTCGGGGTCTCGGCGATAATCTCGTTAGCCTTTTCCACTGCACCCTTCATGCCAGCAGCACCCGGGGTGAGGACGATTTCAGCACCGTAGGCGCGGAGCAGAACCTTGCGCTCGTTGGACATAGTCTCCGGCATGGTCAGGATGACCTTGTAGCCCTGTGCAGCACCGACGAGTGCCAGGCCAATACCGGTGTTGCCGGAGGTGGCCTCAACGATGGTGCCGCCAGGCTTGAGCTGGCCGGATTCTACGGCGGCGTCGACAATCGCCTTGGCGATGCGGTCCTTCACGGAGTTGGCCGGGTTAAAGGACTCGACCTTCACCAGGACCTCTGCGCCGAGGCCCTCGGTAAGGCGGTTGAGGCGGACGAGCGGGGTGCCGCCGATGGTTTCCAGAATGTTGTTGTAGACAGCCACGATGTGGACTCCTTTGGAAATAAGTTCTGACGTACAGCAGACACCTTACACTCCGCTAGTAGACAAAGTGGTATATAAATTCTGGACAGATCATTCGGGCATAGGATGTGGGATTCTCAGACTGTGAGCTGCGTGGCGCGATTTAGAATTACCCCCGTCGGCCGGTTATACTTCACAAACAGTGTTCGCCTACCCCCGTTCGCAGCGGGGGATATGGGTGCACCTGCTGGTTACCCCCGAGTAAGAGAGAGTCTCATGGAGCCGCATCGACTCAAGGATGACGACGAGGCCGTACGCGCAGCGCTGTCGTCGTTGAAGACTGCTACGGGTATTCCCGTCACTATGTACGGAACCCTTCTGCCGGATAATCGTCTGCAGATTACCCAGTGGGTAGGTCTGCGCACTCCGGCGCTACAAAACCTCGTGATTGACGCCAACGTGGGTGTCGGTGGACGCGTGGTGAGCACGCGCCGCGCCGTCGGTGTTTCTGACTACACTCGCGCCACGACGATTAGTCATGAGAATGACCGTTATATCCAGGACGAAGGTCTTCACTCCATTGTTGCGGTGCCGGTCACTGTCCAGCGGGAGATTCGCGGTGTTCTCTATGTCGGTGTTCACTCGCCGGTGCGTTTGGGTGACAAGGTGATTGAAGAAGTCACCATGACCGCTCGTTGCTTGGAGCAGGACCTTGCGGTGAACTCAGCCCTTCGTCGCGCTGATGGGGGCAAGGGCGGTGCCGCCCGTGGACACGTGATGAATGGTGCGGAGTGGGAGCAGGTGCGTTCTACTCACTCCAAGCTGCGTATGTTGGCCAACCGCGTCTCAGATGAGGATCTGCGTAAGGAACTCGAGGCTCTCTGTGACCAAATGGTCTCTCCGGTACGCGTCAAGCAGTCCACCAAGCTGTCTGCTCGCGAGCTCGATGTTCTGTCGTGCGTGGCGCTCGGCCATACCAATGTGGAAGCCGCCGAAGAAATGGGAATCGGTGCCGAGACCGTGAAGTCTTATTTGCGCTCTGTAATGCGTAAACTCGGTGCTCATACCCGTTATGAAGCGGTGAATGCAGCACGTCGCATCGGCGCGTTGCCCTGATTGTAGGTAAGTTGGGTGGGCGTGAAAGACCAATTTATTGTCTCCGGTGGGGCGCGCCTGCAGGGCACCGTAAAGGTGGACGGTGCCAAAAACAGTGTGCTGAAGCTTATGGCTGCGGCTTTGTTGGCGGAGGGCACCACCACGCTGACCAACTGTCCTGAGATTCTCGATGTCCCCCTGATGCGCAAGGTCCTCGAAGGACTTGGCTGCTCGGTGGAGATTGAGGGCCACACGGTGCGTATTACAACGCCCGCCGAGCTTCATTCCAACGCAGACTTCGACGCGGTGCGTCAGTTCCGCGCGTCGGTGTGCGTGCTTGGCCCCCTTACCTCGCGGTGTGGCCACGCCAAGGTGGCGCTCCCTGGCGGCGATGCTATCGGTTCTCGCCCGCTCGATATGCACCAATCTGGTCTCGAGAAGCTCGGCGCAAGCACCCGCATTGAGCATGGAGCTGTCGTGGCTGAAGCGGAGCATTTGCGCGGTGCCAGCATCAAACTCGACTTTCCTTCTGTGGGTGCGACCGAAAACATTCTTACTGCCGCTGTTCTTGCGGAGGGTGAAACTCAGCTACACAATGCCGCCCGCGAGCCGGAGATCGTTGACCTGTGTCTCATGCTCAAGGAGATGGGTGCTGATATCGAGGGTGAAGGAACCTCCACCATCACCATTAGGGGAGTGGAGAAACTGCACCCGACCGAGCACGAGGTTATTGGTGACCGCATCGTTGCCGGTACCTGGGCTTATGCTGCTGTGATGACGCGGGGTGACATTACAGTTGGGGGCATTGCGCCAAAGCATCTGCACCTTCCGTTGGAGAAGCTCAAGTCTGCCGGCGCCGAGATTGAAGCCTATGTCAACGGATTCCGCGTGCGCATGGACCGCCGCCCAACTGCGGTGGACTACCAGACCTTGCCGTATCCCGGCTTCCCCACGGATCTGCAGCCGATTGCCATCGGGCTTTCTTCTGTAGCGCAGGGAACTTCCATCATCACAGAGAATGTCTTCGAGTCTCGTTTCCGTTTTGTCGATGAGATGCTGCGCCTTGGTGCCGATGCGCAGGTTGACGGCCATCACGTTGTTATCCGTGGTCAGGAACAGCTGTCCTCTACCCATGTCTGGAGTTCTGACATTCGCGCCGGTGCAGGTTTAGTCCTCTCTGCACTGTGCGCGGATGAGACAACTACGGTTCACGACGTCTTCCACATTGATCGCGGTTACCCGAACTTCGTGGAGAACCTTCAGGCTCTGGGTGCCACCATCGAGCGCACGCAGGAGGAGGAGCTCTACTAAGGAGCAATGCTTGGCGACGTCTCCCCCCCGGTTCAACCTTGCGGTTGTACTGGGGATTTGTTGTTTGTTTGGGGTGTGCGTATATTTATCGGGGTCGCCGCGAGGTAGCCGTGAGGTTAACTGGTGGTAGATGTTTGAACAATGTTTGTTCGGTGGGTTTGACTTTGGTTGGGCTTGTTGGGTAATGTTGTTCGGGCCGCTTGCGAGAGGTTAACGTTTGGTTAATTTTCTTGTGGTGTGCGGATGATGTGTGAGAACTCAATAGT
>NZ_JSEF01000016.1 GCF_000805675.1 Corynebacterium minutissimum | reverse complement strand
CCGGTGACAATGACGGTGCGGGCAGCCTCAAGGAGGTTTGTTTTATTAACGGATTCTAGGGTGCCTCTGATGTCGGCGATGATGGTGGGGGTGTCGGTGATGGTGATGGAGTTCGGGCCTTTAGAGCGGTAGGTGAAGCGTACTCCGGGTTTAGCGGTGCGCTTGACACGAAGCTCCTTCAAACGCTTGGTGGCGACCTGGCGGACACGGTGGGCAGGGGTGCCGGCAAGCTTGATGCGTAGGTTCCAGGCATCAAGGTCTTTGTTGACTTTGGCGGTGTAGGACTCAATCAGGGTGAGAATGCTAAGGCTATGTTTGTGTGCCACCGCGGCGGCACGGGCTTTGCGTTGTTTGCCGGTGAAGCGGGTTTGCCCGAAGTAGATACGGTGAAGATGGGCAAGTTCTGTAGCATCGGCTGCGTCGGCGCCGAGCGCGCGGAGCTCGTCGGGTGAGCTGGTTGCTTGTTCCACTAGCGCGATCCCCGAGTTGCGGTAGTGGAAGTAGGTTTCTAATACCCCCATGGCCACGAAGCTTAAAACAGGCCCACCAACCCCGCAACCGGAAAACGCACACACCGCACGATTTTCATCGTGCGGTGTAAGCGACTTTGGGGTGGCTGACGGGGCTCGAACCCGCGACACCCAGGATCACAACCTGGTGCTCTACCAGCTGAACTACAGCCACCATCGTTGCCTGAAAGCAACGAGATACAGGTTAACCCACGCCGGGGATTTTACAAAAACGCCTGGTAGTCCGCCGTCGTGTCAGCCTTAAGTTGCTCAGCTTCCTCGCTCGTGGGGCCCTCATCGGTGCGGAAGACACTACGGCGGTAAAAGTCGAGCTCACGGATGGACTCGATAATGTCCTGCAATGCTCGATGTGCCATGCCCTTATCGGGCTGGTTGTAATACGCCCGCGGGTGCCAGCGCCGCGCAAGCTCCTTAATCGTCGAGACGTCAATCATGCGATAGTGCAGGGCTTTATCCAAGCGCGGCATGTAGGTGCGGATGAACATGCGGTCGGTGGCGATGGAATTTCCGGCGAGCGGAGCGGGGTGGTTGGGATCGCAATGCTTCTCGACGAGCCTCAGCACCGCTTCCTCAGCCTCTTCAATCGTCACGGTGGATTCGCGAATCTCCTTGTCGAGCCCAGACTTGGCGTGCATCTTGGTGACGAAGTCATCCATCTGGTCCAACTCGTCCTCGGTGGCGTGGACTACGAGGTCGAGGCCCTCGTCCAGGACGGTGAGCTCGGCGTCGGTAACCACGGCGGCGACCTCCACGATGACGTGGCGCTTGGGGTCGAGTCCGGTCATCTCCAAGTCGATCCAGACAAGGCGGTCATTCTTGGTGGGGATTTCACTCATGGCTCCCACCTTAGTTTCCTCCCCTGCGGCGGCCTTCGTTGCGGGGCACAGGGGGCCATCGGGGGTGCTCGAGGGGGTGAATAGTGGCCGCGTCGTTAGGTTTTCTCAAGCAGGTGCGGTAGTTCACCTTAATCGATGTGAGCTGGGGGTTTGCTGTGTGGAGGTGAGTGGACGCGGCAAAGGGGTCGAAGTTTTTCATGATTCTACTCACGAAGGCCCTAGGTGATGGGCCATGATGAATCCAGCCCGAAAAGTGACGGCACTCACAAATCCCGAAGGACGGTTTCCTCCGATGTCAGGCTTTATCGACACACTCAACGCAGTAATTTGGTCGCCCGCGTTGGTTTTCCTGTGCCTTGGCGCAGGCATCTACTTCACCGTGGTGACCAAGTTTCTCCAAATCCGCTGCATTCCCGACATGATCAAGCAGCTCAAGGACGGCGAAAGCTCTGAATCCGGAGTTTCCTCCTTCCAATCCCTCATGATTTCCCTGGCCGGCCGAGTCGGCGTGGGTAACATCTCCGGTGTTGCCACCGCTATCGCCTTCGGCGGCCCAGGCGCGGTGTTCTGGATGTGGGCTGTGGCGCTGCTGGGGTCTGCGACGTCCTTCGTTGAATGTACGTTGGCGCAGGTCTACAAGGAGAAGGATCAGGACACTGGAGAGTACCGCGGCGGCCCGGCCTACTACATCGAGAAGGCCTACAAGCACACCAAGGCAGGCCCCTTCATGCTGGTCTACGGCTGCGTGTTCGCCGTCGCCATGATTCTGGCCACCAGCTACTTCCTGCCCGCTATTCAGGCCAACGGTGTAGCCGCGGCCGTCGATAATGCATGGGGTATTAGCGTTGGTTGGTCCGCCGTCGTCCTCGCAGGCGTGCTCGCCATCATCATCGTGGGTGGCGTCAAGCGCATCGCCAACTTCGCCTCCCTCGTTGTTCCTTTCATGGCTGGTGCCTACATCCTCTTCGCCATCATTATTCTCTTCGTGAATTTCAGCCAGATCCCCGAGGTCTTCGGCATGATCTTCAAGTCTGCCTTCGGTGCAGAGCAAGCCTTCTCTGGCCTGCTGGGCTCTGCCATCATGTGGGGTGTCAAGCGCGGTATTTACTCCAACGAGGCCGGCCAGGGTACGGGCCCGCAGTCCGCAGCTGCTGCCGAAGTGTCCCACCCGGCGAAGCAGGGTTTTGTCCAGGCCTTCGCGGTGTACATCGATACCCTCTTCGTGTGTTCCGCTACCGCATTCATCATCATCTCTACTGACATGTACAAGGTCTTCGAGAACGAATCCGAGGACGGTCCGGTGCGCTACGCCGGTGCGATTCCGGACGATGTTGCGGTCGGCCCGGGCTATGTTCAGCACGGCCTCGACACTCTGCTCTCTGGTTTCGGCCCGACCTTCATTGCCATTGCTATTGCCTTCTTCGCCTTCACCACGGTGCTGGCTTACTACTACATGGCAGAAGTTAACCTCACCTACTTCAACCGCTGGATCAAGAGCAAGGTCGCCCGTCGGGCGCTGGTGTGGGTATTGCGCGTGCTGCTCGTTGGTTCCGTGGTTATCGGCGCTACTTCTACTCCGGGTGCTGCCTGGGCTCTGGGTGACATCGGTGTGGGCGCAACCGCATGGCTTAACATCATTGCGATTCTCTTCCTGCAAATCCCGGCACTGAAGTGCCTCAAGGACTACAGCGCGCAGAAGAAGGCCGGCAAGGACCCGCAGTTCGACCCTGAGGCGCTTGGAATCAAGAACGCCGAGTTCTGGGTAGAGCGCAAGCTCGCTCGCGAGGAGGCTGCGCAGAAGGCCATCGCACAGGACTCCCCGTTGCAGGGTAAGTAACCCCTCACGCACTACGGCGCCCTACTCTCGGCAAGAGAGGGGCGCCTCTGGTGCGTTTTAGGCCATCTTGGAATAGAAGCTGCCGATGAGCGGTGCGGCAATCGGCGTAGGGACGATCTTGCCCAGTGCATTCATGGCCTTCGACAGCGGTCCGGGAACTACTCGGCGCTGGTTGCGGGCCATGGCCTCGAGAGTCTCCTCAGAACAGGACTCGTAGGTGGTCCACAGGAAGTCCGGTACTACCTTGTCTACGATGGATTGCTCTTCCTCCGGAATGACGGCGTCACGAACCGGTCCAGGGGCGAGCAGCGTGCAACTCACGCCCGTGCCCTTCAGCTCGTAGTGCAGCGCCTCCGTAAAAGCATTGACGCCGGCTTTGGTGAACACATAGGTGGCGTTGTTCGGAATAGAGACGTTGCCGGCAGCCGAACCAACGTTGCAGATAGCGCCGCTGCGTCGTGGCAGCATCTGGTCAAGTGCCGCGCGGGTCAAACGGTGCACGGCCTTCGCATTGAGATCGAATTGGCGCGTCTCGTAGTCCCAATCTTGGTCCATAAACTTGCCAAAGCTGGCGATGCCCGCCGAGTTGACGATGATGGAGATTTCCTTGGCGGACATGAAATCGATGACCCGGGAGACGTCGGAAGCCTCGGAGAGGTCGGCGGCCAGCGCGATGGCGTCGACCTCATGGCGGGAACGCAGCTCCGCAGCGATGGACTCCAGAACTTCCTCGCGGCGGGCGACAAGAATCACGTTGTAGCCGCGTGCTGCTAAATCCCTGGCCATTGCGGCGCCGATGCCTTGGCTAGCACCAGTCAGCAGGGCATAAGACGTGCGGGTAGGGGCAGGCAGCCCGGGGGAGTGAGCCATGGTGAAACGGCGTCCTTTCTCTGGGGTCAAGGTTTCCACCCAGAGTAGAGGAAAATCAGGGTTTTTCCCGATGCCTTTCCCGCACTCGTTCTGAATAATAGAAAGGGAAAGGAGACATCATGAACAACCAACGCCTTACTCGTTCCACGACCGACACGATGATTGGAGGTGTCTGCGGTGGCATCGCAGACACCTACAATCTTGACCCGGCTCTCGTACGCGTGCTCTTCGTCGCAGCCGCGCTCTTAGGTGTTTTCCCCGGAGTCCTGCTCTACCTCATTCTGTGGGTCGTCATCCCCGTCCAGTAATTACTGAAGCGGACCCATGTCCATAAAGCTCTTCCACAGCCCCCACTCCTCCTGCAATCGCGGGAGGGCGGAGGGTGGGGTAGCGGTGCCGTCGATAAGCGTGGCGTCCATCATGCGCACGCCGTTGTCGAAGAAGAGCGCCGCATGCCCCGCCGCACCGTAGCGCAGCAAGGGCACGAGGTTGAGTCCGTCAAAGGACAGTGCGGCGTTCGGACGCACGTCTAGGCCGGCGATGGCCGCCAGCGTCGGCGCGAGGTCCAACGGGGATACTAGCTCGATGCTCTCGCCGTCCTCCGCTACACCAGGCCACAGCAGCGACATCGGCGCCGTGCCGTCCTCGCTTGCCTGGAGCGAACATACCGCCACGATGCCGTCGAGTGATGTCACCGCGGCGGGGTCCGGTTGTTCGAGGAGCCGGAACACGTTCTGCGCGGCAGAAACCCCGTCCGTGTCCTGCCGAATCTCATAGCCCGCTTCCTCGAAGACCTCCGTGATGCGTGTAGTTGCGCCGCGTTGCGGATACTGGCCGGTGAGTACTCCTCGGCGCGACTGGGCATAGCTTTCCGACGGCGCCCAGGCATTCCGAAAGCGCTTCCCCTTCAGCGCAGCGTCCGGGGCATGGTCAAACGTGGCGAGAGTGATATCCATACTTCTCAGCATAAGTGAGAGCGAGAAAGAGCCACTTCTAACCGCCCATTAAAGCGGCAAAAAGTGGCTCTGACCTGCGTGCCCCCAGCAGGACTCGAACCCGCGACACATGGGGTAGAAACCCACTGCTCTAATCCGCTGAGCTATGGAGGCGTACCGAGACATCATAACGCAGCACGTCACTGAGCCGGAAACCTAGCTCGTTGGAGGAAGCTCGGAGGAGGTGTCCAGGAGGACGTCGAGAAGCGTCTGCGCCGCCGGGGTCAGCGCCCGGTCTGCGCGGTGGATGAGCAGGGCCTGCATCGAGGGCAGGTGCTCCTCGATGCGCCGGAAGTGTACTCCCCTCTGGCCCAAAGCCTGGGCGGTGTGGGGCATGAGGCTGATGCCGTAGTCACCCGCCACGAGCGGCAGGCCCGTCTGTAGAGTCGAGACCTCTTGCACGGTGGCAGGCTTGCACTCAGGGGCTGTGGCCCACAGCTGATCCAACAGCTCCGGCAACCCGCTCAGCTCCGTCCAACGCTGCGGCAAAAGCCACGTTTCTGCCGTTAGCGCAGACAAGCGCACCGGGTCCGGCAGGTGGGACAAGCGCTGGGGGAGAGCTACGAGGAATTCCATATCCGCCGCGCGGTTAATCGTCAGCTGCTCGCCGTAGATGTGCTGGAAGCGCTGCGGATTGGTGCTGGGGATAATGCCAATCCCTACGGTGCCCTCCAGCACACGCTTGAGTGTCTCGGTGGGCTCGACGTCACTTAAGGACACGTTGACTTGTGGTGCGCGCTCGCGCATGCGCCGCAATACCGTGGGCATAAAGAGCCAGTTAAACTCAGGCGCCGAGCACAAGGTCACTGAACCTGCGTTTCCCGCTGCAATTTCCGCTAGCCGCGTGGTGGCTGTGGTCAGTAGCGTGTCGATCGAGGTAGCGACTCCATAGAGGAACTCGCCAGCCTCCGTAGTCTTAACGCCACTGCGCCCTCGGGAAAGTAATTTGACGTTGAGGTCCTCCTCAAGCCTGCGAACGGTCAGACTTAATGACGGCTGTGTAAGCCGCAGCGTCTCCGCAGCCTGCGTGAACGAGCCGTGGTCCACGATGGTGCGGAAATGGTGAAGCTGACGAGAGTCCATGAGTGCAGACTACCCTATTGCTGAGACTTTGCTGCCTTTTAGGTAAGAGAGAAGGGGGGGCGGTACACTGCCCACTATGCACGAAGAGAGAGATAACTCCAGCTCACAGGGCCAACAAGCGTCTGTGACGGCGGTCGCACAATCAGGTCCACGGGCCCAATCTTCCCGCCTTCTCAATCTTTCTTTTGTCGTTTTTGCGGGTCTTGTCGGCGGAATTATCTCGCTGTTTTTCCTCGCGGACTCGCTCGCGGCGCTGGGCATCCCTGACCCGGGCCGCATCACTACCTTCGGCCTTCCCTTCTTTCGTGCAGCCGCGTGGATGTTGATGGCGCTTTCTATTGGCTCGTTCATGGCCAGTGCTTTCTTCATCTACCCGGCCGTGCCAGATAAGGACAATGATCAGCTCATTCGGGCCGGCCTTACCGTTGACGGCCATATTGCCGCCCGCACCGGCGCCTGGGCTGCCGTCGGCACCGCTGTGGTGTCCTTGCTTGAGGTTCCCCTCGTGATGTCAGACCTGACAGGCACGCCCATTGCCCAAGTGCTCAACCCGGAGCTGATGGGCATGGCGGTGGGGCAGATTGCGGCGTCGCAAGTCTGGCTATTGACCGCAGGCATTGCCGTTCTTGTTTCCCTCGTCGGATTCCTTGCCCGCACGTGGGCGGGGCAGGTAGGGGCGTTCTTCCTGTCGTTGCTCCTTACGGTTCCGCTCGGGATGGAGGGCCACTCCGCGGCTGGCGGTGACCATGACTATGGCACGAATTCACTACTTCTCCACCTCTTCTTCATTATGTTGTGGGTCGGTGGGCTCATGGGACTTATTGCCCACGGCCGCCGCCTCGGTCCCGACATGGATGTGGCGGTGCGCCGCTACTCCTCGGTGGCGCTGTTTTCCATCGTGGCTCTCGCAGCGACAGGAGTGGTCAATGCCTTCATTCGCGTTGAGCTGAGCGATCTTTTCTCCACGCGCTACGGCCTGCTGGTGTTGAGCAAAGCTGTGCTCACCGTGGTGCTTGCGGCGGTCGGTTACGTGCATCGCAGCATTACCATTCCGCAGCTTAAGAGTTCCCCGCGCCTGTTCATTCGGGTGTCCATCGTGGAGGTCGCCATCATGGCCGCCACCGTGGGCGTGGCCATTTCCATGGGCCGCACTCCGCCACCGCCTCCACGTGACCCGAATTTGAATGCCATGCAGATTCTGGTGGGCTATGAGCTTTTCGACGCCCCCACTTTCTCCAACGTATGGACCATGTTCCGCTTTGACCTCATGTTTGGCTCACTGGGTCTCGTCCTCGCGGGCTTTTACCTGTATGCGCTGTGGCGTCTCAAGCGCCGCGGCCTCACGTGGTCGGCCGAGCGGACCGCCTGGTTCCTGTTGGGTTCGCTGGGCATGACGCTCATCTTGAGCAACGGCATTGGCCTGTACATGCCAGCGCTGTATTCCATGCACATGCTCGTGCACATGATTCTTTCCATGGCCATCCCCTTGTGCCTGGTCTTGGGCGCACCGGTCACGCTTATGATGGAGGCTTTTGAGCCGGGGGCGCCTGGCAAGCCAACGCTTCACGACGCCTCCGTGGCCCTCACCAAGTCCCGTACCCTGCGTTTTCTCACGCACCCAGCAGTCAATGTTCTGCAGTTCCTGACGTTCCTCTACGTGCTCTACCTTTTCCCGAGCTTCTATGAGGTCGCCATCTCAGAACATGCCGGGCACGTCATCATGAACTGGGTCTTTCTGATTTCCGGCTACATCTACTACTGGGAGGTTATCGGCCCCGACCCGCTGCCGTGGCGCGCGCCGACGAGGATTCGTCTGGCTATCCTTTTCTTCTCGATGCCGCTGCACCTTTTTGCCGGTGTCTACCTCATGCAGATGCAGTCCATCCTGGGCTTGGAGTTCTATGAGTCGCTGAACTTGCCGTGGGACCCGGACCTTGTCAAGGATCAGCGCGCCGGTGGCGGTATTTCGTGGGGCTTCGGCCAGTTCCCGCTGGTGGTGGTGTTCGGAAAGCTGTTTATCGACTGGCTCCGTGAGGACCGCGCCCAAGCCCGCCGCTATGACGCGAAGGCTGACGTCGATGGCGATGCTGACTTGGAGAGCTACAATGCCATGCTCAAGCAGATGAGCGAAGGCGATGATGCGGGTTTCCGCCCACACTAAGGGTGTAGCGGCCTGTGAGTTTTGGGGACCTGAAACCCCTATTTTGTTGACGCTTACAACAAGTTATCCACAGGTTTTCGGCTGGGGTATTGCGGGCGCTTCGGGACGTGGCAATGATGCGAATCAAGGGAGGTCGATGACGCCTCCTTAGACACAGATTCACGAACCACGTAAAGGACCCCGCAATGTCGCAATATCCCATTTCACTAACCGGACGCCTAACGAGCGACCCACACCTGACCAAAATCAGTGAGACGATGTATAAAACCCGTTTCCGCATCGCCTCCTCCCGCAGCGTTCCCGAGACTACTGAGGAAGGCAAGACTATTTGGCGTGAGCTCGACCTCAACTTTATCGATGCCGAAGTCTGGGGCCAGTGCGCCATCAACGTCAAGAAGTCACTCCGGAAAGGTATGCCCGTCTTTGTCATGGGCTCGATCGTCACCGACCAATGGAAGGACCCACAGGGTGGCAATCGTTCCAGGACGTACATTAAGGCCGGCCATGTGGGCTTAGACCTTAACCGTTTCATTATTACGTCTATAAAGATCGGCACCCCGTATGGCGAAGAAGGTGCGGAGCAGTTGTGGTTGGGAGAGAACCCGCCGGTGCCGGACGTGGACCATACGGCGTCGGAAAGCACGGCGCCGTCGTCGGAAGAGACGGGCGCCATGCCTGAGGCACTACAGCCCACCGAGGACACGCCGCAGGACACGGCCGCTGACCGCCAGCAGGCACAGAGCGCTGCCGAGGAGATTCCGGAGCCGGAGGAGGCCATGGTCTAACCAGGGTGGGGCACCGTCAGCGGCCATGTGATGTAGTCTTTGTACTGTTATTTACCATTCCTGACAGAAGCAAAGGGTGAAACATGGGCGAGTTCATCTACACGATGAAAAACGTGCGCAAGGCCATCGGTGACAAGGTCATTTTGGACAATGTCACCATGGCCTTCTACCCGGGCGCCAAGATTGGCGTCGTGGGCCCCAACGGTGCAGGTAAGTCCTCGATCCTGAAGATCATGGCCGGCCTTGACCAGCCCTCCAACGGTGAGGCCTTCATCGATCCGGGCAAGACCGTGGGCATCCTCCTCCAGGAGCCGCCGCTCAATGAGGAGAAGACGGTTCGCGAAAACGTTGAGGAAGGCCTCGGCGAGATTTTTGAAAAGAAGCAGCGCTTCGAGCAGATCGCCGAGGAGATGGCTACCAACTACTCCGACGAGCTCATGGAGGAAATGGGCAAGCTACAGGAGGAGCTGGACCACGCCGATGCCTGGGAGGTTGACTCCAAGATTGAGCAGGCCATGGAGGCCCTGCGCTGCCCGCCGTCCGATGACCCGGTGACCAACCTCTCCGGTGGTGAGCGCCGCCGCGTGGCACTGGCCAAGCTGCTGCTGAGTGAGCCGGACCTGCTGCTTCTCGACGAGCCCACGAACCACCTCGACGCCGAGTCCGTCCAGTGGCTGGAGAAGCACCTCGAGTCCTACCCAGGCGCTGTCCTGGCTGTTACCCACGACCGCTACTTCCTCGACCACGTCGCGGGCTGGATCTGTGAGGTTGACCGCGGCAAGCTCTACCCCTACGAGGGCAACTACTCCACCTACTTGGAAAAGAAGGCCGAGCGCCTCGAGGTGGCCGGCGCCAAGGACAAGAAGCTGCAGAAGCGCTTGAAGGACGAGCTCGCTTGGGTTCGCTCCGGTGCTAAGGCTCGCCAGGCTAAGAACAAGGCCCGTCTCCAGCGCTACGAGGAGATGGCGGCCGAGGCCGAGCAGTACAAGAAGCTCGACTTTGAAGAGATCCAGATTCCGACCCCGCCGCGTCTGGGTAACAAGGTCGTGGAGGTTGAGAACCTGACCAAGGGCTTCGACGGCCGTGTCCTCATCAAGGACCTGTCTTTCACCCTGCCGCGCAACGGCATCGTCGGTGTCATCGGCCCGAACGGTGTGGGTAAGTCCACCCTGTTCAAGACCATCGTGGGGCTGGAGCAGCCGGATTCCGGATCTGTTACCGTCGGTGACACCGTCAAGCTCTCCTACGTCGACCAGGGCCGTGAGAACATCGACCCCGAGGCCACCGTGTGGGAGGTCGTCTCCGGCGGACTGGACTACATCCACGTTGGCCAGAACGAGATGCCTTCACGTGCATACCTGTCGGCCTTCGGCTTTAAGGGCCCGGACCAGCAGAAGCCGTCCAAGGTTCTCTCCGGTGGTGAGCGCAACCGCCTCAACTTGGCGCTGACGCTCAAGGAGGGCGGCAACCTGATCCTCCTCGATGAGCCGACCAACGACCTAGACGTGGAGACCCTCGGCTCCCTTGAGAACGCCCTGGAGAAGTTCCCGGGCTGCGCGGTGGTCATTTCCCACGACCGCTGGTTCCTGGACCGCACCTGTACCCACATCTTGGCGTGGGAGGGCAACGTTGCTGAAGGCCAGTGGTTCTGGTTCGAGGGCAACTTCGGTGATTACGAGAAGAACAAGGTCGAGCGCCTCGGCGAAGAGGCAGCTCGCCCGTCCCGCGTGACGCACCGCAAGCTCAGCCGCTAGGTTGAGCGCCCCTCACCCTCAGCCGGTAGGCGCAGACTAGCGCCTGCCTAAACCTCAGGAAGGATCCTGGAATGTCCGCTCAGAATGTCGTGTCGGAGAGCACCACAGATAACGTCCACGCGTTAACCGTTGGCGTGCGGTGGTCGGACTTCGACATGTATGGCCACATGATGAACGCCAACTTTATTGAACTAGCGCAGGAAGCGCGCTTGGCGTTTGCCATGCACAACTTCTACTCGCGCGGCGTTAACATGGTGGCCTTTGTCCGCCACATTGAGGCCGATTATGTGCGCCCTATCAAGTGGGATGGCCGCCATGGCACGGTGACGGTGGAAACCACGGTGGTGCGCCTGGGCCGCACGTCCTTTACCACGCGTCAGAAGATCAAAGACTCCCAGGGGCAGGTGGCCTGCGTTATCGACTGCGTCCAGGTCACCATCGACCCAGAGACGCAGATGCCGCGCGAGGTGAGCGAGGAGGAGCGCAACATCATCCTCGAGCATGCTGTCGTTGAGCTAGACGATAACGCCTAGGCCATGGTCGGTGAAACGCTCGAAGTGAGTGGCGGTGGGGTAGGGCTGCGTGCCCTGCTCACCCGCGCGATGGGGCTCGATGCTTCGGCGTCGGTGCGCCTGCGCCAGCATGACGATACCCACGCTGAGGTCTTTGTTACCACGCCTTTCGAGGTCGTGGCCTCCCGCCGCGTCGAAGGCACGGTAGGGCGCGACGGTGCGGTGGTCTCGGCGCAGTCGCTTCTCGACGCCCTCGAGACCTCCCCCGACCCCGATCTCCTCGGCGAGCCCGTGGAGCTTCGACTCGGCCCCGCCCGCGATCCCTCGTGGCCCGGTGCGCTGCCGCCGCAGGACGGGTTTGTGGAGATCGACTCGCTTCCCGTGACCGTCGTGCGTGAGCTCGCGGATCAGGGCCAGCAGTTAGCTCGTCAATTTTCTGGCCCGATGGGTCCGCCGGCAAGCCTGCTCAATCAAACCGTCATCACGGTAGAAAACGGGGAAGACAAGGTGGAAATCCCGATGCGGATGATTTTCGCCTGCACCAACTTGGGGCTCATCCCAGGGTTTGCTGCCCCCATGAATGTGCCTCGCCACCTGCGTGTGGCTGGAAAAGGCCGTTGGGTGCGTGTGGATGCTCCTTTTGGCAGCGTCTATCACTCGACGCGCCTGTCTCTCTTCTAAGCGTGGTGGCAGCGCCACCACGCGCTAGAGCAGTACCGCGCCAGCCAGGGCCGCGCCCACCGCGACGGCCCAAGGCGGCGCCTTGAAGAACAAAGCTGCACCGGCAGCGACCGCAATCATTCCAGAGGCCCAGCCGGTGACACCGTGGGTAATGATGGGATCCCACAGGGCCGCCACGAGCAGGCCGATGACGGCCGCACTAATCGCGGAGAACGCGCCGCGCAGCCACGCCAGGTGATTCCACCGCGCCCAAAAATACAGCGCCGATAGCGTGAGAAACGCACCGGGCAAAAAGATCAGCACCGTGCCCAAGACGGCGCCCGCGATGCCGCCATCAACCGCACCGAGATACGACGCAAAGGTAAACAGCGGTCCCGGCACTCCCTGCGCTACCGAATAGCCGGCCAAGAATTCCTGCTGACTCAGCCAGCCGGCCCCCACGAACTGGTCTTCCAAAAGCGGCAGCACCACGTGGCCGCCGCCAAAGACCAGCGCGCCAGACTGGTAAAAGGCGTTGGCGCGGGTGACGAGGTAGGAATCGGTGAACTGTGCTGCAGCCGCTAAACCACCGAGCAGGAGGAAAAACGCGCCAAGGCAGCCCCACGCTAGCCCGGCGGGTACCGCGCGGAGGTCGTTCGCGGTGTCGGGTGCCTGGGAAGTCGGCAAGAATCGGCGCAGTACCGTTGCCCCCAGCAGTCCCGCCACAGCGAGCACAGCCAATTGCCATGCCGATCCGGCCACCAGGAGTAGGGCAGAACTGATAAGGGCGAGGGCCCAGGCGGTGGGCGTCGTTAAGAGCTTCTTTGCCATGCCCACAATGGCATGCACCACCACGCCGGCCGCCGCAGCGAGAAGACCGGCTAATAATCCGTCGAGCCAGCTCACCCCGCTGCCCGGAACCGCCAGGCCAAACACGGTGAGGATGAGCGCCGACGGGAACGTAAACAGCAACCACGAATACGCCATACCCGCAAGCCCCGCGCGTCCATAGCCCAGTGCCATGCCTACCTTGGAGCTGGCCGGGCCCGGTAGGAATTGCGACATGGCAACCAGATCGGCATAAGCGGCATCCCCCAGCCACCCCCGGCGGTGGACAAACTCGGTCCGGAAATAGCCCAGATGGGCCGCAGGCCCCCCGAAAGCGGTCCATCCTAAAGGGAAAAAAGAACGGCCAACTTCGCGCAGATTACCGGTGAGATTGCTCATTGCCGGAATCCTAGCTCCTTAAGAGGCAGGGCGCGATTCAAAAAGCAAATCGGGCCTCAAGCTGCAGCGTTGTCGACTAAGATGGGCCAGGCACGAACATTTTCTGTCTCCAAAGGAGTCTGGCATTATGCGCATTGCAGCCCCCAAAGAAATCATGAACAACGAGAACCGCGTCGGCCTTACCCCCAGCGCCGTGCAGACGCTCGTGCAGGACGGTCATGAGGTCCTCATTGAGACCAATGCCGGCGCAGGTGCCTCGTTCCCGGACGAGCTTTACGAAGAGGCCGGCGCTACCATCGTTGCGACCGCCGAGGAAGCGTGGGCCGCGGACATGGTGGTCAAGGTTAAGGAGCCGCTCGAGTCTGAGTACGGTTTCTTGCGCGATGACCTTTTGCTCTTCACCTACCTCCACCTGGCAGCTGACCGCCCGCTCACGGAGGCTCTCATGAAGGCGGGCACCACCGCCGTTGCTTATGAGACTGTCACCGATGCCCGTGGCACCCTGCCGCTGCTAACCCCGATGTCCCAGGTTGCTGGCCGCCTCGCCGTTATTGAAGGCGTGCACCACCTGCTGTCCACGCAGGGCGGACGCGGCGTGTTGGCTTCCGGCGTGCCGGGTACCCAGCCGGCGCGCGTGGTAGTCATCGGCGGTGGCCAGGTTGGCGCATCGGCGGTGGCCATGGCCCACGGCCTGCGTGCGGAGGTTACTGTGCTGGACCTCGACCCGCACGTGCTGCAGCGCTTCGACGAGCAGTACCAGGGCGGCGTGCGCACCATCGTGTCCGACCCGGCAGCGCTGGAGGCAGAACTCCTCCAGGCCGACCTTGTCGTCGGCGCGGTTCTCGTACCGGGCGCCGCAGCACCGAAGCTGGTGAAGGACGATGTGGTCAAGCGTATGAAGGAAGGCGCCGTGCTTGTCGACGTCGCCATTGACCAAGGCGGCTGCTTCGAAAACTCCCACAAGACCTCGCACGACGACCCGACCTTCAAGGTCCACGACACCCTCTTCTACTGCGTGGCTAACATGCCGGGTGCTGTGGCCAACACCTCTACCCGCGCGTTGGGTTCGGCCACCTTGCCCTACATGCGTGCGCTTGCCGCAGGCGGCTACGATGCCGCAGTCGAGCGTTTCCCGGGCCTGGCTGGTGGCCTGATGACCCGTGCTGGTGAGCTGGTCTCCCAGCCGGTGAAGGACGCCTTCAACCTTTAAGGCGCTGTATTGATGAGCATCGCTGCTACCCGCTCCATGTGATCCCAGATCATGGTGCGGTAGGCCGGCGGGATGGTCTCCTCATCAATCTTTGCTAGGGAGTTTCCCATGAGCTCCAACCAGCGATCATGGGCAGCCTTGTCGATGGGGTAGGGGCGTGCCTCATGCGCAGGCGTGGGTGCCCGCGGTTCTCAGAGAAAAGCTGCGGGCCGCCCCAGTACTGTACGAGGAACCACAGAAGGCGCTGTTCCGCGCCGGCCCAATCCTGGTCCGGATACATGGGGCCGATGACGTCGTCAGTGCGCACTTGGGCATAAAATCCGCCAACGAGCTTCTCAAAGGTCTCCATCCCACCGATGGCCTCGTACACACTGTTGGGTTGCATGACTAGTCTTCCTTTCGCGTCAGCCCTTGTCATTGACCCGATTCTTCCATGTCGAAGATGGCCATCCCGCGCGGGTAGGGGGTGGCGATTCCTTCCGCATGCATGGCGCTGAGAATTCTGGACTGAAGAGCGCGCTGGACGTCCCACTGTTTGCCGGGAAGGGTCTTCACGGACACGCGGAAGGACATGTGGTCTACCTCAAGGCCAGACATGCCGTTAACGGTGGGCTCGGCCAAGATAATGTCACGGATGGTGGGGTCGTGGGAGGCGTCGGCAGCCGCGGCGTTGATGACGGAGAAGGCCTTGTCCGGATCGTTGCTGAGCGCAACCGGAACCTGGATTCGGGCCACCGAGTAGCGATCGGAATGGTTGGCTACCTGCAGAATTTCGCCGTTGCGGACGTACCACAATGCGCCATCGATATCGCGGACGGTCGTAATGCGCAGGGAGATGGATTCCACATCGCCGAAGACACCATTGCCCAGATCGATGGTGTCGCCGATGCCGTATTGGTCCTCCATGAGCATGAAGATGCCGGAGAGGAAGTCCTTCACCAGCGCTTGGGCGCCGAAACCGAGGGCGACACCGACAACACCTGCTGAAGCCACGAGCGGGGCGACGTTGACGCCGAGTTTGTCCAGGATGGCGAGCACGGCCCAGACCCAGACGAAAATGGTTACTGCTGAGCGTCCGACGCCCGCAAGTGTCTGAATGCGGGACACGCGCCGAGCTTCGTTGGTGGAGGCGAGGGCCTTATCGGTCTCCACGTGCGTTTTGCGTGGCGAGAGCGGCGAGCTGAGCTTGCCCTTCTTGATGCTGTTGTCAGCCAGTTTGGTGATGAGGCGGCGCAGCAGCCAATTGCCCACGATGGCGACGATGAGGATGAGTGCGATGCCGATGGGCTTATCGACGAGCCACGAGCGCATCTGCTCGCTTTGCCACCACTGGGTGACGGCGTCGACAGTGTTGTCTGATGCGGATGCAGCGGCGATAAAGGTAGCCACGGTGTCCTTTCTTTTGCTCGTGATGGACGCCTACCGATAGTAGGCATGGTGAGTGAATATTAAAAGGCTGTCACTCTCACTACTGAACAGCTTGGTCTAGACTGTGGTTCCATGACTGACAACCGCACTCTTGGCTTTTCTTCGCGTTCCATCCATGCCGGTTACCAGCCGGATCCCTACATGGGATCCATCAACGTGCCGATCTATGCCTCCACGACCTTCCAGCAGGATGGTCTCGCGCAGCTGCGCGGCGGCTACGAGTATGGCCGCGTGGCTAACCCCACGGTCCATTCCTTGGAGAAGACCCTCGCGGCACTTGAGAACGCGTCGTACGCGCGCTGCTTTGCCACAGGCATGGCGGCCGTCGATACCCTTATCCGCATCATCGTGCGCCCGGGTGACCACGTGATTCTGGGCAACGATGCCTATGGCGGCATGTACCGCCTGCTGCACCACGATTACGGTGAGTGGGGCGTGGAGCTGAGCATCGTCAACACTGCCGATACCGCGGCGGTCAAGGCGGCCTTCAGGGAGAACACGAAGCTCATCTGGCTCGAGACTCCCACCAACCCGGCCACGACGGTCACGGACATCGCCGAGGTGGCTCAGGCGGTCAAAGCGCTTTCCGACGCCCACATCGTCGTCGACAACACCTTCGCCACGCCCTACCTACAGAACCCCCTAGATCTCGGCGCGGACCACGTGCTGCATTCCACCACGAAGTACCTGGGCGGCCACTCGGATGTGCTCGGCGGTGCGGTTGTTACCAACTCGGCTGAGATGGATGAGCGCCTACTCTATTTCCAAGGCAACGTCGGCGCGGTCTCCTCGCCTTTCGACGCCTACCTTACTGCCCGCGGTATTAAGACCCTCGAAGTCCGCATGGACCGCCACTGCGCCAACGCGCAGGCAGTGGCGGAATTCCTTGAGTCCCGCCCCGAGGTCAAGCAGGTTCTGTACCCGGGCCTGACGTCCCACCCGGGCCACGAGCTGGCGAAGAAGCAGATGCGTGGTTTTGGGGGCATGATGTCAGTGCGCTTCCACAGCGAAGAACATGCCCGCCAGGTGTGCCTCAACACCAAGCTCATTTCCCTGGCGGAGTCCCTCGGCGGTGTGGAGTCCCTCATTGAGCACCCGCAGAACATGACGCACATCTCGGCTGAGGGCTCCGAGCTTGTCCCGCCGGCGGACCTGGTGCGCATCTCGGTGGGCATCGAGTCCATTGATGACCTGCTTGCTGACCTCGAGCAAGCACTCGACGCCCTGAACTAACACCCGTGGGGTGAAAGAGGCCCCGAGGAGTCAGGGCCACGTGTCAGCTAAAGGGTGTTGAGGAGGGAACCAGCAGTGCGGTCGGTCTCCTGCAGCATGAGCGGGTCCGTGCCCGGCATGGGGGAGATGGTGGTATCCGGCCACTGCGCGTAGGTGGGAATGCCGACGATGTGCAGGCGGGGGTCCTCGCCACCGCCGGGGTTCACGACGCGACGGTTCCAGGTTGTTTCCGGCGAGCCGGTAGCCTGACCGTGGTCAACGAAGGCACGCACGCGGCCGTTGAGCGAGACCGCGAGAGGGTCAGCGGCGCGGCGGATGTCGGGGGAGTGCATCCAGGCGTCGATAAGCCAGGCCGAGGAGGCCTCGCCATGCGTGGTGCGCAGCGTGAACTTCTCGCCCACCTCGAGCTGGGGGCGCTCGCCGAGGAAGGTGGCGAGGCCGGCGTCGACAAGCGCGAGCAGCTGGCGCGTGCGAAACAGCGGCGGACCGGAACCCACCATCTGGCCAAACGCCATGAATTCTTTGTACGTGCTCGTGCGGGACTCCCACGTCATGCGACCCTCCGAGCCAGCGATGGACGCAGGCTTGCGGGCAGCGGAAATGGCCCACAGTGCGGATTTCAGCGGGGAATCGGCAGCAGCGACGGCCTCACGGATATCGCGCGCTAGGCTCTCGGTGATGTATTCGGTGACGTCAACGCCTTCAAAATCGGCCAGTGGGTGGGCCCAGTGTGCCAGGTCCAGCGGCTGGCTCGAGGAACCCTCGAGCGCTGCGGTGAGCTGGTTCGCCATGCCGCGCAAGTCCGCAGCATCAACCGCGGTGGCGTCGATAGTTGCCAGGATGTCCTCGAGCGGGCGCTTAAGCGCCTCAGGGGCCACGCGCGCCTGGTTCTCGTAGTACTCGGCGTAGGCATCGCGCAGGATATGCGGTAAAAGCTGCGTGCCGAAGTCGAGCTCAGCCTTCGGATCGAGAGCGGCCACCGCGGTGCGGAAGCGAGTCAACGCTGCCTTCGGCGGCAACGTGTGGTACTCCGACTTCGGAATATACGGGTATCCGCGGCCCGAACTCACGATGAAGTGCGGCTCGTCGCCGCTCGGCTCGTAGCGTAGCCCGGAGCGCGTCGAAGGATCCTCCACAAATTCACCACCACGGTCGATAGTGAGTAGCGCCATGACGTCGAAGAAGCCCATGCCCAGTCCGCGGACCAGGACCTTCTCGCTCGCAGGAACGTCGCTCACCGGCTGCTCCACGGGGTTGTCGGGGCGGACCCAGTGCAGGCCCGACTGCGCAGCGTCCGCCAGGACGCGCTCGGATTCGTTGAGGGCCGGGACCTGCCAACCGTAGGCCAGGGCGGTGGCGTCGGCGGTGATGGTGGTGTCATCGGAAAGTGTAATGACATCCTGCTCACCGCTGTCCTCCACGGACAGCGCGCGGGCGCGGTGCTGGACCACGTCAACGTTCTCCGGCAGCTGTGCCAGTGCTACCTCATAGACCCACTCCAGGTAGGCGCCGTAGAGTGCGCGGGAAGGGTTGGACTCTGGACGGGTCTGCTCCAGTTCCTCGGCGAAGGAGCTGGCGAGGTCGCGGTGGGGTGCGAAGGCGTCGTAAAGCTTCAGCTTGGCGGGGGAAAGGTCTGGGCGCTCGCCGCGCAGCAGCTGGATCCACTCGTAGAGAATGGGGCCTTCCAGTACCGGGGCGGTGGTGGTGGAGTCAGGCTCGGTGAAGAGGGTGACCGCGCCAGCGAGCGTGTTCATGCACAGCGTGCGAGTTTGCTCGGTATCCCAAATACGGCCGGCGCCCAGTGGGGCGTCGTCGATAATGTGCAGCGTCAGGGGTGCTGCAAGAGGGGTGGCGCGCAGGTGGGCGGCGAGGCGCTCAACCAGCGAAATGCCACGGGGGCCGGCGCCAACGATGGCGATGGAGGGCATAATAATCAAACCTCAATTTTTAGACTGTGCTGTCTAGTGGAATAATACCGGTCGGTATGCGTTGTGTTAAATCACACGCACGTCAACGAACTATCTTGTGAAAGCTCTTACCGTGAAAACTCTACGCGCACTCGCCGCCACCCTGGCCGCAGCTCTTGCCGCTTCCGTCGGCGCCTGCTCGGCCACGGACCGGCCGGCCGGGGAGGACAACGTCCTCACCTATCTCGAGCCGCAATTTTTCCGCACGCTCTACCCACCTGCCGCAGGTTTCTATCCCAACGGCGGCGTGGTCAACCAACTCACCGACCGCCTGCTCTACCAGGACCCAGAGACCCTCGAGCTCTCGCCGTGGATCGCCACGGACATGCCCGAAGTCAACGAGGATGCTACCGAGTACACCTTCGATATCCGCACGGACGTCACGTACTCTGATGGCTCCCCACTTACTGCGGAGAACGTCGTGGCCAACTTTGACCTTTTCGGCCGCGGCGATAAAACCCGCACGCTGACTAGCTCAGAGCAGATTGCGAACTATGACCGCGGCGAAGTCGTGGATGAGGACACCGTGAAGTTCTACTTCACCAAACCCTCCCCAGGCTTCCTCCAAGCCACCTCCGCCTACAACGCTGGCCTGCTATCTGATTCGACCCTCGCGCTCGACAACGAAGGGTTCGGCCCCGGCAACGCGGTGAACGTCATTGGTTCTGGGCCGTTCGTGGTGGAGTCGGAAGAAATCGGCACCGATCTTAAGCTCGAGGCCCGCGAGGATTATGACTGGGCCCCGCCCGCCGTGAAGCACCAAGGCCGCGCACAGTTGGACGGTATCCACTACATCTTGGCCGCCGAAGAATCCGTGCGTACCGGCGCTATTACCTCAGGACAAGCGGACATCGCTCGCCAGATCTCCGCCCCGCAGGAATCTTTGTTGGAAGACCGCGGCATCAGCATTGTCTCGCGCGGCACGAACTCGATGAATAACCAGTTCGCCTTCCGCTTCGACCACCCGCTGCTGCAGGACAAACGTGTGCGCGAGGCCATCATCCACGGCGTCGACCGTGCGGAGATCCTCCGCGTGCTCTTCTCCGATTCCTACCCGCTGGCCACCTCGACCGTGGCGCAGACCGGTCTGGCCTATAAGGACCAATCAGCTGCCTACGCCTTCGATCCGGAAGAGTCGAAGCGCCTCCTTGATGAGGCAGGCTGGGAACCAGGCCTCGATGGCATCCGCGTCAAGGACGGAAAGCGGCTGAGCCTGCGCACCAACACAGCGCTTCCGCAGCCGCGCTCGAAGGAGGTCATGACGATGGTGCAGGACCAGCTTCGCGGCATCGGAATTGAAATCCGCGTCAACGCCGGTGACCAGGCCACCCAGAACGCCGACGCTAAGGACGTCAACAAGGTGCAGATTTATCACTCGATGGTGGGCCGCGCCGATTACGACGTCATCACCTCGCTCTACGGCATCAACAACCGCGACGCTTTCCTTAACCAGGATGGGGAAGGGGAGCCCGTCGATAAGCACCTGCAAGAGCTTCTCGACGTCGTC
Organism: Corynebacterium minutissimum; assembly: GCF_000805675.1. Lineage (GTDB taxonomy): Bacteria > Actinomycetota > Actinomycetes > Mycobacteriales > Mycobacteriaceae > Corynebacterium > Corynebacterium minutissimum. The sequence goes on along the minus strand of NZ_JSEF01000016.1, from coordinate 195,034 downwards.
CTCGACACCTCCGACGTGAAAGGCCGCATCAAGGCCACTGAAGACGTCCAGGATTACATCACCGAGCAAGCCTATGCACTGCCGCTCTTTGAGGAACCCGTGGTTTACGCCGTGCGTCCGGAGGTGTCAGGCTTTAGCCCCGAGTCGGTCGCGCGCCCGTGGTTCTACGAGGTCACCATCGACGCCGCGCCGCAGCGCGCGGCATCGGATGAGGAGGAGAAATAAATGACAACCCGCCAGATTCTTAGCCGCATCGGGCAAGCTGTGCTCGTGCTGCTTATTACCTATACCGTGGCCTTCTTCCTGCTGTCGGCGCTGCCGTCGGATGCGGTGCAGTCACGGTTCGGTGACCCGGCCCTGGGCCTGTCTCAGGCGGAGATTGACGCTATCCGTGAGGAGATGGGCGCGGATAAGCCGCTCATGGTGCAGTACTTCACCGCGTTGGGAGGTTTCCTGACCGGCCATTTCGGTAACTCTACGCAGTCGGGTGCGCCGGTAGCCACGCTGCTTGCCGACGCCCTGCCCCACACCCTCATCCTTGCCGCTTGCGCCATCGGCTTGGCCATCATCGTGGCTGTCCTTGTGGCGTTTCTAGCCACGCTGCCGGGGATGGGGAGTATCGCTACCTTCTTCCGTGGCCTGCCGTCCCTCATGGTTTCCCTGCCCGGATTCTGGATCGGTATTTTGCTCATCCAGGTCTTCTCCTTCCAGCTGGGTTGGGTTCGCGTCATTGAGCCCGGCGGGGTGGAGGGGCTTATTTTGCCTACGCTCACGCTGGCGGTTCCGATGACTGCTCCGCTTATTCAGGTGCTCATCCGCTCTATCGATGAGACGCAGTCGCGTCCCTTCGTGCAGGCGGTGCGCTCGCGTGGTGCGTCGGAATCGTGGATTTTCTGGCGCACGATCCTGCGCAACTCGCTGCTGCCGACGCTGACCATGGCGGGCTTGCTTTTCGGCGAGCTGGTGGGCGGTGCCGTGGTGACGGAGACCGTCTTTGGTCGCACCGGTCTGGGCTACATGACCGCCCAGGCCGTGGCTAACCGCGATACCCCGGTGTTGCTGGCTGTGGTGCTTATCGCTGCCACGGCCTACATCATCATCAACCTTGTCGTGGACCTGCTCTACCCGGTGCTCGATCCGCGCCTTCGCGCGAAGTCCTCCGACCACAAAGCTCCCCGTACGCCCGCCGCAGCCCCGGCTGTTGGCGTTGAAGAAAGGACGGTGCGCTCATGAGCATGATGCACACTAAGCCGCGCGGCGGCTACCGTCGCGCCGCTGCTGGCCAGGGCAACCCTTGGCTTAAGCCAGGCTCGATCATCGCCATCGTCATTCTGGCCGTGGCTTTCCTTGCTGCGTTGTTCCCGGGCCTGTTTACCTCGGCCGACCTTTATGCCGGCACTGATGTCGCCCTGCTCGCGCCGGGCGAGAACGGCCACTTCATGGGCACTGATGCCGTGGGCCGCGACCTGTATGCCCGCGTGGTGTACGGCGCGCGCCAGTCCCTCCTTGGGGCGCTCATCGCTGTGGTGGTGGGGCTCGTCGTCGGCACGCTCATTGGTCTTGTGGCCGGCTCCCTGCGGGGAGTTGTTGACACTATCCTTATGCGCGTTGTCGACGTGCTGCTGTCCATCCCCGGCATTTTGCTCTCACTGTCCATCATCATCGTGCTGGGCTTCGGCTCGGTGCAGGCGGCGGTCGCCGTTGGTGCGACCTCCGTGGCCACTTTCGCGCGCCTGGCCCGCTCCCAGGTCATCACTGTGGCGAATGCCGAGTACATTGAGGCGGCTTTCGGTGCTGGCGCTACTCGCACCACGGTGCTGCTGCGCCACCTCCTGCCGAACTCGCTGACTCCGGTTATCGCCCTGGCCACCCTGCAGTTCGGTACTGCCATCCTGCAGCTGTCCATCCTCGGCTTCCTGGGCTACGGCGCCCCGCCGCCTACCCCGGAGTGGGGCCTTATTATTGCCGAGGGCCGCGACTTCATGGCCACCGCTTGGTGGCTCATCATTTTGCCCGGCATCGCGCTCGTTGCCGTGGTGATGTCCGCCAACCGCCTGTCCCAGAACTTCCCCGTGGAGGCCTAATATGTCTGAAGCAACACACTCAGCGCAGCCCCTGCTTAGCGTGCGGGACCTCAACGTCTCCTATTCCACCGGACGCGGTGACGTTTCCGCCGTCCAGGGCGTCAACCTTGCGGTGTACCCGGGGCAAATGACCGCCATCGTGGGCGAGTCCGGCTCCGGTAAGACCACCTCTGCTATGGCCGCCATTGGCCTGCTGCCCTCCAACGCCACGATTGACGCCGGCACCATCACCTTCGACGGCCGTGATATCACTTCGTTGCGTCGCCGCGAGTGGCTCGAGCTGCGCGGTCGGCGCATCGGGCTTATCCCGCAGGACCCGAATAACTCGCTCAATCCTCTCAAGACCATCGGCGTCTCGGTGGAGGAGGGCCTGACCATTCACCACATCGGCAGCGCGGCCGAGCGCAAAGCCAAGGCACTAGAGCTACTGGAGCGCGTTGGCATCGATGACCCCGAGCGCCGCTATAACCAGTACCCGCATGAGCTCTCGGGCGGCATGAAGCAGCGCGTGCTCATCGCTGCGGCCGTGGCGCTGGAGCCAGACCTCATCATTGCCGACGAGCCCACCTCGGCGCTGGATGTCACCGTGCAGAAAATCATCCTCGACCTCCTCGATGATATGCGCGAGGAGCTCGGCATGGGCATTCTCTTTATTACCCACGATTTGGCGGTGGCTGGTGACCGCGCCGACCGTGTCGTGGTCATGGAGGCCGGCCAGCTGCGCGAGGAAGGCTTGGCCGCCACGGTGCTGACGAACCCGCAGCACGACTACACCAAACGCCTGCTTGCCGACGCCCCCTCCCTCACCGTCGCCGACGCCAGCCCAGCCGCCACCCGCGCCGCAGCCAAGACCGACGCGACTCCTTTGGTGCGGGTGGAGGGCCTGACCCAACGCTTTGGTGATTTCACTGCCGTCGATGACATCTCCTTTACCGTGGCCAAGGGCTCCACCCACGCGCTAGTGGGCGAGTCCGGCTCCGGCAAGACCACGACGGGGCGCAGCATCGCCATGTTCAACATCCCAACGTCGGGCAGTATTAGCGTGGGTGGGCGCGACATCGTGGGCCTGCGCGGCAAAGCCTTGCGCGAAGAGCGCAACAACATCCAGCTGGTCTACCAGAACCCTTACGGCTCTCTGGACCCTAAGCAGTCCATCGGCCAGACGGTGGCGGAGCCGCTGCGGAACTTGAAGGGGGCGCGTGCAAGCACGGCGAAAGCCAAGGCCAAGGAGTTCTTGGACCTGGTAGCTCTCAACCCGGACTACTATGACCGCCGCCCACGCGAGCTTTCCGGCGGCCAACGCCAGCGCGTGGCCATCGCGCGCGCCATGATCGTGGAGCCAGAGCTGGTCATCCTCGACGAGGCTGTCTCCGCTCTCGACGTCACCGTGCAGGCACAAATCCTGCGCCTGCTTGCCCGGCTGCAGGAGGAACTTGGCCTGACCTACATCTTCATCTCGCATGACCTAGCGGTGGTCAACCAGATTTCCGATACCGTCTCGGTGCTCTCGAAGGGGCAACAGGTCGAATCCGGGCCCACCGCCGAGGTCTTTAGCAACCCGCAGTCACCGTTTACCCGGAAACTTATCGAGGCCATCCCCGGCTCGCGCTACCGCGCCGGCGACCTCAACCTGGGCCTGTAGCCTGGGGACACCGACGAAAGGATTACATATGGCAGACATCATTAACGTGCTGGCGGGTGTTGAGGGGGACGTCGCTAAGCTGCGCGAGCGCCGGCCCGAAGCCAAGGAGAACGCCCAGGCTTCCTTCGCCGCGCTCCTCGAGCCTGCAGAGCCCGGTACGTTCAGCTATGCGGAGCGCTACGCCATCGCGACCTTTGTTGCAGGCATCTACCAGGCGACGTCTGCCGTCGCCTTTTACTCCGACCTGTTGGCGGAGGAATCAGAGGAACTCGCCGCAGAGATAGCCCGCGCGGTAGAGCGCGGCATCACTACCGGCCCGTACTCCGGCGGCGGCTTCACGCTCTTCGATGGCTCTCCACGGCTCGCCGCCGCCCTCGACTTCGCGCACCTTCTGGTCTTCCACCCCAAGGACGCCTCCCCGGCCGCGATCGGTCACCTGCAGGCGGCCGGATGGTCCAACGATGACATCGTGACGCTGGCACAGCTCGTGAGCTTCCTGTCCTTCCAGCTGCGCGTGGCCCACGGCTTGTCCGTGCTTGCTGGCACCGCACAGGCCGCGGCCGTGACTGAGGCGCCGCGCCCGACCCACACTACGGAGTGGGTGCCGGGGGAGGGGACGCTGGTGCCGGACGTCGTCAAGCCGCAGGGCTTTGTGGCGCACTCGCTGGGCTGGAAGCCGTGGGTGCCGCCGCAGCCGAAGGAGGAGTTCACGGACGCACAGCGCGATGCGTTGATTAAGCCCGAGCGCATCGACATGGAATACTTCCGACTGCTGGCCCGCGACCCGGCCGCGCTCAAGGCGCGCACGCGCACGGATCTGGACATTTTCTACAACACCGACGGCGGCCTGGGCCGTGCCGAACGTGAGCTGGCCGCCACGGTGGTCTCACGACTCAACGGCTGTGAGTACTGCGCGTCGGTGCACCAGCAGCGCGCTAAGGAGGAGGGCGGTGACGCCGCGGCGGTTGACCGGCTTCTTGAGGAAGGCGTTTCCGCCGACCTGGGCTCAGGACAGTGGTCCGCCATCCGCGATGCTGCCGTGGCCCTGACCGAGTCGCCCTTCGCGTTCGACGCCTCCCACGTTGAACGCCTCGAGTCCGTGGACTTCGATACGCTGCCCATCATTGACGTCATTAACTCTTCCGCGTTCTTCAACTGGGCTAACCGCCTCATGCTGACGCTGGGGGAGCCGGATGTGCCAAAGCGCTTCCGCTAAATGAAGGAGGAATAATCATGGTGAAGACTGCCGTTGTCACCGGTGCTACTGGTGGAATGGGCGTGGAGATCATCAAGGACCTAGCCCGGGACCACCGTGTGTATGCCCTGGGTCGGCGCGCCGGGGAGCTGCCGGAGGCGGAGAACATCGTGCCGGTGGCCATCGACCTGCTGTCGCTTCTCGACGGTGCAGCGCTTCCTGACGAGCTGGCTTCGCTCGAGCGCGTCGATGTGCTCGTGCATGCCGCGGCCCAGGCGGATAAGCACTCGGTGGAGAGCGCTCGGCCTTCCGATTGGCGTGCGCAGATGGATCTCAATGTGCACGTTCCTGCGGAGCTGACCCGCCAGCTGCTGCCTGCTGTGCGTGCGGCGGAAGGGCTTGTGGTGTTCATCAACTCCGGCGCGGGCATCCACTCCTACGGGGACAACGTAATTTACGCCGCCACGAAACATGCGCTCTACGCGCTTGCTGATGGCCTGCGCCTCGGCGAGCTCGGCATCCGCGTGTCCACCGTCGCGCCGGGCCCGACGGATACCCCGATGCTCAAGGGCCTGCAGGACTACAACCCGGAGCACGTTATCGCTCCGGTCGAGGTGGCGAAGGCGATCCGCGCCACCGTCGATGCCGGCCCGACGACGCAGCTTACGGAGATTCGCGTGCGACCGCGTATTGAGCTCAACCAGCGAAAGTAAGCACCCGCCGTTCGAGATGCAAAAACCGCGGGGCGCGGTACAGTTGTGAGACGTGTCCACCTCTCAACGCCGCCGCCCTGCTTACTTGGTGATCGCGGATTCGCTGCGGAGCAAGATTGAATCCGGTGAGCTGCAGCCGGGCGACCGTTTCCCGACGGAGCGGGAGCTGGTCCAGGAATACAAGGTGGCGCGCATGACGGTGCGCCACGCGCTCGACATCGTGCAGATTGAAGGGCTCATCGACCGCAAACGGGGCCGCACCGGCGGCACCTTCGTGCGTGCGACCCCGCCGACGCTGAGCCTGACGAGTGGGCGCAGTGCTCTGCAGCAGCTGCGGGAACATGGACTCGATATTTCGGTGCAGGTGCTTTCACTTGTGCTTATCGACGCCCCCGGACACCTCGCCTCCGCCCTCGGCATCGAGGACGAGGACCCCGTGTGGGAGGCGCGCGCAGTGCATGTGTCGGAAGGCTCGCCCATCATGGCCACGACCCTGCTCATCCCGCATTCCTTGGCACCAGAGCTTAAGGAGCAGGACTTGGAGAAGCCACTGTCTACGCTGTTGGCGGAGCTGGGGCTTACACCGGTGTTCAAGCGAGATTCCCTCATGGCGGCCACCGCGCGCACGGAGGAACAAAAGATACTTGGGGTCGGCCGTACGCAACCGGTCTTGCGGATTACTCGCACCGTCAAGATGGAGGACGGCACTGTGGTCGCTCAGCTGGAGGAAACCCTGCGCCCCGACGCCGTCTCCGTCGAAGTTGAGCTTGGCGAGGACCCCTCACCGTCCCTCGACTAACCCCCTTCGCCGTTATTCTTCTCCTTTAGCGCGAACCTTGTTTGCCTCAAGTCCGGGCTAACCCGCGCGCCTAATCCAATCGTGCGGTTATAGAATGCACCCATCTGCTTGGGCTACATGCGGGATCGCCGATGTGCCCGCTGACCGTGGTGTGGTTGGCGGGCTTCATCGTTGCGGCGTGGGTGCGAAGCTTTAGTTCGCACCCGCTGGGCGGCGTGGCTGCGTGCAGGCGATTAGCCTGCACCCGGCGGGTCGGGTGGTTGGCTTGTTCCTGGCGGTGGGGCGGGTGGTTGGCCTGTGGTTTGTCCTGTTTGTTCGGCGGCGAGTCGGGCTGTGGCTTCTTGGTATTCGGGCATGGCGGTAATTGGCACACCCCAGGGCGGGATGTAGCTCACCCCGGTATTCAGTCGGAACATGTAGCCGCGCCCGGTGGGTCGTTTGGGGTCATCGTCGTTAATACCGTTGTGGTAGGCGCACAGGAAGGTGAGGTTTTTAAGGTTGGTAAAACCTCCTGCCTGCCAGGGGATGAGGTGGTGGACTTCGCAGTAATCAGCTGGTTTATTGCAGCCGTCACGTGAGCAGGTTTGGAATTCAGCAGCCAGGCTGATGCGTTGTTTCCAGCTGGCATGCCGCTGAATCCTATAAGAGTTAACCGGGCCTTCCAAAGGGTGGATGATGGTGGCGTAGCCAATCTCAGCAAACTTGTAGGCCAAAAAGTCTGCGCCTGTCATGCGTGCGCCGTTGGTGAGGTTAAGTTCTATTTCCTCCCCATCCTCGTTAATAATTTGGTCGAGCTCGTTGAGGGTGACAACGACTTGAGCATGTACGGCAGGTGTGGTGCCAATACCGCCGGTGACAATGACGGTGCGGGCAGCCTCAAGGAGGTTTGTTTTATTAACGGATTCTAGGGTGCCTCTGATGTCGGCGATGATGGTGGGGGTGTCGGTGATGGTGATGGAGTTCGGGCCGTGTGAGCGGTAGGTGAAGCGTACTCCGGGTTTAGCTACACGTTTGGCACGAAGCTCCTTTAAACGCTTGGTGGCGACGTGGCGGATACGGTGAGCGGGGTGCCGGCAAGTTTTATGCGTAGGTTCCAGGCATCGAGGTCTTTGTTGACTTTGGCGGTGTAGGACTCAATCAGGGTAAGAACGCTAAGGCTATGTTGTTGTGCCACCGCGGCCGCACGGGCTTTGCGTTGTTTGCCGGTGAAGCGGGTCTGCCCGAAGTAGATACGGTGAAGATGGGCAAGTTCTGTAGCATCGGCTGCGTCGGCGCCGAGCGCGCGCAGTTCGTCGGGTGAGCTGGATGCTTGTTCCACTAGCGCGATCCCCGAGTTGCGGTAGTGGAAGTAGGTTTCTAATACCCCCATGGCCACGAAGCTTAAAGCAGGCCCACCAACCCCGCAACCGGAGCAGAAAAGACACTGGTTGCGGGGAGAATCCGATCAACCGCGGTCGATGGCGCGGTTACGCAGGGCGCGGGCGAGGCGGTCGCGCTGCTCGGTGACTGCGCGGCGCAGTCCACCGGCCAGGCCTCGGGAGAGGAACTCATCGGCGCGGTCGAGGGTTTCCTGGCTGACATCCCAGCGCGGGAACAACCCGGTCACCGTGGTCAGAGCAATCTCGTTGGACTGCGCGGACCAAATCTTTTCCGCCACGTCGAAGAACTCAGCACTCGGCAAGAGATCGTCGGAGCCAACAAAGGTCAGACCCGCTAGCTTCGACTCCAAGTCGCGGTTGCCCAGCTCACCAGCGACGATCTCGTCCCACACCGCGCGCTTGTTGTCCTCGGTATTGACAGCAGCCAGCGCCTTGAGGGAGGCCTGGTAGCCCGTCGCGGTGTTATCGCGCTTGAGCTCCTCAGCCACCGCAGTCATGGCGGCGCCGGCGTGCTCGGGGCCGGTGACGTCGGCGTGCTCGGGGCCGGTGACGTCGGCAAGCGAGCCATCGGCGATGAGCGCGGTGAGCGCCTTCCAGCGCAGGCCCGCATCCGAGGAGGTCTCAAGGAGATCCTGGAAGAAGGCGCGGGAGGCGTCGTGAAGCTTAACGCCCGCCAGAGCCTGGGTGAAGACGATGGAACGCTCAGTGTTGTCGGAGCGGGTGCCTTCAAGGAGTGCGTCGGCAAGCTGCGTGTCCTCCTTGGCCCATTTCGGGTCGGCGTAGGTGGACTGGGCCAAAGCTGCCTGGGAGAGGATGCGCTCGAGCACGGCGAGCTCAGTCTCCGCCTCAGCACCGCGGGCCACGAGTGCGACGAAATCGCGGGCGCGCATCGAGCCCGCGCGGGTCATCTCCCACGCGGTGGACCAGCACAGGGTGCGGGCCATGGGGTCTTCGAACTTGTCGATATTCTCCAACAGGAACTTAAGGGAGCCCGCATCCAACTCGATGAGGCAGTAGGTCAGGTCATCGTCATTGGGCAGCACGAAATCGATATCCGCCAGCGGGCGGCCGATGAGTTCCGGAATCTCGGTGGAGGCGCCATCGATATCCATCTCGATGCGCTCGGTGCGCACCACCTTCTCTCCCTGCAGCGCGTAGACGCCGACGGCGACGCGGTGCGTGCGCAGGGTATCACCGCGCTGGGTGAGGTGGGCCCGTGTGATGGTGCCGGACTCGTCCGTCTCCAACGCCACGCCCAGTGTGTTCACGCCCGTGGTCTTCAACCACTGCTGCGCCCAGAAGGACAGGTCGCGCCCCGAGGCCTCCTCCAAGTGACGCAACAGATCCCCGAACGTGGCATTCGACCACTGGTGCTCCTGGAAGTGGCGGCGCACCCCGGCGAAGAAGTTCTCGCGGCCCACGTAGGCCTGCAGCTGCTTGAGCACCGACGCGCCCTTGGCGTAGGTGATGCCGTCAAAGTTCTGCTCCACGGTCTCAATATCGGAGGCATCCGTGGAAATCGGGTGCGTCGTGGGCAGCTGATCCTGCTGGTAAGCCCAGGCCTTCTCTACGTTGGCGAAGGTTACCCACGCGGTGTCGTACTGAGTTTCCTCCGCCTGGGAAATCGCCGCCGACCAGGTGGCGAAGGACTCGTTGAGCCACAGGTCATCCCACCACTGCATGGTCACCAAATCACCGAACCACATGTGCGCCAGCTCGTGGAGGATGGTATCCGCGCGGCGCTCGTACTTGTAGTGCGAGGCCTGCGACGTAAACACGTACTCATCACGAATGGTCACGCAGCCGGCGTTCTCCATCGCACCGGCGTTGAATTCCGGTACGAAAATCTGGTCATACTTGCCAAAGGGGTAGGCAAAGCCGAAGTTGCGGTGGTAGAAATCAAAGCCCTGCTTGGTCTCGGTGAAGAGGCGCTCCGCGTCGAGCGATTCCATAAGAGACGGGCGGCAATAAATCCCCAGCGGCACCTCAACGGACTTGGCAGGAGAGCCCTCCGGGTGCTCCGCCAACGTGCCGGTCCAGGTATCCGTCACGCCCACATAAGGGCCCGCGCACAGCGCAATCAGGTACGTCGACAGGGGGTAATCCACCGCCGCGCGCACGGTGTTGCCCGAACGCGTGATGGGGGAGTTCGTAATCACCGTCCAGTGCTCCGGGACCTCGAACGCCAGCGAGTACGTCGCCTTCAAATCCGGCTGGTCAAAGCAGGCAAAGACGCGCTTGGCATCGGCGGTCTCGAATTGGGTGTAGAGGTAGGCCTCACCATCCACTGGGTCGACGAAGCGGTGCAGACCCTCACCGGTGCGGGAGTAGCGGATCTTCGCCACGACTTTGAGCTCATACTCGGCCACTTGCAGCCCGGATAGCGGGATGCCGTAGGTGGGGTCATAGGTGCTGGTAGGCAACGGCGCACCGTTGAGTCGGACCTCGAGAAGCTCGTCCCCGCGCAAGTCAATGAAGGTTGAGCCAGCTTCCTTCACCCGGAACTTCACCACGGTCGTGGAGGTGAAAAACTCCTCCCCGGTGAGGTCGAGTGCGACGTCATAGTGCTCTACCTCCACCATGCCCGAGCGCTGCTGGGCTTCCTCGCGGGTGAGGTTAATCGAGGTCATGTAGGTTACTCCTCTTCGTCGGTGATTAAGTCTCTGCACCAGCGTAGTCACACGCCTAGGGTGGGATGCCACAGACCGCACAAACAAAGGAGATTTACCGTGGCTCAATCCGTAACGTTCTGGTTCGACTGCTCCTGCCCCTTCGCATGGCTGACCTCGCGCTGGATTAAGGAGGTGGAGAAGGTCCGCGATATTGAGGTGACTTTCGAGCCGATGTCCCTGTCCGTGCTCAACAAGGGCCGTGACCTGGAACCGGAGTATATGAAGATGATGGAGGCCAACTGGGGCCCTGCTCGCGTGGCGGCCAAGATTGCTGTTGAGGCCCCGGAGAAGGTCGATGCCTTCTACACCGCCATGGGCACCCGCATCCACACCGAGGGCCAGGGTGGCAAGAAGGGCTACGGTGCCTACGACTCCCTCATTGAGCAGGCGCTTGTCGACGCATCCCTCCCCATCGACTTCGCCTCCGTGGCCAACACCGAGGAGATGGATGAAAAACTCACCGAGTTCCACAACCGTGGTATCTCCGAGGTCGGCGACGAGGTGGGCACCCCGGTGGTGAAGTTTGGCGATACTGCCTTTTTCGGGCCAGTGATTACTCGCGTTCCTACTGGTGAGGAAGCCGGCGAGCTTTTCGACGCCTCCGTGCGCCTCGCCCAGTTCCCCTACTTCTTCGAGCTCAAGCGCTCCCGAACGGAAGCCCCGCAGGTTTAGCGAGTTCGATTCTGCGTCACTGAGACGATGACGCAGATGAGGACCACTGGGCTAAGCGCGAAGGCGGGCAGCCCGGCAATGTTGATGATTGGGAGGGAGGCTTGCGCTTGAAACTCCTCCCACGCGGCGACTACCCACGTGGCCCATGAAGCTCCCGCGAGGAGTGCAAGCACACCGGCGGTGATCCCAGCCGCGCGGTGTGGCTTCTGGGCTATCCACCATGCGCCCACCCCGAGGTGAGCTGCGGTCATCACGATCGCCATGACCAGGGGCCGGAGGAAGCTGCGTTCCGTGAAGAAACCTGCGGCGAACAAGCCGGCGCCGATGAGAAAAGCTATGAAGTATAGGCTGGCCACGCCTCGTGTCATGGGTATGAAAACCTCCTCTTGTGCGTGAGTGGCCCCAAGCGTAGCAAGCGCACGCTATTAATGGCAGGGCTCAGCGGACAGTCGTCCTGCCCGCTAAGATGTGGGCCATGCGCGTTTATTTAGGAGCAGACCATGCAGGGTTCGAGATGAAGAACGTCATCGCCGAACACCTAAAGAAGCAGGGCCACGACGTCATCGACTGCGGTGCCCATGAGTACGACGCCGAGGATGACTACCCGGCATATTGCATTGAGGCAGCCCTGCGGACCGTTAATGATCCGGGCTCGCTGGGCATCGTGCTGGGTGGTTCCGGCAACGGCGAGCAGATCGCCGCGAACAAGGTGAAGGGTGCGCGCTGCGCCTTGGCGTGGTCCCCCGAGACCGCCCGCCTTGCCCGCGAGCACAATAACGCCCAGCTCATCGGCATCGGTGGTCGTATGCACTCCGAAAAGGAGGCACTCGCCATCGTGGATGCCTTCCTGGATCAGGAATGGTCCCGTGCCGAGCGCCACCAGCGCCGTACCGACATTCTTGCCGAGTACGAGCGCACCAACATTCCGCCGGAGCTTCCGGAGGCTTAGTAGTTCATCTCCTTGGGGTGAGTGCCGCCACGGCCCTCTTCCCCAAGGTCGAGATCAGTAATCGCAGCCATCTCGGACTCATCCAGCGCGAAGCCGAAGACATCGAAGTTCTGCGCAAGGCGTTCCGGATTCTCGGACTTCGGGAAGACAATGACGCCATTCTGAAGGTGCCAGCGAATGATTACCTGGGCCGGGGAGACGCCGTATTTTTCGGCGGGCTCAGTAATTTCCGGCAGCTCAAACAGATCCGTCTTACCCTGGCCCAGCGGGCCCCATGCCTCAATCTGAACCTTGTGAGCGCGGAATGCATCGAGCTCGCGCCAGCGCTGTAGGTAGGGGTGCAGCTCCACCTGGTTGACCACGGGGGTTTCCTCGGTATGGGTTTCGAGCTTTTCAAGGTGCTCAAGCTCGAAGTTGGACACGCCGATGGACTTGGCCTTGCCGGCCTTCTTGAGCCCGATGAGCTGCTTCCAAGCCTCCACGTAGGTGTCATTCTCCGGGCACGGCCAGTGGACGAGGTAGAGATCCACGTAGTCGAGGCCTAGCTTCTCTAGGGATTCATCGAGTGCAGCGGCCGCATCGGTCTGGCGGTCATTCCACAGCTTCGTGGTGATGAACAGCTCCTCGCGCGGGATTCCCGAGTTAGCAATCGCGCGGCCTACACCTTCCTCGTTGCCGTAGATGGCGGCGGTATCGATGTGGCGGTAGCCCACCTTGAGGGCTTCGAGGACCAGTTCCTCGGTCCTGTCGGGATCTACCTTGAAGACACCGAAGCCGAGCTGGGGGATAGCGTTGCCGTCGTTGAGTTCGATATTGGGTACAGTCATGCGGCCCACTCTACGCAGGGCTTGGTCATCCGTGCAGAAGTAGAGAATCAGAGGTAATAGGCAAAAGTGTGTCTAATTCGCCGGACGGGACCCGATAAATACTGGAAGGGTTGTGGGCTTTGTGATGCACACGACCTGTATAGGGAGCGTATCAACGTTTATTAATGTTTCGTTGTGAAAGTTGGAGTGCTCAGCTAATACTGGAAATCAGTATCAATTGAACCTTGCTTGATACGTCCGACGATAAGGAGAGAACTATGCTGAGAGGTAAACTGGAAGAGCCTATAAACGGGGAAACTTCTCCCTGGGCGTGCATTGAGATGCAACCATAGGAGGGGAAATGAGCTTCGGCATAATTGAGCTATTGCCACTAATTATTCTATTGCTAATAGTAGGAATCGTGTTCTTTTTCTTTCAACGCCGTAAAGGGGGCAAGAACTAGAAGCGTAGCTTCGGCCCCCCCTTTTGAGAAGCGTTGGGGAGTTTCTTCGTTTAAGCACCACCTCCATTGACACACCGGATGGAGGTAAATTCACATCACGCGGTCATCCAGACGGGCGACCAGTCGCATGCGAATGAAAACGACTAAAGCCGCACCGGCTACCTAAACTAGGTGATCAGTGCGGCTTTTCCTTGGAGGGAATGACGGGAATCGAACCCGCGTCTTCAGCTTGGAAGGCTGAGGTATTAGCCACTATACGACATTCCCACTAGCCCGAATCTCTGCGCGCTGGGCGCGTGAAACGGCGTACGAGCTACTTTAGCGCACGATGGCTCTGAAGTGAAAACGGGAACTAGATAAGGCTAAAAGCCGTTAGTTTGAGTAGGTACGCAATCTGAACAACATAGTGTTTAACTCGTAGATGAAAGTGGTGCTTTTCGTGGGCTCCTTATTGCTCCTTGTCCTCATCGCCGGTGGTGGCGTGTGGTTTTTGTCTTCTCGTAATGGAAAGAAGCAGCAGGAACTGCGAGAATCCCAGCGTTTCGAGGATGCCTTGGCGGATGCGCGCCGCTGGACCGAGCGCCTTGGCGGTCAGGTGATGAACCTCAGCGGCACGGATACTGCCTCTCAGCAAGCCATGGCGGATGCGTCCGAGCGATTCACCGCAGCAAACTCCGCGATTTCCCGGGCCACCACGGTCAAGCAGGCGCACCTGGCGCGTGAGTCCGCGCTGGAGGGCCTGTACTACGTGGCAGCCGCGCGGGAGATTATGGGCATGGACCCGGGTCCCGAACTCCCGCCGCTGGAGGGCCAGCGCCAAGCCGGCAAGGTCACGGAGACCCGCACGGTGGAGGCCAACGGGGAGACGCTGACGGCGTCGCCAAGCGCATCGGCACAAACCCCGAACTACTACCCGGGTGGTGTCGTAGCAGGACGTCCGGTTCCAGCCGGGTGGTACTCGCGCCCGTGGTGGGCTGATGCGTTATCCACCGGCGTGTGGATGGTGGGCTACTCCATGATGTTCAATGCGATGTTCGCGGGTATGTCCGGCGTCGGCTACTCCGCAGCCGCGGCAGAAAGCGGCGACTGGGGTGGCGGCATGGACAGCGTTGGTGAAATGGATCCCGTTGGCATGGACGAGGTCGGCGATATGGGTGCCGGCGATGTCGGGGGAGGCGAAGAAGGCGGCTTCTTTGATGGCCTCTTTGGCGGCGACGGAGGCGATGGCGGAATGTTCGACTTTGACTTCGACTTCTAAGCGAAGAAAGAGCCTCTGACATGCAGAAAGGCCGTTAAATTGGGGCCGGTGTTGGGATAGTCAAGCGCCTATCGGTACACTAGCCCCAGTATGAAGCGCAGCTGCGTGCGGGACTTCCCCCGGGCGCAGAGGCTTTCCATACGGGGCGTGGCGCAGCTTGGTAGCGCACCTGCTTTGGGAGCAGGGGGTCGCAGGTTCAAATCCTGTCGCCCCGACGTATGGGGGCCTGGACACTCATCCAGGCCCCCTAATTTCATCTTTGAACGATCACAATCAGGAGAGTTTCTCGTGAAGACCACCGTAGACAAGCTGAGCGATACGCGCGTCAAGCTCACCGTCAACGTTCCGTTCGCTGAGCTGGACAAGGAAATCGCTCAGGCCTACGCGGCGATCGCGCAGCAGGTTTCCATCCCCGGCTTCCGTAAGGGCAAGGCTCCGCGCCAGCTTATCGACGCCCGCTTCGGCCGCGGCCCTATCCTCGAGCAGGTCGTTAATGACATGTTGCCGTCTCGCTACGAGCAGGCCGTTGAGGAAAACGACCTTAAGGTTATTGGTCAGCCGGAGGTTGACATTGCCAAGCTGGAGGACAACGACTTTGTCGAGTTCACCGCTGAGGTAGACGTGCGCCCGGAGTTTGAGGTTCCGGACTTCTCCAAGATTTCCGTCAAGGTTCCGGCCCTTGAGGTGGGCGATGAGGACGTCGACAAGGCCCTCGAGGACCTGGCTTCCCGCTTCGGTGAACTCAAGGACACCAAGCGCAAGATGAAGACCGGTGACTTCGCTGTCATCGACATCACCACTGAGGTGGACGGCGCCAAGCTGGATGAGGCGTCCCACGAGGGGATGACCTACCGCATCGGTGACGACAACCTGATTAAGGGTCTGGACACCGCTCTGCGCGGCATGAAGACCGACGAGGATAACGAGTTCACCACCACCATCCAGTCCGGTGAGCACGAGGGCGAAGAGGCCACCGTGAAGGTCCACGTCCAGCAGTCCAAGGAGCGCAAGCTTCCGGAGCTCGACGACGAGTTCGCACAGATGGCTTCCGAGTTCGATACCATCGACGAACTGCGCGAAGACACCAAGACCCGCGTCGAGGAAACCAAGAAGTCCGAGCAGGCTGCCAACATCCGCGATGAGGTCCTCAAGGCCGCTCTCGACGAGGTTTCCTTCGAGCTGCCGAAGTCCATCGTCGACGAGCAGGTTCACGCTCAGCTGCACCAGGTCATGGGCCAGATGGCTCACGACGAGAAGGCACTGGCACAGTTGCTTGAGGCTCAGGGCACCACTCGCGAAGAGTTCGATGCTGATGCTCGCAAGTCCGCTGAGGAGTCCGTCCGCACCCAGCTCTTCCTGGACGCACTGGCTGAGGTTGAGGAGCCGGAGGTATCCCAGCAGGAGCTGACCGACCACATCCTGTTCACCGCGCAGTCTTACGGCATGGACCCGAACCAGTTCATCCAGCAGCTGCAGTCCAGCAACCAGCTGGGCAACCTGTTCTCTGACGTTCGCCGTGGCAAGGCCCTGGCAATGGCCATCTGCCGTGCCGAGGTCACCGATGAAGAAGGCAACAAGGTTGACGTTGACCAGTACTTCGGTGAAATCGAAGAAGAGGACGCTGCAGAAGCTTCCGAGGAGAAGTAATCTCCCGCTTGTAACGAGCTGCTGCCACATGTGTGGTGGCGAGCGCGCGTGAAACCCCGGATTCAGGTAACTCAAGGATGAGCCTGAATCCGGGGTTTGTGTCATTGTGAACGCCCTCTAGGAGTCTTTGAGTACTTCGTAGAGGGCGTGATGGGGGTTGGCTGGGGATACCGCTAGCCGTTCGTGGCTCTACAGGCCTCGTCGGTCAACTGCAGGAAGCGCATAACGTAATCCTTGACAAAGTCTGCGGTGCGTTCATTGAGATGTCCGGACTCTTCGAAAAGGGTGGGGGATTGGCCCAGAAATACTTCGGGCTGACCCGGAAGCGGCATATCGAAGTAGGACAGGGCGAGGCGAAGGTTCTTCTGTGAACTGTAGCCGCCCATGCGGCCTACAGAGTGGCTAATGATACCTGCGGGAAGGTTCTTCCACGCCACATCTGAGTTGGGTTTAGAGCCGATGTCCACTGCGTTTTTGAGGCAGGCAGGGATAGTGCGGTTGTTCTCTGGCGTAATGAAGAGGATCCCGCTCGAGTTCTTGATGGTCTCGCGAAAGGTGGTGTACTCAGCCGGAGTGGGCTTGTCCGTGACGGCGGGGTCATCGTAGTCGAAGTCATAGAGCGGCAAGTCACGGATTTCCACGATGTTTGCCTCGCAGTCTTCAGGGATCATCGTGAGCACCTCGTGTGCAATCTTGCGTGCAAATGACTCTCGGCGCAGGCTGCCGACGATAACGCTGATACGTGGGGTGGTCATGGTAAACCTTCTTTCTTAGTTGGGTGTAGGGAGACGTGGTCAAGGGAGAAAAGGCTTGCAGCCAAAGGCCGGTGGTGGGCCGGCAGCGTGGGCGGCGGTGAGGAAGTCATCTACTTTGTCTCCTTCTTCATGGCGGAAGTACAGTTCGATGAGTCCTAGAAGCCCCCCGAGGACGGCCTCTCGTGCGGCGGATGTATTCAACAGCCGCATGGCTGCGGGTTGGTTTCCTTCGCGGATGGCTTCAAAAAGCGCGATGGTCTCAAGCCAGCTTCCTTGGTCCGGTCGCGGAAAAGGTTTAGAAATCCCAGTCATCATCACTCGTTTCTTCAGCAGTACCAATGACATAGGAGGAACCAGATCCAGAGAAGAAGTCATGGTTCTCATCTGCTCCGGGGGCTAGGGCCGCGAGGATTTCTGGGTTCACTTCCGTTTCTTCGGGCGGGAAATAATCCGGGTAGCCCAAATTCATGAGTGCCTTATTGGCGTTATAGCGAACGAACACGGCTACATCGTCCATGAGTCCCAAAGGCTCATATAGCTCGCCGGAATAGTCCAGCTCTAGTGCATAAAGCTCTTCGAGCAAAGAAATGGTGAAATCATGCATTTCCTTCTGCCGTAGCGGGGTCGTGGATTCCAGACCGCGCTGATACTTGTAACCCGAGTAGTAGCCGTGCACTGCCTTGTCACGCAGAATGAGGCGAATCATGTCTGCCGTATTTGTCAGGGTGGCGTGGACAGAAAAGTGCAAGGGAAGATAGAAACCCGCGTAGAGAAGCAGCGAGGAAAGCAGCGTCGATGACACCTTGCGTTTGAGTGGATCCGGCCCAAAATAGTGCGCGAGCACTTTCTTGGCGCGTGCCTGGAGAAGGTCATTCTTCACCGCCCAGCGGTATGCTTCATCAATTTCCTTTGTACTGCTCAGGGTAGAAAACACTGAAGAGTATGAACGGGCATGGACTGACTGCATGAAGGCGATGTTGGTATACACGGCCTCCTCGTGTTCGGTGCGGGCATCTTGAATCTGACAGATTTCACCCACGGTGGCCTGGACAGTATCCAGGGTGGTGAGTCCCGTGAACACGCGCATGGTGAGGTTGCGTTCCTCGGGCGTCATCTTCTGCCACGCCGGGAGATCATTAGAAAGCGGGACCTTCTCTGGCAACCAAAAGTTGGCGGTGAGACGGTTCCACACTTCAAGATCCTTGTCATCGCTCACCCGGTTCCAATTGATGGCGCGGATGCGGGCTGAAGGATCATGCCGGTAGCTCGGCGGAGTAACTGAAATGCTGGTTAGTTCAGCACTATTCGATGTTGAAGACATAGCTTCTTTCTTTTTGATTGGATGGTTGTGGACAAGGGGGAGGACCGTGCTCCTACAAAGCACAGGAGACGCAGCCTTCGACCTCGGTTCCTTGGAGCGCGGATTGGCGTAAACGGATGTAGTAGAGGGTCTTGATTCCGGCTTTCCAGGCATAGATTTGTGCCTTGTTGATGTCCCGCGTGGTGGTATCAGCGGTAAAGAACAAGGTCAGGGAAAGCCCTTGGTCCACGTGTTGGGTGGCCATGGCGTAGGTGTCGATGATTTTTTCGTATCCCACGGCGTAGGAGTCATCGAAATACTCCAAGTTGTCGTTGGTCATTTCCGGCGCGGGGTAGTACACGCGCCCCAAGCGGCCTTCCTTGCGTATTTCAATTTTGGAGGCAATTGGGTGGATGGACGCGGTGGAGTCATTGATGTAGGAAATTGATCCAGTGGGTGGAACTGCCTGCAAGTAGGCGTTGTAGATGCCGTCTTGCATCACTTGATTCTTGAGCCGTAGCCAATCCTCGCGTTGGGGGATCTGCACGCCTGCTTCGTGGAAGAGCTGTTTTACGTGTTCAGTGGCTGGCGCCCAGTCTTGGTCGATGTATTTGTCAAAGTAGGCGCCAGTGGCATAGGTGGATTCTTCGAAGCCTGTGAATCGTTGACCTTTTTCAACCGCGAGTGCATGGGATGCGCGGAGCGCATGGTAGGTCACCGTGAGGAAATAAATATTTGTAAAGTCCAGTGCCTCGGCGCAGCCATAAGGAATACGCTGTGAAGCAAGGAAGCCGTGGAGATTCATTTGGCCCAGACCAATGGCATGCATGGAAGCATTTCCGTGAGCGATGGAAGGAACAGCTTCGATGTTCGTCAGGTCTGAAACCTTCGTGAGGGCACGCACTGCGGTTTCGACGGTCTCCCCGAAGTCCGGCGATTCAAAAGCCTTCGCAATGTTGAGCGAACCTAGATTGCAGGAAATATCCTGGCCAACGGTGGTGTAGTCCCCTGAAGCTCCGTAGGTCGATGGCGTGTTGACCTGGAGGATTTCGCTACACAGGTTGGACATATTGATATGTCCTTTGAGGGGATTAGCGCGGTTGACCGTATCTTCAAAGAGGATGTAGGGGTATCCGGATTCAAACTGAAGCTCAGCCAGCGTGGTGAAAAACTCGCGGGCCTTAATGGTCGTGTGAGAGATTCGCGGATTGGCAACCAGCTCGTCGTAGTACTCGGTGATGGACATGTCAGACATGGCTACGCCGTACTCGCGAGCGATGTCATACGGGCTAAAAAGATGCATATCCTTGTTCTCTTTGGCCAGCCGGAAGGTTATATCTGGAATAACAACCCCCAGCGAAAGAGTCTTGATGCGGACTTTCTCATCGGCATTTTCCCGCTTAGTATCCAGGAAGCGAAGAATATCTGGATGGTGCGCATGCAGGTAGACGGCTCCAGCGCCCTGCCGGGCGCCCAATTGGTTGGCATAGCTGAAGCTATCTTCGAGAATCTTCATGACTGGGACTACGCCGGAAGCCTGGTTCTCAATCTTTTTGATCGGGGCTCCGGATTCGCGCAGATTGCTCAGCAACAGGGCCACTCCACCACCGCGCTTTGATAGTTGCAGTGCAGAGTTCACGCAGCGGCCAATGCTCTCCAAATTGTCTTCGATTCGCAGGAGGAAGCAGGAGACCATTTCGCCGCGCTGGGCTTTGCCTGCGTTGAGAAAAGTAGGGGTGGCGGGCTGGAAGCGTCCGGTCATGATGTCATCCACCAGCTTTTCTGCGAGCTCTTCGTCGCCCTGTGCAAGGTATAAAGCTGTGGTGGCGACGCGTTCTTCGTAGCCTTCTAGGAATCGGGAGCCATCAAAGGTTTTCAGTGCATATGAAGTGAAGAACTTAAATGCGCCGAGGAAGGTGCGGAACTGGTGCTTAGCTCGATGAGCTCTGTCATACATGGCGCACAGAAAGGCGTCATCATAAAGCTCAAGGAAATCCCGCTCGTAGTACTCATTATCAACCAACCATTCCAAGCGTTGCTTGGTGGAATCGAACTGATGCATGCGGGGAGCGACATGGTGCGTGACATAGTCTTGTGCTGCCTGAATGTCCTTGTCAAACTGGATTTTTCCAGAAGCGTCGAACAAGTTCAGCTGCGCGTTGAGTGCGTGGTAGCTCTTGCGCTTGCCGACACCGCCGGCATTGTCTGCTGAAGCGGTGCGGGGCGTAGCGCCATTAGTCTGTGTGGGGGTGGCATCGAGAGGCCACATTGTGTTTTCCAATCTGTGTGATGCGGATGTGTTCTTCATCTTGTGGGGGATTAATGGGGTGTCATCGTTAGCTGCTTTTGCTGCTCCCAAAACTTTTGAAGGCCTTGCTTTACGGCGGCAATGTCTCTCTGGGTGCCGAGAAGCTCGAAGTGATACAGCTCCGGTACGTGGCACTTGGCGGAAATGATGCGTCCGGCGACGCAGTAAGCACTTCCGAAGTTGGTATTCCCTGAGGTAATAACGCCCCGGATAAAGGAGCGGTTGATTGGGTCATTGAGGAAGTCGATGACCTGTTTGGGGACTGCGCGTTTGAGCGAGCCGCCGCCGTAGGTGGGAACGATGAGTACGTACGGGTGTGATACCTGGATCATCCCGGTTTTCTTGGGGCGCAGTGGAATGCGCACCGCGGGTCTATCTAAGCGTTCGACGAATCTTTTCGTGTTTTCTGAAACGCTGGAAAAGTACACCAAATCTGGTGAGTCTGACATGGCAATCCTGCTCATCCTGGCCTTAGCCATAAGTGGGATAGGTGATATTCGAAAAGACTAACTACGCAATGCCGTAGTTGCAACTACGGCCTAACGTAGTTTTGAAAAGGGCAGGTGAGAGCAGGATTAATGCAAAGGGGAAGATCTAAAGGTTGTGGTGTGCTACAAACACTGCGTCGGTAGCTGGGCGTCCAAGTACTACCCACTGAGTGCTGCCGGCCACCTGTATTTCGAGAGAATCTGAAAAGGGCGCTCCCTCGCGCGTGCTAAGAATAGCCCCAGTGACAATGCCGCGCTCTTCAAGGAACTTCAGCAGTTGTGGGTCGGAATCAGAAATGCGTTCCACGGTCACCTGCGATTGTGCACCGCTGTCGGTGAGGCGATGCGCACTGGGGATTGTGATCTGTCCGTCAACCGTAGGGATAGGATCGCCGTGTGGATCCCTAGTGGGGTAATCAAGGAACTTATCCACACGTTCTATGAGCATGTCAGACACCGCGTGTTCGAGATTTTCGGCTTCATCATGGACTTCGTCCCAGGTGTAGCCCAATGCTTGAACCAAAAAAGACTCAAGCAATCGGTGACGGCGCACCATGACCAATGCGTACTGCCTGCCAAGTTCGGTTAACTCCACAGAGCCATAGGGCGTGTGTGACACGAGCCCTTGCTTCGCCATTTTGCGCACTGCATCAGAGACCGAGGAGAGCTTGAGTCCCAGCTGTTTCGCTATAAGTGTGGCGGTAACGGGCTCGGACGACCATTCCTTTAGCCCCCAGATAGCTTTCAAATAGTTCTGGGTACTGGTGGACAGCTCGGAAACAGACATGAGTAAATGTTAACCCAGCTTCCGTGTGCGCCTTTGGCGCTGTGCCCCAACGCTCATAGCGAACAGAGGCCAAGTTTGAGAGGAATGCCGGTAAGGTGGGGCCAGTTAAAGCATTCTTCACTTGAAGGAGAACCACTAATGTCTGAGAAGATTTCAATGAACTCGTCGTCTACGGGTATGAATCTGAGCGATAGCGTGTACGAGCGCCTGTTGCGCGAGCGCATTATCTTCCTGGGAACCCAGGTCGATGATGAGATTGCGAACAAGCTTTGCGCCCAGATCCTCCTGCTGTCTGCCGAGGACCCCACTCGCGACATTTCGCTTTACATCAACTCCCCGGGTGGCTCTGTCACTGCGGGCATGGCCATTTACGACACGATGAAGTACTCGCCGTGCGATATTGCCACGTACGGCATGGGCCTGGCTGCCTCCATGGGTCAGTTCCTTCTCTCCGGCGGCACCAAGGGCAAGCGCTACGCTCTGCCGCACGCGCGCATCATGATGCACCAGCCTTCCGCTGGTGTCGGTGGTACCGCAGCTGACATCGCCATCCAGGCTGAGCAGTTCGCGCAGACCAAGCGTGAGATGGCTGAGCTCATCGCTGAGCACACCGGCCAGACCTTTGAGCAGATCACCAAGGACTCTGACCGTGACCGCTGGTTCACCGCCCAGCAGGCCAAGGAGTACGGAATCGTCGACCACGTCATCGAGTCCGTCAACGGTCCTATCAGCAACTAGGGAACAAGGAGCCTTAATACAATGTCTAACCTTCAGATGCCTTCTTCCCGCTACGTTCTGCCAGAGTTTATTGAGCAGAACGCGCAGGGATCCAAGACCACCAACCCGTACTCCAAGCTGTTTGAGGAGCGCATCATCTTCCTGGGCACCCAGGTCGATGACACCTCCGCTAACGACATCATGGCGCAGCTGCTGGTGCTGGAGTCTCAGGACCCAGACCGCGATATCACGATGTATATCAACTCCCCGGGTGGATCCTTCACCGCGCTGATGGCCATCTATGACACCATGCGCTACGTGCGCCCGGACGTGCAGACCGTGTGCCTGGGCCAGGCCGCCTCCGCCGCAGCCGTCCTGCTGGCTGCCGGTGCCCCGGGTAAGCGCGCAGCACTTCCGAACTCTCGCGTGCTTATCCACCAGCCGCGCACGCAGGGCACCCAGGGCCAAGTCTCTGATCTTGAGATTGAGGCCAACGAGATTGAGCGTATGCGCCGCCTCATGGAGGAGACCCTGGCTGAGCACACCGGCCGCACCGCTGAGCAGATTCGCATCGATACTGACCGTGACAAGATTCTCACCGCCCAGGAAGCAGTGGAGTACGGTCTCATCGATACCGTCTTTGATTACCGCAAGCTCAACGCCTAGGTAAGTTGCGTGTAGGCGCGATGCCCCGCCTCCGGATTTGTTCCGGGGCGGGGCTTGCTTTCGTCGAAGAGCGGCTTAGCCCTCATAAACTGGCAGGATGACGATGTGGCCATAGCGCTTGTCGACGTCCCAGGAGAGGTTTCGCACGGAGTCGCGCGAGGTGACGTCGACAAGCACGGCGTCTGCGCCGCCGGTAGCAATCGCGGCCTGGTCTTGAAGGTCGAACCTGGCGTTGCTCCTGAACGGTTGGGGCGGATGCGTCTGAGCTTCAGCCTAGGCGGCTAGCACCGGTGGTGTGGAGGGTATTGCTGACGTCGATGTCGGTGAAGCGGCGGACAGCAGAAGTAAACGAGTAAGCAGCTCTGTCTATATTCGTTAAATGCTGTTTTAAATTCAATGGCGCGCCACTCAGTTGGGAATGACGCTCATGTCCGAGTGGTTTACTAGAGTGGAACGAAGACCGCGGGGGCTGCGGTAGAATCGCCCCACTAACACCCTCAGAGAAAAGAGTTGAAAGGCGTTCATGGCACGTATGCAAGAAAGCGCTGACCTGCTCAAGTGCTCCTTCTGCGGAAAGAGCCAAAAGCAGGTAAAGAAGCTTATCGCCGGCGGCGGCGTCTACATCTGTGACGAATGCATCGAGCTCTGCAACGAGATTATTGAGGAGGAGCTCGGCGCAGCTCAAGCCGAGGCGGATGAAGAGAAGGAGATGCGTCTGCCGCGTCCTTCGGAGATTTCGGCCTTCCTGGATAAGTACGTCATCGGCCAAGACCAAGCCAAGCGCGTGCTGTCGGTGGCGGTGTACAACCACTACAAGCGCATCAAGGCAGAAGAAGCCGCGGGCTTGGAGAGCCGCCGCAAGAAGGCACAGGAAGAGGACGTGGAGATTGCCAAGTCCAATATCCTCATGTTGGGCCCCACTGGCTCCGGTAAGACCTACTTGGCGCAGACCCTAGCCCGGCTTCTCGACGTCCCCTTCGCCATCGCCGATGCTACGTGCCTTACCGAGGCCGGCTACGTGGGCGAGGATGTGGAGAATATCTTGCTTAAGCTTCTCCAGGCAGCAGATTTCGATGTTGAACGCGCGCAGCACGGCATCATCTACGTTGATGAGGTAGACAAGATTTCCCGTAAGTCGGAGAACCCGTCAATCACTCGTGATGTCTCCGGTGAGGGCGTGCAGCAGGCGCTGCTCAAGATTCTTGAAGGCACCGTGGCCGCCATCCCACCGCAGGGCGGGCGCAAGCATCCGAACCAAGAGTTCATCCAGCTGGATACCTCTAACATCCTGTTCATTGTTGCTGGCGCCTTTGCTGGTTTGGACAAGGTGATTTCGGAACGCGTGGGCAAGAAGGGCGTTGGTTTCGGCGCCAAGCTGGAAACCAAGGATGAAAAAGAGTCCGTGGACTTCTTCTCCCAGGTGCGCCCCGAGGATCTGGTGAAGTTCGGTCTTATTCCGGAGTTCATTGGCCGTCTTCCAGTTGTGGCGACGGTGGATAACTTGGACCGTGAGTCTCTAGTCAAGGTCCTCGTGGAGCCGAGGAATTCCTTGGTCAAGCAGTACCAGCGCCTGTTCAGCATGGACGGCGCGGAGCTGCACTTCGAGGATGAAGCGCTCGATGCTATCGCCGAGCTAGCACTGGAGCGCAAGACCGGTGCTCGTGGCCTGCGCGCCATCATGGAGGAGCTGCTCGTGCCGGTGATGTATGACCTGCCGGACCGTGAGGACATTGCCAGCGTCCACATCACCGAAGCCTGCGTGAAGGGCGAAGGCGAGCCGGAGTTCGTCTATTCGGACGAAGCGAAGGAATCCGCTTAAACCTGATGTAGATTCATGGCCGGGTGGTGCTGGAAAGCGTCGCTCGGCCATTTTCGCGGTCCAAACCAGAGTGGATGAGAGGAATCGATCATGGAGCTACGTGATGAACAATCACTGCAGGTGGCTAAGCTCTATTATCGCGGAGGGCTGAGCCAAAGCGAGGTGGCCGCTGAGATGGGGCTTTCCCGGCCAACTGTTGCCAAGCTCTTGCAACATGCCAAAGCCCGCGGATACGTCACGGTTGAGATCCATGATCCCCGCGAGGACGGCGATGAGCTAGGCCAACGCCTAATGGAGCGTTATGGGCTTGAGGATGTTCGTCTCGTCTTTAGCCCTCGTGGTGATGAAGACACGCTTACAGAGGGCTTGGGGCGCGTCGGGGCCAAGATGCTCCATGAACTTGTCCATGATGGTATGAGTGTGGGAATTTCCTGGGGGAATACCATGCACTCAGTGGCGCGGCATATGCAGCCAAAAAGCGTGGCTGGAGTCGAGATTGTACAGCTCAAAGGCGGACATTCGCACTCTATCCGCGTGACGAATGACATGGACACGCTCAAGCGCATTAGTGCGGCGTTTGGAGCCGAGACTCTAAGCCTGCCTCTGCCGGTTATTTTCGACTCTGCGGAAGCAAAAGAAATCGTCGAAAAAGATAGACACATTTCTTCCATTTTGAATGCAGGGCGCCACGCTGATCTTGCTGTTTTCACTGTGGGAGCTGTCTCACGCGATAGCCTGTTGATGAACCTTGGATACCTCAGTGAAGAGGAGATCCATGTGCTTGAACGTCAGGCCGTTGGTGATGCATGCTCGCGTTTTTACACGGCCGATGGGGAGGTGGCCTCGCCAGCTATAGATGCGCGCACTATCGGCGTTTCACTTTCAGAGCTAAAGGCGATTCCGCAACGCTTCATGGTGGCCGGTGGGCTTCAAAAGATGGCAGCCATCGATACCGCGCTGCGCATGAAGCTGGCGACGCATGTCGTCATCGACAAAGAAACAGCGAACCGATTGCTTCAGCTTTAGGAGAAACAAACAAAAGAGCCCCTCGTGCTGAGAGGCTCTCCTTGGTGCGGGTTAAAGAACCATGGGGGCGACGATGACGCCCACAATGGCGGCGTTGAGCATATTGGTTAAGAAACCACCGAACAGGGCTTTAGGCCCGAGCTTCGCAATCTCGCCGCGGCGCTCCGGTACGAGGCCGCCGATCGCTCCAATTTGAATACCGATGGAGGAGATGTTGGCAAAGCCCGCCAGGGCAAAGGAAGAGAGCATGATGGCTTTGTCGCTGAGCTGGTCGATGTTTTCACCAAAGGCGGTGTAGCCAACGAACTCATTGAGGATTGTCTTTTGGCCAATGAAGTTGCCAACCTGCATAACGTCATCCCACGGAACACCGATGAGCCATGCCACCGGAGCGAAGAGGAGACCAAAGAGGCCCTCAAGAGACCAGTTGTCTTGGCCGAAGATAGAGCCTACACCGCCGAGGATGGCGGAGAGCATCGCGATCATAGCGATAAAGGCAATGAGGAGGCAGGCCACTGAAATAGCGATCTTGCCGCCGGCCATGGCGCCGTTACTGATGGCATCGATGATGTTCTTGGAATCATTGTCGCGCACGTCCTTGACTGTGGCATCCAAGCTAGATT
The DNA here is from genome assembly GCF_000805675.1 of Corynebacterium minutissimum. Lineage (GTDB taxonomy): Bacteria > Actinomycetota > Actinomycetes > Mycobacteriales > Mycobacteriaceae > Corynebacterium > Corynebacterium minutissimum. Next base: position 168,266 of record NZ_JSEF01000016.1, on the reverse strand, counting down.
CCTCGGTCTCTGGCATAAGGCCCTTGGCGATCAGAAGCGAACCTGGGGCGTTCATCAAAGACGCGGCTAGCAGATACTCCAACGGTGCGCCCAATAGGGAATACCCAATGAGCGTGGAGCCAGCGACCGAGGCGAAGCCACCGACCATGCAGGTATAAAGCTCCGAGCGAGTGAGCTTGGGTAGGTAGGGCTTGATGACGAGTGGGGCCTCAGATTGGCCGAGAAAAATAACTGTCGTGGCCCATACAGATTCCACCTTGGATGTGCCCATAAGCCATTTAATGCCCGAACCGACGTACTCGACAAAGTACTGGATGACTCGAAGATAGTAGAGCGCAGCAATAATTGCGCCCAAAAAGATGACCACCGGAAGAACATTGAGGGCGAAAATGAAGTTTTCCCCGAGTAAGCCACCGAATACGAAGGACGTGCCTTCGTTCGTGAAATCAGTGAGCTTGGTTAGGCCGTGGGAGACTGCTGCGAGAGCTTTGAACCCGGGCTCCCACGCCAGCACTAGGTAGCAGAAGGCAATCTGAAGGGCGAGGCCCACACCGATTGTGCGCCACTTAATGTCTTTGCGCGAACTTGAAAGAACATAAATGACCGCGAGGATCGCGAGGATTCCTAAAAGACCTTGTAGGCGTTCCATGTTTATCAAACCATTCTCTTAAAGGGCCTCGGGGCCAAAGGAATAGGGGAGGATTTCGCTGAAGTCGAAGCTGCGGGGTGCACCGTCGACGGACACAATGACTCGTTCGCAGTTGAACTCGCGCAGTACCTGGCGGCACGCGCCACACGGATAGCACGGTTCAGCCTTGAGGCCAACGATGGCAACAGCGCGAATCGTGGGCAGGCTGGGTAGGTGGCCGTCATCAGCGGTGGCCTCACCCGAGGTGATCATGTGAGCAGCGGCGTTGCGCTCGGCGCAGATGCCCAAGGGACTGGATGCATTTTCGACGTTGGAGCCGGTGATGACCCGGCCATCGTCGAGAAGCATGGCGGCGCCGACCGGGAACGAGGAGTACGGCGCCCATGCATGATGTGCGGCTTCCCTCGCCTTCTCCAAAAGCTCAACATCCGTTGGAATTGTTGTCGCATCCATAGCGATGGGTCCTTTCTTGCGGTGCGGGAGGAGGTGTGTTCCAGCGCTTCAGGAACAAAAATAAAACTCCTCATTGACATCTGTTCTATTAGCGATAATAATGGGCTGTGTTGCGATGCACAAGCCCGAATTTTCAGTGAGGTAAAGCACAGCGGGCTGCATTCCGCATCCCGGAGTAGGTAGGCCAAGAGTGAAGGAGTTGTCATGGCCGAAAAATTTGATGCAGTCGACGTTATTCGTACCAAGCGTGACAAAGGGGTGCTGAGCCCCGCCGAGATTGATTGGGTTATTGATGCCTACACGCGCGGAGTGGTGGGCGATGAGCAGATGGCCGCACTCAATATGGCCATTTTCCTCAATGGCATGAACCGTGAAGAGATTTCGCGTTGGACCCAGGCAATGATTGCTTCTGGCGAAACGATGAGCTTTGAATCCTTGTCGAAGAAGACCGCCGATAAACACTCCACCGGTGGCGTCGGTGACAAAATCACCTTGCCCCTCGCGCCGCTTGTTGCGGCCTTTGGTGTCGCAGTACCGCAGCTATCTGGTCGCGGCCTCGGACACACTGGAGGAACGCTGGATAAACTCGAGGCAATTCCGGGTTGGCAAGCCGATGTGAGTAATGAGCGCATGATGGAAATCCTGGAGGATCCAGGCTGCATCATCTGTGCTGCCGGTGCTGGCTTGGCTCCTGCGGATAAAAAGATTTACGCATTGCGTGACATCACCTCCACAGTGGAGGCAATCCCGCTGATTGCCTCCTCTATCATGTCCAAGAAAATCGCGGAAGGCACGTCTTCCTTGGTTCTCGACGTTAAGGTCGGCTCCGGTGCATTCATGAAGAACCAAGAGCAGGCTCGCGAGTTGGCGCAAACCATGGTTGATTTGGGCAAGGATGCTGGCACGAAGACGACTGCTTTGTTGACTGATATGTCGACCCCTCTGGGGCGCAAGGTAGGTAACGCACTTGAAGTTGAGGAATCTGTGGAGGTGCTCGCCGGCGGCGGTCCGGCGGACGTTGTCGAACTCACCGTTGCGCTGGCCCGCGAGATGCTCGAGGCGGCCGGCGTTCACGACGCCGACATTGAGGCAGCCCTCAAGGACGGCCGTGCTATGGACAAGTGGAAGCAAATGATCAAGGCACAGGGCGGTGACCCAGACGCCGCTCTGCCGGTAGCGAGCCACACCCACGATGTCATCGCAGAATCCGATGGCTACCTGACCGAACTAGATGCTCTCGCTGTCGGCGTGAGCTCGTGGCGCTTGGGTGCCGGTCGTGCTCGAAAGGAAGATCCGGTACAGGCCACCGCTGGTATTGAACTGCATGCCACGAAGGGCGAGAAGGTGACCAAGGGACAGAAACTGTTTACTCTCCACACGGAAACCCCAGACCGCTTCGAGCGCTCCTTGGAGGTTCTCAACAGCGGTTTCCAAATTACCGATGAGACGCTATCTGAAGAGCGCAAGATCATTCTTGACCGAATCAGCTAACACATATTCACCTCAATTAAGGAGACATTATGATTTCCCGTACTGACGTTGCTCAGATGATTGATCACACCCTGCTTAAACCGGAAGCGACCCCGGACCAGGTGGCCGCTTTGGCCAAGGAAGCAGGGGAGCTGGGCACCTATTCCATTTGCGTATCGCCGAACCAACTGCCTGTTGAGGTGCCTGCGGGTGTACACGTAGCCACCGTCGTTGGCTTTCCTTCTGGTGCTGTAAAGTCCGAGGTCAAGGCGGCTGAGACTGCACGTGCAGTGAAGGACGGAGCCGAAGAGATTGACATGGTAGTCAATCTTTCCCAGGTTAAGTCCCATGACTACGCCGCAGTGGAGGCTGACATCAAGGCCGTGCGCGATGCAGCACCGGCTCCAGTCATCGTGAAGGTCATCATTGAATCTGCTGCGCTTGACGATGAAGAAATCGTCGCCACGTGCCAAGCCGCCGAGCGCGCAGGCGCCGATTTTGTCAAGACCTCGACTGGCTTCCACCCGGCTGGTGGTGCTTCGGTCCATGCCGTGAAGCTTATGGCAGACACCGTCGAGGGCCGCCTCGGCGTAAAGGCCTCGGGTGGAATCCGTGATGCTGAGGCTGCTCAGGCCATGATTGATGCTGGCGCAACGCGCTTGGGTCTGTCTTCCTCTGCAGCCGTGCTCGAAGGATTCGAGGCTTAAAATGACATCCATACTGGAGACCGCCCGGCAGTGGGCCGACCACGACCCAGAGCCGGCAACGCGCGCCGAGGTAGAGTCCCTTGTCGAGGCGCAGGATGAGGAAACGCTCCGCACTCTGTTTGCAGGCCCGCTGTCTTTCGGCACTGCTGGTCTGCGCGGCACACTAGGCCCAGGTGAGTCGCAGATGAACCGAGCTGTCGTTATCCGGACGACAGCGGGGTTAATGGACGTGTTGAACAAGCAGGTGGACGTGCCGAAGGTTGTTGTCGGTTGCGACGCTCGTCATGGATCTGCCGCTTTCCATCGCGATGTTGCTGATGTGGTTGCCGCTGCGGGTGGACATGCCTTGGTTCTTCCACCGCAAAATCCCACTCCGCTTACTGCATTCACAGTTCGGGAACTAGGAGCTGATGCAGGGGTTATGGTTACGGCCTCACACAACCCGCCTCAGGACAATGGCTACAAGGTGTACTTGGGAGGTCGGGTAGTTGAAGGTGACGGTCAAGGCGTGCAAATCGTGCCGCCGTTCGATTCTGAGATCGCCGCCGCGATTGCTGCAGCTCCCCCTGCTGACCAAGTGCCCCGTGATGCAGCCAACGGCCCAGGGAAAGTAGAAGAGGTTGATACCCGCGAGCGTTACTTATCGCGCATTCAAGAGCGAGCAAGTGAAGGGCCGCGAGATCTTCGCATCACTCTCACACCGATGCACGGCGTGGGTGGTGACTTAGCACTCAAGGCTTTGGAAGCAGTGGGGTTCACTGAAGTTGAACTGGTGGCGGAGCAAGCACAGCCGGATCCCAATTTCCCCACCGTTACTTTTCCCAACCCCGAGGAACCAGGTGCACTCGACTGTGCCTTTGCAGCCGCTCAGGAAACGCGAAGTGACATCATCTTGGCTCTGGACCCCGATGCAGATCGCTGTGCTGTTGCCATCCCTACTGACAGTGGGTGGCGTCAGCTCACCGGTGATGAAACCGGTGCCCTGTTGGGTGACTACTTGGCTCGTGACGGCGGTGTGTTGGCCAATTCGGTGGTGTCGAGCCGCTTCCTCGGGCGCATTGCACAGGCACGCGGCGCCCAGTGGCGCACGACGCTCACTGGGTTTAAGTGGATTGCGCGCACACCTAACCTGACCTTTGGTTACGAAGAGGCCATCGGGTACTGCTGCGACCCCGAAGCCGTTGCGGACAAGGACGGTATTTCGGCCGCAGTGACCGTCGCGTGCTTGGCAGCCGAGTTGAAGTCGGCAGGCAAGAACCTGCAAGATAGACTCGACGAGCTCGCCTCTGAATTAGGCACGTACAAGACGAAGCCATTGACCTTCCGCTTCGACGACATCACGCAGATTGCTCCCACCTTGGAGCAGATCTTGCAATCCCCGCCGGAATCGCTGGCCGGTTCGCCCGTCCTGCGCGCGAGCGATATGTCGAAGGGCTACCAAGGCTTGGACCCGACCCCCGGATTGGTGCTGGAAACCGAGGCCAACGACCGCGTCATTATCCGCCCGTCGGGCACGGAACCGAAGCTCAAGTGTTACCTCGAGGTGGTGCGCGAAGGCGTTGTCGATTGGGCAGACGCCGAAGAACGCCTGGACCGCATCGCTGTGGAACTCAAGCGTGAGTTAGGCCTGTAACCAACACTTGCCACGTACTACCTTCCAAATCAGGTGGCATTATTCAGAAGGCATCTTCACTCCTGAAGATGCCTTTTGTGCTGTTCATATGGCATTTTTACTCGTGAAAACGCCTTCTAGCAGATGCCATACTCGTGTCGAAGCGTTGGCTTTGTACGAAGGAGTGTTCTGGGACGCAGAGCAATATACGCCCACCGTGTGGTGATGAGGCGCGACGCTGGTGTAAGGGGCAAAGGAACCAGATGAGTGGGACCTTTTGGAAGTGGCGCGTGATCGTGAGCTGGGCTTTTGTTGAGCTCGGCGCGCAGATGGTTCCTGTACTTTGGTGCCTTTGCTCGCGCGGTGCCCGGGGGACAAGGGAGCTCGCGCGGTGCCGGGGGACAAGGGAGCTCGCGCGGAGTCGGAAAAGAGACCCGGGCGAATACTGTGCGGTTAGAGCGGGGAACCGAGGGGCGGCGATGGCGCCGCCTGGGGGGGGAGAGCTACCCGTAGAGGCTCGTGGATGCGCCGCCCTCGTCCTCGGTGGAGTAGACGTCCAGGGGCGCTGACTCGGCCTCAAGTTCGGTCTCATTCTGGGAGAGGTAGGACTCGAAACCGATATCGGGGATATTCGCCGTAAGGAAGGCCAGCACGGCATCGACGGCCATGCGGTGTAAACCTTCAGTGTTGTTGTGGGTATGCATGTCGATGTTGAGCAGATTGCTCATCATCGCGTGATTCGTCACGCGATACATCGTCAGCGCCGAAATCAGCGTGAAAATGTCATTGGCTGAAATACCCGGGCGGAAAGCGCCGGAATCTTGGCCCAGCATGAGGAGTCTGTCGAGGTGGAGGGAGATCTCGGAGACGTCGATAATCGCTCGCGAGGACTCCAGCACACTGTGGGAGGATTCCATGGTCATCATCTTGATGGCCTCTGGGTGCTCCACGTGCTGTCGGAACATCCAGTCAACGAGAGTGCGCACGCCTTCCACAGGTACGGCCGAGTCAACGGCCAAGCTGCCCTCCGGTGGGTTCAGGCGTTTGGCGGCGGTGGCTAGGGCCTGCTGGTATAGCCCCTTCTTGTCCCCGAAGTGGTAGTGAATCATGCGCTTGGACATGCCAGAAAGCTTCGACAGAGTGTCGAGCTTGGTCTCGGCATAGCCATGGTCAGAGAACTCCGCGATCGCAACATCGATCACGTGCTCAACAGAGCCGGCGTTGACCGATGTGACCTCAGTGTTCATGAATGTTCCGTCCTTGTACGCGTTGAATTGGTGGCTGGTTATGCCCGCTTCTTACTACTATGCCGAAAAACTGTCTAGACGGAGTTCAAGTACACCAATCTTGGGTATTTCGGGGGTGAAATTGCACCCCATGGGGGAAAGAAACGGGACTAGGCTGGGACAGTGAGTATCGAGTCGAAAGGATGTCACACATGACCGCATCTCAACCCGTCAAAATCACTGTGACCGGCGCTGCCGGCAACATCGCCTACTCGCTGCTGTGGCGCATCGCTGCCGGTGATGTCTATGGCAAGGACACCCCAGTGGAGCTGGCCCTGCTGGAGATTCCGCAGGCCGTCAGCGCCGCTGAAGGCGTGGCCATGGAGCTCAATGACTCCGCCTTCCCGCTGGTGCGCGGCATCACCGTCACCGATGACCCGAACGTGGCCTTCAAGGACACCAAGGCCGCGTTCCTTGTGGGTTCCCGTCCGCGCACGAAAGGCATGGAGCGTGCCGATCTGCTCGAGGCCAACGGTGCCATCTTTACCGAGCAGGGCAAGGCGCTTAACGACGTCGCCGCGCGCGACGTCCGTGTTCTCGTCGTGGGCAACCCGGCCAACACCAACGCCTACATTGCCTCCCAGAGCGCCCCGGATTTGGATCCGAGCCAGTTCACCGCGCTTATGCGCTTGGACCACAACCGCACACAGAGCCAGGTGTCGCTCAAGACCGGTATGCCCACCGCGGAGCTGACCAAGGTGGCCGTGTGGGGTAACCACTCCGCGTCGCAGTTCCCAGACCTGACTTTCTCCAACGCTGAGGTGGATGAGGATTGGTACAAGGAGGAGATGATTCCGAAGGTGGCCAAGCGCGGCGCTGAAATCATCGCTGTGCGTGGTAAGTCCTCGGCAGCATCGGCAGCGTCTGCCGCGGTGGACCACATGCACGATTGGATTCACGGCACCGAGGATTGGCGCACCGCGGCCGTCGTCTCGGATGGCTCCTATGGCGTGGACGAGGGCCTCGTAGCGGGCTTCCCCACTGTGGCCCGCGATGGCAAGTGGGAAATCGTTCAGGGCCTCGAGCTCAACGATTTCCAGAAGGAGCGCATCGAGGCTTCTGTGCAGGAGCTGCGTGAGGAGCGCGAGGCTGTTGCCCATCTGCTGAAGGGCTAATCCTCCAGCACCAAGTTATCGATGAGTCGCACCGGCCCCACCTGCGCTGCCACCAGTGCTAGGGCGGGCCGGTGTTGTGCGTCAACGGGTTCGAGCGTGGCAGGGTCCACCACGGTGAGGTAGTCCACCGTGACCCCGGGGGAGGAAGCGAGCTGAGCGCCTGCCTGCTCGAGGGACGCACCATCACGCAGCGCGAAAAGCGCCTGGGACAGGGCCACGGCCTGCTCGCGCTCGGCAGGGCTCAAGCGAGCGTTGCGGCTGGACTCGGCCACGCCGTCCGCTGCGCGGACGATAGGCGCGCTGATGATGTCCACTGGCAGGTCGAGGTCACTCACCATGCGGCGCAGGATGGCCACCTGCTGGGCGTCTTTCTGGCCGAAATATGCGTGGTCGGGGCGCACTAGGTTCAAGAGTTTAGTGACTACCGTGGCCACACCATCGAAGTGGCCGGGGCGCGAAGCACCTTCGAGAACCGAGCCCATCTCGCCCGTGCGGACCCACACCCGGGGAGTGCCGCCGGGGTACATCTCTTCCACACTGGGAGCGAAGACGGCATCGACTCCGAGCGAATCCAGCAGCCCGGCATCGGCGTCAAGGTCGCGCGGATAGGCGCGGTAATCCTCGCAGTCGCCTAAATCAGTGAACTGCAGCGGGTTCACAAAGACCGAACAAATGACGTGGTCGTTCTCCTCGCGGGCGCGGCGCACGAGGGAACCGTGGCCGTCGTGAAGCGCGCCCATCGTAGGCACGAAACCGACAGATCCGGTAAGAGATGCGCGGAAATCCCGCAGCTCAGCTTTGGTACGAAGAATCTTCATGGCTAAAACCCTAGTCCTCGAAGGATTCCTCGGCGTTGGGGAAGGAGCGCTCGCTCACATCGGCCACGTACTCCTTCGCACCGCTGAGCAGCGCGCCGCGCAGATCCGCGTAGCGCCGTACAAAGCGCGGCACCTTTTGCCCACCTAAACCAAAGGCATCGGTCCACACCAGTATCTGTCCGTCGGTCTGCGCGCCGGCACCAATACCAATGGTGGGGATGGGCAGTTCCGCGGTTACCTGCTCGGCAAGAGCAGCGGGGACCATTTCGAGGACCACGGCGAAGGCGCCGGCGTCGACAAGCGCGCGGGCATCCTCGTGCAGCTTCTCTGCACCGGCGCCGCGGCCCTGGACCACGAAGCCGCCCAAGGCATGGACCTGCTGGGGCGTGAAACCGATGTGGGCGCAGACGGGAATTCCGGCGTCGACAAGCGCGGCAACAATCGGGGCACGCTCGGCGCCGCCCTCCAACTTCACGGCCTGCGCGCCGGTCTCCTTCATGACGCGTACGGCAGACTCCAGCGCCTGGGCAGGGCCGGCCTCATAAGTGCCGAAAGGCAGGTCAACCACCACGAAGGCGCGGGAGGTGGCCGTGACCACCGCGCGGGCCAACGGAATGATCTCATCGAGGGTGAGAGACAACGTGGTCTCGCGGCCCAGCACCACATTGGCCAGGGAATCGCCCACGAGGAGGAGGTCTATGCCTGCTTCATCGAAGATTTCGGCGGTCATGCAGTCATAACTGGTCATGCAGGCAAAAGCCGAAGATTCCTGCTTGGCGCGGGCAAAATGGCGGGTTCGAAGACGTGAAATGTGCGACATGTCTTTACTCTAGCCAGGGGTCAGGTGCCAGTTGACGCACAGGGTAGAGTTGACCAGGTGACTGATCAGAATAAAGAGCAACTCGTTGGCACCAACCGCGCGGACCAGCTTCCCAAGTCCTGGGAGCCGCAGGCAGTAGAGAAGGACCTCTACGAAGGCTGGGTAAGCGCCGGTTATTTCACCCCGGACGCCTCCTCCGAGGCGGAGCCCTACTCGATTGTCCTGCCGCCGCCGAACGTCACCGGCCAGCTGCACATGGGCCACGCCCTGGACCACACTCTGATCGACTCCATCATTCGCCGCAAGCGTATGCAGGGCTATGCCACCCTGTGGCTGCCGGGCGCTGACCACGCCGGTATCGCTACCCAGACCAAGGTGGAGGCCCGCCTGCGTGAGCAGGAAGGTAAGAAGCGCTGGGATTATGAGCGCGAGGACTTCATCAACAAGGTCTGGGAATGGAAGGAAGAGTTCGGCGGCACCATCCAGAACCAGATGCGCGCCATCGGTGACTCGGTGGACTGGTCGCGTGAGCGCTTTACGTTGGATGATGGCCTCTCCCGCGCCGTCCAGACCATCTTCAAAACCCTCTACGACGAGGGCATGATTTATCAGGCCAACCGACTGGTCAACTGGTCCCCGGTGCTGGAGACCGCCGTCTCCGATATTGAGGTCGTGTACAAGGACGTTGAGGGCGAGCTTGTGTCCATTCGCTATGGCTCGCTTAACGACGATGAACCGCACCTCATCGTGGCCACCACTCGTGTGGAAACGATGCTGGGTGACGTCGCCATTGCCGTCCACCCGGACGATGAGCGCTATGCCCACCTGGTGGGCCAAGAGCTGCCGCACCCCTTCCGCGATGATTTGAGCCTGAAGATCATCGCCGATGACTACGTGGACATGGAATTCGGTACCGGTGCGGTGAAGATCACCCCGGCGCACGACCCGAACGACTACGCCATGGGCCAGCGCCACAACCTGGACATGCCTACCATCATGGACACCACCGGGCACATCGCCAACACTGGCACGCAGTTCGATGGCCTTACCCGCGAGGAAGCCCGCGTGGAAATCCGTGAGGCGCTGCGCGAGCAGGGCCGCATTGTCAAGGAGATTCGCCCCTACGTCCACTCCGTGGGCCACTCGGAGCGCTCCGGCGAGCCGATTGAGCCGCGCCTGAGCCTGCAGTGGTTCGTGGCCGTGGAAAAGATGGCGAAGATGTCCGGTGACGCCGTCCGCGAGGGTGATACCACCATCCACCCGAAGGCGTTGGAACCGCGCTACTTCGAGTGGGTCGATGACATGCACGATTGGTGCATCTCCCGCCAGCTGTGGTGGGGCCACCGCATCCCGATTTGGTACGGGCCAGAGCGCACAAATGCGTCTGGCGAAATTGAACGAGACATCATCTGCCTCGGCCCCGACGAAGAGGCCCCGGAGGGCTACGTTCAGGATCCGGACGTCCTCGACACCTGGTTCTCCTCGGCCCTGTGGCCCTTCTCCACCATGGGCTGGCCGGAGAAGACCGCCGATCTGGAGAAGTTCTTCCCCACGAACGTGCTGGTTACCGCCTATGACATCCTCTTTTTCTGGGTGGCACGCATGATGATGTTCGGTACCTTTGCCGGTGCTCACACCCCGGAGCTGCTCGGTGAGGGCAAGGACGGCCGCCCGCAGGTGCCGTTCAAGGACATCTATCTCCACGGCTTGGTCCGCGATGAGCAGGGCCGCAAGATGTCGAAGTCTCTGGGCAACGGCATCGACCCGATGGATTGGGTACGCGACTATGGCGCGGATGCCCTGCGCTTCACCCTGGCCCGCGGCGCGAACCCGGGTGTGGACCTGCCGCTGGCAGTCGACGCCGCTGCCGCTGGCCGCAACTTTGCCACCAAGCTCTTCAACGCTACCAAGTTCGCGCTCATGAACGGCGCAGGCGTGGCGGAGCTTCCGGCACGCGAGGAGCTTTCCGACGCCGACCGCTGGATCCTCGACCGCGCCGAAGAAGTCCGCGTCAAGGTGGATGCCTACCTGGATGACTATCAGTTTGCCAAGGCCAACGAGCTGCTCTACCACTACGTGTGGGATGAGCTGTGTGACTGGTACTTGGAGATTGCCAAGACCCAGATCCCGCGCGACTTCGAAGAAGCGAGCGCCGAGGATCAGGCAACCGGACGCAATACCCAAATCGTCCTGGGCCGCGTGCTCGACCTGGTCCTGCGCCTGCTGCACCCGACCATGCCGTTCGTCACCGAAGTCCTGTGGAAGGCACTTACCGGCGGGGAGACCATCGTCACCGCGCAGTGGCCTACCCAGGAGCACACCAACGGCGGCGCGGAGAAGGATGAGGTAGCCGCGCGCCGTATCGAGGATGCCGACAAGCTCATCACCGAGCTGCGCCGCTTCCGCTCCGACCAGGGCGTGAAGCCTTCCCAGAAGGTTCCGGGTCGCCTCGACTTCGCAGCGGCCGACCTGCAGGAGCAGGAGGGGCTTATCCGCAACCTGGCCAACACCACTGAGCCAGGCGAGGACTTCACGGCTTCTGCTTCTATCGAGGTCCGCCTGTCGCAGGCCACCGTTGAGGTCACCCTGGATACCTCCGGTGCCGTCGACGTGGAAGCCGAGCGCAAGCGTCTAGAGAAGGACCTGGCCAAGGCCCAGAAGGAGCTGGACCAGACCGGCAAGAAGCTGGGTAATGAGGCCTTCCTGTCCAAGGCTCCGGAGGCCGTGGTGGAGAAGATCCGCACCCGCCAACAGGTGGCCCAGGAAGAGGTTGAGCGCATCACCGCACGTCTGGAGGGACTCAAGTAGTGGCGGAGGAGAAAGGCCGCGAGGAGTATGAAATCGTTGATGCCCTCGCGGAGGGCACCGATGGCGGGCCAGTCGAAATCACCGACTCTGGCCTAACACTCAACCTCGGCGGCGAAGAGGAGTATGAAGAGGCTGCGCCCGAGCAGGCTACTCCGGAAGAACTCGCCGAGCTAGCCCAGGTCACCGCGGAGCTCAATGCGCGTGCCCCGGAGACCATCATCGAACCCAGCCTCGAGCGCATCGAGATGCTCATGGATCTCCTGGGCCACCCGGAGCGTTCTTTCCACGTCATCCAGGTGGCCGGGACCAACGGTAAGTCCTCGACCGCGCGCATGATCGATTCTCTCCTGCGTGCCTTCCATCGCCGCGTGGGCCTAGTCACCAGCCCGCACCTGCAGCTGGTCACCGAGCGCATCGGCATCGACGGCCACCCCATCCACCCGCGCGACTTCGTGCGCATCTGGCGCGAAATCAAGCCCTACGTAGAAATGGTGGATTCCCGCTCGGAGATCCCCATGTCCACCTTTGAGGTGCTCGTGGGCATCTCATATGCGGCCTTCGCTGATGCGCCGATCGACGTCGCCGTGGTCGAGGTTGGCCTCGGCGGCACGTGGGATGCCACCAACGTGGTCAACGCCGAAGTTGCCGTGGTCATGCCCGTAGGCATGGACCATACCGACTACCTTGGTGACACCATCACGGAAATCGCCAGCGAGAAGGCCGGAATTATCAAGACCCGTGAGCACGACGTCGACGACGTGCTCACGCCAGGGGAGAACATCGCTATCATCGCCGAACAAGACCCCGAGGCAATGCGCGTCATCCTGCAGCGCACGGTAGACGTCGGCGCCGGCGTGGCCCGCGCCGGTTCGGAGTTCGCCGCGTTGGAATCCCGTATTGCGGTGGGTGGCCAGCAGCTCACCATTCAGGGCCTAGGCGGTCTGTATGAAGACATCTTCCTGCCATTGCACGGCGAGCACCAGGCCAAGAACGCGGCCGTGGCGCTGGCGGCGGTCGAGGCGTTCTTCGGGGCGTCGTCAGGCAACCCCATCGACATTGCGTCCGTGCGCACTGGCTTTGCCAAGGCGATCTCACCCGGCCGCCTCGAGCGCGTGCGCACCAGCCCGACAACCTTCCTCGATGCCTGCCACAACCCGCACGGTGCGAAAGCCCTAGCCGCAGCACTCGACCGCGACTTCGACTTCGCCCGCCTCATTGGCGTGGTGTCCATCTTCACCGACAAGGACGCCACCGGCATCCTGACCGCCTTGGAGACCGTGCTGACGGACGTCATCATCACCCAGAACTCCTCGCCGCGCGCCCGCGATGCCTATGAGCTGGCGGAGATAGCCCGCGACATCTTCGGCGAGGAGCGCGTCTTCGTCGAACCCGACCTGCCCGGCGCCTATACCCAGGCCGTCGAGCTGGCTGAGGATGCTGACGTCCAGTCCGGTTCCGGCATTATCATCACCGGTTCTGTGGTCACCGCCGGCGATGCCCGCGCACTTTTTGGAAAGGAGCCCGCATGAGTTCCCGCAAACCCATCCCCGAGGACGAGATTGGCCCGCTAGGCCTCGGCCAAGCCCCCACGAAGGACCCGCTCAAGCAGTTTGGCGGCATGGTCGTGGCCAGCTCCCTCACGATGGAGCTACTCACCCTGGTTCTTGCACTGCCGATGTTGTACAAGCTCTACGACGGCACCCTGTGGACCCCGTTCAACTACGGCGTAGTCATCGGCTTCATGGTGCTGTTGCTGGCGTCCTTCCCGTTCATGAACAAGCCGTGGATTGTCGGCGCACAGATTGTTCTTCATATCATCGGCATCGTGCTGGGCTTTATGATCCACTGGTCAGTAGCGACCATCTTCATCATCTTTGCCCTGCTCTGGGCGCTGGCGGCCTATATGCGCTCCGTTATCGTGGCTCGTATGGAGCGCGGTTACCTCACCACGCAGCACCTCAACGAGAAGTAAGTAGAGCGAGGGGGAGAGCAGTCTGTGTATATTCGGCCGGAATTGCGCGCGGGTGCGGCAGCCATGTCGCTCTTCGATCCGACGAATCCGCTCATCCGCCGCGCTGGCCGCGTCGTTCCGGCGTTGTGGCCCGCGCCGTACATTTGCGGTGTGCGTACCCGCCGCGTGAAAAACCGCGACATCCGTGCCACCATTTATGAGCCGGATAATCCCCGCGCCGTGGTGTTGTGGATTCATGGCGGCGGCCTGCTCATGGGGCATCCCCGCCAGGACGTTAAGCATCTCAAGGACACCGCCGCGCAGCTGGGGGTGACGGTGGTGGCACCGCACTATCGTTTCGCCCCGGAGCATCCGTACCCGGCAGCGCTTGACGACGTCCACTCGGCCCACCACTGGCTCCTTAACCATGCCGATGAGCTTGGGGTGCGCGCCGACCGCATCGTCATTGGTGGCCAAAGCGCTGGCGGCGGGCTTGCTGCGGCTCTGTGCCAGCGCCTTTATGACGAGGGCGGAACCCAGCCGGTGGGGCAGTGGCTGTTCTGCCCCATGCTCGATGACCGCGCTGCGTCCGACGAGCGCAACGTCATCTGGGACGCAGATTCCAATGCGCGGGCCTGGCGCTACTACGTCCAGGATGACCCGACTGCGCCCTATGCTGTGCCCGGCCGCCGTGCGGACCTCACTGGATTGCCGCCTGCCTGGCTCTATGCCGGTCACAGCGAGCTCTTCTATAACGAAATCCTGGACTATGCCGAGCGCCTTGAGGCAGCTGGCGTACCCACGCAGTGCGAGGTCGTCGAAGGTGGCGTTCACGCTTTTGAACTCTGGGCCCCGCATACAGTCGCAGCAAAGCGCCTGCTTATGAGCTCGCGTATGTGGCTAGACTCCACACTGAACGCGCTAGACTAGCGGGCATGCGCTACTTTCTCTTCGGTCTCTCTGCACTTCTTTGTCTCGCGGCTGTGGTGGCCAAGATTTTCCATGGCGGCTATGCACTCCCGCTCGCGCTGCTCGTCCCCGCCTTCATTTTCCTTGTCGTGGGAATGCTAAAAAGCCGGAGTGAGCAGCGCCCAGTCCAGTTTGAAGATCTTGAGGGCTGGCACCGCGAGGAGCTTCAGGGCTTGCTCGATAACGGCCAGTTCGGCACCGCCGTGCGCCAGGTTCAGATGTGGTTCCGCGGCACCAGCCACGAGCGCGCCGAAGAAATCGTGCGACGCCTCACTTAATAGCCCTCTGCGCGGACGCGAGCACGGCTTACCTGTACTATGTGCCGTATGACTGAACGTACACTCATTCTCATCAAGCCGGACGGCGTGAAGAACGGCCACGTGGGCGAAATCATCTCCCGCATTGAGCGCAAGGGCCTGAAGCTCGTCGCCATGGATCTGCGCGTCGCCGACGAGGAGACCGCCAAGAAGCACTACGCCGAGCACGAGGACAAGCCGTTCTTCGGTGAGCTCGTCGACTTCATCACCTCCGCACCGCTGGTTGCTGGCATCGTCGAGGGCGAGTCCGCCATCGCCGCATGGCGTCAGCTCGCTGGTGGCACCCACCCGGTGGAGAAGGCCACCCCGGGTACCATCCGCGGTGACTTCGCTCTGACCGTTGGCGAGAACGTTGTCCACGGTTCCGATTCCCCGGAGTCCGCTGAGCGTGAGATCTCCATCTGGTTCCCGAACCTCTAAAGAAGTTCACCGCGCCTAGCGCGCAATAAAGCCCGAGCAGTTCACAATGATGAATGAACTGCTCGGGCTTTTGTCATTTCTGTGCTCGAACCCGCCTTGCGTGCTCGAGCGCAGATCCGAACGGGCACCGGTTAGTCGAACGACAGCAGCGTGCGCAAGGCCGCAAAAGCGTCTTTGTTCACCTGGTGGGTGACGGTGCGGCCGCATTGCTGCCTGGATAGTAGGCCGGCCTCCCGCAGGCGCGCTAAGTGGTGGGAGACCGTGGGCTGGCTCAGCGCAGTGAGCTCGGTGAGTTCCGTGACGCTCATCGGACCACAGCCTTCATCGCACAGAATCGACAAAAGACGCAGGCGCGCTGGGTCTGCCAGCACTTTGAATTGCTGCGAAAAATGCGTCGCCTCGGCGTCGCTGAGCGGGCCCGTGCTTAAGGAGCAACACTTAGTGCCGCCTGCGCTGGTTTCGGGCGAGGAAGAGGAAGCCATGCGATCAGTATAGGGGTTATCCTTGCGCCCTACATTATATTGACGCCTATCAATACGTGCTGTACATTGAATGTTCGTATCGTGCTCTGTTTAACGTTGAAGGAGGGAGAGGCATGGCTGTGTCGCAGCGCCCGAAGTTGTCTTTTCTTGACCGATTTTTACCCGTGTGGATTATTCTAGCGATGGCCGCCGGACTGCTCATTGGCCACTTCATTCCCGGAATTGGCCAAGCCCTAGGGGCTGTGGAAGTGGGCGGGATTTCCATCCCGATCGCCATTGGTCTGCTTGTCATGATGTATCCGCCCTTGGCCAAGGTCCGCTATGAGAAAACCCGGGAGATTGCCACCGACGCCCGCCTCATGGCGGTATCGCTCGTCCTCAACTGGCTGGTGGGGCCGGCGTTTATGTTTACCCTGGCGTGGCTGTTCTTGGCGGACCAGCCGGAGCTGCGTACCGGCCTCATCATTGTGGGCCTTGCGCGCTGTATTGCCATGGTGCTTGTGTGGTCGGACCTCTCGTGCGCTGACCGCGAGGCAACGGCTGTGCTTGTCGCCCTCAACTCCATCTTCCAGGTTGCTATGTTTGGTGTTCTGGGCTGGTTCTACCTTCGCATCCTCCCCGGCTGGTTGGGGCTGGATGTTACAAGTGTTGACTTTTCCTTCTGGGCCATTGTTAAGTCCGTGCTCGTCTTCTTGGGCATCCCGCTCCTGTTGGGTGTGCTGTCTCGCTTTTGGGGTGAAAAGGTAAAGGGACGGGAGTGGTTTGAGAACCGCTTCCTCCCGGCCGTATCGCCCCTAGCCATGATTGGTCTGCTGTACACGATTGTTCTGCTCTTTTCCCTGCAGGGCGAGCACATTGTGGAGCAGCCTGCAACGGTAGCGCGAGTGGCGGTGCCGCTGGTTATCTACTTTGTGGGCATGTTTGTGCTGTCGCTGGGCGTGGCAAAGGCCGTTGGTATGAACTACGAGCAGTCTGCCAGCGTGGCGTTTACTGCAGCAGGAAATAACTTTGAGCTTGCTATTGCAGTATCCATCGGCACTTTCGGAGCGACGTCTGCTCAAGCCCTTGCCGGAACAATTGGTCCCCTTGTTGAGATCCCAGTCCTCGTTGGTCTGGTCTATTTCATGCTGTGGATTGGTCCGAAACTCTTCCCGGGAGATGACACCCTTCCGCGCTAGCGCGTGCGTGCGGCGTCCATGCTGCGCACGCCAGCTTCGGTCAGAGTGATGTTAAAGGTTCGCTCACCATTCCACTGGATAAGCCCAGGCAGCTTCACCACGCCGGCGGCTTCTAGTTCACGGAGTTCTTCTTCGAGCCCCTCCTCGTAGCCGATCAGCCGCCCCAGCTCAGAGATGGAGGTGGTATTGCCAGTGACTGCACCGGCGGCGACCAGCCCGCTGAGGACTTCCGGGTGTTTCTCCACCGCGGTTATGCTCTGCTCAGTGACGCCTTCGAGGCTTCCTTGTTCGGTGATGGCTTGGATACGCCGCTTGCCAACGCGAAAAGAGGTCGTGCCGAATGCGCGGCCGCCGATGATGAACGCGGGGATGGAAAAGGCAGTAAGCCCAGTGGCTATAAGGATGGGGTTGGGTGAGATATCGCCGACAATCCCGGTGGACCTAATTCCCTCAACGATGAGAGGGGAGAAGAGAGCAAGGACGGGCAGAAAGTAGGCGAGAACGGGGTAATCGCCCGCCCGGTACTCTTCTTGTGCAGCTTGGACGAACTTCGGCTTGCTACGAATGATGCGAACTGCGCCATAAATGATGGCGATCCACAGCACCGCATAGACGGGGACCGCGTAGGGATACGGAAAGTCCACCACGCGAAGCCCAGAGGCGATACCTGCAGGCACGGCCACCGTGACGATATCCCGCATCGCGATTTCGTTGCGTTCGCGTGCTTGAGCCACAGTGCGCGGCGCTGATTCCGGGTGTGCTGGGACCTGAGACGTGGTCTTAGGCGTGTTTGTGCGCTCAAGCTCGGACATAGCGGTGATACTAACATGTGGCCTAAGCTGAAAACTGTGCCAAAATAAAAGGCACAGAGAAGCACAACTGAATACGGAATTACAAAGAGTTTTTGAAAGTCTCACCACCGTGTGGCGGCAACCTGCGCCCGGGGTGAGCAGACGTCAGGAGATAAGCCACTTATGGCATCCAAGAAAAAAGAAGAAGCACGTACTGAATCGCCGTTGGCAGCGGCAGTAGCTGGGATTGACCGCGAGGCGCTGGCCCCCAAAACGCGTATTTATGCCTTGGCCAAGCAGATTGGGGTGGCCTCTAAAGATCTGGTGGCTCAGTTCGCAGAGTTGGGGATGAAGAAGTCCGCGCAGGCTTCTGTAACACCGGAGGAGATTGGCCAGCTTATCGCCGCCCTCGCGCCCACCACCGACGCCGACGGCAAGGCAGAAGCCGCAGAGACTACCGACGCTGCCCCGGCAGACGACAAGCCAGCAAAGACTACGAAGAAGACGGCAAAGAAAAAGTCGGCGAAGCGCGCCACCAAGCGCACCGCGAAGGCCGATAAGAAGGCGAAGGCAGCCCAAGCGGATAAGCCTGAAAAGGTTGAAGAGGCTGAACCTGAGGAAGCAGAACAGACTGATCAGCCCGAGCAGCCTGCTCAAGCCGAGCAGCCGGAGCAGCTGGAGCAGCTGAGCGAAGAGGAAGAGAAGCTGCGCGATCGCGTACGCAAGAACGTCGACAACGAGATCTCCCAAATCGTGGACAAGGTCGATGCGGAGATGCTGCAGGAAGCCCTCGCTGAGTCCGGAGATGACGAGGACGAGGATGACCTCACCCCACTCATCACGCCGATGCCGGAGGAAGACCCAGAAGTCTACGACTTCGCACCAGTCTTCATGGCTCCGCGGGCAACCCCGAAGCCACAGCGACAGCAGTCAGAGCAGCATGGCGCAGATGACGTCGACGAGGATGCAGCACCATCGCGTGAGTCGCGTGGTCGCCGTCGCGGCAGCCGCGGAACCTCCCGCGGACGTGGGGCACAGGGACGCAGCACCGATAGCCACGGCACAGAGCTGATTACTGAGCCGAAGGCGATTAAGGGCTCGACTCGCATTGAGGCGCAGCGTCGTCGCCGCGCCGAGTTGCGCGAGAAAGGCCGCGAACGCCAGCACATCGTGTCCCAAGCAGAGTTCTTGGCACGCCGCGAGTCGGTCGAGCGCACCATGGTAGTGCGCGATAAGCAGCGCACCGACGGAGCCGGCATTATTACTCAGGTCGGTGTGCTCGAGGATGATCTCCTTGTCGAGCACTTCGTGACGACCGAAGCGCACCCCTCCCAAATCGGCAACATCTACCTGGGCCGTGTGCAAAACGTGCTGCCCTCCATGGAGGCCGCCTTCGTTGACATCGGGCAGGGCCGCAACGGTGTGCTGTATGCGGGAGACGTCGATTGGCGCGCGCTCGGCATTGGTGGGCGCGGCCGTAAGATTGAGAACGCCCTCAAGTCGGGCGATCAGATCCTAGTCCAAGTGGCTAAGGACCCGATTGGCCACAAAGGCGCGCGCTTGACGACGCAAATTTCGCTCGCTGGCCGCTTCCTGGTCTATGTTCCGGGCGGGCGTAGCGCTGGTATTTCTCGCAAGCTGCCAGCCCCGGAGCGCAAACGCCTCAAGGGCATCTTGGAGCGCGTCATCCCCGGCGATGGCGGCGCCATCATCCGCACTGCCGCGGAGAACGTGCCGGAAGAGGACATCGCGACCGATGTGAACCGCCTGCACTCCCTGTGGGAGGACATTAGTGCCCGTGCCGCACACGAGAAGGCCACCAAGGGCGCTAAGCCGGTAACGATGTATGAGGAGCCGGACCTGCTCATCAAGGTGGTGCGGGACCTCTTTAACGAAGACTTCAGCTCCTTGGTGGTTGATGGCCAGCGTTCCTACAACACGGTGAGCGCCTACGTGGATTCTATGGCGCATGACCTGGCGGACCGCGTCGTTCGCTATGACGCCAGCGAGCACGATGGCGAGGATGCCTTCAGCACCTACCGCATCGATGAACAACTGCACAAGGCTCTTAGCCGCAAGGTATGGCTGCCGTCCGGCGGCACGCTCATCATTGAGCGCACCGAGGCTATGACCGTCATCGACGTCAACACCGGCAAGTTCACCGGCTCTGGCGGCAACCTTGAGGAAACCGTTACCCGCAATAACCTGGAGGCGGCCGAGGAGATCGTGCGCCAGATGCGCCTGCGCGATATCGGCGGCATGATCGTCGTCGACTTCATCGACATGGTTCTGCCCGAAAACCAGGACCTCGTCCTGCGCCGCCTCAAGGAGGCGTTGGGCCGCGACCGCACCCGCCACCAAGTCTCCGAGGTGACCTCGCTGGGCCTGGTGCAGATGACTCGTAAGCGCGTAGGAACTGGTCTCATTGAGACCTTCTCCACTGAGTGCGAGGCCTGCAACGGCCGCGGAATCATCATTCACGAGTACCCGGTGGATGAGGAGCCGGACGCGGACTCCAAGCCGCAGCGTCGCGGACGCAACCAGCGCCGCGCGCCGCAGCGCGATCCGAAGCAGCACCCGGCGGTGGTGCGTATGCACCGCCACGACGATGAGGAGGCTGCAGAGGATAAGGACTCCTCGCTTGAGGACCTCGTGGCCAACGTCGTGGTCGTCGACTCAGACGACGAGCCCCACGATCAGCCCGAAACTGATGAGGCGGATGCCGGCACCCCGGATAGCGCCTCCATCGGCTATGCCGTGGCGGAGAGCATGTCACCGAAGAAGTCGAAGCGCTCCCGCAAGCCGCGCCGCGCAACGCGCACCGCACGGAAGTCCGACGTTCATGAGGATGCGCAATCCGCGCACACGGACGTGAAGACGGAACAGAAGGATACGCACAAGGCACCGAGTCAGACGTATGAAGAGGCCGTCGAGGAGTTCGAGAAGTCGCCGCGTCGCAAGCGCCGTACCCGCGGCAATTCACGGTCCGATGTGCGCCCGAAGCGCGAGGACTTCGAGCAGGCACCGCAGCAGGAACAGCAAGAGAAGCAGGAAGAACCACAGTCAGAAACCAAGACTGACTCGACTGCTTCTTCTGAGCGCACCTCAACCCGCAGTTCCCGGGGCCGTGGCCGTCGCCGAGCTGTGCGCCGAACGATGCAGTCCCAGCAGCCGAGCATCGTGGAGAAGGAACAGCAGTCGGGGAAGGGCACGGTGATTAAGGGGGCGTCGGCAAGCCGCAAGGCCGGCCGTGGTAGGCGCCGCGTTACCCGCCGCAGGTCGCGCTAGAAAAGGCGTTTTGCCTTTTCGGCACCTGACGGGGTAGTCTTTGACAGTCGCTGTTTAGACCATGAATGCGCTGGACGGGACGAACGCGGTTTTCGCGCGTCTCTCGCGGCTTATGATCTGAACGCAATTGTCCAATGTCCATTCGTCAGAGGCATCACCCAGCCGCTGGCGAGCCGAGTTTAGATAAGGGGTAGCCCTCTATGTACGCGATCGTCAAGACCGGCGGAAAGCAGTACAAGGTTGCTGAAGGTGACCTCGTCAAGGTCGAGAAGATCGAGGGTGAGCCGGGTTCCTCCGTTGCTCTCACCCCGGTTCTGCTCGTCGATGGCGCAACCGTCAAGTCGAAGGCAGCTGACCTGGAGAAGGTCTCTGTCTCCGCTGAAATTGTCGAGCAGGGCAAGGGCCCGAAGATCGACATCCTCAAGTACAAGAACAAGACTGGTTACAAGCGTCGCCTCGGTCACCGTCAGCCGGTGACCACGCTGAAGATTACCGGTATCAAGTAAGCCTTAACCGGCTCTAATTCATCCCTGAAGGAGGGGAAACCACATGGCACACAAGAAGGGTGCTTCCAGCTCCAGCAACGGTCGAGATTCCGAGTCCAAGCGCCTCGGCGTCAAGCGCTTCGGTGGTCAGCAGGTTAAGGCCGGCGAGATCATCGTGCGTCAGCGCGGCACCAAGTTCCACCCGGGTGAGAACGTTGGTCGCGGCGGCGACGATACCCTGTTCGCTCTCGCAGCCGGCTCCGTTGAGTTCGGCGTTAAGCGCGGCCGCCGCATGGTTAACATCGTGCCGGCCGACGAGGTAGCCGCAGAGGCCACTGCTTAAGATTTTCTAGCATTCGTCCCGAGTATTCTGTTCACGGAACGCTCGGGATTTTTGCTGTTTTACTCCGTATTTACTCTGTGCCCCAGCGGAGGCTGACTAGGCTGGTGTGCACGGAAGCATTACACTATCGGGCATGGCACGATTCATTGACCGAGTGGTATTGCACCTGCAGGCAGGCGACGGCGGCCATGGCTGCGTGTCCGTCCACCGTGAAAAGTTTAAGCCGCTCGGCGGTCCCGATGGCGGCAATGGCGGCCACGGCGGGGACATCCTTCTGGAGGTCTCAAACCAAATCCACACGCTGATGGACTTTCACTACCGCCCGCACATCAAGTCCGAGCGCGGCGGCAACGGTGCCGGTGATATGCGCAACGGTGCGCGCGGCAAGGACCTCATTCTCGAAGTGCCGGTGGGAACGGTGGTCTACACCGAGGACGGCGAGATGCTCGCAGACTTGACGGTGCCGGGCACCCGGTTCGTGGCGGCAGAAGGTGGCTACGGCGGTCTGGGTAACGCGGCGCTGGCCTCCGCTGCCCGCAAGGCCCCAGGTTTCGCGTTGCAGGGCGAGCCAGGCCAGGCCCGTGAACTGGTGCTGGAGCTTAAGTCCATGGCGGATGTCGGCCTCGTCGGTTTCCCCTCCGCGGGCAAGTCTTCGCTGATCTCCGTCCTCTCCGCGGCCAAGCCGAAGATTGGTGATTATCCCTTCACCACCCTCCAGCCCAACCTGGGCGTGGTCGACATGGGACATGAGTCCTTCACCATGGCAGACGTCCCGGGGCTTATCCCGGGCGCGGCCGAAGGCAAGGGGCTCGGCTTGGACTTCCTGCGCCACATCGAGCGCACTGCGGTTCTTGCTCACGTGGTGGATACCGCCTCGATTGAGCCGGGCCGTGACCCTGTCTCCGATATTGAAGCGCTCGAGAATGAGCTGGCCAAGTACCAGGAGCTACTGGAGGAGGATACCGGGCTTGGTGACCTGCGCGAGCGCCCGCGCGTCATCATCCTCAACAAGGCTGATGTGCCGGAAGCAGAAGAACTCGCTGAGTTCGTTAAAGAGGACCTTGAAGAGAAATTCGGCTGGCCTGTCTTTGTCATCTCGGCCGTAGCGCGCAAGGGCTTGGACCCGCTCAAGTACGAACTCATGGAGATGGTCAACGAGCACCGCAAGTCACAACCGAAGGCGAAGGCAGATAAGAACCACACCATCATCCAGCCGAAGTCTGTTGCTAAGAAGAAGGGCCGCTTCGCCGACTTCACCATCACCAAGGACCCCGAGGTCGAAGGTGGCTTCATTGTTGAAGGCGAGAAGATCGACCGCTGGATCCGTCAGACGGACTTTGAGAACGACGAAGCAGTAGGCTACCTCGCGGACCGCTTAGCCAAGGCCGGTGTCGAGGCTGAACTGCACAAGATGGGTGCTGTGGAAGGCTGCCCGGTGACCATTGGGGACATCACTTTCGAGTACGAGCCGATGGCCGGTGGACGCGCTACCGATGCTGGTCGCGGCCAGGATGGCCGCCTCATGGGCACCAACCGCGTGTCCGCCGCTGAGCGTAAGCGTGCTTCCCAAGCGCGCCGCGGTCTGGTGGATGAGTTCGATTATGGCGTGGATGAGGAGGTCACCCGCGAGTCCGCGAACCGCGATCGCTGGCAGGGCTAGCCCGGTATACTGAGCTGGTATGTCATCCGAAAACGACAACCAGCTCGACTATCCTCTCCCTCTCGAACCTTTCGAGGGGCCAACACCGGACATGGAGTATCCGGCAACGCCCGCTCTGTCGGAAAAATCCAGCGGGTTTTCCTCACCATTGCGTGAGCAGATTTCTCAAGCCAAGCGCATCGTCATCAAAATCGGCTCGTCCTCGCTGACCCGTGATGACTTTGTCACGTCAACGGAGAAGATCGACAAGATCGTTGACGCCGTCTGTGCGCGTATGCATGTCTCCGACATCATCATCGTGTCTTCGGGTGCTGTTGCTGCGGGTATGGGCCCGCTTGGCCTGACTACGCGTCCCACAGACTTGGCCACCAAGCAGGCAGCAGCCGCGGTGGGCCAGGTCCACCTGGCCTATGAGTGGGGCGTGTCCTTCGCCCGCTACAACCGTACGATTGGGCAGGTGTTGTTGACCGCGTCGGACGTCGGCAAGCGCGATCGCGCCCGTAATGCCCAGCGCACCATTGACCGCCTGCGTCAGATGCGCACGGTGCCCATCGTGAATGAGAATGACACCGTGGCGACCTCCGAGATGCACTTTGGCGATAATGACCGTCTCTCCGCGCTCGTGGCCAACCTTGTCGGCGCGGACGCGCTCTTTCTTTTCTCCGACGTTGACGGACTCTACGACAAGAACCCGGCGGAGCCGGACGCAAAGTTCGTGGAGGAGGTGCGCACCGGTAAGGACCTCAAGGCGGTTGTTGCTGGTGATGGTGGCAAGGTCGGCACCGGCGGCATGGCCACGAAGGTCTCCGCCGCCCGCCTGGCCACTCGTGGCGGCATCCCGGTGCTGTTGACCTCGACGGACAATATTGGGCAGGCGCTTGACGACGCCTCCGTGGGCACCGTCTTCCACACCCGCGAGGAGCGCCGCCTCTCCGCGTGGAAGTTCTGGGCATTGTATTGCGCAGATACTGGCGGCTCCTTGCGCCTAGATGAGGGCGCCATGGAAGCCGTGGTGAGCGGCGGAAACTCCCTGCTGGCCGTGGGAATCACGGACATCAAGGGTGAGTTCAGTGCCGGCGAGATCGTGGACATCATGGGCCCGAAGGGCCAGGTCATCGGCCGTGGTGAGGTGGGCTATGACTCCGCCACGCTGCGCGACCTGCTGGGCAAGCACACCGAGGAGCTGCCGGAGGATATGCGCCGTCCCGTTGTCCACGCGGATTACCTGTCCAATTTCGCGTCCCGAATTTAATGCGTTATTTCATGGGCCCCGATGTGTGGGCACCAACAGTGCAGGACATCGCCGCCGCGGGGCATAAACGAGTGGAAAGCCTCGACGAGGCCGAGGTCTTTGTCAACACCTCCTCGGACCCAGCGGCGGTGCCGGACCTGCCGGAGAATATCCAGTGGGTGCAATACTGCTTTACGGGAGTCAATCACCTCATTGAAGCCGGAATCATCCGCTCTGATGGGGTGCCATGGTGCAACTCGGCCGGTGCTTTTGCCAAACCGGTGGCGGAATCCGCGCTGGGGCTTCTGCTATCGCAAGCGCACCACCACAAGGCCTTTGCGCTGGCCAAGTCGTGGTCGGTAGCCAAGGAGCTTGATGAATCCCAGGCCTGGCTTTATGACCAGCAGGGGCCTCAGCACGTGGTGATTGTGGGCGCTGGGGGAATCGGTACCCAACTCATTGCCTACCTCAAGCCCTTTGGCGTGCACATCACCGCGGTGAACCGTTCGGGGCGCGCGGTGGGCGGCGCGGATGTCACCATCTCCATCGAACAGGTAGACCAGGTGTGGGGCGAGGCGGACTTTGTGATCAATGTTCTGCCCGCCACGGCGGCGACGGAGCACTTCTTCGATGCTGAGATTTTCCGCGTCATGAAGGATTCTGCGGTGTTCGTCAACGTCGGCCGTGGCAGCACCGTGGTCACTGATGATCTGGTGGAGGCCCTGCGCGAGGGTTCCATCGCCGGCGCGGGCCTGGAAGTAGTGGACCCGGAGCCGCTGCCGGATGGTCACCCACTCTATGACCTGCCTAATGCCACGATGACGCCGCATATGGGGGCGTCATTTCAGGTGGCCGAGCACCACATGGGTGCTATCTTCAACGCCAATGCCGCCGCGTGGGAGCGCGGTGAACCTATGCCCACGCGCGTCGACGCAGACGCCGGATACTAGTGGAGGATATGCATGAAGTACGCTATTGAACCTAAGCCGTGGGAAGAAACCATCGCGGTGCTCGACGCCGCAGGGTTTGAGCGCACCGCGCTTTCCGACGCCTCCTTCCTCATCTACACCGGTGACGGCACCGATTTCCCGGACCCCCTCCCGGAGAACATCGGCTTCGTCCAGATCCCCTCGGCTGGCGTCGACCACGTCCTCGATGCGATGAAGGACAGTGCGGTGCCGTGGTCGAACGCGGCTGGTGTCTACGACAACACGGTGGCCGAATCCACCATCGCGCTGCTCTTGGCGCAGCTGCATGCGCACCGTCGCGTCAACGGGACGTTTGATTCCTATGCCGATATGGAGGCGCACACTTCCTACCTTTATGACGACAAGACCGTGGCCATTATTGGTGCCGGTGGCATTGGCAAGCGGCTGATTAGCATGTTGTCCGGCTTCGGACCGCGCATCATCGCGGTCAACCGCTCGGGCAACCCGGTCGAAGGAGCAGATGAGACCTACCCCATTTCCCAGGTGGAGAAGGTTTGGCCGAAAGCAGACTACTTCGTCCTCATCGCCCCACTGACCCCGGCGACCCGCCACATGGTGGATGCGGAGGCTTTTACGCAGATGCCGAATCACGCGGTGGTGGTCAACGTGGGACGCGGACCGCTCATTAAGACCGAGGACCTCGTCGCGGCACTCGAAGCAGGGGAGATTGCCGGTGCGGCGCTCGACGTCACCGACCCTGAACCGTTGCCGGAGGAGCACCCGCTGTGGCAGGACAAGCGCGTGGTCATCACCCCTCACATTGCTAATACGCAGCGCTCCGTGCGCGAAAAGATCGGTGCGCACACCGTCAAGGTGGCCAAGGCTTTCGCGGCGGGGGAACAGCTGCCTACTCTGGTTGACCCGAAGGCAGGTTATTAATGGAGAACCCAGACATCCGCGTTGGTGATGCGGAGCGTTCCGAGGCCCTGGAGAAGTTGAGCCAGCACTTCGTCAACGGCGCGTTGGGCCCCGATGAATTTGAGCAACGTACTGGTGAAGCTGCCGCGGCGCGCACCCGTGGGGAAGTGGCCAAGCTTTTCGCAGACTTGCCGGAGCTTTCCGCCCCAAACGCCACCGCACCCGCTAGCCGCCACGAGGCGGAACTGCAGGAGATGCTCTCCCGCGGCCGCAAGGTCCAGATAGCGGATTCCGTCATCTGGTCGGTAGCGATGATCGCGCTTTTCCTAGGCCTCTTCGTCTTCGACTGGAGCTATTTCTGGATTTCGCCCGTCATCGCGTTCTTCGCTTCCTGGGCTGCGCGCGGGGTGCTGAACTTTAGCGAGTCGGATGAAGAGCTCTTCGATGAGCTTTCCGAAGGAGAAAAGAAAAAGCGCGCTGAGCGCCTGCGTGCTGCGGCCGAGCGCCGCCGCGAAATTGGGTATTAAACCCCTCGTGCGCTGCACATAGTAAAGAATAGTTGTATATTCCGTTTTATGAATAAAAGAAACGGCAATATCTTCCTCATCGCCAGCATCCTCGCGGTCCTTGCATTCCTCCTACTCCACTTCCTCGTGCACTGGGAGCTGGCGTGGCTCGTCTTCCCTGTCTTCGCGCTGGTGGCGTGCTTGGTCTATTTCACCAGAAAGCCCTGACGGACTCGTGCTTCTTCCGTACGCTGGTAAGGCATGAGCACTACCGAACGTGAAGAAGTTCTGTCCAAAGCCCGCGCCGCCAAGGCGGTGGCGCCGCAGTTCGCGCAGCTGCCCACCCCGCGCAAGAATGAGATCCTCAACCGTGCCGCGGAAAACCTCATCGCGCATACTGAGGACATCCTTGCTGCCAACCAGCTTGATATTAAGGCTGGCCGCGACAACGGCATGTCCGAATCCCTCATCGACCGCCTGTCGCTTGATGCTGCCCGCATTGAGGGCATTGCCGGGGGCTTACGCCAGGTAGCCTCCCTCCAGGACCCGGTAGGGGAGATCCTGCAGGGCCGCACCATGGATAACGGCATCCAGATGAAGCAGGTTCGCGTCCCACTCGGCGTGATGGGCATGGTCTATGAGGCCCGCCCGAACGTTACCGTGGATGCCTTTGGCCTCGCGCTCAAGTCGGGCAACGTGCCGCTGCTGCGCGGTTCCAAGTCCGCGAAGAACTCCAACGCCAAGCTCGTCGAACTTCTCCAGGACACCCTGGCCGAGTTCGATCTGCCGCGCGAGGGCGTGCAGCTTTTGCCCTGTGAGACCCACGATTCCGTGCAGGATCTCATCACCGCTCGTGGCCTAGTGGACTTGGTCATCCCGCGTGGCGGCGCGCGTCTCATTAACGCCGTGGTGGAAAACGCCACCGTCCCCGCAATCGAGACGGGCACCGGCAATTGCCACTTTTACGTCGACGCTTCGGCTGACCTAGACAAGGCCATCGACATGGTGGTCAACGGCAAGACCCGCCGCACGTCCGTCTGCAATGCCACGGAGGGCGTGCTTATCGATGCCGCGCTTTCCGACGCCTCGAAGCTCCGCATCATCACCTCCCTCCAGGAAGCAGGGGTTACCATCCACGGCGATGTCAAGGAACTTGAGGCCTTCGGCGTGAAGGACGCTGTGGAGGCTACTGATGACGAGTGGCGCGAGGAATTCCTTTCCATGGATATCTGCGCCAAGGTGGTCGACGGTGTTGATGGCGCTATCGCGCACATTGCTGAGTACACCACCGGCCACACCGAGGCCATTGCCGCCCAAGACGCTGACGTTCTCTTGACCTTTGCCAACGAGGTCGATGCCGCCGCCGTGATGCTCAATGCCTCCACCGCGTTTACCGATGGCGAGGTCTACGGCATGGGCGCCGAAATCGGCATCTCCACCCAAAAGCTGCATGCGCGCGGCCCCATGGCGCTGCCGGAGCTGACCTCCACCAAGTGGATCCTCCACGGCACCGGACAGACCCGACCCTAGGGGCAGCTAGAAAAGCTACTCGAATGCTACTCGAAAGGAATTTTTCGAGTCTGACCTGCGCAAAACAATCTACTCGAAAACTTTTCGAGTAGATTGTCTGCCTTGCGTGGGGGTTCGTGCTGCACGGCGGTGAAGTCCTGAGTAATCTATAGCGCGGTAATAACAAAGAACTGATTGGTGCCTTCCTCTTATGCTGTCCCGCATTGCTTCCTCCGTGGCCGCCGCCGTCATGGCAGTGTCCGCCCTTGTCATTCCCCAGGCCGTAACCGCGCCCGCCGCCCACGCCGATGAGCACTGCCCCGCAGTGGTCGTCGTGGCCGCTCGTGGCTCCGGTCAAAACAGTCAGATCTACCCGACGCAGTATTCCAACCAGGGAGGCCGCGCCTCCAATGGTTGGGAAGGCGAATCCATCCGCGCCATGCTGCGCAACGCCGAATCGCACTACCAGGCCACCCACGGTGGTAACTCGATGATGAAGGACGTCTACGTCCTCGGTCTGGAACCCAAGTACTACCCAGCGACGTACCCGGAGTACACAGTGCCGAACGTCGGCCTGCCTACCACCGCGGCGCAGGCGCTCGGCGTGGTTCTGCAGTACGCAAAGCCAGTCATGAACACTGCGGTATCGGCCTTGGATCAGTTCTCACACTCCGTGCAGACCGGCAAGCGTGGTGTCATGAGTGCCATCAACGATTACGAAGGTGCCACCGGCTGCCATCCGCAGTACATCCTTTCCGGCTATTCCCAGGGCGCGATGGTGATCGCTAGCCACGAGAAGGAACTGGCGAACCGTGGTCAGCTCGCCGGCGTCGTTACCTTCGGCAACCCGCTGACCCGCAAGAACGATCCATCTGTGGTGGGCAATACCAAGGGCGCCGGCGGCCCGATGGGCTTCATGCCCTACCCGCGCGCTACCGGTAACCGCGTTGATTACTGCCTGCCGCTCGATGCCGTATGCGACCTTTCCGTAGGCACACTGTATGCCGCAGAGCCCACGGGTGGCTCTCACGGCCAGTACTTTTTCACTCCTCACCAGTGGGATGGCCAAGTCTACGATTCCATTGGCCGAATGGTCGATGGCGCTCGGTTCCGCTAGATAAAGTAGGGTGAAGCTTTCTTCTCCTGCCCTGACGTGTAGCGCTGCCGCGTTGGTCACAGCAGCGTCCTTTCTAAACACGCCTACGGCCGCAGCCGTCGGCGACGTAGAAACTTGCCCGAGCACCGTGGTCCTCGTCGCCCGTGGTTCGGATCAAAATGAGGAGCAGGGCGAGTACGTCGGGCCGCAGCGCTACTCCGCGAAGGCCCCAGAGTCCACTGGCTTTGAGGGCCGTAACTTCGCGGCTCTGTTCCACCAGTTAGAGCAGCGCCACCCGGGCGCTATGGATGGCGTCTATGTGCTAGCGCTCGATCCGGACTCTTATCCCGCCGCCATGAACCTTCCTCCCTTGGCGCAGGAAGGTGAGGACTTAGGCCCGCTGCAGCTCGTCCAGCGAGCGTTTGGAGTTCTCCAGCAGCACTCTCTTGGAGAGCTGGCCTATTCAGTGACATTCGGAGCCGTTGATAGTCTGCGCACCGGTGCCCGCAATGCCCCGAAGGTGGTAGACGACTATGAGGCCGCCACCGACTGCCACCCGCGGTGGGTAGCCGCCGGTTATTCGCAGGGAGCGCTGGTCGCGACGAGTGTCGAGGGCTACCTCGCTGACACCGGGCGCCTGCATGCCGTGCTTACCTTTGGCAACCCTCTGCACCAGGTCCCGTGGGCGCAGAACCGTGCCGGGCTGCCGGTAACGCGCTACGTTGATTATTGTCTGGATGGCGATTTTGTTTGTGACTTCTCCCTCGAAGCCGCCAACCGCGCCTTAGCTACCAAGGCTGAGCGTCACGCGTCCTATTTCTTAGGGGAACTCTCCGGGCAGGACGTGCAGGTCATCGACGCCGTGGCCGGTATACTCACCAGCCATGACTAGTCCGCAACGCATCGGAATCATGGGTGGCACTTTTGATCCCATCCACAACGGCCACCTCGTCGCCGCAAGCGAAGTAGCCCACCGCTTCCGCCTCGACACTGTGGTGTTCGTGCCCACCGGCCAGCCCTGGCAGAAGGCGGACAAGAAGGTCACCGCCGCCGAGCACCGCTACCTCATGACCATGGTGGCCACGGCATCCAACCCGCGTTTCACGGTCTCCCGCGTGGACATTGACCGCGAAGGCCCGACCTACACCATCGATACGTTGCGTGACCTGCGCGCTATTTTCCCGGATGCGGAGCTTTTCTTCATTACTGGTGCCGACTCGGTGGCTTCCATTATGAGCTGGCGGAACTGGGAAGAGATGCTGGAAATGGCGCACTTTGTTGGCGTGACCCGCCCCGGCTACGAGCTCAGCAAAGACATGCTGCCGCTCGAGTCCCAAGATGATATCGAACTTATCGAAATCCCCGCCATGGCGATTTCCTCCACCGATTGCCGCGCCCGCGCCCAGCAGGGTCAGCCGGTGTGGTACTTGGTGCCGGATGGGGTGGTGCAGTACATCGCTAAGAACCACCTCTATAGCCCGCATCCGGAAAAGCCACTATAAGAATCGTCGTGGCGTGGGGGTTGGCCACGGCGGTTGACTAGGAAAATAGGTTCTCGGCGTGTAAGACTAGAGGTCTTAGTACTGTACGCGTTGTGTAGGGATAGTCATGTCGATTACTGATGAAGCACGCCTCATGGCGGAAACCGCTGCCCTGGCTGCGGATGAAAAGTTGGCCACCAACATTGCAGCCATTGACGTCTCCGACGTGCTCGCCATCACCGAGGTCTTTGTTTTGGCCTCTGCCGATACCGAGCGCCAGGTGGGTTCCATCGTCGAGGAAGTCGAAGACGAGCTGACCAAGAAGGGCTTTGAGCCCAAGCGCCGCGAGGGCAACCGCGAAAACCGCTGGGTTCTGCTTGATTATGGCCCCATTGTCGTTCACGTTCAGCGCAACGACCAACGCGAGTTCTACGGTCTCGACCGCCTCTACCACGACTGCCCGCTCCTTGAGATCCCCGGTCTCGAGACACCAGAGCGCCCAGGCGAGTGGTCCACCGAAGTCAATCCGCGCGACGTCGAGTCCATCGAAGAGATTCCGCTGGCCCAGCCGGAGCCGGAAGACGACGAATTATGACGCGCCGCCTCCTCCTCATCCGCCACGGTCAAACCACCTACAACGCCACCGGCCGGATGCAGGGGCACTTGGACACCGAGCTTTCTGAGGTCGGCCTCTCCCAAGCCCGCGCCGCCGCCGATCTCCTCGTAGACAAACAGATCACGGCTATCGTCTCCTCCGACCTCATCCGTGCCCGTGATACCGCGGCAGTGATAGGGGAGAAGTTGGGGATCAAGGTGGACGTCGATAAGCGCCTGCGCGAAACCCACCTCGGTGACTGGCAAGGCATGACCTCCGCCGAAGTCGATGAACAGTATCCTGGTGCACGCGCAATCTGGCGCCACGACCCCACCTGGGCCCCGCCGCAGGGAGAAAGCCGCGTTGATGTGGCCACCCGCGCCCGCCCTGTCATCGATGAGCTGATGCGCGCCCACCCCGAATGGGAGAGGGGCGCGGTCCTCGTCGTGGCGCACGGCGGCGCCATTTCCGCGCTGACCTGCCACCTGCTGGGCCTGGATCACCACCAATACGGCATTCTGTCCGGGCTGAAGAATACCCACTGGTCGCAGCTGACCGCCCGCCCCGAATTTGATGCTTCCCAGCCGCTGTCCCCGCTGGAATTTACCCCGGAGAACGTGGACCGCGCGCAGTGGTACTTCGACGGCTGGAACATGGGCGGTGCCGTCGTGGGCGGCGCGGGGGCGGACGTCTAGTGATTCGCGTCGTTACCGACTCCGCTGCAGGGCTCCCCGCGGACATCGTGGAAGAGCTAGGCATCACCGTGGTGGATCTCCACGTCATGGAGAGCCACGGCAAAGACGGTGCTGAGCTGTCTACTTCCGGCCTCACCGCGCTAGAGCTTGCCGCCCTCTACGGCCGCGAGATGGAGCGTTCCGGTGACGACGGCGTGTTAGCCATCCACCTGTCCAAGGAACTGTCCTCCACGTGGTCGGCGGCGGTGACGGCTTCGGGCGTCTTCCCTGATACCGTCCGGGTCATTGACTCTGGAACCGCCGGTATGGCTATGGGCGCGGCGGCTATGACCGCTGCGAAGCTTGCCCAGGAAGGCGCGTCTCTGAAGGAGTGCTACGCCGCGGCCATCAACACGCTGGAGCGCGGCCACACATGGGTCTATCTCGACTCCATCGATGACCTTCGCCGCTCTGGGCGCATGTCGGCGGCGACGGCGATGTTATCCACAGCCCTGCTTGCCACCAAGCCCATCATGGCGGTGCAGGCCGGAAAGCTGGAGATGGTGGGCAAAACCCGCACGCAGACCAAGGCATTTACCAAGCTCGTGGACCTAGTGGCCTCCCGCGCGGAGGGCAAGCCTGCGTTCGTTGCGGTGCAGTACAACGAAGACGAGGCCTCCACGCGCCGCCTCGAGGAGCTGCTGCGTATGGCGCTGCCGGAGTCATCGTTTATGCGCGTTGCGCTTACCGACGTCCTCTCGGTCCACGTCGGCCCCGGAGCCATCGGCGTCTCTGTCGTCTTCAGCTGATAGTTGACGCCTTCAACAAGTTATCCACAGGTTGCGGCCTAAGCTCTCGACTGTGGGGGTAGGAGCTGCGTAGCGTCACGGTCATGAATGCTATCGCTGACCGCCTTCGTGACCTCACCCGGCCCACCGGGGAAGAGGAGCTGCTTTCCGTGGACTACCCGCGCCCGCGCCTGCGGGTGCCGCCGCGGCTTGCCCTGGTTGCGGTGGGGCTGGCGGCGGTAGGGCTGTTGCTGTGGCTGGGTGGCTCGCGCGAGGCAGCTAACCCCTACGAAGTACCTGCGGTGAGCAGCGCGGCACCGGCGGATATCGTGGTGTCCGTGGTGGGGGAGGTGGATTCCCCGGGCCTGGTCACGTTAGCGCCGGGCGCGCGCGTGAACGATGCCCTCGAGGCTGCAGGCCCCAAAGTACCCACGGATAACCTCAACCTGGCGCAGAAGCTTAACGACGGCGAACAGATCACCGTCGGCGCCCTCCCCGGCGCTGAGGACGACGGCGGCGGGGGCGAGACCGGTGACGGCACTGTGTCGCTCAATTCCGCGACCGCTGAGGAGCTCATCACCTTGCCGGGCGTGGGCCCGGCAACGGCCGAGGCCATCATTGCGCACCGTGAGGAGGCTGGCCACTTCACGTCGATAGAACAGCTCATGGATGTATCCGGCATAGGGCCTGCTAAGTTCGCTCAGCTTAAGGACAAGGTGCGTCCATGAGGGAGCTACGGCTCGCACCGGCTGCGGTGGTGGCGTGGCTGGCCACGCTCGCTGTACTCTTCGGCCAGCCGTGGTTGCTACTGGGGCTTGTCGCTTGCTTCGTTTTCCTTCGGCGCGCGCCCGGCCAGGCTATTTTGTGTACGGCCAGCGGCGCGCTCTTTGCCACGCTGGCGGCGGTGCGCATGCGACGAGCAGAAGCTTTCCACTTTGGCTCCGAGGTCACCGGAAAACTCACCGCAGACCCCATCCAGACTGCCTCCGGCTGGATGGGGCGTCTGAGCGTTCCCGGATACCCGACCCAGCTGCCGGTCTTCCTCCCCTCACAACCCGAGGCCTACGCTGGCTCGCTCGTGACCATCCACGGCCGGCCCGGTTCTTCCGATCGTGTTGGGGTGGGCCAGACCGTCTTCAGCGGCCAGCTCACTGCCCACTCACACAGCTGGACAGCTAAAGTGGCGGAGAATTTCCGCGCTATCTGCGATAACGGCCTCATCCCCGGCATGGTGTTGGGCGATACCAGCCTCCAAAGCCCCGAAGACAAGCAGCTCTACATCGATACCGGGCTCTCGCACTTAAGCGCGGTGTCTGGGTCCAACGTTGCCATCGTGTGCACCGCTGCGGCGTTGGTGGTGAAGGGGCAGAGGGTGCGTGTGGGGGCGTCGGCAGGCGCGTTGGCACTGTTTGTCGCACTCGTGGGGTGGGAGCCCTCCGTCCAGCGCGCGACCGTCGCCGGGGTGGCCGGGTTGCTTGCCGTGCTGAACTCTTCCAAGATGGAGCCACTCCACGCGCTTTCCCTCGGTGTGCTTTTCCTGCTCGCTGCCGATAGCGACCTTGCGGTCAGCTTTGGCTTCGCGCTGTCCGTCGCGGCCACCGTCGGCATCGTGGCGCTGACCCCGCTGCTGCTGCGCGTGCTCGGTACTGGCATTATCGCGCGCGCCTTCGCCGTGGCGATTGCCGCAGACATCGTCACCATGCCGCTCATCGCGCTCATGGCGGGCAGGGTATCGGTGGTCTCCGTCATTGCCAACGTGCTCGCAGCCCCCGTCGTACCGATCATCACCGTCGTGGGTCTCATTGCCGCCGTGCTCGCACAGGTAGGGCTCGGCCGCCCGCTCGTCATTCTAATTGAACCGCTCGCGGACTGGATTCACGGCGTTGCTGCCGCCATGCCGCTAACGACCGTCGAGGCCGGTCCCATCGCGGTGCTCTTGCTCGTGGGGTGGCTCATCGCGGCGCTGTTAAGATGACAGGCATGTCCGTGCACCTCATCCTCGGCGACGATGAATTCCTAGCCGAGCGCGCCCGCCTGAGCGTTCAGCAGGGCGATGTCACCAAGCTCAAGGCCTCTGAGGTCAGCGAAGGCGAAATCCTCGAGGCCACCAGCCCCTCCCTTTTTGGGGATGAGCGCTGCATCGTCATCAGTGATGTGGAAAAGGCAGGCAAAGAGGTCACGCGCATTCTTCTCGACGCCTGCGCTAACCCCATGCCCGGCATTACCCTCATCCTCTTGTATTCGGTGACGGCGAAGACACTGAAGAAAAAGAAGAAGCCACCGGAGATCGTCGCTGCCCTGCGCAAGAGCGGTGAGGTCCACGAGGTGTTTTCCTTGTATCCCAACGAGCTGGCTCCGTGGGCCACGCGTGAGTTTGCCTCTCACGGCGTGCGCCCGACCCCGGACGTGGTGCAGGCGCTTCTCGACGGTGTCGGGTCCGACCTCCGCGAACTCGCCTCCGCCATCTCCCAGCTCGTCTTTGATACCGGCGGCAAGGTCACGCGCGAGGCGGTCCACGAGTACTACGTGGGCGTGGCTGAAGTGGCCAACTGGGACATTGCGGATGCGGCTGTGGCCGGGCGTGTGGAGGCGGCCGTGTCGACGTGCCGCCGCGCACTCCAGTTGGGCGCGAGCCCCGTGGCTATCGCTTCGGCGCTGGCGAACAAGGTGGGCAACATCGCGCGCCTCTATTCCGCGCGGGGAGACCAGTACTCGCTGGCCTCCCAGACTGGCATGGCGCCGTATGCCGTTAAAATTACTCAACCGGTGGCGCGCCGCTGGTCTGGAGACAACATCACCAAGGCCGTCATCCTCGTGGCGGAACTTGATGGCGCGGTGAAGGGCCAGGGCGGCGACGAGGAATTCGCCATTGAGGCCGCTGTGCGGCGGGTGGCAGAGTTAGCGCGCTAAACTATCCCACCATGGATGAGATCCAGGACTTTGCAACCAAGCTTTTTGATTTCGCTCGCAGCGGCGACGCCACCTTGCTCGACTACATCGCGCAGGGCGTCAACGTCGACATGGTGAACCAAGACGGCCAGTCCTTCATCATGCTCGCTGCCTACCACGGGCATGCCGAGCTGGTGCGCCAGCTTGTCGCCGCCGGCGCTGACGTCAACCTCCTCAACGATCGCGGTCAGTCCCCGCTGGCCGGGGCCATCTTCAAGAAGGAAGATGCGGTTATTGACGTCCTCCTTGACGCCCACGCTGATCCCACCGCCGGCCAGCCCAATGCTATCGACTCGGCTCGCATGTTCGGCCGCGAGGATCTTCTCGAGCGCCTGTCATGAGCTGGTCCGCGTTCGCGGCCATTGTGCTGATGAACCTGGTGGGAGCCGCCGCACCAGGCCCTGACATCGTGCTGGTCACCCGCTACGCCACGCGCTCGCGCCGCCATGCCATTGCGGCGGCCACCGGTATCCAGGTCGGCGTGCTCTTTTGGAGCTCGCTGACGGTCTTTGGCGCCGCTGCTCTGCTGACGGCATTCCCGGGGGTCTTGTCGCTCATTCAGGTCGTGGGAGGCTGCTTCTTGGTCTTTATGGGCGTGCTCTCCATTCGTTCTGGTGTTGAGCTGCGCAAGCATCCCCCGCAGGATGAGGACGATGCTGCTGCTCGCCTGGGCTCGGTGGGTAAAGTTTTCCGCACCGGGCTTGCTACCAACCTGTCGAACCCGAAAATCGTGCTCTTTTTGGCCGCGCTGGTGGCTCCACTGCTACCACCGCACCCACCCCTGTGGCTCTCGATAGCGCTGGTGTTGAGCATGTCATTGTCGAGCTACCTGCTGTTCGTCTTCCTCTCCACGGTGATTTCGACGCGCGCAATTCGCCGGCGCCTTCTCGCCGCGGGTCCGTGGATTGATATCGGCTCCGGTGCCTTCTTTGTCGTCGCCGGCTGCGCTCTCGTCTGGGCTGGAATCCAAGCCGCCTAACCCAAAAACCAAGCCGCCTAACCCAAAAACCAAGCCGCCTAACTCGGTATGCGGAGCTGACCCATCTCGAGCAGTTCTGCTACCCACTGCGACCACGCCGCCACCGTGGACGAGCGCCGGCGCAGAGTGGATTCTTTAAGCCCCAAGTCCGCGCTACGCATCAAGGCATAGGCCTCGTCCTTGCTCAGCGCCCGGCACGTGTCCACCACGTGCGTAAGCATATCCCGGAACACCGGGCGCGAAGCGAGCGCCTGAATGAGGGCAGCATTGCGCTCATCGCGGGTACCGCGCAGCTCAGTCAAACCAAGGTAGCGAGCCGCGTTGGTGTAGTAGTCCGCCTGGCGCGGGGTAAAACCATACTGTTCCGGCATGTCCGCCTTGGGAACCGGATTCTCCAACAAGCTAATAACGCGCGCAAAGGAGTCCGCCTGGGGGAAAGGCAACCCTGGGCGTTCTATCTGCGTGGCGGCCAGAATGCTGCGTACGGTCTCGGCGGTGACCGTCGAGGGGCCGAGGATATAGCGATGGGCCGCGACCAGCTCGATGCTGCGGAAATC
This sequence comes from Corynebacterium minutissimum, assembly GCF_000805675.1. Taxonomy (GTDB): domain Bacteria; phylum Actinomycetota; class Actinomycetes; order Mycobacteriales; family Mycobacteriaceae; genus Corynebacterium; species Corynebacterium minutissimum. Next base: position 130,432 of record NZ_JSEF01000016.1, on the reverse strand, counting down.
CGCCGGATCCCTAAACGCATATCGGTAGAAATGGAACACGCCGTTGCAATACACCATGTAGACCGGTATGACCTCCTTGTCCAACGCCAGACTGAAGCGGCGGAAAGGGAAATACAGCTGACGGATATTGAAGTCGGGGGAGACGTGGTTCTTCGCCTCCAGCAGGACGAGATGCTCCGCCGATTCAAAACCGGCATCAATCTCCATCTGGGCACGGTCGACGACCACCTCTCGGCCGCCGATAGTCATCGGCAGCTGCAGCGTCGACATGCGCCCGCTGACCGTCGCGATACACTCGGCACCGATGAAATCATCCACCATGCCGCTCAAGCTTGCTGCCGTGAGCGCTGCGGCTTCGGAGCTCAGGTTGTCAAAGTCGATGGACTTAATATGCCGCGGCACCGGCATCGTTGTCAGCGGCCCTGCCTGCTCCGGGAAAGGCTGATACAGATCGAAGCGGCCAATGAGGTACGCATCGCGGCGAATCGGCAACATCGACAGCCCATGCTCTTGGAATACCTTGGGGCGTGCCGCAGAAAAATCGTGCTTGGCCATCAAACGCGGCTCACGCCCCGACAACCGTTTGAGCTCACTCGCCTCCAAGACCGTGAAACCGGATTCGGCAATCTCGGCCTGGATGTGGGGGAAGACGAGGTCCCACGCGGCGTCGTTAAGCATAGTTGCGCACCAACACCTCGTTGACCTTGCCGCGCTTCGACGCCACGGAATTCACCGCGCGCGTGGCCCCTACAATCTCGATGTGATAGTCGGCGTAAAGCTCCTTGATGAAATCCGTCGCGGAATTCGACAGCAGGAACTTCACTCCCCGCGCATCCAGCTCGTCACAGGTCTCCTTGAGACGAATCTGGTCCGCACGGCCGAACCCGCCGGACTGGTAACCGGTGAAATTACTCGTCGGGTTCACCGGGTCATAAGGCGGATCGAAGTAGACAAAATCCCCCTCATGCGCCTCCAAGGCAGCGTAATCACCGTTGGAAAAGACCACGTCATTGGCGGACAAATACGAAGAAACCGCCCGCAGGTTCGGCTCATCACAAATCGTGGGATTGGCGTAGCGGCCAAAAGGGGCGTTGAACTGGCCTGCGTTATTAACGCGGTAAAGCCCGTTGTAGCAGGTCTTGTTGAGATAAATCGTACGTGCTGCACGCTCGACGGCGCTTAAGTGCGCAAACTCCGGCGAACGGTCGCGGGCGCGCATCTCGTAGAAGAAATCCGAATCATTCGGATAGCCCTTGAGCAGGGCGATGAGCTCGTCCACATCATCGCGGACGACCTCGTACACGGTAATAAGCTCAGTGTTGAGGTCATTGACCCGGGCGCGGGAGGGCGCCAAAGAAAAAAGAACCGCTCCGCCGCCCAAGAAAGGCTCGACGTAGGTGTCGAAGCTCTCAGGCAGCATGGAGTGGATGGCGGGAAGTAACTGACGTTTTCCGCCTACCCACTTCAGGAGCGGTTTCATTTAGGCCATCTTGTTGAAGGCGGTGGCCATGCCGGACTTCTTGTTGGCCGCGTTGTTGCGGTGGAAGACGCCCTTGGACACGGACTTGTCCAAGGCGCGGGAAGCAACGCGCAGCTGCTTCTCAGCTGCAGCCTTGTCGCCGGACTCGACGGCCTCGCGGAACTTACGGATCTCGGTGCGGACGGCGGAACGCACGGCCTTGTTGCGCTGACGGGACTTCTCGTTGGTGAGAACGCGCTTCTGCTTAGACTTGATATTTGCCATTGTTATACCTCTTAGAGTCGTAGGAATGTTGACCGAGGAAGGCGGACCCAAGGTCCTGACCGCCACACATGCCTCGGCATCCCACAAAATCTAGCAAGCGAAGCTACGAAAACCCAAATCACGCCCAGTGGTAGCGCGAGCGCAGCCGGTTGGCAATGCGCTCGAAGCGCCTCTCCGGGAAGAGCGTGCCCTGGCGGCGGCATTGCTCCTCAGAGATTTCCAGCACGCGGTCGATGCGTACCCAACACTGCCGGCCGGATTCGTCCCATTCGCCGGTGCCGATGTCGAGCCATTCCTCTTTATTCGCATGCTTCGGGTTGGCCGAAATCAGCAAGCCCAGAACTGTCGTGCGGGTGCGGGAGACAATAAGCACAGCGCGTTCGCGCGGCGGGGACTGTTTGCCTTCGGAAGGCGCCCAGACCCACACCACTTCACCAGAGTCAGCCTGGCCATCCATGTCGGGCGTGAAGAAGACGCTGCGGGGATGGGCGGCGGCAGCCTCGACGCGGATGTCGGCGGCTTTGCGCGGTTCCGTGACGACATCGGGCTGGTTCATTCCGAGGCGTTCGGTGATGCGCTGGAGGCCGTCATCGACCGGCTCGGGGCGTCCGAAGCCTAAAATGCGGGCCAACCTAGTCATGTCGTCTATTCTAAACGCATGTCTAGAAACTTTGCGGCCACGACGTTTACGGATCCGTCCAAGATCCGAAACTTTTGCATCATTGCCCACATCGACCACGGCAAGTCGACGCTGGCTGACCGCATCCTGCAGTTGTCGCAGGTGGTGGAGGAGCGCGATATGCGCGACCAATACCTCGACAACATGGATATCGAGCGCGAGCGCGGCATCACCATTAAGGCGCAGAACGTGCGCCTGCCCTGGATTCCTCAGTCCGGTGCGTGCAAGGGGGAGGAGATTGTCATGCAGATGATCGATACCCCCGGCCACGTGGACTTTACGTATGAGGTTTCCCGTGCGTTGGAGGCGTGTGAGGGCGCCATCCTGCTTGTCGACGCCGCCCAAGGCATCGAAGCCCAAACCCTGGCCAACCTCTACCTGGCTATGGAAAACGATCTGGAGATCATCCCGGTTCTCAACAAGATTGACTTGCCTGCGGCTGACCCGGAGAAGTACTCCCTGGAAATCGCCAACATCATCGGCTGCGAGCCGGAAGAGGTGCTGCGCGTCTCCGGCAAGACCGGCGAGGGCGTGCCTGAGCTGCTGGATAAGGTCGCCGAACTCATCCCCGCTCCGACGTCCGAGTTCGGTGAGGATGCCCCAGCCCGCGCCATGATTTTCGACTCGGTCTACGACACCTACCGCGGCGTGGTGACTTACATCCGCATGATGGACGGCAAGCTCAACCCGCGTCAGAAGGTCACCATGATGTCCACGGGTGCGAACCACGAGCTGCTGGAGGTGGGCATTGTCAGCCCCACCATGCAGAAGTGTGAGGGGTTGGGCCCAGGTGAGGTGGGCTACCTCATTACGGGCGTGAAGAACGTGCGTGAGACGAAGGTGGGCGACACGATTACGTGGGCGTCGAATGGCGCGAGCGAGCCGCTCAAGGGCTACGCCGACCCCAACCCCATGGTGTACTCCGGCTTGTTCCCCATCTCCCAGGCGGACTTCCCGGACCTGCGTGACGCGCTGGAGAAACTGCAGCTTAACGACGCCTCCCTCACCTTCGAACCCGAGACCTCCGTGGCCCTGGGCTTCGGCTTCCGCTGCGGATTCTTGGGCCTGCTGCACATGGAAATCACGCGCGACCGTCTGGAGCGCGAGTTTGGCCTCGACCTGATTTCCACAGCTCCCTCGGTGACCTACCGTGTGGTGGCGGAGGACGGCACGGAGTCTTTTGTGCACAACCCGTCGGACTGGCCCGGTGGCAAGCTGCGTGAGGTCTACGAGCCGATTGTGAAGATGACCATCATCGTGCCGGAAGAGTTCGTGGGCTCGACGATGGAGCTGTGTCAGTCCAAGCGCGGCCAGATGGGTGGCATGGATTACCTGTCCGAAGACCGCGTGGAGCTGCGCTACACCATGCCGCTGGGTGAAATCATCTTCGACTTCTTCGACATGTTGAAGTCCCGTACCAAGGGTTATGCCTCCCTCAATTATGAGGAGGCCGGCGAGCAGCTGGCGGACCTGGTTAAGGTGGATATCCTCCTCAACGGTGATCCGGTGGATGCCTTCTCTGCCATCGTGCACCGCGATTCCGCACAGTGGTACGGCAATAAGATGACCAAGAAGCTCAAGGAGCTCATCCCACGCCAGCAGTTCGAGGTGCCCGTCCAGGCGGCGATTGGTTCGAAGATTATCGCGCGTGAAAACATCCGCGCGATGCGTAAGGACGTGCTGGCCAAGTGCTACGGCGGCGATATCTCGCGTAAGCGCAAGCTGCTGGAGAAGCAGAAGGCCGGTAAGAAGCGCATGAAGTCCATCGGTTCCGTCTCGGTGCCACAGGAGGCCTTCGTCGCGGCGCTGTCCACCGACGCCGACTAAAGCACGCTAACTAACCCGTCAACCTCCTCTGGTTGGCGGGTTTCGCCGTCTCGTCGCTTGCCTCGACTAGCTGTGGGATCGCCGATGTGCCCGCTGACCGTGGTGTGGTTGGCGGGTTTCAGCGTGGGCGCGTGGTTTGGCGTTTCGGCGTGCGCGTTGCTTAATCGCGAGCGTTTAGCCTGCACCCGGTGGGTCGGGTGGTTGGCTTGTTCCTGGCGGCGGGTCGGGGGGTTGCCCTGTGGCTTGTCCTGCTGCCTGCTCAGCGGCGAGTCTGTTAAGGGCTTCTTGGTATTCGGGCATGGCGGTAATCGGTGTGCCCCAGGGCGGGATGTAGCTCACCCCGGTATTCAGCCGGAACATGTAGCCCCTGCCTGTGGGGTGTTTGGGGTCATCGTCGTTAATACCGTTGTGGTAGGCGCACAGGAAGGTGAGGTTTTTGAGGTTGGTAAAACCTCCGGCTTGCCAGGGGATGAGGTGGTGGACTTCGCAGTAGTCGGCTGGTTTGTTGCAGCCGGGCCTAGAGCAGGTTTGGAATTCAGCTGCCAGGCTGATGCGTTGTTTCCAGCTGGCATGCCGCTGAATCCTATAAGAGTTAACCGGTCCCTCTAAAGGGTGGATGAGGGTGGCGTAGCCAATCTCAGCAAACTTGTAGGCTAAGAAGTCTGCGCCTGTCATGCGCGCGCCGTTGGTGAGGTTAAGTTCGATTTCCTCCCCATCCCCGTTAATAATTTGGTCAAATTCATCCAGGGTGACTACGACTTGAGCATGTACGGCAGGTTTGGTGCCAATACCACCGGTGACAATGACGGTGCGGGCAGCCTCAAGGAGGTTTGTTTTATTAACGGATTCTAGGGTGCCTCTGATGTCGGCGATGATGGTGGGGGTGTCGGTGATGGTGATGGAGTTCGGGCCTTTAGAGCGGTAGGTGAAGCGTACTCCGGGTTTAGCGGTGCGCTTGACACGAAGCTCCTTCAAACGCTTGGTGGCGACCTGGCGGACACGGTGGGCAGGGGTGCCGGCAAGCTTGATGCGTAGGTTCCAGGCATCAAGGTCTTTGTTGACTTTGGCGGTGTAGGACTCAATCAGGGTGAGAATGCTAAGGCTATGTTGTTGTGCCACCGCGGCGGCACGGGCTTTGCGTTGTTTGCCGGTGAAGCGGGTGTGCCCGAAGTAGATGCGGTGAAGGTGGGAAAGCTCTGTGGCGTCGGCTGCGTCGGCGCCGAGCGCGCGAAGCTCATCGGGTGAGCTGGATGCTTGTTCCACTAGCGCGATCCCCGAGTTGCGGTAGTGGAAGTAGGTTTCTAATACCCCCATGGCCACGAAGCTTAAAACAGACCCACCAACCTCGCAACCGGAACGCTGTATTACTCGGCGTTAAAGGAATAGCTCCCAGTTAACTCGTTATGGAGGACGACGGTATAGTCCTGGCCGTTGGCATTGGCGCCGTCGATAAGCGCCTGCAGCTCCTGTGAGTTGTAATGGCGGCTTAAGCCGACGTAGAACACTGCGAGGATGACGAGCCCTGCCACGAGGATGGCGGCGGGGATGAAAGCGCTGCGGAAGTGGGACATGTCGTCGACGTTAGTAGAGCGCTGGTTTAATCGCATCCCACGCTGGCTGCAGTTGCTTGCCAAACATCACCCAGTCGTGGGTGCCGTCGGTGAGATAGTCGGTGGTGTGGGGGATTGAGGCGTCGGAAAGCGCGGCGGAAAACTCCTCCGTACAGCGACGCGAGCCGGCCTCCAAAAGGGTGCCCCCGATGCGATCATTGACGGACTTTCCGGGATAAGCCGCCAGCTCCTCGTCCGTCCACGCGCCCGAGGCCGCGGCGAGGTACAGCGCCGTGCCGCGCAGCCCCTCCGGGTGGGACATGACGTCATTGCGCAACCAATCCTCCGAACCGCGCGGGCCCCACATGTTCGTCGGGTCGCCGCCCTTGGTGCGCACCGTCAAGTCCACCGTGCCCTGGCCCACCTTGCTGGTGGTGGAATAGCAACCGGAAATGCCCGCCACGCCATTGAAGAAACCCGGGTTGTTGTTCGCCATCATCACCGCGCCCGATGCTCCCATGGACAACCCAATGAGTCCGCGTTTGGCGTTGTGGTTGAGCTCCGCCTCCACTAGCGGAGCGAGTTCTGAGATGAGGAACGTTTCCCACTTGTGGCGCCCCAGCTTGGGGTCATCCTCTCGCCAGTCCGTCCACATGGATCCGGCTCCCTGCGAGGGGATGACGATGCTGGCGTCGGATTCGCCGAAGACGCGGCGCACGTGGCCTTTGGTGATCCAGTTCGAGGTCTCCGGGGAATCTACGCCCTCGAGAAAGTACACTACGGGCCCGCCGTTGCCCACGATGACGTCGACGGGAATGTCACGACCCATTGATGGAGAGGACACGATCCACTTCTCACGGCCGGGTTCGTCGGTAGCACGCCGCTCCACGAGGGAGACCTCGTCGATTTCCCTAATCGGGTATGGGTACTCTTCCTGCTCCGTGGACCATGCATCGGTGAGTAGATGGGAGGAGGTGCCTAAGCCATCGATGACGTTGAACATGGTGTCAACGGCCCACTGTGAGGAGGCTTCGTCGCGGCTCGACAGTTGGTAGGAGGAGCCGGGTGTGAACATCAGGGAGCTGGCCACCAGCGCGGAAAGGACCTTCATGGCCTAGTACATTAATACAGCCGCAGGTAGGCTCGGGGAAACCACTCTGCGAAAGGATGACACCATGAAGATGGCGCCGCGCCACCGCCAGCAACTACCCCCGCTTCCCATGGTTTCTGCGAAATTGGGGGACCGGCTCGCCAGCGAGGTGTTCCTTGAGGAGGGCCGTGAGCTGCTCCCAGAGCTGCAGGAGTTTAGGCGCGATATGCACCAGAATCCGGAGATTGGCCTGCACCTGCCGCGCACGCAGAAGAAGGTGTTGGAAGCACTCGAGGGCTTGCCTTTGGAGATTCACCGCGGGCATGATTTGAGCTCGGTCGTGGCGGTGCTGCGCGGAGGCAAGCGCGGCGAGCGCCCGGTGTCGGTGCTGCTGCGCGCGGACATGGACGCTTTGCCGCTGCGCGAGCAGACGGGCAGTCCTTTTGCGTCGCGGAATAACAACATGCATGCCTGTGGCCATGACCTGCACACGGCTGGTCTTATCGGCGCGGTGAAGATGCTGTGCCGCCACCGCGAGGAGCTGATGGGGGATGTCACCTTCATGTTCCAGCCGGGTGAGGAGGGCCCTGGTGGTGCGCAGCCCATGATTGAGGAAGGCGTGCTTGACGCTGCTGGACGCCGTCCCATTGCCGCCTACGGTCTCCACGTTGGGCCGCAGGATCGGGGCACGTTCCACCACATTGGCGGCCCGATGATGGCTTCCTCCTCCAACCTGTGGATCACGGTCTACGGCAAAGGCGGGCACGGTTCGCGCCCGCACGACGCCGTGGATCCGGTAGCGGCACTAGCAGAAATCCAGGTGGCGTTGCAGGTGGCTCTGACGCGGCGCTTCGACGCTAACGAACCTATCGTCATCACCGTGACGAACCTGCGCGCGGGCGACGGCGCGGTCAACATTATTCCTGATAAGGCCGAGCTGGGGGCAACGGTGCGCGTGCTTCGCGACGAACACATCGAAGCCGTCCGCCAGATGATCATTGAAGTCTCGAGCTCGGTGGCGGCCTCGCATCGCTGCACGGCCAAGGTGGACTTTGAGGTGCTCTATGCCGCGACGAAAACCTCGCCGAGAGAAGACCAGTTTGCGGCGTCGTTGTGGGCAGGCATGTTTGGGGCCGAGAATGTCCTGCCGATGGAGACGCCGATGATGGCCTCGGAGGACTTTGGTATGGTGCTGGCTCAGGTCCCGGGCACGTTCATGTGGTTTGGTACAGCTAATCCGGAAACCCCGGAGCATATGCGCGAGTGGAATCACTCGCCGTTGGTGACTTTCGACGACTCGGTGCTGGGTGACCAAGCCGCGGCCCTGGCGGCGGTGGCCTTTGAGCGCCTCGCCGCCGAGGATGCCCACCCCTCTCCGGCCACGAAGGCTATGCGAGAGCCCGTTCAGGTAACGAGCACTGAGTAGTAGCCGCCTTCTTCCGCAGCGCGATAGCGCCCCAGATGGTGGCCACCCACAGGGCTACGACGACGGGAAGGCCGGCGAGAACGGGCCAGATGGCGTCGTCGAACGCGGCGCTTAACGACGGGAAGAGGTTCTTCGTCACGTGCACCATGATGGCTGCAATGAGCCAGCGCACCGGCTGTTTCTGGGATAGGCCATAGGCGCTAAGCCCGGTGAATAGCGAGTGGGAGAGCGGGTTGGACACCAGACGGATGACCACCGCCCCGATTACGCCGGCGCTATCTGAGTCGAGGTTATCCACCGTCATGCGCGCGAAGGCGGTGGCGTTTTCGCCCGCAGTGAAGCCGAGGCCCACGGCTACGCCCACGAAGACGTAGTCGAGCCAGCTGCGGGGCCGGATGACGCAGGTACAGATGAGTAGCACGCCGAGGAATTTCAGCACTTCTTCGGTGAGCGGCGCGTACCCGGCAGCGCCCAGCCAGTCCAGGCCCGCGCGGGCAAGGAGATGGGTCATGTTCGTGTTGAGCTCCACGGCGAGCCCGGAGACCGCGAAGCCCCACACCACGCCGTGCGCAATTCCCGGCCGGCGGCGCAGGAGGAACAGCGTGAGGGAGACGAGTACGGCGGCGAAGACAACGGCGGCCAGAGCACTTGCGGGCAGGAAGGGCTCGCCCGCGTAGTGGAAGGCGGACACGGCCAGCGCGCCGAGGGTCAGCAGATAGTACAGGTACTTCATGCGTCCTCCTTCTGCACGCGGTCGGCGAAGTCATCTGCCTTTGGCCCGTCGATGTGGAGGAAGGAGACGGTGTTGTTGTGCGGGTTCGCCAGCGTGATGCCGTCGCCGTCCTCGACGCGGTAGAGCTCGGCAGCCTGGGTGGTGATGGGGGCGTCGGTGAGCGCGCGCGTCCCGGTGAACGAGCGGTGCTGGCGCGGCAGGTAGGTCTCGACCTCGTGGGAAGAGCTGCCCTTTTCGGCGATGATGGTCGCGCCCTCGCAGTTCCAGGTCTGCGAGGAGGCGTACGGATCCTCCGGACATTCGAGCCCTGGGATACCGCGCACGGGCGTGGTGTCGGGAGTGGGGTCGGGGAGGAGGACGTCGGCAAGCGGTACTGCGGCGAGGACGCCGATGCAGGAATAAATCAGTGTATTTCTCATGATTTCGACCCTACGAACTGCGGTTTGACCCCGGTATCCTCCGCAGGGAGGATTTTGCGGAGTTTCACAATGCTGACAATCGTGGCGACCCACAGGCCGATGAGAATGAGGAAGGTAGGGAAGATAGGCCAGAAGGCGTCCTCAAACGCGGTAGAGATAGACGGGCCGAGGTTGGCCGTGAAGTGCACCGCCATGGCGATAAGCAGCCAGCGCACCGGTTGCCGGCGGGAAAGCCCAAAGGCCGCGATTGCGGTGAAGAAGGAATGCATAAGCGGGTTCGCGATGAAGCGGACAAGGAGCGCCAGCAACGTTCCCCTGAGATCAGAATCGAGGTTCTCCAGTGTCATGTTGGCGTAGTAGACGGCGTTCTCGCTCACGCTAAAGCCCATGCCTACGGCCACTCCCACGAAGACGTAGTCCGCCCAGTGACGGGGCCGGATGACGCAGGAGCAGATGAAGAGGACGCCGAGGAATTTAAGGACTTCCTCGTTAAGCGGGGCGATTCCAGCGATGACCAGCCAGTCTGGGACCGTACGGATGAGGAGGTGGTACATGTTCTCGTTGAGCTGGCCGGCGACACTGGAAACCGCAATGCCCCACACCACCCCGTGCGCAATGCCCGGGTGCTTGCGCAAAATCAGCAACGTGAGACCGATTGCGACAGCCGCGTATAACACTGCGGCGAGCGCACTTGTGGGCACGAAAGCGCCGTGGGAGAAATCATAAGCGACGTATACCAGCCCGGCGGCGGTGAGCAGATAATACAAGATTCGTGTTCTTCTCATGCGGTTTAGACTATGAACCGCGCCTGGGGTGCCGGTATCCTCCGCAGGGAGGATTTCCATACCGTGGGGGAGGGCTATCGTGACAACCATGACGAGAAAGACGAGACCGCTGTGGATCACGGTGCTGCTCATCATGCTCTGCGTGGTGGCGGATATGGCCACGTGGATCCTTCAGATCGAGACCTTCGAGGTGACGGACCGGGAAATATACGTCACCTCCTTCATGATTCTATTTGCCGTTGTCACATGGGTTCTGCTGCCCTTCGCCCTGCATCACTCGCGGCGGGAGCGCAACATCCACGAGGAGTACCCCGGCCACCCGGTTGCGCTGATTGCGGCTCTGCTCGTCTTAGCGCTAGGCGGGTTTCGCCCACTGTCGCTGTCAGTGCTGGTGGTGTTGATATCGCTCATCTCGCGCGGCCGTCTGCGGTGGTCCTTGGCGGGGACTGTGGTGTTGGTGGTCTCGTATGTGACCGTCATGGCGGTGCCCTACTTGCACTTGAGCTACCTGTCGGTTTTCGGATACGGGTTCTTTGGAATCATCGTGCTCGTCGTCGCTTGGATTACGGGCTCGGTGCGCGCGCAGCGCCGCCAGCGCGAGGTCACGTTGGTAAGCCTGGCGGAGCTCAACGAGGACCAGCTGCGCTCGCGCGAGGAGCGCGCCCGCCTGGAGGAACGCACCCGTATTGCCCGCGATATCCACGATTCGCTCTCGCATAGGCTCAGCCTCATTTCCGTCTACGCGGGTGGCCTGAGCTATCGCAAGGATGCCGACCCAGAGCGCATCGCCGAGGCGGCAGACACCATCCAGTCGGAGGCCAAGGCTGCTGTGGAGGATCTGCGTGGGGTGATCAAGGCGCTGCGCGTGGATGACCGCGTGGATCCGCGCGCGAGCATCGAGGAACACATCGAGCGCGCACGGGCGGCGGGGACGAAGGTGCGCTATGAGAAGGGGGATGTCGATAAGCTGAGTACGCTTGCCGCCCACACGCTGGGCCGCGCCGTGCAGGAAGGGCTGACGAACGCGCGCAAGTACGCGCCGGGGCAGAAGGTAAGGCTCACCGTGGAGAACGAGGAGGATAAGGTGCGGGTGACCATGCAGAACAAGAAGGTGGCGGACCAGCCAGAGTCCGGCGGCGGGAACGGTTTGCTGGGCTTGGAGGAACGCGCCCGGCTGGCGGGAGGTACGTTTACCGTGCTTGACGACGCCTCCACCTTCACCTGGGTCCTCGAACTACCGGAGGAGGCAAGCGCACAATGATTTCAGTGGTGTTGGTCGATGATGAGCAAGCGCTGCGGCGCGGTATCCGGTTCATCCTGGAAGGCGCGCCAGATATCGAGGTGGTGGCTGAGGCCAGCAATGGGCGCGACGGCGTGGCCCGCGTGCTGGACCTGCGCCCTGATGTGGTCCTCATGGATATCCGCATGCCCGTGATGGACGGCATCGAGGCGGCCGGGCAGCTGCAGGCCAGCGCACCGGATACCCCGGTGGTCATGCTCACCGCTTTTGATACGGATGAGTTCATCGTGGATGCGTTGCATGCCGGTGCGATGGGGTTCTTGCTGAAAACGATTGAGCCAGAAGGGTTGGTCTCGGCGGTGCGGGCCGTGGCCGCGGGGCAGCAGTTGTTAAGCCCCAAGGCCCTGAAGAACCTGCTGGCGCTCAAGCACCCCGAGCCAACTCCGGCAGCGGAGGTGCATGAGCCCCGCCCGCTGGAGGAACTAAGCGAACGTGAAAACGAGGTGGCGCAGTTAGTGGCCCAGGGCTTGGATAACCAGGAGATTGCCGGGCAGCTCTATGTGTCGGTGACGACCGTGAAGACCCATATCAAGCACATCCTGGACAAGCTCGGCGGTACCAACCGCGTGCACATTGCGATTGCCGTGCTGGAATCGCGTTAGCGTCGGCGGAGGAAGGCGGAAATGATGCCGATGATAGCGATGACGACCACGATGATTGAGGCCGCCGGCCAGTACTGGGGGTAGTACTTCAGCGTGTAGCCGAAGACCTGGCTGTCCTCGAACTGGCGGGCCAGCGCGATGGGCATCCACCACAGCTTGGTAAGCGTCAGGATCGCGCCCAGTAGTCCGGCGATGATGCGGACCGGCCTGCGCAGGAAGAAGCTGGCCGCCACGAGGAGAACACCAACAATCGTGAGTGCGAAAAGCAGAGGCGTATCCACGGCGAGCGGCGAGCCATTGATGAGGAACTCGTGGTCAATCTCGTGTTGCTCGATGAGGGTATAGCCGTCTAGGACAACGTCGTCAGGGATTCCCACTATTTCTCCTTATTCTCCGCTGTGGGTTCGGGTTCATAGCCATCAGACCACGTATCTGTGTCGAAATCGTAATCGACATTCTCTCCAGACTCGTTGGTCCTCGACACCGATGCCGGGAACCAAGCCTGGATGCATGTTATGAGGATAGAGACCGACCGCAGGTCCGGTCGCTTTTTGAGAGTTCACGGCCACCTTTGTCGCAGATGAGCGAAATGACAGCGCTGTGAGTTAGGATGAGAGCACCTATTTCTGCGTCGATTGGAATGCCATGTCGCTGCCTAATTTTGATGAGAATGTCCGCGAGCTGGAGGAGGCCTTTGCCGTCTTTGAGCGCGTCGAGGAACATGTGCTGGATCCGAAACTCCTGCTCACGGTGAAATGATCCGCCTGTTCAGCGCGCTTTTCCCCTCTGAGGAAGCGCGCGAGCATCTCGTGCGGGCGGTGCGCCCACTGAAGGACAATGGGCTGCGCTGGGTCGATCCGGATAATTGGCACATCACCTTGGATTTCTTCGGGGAGCAGCCCAACGACGCCGCCGAGGTCCGCGAGATGCTCCGCGGCATCGAGGGCTCGCCGGTGACGCTGAACCTAAGCGGGGCGGGGTCCTTCGATAAACACGTGCTGTGGGCTGGAGTGCAAGGCCGCATCAAGCACCTCATGCTCGAGCCATCCCGCCCGCATCTCACCTTGGCGCGCGAGGGGCGTCGCACGCGCGACCCGTGGCTTATCCCAGATGCTGTCCAGGCACTCAGCGTGTACCGCGGTCCAGAATTTGAGGTGAGCGACATTAGCCTGGTGCAGTCCTTCCTTGGGGAGGGCCGCGGGGGCGGGCCGCGCTACGAGGTCATTGACCAGTTTCCGCTTCGCTAACCTTCTCAATTAGCGTGTTGAGCTCTGCCCGGCTGGGTTGCGAAAGCGGGTTGACCACGCAGAAATCCAACAGATAATAGCCAGCTGTCTGCAGGGCAGTGTGGCGCTGCCAGAAGGGATCGATGGTGGAGTCGTTGGCAGCGAGGGATTGGATACTGCGGCGCTCCGACAGCAACTCGTAGTGCAGGTCGCGGCGCTGTGCCAGTGCTTCCTCAGGAGTCTTGATGAGCAGCGCACCAAGCAGAGCCGCCATGGCCTCGAGGCAGCGCGTTTGCAGGCGATAATGATTGGTCACCTGCGCATGCGGCTTCCACAGCCACAGCACCACCATGGCCACCACTACCGACAATCCAATCTCCGCCATACGCTGGCCAATCGTGTGTGCCAGATGCCCTTGTGAGTTGCCCATCAGCAGCGCCAAAGGAGTAGAGAAAATAACACACAGCGCGTAATTCTTCACCACCAGAATCTCCGCGCAGAACTGGCAGGCGGCCAACGCCAGTAGTAGCGCCCAGCCATGCGGACTAAAGGAGGCGATGAGCGCGAAAACGCACACACCTAAAACCGAGCCCAACATGCGCTGCACGCCGCGAATCGTGCCCGGCACCCGATCTGGTCCCCACTGCAGAAGCAACAGTACCGATACCGCGCCCCAGTCCGGGCGGCTGAGCCCCAGTGCTAAGCCAATGAAAGCCGTCGCCAGGCCGCCCAGCGCAATCTTTTCTGCCGTGACCACCGCATGGGAATTGCCCACGGCAGCACGATAAATGCGATAGCGCATCGTAGGTTTCGTGTGCGGAATCGTGGTGCGGTCAGGGTCGACATAGGTGGGTGCATCTGACAGGTCGTCCGAGTTGCCTCCCACCTGCTGGTGGTGGGCCACGATGCGCTGCTGCGCGGCCAAAGTGCGATGCACCAGTGAGGCCTGGTCGGGGCGGCGGATGCGGCCGCCGCGGATGATGCCGGCGTCGGAAAGCGCTTGCCACGCGGTGGACAAAGCTGACTGCGCCTGGTGGTGCTTGGCCAGGATATCTGAGGCCTCTTCGAAGGCATCCGCGGCCTTTTCCAACGCCGCCACCGCGCGCGTTTCCGGCCCGTGCGGATCCCAGAATCGCGGCAACATGCCCAGCACATAGCCGGCGGCCACACCCGCCAGGCTCCATCCGGCGACCTCCCATGGCGAAATCCCGCGCAACATGGTCGAACCGCCCGCCACCATCACGATGAAGAACGTGCCGGGCGGCGGTAGGCGCAGCGCATTCTGCATGAACGCGCCAACCGTCGCCAGGGTTACTGTGAATAACGCCGTTAAGACTAAGCCATCGATGAGGGAGCCGACCGTGGCCGCGAGCGTGAGCAGCGCGCCGGCGGTGAGAATGATGCGGCGCCGTGTGCGGTAGGGGTGCCCCTCGCCATAGATGACGGAGAATGCGCCGGCGGAGACCAGCAGTACGGCATCGGGATGGCCGATGAGGATGGCGACCGCGCCCGGGATGATGATGGCCAAGGCTGCGCGCAGGGCGCCGGGCCAGCGGCGCGCGGAGGAGTTGTACGCGGTAAAAAGCTGAAGGGCGCTAGGGCGTTGCGGCAGGGGATGTTCCATAACGGGACAACACCTTACCCGTTTCGCCGCGATCCACTATCCGGCCGTCCTGCAGCACGGCCACGGTGGGGCACAAGTGCTTCACGACGTCCATGTCATGCGACACAAACACCAACGTCATGTCCTTCGTCACGCGCTGAAGCAGCTCAAGAACCTGCGCGCGGGAGGTGGCATCAAGGGCGGAGACGGCTTCGTCCGCGAGGAGAATATCGGGCTTGCCCACGACGGCTCGAGCAATGGAGATACGTTGGCGTTGACCGCCGGAGAAGTCGTGGGGGTAGCGCTCGGCGTGGTCGATGCCGACGTCGTGAAGCACGCGTTCGGCTTCCTGGCGCGTACCTCCGCCCTCGGCCACAATTCTCCACACGGGCATGCGCGGGTTGAGTGAGCTTTTGGGATCCTGGAAGACCATGTGGAGGGGCTTGGTGACGGTGACGGTGCCGCTGGTGGGCGAGGTTAAGCCGGTGAGGAGCTTGAGCAGCGTGGATTTGCCGGAGCCGGAGCCTCCGATGATGCCGAGGCGCTCGCCTTCGCGCACCTTAAGCGACACGTCATCGAGGGCTGTGACCCCGCGGTAAGTCTTAGTGACGTTCTTAAGAGTGATGACTGGTTCGCCCACAGTGGGGGTAGGCGGCAGGCTGAGGTTAGGCGTGGTGATATCCCCGATGTGGATAACGCGGTCACACATGCGCTCGACGGCTGCGTGGTCGTGGCTGATGAAGAGCAGCGCGGTATCGTCCCGGGTGGCGGCCGAGATCTCGTCCAGGATTTCTTCTTGCGTGATGGGGTCGAGCGCAGTGGTGGGCTCATCGCAGATAAGCAGCTTGGGCTTGCGGGCCATGGCCATGTGGATAAGTGCGCGCTGGCGTTGACCACCGGAGAGCTGGTGTGGGAAGCGGCCGTATTCGGCGACCTTCATGAGCGGATCGAGGGCGGTCATAGGCTCTTGAAAGACCATAGCCAAGGGAAGTCTACGCAGCTCACGGTCACGCATACCAAGCAGCTCGCGGCCTTCAAAGCGGATGGATCCGGTGGCTTGAAGGTTGTCGGGGAGAAGCCCCATGATGGCCAGGGCAGTGAGCGATTTACCGCTGCCGGAGTCACCAACAAGGCCTACGCGCTCGCCGGGAGCAATCTCAAAGTTGATGGGGCCGACGGGGCCGATGTGCAAGTCAGTGACGGTCAGCATGGCGTCCTAAGAGGTTAAATCCCAGCACGGTGCCGGCGATGGCGAGCCCGGGCCACACAGCTTGGAGGGGGTGGGTAGCGAGGAGGGGTTGGGCGTCGTGAAGCATGCGGCCCCACGAGGCCGTCGGAGGGGCAGTGCCTAGGCCGAGGTAGGACAGGCCGGCCTCGGCGAGGACGGCCAGCGCGAAGTAGACGGAGGCCTGAATAGCGATGATGCCGCCCAGGTTGGGCAGGACGTGGCGCCAGGCAATGAGCGCTGGTGGGACCTTGGAAATGCGCGCGGCGGCGATGTAGTCCTGTGTCATGATCTGGAGCGTACCGGAGCGCGTGACGCGAATGAAGGAGGGGATTCCGGCGATACCGATGGCGATGGTGGCCGTGAGCGTCGACGAGCCCCATACCGCGCCGGCGACGATGGCCAGCAACAGTGCTGGGAAGGCTAGCAACAGGTCGGTGGCGGCCATGATGACGGTGCTGCCGCGCATTCCGGCGATGATGCCGAGGGGCACGCCGATGAGCGCCGCGATGGCCACCGCAACCACGCCGACGAGAAGTGTTACCTGCGCGCCGGTGAGAATGCGGGAGAAGGTATCGCGGCCGAAGCGGTCGGTTCCCATGAGGTGCTCGAAGCTGGGCGAGGCTAGGCGGTCGGGCGAGATGAGGTTCGGGTCATAAGGCGTCCACACCACAGACACCAGTGCCAGTATGACGGTAAGCCCAACGAGGAGATAACCGGGTTTCATCGGGCCTCCTTCAGGCGCGGGTCGATGACGCGGTAGGCCAGGTCCGTGAGCAGGTTGACGGTCAGCGTAAAGGTGACAAAGACCATGATGAGGGTCTGAACGGTGATGAGGTCGCGGGAGGAGACCGCGTCGAGCAACATGGAGCCCAAACCGGGGATGACGAAGACGTTTTCAATGACCACTGCGCCGACCACGAGCGTGCTCAGCTGCACGCCAGTGACCGTGAGAACGGGCAGGGCAGCATTGCGCAGGCCGTGGCGGATGAGTGCCTCGGTGCGGGACTCACCAAGTGAGCGGGCGGTGCGGATATAGTCTTTGCCCATCTCTTCCATGAGCGTGGCGCGCACGTAGCGCGTCAGCATCGCGCCTTGAACCAAGGCGAGGGAAATGACGGGCAGGACGAGGTGGCTTAGGCCTTCGCGCGGCAGCTGCCAACCGTTCGCCGGTAGCCACCCCAAATGAACGGAGAAAACCGCGACGAGCAAGATACCGACCAAGAAACTCGGCACCGCGATGCCCAGCTGCGTGGCCGCATTGAGCACGGGCAGACGAAAACGGGCCAGCAGAATGCCCATAGGGATAGCACCCGCCAGCGCCAGTGCGATGGCCAGGCCGATGAGCAAGAGCGTGACCTGGGCGCGGTCGAGCACGAGCGGGGTGATGTCCTGCTGGGAGGACAACGAGATGCCAAAGTTGCCTGTCACGAGCCCCTTCATCCACTCCAGGTATTGCACAAGGAGCGGGCGGTCCAGGCCCATGGTGTGCGTGAGCTTCTCGACAGCCTCGTCTGTGGCGTTGACGCCGAGTGCCACGCGCGCTGGGTTGCCGGGCACGGCCCGCATGAGCAGAAAGATGATGACCGACGCCGCAAAAAGGGTGCCGATAAAACGGAGAAACCTCATCGCACGCCTCGTAATTCGATAGCGTCAGTAATCTGATTGGGCTGAAGGCCGCTCAGGCCTTCGCGGTAGAGCACAATATTGGGCATATTCATCAAGGTCAGGGCGGGCATATCGGCCATAATCTGGTCCACGGCACCGCTCATATCGTCCTGCTGTAACAAGGTACGAGCGCGCTCGGAATCATAGCCAATGTAGTACTCGGGGTTGCCAAAGATGGTGGGGATATCACGCGGTTCGACGTGCGCGACGAGGGACATTTGATAGTCCTTGGCGCCCATGACTTGGCTGAGCCACACCGCGGGAAATTCCGCGGTCTCGAGCGTGACGTCGAAGCCAAGCTCAGTGAGCTGGGAGTACAAAAACTCCGACAGCCTTTGCGCGTAAGGCAGGCTGGGAACCGTCAAAGTCAGCGGGGTGCCGACCGCACCGGCTTTTTCCATGAGCGCGTGGGCGCGCGCGGGATCATAAGGGTAGTAGTTCTTGCCGCTAAACCAGGGGTCACTCGGCGGAACCGGTGATCCGCCAGTATCGTGAGCGCGGCCTTCCCACAGGATGTCGTTGGCGGCCTGGCGGTCAATGCCGTAGGCCACGGCGCGGCGCACAAGGGGGTCGTCGAAAGGTGCTGCCTGGTTGTTCATAGACAGCAGCACTTCGCCGTTGGTCGTGCCGACGGCTGTGTGGATGGAGTCTTCGAGGGTATCGAGCAGCTCGGGGTTCTGTACGCCCCACACCGCATCCACCCCGCCGGAGCGCAGTGCATTGACTGCGGTAAGAGAGTCGGGGAAGTAGCGGATGGTGACGTCCTCGTGAGCCGGGGTTCCCCAGTAGTCGTCCCGTGCTTCCAGTGCGATGTATTCGCCGGGAGAAAAACCAGCCACGGCGAAAGGTCCAGTGCCCACGGCGTCGGTGGGGGTGCGCATGGCGCCGATGGCGGTTCCCATGGACCACAACCAGCCAGCGGAGGGACGGGAGAGCTCGACGACGAGCGTGTGGTCGTCGACAGCTTCGGCCGATTCCACCACGTCCATCTGCTTTTTGAGGCCGTTGGTCCACTCCGTCTTCACCGCGTTGATGGACCACGCGGCGGTGTGCGCGGTGAATGCCTCCCCGTTGGAGAAGGCAGCTTCACGTAGGTGGAAGGTGTAGCGCGTGGGCTCGGCCTCCCAGGACTCGGCAAGGCCTGGTTCGATGTCGCCTTCGGGGGAGATGCGCACGAGGGTCTCGTACACATTGCTCATGAGCGCGGCCGGGATGGCAGCGCCGCCCACCGTGGTGAAGTCCAGGGAGGTAGCGGGCGTGGTGGTGGCAAGGGTCAGCGCCGAGGAGTCGGAATCCACGATCGCGGTGGAGCCGGCGGAGCAGGCGCTTATCGACGCCACCCCCAGCAGCCCCAACAAACTCAGTCGGAATCTCATCCTTCGGAGAGCTTGACCTCAAGCGGGGACGTGGTGCCGCGCACGCTCGTCATGCCGAGTGTAAGGCGATCTCCCAAGTAGAGAATCTCGGTGCACTCCACCGGGTGGCCGGAGTGATCAGAGATGTCCAGGTGCAGACGCCACAGTGGGGTTCCCGGCTCGATCTTAAGGGAACGGGCGTCTTCCTCGCTCGCAGAGGCTAGGGAAAGTTCGCGGTTCACATTGTCGAACTCCACGCCTTGGGCGCCGAGGTGATCGTGGATAGAGCCGTTGTCCGCGTCGAAGTTGAGGATGTGGCTGCCTACGTCGAGCGGGAAGTACATACGCTCGATGGAGATAGGGAAGCCATTGGCGCTGCGCACTCGGTGCACGAAGATGACCGGATCGCCTGCGGCAACCTGCAGGAAGTTGGCCACCTGTTCTGTAGCGGGGCAGCGAGCGAGCCAGAGGGTTTTCGCGCCGGGCTCGAAGCCGCGCTCGCGCAGCCAATGCGTTACAGAAAAGATGGAGTCGAAGGACTCGGAGGTAAAACGGCCCAAGACCACTGAGCGGCGGCCGCGGCCAGAAGAGATGAGGCCCTCGGAGCGGAGGGCAGCAACGGCCTGGCGGACGGGTCCGCGAGAGGAGGAGAACTGCTCACACAGCTCGGCCTCGCTGGGCAGAAAGTCACCCGGGGAGAGCTTCTTGCTGCGAATGAGCCCGCGCAGATAGTCAGCAATCTTGCTGTGCTGCTGGGAACCGCGAAGTGACACGGACATGCTCCTCTAAGTTGACACTGCTATTGCAGAAGAATATTAATTCACGCGTAGGTGAAAAGTCTTGCCAAATGGAGAAAACTCTACAATTCCCACGCGTGTGCCAGGGTCTCCATGTTACCCAACACCTTCTCATGATCTGTCGACTGCAGCGAAATCATGAGTTCATCCGCATGAGATAGCTCTTGGAACTGGGTGAGATACTCGCGCACATGCTCGCCGGTACCCACGGCGGAGTACTTGAGCATGTCGAGAATCTGCTGGCCTTGCGCGGTGGAGATGATCTGTTCCACTTGGGCGTCGCTCAGCTGCTTGCCGCGCCCCACAAAGGCCTTCACGCGGCGGAAACAGACGCGCTCGAATTCCTCCTCGGCGTCCTCACCGGCGGTGACGTTGACGCCGGCGATCACGTAGGGCTCGGGGAAAGCTTCGGAAGGCTGGTAGTTCTCGCGGTAGTAGGAGGTGGCGGACTCGAGGTGCTGCGGCGCGAAGTGTGAAGCAAAGGCGTACGGCAGGCCGTACTTGGCTGCCAGCGACGCACCAAACATGGAGGAACCCAGGATGTAGATAGGCACGTTGGTGCCAGCGCCCGGGATGGCCTGCACGCCCGGGATGAGGGACTTACCGGAGAGGTAGCCTTGCAGCTCCTTGATGTCCTCCGGGAAGCGCTCGGCGGCGTGGCCATCACGGCGCAGTGCCCGGCCGAGGGTCTGCATATCGGTGCCCGGGGCGCGGCCCAGACCCAAGTCGATGCGGTCTGGGTAGAGCTCGGCCAAGGTGCCGAATTGCTCAGCAATGACGTAAGGAGCGTGGTTAGGCAGCATGACGCCGCCGGAGCCTAAGCGGATGCGCTCGGTCTTAGCGCCGATGTGGGCGATGAGCACCGCCGGGGAAGAGGAGGTAATGGAGGGCATGTTGTGGTGCTCGGTGTACCACATGCGCTTAAACCCTAAAGCCTCTGCGCGCTGCGCCAATTCGACCGACCGAGCCATAGATTGGGAGGGGGCTTCGCCCTCGTAGATGGTGCAGAAATCGAGGATGGACAAGGCGGCGCGCTGCGTCATGAGTTACTCGCTTCTTTCTTTCGATCCTGTAGATACAACATCGATGATAACCCCAATGACGAAAGCGAGGAGGGTTGGGACAACCCAGCCGAGTCCTACGCCCTGGCCTGGAGAGAAGTCCAACGGCGCGCCCAGGGAAGTCGCCGCCGACCACAGGACGGAGACCCACAAGGCCAAGCGGAAGGCCCAGTAGAAGGTGACCCAGCGCTTGACTGCTGGCTGCAGCAGCGTCAGCGCGATAAGGGAGATGGCTGGCGGGTACAAAAAGACGATGAAGGGCACCGCGATGGACAGCACGGTCTCTAGGCCCTGGAAGGCGAAGGCGATGGACAGGGCGGTAAAGAGGCAAGCCCAGAAGTGGTAGACGGTCTTCGGTACCAGCAGGGCAAAGAACTCCGAGGTGGCGGAAATTAGACCCACGGCAGTGGTCATGCACGCCAGGATGACGATGGCGGAGAAGACGGCCTGGCCGACGTTACCCATGGTGAGATTGGAGGCGTCGGCAAGCAAGGCGGCGCCGGAATCATAGGAGGCACCATTCGGCATGGTCTGGCCAATCCACGCCAGGCCCAGGTAGATAGCGGCAAGCAGAGCACCGGCGATGATGGCGGAGGTGATGGTTCCGCGCAGTAGCGCGCGGTTGGTGGAGAAACCTTTGGAGCGCAACGAGGTCACGATGACGATGGAGAATGCCAGGCCCGCGATGGCGTCCATGGTGTTGTAGCCCTCGAAGAGGCCCGTGACGAAGGGCGCGGAGGCGTACTCCTCGGTCGGGGTGCCGGGCACGCGGGGATTCGCCAGTGTGGCCAAGGTGATGAGGGCGGCGAGCAGGATGACCAGCGCCGGGGTCAGGAACTTGCCCAAGGTGTCGATGATGTCATTGGGGCGCCAGGCCAGGGCCAATGCGATAAGGAAGAAGACGACGTTGAAGGCGCCGTTGGCAAAGGTTCCCCCCCAGCCGAGCAGCGGGGTAATCGCGGTTTCCATGGACACTGCGCCGGTACGCGGCAAAGCGTAGAAGGCGCCGATGGCCAAGTAGGCGATGACGGAGAAGGCCACGCCGAAGAACGTGCCGCCGTGGTTTCCGATATCCCGCACAGATTGGCCGGAGATGGCCACCGCGATGACGGCCAAGACCGGTAGGGCCACGCCGGCGGCGAGGAAGCCCAAGGTGGCCGGCCAGAAGTTGGTGCCGGAGGAGACACCGACCTCTGGCGGGAAGATGAGGTTGCCCGCTCCGAAGAACATGGAGAAGAGCATGAGGGAGGCAACGATCACGATGCCGATGGGTGAACCCGTCTTCGAGGCAGATGTGGAGGGGGCCTGAACGTCATTTATGGACATTTTCCTAAGGATAATGCCCATGACGTGAGATGTAAACTCTAGCTGAAGGCCTTCTCCAGCCGGTCGAGTGCCTCTTCGAGCAGTTCACGGGAGGTTGCAAAATTGAGACGGGCGTGATGCTCGCCGCCGGTACCGAAGGTTACGCCCTCGTTGAGCGCTACCTTGGCGTGCTCGCGAACCCAAGCGGCGGGCTTCGGGTCATCCCCGATGGCGGTCTCAGAAAAATCGAGCCACAACAGGTAGGTGGCCTGGGGGTGGGAGGTCTTGAGACCTGGCACGCGCTTGGGCAATTCCTCTACCAGCCAGTCACGGGTCTTCTTCAAGTATGCAATTTCCTCATCCAAGAACTCCCCGCCGCGGCGGTAGGCAGCTTCCGCTGCCAGCACACCGAGCGTGCCGGTGCCGTCCTTAGCCACGCCGGTCAGTGAGTTCCAACGCTCGACGTCCGCAGTGTTGGAGAAGAACACCTGCGCGCACTTTAAGCCTGCGGTGTTCCATGCCTTGGATGTGGCGGTGACGGTAATAACGCGGTCGGACAAGGAGCCGAGCGGAATGTGGCGGCCTTCGTAGACCAGCGGAGCGTGGATCTCATCGGAGAGGATGCGGGCATCGTACTTGTCCGCCAACTCCACCAGGCCCCGCAGCCAGTCTTCATCAAAGACAATGCCCAGCGGGTTGTAGGGGTGGGACAGCAGGATGGAACCGGCCCCGGCCTGAAAGGCGCGCTCGATGTCTGCGAGTTCCAGGGAGGTCTCAATCTTCTCGCGTCCTGCGGTCTCCGGAAGCTCCAGCAGCGGCGGGTAAGAAGGAACCGGCACGATGACCGGGCCCTCGGTGAAGTACTGCACGCCGAGCAACAAGCCACGGACAACATCGCCGATCCAGAACACGTGCTGCGGACGCCAGCCATAGCGCGTCTCATAGAAGTCAGCCACGGCAGCATTAAGTTCGGAGGCCTTCGGGGCGGGGGTGTAGCCGAAGGACTCGGCATCCACGGCCTCCTGGATTCGCTCCTTTACCGCGGGGGCGGTGAGGAAATCCGATTCTGCGATCCAGAGGGGGATGATGTCCTCGTCGTAGACGGTCCACTTGCGGGTACCGCGGGCGGAGAGTTCTTTCAGGCTAGGAAAATGCATGGTCTCCACCCTACTCGGAGGTGTTCTGCACGAAACCGTATTTTTTCAGCCTCTGGCGGTCTGCCGCCGACGCAGACTGGGTCAGATGCAGCAGCTCGGCGTAGATGCCATCCGACTGTGCCAGCTCCGCTGGCGCGCCGATTTCGGAGATGACACCGTGGTCAAGCGTGACGATGGTATCCACGTCCGCGATGGTGGACAGTCGGTGCGCGATGATGAGTGTGGTGCGGTCTTTCATGAGCTCATCCAAGCCTGCCTGCACGGCGCGCTCGGCCTTGGTATCGAGCGCGGAGGTGGCCTCATCGAGGATCAGGATGGGCGCATCCTTGAGCATGGCGCGGGCAACGGCCACGCGCTGCTTTTGGCCACCGGACAGTTTCAGACCGCGCTCGCCAATGATGGTGTCGTAGCCATCCGGGAACTCCTCGATGAAGCCGTGCGCATTGGCGCGTTTGGCCACGGCGACGATCTCCTCCATCGTCGCGCCGGGTTTGCCGTAGGCGATGTTTTCCTTGATAGTGCCGGAGAAAAGATAGGACTCCTGGAACACCACACCGACTGAGGCGCGCAGGCGTTCTGCCGTGAGCTTGCCGACGTCATGCCCCAGCACCGTCAGCTGCCCCTCCGTCGGTTGATACAGGCCCAGCAACAGGTTGACCAACGTAGATTTGCCGCCGCCGGACTCGCCGACGAGCGCAACCTTGTGGCCTTCCTCGGCGCTGAAGGTGATGCCATCGACAACTGGCTTATCCGACTCGTAGGCGAAGGAGACATCTTTGAACGCAAAGACCGGGCCTTCCGTCGGCGCCAGCGGCTCGGCCGGGGAGAGGTCGAGCTCGGGGACGTCGGAGGCAGAGGCAGCGCTCACTAGCTGCGGGTTGACCGTAGGTTCCGGGGTTTCCTCCATCACCTTGAAGTAATCCTTGGAACCGGCCACGGCGCGCTGGCTGATATCCACGATCCAGCTCATCATGAACACCGGCTGCTTGGCCATGTTGACCAGCTGCAGGAGCATAACCATGTCACCGATGGAGAAGTGGCCTTCCAGCGTGCGCCAGAAAATAAGGCCATAGATACCGAAGAAGATGAGCGCCATGGCTACGCCGCGCGCGGTGTCCATGGAATGCCACCAGCGTGACTGCGGCTTCGTCGTATCCACCACAGTGCGGTAGCGCCCACCGAAGGAGGCGAGCTCGCGTGCCTCGGCCACAAAAGACTTCGTCACCTTGACCTGGCCGATAACCTCCGCGAAGCGGCCGTTGGCCACATCGATGTTCTCATTCTTGATGGCCTCAAACTTCTGCCAGCGCGTCGACGTCTTCGCAGTGAGCCACATGTAGATGGGAAAGAGCGCGGCCAAGAGAATCGCCAGCGGCCAGTAATACACCGCCGTAATGACGAGGACGGCGGCGGCCTGGATGAGCATGACGAAGAAGTTATTGGAGAAGGACTGCAAGAACTGCGTCACGTTCGCAATCGAGCGGTCAAGGCGCGCGATGATGGTGCCGGTGACCTGGTTATCGTAATAGCCCTGCGGCACCGACAGCAGCTTGGCAAAGTAGCGCGTGGAAAGAATTTGGCGCAGGCGCGAGACCATGACGTCACCGATATAGCCGCCGATATTCTTCACCACGTTGCCCAGCGCATCCGCCAAGAACAAGGCAAAGACCCACATTAAAATGGTGCGCAGGGCGCCGCCTTCGACGACGGTGTCGGTAGCCTCGCGGAGAATGAACGGGGTGAGTAGCGAGAGAATTGCGGTCACCGATGCGGTTATGAGGACGCCAAGATAATACGGCCACAGGGCAGAAGCACTGCGGACGATGCGGAGAATAGAGTTCATCGTCGGCCGATGTTACGCCCTTAATAGGAATATCCAACCCGTGGACTAAGGTAGGGGAGAAACCGTAGACGTGATGGAAAAGGATTCGCGGTGAAGAAGTACCTCCCCCTAGCGTGTGCCCCGCTGTGTCTGGCTGCTCTCTCTGCTTGCAGCATCCTGCAGCCACCAGACGTGGGTCCGCAGGACAACATCGTGGTCTCCAGCTCGGAGCCACCCACGTTCGAGGCGAAAGACGTGGAGGTCCGCGAGGTGACCGAGAACCTAGCGGAGCCGGTCAAAGACGAGGGCCTTAACGTCGAATATGAGATGCAGGGCTTGTACTCCGGCGGTGGTGGCACGGTGCTCACCGTGAAGATTCACAACCTCGGCGAGCTGCCGTTGCCTGCCGACGCCCTCCCGGAACCCACCCTCGAGCGCGCCGACGGCAACGGTGGCTGGGCAACGGTGGACCCGGTGCCTTATGACCCCGAGGTCAACGTTTCCTTGCCCGCACCGGGCTTGGATCAACCGTTGGGCGCAGGAGCCTCGACCAACCTTCAGTATGTCTATAACGTTTCCGCCGGAAACCTGTGGAACGCGCGCTTTACTATTGGCAATGTGCGCTTTGTAGGAGACCTCAATCTATGACGGAACTCGTCGTTTTGGCCTCGCCTGACGGCGCTCCCATCGGCACGGCAGACAAGGCCGTGGTGCACACCGCGGATACACCGCTGCACTTCGCCTTCTCCGCGTGGGTGGTGCGTGATGGCAACATTCTGCTCAGCCGCCGCGCCTTGTCGAAGAAGACGTGGCCCGGTGTGTGGACAAACTCCTTCTGTGGACATCCAGGTCCGGGGGAGCCGACTGCCGCCGCCGTCGTGCGCCGCGCCCAGTTCGAACTCGGCCTCAGCGGCTGCCCACAGTTGGTGCTTCCGGATTTTGCCTACCGCGCCGAGGACTCCTCCGGCGTGGTGGAAAATGAAATCTGCCCGGTCTACCTGTTTGAGACCAGCGATGATCCGCAGCCGAACCCCGATGAGGTGGACTCTCTGGCGTGGGCTCCGGCCCGCGAGGTTATCGCCGCTGCGGAGGCCACGCCTTTTGCCTTTAGCCCATGGATGGTGGAGGAGCTTTCCCACGCCGCACTGCGCGCGGCCCTGTTGGGCTAGCAATTCTGAATGCGGGGCGGTAGGCCTCGAAGCCTGACTTAGGTCTTGGGTGGGTGAGCAACGTGACTCTTGACACTGCTACCTGGTGATTTTCGGCGGTGAGGTGGGATTGTTCCGCACTAAATTGCCCTAAGGCAGGAGGGCGTTTTGTAAAAGGCATCTGGCAAAGGGCATCTTTGGGTCTAAAAACGCCGTCTGCAATGAGTAAATGGCGTTTTCAGCCGTGAAAACGCCTTATGACTGATGCCTTTTGTCAGACGCCTTTTGTAAGATGCTTCCAGCATGTCGATGGAGGGATGCAGACGTTGCGCATTGCGAGGGGCGCGAAGAGGTAATCCGTTTGGGAAGAGACGTGCAGTGCTCTACGGAAACGGTCATTGTGGCCTGACTTAGGTCTTGGGTGGGTGAGCAACGTGACTCTTGACACTGCTACCTGGTGGTTTCGGCGGTGGGGTGGGATTGTTCCGCACTAAATTGACCTAAGTCCGGCCTTTTAGCTTAACGCCCCCGGATCAGAGCAGGCTGCCATCCTGGGCGAAGGCCGCGGAAATATAATCCAGGCTGGAGTGCGCCACGCGGTGCGAGCCGTCATCGAGGTTGTATTCCCAGATGGCGTGCTCTGGGCGGTATTCATCAAAGCCGGGCTCGCCAGTGCGCACGAACTCCTGCAGCCAAGTAGCTAGCTCCGTGCGGCCAAAGAGCGGGCGGAGCTCCTCGCAGTGCAGCGCGGGGCCCGAGGAGCGGGTAAATTCCACCATCCATGTCTGCCCCGGAGCCTTCTCCGCCACTTCTGCTGCCCAGCGGCGGATGATGGCATCACCGATCATGCGCCCGGTGGGCCGATCCCTATCCAAGAACTGCGCCACCTGATACCAGGGCTTGAACCCATTGCGCGGGAAGCCGAGGCGCGGGGCGAGGTAGCGCAAGGCAATCCCGCGGAAGGGAGAGCGGTCGATCTTCTGAGTGGCCGGGATGTTGTAGAACTCGTCGCGGGTGCTGCCGAGGATGAGGGGGACGTCGGCAAGCTGTGCACACTCCAGCGGCGTGGGGCCCAGAGCCATATCAAGGTTGTATTTGGTGCGGAACTTCTTATATCCGGCGTTGAGCTCCTCCTCGCTCATCGAGGCCAGCGACGAGCGCGTAATCGGCTTCTTCATCACCTGGCGCAGCGTGGTCTTGCGCTCCTCAAAACTCTCGCGCGGGAAACCAGGGGAGAGCGCAATGACGCGGCGAAATGCTCCACGGTAGTGATCGCGGCGAGCTAGCCACAGCACCGCATTGGCACCAGCAGACTGGCCGAGGAGAGTGACGTTGGTGGGATCCCCACCGAAGGATTCGATATTGCGCTGAATCCACTCCAGGCCCAGCTGCAGGTCCTCAATGGCGCGGTAGCGGTGAGGCTCATCGTCGCGGAAGCGCGCCAGCCCCGGAAGACCAACGCGGTAGCCCAGCTGCACATGTACGATGCCGGCCTTTGCCGTGGGGGTTCCCTCCGCGCGGCGGTCCTCGTGGGAACCGTGCTCGTAGCGCCCGCCGTGGACGTAGACCAACACGGGGGCGAGCGAGGAGGTGGTCAGGTTACCGGCGACAAGCGGCGCAGAAGGCGCGGTAATGGTGAGCGCAACCTTCTCTGGGTGAGGCGTGCGCGCATCCTGGTCACGTGGAGATGCAGGTTCGGGGTTTTCGAAATTCCCGGGGATGTGGGAATACTCGATGGAGTGGAAGTGGGCCACATCCTCCGTGAGGTAGCCGGTGATGGTGCCTGCGGGGCAGGTGACGTCGAAAGGTGCGCTGCTCATGCCCAACAGGCTACCCTGAGGGCATGGAATGGCTCGTGCAAGCTCCCGTGTGGGCGCAAATGGCGGTGCTAGCCGTCACCGCAGTGCCGGCCGCAACCGTGATGGGGTGGGGGCTGATGTGGGCCATCGACCGCGTGTACACACTTGTGGAGGGGCGGACTAGGATAAATGACCATGACTCCCGATGATCACCGAGAAGGGCTCTGGGACCCCGAGCGCCCCGAACAACCCCAACGCAAGCGGGCCCTGCCGAAATCCCGCGTGAGCTTGACCTTATGGCTCATGATTGCGCTCGTCGTTGTCGTGGCAGTGGTGGGGCTGCTCGTCTAGGCGGGCGTTGAACCGCCTAGCGTGGCCGCTTGGATACCTGGGCGAGGCGCTGGTAGAGCTCCTGCTTCGGGAGATCTTCTAGTAGAACCGGCTCACCGGCGGTATTGCACAGCGGGATGCACCAGTTGGGGTACTGGTCCTTCGTCGTGCCCGGCTGGTTTTGTGCGCGCACGTCACCGACCATGTCCACAACGTTGGTCACCGTAAGCGCCGACGGCGTGCCAGCCACATACTCGTGGAGGGCGACGAGGACGTCTTCTTCGTTCTCACGATTGTTCAGCATGCCGTAGGCCTGCAGGTTGTCCTTGACCTGGTCCTGCCACTCGCGGTCCTGCTCTTCTTCCTCCGCGACGGACGTGGTCAGCAGACCCAGTCGGGCGCGCAGAGCGATGTGGTCACCGCGCAGGAAGGCCAAGGTGGGCGGCAGATCGTGCGTTCCTACCGAGGACATCGCCATGCGGCGGTACTGGTCCTGCGGACGTGGGGTGGGGCCCTCTTCGGCATGTTCGAACCAGATGATCGTGGTGCCCAAGACACCCATGTCCCGCAGGGCGGTCTGAACCCACGGCTCCAAGGTGCCCAGGTCCTCGCCTACGAGGACGGCGCCGGCGCGCTCGGCCTCCAGCGCCAAGATGCCAAGCATGGCCTCCCAGTCATAGGTCACGTAGGTGCCGTGGAGCGGGGAGGAGTGGCGTGGAATCCAGTACAGGCGGAACAAGCCCAGAACGTGGTCGACGCGCAGGCCGCCAGCGTTGCCCAACATGGTGCGCAGCAAATCACGCCACGGCTGATAGCCCGATTCAGCAAGGCGTACTGGGTGCCACGGCGGCTGGGACCAGTCCTGGCCCTGCTGGTTGTAATCATCCGGTGGTGCGCCTACCGAGCACTGCGGGGCGAGGTATTCCGACAGGTTCACGGCATCGGCACCATTCGGGTGAATACCGACTGCCATATCGGTCACGAGTCCAATGGACATGCCAGCATCCAGTGCTCGGCGCTGGGCAGCATCCAGCTGCTCATCGCAGAGGAACTGCAGCCAAGAGTAGAACTCAGCCAAATCGGAGACATCGAGGTCCAGCGCATGGCGGCGACCACTATGGCGCTCCAGCTCGGTTTCTGCGCACCACAGGGCGAAGTTGCGCAGCCCCCGACCTTCGCGGCGCTGGTATTCGCTAAAGGCAGTGCGGCGCTCCGGGGCCATCTCGTGGTTGAAGAGCTCCTGCAGAACCTGCAGCTTGGCCTCAAAAATGGAATCGCGGTCAATCTCATCAGCGGAGCGGTTGCGCTCGCGGAACTCGGCAGCCAGCTCGGCCACATCTTCCTGCAGCTCCGGGCTCAGCAGCTTCAGCTCCGGGATATCCTCGATGCGGAGGTAAATCGGATTGATGAAGCGGCGGGTGGTGGGAAGATACGGTGAATCCTCCACCGGTGGGAGGGGCTCGCCTGCATGCAGCGGGTTGATAAGGAGGAAATCGTAGTCTTCCGCTAACGTCTCCGCGAGCTCGGCCAAGTCGCCGAAATCACCCATGCCCCAGGACTTCTCCGAGCGTACCGAGTACAGCTGCGCCATGGCACCCGCGGCTGGGCGCTCAAGATAACGATCGGCCGTGCTCAGGTGGTTCGGCACGACGATGAGTGGGCACTCATATTCGCCGATGCCCGGCGAGGAGAGCTGCAGAGTGTGGAAGCCTAGCGGCAGATCGCCGGGGACGTGGAAGCTGGCCTCGCCCCACATGGTCCCGGAGACGTCGGCAGCCGGGGCGTCGTTGGGATCCTGGTAGGTCGGGCGAGTCCCGCCATGCTCCAGCTCGATGGTGACCGTGACCGGATCGCCATCATGGACGTGAACGTCAAAGGACTTTTCTGCTCCTTCACGAGCCACCACGCACGGCGGCAGGGGACGAGAGGCGCGAGCCAGGTAATCCTCAAACAGGGCCTGGGTCAGCTCTTCGTCATCAGGCCGATCGGAGATGGAGACGCCGAGTGCGCGCAGCGTATAGGTAATCGTCTCTTCGCTGACGTAAACGGGCTGTCCGTTCTGGGCGGTGTACTCGCAGGCCACTCCGTGGCGCTGGGCGAGCTCTTGAAGCAGATCACGGGTAGTCACAGGTCTCAATTGTGCCACGCCCTCCGCGCGCATGCGATGAAACCGGTTGGTAGAGTGGGCTGGAATTACTTTTTGTGGGAAAGGACACACCTGTGACTTTAAATGAGGCACACGCCAAAGCTCAGTTCCAAATTGACGAAGGGGAGACCTGTCTTACGGCCATGATTGCCACGGCAAAGGCCCGCCCACACGGCGTTATGTTTACCCGCCCCGCGAACTACGAGTGGGTCAACGTCACCGCGAAAGAATTCGTTGAAGAGGTGTATGCGGTGGCCAAGGGCCTTATGGCCCTCGGCGTCGAGCAGGGCGACCGCGTTGCGCTCATTTCGACGACGCGCTACGAGTGGTCGCTGTTGGATTACGCCATTTGGGCGGCCGGCGCCATTTCGGTGCCGGTGTACCCGTCCTCCTCGCTGTCACAGGTGCAGTGGATCATCGAGGATTCCGGCGCGATCCTCGCCATTACAGAAACGCGAGAGCATTCGGAGCTGGTCAAGCACCTGAAGCTGCAGGACGACGGCACGCCGCAGCTGCACGGCTCGCCCTCCCAGCTGCGCCGCATCCTGGAGATTAACTCTTCTGCTATCGATACGTTGAAGTTTGAGGGCCGCGAGATTTCCGACGCCGCCGTGAACGAACGCATCGAAGCCACCAACACCGACGACGTCGCCTCGCTGGTCTACACCTCTGGTACCACCGGCCGCCCGAAGGGCTGCATGCTGACGCACCGCAACTGGCTGGCCGAAGCCCGCGGCCTGCTCACCAACCCGATTGGTGCCATTGCCGTTCCCGGCGCTCACGTGCTGACCTTCCTGCCGCTGGCGCATGTCTTTAGCCGCGCGGTGTCCCTCGCAGTCACCATCGGTGGTGCCTCCCAGAACCACTGGTCGGACTTTGGCACCATCACTATTGAGTTCGCGCGTTCGCGCCCTAACCTGATTCTCGGCGTGCCCCGCGTGTTTGAGAAGGTGCGCAATGGTGCATCGGCCAAGGCACACGGCTCGTCCGCCTTGAAAGGCGCCATCTTTGACCGTGCGGAGAAGATCGCCATCGAATACTCCAAAGCACTGGATACTCCGGAGGGTCCCAACCGTGTGCTCAAGGCCAAGCACAAGGCCTTTGACAAGCTGGTCTACGCGGCCATCCGCGAGGCCATGGGTGGCGAGGTGAAGTACTGCATCTCTGGCGGCTCGGCCATTTCCCAGGAGCTGCTGCACTGGTACCGCGGTATCGGCGTGACCATCTACGAGGGCTACGGTCTGACCGAAACCGCGGCTGCGGCCGCCGTGGACTTTGTGGACCAGTCCATCGGCACCGTCGGCCCGCCGC
Organism: Corynebacterium minutissimum; assembly: GCF_000805675.1. Classification (GTDB taxonomy): domain Bacteria; phylum Actinomycetota; class Actinomycetes; order Mycobacteriales; family Mycobacteriaceae; genus Corynebacterium; species Corynebacterium minutissimum. Next base: position 98,324 of record NZ_JSEF01000016.1, on the reverse strand, counting down.
TGGGAGGAACCACGCTGCGTATTAATGAGGATGGCGAAATTCTCATCAAGGGCGACATCGTCTTTAAGGGCTATTGGCAGAACCCGGAGGCTACCGAAGGCGCGCTGAACGACGGCTGGTATAACACCGGTGACCTCGGCGAGATTGATGAAGACGGCAAGCTCGTCATCACCGGACGCAAGAAGGACCTCATCGTGACTGCCGGCGGCAAGAATGTGTCGCCCGGCCCGATGGAAGACATCCTGCGCTCCCACCCGCTCATCTCTCAGGCCATGGTGGTGGGCGACGGCAAGCCTTTCGTTGGCGTGCTGCTTACCTTGGATGAGGATGCTCTCAAGCGCTGGAAGGCTGAGCACAACATTTCCGCAGCCAAGGGCATCCGCGAGGTCTCAGCAGATCCGGGCCTACGCGCCGATATTCAGGACGCCATCAACCAGGTCAACGCCACGGTGTCTCATGCAGAGGGCATTAAGAAGTTCGTCATCCTGGACCAGGACCTTACCGAGGAAAGCAACGAGCTCACCCCGACCATGAAGGTCAAGCGCTACGTCGTGGCGCAGCGCTACGCCGCCGACATCGAGCGCCTCTACGCCGGCAAGAAGTAGCGCCGTCGGGGTGGTATCGTCCAGCGACTCAATGTCGCTGGGCGGAGTCTGTGAATTCCTTCGGAGTGTCGCGCTGCCCGACGTGAGGATCTCTAATAGAGTCAGCGGGGTCAGAAAAACTCTAAACCTCAACTAGAGGTTCTCGCGGAAAGGGCAGCCTATGCACAAGATCGCAGCCGAGCTGCGCCACCGTGAGCTGACCCAGGAAATCTACAACATCGGCGATGAAGTCGTCGATTATATCGAGCACCTCATCGAGGCCATCGAGGATTGGGATGATGAACTTTCCCTCGACTGTTTGGCCGAACTAGGGGACATCGTTGAAGACGCCCGTGTCGATTCCGGGCGCTGCGTTGGCGAGCTCATTGGCCTGCGCCACGCGCTCGTGTCTGGTCTGAAGTCCGGCACCATTTCGGCTGCCTCCTCCGGCGACTATGACGTCGAGGAGCCGAAGCAGCTAACCGCCCGCGCGCTCGCCGAAGGCCTACCGATTTCGGGCCCGCCCGTCGTGGTCTCGGAGCTGGCAGAAACCTTGCGCGGCCGCACTGCAGCGGTCGCTGCCTACCTGCGCGAGCTGGTCGAGTACGTGCTGGCGCAAACCGACGCCGTGGCCCGCAACCTCGACGTGGTCTCCCTGCCCAACCTCTACAAACGCGCAGGCGAATCCTCCCTTATTGCCGTGCAGGCTTGGCGCCATACCGTCGTCGAGGCGCACCCGGCTTTTGTGCGCACCATGCGCGGCCATAACCCGCCGCCCTTCCTGGAGGAGCGCGCGCGTATCGACGCCGTCGTAGCCCGCGTTCGCGCCAAGCGCCAGAAGCAGGCCGCTACGACCGCATAGTCGTCGCATCACAGACTTCCTTGTTGCCAACACACAAGGACAAAAGGAAAGCGCCGCCGAGATTCCCTCTCTCGGCGGCGCTCTTCGTCGCCTTGTGTGCCGCGCTTAGCTTCGTGTGCCACGCTTAGCGCGTACGCGCTAAGCGCCCGGGTTCTTCGATGCCGGCGCAGCTTGATCCAGCTGCTCCGTAATCTGTGGCCACAGCTGGCCCATGATGTCATCCCAGGTGAGGATCCACACGGTCTTGTCCTTGGTGGGCTTGCCCACGACGACAAGCTGCTCGTTGCGGGCACGCATCTGGTCCAGGGTCTTTTGCACGGTGGAGGAGGAACCCACCGCCAGCGCGGGGCGGGAGAAGTCCAGCACGGGGGTCTCTGGATCCGCGAGCAAGGTGTCGCGCACGTGGACGATGCGCGGGATGCGCGAGGCACGCGGGTAGACCAGCACGCGCATGATGGACTTGCGCACTACGAGGTCATGGAGCTCGGCCACGGTGGCATCCGCGGACAACGGCAAGATTTCCGAGCCGTGCTCGCGGGCCAACTGGGCCGCGGTGGCGGCTTCCAGCTCGATGACGCCGGTGATTTGGTTGGCGGAGTCGTCGTCAAGCGTGCCCGCCAAGCGCGAGTGCTCCACCAGGTGGCGCAGGGTTTCTGCGTCGTAGCCGGCTGCACCGGCGCGGTCCACCGGTTCTTCACCAGTCATGCGGACCAGCTTGTTGGCCATCTTGTTGATCCAGAGCAGCAGCGGACGGAAGAGCCAAATGAAGCCGCGGGCAGGGACCGCGATGAGCTGTAGGGCCGTCTCCGGGTGGGCGATGGCCCAGGACTTTGGCGCCATCTCACCGATGACCAAGTGCAGGAAGGTCACGATGAACAGCGCAAGGAGGAAGGAGACGACGTCCGCAACGCCCAGCGGCAGGCCGAGAGCCTCCAGTGGGGTCATCAGGAGGTGATGGACCCAGGGCTTGGTCACCGCACCCAGGACGAAGGTTGCGGCGGTAATGCCCAGCTGGGCGCCGGCCAACATGATGGTCAGCTCGTTGAGCGAGCGCAGACCCGCGCGCGAGGCTGCCGAGGACTCCGCGGTTTCCTCCAATCGGTTGCGGCGAGCGCCCATGAGGGAGAACTCGATGACCACGAAGAACGCGGAAGCAGCGATGATGAGCAGGGTGACGATGAGGTTAAACCACCAGGTATCAGTCATTAGTCATCTTCTCCTTCCGGAAATTCCTCGACCAGCTCGAGCGCCAGGACGGAGGGCACGTGGCGGTCGATTTCCTCGACGCGCACGTTGAGCGTGCGGGTCGGAGCCTCGTCGCCGTCGACCCAGTCTTCAGGCTCAGCCTCCAGCTCGATGGAGAGTTCTTCGCCTTCTTCCGGCAGCATGCCGGAATGCGCGATGAGCAGACCCGCGACGGTTTCGAAATCGCCCTCGGGCAGGTCGTGGCCGATGGCGCGCTCGACTTCGTCGATAGGCGTATCACCGTCGACGATCCAGTGCGTCTCGTCCTGCTCGGTGATTTCTTCGGTCTCTTCGAGGTCGTGCTCGTCGGTGACATCGCCAAGAATTTCCTCGGCTAGGTCCTCCATAGTCACGATGCCCACGAAGCCGCCGTATTCGTCGATGACGCAGGCGAGTTTCTCGTCGGCGTCGCGAAGCTCTGTGACGACGTCGGGAAGCGGCATGAGCTCCGGCACCACCACGGGTTCCTTCATGATTTCTCGAGCCGGGGTGGCCGGAGGCAGCTCAGTGCCCAGCACATCGTAGAGGTGCACCACACCGATGGGATTGTGCTCATCATCGATGATGGGGTAGCGCGTGTGGTTCTCCGACATCATCTCGCGGACCTCACCGATGGTGGTGTCCGGTTCAATGACATCCACGCGCGAGCGCGGAATCATGGCGTGCCCGACGTCATGCTCGGGAAAGTCGAGGAGGCGGTCGAGGACCAGGTAGGTGTCCTCATCCAAGTCACCCGCCTCGTGGGAAGCATCCACGATGGACTCCAAGTCATCGGTCGTGGCGGAAGAATCGACGTCCTCCACCGGCTCGATGCCAAAGACCTTGAGCAGCGCGTTGGAGGAGTACTCGAAGAAGTGGACCAGCCAGCCGAAGATCCGCAGGTACCACATGGTGGAAGCGGACAGCCACAGTGCTGACTTCATGGGGGCGGCGATGGTGTAGTTCTTGGGGAAGAGCTCGGCGAAGAGCATCGTGAGAACCGTCGACACCGCCAGCGCGGTGACCGTACCCACGGCGACGGACACGCCGACCGGCACGCCCACGCCGCCGAGCAGCTGGCCCAGGCCTTCGCCCACGAGGGGCTCGGCCACATAACCAATGAGCAGGCCCGTAATCGTGATGCCCAGCTGTGCGCCGGAGAGCATGAAGGAGGTCTTCTGCGTAATTTTGAGTGCGCGCTCAGCCGATTTATCCCCGGTTGCAGCGCGCTGGCGCAGCTGCGTGCGGTCCACCGACATGAAGGCGAATTCCTGCGCCACGAAGTACGCGTTGGCCACGATAATGAGAGCGATGACGGCGAAACCCGCCACAATCATCAAGATGGCAGATAACACGGCTTACCCCACCGCCTTGGGTTGGCAGCGGGGACATCGACTCGGAGGTTCCACGAAAAGGGGGCCTTTCTTCAAATATCGGGGAATCAAATCTGCACTATAGACTACCGCTTCAACGGTTCAGTCGGTTATTTTGTTCCCCATGGATCCCTTTGGTCTTTACATTCACGTGCCCTTTTGTGCCTCGCGCTGTGGCTACTGCGACTTCAACACCTATACCCCGGGTGAGCTGGGAGGGGATCTGACCAGTGATTATCTCGCAGCTTTAGAGAAAGAGCTGGAGATGGCGGCGGCTCAGGTGGGCCGCGAAGCGGAGACCGTTTTTATTGGTGGCGGCACGCCGAGCCTGCTGGGCGCCGAGGGCCTGGGCCGAGTGTTGAATCGGGTGCGCGATACCTTTGGCCTTGCCCCGGGTGCGGAGGTCACCACGGAATCCAACCCGGAGTCCACGTCGCCGGAGTATTTCGCCGGGCTTCTCGACGCCGGCTTTACCCGCCTCTCGCTCGGCATGCAGTCCGCTTCGCCGGGCGTGCTTGCGGTACTGGAGCGGGCCCACACTCCGGGTCGTGCCTTCGATGCCGCGCGCGAAGCAATCGCTGCAGGCTTTGAGCACGTCAACCTGGACATGATTTATGGCACGCCGACAGAAGAGGACGCCGATGTTGCCTTGACTCTCGAGCGCGCTCTCGACACCGGGGTGGACCACATCAGTGCGTATTCGCTCATCGTGGAAGACGGCACGCGCATGGCCCGCAAGGTGTCCAAGGGACTGCTGCCCGCACCGGATGAGGATGTGCTGGCTCGGCGCTACGAGATGATTTCTTCCGCCCTTGAAGCCGAGGGGTTCGAGTGGTACGAGGTCTCCAACTGGGCCAAGCCGGGCGGAGAGTGCCAGCACAACCGCATCTACTGGGTCGACGGCAATTGGTGGGGCGCGGGTCCGGGCGCGCATTCGCACTTAGGCGACGAGCGCTTTTTCAACGTGAAGAATCCGCGGACCTACATCAAGGCGGTTGAAGCGGGGCAGTTACCCGTCAAGGAGCGCGAGCAGCTCACGGAGGCTGACCGCCACACCGAGCGCATCATGCTGGGGCTGCGCTTGCGTGAGGGCATCCCGGCCGCCTGGCTTGCGCCGGCGGCAGAGCCCGTCGCCGCGCGGTTTATTGACCGTGGCCTGCTCGAGCGCGCTGGCGACCACCTCCGCGTGACCAAGGCGGGCCGCCTTCTCGCAGATGGCATCATCACCGACCTCCTTGTCGCTGAAGACACCGCCCGCCAGAACGGATAGCCTTAAAGACATGTCTAGCTCCACCGATGCCCGCCGCCAAGAGGTCCTGCGCGCCATCGTCGCGGACTATATCGCCTCGCAATCGCCCGTCGGCTCCAAGGCCCTGCTCGAGCGCTACCAGCTGGGCGTGTCCTCGGCGACGATTCGCAATGACATGGCCGTGCTCGAGGCCGAGGGGCTCATCGCCCAGGAACACGCCAGCTCCGGGCGCGTGCCCACGCAGAAGGGCTACCGCCAGTTCGTCGATACGCTCCACGACGTCAAACCGCTCTCCAAGGCCGAGCGACGCGCCATGCTCACCTTCCTCGAAGGCGGAGTGGATTTGGAGGACGTGCTGCGCCGCTCGGTCCAGCTGTTGGCGCAGGTCACCAAACAGGCAGCCGTCGTGCAAATGCCGAACCTCAAGGTCTCCCGCGTCAAACACTGCGAGGTTGTCGCGCTGTCACCGGTGCGCCTGCTGTTGGTGCTCATTACGGATAATGGGCGCGTCGATCAGCGCAATGTGGAGCTCGATGACGTGATCGACCCCGAGCAGACCCACCGCCTGCGCGACATGCTCAACACCACCCTGGAGGGAAAGACTCTCACGGAAGCCTCGGTGGAGCTCGCCGCGCTTGTCGACGAATCCCCGGCCGACATCCGCCCCCACGTCCTCAAAGCCGCCACGACGCTCATTGAGACCCTCGTCGAGCAACCCTCTGACCGCCTCATTTTGGCCGGCACGTCGAACCTCACGCGCGTCGTGCTCCCGGACGGCTTGCCCTCCATCATCGAGGCCCTCGAGGAGCAGGTCGTCGTGCTGAAATTGCTGGCGCGTGTGCCAGACCTAGGTGATGTCTCGGTGTCGATCGGTGAGGAAAACGAAGCTGATGAGCTGCGCCAAACCTCAGTGGTGGCCACGCGTTATGGCTTCGGCACTGGCTCGGAGGCTGCAGCACTTGGCGGGCTCGGCGTGGTGGGGCCGACGTATATGGATTATTCGGGAACAATCTCCAAGGTCTCTGCCGTTGCACGCTATGTGAGTGAAATTTTGGCGGGCGAGTAAGCTGGCCCGTCGGATTAGATTTAGCATCAACGAGATATAGAAGGATGACAGTACGTGGCTCGTGACTACTACGGCATTCTTGGTGTAGAAAAGTCGGCGTCCGACGCCGAGATTAAGAAGGCCTACCGCAAGCTGGCGCGCAAGTACCACCCAGACGTGAACCCGGGTGATGACGAGGCCGCGGAGAAGTTCCGCGAGGCCTCCCTTGCCCAAGAGGTTCTTCTGGATCCGCAGAAGCGCCAGGTAGTCGACATGGGCGGAGACCCCATGGAGGACCGTGCCGCACAGGGCGGCGGTGGATTCGGCGGCTTTGGTGGAGGCGGTTTGGGCGACCTCTTTGCCGAGTTCTTCGGCGGCGGGGCGGCCTCCCGCGGTCCGCGTTCCCGCGTCCAGCCGGGCGATGACGCCCTGCTGCGCACCACGATTACCCTCGAAGAGGCCTACAGCGGCGTCAAGCAGCAGGTTAAGGTTGATACCGCCGTGCTCTGTGACCGTTGTGAGGGAACCGGTTCCGAGTCCAAGGCGAAGCCGGTCACCTGTGACCACTGTGGCGGCATGGGCCAGGTCCAGGAGGTCCAGCGCAGCATGCTGGGCAATATGATGACTACCCGCGATTGTCCGAAGTGCTACGGCTTTGGTGAGGTCGTCACCGATCCCTGCGGCCACTGTGGCGGCGATGGCCGCGTGCGCAAGCGCCGCGATATCACCGTGACTATCCCGGCGGGTATCGGCGATGGCATGCGGATCCGCATGGCGTCCCAGGGCGAGGTCGGCCATGGCGGCGGCCCCGCCGGCGACCTCTACGTCGAGGTCCACACCGAACCGCACCCGGTCTTCGAGCGCAATGCCGATGACCTGCACCTGACCGTTCGTGTTCCCATGGTGGATGCAGCCCTCGGTGCATCCTGCACCGTCGAGCAACTCGACGGCGAAGAGCTCACCCTCGACATCGCGCCGGGTACCCAGCCGGGCGAATCCATCACCCTTCAAGGCAAGGGCATGCCGCGCCTGCGTACGGATGGTTTCGGCAACCTTCACGCCCACGTGGACGTCGTTATCCCGACCGACCTGGACAAGAAGACCCGCGAGGCCCTCGAGAAGGTCCGCGCCGCTGGCCACAGCGGCACCGAGGTCCACCACGCCGGGGACAATCAGGGCGAGTCCCTCTTTAGCCGCTTCCGCGATAAGTTCCGTCGCTAATGTCTTTGCCTGTCTTCCTGCATCCGGACCTCTCCCTCGCGGAGGTCGGCCAGCCCGTGGGCCTCGATGGCGCGGAAGGCCGCCATGCGGTCACCGTCAAGCGCATGGGACCAGGGGAGAGCCTCGTGCTTATCGACGGCTCCGGGCTCCGCATCACCGCCACCATCACCGACGTGCAGGGCAAGGACACCCTCGCCGCGCTTGTCGACGACATCACGACCTCCCCCGAACCTTCCCTACGCGTCATCGTGGTTCAGGCCATCCCCAAGTCGGAGCGCGCCGAACTCGCCGTTGACCTGGCTACGCAGGCCGGCGCGGATGAGATCATCGCGTGGCAGGCCGATCGCTGCGTGTCCAAGTGGGATGCGAAGAAGGCACCGAAGGCTCTGAGCAAGTGGGAATCGGCGGCCGTGGCGGCGGCGAAGCAATCGCGCCGTACCCGAATCCCGGCCGTGCGCGGCCCGCTTACTACCCGCCAGCTGTGCCAGGAGATTTCCGGTGCACGCGCCTTGGTCCTCCACGAGGACGCCACGCTACGCCTCAAAGACCTGGATGACCTTGACACCACCGACACGATCTACCTGCTCGTGGGTCCCGAGGGAGGAATCGGCGAGGAGGAACTCGCCCAGCTCACCGCAGCCGGTGCGACGGCGATCAAACTGGGGCCGGAGGTGTTGAGAACGGCGTCGGCAAGCATGGTGGCGCTGGCTAGCATCGGCACGCTGACCTCGCGCTGGTAGCCTTTTGGGCGTGCCTATTATCACCACCAAGTTTGATCTCGATTCCGCCTACCTGGCCACCGTGCTGGGCCCGGCGGACGATAATCTGCGCGTTCTGGGCAACCTCGTTGGCGTGGACCTTTTTGCCCGCGGCACCACTGTGACTGCCGCCGGTCCCGACTATGACGTGGCCCGCGCGCGCAAGGTTTTGGAAGAGCTCGAGGCCATCGCGCGCCGCGGCCACCCAATCAGCACGGACACGGTCAAGCACACACTCGACCTCGTCGCAGTCGATGCCCCCGAATCCGTCTCGGAAGCCCTCGCAGCGGACATTGTCTCCCGCCGCGGCAAGTCGGTGCGGCCAAAGACGTTGGGACAATCGCGCTACGTGCAGGCCATTGATGAGAACACCATCGTCTTCGGCATCGGACCCGCCGGTACCGGTAAGACCTACTTGGCCGTGGCTAAGGCGGTGCAGGCCCTGCGTACCAAGCAGGTCAGCCGCATTATCCTGACCCGTCCCGCGGTGGAGGCAGGGGAGAAGCTGGGCTTTTTGCCCGGCACCCTCAACGACAAGATTGACCCCTATCTGCGCCCGCTCTACGACGCCCTACGGGACATGATTGACCCGGAGATGATTCCGAAGCTCATGGAGGCCGGCATCATCGAGGTCGCTCCCTTGGCTTATATGCGTGGCCGCACGCTGAATGACGCTTTCGTCATCCTCGACGAGGCCCAGAACACCACGCCAGCGCAGATGAAGATGTTCTTGACCCGTCTGGGCTTTGGTTCCACCATCGTGGTGACCGGCGATATCTCCCAGGTGGACCTGCCTGGCGGCCAGGTCTCCGGCCTGCGTCTGGTGCGTCGCATCTTGAGGGGCGTTCCGGATATTCACTTTGCGGAGCTGGGCTCTGCCGATGTGGTGCGCCATCAGCTGGTGGGCCGTATCGTGGACGCTTACGATAACTTTGCTGAGCAGGAGGAGAAGAAATGAGCATTGAATTCATCAATGAGTCCGGCTTTGACGGTGTCAACGAGGAGATGCTCATCGACGTCTGCTCCTATGCCCTCGGCCGTCTTGACGTGAACCCGGATGCTGAGTGCACCATTACGGCCGTGGACCTGCAGACCATTGCGGACCTGCACGTGCGCTGGATGGACCTGGAAGGCCCGACCGACGTGATGAGCTTCCCCATGGACGAGCTCACCCCGGGCGCAACCGGCGGGCGGCCTGACGCGCCTGAGGCTGGCCCCGCCATGTTGGGCGATATCGTGCTCTGCCCCGAGTTCGCCCAACGTCAGGCCAACGCCGCCGGCCATTCCCTGGGCCACGAATTGGCTCTGCTCACCGTCCACGGCTGCCTGCACCTGCTGGGCTATGACCACACCACCGCAGCGGAGGAAAAGGAAATGTTCGGCCTGCAGAACGAGCTGCTGGCTGACTGGTACGAGGACCTCGACTCCCGTGGTGTTTCTTACCAGCCCAAGCCTTCTGGCCCCAAGGCCTTCCCGGATGCTGCTGAGCGCGCCGAGCTGGACAAGGAAGTTCCCGGCGGCGGAATCTAAACCCGGCCCAACGTTGAGGTGCTTTCAGGGGCGTAGCACAATGGAGGGTTATGAACATCCTCTCCATCCAGTCCCATGTTGCCTACGGTCACGTTGGCAACTCCGCTGCCGTCTTCCCGCTTCAGCGTGCTGGCCACGAAGTGTGGCCTATTCACACGGTGAACTTCTCCAACCACACCGGCTACGGCGATTGGGGCGGGCCGATGATTCCGGCCAGTGATGTCACCGCCATCGTGGACGGTATTGAAAAGCGCGGTGCCTTCCCACACATCGACGCAATCCTCTCTGGCTACCAGGGCGGACCGGACATCGCCGGTGCCATCGTGGAGACCGTCAATCGCATCAAGGCTGTGAACCCGAAGGCCCTCTACGCCTGCGACCCAGTCATGGGTAATGCCAAATCCGGCTGCTTCGTCTCTGATGACATCCCGCCGCTGCTGCGCGACAAGGTAGTACCGGTCGCCGATATCATCACCCCGAACCAGTTTGAGCTGGGCTACCTTACTGACTCTTCCGTCAACACCCTCGAGGAAACCCTCGGCGCGGTGAAGAAGGCCCAGGACATCGGTCCGAAGACCGTGCTGGTCACCTCGGTGCAGCGCCCTGAAACCGACGAGGACGAGATTGAGATGCTCGCCGTGGATGGCGAGCGCGCTTACCTCGTGGCCACTCCGAAGCTGCCGTTCAAGCGCAATGGCTCGGGCGATGTCACCGCGGCGCTGTTTACTGGCCACTACGTGGAAACCCACGACGCGAAGGAAGCGCTGAAGCGCACCGCCTCCTCGGTCTACGATTTGCTGCACACCACCTACGAGGCCGACGCCCGTGAGCTACAGCTCATTGAGTCCCAGGACGTCTTTGCTAACCCGCGCCTGCAGTTCCACGTCGAGGAGCTCTAGCCTCCAATCCGCAACCGCCGACCGCGCGCCTTCGCGGTCTCGCGTATTTGCCTTGGCCTTGACTTGTACCTCATTTTGAGCCTTGGGCCCTGCCAAAGGTGTCCCGCAAACGGCATTTCGCAGAAGGCATCAGTCAAAAGGCGTTTTCACTCCTGAAAACGCCTTTTGCTGCGCTTAGATGGCGTTTTCACTACCAGAAATGCCTTTTGACCGACGCCTTGTGGAAGATGCCTTTCACCGGATGCCTTCTAGCGGAGGTCTTGTGGTAGGCGCCATCCGGCTGATCCCTTCTTGCAGTCAACTCCCGCCCTACCCGGACGTGGCTTTCTCGCCTCAAGACTGCGACATTGCTTCCAGCCACATGGTTCTACTCAGATGGTTCAGGTCAGAGGGTTTCTTTGGGGGCAAACAAACCTTTTGTGGGCGGCTGGATGGTTCGTTTGGGGGCAAACAAACCATATGACTAATGCCCTCTGACTAGAACCAAGTGCAGGCACACCCGCCAGCCCCCAGCCACACGCCCGCCAGCCCTGTCCATGGGCAGGTTCGGCCGGCATTCGCCGCCCATTAGCAGGTGGTCCCTTTGTACAGAGGAGGGACCAGAGTAGGAGGACCAAACGAAAAGGACCTTCTGTCTTGCACGCAGCGGGAGCGGGAATTCAGAAATCGTGAGCTATGATGAAAAACAATATGAGCACCGATTTCGACGCCGCCTTCGCGGACCTGCCTGAAGAAGGCGAGGCCACCGCCGCGGACTATTCGCAGTACACCAACACGCCAGAGGGCTTCCGCTCTGGCTTTGTGTCCTTCGTGGGCCGCCCCAACACCGGCAAGTCCACGCTCACCAACGCGCTGGTGGGCGAGAAGATCGCTATTACCGCCGACCAGCCCGAAACCACCCGCCACCCCATCCGCGGACTCGTGCACCGCGAAGATGCGCAGATTGTTGTCGTCGATACGCCTGGTCTGCACCGCCCGCGCACCTTGCTGGGTGAGCGCCTCAACGAAGTGGTCAAAGACACCTACGCGGACGTCGACGTCATCGGCTTGACCATTCCCGCGGATGAAAAGATTGGCCCCGGTGACCGCTGGATTCTAGAGAACGTGCGCAAGGTCGCGCCGAAGACCCCCATCATCGGCATTGTGACCAAGCTGGACAAAGCCTCCAAAGACCAAGTCGGCGCGCAGCTGCTTGCACTACATGCACTGCTCAGCGAGGACAACCCTGACGCCGTCGTCATCCCCGTCTCCGCTACCGAGCGCGTCCAGCTGGAGGAATTGACACAGGTTATCGTCGACCACCTGCCGGAAGGCCCGAAGTTTTACCCGGATGACCACGTCACCGACGAGGACCAGGCCGAGCGCATCGCTGAGCTCATCCGCGAGGCCGCCCTGGCTGGCCTGAAGCACGAGCTCCCGCATTCCGTGGCCGTGGAAGTCGATGAGATGCTGCCTGACCAGGAGCGCCCCGACGTCCTCAACGTCCACGCCGTGCTCTACCTCGAGCGCCCCGGCCAAAAGCGCATCATCGAAGGCAAAGACGGCCGCCGCTTCCGCCGCATCGTTGGCACTGCCCGCAAGGAAATCATCCAGCTCCTCGGCCAGAACGTCTACCTTGACCTGCGCATTAAAGTGCTGAAGAACTGGCAGTCGGACCCGAAGGCGCTGGGCCGCCTGGGCTTCTAGATGCGCGAGAATTTCCGCGACCGCGCCCTCGTCATCCGCACCTATGATTTCGGGGAAGCGGACCGCATCATCGTGCTGCTGACACGCAATCACGGCCTCGTGCGCGGCGTGGCCAAAGGTGTGCGCCGCGCGAAGTCTCGCTTCGGCTCGCGCCTGCAGCTCTTCGTCAACCTCGACGTGCAGCTTTACCCAGGTCGCAACCTTCACACCATCGCGCAGGCAGACACGGTGGACTATTTCGGAGCGCGCATCATCGAGGACTACGACCGCTACACCGCCGCCTGCGCCGCCCTCGAATCCGCCGAGCGCCTCGCGGCCGCCGACGCCCCCGGGGACCCCTACCTCTACGAGGCATGCGTCGACGTCCTCAACCAACTCCAGCATGGCGATCCGCTCGTGCTTCTCGACGCCTTCCTCCTCAAAGCCATGTCCCACGCCGGCTGGGCGCCCAGCTTGTTCGATTGCGCGCAGTGCCAAAGGCCAGGCCCCCACCACGCCTTCCACCCAGCCGTAGGCGGGGCTGCCTGCCACCAATGCCGCCCGCCGGGAGCCGCCGAGGTGGACCCGGAAACCCTGCACCACATGTGGCTCATCGCCCACGGCCACCCCAGCCAGCCCACCCACGCCCAGGCGCAGGAAGCCCACCGCCTGACCCGCGCCCACCTGCAATGGCACCTTGAACGAAGCGTTGGCGCGTTGGGAATCATGGAACAGTAGACTGTAATGCGTGATTACGCCTGACCCGAACCGAGTCCTCCACCCGCCCGCTATCCCGCAGGAGTTCCTGCCGCGCCACATCGCGCTGGTCATGGACGGAAATGGCCGCTGGGCAGAGGAGCGCGGCATGAAGCGCACCGAGGGCCACCGTAGGGGAGAAGCAGTGCTTCTCGACGTCGTCGATGCCTGCCTCGCCCTCGGCATTCCCTACCTCTCGGCCTATGCCTTCTCCACGGAGAACTGGCGCCGCAGTGCCGAAGAGGTGCGCTTCCTCATGGGCTTTAACCGCGACGTGCTGCGCCGCCAGCGCCACTGGCTCAACGAGAGGGGAGTGCGCGTGGTGTGGGCAGGCCGCCGCCCGCGTCTGTGGCGCTCAGTTATTAAGGAGCTCGAGGCCGCCGAGGAGCTCACCAAGGACAACACCAAGATGACCCTGGTGATGTGCGTGAATTACGGAGGGCGCGCCGAGCTTGTCGACGGCATCCGTACCCTCGCCGAGCAGGTCTCCCGCGGAGAGCTCGACCCACGCTCCATCAACGAGAAGACGGTGAGTTCGGTGATGTATGACCCCGATATGCCGGACGTGGACTTGTTCCTGCGCCCTTCCGGCGAAAAGCGCACCTCCAATTTCCTGCTGTGGCAGTCGGCCTATGCGGAGATGATTTATCAAGACAAGCTCTTCCCAGACTTCACTCCGCAAGACCTGTTCGCTGCGGTGGAAGAGTACGCGCGGCGTGACCGCCGCTTCGGCGGCGTCAAGTAGTCCGCGGGTTCTTAGGGCACCTAGGCGTCTGGGATAAAGATGTCCTCGATTCGGCAGGAAAAGTGGCGCGCAATCTGAAAGGCGAGGGGAAGCGATGGATCGTAGCGCCCCTTTTCAATGCTGATGATGGTTTGGCGTGAGACTCCCAATTCGGTGGCGAGGCCTTGTTGTGAGAGCCCGCGTTGTTCGCGTATCTCTTTGAGGCGGTTATCCACGGCTTAGCTCGCCGCCTGCTTGTGGGCGAGATAGCTAATACCAAAGGTGCCAGTAACGAAGGCACCCAGAATGATGGTGAGCAGAGTGCCCGAGACGCTGAAGTCCCAGATAGATGAGATGATGCCCAGGCCACCAATGGCAAAGAGCATGGCATGCAGAGTGTTTTCGGAAGCCTGCGCATACCAGTGAGACTCGATGGAATTCTCCGGGTCTGGGGTAGCACCCCGAATGGTGGAACGATCCACCATGAAAGCCCAGCTAGCTACAGAGGCAACGGGCAGGAGACACAAGGTGTATACCGCAATGGCGAGCAACGGCGCTTCGCGGTGCACGAAGGTGCCAAAGGCAGCGCCGGCGGCCGCGGCGATGAGAAGCCCCACGGCTAGGGATAGGACGATGAGTGTGGTTTGGGTACCGCCAAACTTGGGACGGCCAAAGCGAGTGGTGGTGGGCATGATGATCCTCCTGTCAGCGATGAATGTGAAGCGTGCTTTACGGACACTATATGTCAAGCGACCTTTACTGTAAAGGGTGCTTTACTTCATGCGCCGGAGGACGTGGCGTTGCTGCAGGTAAAGGGCAAAGAAAAACCTCAGCCGGCGCCACGATGTTAGGGCGTAGGCTGAGGTGAAAAGGTCTCTGTGTGGAGTGGGTGCGCTTAGGAAGCTTTGGAGCAGTCGGAGCAGGTGCCGAACACTTCGGCATCGTGCCCGGTGAGCTCAAAGCCGTGTTCCTTGGCTACCGAGGAGGCCCACTGCTCGATGGGGCCACCGTCGATTTCTTCGGTGCGGCCACACTTGGTACACACCAAATGGTGGTGATGGGCATCGGTGTCGCAATGTCGGTACAGCGTCTCGCCGGAAGGCATATGGAGCGCATCGACCGCATCGATCTCAGAGAGTGATTGCAGCGTGCGGTAGACGGTGGTGAGGCCGACCTTCTGGTGGTCGTCGATAAGCGCCTGGTGAATGTCCTTGGCGGACGCGAACTTGTCGAGCTTCCGAAGGACCTCGACCACGGCGGTGCGCTGACGAGTGTTGCGCGCGCCGAGCTTCGGGATGCTGTCGTGGATGGCCATGGTGCTCAGCTTATCAATACACTTTCAGTAAGGGTACTAGGTGGTGGCCAGGGCAGCGTCGGCAAGCAGCGGCAAGACCTTGGGAGCGGCCAACGAGTAGCGCACCTCGCGCCCCGAGCGCTCGCTATCCACAATGTTCGCGCGCTTGAGAACGCGCAGGTGCTGGCTAATAAGCGGCTGCGACTTGCCCGTTGCGGCAACGAGCTCGTGCACATAGTGATCGCGCTCAGCTAGGCGCTGAATGATATCGATACGCAAAGGTGAATCTAAAGCACTGATGACCGTCGTGGCGGCATCGATATCAAAGGAGAGAGGGGCTTCAGGAGTGGTATTCACGCCGTTCACTTTCAATCGTTTCTATAGAGGTAGAGATATACATACTATAACCGAAGAATGCGAAAATGTGTATAAAATACACCACACTTGTGGGGTGACGGCGCGGAGCGCGAAGGTGCACGCTAGACTAGTTCGCATTGTAAAAGACTGTCCCCTACCAGAGGAGTCCCACTAACCATGGCATCCGTCATTGATACTGTTGTCAGCCTGTGTAAGCGCCGCGGCTTGGTCTACCAGGCAGGTGAAATTTATGGCGGTTCCCGCTCTGCGTGGGACTACGGCCCGCTGGGTGTCGAGCTGAAAGAAAATATCAAGCGTCAGTGGTGGCGCCACATGGTGCAGTCCCGTGATGACGTCGTCGGTGTGGACACCTCGGTCATCCAGCCGCGCCAGGTCTGGGTGTCCTCCGGCCACGTCGAGGTCTTCACCGACCCGCTGGTGGAGTCCAAGCACACCGGTAAGCGCTACCGCGCTGACCACCTTATTGAGGCTTACGAGGAAAAGCACGGTCACGAGCCGGCAAACGGCTTGGCAGACATTAATGACCCGGAGACCGGCCAGCCGGGTGACTGGACTGAGCCGAAGGCCTTCTCAGGCTTGCTCAAGACCTTCCTGGGCCCAGTCGACGATGAGCAGGGCCTGCACTACCTGCGCCCGGAGACTGCGCAGGGCATCTTCGTCAACTTCAAGAACGTGATGACTTCGGCGCGTGTGAAGCCGCCGTTTGGCATCGCGAACATTGGTAAGTCCTTCCGCAACGAGATCACCCCGGGTAACTTCATCTTCCGCACCCGCGAGTTCGAGCAGATGGAGATGGAGTTCTTCGTCAAGCCGGGCGAGGACGAAGAGTGGCACCAGTACTGGATCGATGACCGCTTCAACTGGTACATCGACCTCGGTATCAAGGAAGAGAACCTGCGCCTCTATGAGCACCCGCAGGAGAAGCTCTCGCACTACTCCAAGCGCACCGTCGACGTCGAGTACGCCTACAACTTCAAGGGCACTAAGTGGGGCGAGCTGGAAGGCCTGGCCAACCGTACGGACTACGACCTGTCCGTGCATGCGAAGGGCTCCGGTGAGGACCTGTCCTACTTTGACCAGGAGGCCGGCGAGCGCTGGACCCCGTACGTCATTGAGCCGGCTGCCGGCTTGGGCCGTGCCATGATGGCCTTCCTCATCGATGCCTACGACGAAGAGGAAGCCCCGAACGCTAAGGGCGGCACCGATAAGCGCGTGGTCCTGCGCCTGGACCGCCGCCTGGCTCCGGTCAAGGTGGCCGTGCTGCCGCTGTCGAAGAAGGAAGAGCTGTCCACCCCGGCTCGCGAGCTGGCCAACAAGCTGCGCGCGAACTGGAACGTTGAGTTCGATGTTTCTGGTGCTATTGGCCGCCGCTACCGCCGCCAGGACGAAATCGGTACGCCGTTCTGCGTGACCTACGATTTCGACACCCTCGAGGACAACGCGGTCACCGTGCGTGAGCGTGACTCCATGGAGCAGGAGCGCGTCAAGCTCGATGAGCTTGAGGCTTACTTGGCTGCCCGCCTGGTTGGTTGCTAATGCACTACACCAGCTGGGACCGCAGCGATAGCAAGAACCCTGTCCTCTTGGTAGAGGAGGGGCCAGCATCGCTGGGTGTATTCCAGGAACGCTCGGCTGACGTGGAAGGCGATCACTGGCGCTTGGCCCTCGATGATTTGGGTGCTTCTATCACCTTGGAGGACGGCCGCGTCTACCGCCTCGCCGGCAACGTAAAGCGTGACAAGCGCCTAGAGGCTTCGCTCGATGGGCGTACCTTCGCCTTCATCAACGAGGCCGGCGGCGACTGGATTGTCGAGGACAGCTCAGGAGTCAAGGTAGCCCAGTTCTCCTCCAAGAACTCCGGCGTGCGCAAGGCCATCCTCGAATTCGAGGGTGAGAACAGCTCCGACTCCGGCGACCTCGATGACGGGGAAGTCGCGGGCCTGAGCTGGTTTACGCGCATCATCTTGGAAGCGCGCACGCAGCGCACCGCGATTCCCATCATCGCAACGCTGGTGCTGTTGTCCATCGTCGCCATCATTACGGTGCTGATCTAATGCAGCGCTGGGTGTGGCGCGATGAGGCGCTGGTGAATGAGGAAGGCGAGTCCCTTGCCCGCGTGACGCCGACGGGCCTGCTCATGCCGGGCCAGCCCGCTATCACCTTTGAGCACACCCCGGGCGCGCGCCGCTTTAACGTGCGCGGTCCCTCCTTCTCAGCCGAGCAAGCGGGTTTTACCGTGAGCACACTGCGCGCAGTCTGTGAGGGCCGCGAGTACACTCTCGAGCGCACCAACCCTTTCCGCCGCGAGCGCCGCATCCGCGATGCCTCCGGCAACGACGTTGCCCGCACTACCCCGCGCGGCCGCGACCTCGAAGTCGCCGTGGGCGACCTGCCCGCCTCCGACGCCGCCTTCACCAGCTACTGCTGCCTGCTTCTCGACGGCTCCACCCGCCCCCTCCGCACCTAAATCCCCACTCGCAGCTTCGCTTTCGCATGGAACTGGTCGTTTGGTCCCTCTACTCGGGTCCCTTATTAGTGCACAGGGACCATGTGCTGGCTGATTTCGCGCGATAGGTGGCCCCTTTACGGTGCCAAGGGACCAAACTAAGGGGACCAACCTGAAGGGACCTTCCGCAGTCCACCCCCGCATCGGTAGGGGGTTGCCACCCCGAATCGGTAGGGGGGTGCGGATTTCCTGGGCGGTTGTCGTACACAGAGGGTTCGAGTCAGAAGGCATTAGTCATAAGGTTTCTTTGCCCCCAAACAAACCATCTACAAGCCTCCATATGGTTCGTTTGACCCCAAGTAAACCTTCTGAGCTAAACCATGTGAGTAGAGCCGTATGACTCGAACCACGTTCATGAAGGAAATGCTCAGTCAACCGAAGACACCTGGCGCAAGGCACCTGGCTCAAGGCACTTGGTAGAAGGCAAGTGGCAAAGGGCATCCGCCAAAAGGCATCTTTGGGCGTGAAAATGCCATGTAGAGGCAGTAAAAGGCGTTTTCAGCTGTGAAAACGCCTTCTAGCAGATGCCTTGTGCGGCATGCCGCCCGTGCACTGTGTTCCCCAACCCCAGATCCAGACCCAGAGGCGGGGCTGGGGCCCATACCAAGTCCGAGCCGCCGGGTGAATGCGGGGCGGCTGGAAGGAGCTGAGTAGAAATCGCGAGGCGCGGCTAGAAGGAGCCGCCGCGGAAGCCGCCGCCACCGCCGCCCGAGAAGCCACCACCGCCAAAGCCGCCTCCGGAGAAGCCTCCGCCGAAGCCGCCACCAAAACCACCGCTGTGGCCGCGAGAGCTGCCGCCGCCGAGGACTTGGCCCAGCACCATGCCGGTGAGGATATTGCCCGCAGCATCGGTGGCTTGTCGGCGCTGCTCCTGGCGGCGATACGCCTCCAGGTCCGCCTTGGCGCGCCTCAGCGAGGTCTGGGCAGCCGCAGCCGCATCGCGGGAGAAGTTGAGCGCCGCACGCAGGTCCTTGGATGCGGAATTCTGGGCTTGAGCGTAGAGGCGGGTGGCATCGGCAAGCGCGACACGTGCATCGGGGCCCACCACACGGCCGCGGGAGGAGAGCAGGTCCTCGGCTGCCTGGATGGCGGATTCGGCGGCGGCGATTTGCTGGCGGTAGAGCGCGATCTGGCGCTCACGAGTGGAATTGGTCTCGCGGACGGTGTCGAGTTGCTCGTCGAGCTTGGTATCGATTGCCGTCAGCGCGGTGTACTGGCCCAGCGGGTCAGCCTGACCGTTGCTGCGCGCCTGGTCCACGGCGGCTCGCGCCGTGGAGAGCAAGTCCTCCAGCGCGGACCAATCGGCCGGCGAGCCCTGGGCCTTGCCCTGCTGCTCCAGCTGCTGGGCTTCGGCGATTTCGCCTTCGACTTCATCGATGAGCGCCGGCAGGTTGTCCTTGGCAGAAGCGATGGAGTTCTCGGCGTTCTCCACACCGGTGAGTAGTCGGTCGGAAACCTCAAGGGCATGTTCGGCATCGCGAATAATACCCACGAGCGGACCCTGCTGGCCGGCAGGTTGGGACTGCAGCGAACGGCCGCGCTCGAGTAACTTCTCGGCCTCGGAGAGCGAGACCTCCGCCATCTCCGGATTATCCGCGATGGAGGACAATGCCTCCTCGGAATAGGAACCGCCAAGGGCGGACAAGGTGGTACGAGCCTGCGGCAAGCGGCCACGCAGATCAACCGTACGGCGAGTGAGCTCATCGAGTTTGGAGCCAGCGTTAATCAGCAGGTCACGCATCTTGGCGAAGTCCGCCGCCTGCTGGTCCAAAGCGTCATCAGCCTGGCCACAAGAGGAAATAATCTCCACCAGCATCTGGCGGCGCTCACCTTCAGATTTCGGCAGGTTGTCATTGAGCTGCTGCTGCAACTGGAAGGCCTTCTGCAAGGTCAGCGTGGAGTGGTTCATCGCGCGCGTGAATGGGCGGGTACGCTCTGGGCCGAACTCGGCCACTGCGATATCGAGCTCTTCCTTGCCGCGGCGAATGGACTCGTCAGTAGAGACCAACTCTTCCTGCGCCAGCTGAGACAGAGTGGCCAGATCCAGGCGGTCGAGCTGCGAGGTATTCCCCGGCTCAATCTGGCGCGCGGATTCCAACGTGGCTGCCGAGTCCTTTTTGGTTTTGCGCCGGCTAGCCGCCGCAATGCCGCCACCAGCCACCACCAAGGCACCGGCGCCACCAGCCAGCCACAGCCCACCATTGCCGCCGGAGCCGCCGGAAGAGCCAGAGGAGCCGGAAGAGCCAGAGGAGCCAGAGGAGCCAGAGGAGCCGGAAGAGCCGGACGAGGCAGCGTCGACAAGCGCCAGCGCCGACGCCCCATACTCGCGGCCCCCAGCCAGCTTGCCGTACGCCGCGTCATACATCGCATCCAGACGCCCGCGCGGCCACTCCTTACCGGTCTGTACGCCCATTGTGGAATCCTCTACGCCCACCACGTAGGCAGCAGAATTCGGGCCCTTGGCCTTCACAATCTCACCCGCATAGGCCTCCGCACCTTCCGGCAGGGAGGAGGCGAAAACCACGAAAACCACCACGTGGTGTTCCTGCTGCAGGGCTGTAATCTTATCTTCCAACTCGGACTTCTCCGAGCTCGAGAGCACCCCAGCCTCATCCGTCACCTTGTCCTTGAGCGAGGCGGCCTCAGGTGCGGCAATAACGAATTCTGTGGCCAGAGCAGGCCCAGCCGTCGCGCACCCCAACACGAGGGCGGCGAGGGCAGCGCGGCCAATACGAGCAGCAGTAGTCATGCGCACCACGATACCTTCCCGGCGCTAAGGTAGTGAGACAGTGAAATACGTTATTGTCTTAGGCGCCGCGCAGTACGACGGCCGCCCCTCCCGCATCCTGACTGGCCGCGTGCGCTACGCCGCCGAGTACGCCACCGCACACAACCTCCCCATCATCACCGTGGGCGGCAACTTGCCCGGCGACAGGTTCACCGAAGCTGGGGTAGCTAGGGCCATGCTTGCCGACGTCCCCCTTAACGTCACCGCCCTCACCGAAGGCCTCGACACCCGCAGCTCGCTGGTTGCCGCGCGTGAGAAGCTCAACGTGACCGACGCGGTCATTGTGACCGATCCGCTCCATCGCCTGCGCACCTTCCTGATTGCCCGCCAGGAAGGAATCAAGGCCACCGTCCTCGGCACGCCTTATTACCCCTCGCCGCGCTTTTCCATCCCGTGGTGGCGCTACCTAGCCCACGAGGTTGGCGGGCTTATCTATCTGGGCCTGCGCACCGTCGTAGGGGAGGAGCGCTCCGCCGGATTGCGCACGGCCTTCTACCGCATCGAGCGCATCATCCGACCTAACCAGGCCCTGCGCCACCGCGTCATTGGCGCGAGGCAGCCCCAGCAGGATAAGGACAACGCCTAAACTAAAGCCCCGTGAGCTACAACTATTCCGCCGATGACGTCGCCCGCTTGGCCGCCGAGAGCCCCAAAGGCTCGGCCTTAAGTTCCACCGAGGAGCACCGCGGCGCCTTCTCCCGGGACCGCGCCCGCGTCCTGCACTCGGCGGCCCTGCGCCGCCTGGCGGATAAGACGCAGGTCGTCGGCCCCCGCGATGGCGATACCCCGCGTACCCGCCTGACCCACTCCCTGGAGGTCAGCCAGATTGCGCGCAGCATCGGCGCTGGCTTGGGCCTAGACCCCGATCTGTGCGATATGGCCGGTCTGACCCATGACATCGGCCACCCGCCCTACGGCCACAACGGTGAGAACGCCCTCAACGAGGTTGCCCTCGGCGGCTTCGAAGGCAACGCTCAGACCCTGCGCATCCTCACCAAGCTGGAACCCAAAGTCGTCCTCGAGACACCTGACGGCCTGAGCAGCTATGGCCTCAACCTCACCCGCGCCTCTCTCGATGCCGCCTGCAAATACCCCTGGACCAAGACCAACCCCGACGGCACACTCAACCGCAAGTACGGCGCCTACGACGAAGACATCGAGGTACTCGAGTGGCTCCGGAAGGGTCACTCCGACCAGCGCAAGTCCATGGAAGCCCAGGTGATGGACTGGTCAGATGACATCGCCTATTCCGTCCACGATGTCGAAGACGGCATCATCTCTCGCCGCATCTCACTGGGCGTGCTCTGGGACCTAGTCGAGCTGGCCCACCTCGCGGACAAGGGCGCCAAGGCCTTCGGCGGCACCGCCGACGAGCTCCTCGAGGCCGCCGACCGCCTGCGCCAACTGGACATCATCAATGCCATCGGCAACTTTGACTATTCCCTGCGCTCCTATACCAACTTAAAGAAGATGACCTCCGAGCTCGTCGGCCGCTACGTGGGCGCTACCGTTTCCGCCACCCTAGAAGCCAATGACGGTCCGCTCGGCCGCATGAATGGTGACCTCCACGTCCCGCCAGGCGCGGTCGCTGAGGTCACCCTGCTCAAGACCATCGCCGTTCTCTACGTCATGGACGAGCCTGCCCACCTAGCCCGCCAAGATCGCCAGCGCGAGCGCATCTACCGCGTCTACGACTACCTCGTGGCGGGCGCGCCGGGCTCGCTGGACGCCACCTTCGCCTTGTGGTGGAACCAGGCCGAGTCCGATCTGGAGCGCGACCGTGCCATCATCGACCAGATGGCCTCCATGACAGAATCCCGACTCGAGCGCCTAGCCCAGCGCAGCGCCGAGCTCTTCGGATTCCTCAGCTAACGCACGAGCGCTACGCCCTGGTCCTCCAACACCGAAGAAATCCGCGACAAGTCGTCCTGTTCTAGATCAAAGTCGGCTGCAATGATCGCCTGGATGTGCTGCTCCCGCAGGAAATCCGCGAGGTCATCGAGGTTGTGCGGCGCCCCCGCCGCATTGCTGCGCAGACGGCCCAGCGCACCATAGAAATCCTCGCGGCTGCGGATAGCCTCCGTAATGAGAATGCGGTCCATGCTTGTTACAAATCCTTCAGTTCTTACGCACTACTCGGCCTCCGGAATCGTGCAGAAGCTCTCGTAGTGGTCATCGGTGTAGTACCACACGTCCGGGTCCGTCTCACTGCCGCCACCAGTGACGATGCGCTTAGCACCGCGGTGTCCGATGCCCGGGGTATCCACCGTGTATTCGCGATAATAATTCTTATCCTGCTGCGGCAGCACGCCTTCATAATTGCCAAAGCACAGGTTGTCATTGTCCGGATAGTCATAGGGGCCGCCGGCCAGAATGTCCTGCGCGGTCTCCTCCGCCTGCTCAGGCAGGGAGTCCATAGAGCAGGTGGGCAGGTCACCCTCCTCGGAGCCATGCTTGCCGACGTCCCCCTCGTCCCCCTTGTCCGAGGCCTGTTCCGCCCGGCCGCTGTTGCTGCTCCCATCATCGCTCCCGAGGTCGATGCCAAAGTAACCCGCAACGAGCACGAGCACCGCACCGCCAATGAGGGCAGGTAGCGATTTCTTAGAGGGGGAGGACTGGGACATGCCTCCCATCATTGCAGCTATAAGGCCGAAACTGAAATCCCGTCCGCGCGTACTGTAAGCCGCGCGGCAGGCTTCATGGCCATCGATGGCTCCATGTCCATCGCACGGGGTAGTCTGTACGCATGGCACGAGGCAGAATTCCGGACAGCGACATCCAAGCTATCCGTGAACGCGCGCCTATTGAAGAAATTGTGGGCGAATACGTCCAGCTCAAACCCGCGGGTTATGACTCGCTCAAGGGACTGAGCCCCTTCAAGGATGAGAAGACCCCGTCCTTCCACGTGCGCCCGCAGCGCGGCTATTATCACTGCTTCTCCACGGGCAAAGGCGGCGATGTTTTTAGCTTCCTCATGGAGATGGAACAGGTCACCTTCCCGGAAGCCGTGGAGGCCGTAGCCCAAAGAATTGGCTACCACATCAATTATCAAGGCGGCTCCACCGGTGCGCGCGATGAAAAACCCGGCACCCGCCAGCGCCTTATCGCCGCTAACAAGGCCGCGCATGAGTTCTACCGCCAACAGTTAGAAACCCCGCAGGCAGCAACCGGCCGTGAGTTCCTGCTGGACCGTGGTTTTTCCAAGGACATCATCTACGACTTTGAATGTGGATATGCGCCTGAGGGCTGGGATACCGCCACCAAGCACTTGCTGCGTATGGGCTTTTCCTTCGAAGAGTTGGAGGCCGCCGGCATCTCGAAGATGGGCAAGCGCGGCCCCATTGACCGCTTCCACCGCCGCTTGCTGTGGCCCATTAAGGATCTCTCCGGCAATGTCATCGGCTTTGGCGCCCGAAAGCTTTTCGACGATGACAAGCTGGGCAAGTACATGAACACCCCGGAGACCATGCTCTACCGCAAATCCAAGGTGCTCTTCGGCCTTGACTTGGCCAAGCGCAACATCGCGGAGCAACACCAAGCCGTGGTGGTGGAGGGCTACACGGATGTCATGGCCATGTACGCCGCGGGTGTGAAGACCGCCGTGGCCTCCTGTGGCACCGCCTTCGGCGGGGACCATCTCCAGGTGCTGCGCCGCCTCATGCTCGATGATTCCTACTTCCACGGCGAGCTCATCTATACCTTCGACGGCGACGAGGCCGGCCAGAAAGCTGCTATGCGCGCGTTCGAGGGCGAGCAGAAGTTCACCGGCCAATCCTTCGTTTCTGTTGCTCCCGACGGCATGGACCCCTGCGACCTGCGCCTCGAGCGCGGCGATGCCGCCGTGCGCGACCTCGTGGCGGACCGCATACCGATGTTTGAGTTCGTCATTCGCTCGGTCATTTCAGATTTCAGCATCGACTCGGCCGAAGGCCGCCTCCAGGCCCTGCGCCGCGCCGTGCCCGTCGTGGCCCAGATCCGGGACCAACCTTTGCAGCGCGAGTACGCCCGCCGTCTTGCCGGCTGGGTAGGCTGGCCCGACCCGGAAGAAGTCCTCCACCAAGTACGCCAGGAGGCCCGCAAACCTAAAAAGCAGGAGCGCCCGCGCTTTGCCAGCCTGGAGGAAACGTCCTCAGCACCCGCGCAGTCCGCTGCCCCCGTCATGCACATCCCCGGTCCCCGCGAGCCGCACCTGTGGCCACAGCGCGAGGCCCTCAAGCTGGCCCTGCAGTACCCGCAGATCGCCGGCAGCTACTTCGATGGCATCACGGAGGACGCCTATTCCAACGAGGCCTACCGCACCGTGCGCCAAGCCATCTCCACCCTCGGTGGCGTGACCGCCGGTGCCGAACAGCCCGGCGTGGAGTGGCTCGCCGCCGTGGCAGGGGAGATGCCGGATCTTATGGCCCGCAACTTCGTCTCTGAACTGGCCGTGGAACCCATCAAGCTGGGGGAGACCGGCAACCCTAATACCGATCTTGAGGCCTACGCCGATTCCGTGCTCTCGCGACTTCAGGAAGCCCGGGTGGGCGACCAAGTAGCCCAGCTCAAAGCGCAACTAGGCCGCATGCGCCCCTCCGACGACGAAGAGTCCTATAACTCACTCTTTGCGGACCTCGTCGCCCTCGAGCAAGCTCGCCGCGAGCTCAATGACCGCGCCTTCCGCGGCGTACGCTAACTGACGCAGACGCTAATCCGCAGCCATGCGCACGCGCTGTAGCGTGCGCGCTAATCTTCGTCTGGCTCGTAAATCCGATCCGGCTGCACCCCATCCGTGGCACCTTTGGTGCCACGCTTGCCGCGCTTCCCTTTGTTGTAGTCCTTGAGCTCGCGCATGCGAGGGTCCGGATCCAAGCGGTTGGCCACAGCCTTGCGCGCCGAACGCACCGCGGCCTTGGTGGCGGGGGAGTTCACGGCCTTTTCATAAGCGCCCTTAATTTGGTGGTAGCGCTTGCGTCCAGCCTTGGTTCCAAAGACGTATCCGGCGGCAGCGCCCACAACAAATTGGATCATTGGAAACTAGTCATCCCCTTCTTCAGCCGGCAACGAGTACCAGCGGTGGCGTTCACATCAGCGTTCACAGTACGCGCGCAGGCGGCTTTGCTGGCACGTACACGTCTGAGACACAGCCTACCTGCCGCGAGCCTGCAAAGTAAGGCTACGTGGGGAATGGAGAATAGTTTTCCGCTGAGGACTTCCCCTGCGGCCCACCTCACGTTAGGTTAAAAGTGTGGAGACTTCGAAGAGAACGTATGCGGCATCCGCGGCCGTGGCTATGGCTGCGCTACTGACCGCCAGCCTGGGCCCTGTTGAGACCCGTGCGGCCTCCTCTGAGGAAACTCGAGAGGTCAGTGCCGCGGAAGACTAGCGGCACACCATCGCCGTTTACTTTTTCGTTACGTCGCGGACACCTGCAGGGTGTAAGAAATCCCTTATGCCTACATTTTCCCGCGCGCTGGCGGCCCCGATTGCCGCCGTGCTGGTGGCCACCTCCGCCCCGCCCACAGCCTTGGCGGCCGACCTTCCCTTCACCATCCCCGCGCTCGCAGATCCCATGACGGGCTCCAGCACCGGTGAAGCACCAGTACAGCACCTCGGCGCACCCACACCTCGGCCCTTTACCCCGGACTACCTCGTGGGTTTTCCCTCCGATGTCTCGTCCTATCAGTATGGCGTGTACTGGGAAGTGGTGCGGCTTTACGACGACGTGAAGGCCAACCCCGCCACTATGGCCGAGGACCTCGATAAAGCCGTGGCCATCAACAACGCCGCGGCCCACGACGCCGCCCTTATCGCCCGCGCGCAACGCGACGCCGCCGCGGATACCGATGGTGTCATGGCTGCTGTCTCCGATGCTATGGGGCCGGAACTTGGCCAAGCCTTCCGTGATGCCTTAGCGGAGCACCGCCTGCCTAAAACCGAGTACCTTCTGGGCAATGGCTACCTTGCCCGCGCGGGCGGGTTGGCCAGCTCTACTTTTGCCGAAAAGCACTACTTCAAAGCAGCGCGACCTTTCCAGCAGGCTCCGGACCGCATTAACCGGTACAACGACGGCAGGAAGAACTACTACCTGGATTCGCCAGCCTTCCCCTCCGGCCATACCAACCAAGCAGTGTGGGTAACCACGCTATTGGCCACGATGCTCCCGGAAGTCGGCCCGCAGCTGGCTCTGCGTGGCGCTGAGGCAGGTAATCACCGCGTGGTCATGGGCGTGCATTCGCCCCTCGACGTCATCGGTGGCCGCATGACGGGCCTTGCCGCTGCCGCGGATCGCCTAAACGATCCGCGAATGCGCGATGCCCTCCGCCAAGCCGAGGCCGAAATTCGCGCTGAGATTCAGTGGCGCACCGGCAAAGATATCGCCACCCTCGTGTCCGAACAGAATGCCGCCGGCACCACCTACGCCACCGCTACCCAGGCCGCCGAGCGCTATGCGCCCATGGCCGACTACGGCCTGAGCACCGTCTACCACCCGGACGCGCCCATGATCGTGCCCAAGGCCGCACCCGTCCTCCTCGAGGCCGCCCACCCCAACCTTAACTACGAACAGCGCGCCGACGTCCTCCGCCAAACCGCCACCGCCCCCGGCACCCCACTGGATTGGCAGGGCGCAAGCGGCTCCTGGCAGCGCATCAACCTGGTGAAGGCGTTGGGCGCGCAGGTGACTGTGGACGAAGATGGAAATGTCCACGTAGCAGAAGCACTGTAGACTTTTAAAGAAAGTCTCTCCCGGTAAGAATGAAGGAAGTTTATGTCTAAGCCGAAGATTATGACCGTGTATGGAACCCGCCCGGAAGCAATCAAGGTGGCGCCGGTCATCAAGGCGCTGGAGAAGGACGAGCGTTTCGAATCGGTAGCTGTTTCTACGGGCCAGCACCGTGAGATGCTAGAGCAGGTCAACACCATGTTTGGTATTGAGCCAAAGCTGGACCTGCATCTGATGAAGCCCGGGCAGAGCCTGAATGAGATTGTCTCCCGCGCTCTTAAGGGCCTGGATGAAATTATCGATTCTGAGAAACCCGACGTCATTATCTCTCAGGGCGATACATCCACTGCCATGGCGGCAGCGCTTGCAGGTTTCCACCGTGGCGTCAAGATCGTGCACTTGGAAGCTGGCCTGCGCACCGGTGACATTCACTCACCTTTCCCGGAAGAGGCTAACCGCAAACTCATTGGCCAGGTCGCAGAACTCCACCTTGCGCCCACGGCAGGCTCCATGGAGAACCTCCGCCGCGAGAACGTTCGCTCCAAGGACATCGCGGTGACTGGCAATACGGTTATTGATGCACTGCTGGAAGCCGCCAGCTGGGATACCGAGTTTGAGGACTCTGCTCTGCAAGGGGCTGCAGCATCTGACAAGCGCCTCGTCGTGGTCACCACCCACCGCCGCGAGAACCTCGAAGCCATGAAGGAAATCGGCGGCGCTGTCAAGGACTTGGCGGAGGCTTACCCCGACATCAACTTTGCGTTGCCGCTGCACCTCAATCCGAAGGTGCGCGAAGCAGTCCTTCCAGAAGTTGAGTCCCTGCCTAACGTCATCATCACAGACCCGCTGCCATATGACCAGTTCACCAAGCTGCTTGACCGCGCCACCATCATCTTGACGGATTCCGGTGGAGTCCAGGAGGAGGCCCCGGCGTTGGGCAAGCCCGTTCTGGTCATGCGCCAGAACACTGAGCGCCCCGAAGCCGTTGTCGCCGGCACTGTGAAGCTGGTGGGCACTAACCGTAGCCTTATCGTGGCGGAAGCAAAGCTGCTTCTTGATGATTCCGCTGCCTACGATGCCATGGCCAACGCCGTCAACCCGTACGGCGATGGCAAGGGCGCTGAGCGCGCCGTGGCAGCCATTGCTGAGCTTCTCGGCGTGGGCGAGCGCCTCCCTGATTTCGCACCCGATATCGAGGCCTAACCTGAGACTGCGCGGGGAAGACTACCGAGCTTTCCCGCACAGTCATGCGTGACGCCACGTAACATGAAGGTATGGAATCACGCGACATTAAGTGCACAACTCCGCAGCGCACCACAACTTCTCAAATCTTGGCCGATGCGATGGCAGTGGGCCAACTCAGTGTCACCGAATTTGAGGAACGCTCCGACGCCTGTGCGGAAGCAACAACTCGTGGCGAACTGCTTGACTTGGTGTCAGACCTCCTCGAGGACCCCGGACACGTGCTGTTTGGTGGACATGAGGTCCCGCAGCGCAGCGCCCACGAACTCCACACTGCTAGCGCCGACCATGAGCGATCCCCAGTCGTGAAGCGGGCACTAGCCCAAGTTAAACCCGCCGTTCACGGCGCGAAGAGCATGTCCCTCGGCATCTTTGGTGGCTCCACAGTCCGTAACACGCCCATTGCTTCCCACCACACCACCATGGGCATTTTCGGCGGCACTGAGGTGGACCTGCGCGGGGCAGAACTCCAGGAAGACCTCACCACAATCAACGCAGTCGGAGTATTCGGCGGCGTCGATGTCTGGATTCCTGAAGGATTCCGTGTCCGCGTCAGCGGCGTAGGCCTTTTCGGCGGCCACGACATCAAGGTCGAGAGAGGCGCCACCGACCCCGCCGACCTACCCGCCAGCGCCCCAGAAGTCGTTGTGAACTGCTTCAGTCTCTTTGGTGGGGTGGATGTGCACGTCGTGAAGCGGTTGCCATAAGCAATATGACACCATTCTTAACCCAGTCGCAACGGTCGAGGAGTAAAAGCAATTAGGGGCTTGAAGGGAATGGTTGTCTCGTCATTCTATGTAGAACGATCAGACAACCGCGAATCGTTGGCTAAGATTTTAGCGATGTGCAAACCTCGACTTCGGTATTATTCTACTAATCGCAAAGTTGCTTTATTCTCAGAGTTTCCTCTGACATTTCCGGGCACAAACAAATCTCCCAATGTTAATGATGGAACATTCTGTCCCGAGTTCAGTGGCTCGTGATCAATGCCTAGAAGTCTAACGATAACTTCGGGTGATGCATTAGCCCAGAGCCTGCGAAGGGTTCGAGCCGGAGCATCCTGCAAGGAGGCAAGAGCACATACATAACCTTTTGAGTCAGAAGATAATGCAGCTTGCAGAATCACGGAACAGAGCTCCGCTGAAGTGGCGACATCCGAATCAGAAACTGGCTTGAGAATTATCCAGTCAACGGGCAGTCCTTGTGCTTGAAGAAAATCATGGGCATAAGGTTCCTGACTGCTCGGAAAATACACCGTAATGGAGTCGTTCGTGCTATCAAAAAGCGGAACGAATTGACTTTCTGCGTCGAGTTCTTGCGAAGTTCGCGATTCAGAGAATTCATCTAATGCGTTCTCATTGGTTATTGTTCGCTCGTGCGAACCTTTCACCGGAACCCCAGCGCCTCGGAGCGCACAACTAAGTGCGAGATCTAGGCTGACGGCTTCCATCCAGGGATGAACGCTCTTTACGGAGATAGGGTGAAGTTTCAACAGCTCAGTAAGATTGTCTGGGCGAGGCGAACAGACGTTGTCAGCTTTTCGGGCGACATTGATCTCCTCATAACTTATGGCGCTATCATCGCTATGAATGAAAATGGACGGTACACCGGACACACGGCACTTATCAAAAAAGCTGTTGATTGCGATGGATTGTCCGGGCTCTACTGGGGTAAGAGATTCTTTCCAATCGTCTTCCTCAAAAACAGAATCGTGGACGAAGACAGCATCACTGAGGGGGGACACCGGTTTTAGAAGATCTTCAGGTTCAAGGCGTTTAGCGTTTGGATATAGCTTTTGAACGCGGGAAATGAATGAGGAACTAGAAATCACAAAAATAGAAACGTTAGTACTCGTCGTCTCGAGCTCTCCTAGCTCTGGATTCGATGAACTCGAGCTTGAGGAATCAGTTAGAAACTCAGGCAATTCATTCCAGGAAAGAGAACGAATGCCGGATGAATGTGGTTCGCCCTTCGTGATGCATGCGCTGACGTCCTCGATTGGAGCATTAGCGGTTAGAGAGGCCTCTGTCGCGAGCCGTACATCTGCACGGTAAAAAAGACTTTTAACCGTATGCGCGATGTAGTTGTTCGTTTGGTCTTGGTCCTTTGTTAACTCGATGTCATCCCAAACTCCAGCATCATCAATAATCCATGCGCATTTCAGACCAAGTTGATCTGCTGCAAGAAGCGCGGGGAGGGCGATCCACCAAGGTCCCATCGCCACGATTGCAGTCAATTGTTGTTGAACTGCATCGAGAACGATCTGTGATTTAGCAAAATGTATGCCACGATCAAAGCGAATCTGGCGGGGAATATGCAGTCGGGAAGACAGAGAGTTGGCATTGGCATCAACTTGTTGTGATGCTACTTCTCGTCCCTGTTCAGCGGCTGGAAAAATTGAAATATCGATCAGTGTCTCATACCGAACCAATCCAGATCGTATTGCGGATTCAGGTGCCGGTCCCGGTCCACGAACCAAAAGGAACTGTTGTGGTTGCGGGAACTCGGTACCTTTCGCTGTTGTAGGGAGGAAACGATTAAAACGTGACTCATCGAGCGCTAAAAGACCGCGAAAGTACATTTCAACATGTTTTAACGGGGAAGTAGAGTCGCGTGTGATTGGGATATTGTCGTCAAGGATTCCGAGTGCCCCGTCGAAGTCTCGGTGGTGTGCGGCGGTCAAAACTTCGTCGATTACTTGCTGTTCGTGTGGTGGAACCGTTATTTCTCTCTCAGAGAAAGAGGTTTTCTCCGAGGCGAGACTAAAGATCAGATTCAACCATTTAGCTCTGACCTCTGGGATGTCATAGCGTTTAACTGATTCCTTAGCCTCCGCGGAGGCAAGAGCGTAGGCTTCTGGAGAACAGTTGGTAGAGATGACGAACTCTGCGACTGAATTTGTGTCAGCAAAATTGTAATCCGCACCGATGATTTCTTCAGAGCCTTCTCTGTTCCACGCAAGCGGAATAGCTCCTGATGCAGCACCTTCAATTGCGGAGAGGTGAAAGGTCTCGCGGTAGGAAGGTGACAGCATCCACCCAATCTTTTGCATCCAGTTTCCGATATCCGGCGAAAACGGCTCGAAAACGATTCGAGAGAAAATATCAGGATTGTTAGCGATAGAGGCATAGAACGCCCGGTAGGAGTCTTGGTGAGCTGCCTTTTTCCACTCCCACGCATAATCCCAAGGGACGTGACCTTTAATGTGTAAGACGTATCGGCTATCGCTTGTAAGGAGTTTAGTTAACAGCGAAATTGCGCGATCTGGCCGCTTAAGAATTGGAACGATACCGATTAATCCAATGTGGAATCGGGCTTCCTTGACCTTGGTCCTGTCCAAATCAGCGAAGTTTACTGAATTAGAAATTACATGGAGTTTTTCTTTTGGCCATCCTTTCATGTCGATGGCCTTTTGCATGTAGAAATTTGAAGCGAAGACGATCTTGTCGCAGTTCTCCAATACTAATTCGTCGATCCATGGCTGTAGGAGTTCATAGCCGTGGAGGTGTACGATCAATTTTTGATGCGGAAGCAAATTTTGTGAGTACCAAATCGCATTGTAAGACGCGAATTCTGCAATTACGACGTCCGCCCAAGGAAGTAGTGCGCTGCTCTTTTCTGGCTGGGGTTTGGCGTTAGCTTCAAACAAATCGACGCAAAGATCGATATCGGCGCGTTGGATAAGTGAATCAACCAAATCGCCCGCAAACTTGAAGTCAGCTCCAGCCAACAATACCTTCGTTGGGTGTTCTTTGCGGGGAACTCGCGCGTAATCCGCAATGTCATTTTGGAAGACTTCGTACCAAGGTGTGGAGACAAAATCAGTTTTATTTGATTTTATAGGGGAATGCGGAGCGTACAAATCGGAAAGCTTCGGCTTAGGAGATTTAGGCCACCATCGTGTCAAGCCCATCGTCTTTGAAAGCTGCGCAAAATAACTAGACGCAGGATTAGTCAATCCTGATGGCGTCAGCAACAAGGTGGAGCCCTCAACATAATCGCAGTAAACTGCCGGTTCGGCACATAGCTGTAGACCGGGGTAGTCTATCAGACCTGTCTTCCTTAGGGTCTCCTGCAATTCAGGAGACTTAGGATCATTAACACTTGCCAATGTGATGCGCGGGGGGTGCTTAAGAGGCATCGCCTCGTAAGCAATTGAGCGGAAGTCAATCGAGGATAGAGCGTCTAAACCAACAACAGTGTCATAAAGGATGCCGGCACGGGCGTTAGGTGGGTTATCTAGAGGATCATGGAGTTCGAGGCCGAGATGAAACGATGGTAAAAGACGGGTCTTAGATGTGGCCTTCGGCGTCGTCGACTCAATTTTGCTCCGCCGGTTTGAGCTTCCAGTGAGGAGGAGCTTGGAGCCTGTAGCTATTACTTCAATATGCTGGAGATCTTTGGGGGACAGGGTTGAGTCCAAGTAGGGGAAATCGTCACAAATTGTCCAAAGCTTTGTCTGCAGAGATTTTCCTCCTGCAACGTATCTGCCGAGCCACAGGCCCTGAACAAGAACAAAGTCATAGGTGTCGGTATTTGCAAGAGCAACGACCTGTCGAGCTCGATAGCGTGGGGCAACACCGTGCCTATCCATGGATTCGGCGTCTACATGGAGATGTGCGGGAATAACGCTCTCGCAGAGCGGGGCGATGCTCTCTTCAAAATCCCCAAGTTCAGGACTCCTAGAAAGAAAGTCGATGCTTACCCCGCCGGAGTGAAAGAAAGAGAGAAGGCCCTTCGCCCAAGCCCGATTGAGAGCACTAGAAATATCCAGATCTAATGCGACCAAAGCACGCAGGTTTTGTGTAGTCATTATTTCATTCCGTATCGATCGGCTAACAACTTCAAAAGAAAATCCCATACTTCAGATTGTGGGGCGCCTTCTTCCAGATCTTCTGCCGGAATATTCGAGAAATCTACCGTGCAAGTTGACCGAATGTAAGCGCTATCAAATCTAGGTCCATTTGATGGGGTCGGGACAAAATAGACAGCTCGGCCAGTACCACGAGCTACTCGACCAGCTTCGAAGAGCTCAGACGCGAGATGGCTTTGCCCACCAGAGTCAGTCCCAATCCAAGGGCCACGATGAAACGCAGATTCGTCGATCACGAGCCGACTAAAATTTTGGTCGACGATTTGCTCCTTGATTAGCCCAGGTACAGCTAGAACGACCTTATTGTTTTTTGGCCAGGTGCTGAGCATTTCTTGTGTTCCGAGTAACAAAGTAGAGTCAGGCTCGCTTGGGAACATTGCGGCCCCAAGAAAACTCGCAGCGGAAAGACCAAATCGGTTTGGCTTCACTTGGGGGGTGGATGCTCTGCCTAAGGACTCTAGAAGGGCTGTTAAATTCTTGTTCGATTGATTAGCCATTTAAATCGCTCGCAAGGTCGGGAAATTTCTCCTCGACTAAATCCCATAGCACGACTCGGGCATTGAGCGCATCTCCTACGGGTGACTTAACCGTTACCGGCTTAGACGCCAAAATTGAATTTGGTTCAACGAACCCCCAGCTCTTGGCAGAGGATCCAGCGTAGTCGCTCCATTTAGAGGGAAGAAAAGGGTTAACACTATGATGAGATCCGGTTTTCGCGTCGTTGACAATTAAGTAGTCGAGTTTCTCAGTTGTTGCCAAAAACTTTAGGTAAGGCAGCGACGCGTTGAATGAGACTTGGTCTTCGATTCCATCCGCACCAACACCTTCGTACGCGCGGCGGACATAGCTTTCGTGTTGTTTTCTCGACATATTTCTTGGGCGTTGGTTGCCTGGGCCCGTCGGAATGAAGTTCGTAAACACATGAAGGTGTACGCGCTCCCGAAGCTTCACGGGAAGTGTTCGTATTGCCGAAGTCACTTCGGTGATGCTTCGACTGGAATAGAACTCACCAAAGTAGCCAAGGTTCAGCTTAGCTTCGTCGACTTCGTAACCCGAGTCCTCGCGAAGGTAATATGTGCGCGGCAGCGTTGGATGATTAGAAACGACCGCTCTTTCTACGACTCTTTCTCGCAGGGATGGACATGAAATCCGGCTGACCATCTCTTTCATTTGGTTCGAATTTGTGAACATAATTTCGTCCGCGAAGGCGTACACCAAGTGTTCCGCGAGGGAGAAGATAGAGAATTCCAAGCAACTCAGTTCGGGATATTCCTGTTCCAGCTCTTGAATGAACTTGTCTGACAAGTCGTCCTTCGGGACCTTTCCGCCGCGTGGTAACCCCTCGACGTCAAGGGACATTGGATCTGAGAACTCTGCGATCCAATGAAGCTCTGGGTGATTCTCTTTGAATAGCTTGGCTGCAAACATGCTGGGGGCCCACATTGCCCGCGAGTACAGTACAGCATACGAAGCGCCAGCGGAAACTCTTTTCTCTGCGTAGTCGCATGCCTTAATCGCGAAAGTTTTGAACGGTTCCCATGATGCCCAGGAGGGAGCAATAGGGAGAAAGTGCTTTGATGCTATGTACGGTTCAGCAATGCACTCAACGGAGAGGTCCTGTTTCTTTCGATGCAGAAAGGAGCAGGAAACAACATCGAAGGTTGTCTCAAAGTTGCGTAAGCGCTTTGAAGCGACTGTTGCCCCGGTATCTTGAAATGGTGAAAAATTATATAGAAACGCTATTCCTTTAGCCTCGGGGATGACTTCACGCCAAGGGATATCCCGGTTAGGTTTTGCTTGAAGGATATCGGAAAGAGCTTTGCGATTTTCGGGGGAGTGCGAAACATCGGCGATTGCACGTTTAATAATATCCTTCTTGACTTCTTGGATGAGGCGCTTGTTTTTTAGGTTTGATTCAGAATCAAACGACTGGTTGAGGCAATCAATAATGTCACCGACATGACCGTAGGTGATCCCATCCTCGTAAATTGGAGCTGAGAATGCCCCTTCCGCGCTTTGTGCGGTGTTATTTAGCTGGGATTGGATAAAAACCGAAGTCGGTTGAGGTAGGAGGACGTCACTATAGTTCGAGGATTCTTGCATAGGAAGTGCTTTAGTGAGAGAGCTCTTTACGGGTTGTTTCATTCAGAAGGCGGGCAAGGCGTGCTTCACGGTGGACTGCCATTGCGTGTTGGGCGAGCTCCTGAAGCTCAGCCTTCGTTTCGTTTGTGACTTGGTCTTGTCGCGTTTGCGCAGATTCGAGACTGTTGATTAACGATTGAGTTGATACCAGCGCACCTTCAATTTGTTGCAAGTACTGTGCCTGGGTAGTGGCGCTAACTGGAGGCTCATGGGAAATAAGTGTGCGCGTGGCTGCAAGCTGGCGGCGCATACGCAGATGTCCGATGGCGGGCACTACAGCCAGGGCGATAGCGATGAAGCCAATACCAGTTTCCAAATGCTGAGCAAAAGCGAGGATGGCTCCCACGAGTGCACAGATGAAGTGCGCTATAAGAGCCGTGAGATATGTCAGCTTGCCGTTTGATTGCATAATGTCTCAGCTTTCCTAACCGGATTCAATGGAAACAGGGATCAACTAATCCGCGATACTGTTGTCAAATATCAGCTTTCCTTCGGCAAAGGCGCAGAGCTGATTAACTTCGAAAGCAGTCGAGTTCCCAGCGAAAAACGCGTAATAATGTCATGCCGTATGTTATCACTTCACATATAGAAGAGCAGCCGGGCTCTGACTTCAAAATGGGTGTGCAAAGCCCGTAGGCTGCATGCTCTCTTTGCAGGGAAGAATAGTATCAATCCTAAACCGCTTTAGGCTCGGAGCGCTGGGCATCAACAGCCGACCGGTTGAAATCGGGATCAACTCTGATGTCAATCGCATCGGAGGCGCTCCCCGACGCCATGCGGAGAAAGTTCTAGCAAAATGCCGGAGTAGTTGTGTGCGCACAGAGTTACCCCTAGTGTCTCGCTGCAGATCGCCGATCGGCATGTTTCGGGTAGGAGTAACTAGCCAAAGCCGAATTTTTTACAATGAGGCTAGGACCGTGTCGCCCAAGAAACATGCAGTCTGGTCTTTTGTGATAGCGCTATTCCAGGCAGATAGCCTTGACAGGCCTGATCTTCGACGTATCTATTCTCGGGGGAGGGCAGGCCAATGCCTACATTTCACAGGGATAGAAAGGAAGGTCATCAAACAGAAAAGAGCCCAAACGGCAGTGAGGCCGGGGAACAACGAACCTAGGCACATTTTTGGCTTACCCACCTGGAGCCAGACCCGCCAAGCCCCAGAGCCAGACACACATTTTGACCCTTAACCCAAAAGCCGCCTGTTTCCAGGCGGCTCATTTGCTCCTCCAACTGGGCTCGAACCAGGTAGAGTAATTAAGGTAGAAATATAAAATACCTGCATATAAACGTTTATTGACGACATTGAACGCCATTGAACGTCAATCAGTGCCAATAGATGTAGCATGTATGTAGCACGCAAGGAGGAGCGCATGCCACAATCACGAGGACGCCGCGCACGGTGGGGGTCAATCAAGAAATTGCCCTCCGGACGCTGGCAAGCGTCTTACCCGGACCCGTCAGCAGAAGGCACCCGCAAACGCATCACAGGACCAACCACATATGACAGGCGTGCAGACGCAGAAGTGTGGCTCGCCAGCGAACACGCCCTCATAGCCCAGCACGCATGGACACACCCACGCGAACGAGAAGAGACCCAAGCACGCGAGGCGGCAGAACGACAGCGAGGTGCAGTCACGTTCAAGCAATACGCAACACAATGGGTTGACACCCGCACGAACTCACAGGGAGATAGGCTCGCCAGCAGAACACGCGAGGAGTACAGGCGCTATCTCACCGACAGGCTCAGCGTATGGGCCGACATGCCGATCAACGCGATCACGCCCGACCAAGTACGAACGTGGCACGCAGAACAACTCAAATCCGGCAAGAAGACGTCTGTAGGACGCCAATACGACCTGATGAAGAGCGTGTTGAAGACCGCCGAGGAAGACGGACTCATAGCAAAAAACCCGTGCAGGGTACGCGGCGGGTCGAAGACATCCACAGAACTCACCGTGACGGCACCAACCGACTCAGAGCTAGACATCATTATTGAGGCGATGCCTGAACACCTTCGCTACCCAGTCATTACTGCAGCAGCGGCGGGTTTGCGCTGGGGAGAGATACAAGCACTGACACGTGATGACTTCACGGTCACACGGGACGAACGCGGCGAGATCGACGCCGTGCACATCAACGTGGACAAGGCAGAGGTACGACTCGCAGGCGGCACCCGCGAAGTCAAACGGCCCAAGTCACGAGCCGGAGTGCGCAGCGTAACTGTCTTCGGCAACGACGCACGATCAATCGCAGACCACGTAAACACGCACGGAGACCAACTGCTCAACGTTACCTATTCAGGTTTCCAGTACCACTGGCGAAAGGCGCGAACACAAGCAGGACGCCCAGACCTACACTTCCACGCATTGCGGCACTACTCAGGCACACGGTTTGCACAGGCAGGGGCTACACTCGCAGAGATCATGGCATGGCTAGGACACTCAGACGTCGCCAGCGCGATGCACTACCAAGAAGCCGCAGAAGAACGCATGAACGAACTCGCACGACGCGCCGCAAGGAACTAACGAGACGAACACAAACCCGCCTCAGAACGAATGCTGAGACGGGTTTCTTACCGCCAGAGACCGAATTGAGGCACTACTGCCGACGAACCCTAACAGACCTCAGAAGACCGTACAGGGCGTGTAGCAGGGCTACAGCTAGTCGTCGTCTCTGATCAATTTCGCAGCACGGTAGACCACCGTGCTGTCGATGTCGGCCTGGACACGCCGCGGCGCGCGCTCGCCCCAGAGGACGACACCCTTACCGAACAGCGGCAAGAACTGACCGGTCAGCGCAACGCACTGCTGGGTACCTGACCCCCGGACAGTGGACACGTCGGGGGTTAGCTATGCTGCTTTGGTCAGTGTAGCTGATGTGAGTGCTTCGAAGGCATCGGGAGCTAGAAGGTTGCACCACGAGTGTCGCCGGCGCGTGTTGTAGCGCATGCACCACCGGAAGACTTCCTGCCGGCAGATAATGGGATTGTCAAAGACTTTCCTATCACGTAAGACTTCCCGCTTTAAAGTAGCGTTAAACGACTCTGCTAGGGCATTATCCGCACTCGTTCCTACCGCGCCCATGGATTGGCGCACACCCAACGACGAGCAATAGCTCCTAAAGGCTTGTCAGCTGTACACACTGCCGTGATCGGAATGGAATACAGCCCCGTCAAGACTGCCACGCACACCGTGCGCGCGGGCTATTGCATCGACGACCAGTGACACTCGCATCTGACAGTCTGCGAGCGAATAACCTGCAAGTTTCCGTGAATACGTGTCAATGACTGTGGCCAAATACATGTTCTTGCCACCCTTACAGGGCAGGTAGGTAATGTCGCCAACATAAATGCGGTTCGGCTCGGTGGCTGTGAATTTACGGCCTACTAAGTCCGGCATGACACGGTGGCCAGGCTTGCGCCTGGTAGTGGCACATCGGCGGCGCTTGGTAAAGCCTTTAAGTCCCATGGATTTCATGATGCGTGCGACTTTCTTGTGATTTATCGGGCCGAAATTCGTATCACTGTTGAGGCTTGCAGCGATGCGTTTAGCACCATAAAGCCCGTGCTCATCATCGAAGATGGTTGTAATTCTCGCACCAATAAGGGCATCGGAACACATCTTTAACCTGAGCTTTTCACGGGTTTGGACCCATTTATAAAACGAGGAGCGATTGAGCTTTAAAACGTGGCACATCCGTGTGAGCCGAGTATTCGGTTTGGTGGGCATAGACAAACTGGAAGCGGATCACCAGTGACCTATAAAGCGACTATCCTATACCGGTCTGGCCACCGGCGGTGATCGCCCGATAGAGGTAGCACCACCTGCCGCCGACCCGGATATAGGTCTCATCGACCCGCCAGGAACTGGCCTGGCAGTCAGGTACCTGCCGGTACCACCGTGTTTGCTTGTCCAGCTCAGGGGCGTATTTCTGGACCCAGCGGTAGATCGTGGTGTGATCGACCGGCACGCCCCGCTGAAGTCATCATTTCCTCCAGATCGCGGTAGCTCACCCCGTAGCGGCAGTACCACCTACTGCCCACAGAATGATGTCACGGGGGAAATGACGACCGGAGAAGATACCCATGGCTGTGATTATTTCACGTCACTCTTCCTACTGCCCCAACTGTGCAACAGCACCAATAAACTGGCGCCCCGGTTATAAGTTGGGGCGCCAAGTCGATGTGCTCGAGTCGGGGGATGTTAGTGGCCGGTGTCAAGCCGGCCAGACAGTCGGTTCAGCCGGTCCTGACTGGGGCCGTCGAGCCCGATAATGGACACGGTTTTGCCTCTGTCCTGGAACTTCTGCGTAATCGCGTCAAAGGTCGCGACCGTGGAGGCATCCCAGATCTCCGCCTCAGTGAGATCAATAGTGATATGACGGGCAGAATCGGTGTAATCAAAGCGATAAACCAGGTCATTGCTTGATGCCCAAAACAACTGGCCATGCACCCGGTAGGTACGAGTATCAATCTCGCCATCGCCGTCGCCGTCGATATCGGAGACCTTTTCAATGGAAACGATATGTGCCACCCGACGGGCGAACATGATCATCGCGGTGACCACACCCAGCACCACACCAATGGCCAGGTTGCTGGTGGCTAGGGTCGCAATAATCGTCACGGCCATAACAATGGTCTCAGAGACCGGCATGAGTTTAAGGGTGCGTGGATGCACCGAGTGCCAGTCGATGGTGCCGACCGAGACCATGATCATGATTGCCACCAGCGCAGCCATCGGGATCATGCCAACGATGTCGCCCAGTGCC
This sequence comes from Corynebacterium minutissimum, assembly GCF_000805675.1. GTDB lineage: Bacteria > Actinomycetota > Actinomycetes > Mycobacteriales > Mycobacteriaceae > Corynebacterium > Corynebacterium minutissimum. Next base: position 57,741 of record NZ_JSEF01000016.1, on the reverse strand, counting down.
AGGACCAGGACCAGCAGGAACACACCGGCTAACAGGGTGGATAGGCGGGTACGTGCCCCGGATTCGCGGACGTTGATCATGGTTTGACCGATCATCGCGCAGCCGCCCATGCCGCCGAAGAAACCGGAGGCAATATTAGCCACCCCCTGTCCCCAGGATTCGCGAGTTTTATCGGAATGAGTGTCGGTGATGTCATCGACGAGCTTGGCGGTCATCAACGATTCCATGAGACCGACCACGGCCATGGCCAGGGCATAAGGCGCGATGATCTGCAGGGTCTCCAACGTCCACGGCACGTTCGGAATAAACAGGGACGGTAAGGTCTCCGGCATCTTGCCCATGTCCGAGACCGTCGGGACAGTCAAACCGGCGGCAATGACCAAACCGGTGAGCACGATAATCGTGACCAGCGGGGCGGGGATCACACTGGTGAGCTTGGGGAAGAAAATCATGATCACCACACCCAAGCCGACGAGTGGGTAGACCATCCAAGGCACATCAATGAGGTGTTCGAGTTGGGCGGTGAAAATCATAATGCCCAGTGCATTGACGAAACCCAGCATCACCGATCGGGGGATAAAACGCTGAAGTTTCGCCACACCGAGGGCTCCGAGCACGATTTGTAGGACACCGCCCAACAAGACGGTGGCGATGAAATAATCTATCCCGTAACCACGCGCCACAGGAGCAATGACTAGGGCAATAGCCCCGGTGGCGCCGGTTATCATTGCCGGGCGGCCACCGGTAAAGGCGATCGCAATGGCCATGACTACCGAGGAAAACAGACCCATGGCTGGGTCAACACCGGCAAGGATGGAAAAGGCAATGGCCTCAGGGATCAGCGCCAGGGATACCGCCAGTCCGGCCAGAATCTCTATACGGATACGGGCGGGGGAAGAAAATGCGTAACGGAAGGATGCGATGATCCCGGTAGGGGCATCAGCGCCGTCTGGACTCAGGAGGGGGCGGGGGGCCGCCGTGCTAGTTTCAGTCATAGATGTCCAATCTTTGAGGGGATAGGTAACTGGGCGAACGCCCGAAAGGAATCCAACCCTCTAGTAACTTTAGGTTTGGTGATGGTGGTCATGGTAGCGGGAGTTTTACTCAACCGCCAACCCAGGTACAGGAACCCGTGGGCAACATCACCGTGAAGGAGAACAGGCAATGCAAAACAGTAATTTCAAGATCGGCGAGGTCGTTGACCAGACTGGGTTGTCGATTCCCACCTTGCGTTATTATGACAACGTCGGCCTGATTACCCCATCGGGGCGTAGCCCTGGTGGGTTCAGGCTTTATAGTGAGGCTGATGTACGTCGTGTTTTGCTGGTGCGACGGATGAAACCGCTGGGGTTTACTCTGGATCAGATGCGAGAATTCCTGGAAGCTGCGGAGATTCTTCATAGTTCAGATGGCGGGCAGGACAGTGATCCCGCACAGCAGGCACGGAGTAATGCCAAGGCCACCCTTGCCGACATTCGTGAGGAGACGCGCACCCGCTACGAAAAGCTACGCAAGCAAATTGCCTACGCTGAGGAATTCCTCGATCTGGTCAACACCCTGGCACCCTAAAGTGCCCCCATCCTTCGCAGGGAGAAAGAGACCATCCGATTGAATGCGCTCTGTCGAGTCGCGTTCCAGATGAAGTGGACGAACGCCCGCGGCCTCTCCGGAGTGGATGGCGATAGTGCAGAGGACTTCTGAAATCCGTGCAGACGACTCCTCAAAACGACACAGTCATCCAAGGTCACATAATCGAAAATTGTCACTTAACCCGTTATTTTACCTACGCGGTGCTGTTGCAAAGTTGGGCCAGGGTCGAAAAGCCTACCCTCAAGACATTAGTTGTCCTTGCTCCGGGGTGCTTAAGCTGTCTCGAATATCCGGCTGACGATCACCGCGTCTGGGTTCGGGTGCCCGTAGGTAAACATCGTGCCCTGGCCCAACTTTGCAACAGCGCCGTCTAAAAGTATGTTCAGATCTCCTTGTTTAAGGATTGAAAACTGTAGTGTCTTGCTGTGGAGGCAGCAAGGTGGCGTATTGAGATGCCAAGTAAGTCCCGTCTTCCCACTTGGCTTTCAGCATCCTGGCGATACACATGACAGTGACATGGTGATCGCCTGCTCGGTGCAGAGATACCGCTTCTGATTGCGCACTGGCTCCGCTGACCCAAGTGTCCTCCACTAGCAGCACGTGCCGACCGGCGACTGCAGCAGGATCTATCACTGAAAAACGATCTGGGCTTATTGTGTGGGACGCGCCGGTGTTATCACCTGAAGATTCTAAAGCCGCTGGTGTGAGACGATTTCGGATATATGACCGAGAGCAGAATTGAGGGCACTAGCAAGTGCCCCACGGTCGCGTCCGGGACTGCGGTTGGTAGAGGGGACGTGAGTTATCACTTCTACCGGACTGACTGCTTGAGCAAGAGTTGGAAGATTATCTCGTAACGTGGTGTACCCTAACCGACTTAACTCAGTGTCCTAAATTGTTCATGACACGTGCAGTTTTATCAATCATGACCGCAACTTCGTGTTGCTCGTAAACATTTTGCATATTCCGGCCAAGGCTGACGTCTATCCACCCATTTGTGGCATGTTCTGACTTTGTCTCCGTTGCAGCTATGGCATCAATGATATTGCTTTGGTCTTTCCAACGGGCATCATTCAAAATGTAGACCACGGCCTTGTCCCAGGCCTGCTCAAAGCTTGGCTCCCTACCGTAGAAGAACGTTGTCTTTAAAGTCGGCGAATATACGCGAAATTCAAACATGTACCTTATTGTAAAAGTGGGGTGTACCCCAAAAGCCTCATGTCTCGATTATGCCTCACAAACCCCTACCGAGCACCACCCTGCGACAACTTAGGGCGAGACGCTTTAGTGAGACGGGGAGGAGGCCAATTGCCCCATGAAACGGTCTCACATTCCAGTTCCTGCCGGGTGTCTCATAAAACTTTAGGTTTTCAGGACGCTCCGCGACCGCTAGTGGGCCATATAAGCGAGTCGGGTGTGGTCATCGACAGCGGCATGGACGTGGTCGAACCCGATCGGGTCTTCCGGTCGCGGATCGGTCGTGGACTCGCCAACCGCCGCTGTCGGGGGTGCGGCTGAGTTTCTTCACATCGATATGGATGAGCTTGCCTGGCCACCAGCAACGCTCTCGCATGCGTGGTCAAGCGGGCGTTACCGTTGGGCATAGAGGCCTCCTGGCAGTGAAGAACTAGACAGCTCCACTAAGCCAGGAGGCCTAGCTATTTCACAAGACCGAAAGTGCCACCAACGTCACGGTCGAGTACAACTAGTGGGTGTCACTGTGGCTTTCCGAAGTCCACCACACTGACGTTCCCGTCATTGCGGGGGCGGTACAGAGGGCTCCTGACGGATTGCCCGAAGTCCTCTGCACGAATTGACTTCCGGCCTGATGCCGCTGTACCAACCTGTCCTGATAGGCGCGCGCCTCGTTTGCCAGAAGATGGGCAAGGTTCCCTCTCCCCATTGCTTTTTGGGAGTCCTCGGCCAGCTACGGGATCGTGCCTGGCCGGTCCTCGGTCGAGTTGTTGTCCGGAGTTGGTGTGCAGCAGTCGGGTTCCCCGCTTTGCCCGGGACCCTCGCCTGTGGGCGGCGTTCCCTGTCTGATGCGCAGTCTCCTGCGCCGGTTGAGGGCGGCCAATGCCGATGCGAGCACCACGGCTGCGGCGAGGGCTGCGATCAGGGTGCTGTTGTCGCTGATCCAGGCGCTGGCGGCGGCCGACCATACGGCGAGGCTGTTGGCCTGTGCGGTTCCGCCGGTGGCGGCGGGATACCAATACCAGCTGAGGTAGGCGCCGGTTATGGTGAGGATGAAGGCGGCGATGCGGTTGCTGTGCTTGGCCAGGCCGGTGATTCTTCGCCCGAGGGCGGCCCCGGCGATGGCCGTGCCTGCCGAAACGAGTATCAGGACAGTGGCCGAGCCTGCGGCGTAGGCGGCGAAGACCGCGAGCAGCCCGGCGTAGCTGGCGACGGCCTGGGCTTGGGCGATCACGGCCAGGAGCACCCCGAGGGTGCAGCCGAGGGATGCTGCGGCGTATCCGATCCCGAAGGCCACCATGCGCCCGGTTTTGTGACCTGCCCCTGCGGCTTCTTGTGTGCGGGGTTTCGTGGCCCAGGCCGGCAGACGGAGCCGTGGTGTGAGTCCGGTGAGCATGGCCAGGCCCAGCAGGAGAAGGATCACCCCGGTGGCCATTCCCAGCCAGGGCGCTGCGCTGATCAGGGTCCTGGCGCCCGCGCTGACGATCAGCCCGAAGGCTGCCAGGGTCCCGGCGAAGCCGAGGCTGAGCGCGAGCCCGGCCCGGAGCCCGTGGGCCAGACGCAGCGCGAGCGGGCGCGTCCGGGCGTCCCCGATGGTCTGGGCTATCCAGGCGGGCAGGAGGGCGAAACCGCAGGGATTGACCGGGGCAATCATTCCAGCGGCGAAGGCCAGGGCAAGCAGGGCTGTCATTGGGCACCGGCCTTGGTGAGTTCTTCTTGGATCTTTTCCGCAGACGGGTCGGTGGCCCGGAAGGTAACGTCGCCCTTCGCGTCGACCACCACCAGGGTGCTTATGGAGGTGACCTTGTACCGGGTGGTCAGTGTGGCCTCGGTGTCGATGACGGCAGGGAGCTCAAGGGCCTTGATGTAATCGCGGAATCCGTTGATGGTCTCCTTCGGTTCTCGGGGGTCCACGTCCACCAGGAGGTAGTCGGCCGAGCTTCCCAGGGCCGTGGAGGCCTTGTTCAGGGAATCGGCCCCTTCTGCACACTCACCGCATCCGGCAGAGAAGAAGAACAGTGCTGCGGGCTTACCGTCCGGGATGGTCCGGGTAGTGCCGTCAATGTCGGAGACCGTAACGGCAACGGCACCGGCCGCGTCGGGCGACGAACCGCCTGGCGCGGCCGACGGGCCGCTCGGTGAGCTGGCGCAGGCGGTTGTCAGTGCCATGACCGCTGCCAGAAACAGGGCGCAGGCGAGGTGCCTGGGCCGGGGAACGGACAGAGAACGGCGGGATCTCGGGTATGTCATGGTGTCTGGTGGTTCCTTCCAGGAATGGGGATGGGGACTCAGGCGGTGCCGTGGTCGGTGCGGTGGTGCTCGGGGACAACAGATAGGTGAGGGCCTGGTCGGTGGCGGTCAGGGCATTCCTTTGCTTCGGTAGTGGGGGCTGGAGCTCAGGCGCAGCAGGAGAGCTCGGAGACGTCGGTGGTGAAGGCCTTGACGGCGATCCTGATGCCCTCGGCCATCGTCAGGTAGGGGCTCCAGGCGGCGGCGACCTGCGCGGTGGTCATGCCCGCTTCGAGGATGTAGACGCCGGCGGCGGCGATTTCCCCGGCGTCCTTGGCCACCGCGGAGAGGCCCAGGATCCGTCCGGTGTCGCGGTCCGCGACAACCTTGATGAAGCCGCGGGTGTCGCGGTTGACCACGGCTCGCGGCACGTACTCCAGGGGGAGGACCCGGCACTCGCAGCTGATCCCGGCGGCGACAGCTTCCTTTTCCGTCATCCCGACCGCCCCGATGGCGGGACTGGTGAAGGTGACCCGGGGCAGGTGCCGGTAGTCGACCTCGGCCAGGGCATCGGTGAACGCATTGTCCACGGCCAAGGCACCGTGGGCCGCTGCGACGTAAACGAACTCCCGATGGCCGGTCGCGTCCCCGGCGGCCCAAACCCGCGGGTTGGACGTGGCCAGGCGGGAATCGACCACGATCTCGCCGGATGCGCCGGTCTTCACCCCGACGGCGTCAAGGTCCAGTCCCTCGGTCACCGGGCGGCGGCCCAGTGCCACGAGGATGCGGGAAGCGCGGAACACCTCCTCGCCCCCGGCCACGTTTGCCGTCACCGAGACCCCGTCCGGGCCGGAGGCCACGGAGTCGGCCATGGCCCGCCGGACCACCCGGATCCCCTCGTCGGCGAACACCCCCGCCAACGCCTTGGATGCCTCCGGTTCCTCCTGCGAGGCCAACCGGGAACGGACCAGCATGGTCACCCGGGAGCCCAGCCGGGAGAAAAGTTGTGCCATCTCCAGGGCAACATAGCCTCCGCCCAGGATCAGCATTGATTCGGGCACCTCGTCCAGTTCCATCGCCGTCGTCGAGGTCAGGTACCCGGCCTCGGCCAGTCCGGGAACGGGGGGCACGTAGGGTGCGGAGCCAGTGGCCACGAGGTAGTGCCCGGCCTCGATCGTTCTCACTGCACCATCCGGGGAGATCACCCGGAGCAGCGGTGCGTCCTGGGTTCCGGTGAACGACGCGTCCCCCGAGATCATCGTCCACCCGTAGTCCGCGGCCAGATCGACGTACTTCTCCGTGCGCATGCTTTCAACCAGCGCGGCCTTGCCCTGAATCAGGGCCGGCATGTCCACCGGGCCCGCCGAGGCCGCCACCCCAGGGAAGCGGGCCGAATCCAACGCCACGTGGCGGGCCTCCGCGGCAGCTAGGAGCGCCTTCGACGGGACGCAGCCCGTGTTCACGCATGTCCCGCCCACGGTGCCGCGCTCCACCATCACGACGCGCTTGCCCAGTCCGGTGGCCCGGATCGCGGCCGCAAACGCTCCGCCGCCGGAACCAATAATCGCCAGATCGAACTTTTCGTTTGTCATTCCAGATGTCTCTTCCCTGTGGTTCAAAAGTTCCTATGGAACCATTGTGAACCTTCCAGTACAATGGAAGGTCAAGTGTGGTGGCCATTGGAAGGGGAATCGGCGAACATGAGGATCGGACAGCTTGCGGAAGCAACCGGAACCACGACCAAGACCCTGCGGTTCTACGAGGAGTCGGGGCTGCTCCCTCCGGCCGAGCGATTGGCCTCCGGCTATCGGGACTACGCCGAGGATGCCGTGGGTCGGGTCGGGTTCATCCACCGGGGCCAGGCCGCCGGGCTGACCCTCGCCCAGATCCGCCAGATCCTCGACATCCGCGACGGCGGCCAGGCGCCCTGCGAGCACGTGCGCGACCTGCTTGACGTGCGCCTCGCTGAGATCGAGCAGCAGATCGCGCAGCTCTCCGTGCTGCGCGACACTATCGCGGACCTCAGACAGGACGCCGCACACCCGGACCCTGAAACGTGCAGCACCGATCAAGTGTGTAGGTACTTGTAATCCAATTGGGCACACCTCCTTAGCAACCACGCTATGCGAGAGTTGCAGCTCGACGAGAGCCAGGATGACAGGATTAACCGCCAGGAGCTATCTATAAATAGGGACTATTTCTTACCTGGAAGTAACATTTTGGCGGTTGAGGATAATACCTTTGGTGCATTTTGAGCCAAAAGCTTCTTGGCCTCTGGACTGACAGTTGCCACCACAGCACTCGCAACCAAAACTGAGCCTATAAGGTGCTGTTGCAAAGTTCGGGCGACAGGAAGACCTGCGTGAAATAATCAGAGCCATGGGCATCTTCTCCGGTCGTCATTTCCCCGTGACATCATCCTGTGGGCGGTGCGGTGGTACTGCCGCTACGGCGTGAGCTACCGCGATCTGGAAGAAATGATGACTTCAGCGGGGCGTACCGGTCGATCACAGCACCATCTACCACTGGGTCCAGAAATATGCTCCTGAGCTGGACAAGCAGACCCGGTGGTACCGACAAGTCCCGGATTGGCAGGCCCGGTCCTGGCGGGTGGACGAGACCTATATCCGGGTCGGGGGAAAGTGGTGCTACCTCTATCGGGCGATCACCGACGGTGGTCAGACCCTGGACTTTTACCTGTCCCCAAAGCGTAACGTCGCCGCAGCGAAGCGTTTCCTGGCCAAGACCCTGAGGTCGAACACGATAACCGGGTTCCCGCGGGTGATCAACACCGATAAAGCACCCTCCCTGGCCAGGGCAATCGCCGAGTTGAAGTCAGAGGGAATCTGCCCGCAGACCGTGGAACACCGGCAGGTGAAATACCTCAATAACGTCATTGAAGGAGATCATGGGCGGCTGAAACGGATCCTCGGACCGAAGGGGGCGTTCAAAAACCGGACCTCGGCGTACCGGACGTTGAAAGGGATGGAAGCGATGCATTCATTACGGAAAGGCCAGGGCACGATGTTTGCTTATGGGCACCCCAATCCGGATGCGGTGATCGTCAGCCGGGTGTTCGAGGCTGCCTGAGAACGCCGGCACGCAGCGGCCATCAGGAAATGAGAAACTGGGTCGTCACGGCTCTCCGCCTGAAGTTTGCAACAGCACCCAATGCTGTGATGGCGGGACTCTTAGAGTCAAAGTTTGAGAATATCCAGGCCTATACGGAAGTTTTCCAGGACGGCATGCTCGACCTGATTGACGCGGGCAAGATGACCGTTGCCTCGGCCACCTCCTTCGCCCTGTCGCCCGAGTACGCAGAAAAGATGAACGCCGAGGCGGAGCGCTACCGCAAGCACATCATCTTGCGGCCGCAGCAAGTCTCCAACCACCCGGAGGTTATCCGCCGCCTCGGCTTTATTGCCTCCAACGGCATGATCGAGGCCGATATCTACGGCAATATTAACTCCACCAACATGGGTGGCTCTCGTATTATGAACGGAACGGGCGGCTCGGGAGACTTCACACGCAACGGTTATATCACCACGTTCGTCTCGCCTTCCGTGGCGAAAGACGGCAAGATTTCTGCCATTGTTCCCTTTGTCTCCCACACCGACCACACCGAGCACGATGCCATGGTGATTATCACGGAGTACGGCGTGGCTGACCTGCGTGGGCTAGCCCCGCGTGAACGTGTGGAGAAGGTCATCGCGGTGGCGCATCCCGAGTACCGTCCATTGCTGGAGCAGTACTACGAGCGGGCGAAGAAGAATAAGTTCATCCACACCCCGCACGATCTGAAGACCGCTTTTGATTTCCAGATTAACTTCGCAGAAAAGGGCGATATGCGCGCCTAGTTTTCTAAGCTAGGTGGGCAGGGGAGAGTACTTCGATCCCCACCGGCCCGGGGGCATGCGTGACTATGATGACGGTGCGCTCGGGCAGCGCACCCGGCAAAGGTTGGGTGCACAGCACATTAAGTAGGCGGGCGGAATCACTCGCAGCTATGTGCTCGGTGGGCTCGTCGAGCAGCAACACATCGGCCTTCGTGCACAGCGCGCGGGCCAGCAACAGTCGGCGGCGTTGTCCGCTGGAAAGTGAATCGGCGCCGTCGGAAAGCTGCGTGTCGAGGTCGAGCTCAAATCCCACGGCGGCAAGGGTAGTGCTCATTAAAGTCTCGGAGGCCTCAGGCGCAGCCACGCGAATGTTTTCGCGCACGCTGGTGGCAAATATCCAGGCATCCTCCGCCGATAGTATGCAAGAGGCAGGCCGCGTTACCTCGCCGGAGATGGCTTCGCGCACACCGGCGATAGTCTCGAGCAGCATAGTCTTTCCGGACCCGGACTTTCCGCGCACTACCACGCGTTGGCCAGGTAAGGCTTCGAAATTCCATACTGTATCCCCGAATTCGGTCCGCAGGTTGCGGGCGCGCACGAAGCGCGTGTCCGTGAATCGAGGCTGCGGCCTCGGCGGCGCCTTGAGAACGGCCGAAAGCGAGTGAATAGACCCCGAGGCCTCCTGCCAGGACTGTGCCGCCTGCGGTAGCGCCGCATGTGCCTCGAAAGAGGACAGTGCCAACAACACGAGCGTGCCCATCCACATCGGGTTTCCGGTGTAGAAGGCAAGGGCACAGATCAATACGCCTACTGCTGCACAGCCGATGGCGCCGGAACTTAGTGCATCTGCTACGGCGAGGGGCCGATCCGCGGCTACCCGGGCCGAGGTCTCGCGCCGCGAGGCTCGTGCGGCGAGATTCCTGAGCAGTTCTCCGCGCCCCGCGGCGGCGAACTCCACCCGGTTGTGCAGGGTGTTATCTAGATTCTCCGTGAAGGCATTTCGGGTAGATGTGGCTTGGGACTTTCTACTAGCTTGTGCCACTAATGCTGGGACGGCGATGCCGGTTAGGGCGAAGGCTCCAGCCATAACCAGCGCGGCCGGGACCGACATTAAGAAGGCACAGATTAAGGACACGACGCTCAAGACCGCAGCTACCCCGCAGGGCACCAGCGTGCGCACGATGAGATCGGTGATCTTGTCCGCATCGTCGACTAGGCGTACGTGGGCCCGCCCGCGGGGACCGAGATCCACCTGGGAATCGATGAGCCCATTAAAGATGGCACTGCGCAATCGTGTGGTCGTGCGCAGCGCCAAACGGTGCGCATAAAGCCGGTCTGCGTAACGAAAGACTGCGCGTGAGATTCCCAACGCACGCACGCTGGTCACGGCGACGGAAAGCTCCAGTACCGGAGGAGCCTGCCAGGCTCGAGTAATCAGCCAACCCGAAGTCATTGCCAGAGCCAGGGCCGCCAGCAGGGCCAAGGAACTAACGCCAATGGCCACTGCCAAAGACGCGGGACTAAACCCGCAGGTGGAGAAGATAAACCGCAATTGAGTTAAGGTCGCCTCCCGCTCAGCTACGAGCGGGGTTGAGGCCTCGTTGGAGGAAGAAAAGCCTGTGGATTCAGCCTTAGAGGCGTGACTATTTCGGCTCATTTTCGGCTCCTTCCAAGCGGTAGACGCGGTCCGCAACCTCGAGTACACGAGGATCGTGGCTGGCGAGGACGACGGTGGCACCGGCATCGGCTCGGGAGCGCAGGGCGGCAAGGACGCCGTCGACAAGCGCGGGCGAAAGGTGTGCGGTGGGCTCATCGAGGAGATAACAGCGGGCAGGGCAGGCTAGGGCGCGAACGATGCCGAGCCGCTCGCGCTGGCCAGCTGATAGCCCGCTGCCGGACGATGAAATTTGGCGGCTTGCCGGCACCCCCACCGGGATCTCTGCGCTCGCGTGGGCCAGCTGGGGTGCCGGCGCCGCCCAGAGCTCGAGATTGTTCTCCACGGTGCCAGTAATTAGGGCTGGGGTGGCGGGCAAGTAAGAGACCTGGTCGGGTATCTCGACGTACCCACCAACCGCGGAATCAGGCAGTTGCCCAAGCAAGGCGAGCAGCACACTGGATTTGCCACTACCGTTTGGCCCCGCCAGCACCACCACCTGGCCTGGCTCGGCTTGCAGACTTAAGTCCTTGGGCCGCGTTCCCTCGCGCCCGTCGATGCTGAGGTTGTGTACGCTTACCTTGCCGGATTTAGACAGGTGGCGGTAGCTGCCGGCAACCTGCACCGGTTGCGCTATTAGGTCCAGAGCCGCCTTGGCAGATTCCATGCCATCCGCGGCAGCGTGGAAGCTAGTGCCGATGGTGCGCACTGGGTTAAAGACCTCGGGCACGATGATGAGCACCACCAGCGCAGGAAGCAGCTCGATATCGCCAGCCACTAGGCGCAGCCCGATGCTTACTGCCACTAGTGCCACAGATAGCGTGGCGATAAACTCCAGTGCGAAAGAAGATAAGAAAGCCAGCCGCAGCACTCCAAGGGTCGCCGCTGTGTGCCGTTTGCCTAATAGGGACACATACTGCTTCGGAGTTTCCGCAGCGCGAAGCGCCCTCAATGTCGGCGCACCACCCACGAGATCTGCAAGCTGCTGGCCTAGGCCCGCGGTTACCTCCAGGCGACGACGAGTGTGCTGGGCGGTGAGGGTTCCGATGAGAATCATAAACGCAGGGATGAGTGGCAAGGTGACCAGCGCAAAAATACCGGAAACCCAGTCGAAGTAGGCCACCGTAGCCAGCGCAGCCGGGGTGGAGATGCATGCGGCAATGAGCGCCGGAAGGAATTGGGAAAGATAGGGCCGAAAGTCCTCCATACCGCGGCCAAGGATGTGGCGCCAACGGCCTGATTCTTCTTCCACCACACGGGGATCGCGGTGGGATAACGCAGTCACGGTAGCCTCGCGCAGCTTGTCGACGCTCGCGCCTACCGCACGTGATTGTTCGCGCTGGGCCAGTCCGGCTACCGCCGCATGGACGACCACCACGGCGAATAACGCTATGAGCATCCACCAGATCGATGGCTCCTTGAGCCACGTGCCGGCGGGCCAAGCCCCCGGTTCAAGTGCCGTTCGAGTGATGACGGTGGCCGCGACGGAGCCGATGAGTATTCCGCGCGCTAGCACTAGCACGGTTGATAACGCCTGAAAGATGCCGGTACGCACGATGAGGCTTCGCACGGGCGGAACAAGGCGTAGGAGCGCAGGATCAACGGGAGCGGCCATAGTACCTCCTGCCTCGCTTAGTGTTCGACGGTGACGCGCTTGCGGAATTGCCAGTAGGACCAACCTTGGCCGATGATGACACACGGTGCCAGCAACAGCGATGCCCAGCTCATGATTTTCAGGGTATAGGGGTTCGCGGATGCGTTGTAGATATCTAGACTCGCGATGTCATTGCTGGCTGGAAGCAGGTAGGGAAATAGGGAACCAAATAGGAAGACTCCGACGCCTACCACCGCGGCTGCAGTTCCGTAGAAGGCTAGGGCATCGCGGTTATTCCACACAGCGACCAGGGCCACGACCAAAGCCGCGAGCACGCCAACAAGTGCCAACCAGGTCCAGCCTTTGCCCGTGGCTAGTTGCATCCACAGTAGGTAGGCTGCGCCCACTGCAGCAGCGAGGGGAGCAATGCCGCCATGGGCGAGTTGATGCACGCGCCGGCGCAGCGGGTCAGCGCACTTGAGACCGAGGAAAAACAGACCGTGCGCGAAGAATAAGAGTACGAAGGCTAGGCCACCGAGCAGGCCGCGGGGATTGAGCAGACCGATAAAGCCCTCGGTGGCGGCTGAAACATGACCGAAGGAGGTGAAGTTGACCCCGATGACCATATTTGTCATCGCCACACCCCACAGGAAGGCCGGAACGATGGAGCCAAGGACGATCCCAGCGTCACAGCGACGCCGCCAGCTTAGGCTGTCTACCTTATGCCGCCACTCGATGGAGACTCCGCGCACAATGAGGGCGAGCAGAATGAGCAGGAGGGGAAGATAGAACCCAGAAAAGAGAGTGGCATACCAATCGGGGAAGGCAGCGAAGATGCTGCCGCCGGCCACGATCAGCCACACCTCGTTTCCATCCCAGAGGGGACCTATTGATTCGACGGCCGCGGAACGGCGGGCATCGGCCTCCTTGGCGCTTTTGCCTCCCAGCAATGGCAAGGACATGCCCACGCCGAAGTCGAAGCCCTCTAGGACGAAGTAAATGGTGAAGAAGGCGGCGATGGCTAGAAACCAAATGGTAACGAGATCCATTACTTCTCCTCCGGGTTCTGCTTGTTATGGGAATCGGTTCCAGTGTCAGTTTCGGTTCCAGGCCCGCCCTCCTGAGGCGGTGAGAAACTCAGCGGAGCCAGCTCAGTGTCTTCGCCCGGACCGTAGAGCGCCGCGGCGATATCTTTCTCCTCACCTTCGCGCAGGCCCGGCTGATTCAACCCCATCCGGGCATACTTTTGCATCAGCCAGAACCACACCACGGCCAGGGCCCCATATAGGGCGGTAAATGCCAATAGGCTCGTCCAGACCACCCATTCCGCGTGATCGGAGACACCGAAGTCCACGATGAGATGAATCTGTTCCTCGCCTCCGGGGAACTCGCCCTCCTGGAATGCCGGGTTGGGGGCGACGATCCACGGTTGGCGGCCCATTTCGGTAAAGATCCAACCGGCAAAGTTCGATAGCCAGGGCGCGGGCAGTGCGAGCAGTGCGCCGATCCCCATCCACCGGGCAGTGGGGACGCGTTCTTTGCGGGTGGTCCACAGGGCGACTATCGCCAGAATGCAAGGCACGGCGAGGAAGCCGATCATCAAACGGAAGGACCAGTATGTGACAAAGAGGTTGGGCATGTAATTGCCGGGGCCATAGAGTACTTCATAGTATTGCTGCAGCTCAGTAACCCCGCGCAGCTCGACGCCACTGAATTTTCCCTCGGCCAAGAAGGAGAGCACGTAGGGTACGTCGATGAGGTGTTGAGCAGTCTCGCAATTGTTCAGGCGTGAGAAAGCCAGGATTGAAAAGTTAGGATCGGTTTCGGTGTGACATAAAGCCTCCGCCGAGGCCATCTTCATAGGCTGCTGGATAAACATCAGCTTGCCTAGCGCGTCGCCGGTGATGGCCACAGCTGCTGTGCCCAATAAAATGATCCAGGAACCGAAGCGGGTAAGGCTGCGCCAGATGCCGGCCGCGTGACCATGTTCGTCTCCAGCGCGCGCGGTGCGAATCATCCACCATCCGGAGACACCGGCCACGAGCGTGCCGGCGAGGATCCAGCCGCCAGCCATTGCGTGCGGGAAGGCCTGCAGTGCGGTGGGATTGCTCAGCAGCGCCCACAGATCAACCAGCGTGGCGCGCCCGCGCTCAGCGTCGAACTCCGCGCCCACGGGGTGCTGCATGAAGGAGTTAGCCACGATAATGAAGTAAGCAGAAACATTCACCGCCACCGCGACAGTCCAAATGGAGGCCAGATGTGCCCAGGCAGGAACGCGATCCCAGCCGAAGATCCACACTCCTAAGAAGATGGACTCAAAGAAGAAGGCCGCCAAGCCCTCGAAAGCCAGGGGAGCACCGAAGACGTCTCCGACGAAGCGCGAGTACTCCGACCAGTTCATACCGAACTGGAACTCCTGTACGATGCCGGTAACCACACCCATGGCAAAATTGACCAAGAATAGATTTCCAAAAAACTTCGTGGCTCGGAACCATTCCGGGTTGCCAGTGCGGTGCCAGATGGTCTGCATGATGGCGACCATCGGTGCTAGCCCCATGGTCAGCGGCACAAAAATATAGTGATAAACGGTGGTGATGCCGAACTGCCATCGAGAAATATCAACAAGATCTAATTCCATATGGACACTTCCTTCGAGTCCTATTCGGCGTGGACGCCATGCTTATCGATGTCGACTGCGGCGGCGACCGCCGTCCACGGCTGGGGAAGGAAAACCTGTGGCCTTCCCTGTGCGCGGTCACTTATTGAAGTAGTCGACGAGGAGACCGCGAGGGTTCCGTACTATGAACAAAAACACGAACCTCGCTCACTGTAGAGCTTTATGCACTTAGCTCGATAGGTGCTGTTGCAACAGCACCAGAAAAGTTAAAACGTAGGACCACTCCAACAGGAACAATCGACCTATCACCCAAACCAGATTTAAAGTGCCTAAGACAAAGAGAGAAAAAGCTTCTCCATCTTTTCAGCATCGATTCCGTCCGGGCCTTCCTCGCTATAGCACCGTTTAAGCCCCGCCGCGATAACGGAATACCCTGCACGGTCGATTGCTTTGGCAGCAGCGGCGAGCTGGGTGATTGCTGCCTCGCATTCCTCCCCAGATTCGAGCATGCGGATAACCGCGTCAATTTGCCCGCGTGCTCGTTTCAATCTGGTAATCGACGGCTTCACCTCTTGCGGATCGAGGTTCATTAATCCTCCTGTCCATTAGTCCACGTAAGGTAACCACCGTCTAGATTAGCAACGTCGTAGCCTAGGTTTGTGAGCAACCGTGCCGCATTATGCCCGCGGAGTCCCACCTGGCAATGCACAATAACGTCGTCATGATCAGCAATCTCCTCGTGCCGAACACGCAACTCATCCAAAGGAATATTTACCGCCCCTGGAATCGCGCCGGAAGCAAACTCTTCTGGACTGCGAACATCAACAAGCAATGCGCCAGACGCTAGGCGCTCATCGAGCTCGTGCCACTGAACGGTTTTCTCCCCACGGGCAATATTGTCATTAATAAATCCAGCAAAATTGATTGGATCCTTAGCCGAGCCGAACTGTGGTGCGTAGGCCAATTCCAAATCTGCCAAATCGGTCGCGCTCAAGCCAGCTCGCATGGCAGTGGCGATAACGTCGATACGCTTATCCACTCCCTCTTCACCTACAATCTGTGCGCCCAAAATGGCATCACTCTCAGCATCCACAATCATTTTCATATGTAGTTGGGCTGCACCCGGATAATACCCGGCATGGCTCGATGGGTGGAGGTGAATAACGCGCACGTCCTTCCCTTCGGCTCGGACACGGCGCTCGTTCCACCCCGTTGATGCTGCAGCTAGGCCAAATAGTCCCACGATTGCAGTTCCAAGTACCGGCAGGGAACTAGTGGTGCGGCCGGTAATAATATCTGCCACTAGGCGTCCATGGCGATTAGCAGTCTGCGCTAAGGGCACCAAAGTGTTGTCGCCGGAATGAATATCTTTCTTAGTTGCAGCATCTCCTAAAGCAAATATGTGCGGGTCACTTGTGCGCTGTTGTGCATCGACGATGATCCCGCCACGGTCAGAGACTTCCAACCCCGCTGCTTGAGCGAGTTCACTGGCTGGGCGCACACCAATTGCTGCAATGACTAAATCTGCCTCAAGGGTCTGCCCATTCTGCAGGGTCACACCGGTCTCAGAAATTTCCGTAGCCTGGGCGTTAGTCCGGATATCCACGCCATTGTCTCGCATATGCTTAGCAACGATCGCTGCCATTTCTACGTCCAGTGGCCCCATAATCTGTGAGCCAGCCTCTACGAGCGTGACGGCCAAGCCTTGGTGACGTAGGTTTTCCGCCATTTCAAGGCCGATGAATCCTCCACCGATGATGACGGCTTTTTCCTTGCCCGGTACCGCAGTGGCAATACGGTCTACGTCCTCTACCGTCCGTAGAGTATACGCAGTCTCGATTCCTGCAATGGGCGGTAAGAACGGCGTTGCCCCTGGTGAGAGCACGAGATCGTCATACCTAATGACCTCACCAGACTCCGTGGTTACCGTCTGCTCATCTGGGTCAATGCTTGACGCGCGAGTATTAACGCGGACATCTAGATTGAACCTTTCTTTAAGCGCTTCTGGCGTCTGGAGCAACAGTGAAGAACGATCTGGGATTACTCCGCCGACATGATACGGCAGACCACAATTGGCAAAAGATACGTGCCCGGAGGCCTCCAGAACGATAATGGTGCGATTTTCATCGTTACGACGCAGGCGCGTAGCGGTGGACATACCGCCAGCTACGCCACCGATAATAACTGTAGTGGGATTATTCGACATATCTGAACCTTTCAAGAGGATTGAGACAAGAAGGACACTCTTCCGAAAAATCCGTAACGCTAGCCAAAAATTCGGCCAAGCAGGCCCGCCGGGCCATTGCTTCCAGCGTTACTACTGCGTGGACAGGTGCACCATTGGTTGGCAGGAACGGACGCTTTTACTTGCTCGATGTGATTACCACACCCCTCCCAGGTGGTCTTTCCACAGTTTTTACATTTCACAGGACGACACATAGAAATTCTCCCTTCGTTCATATACCCCATGGGGTATAACGCTTACCATCCCCAATATACCCCTGGGGGTATAATGGCGTCAAGGGTTCCCTGTTAGAACAAATGGAAACCGACATCACAGAAATGCGAAAACCCCAGCCGAAGCTGGGCTTATTCGGTGCTTTCGCCATTAGTTTTCAGCGATGCCGCAGGGCCTACTCCACTACAGAGTTAGCACCCACGGCATGGTCGAAGAGGTCCGGCAGGGTGGCGGACCAAGCGGCGACCAGCTGGGAGATGGCGACAGACTCGCCGCCGAGGGTGAGGGCGCCGGTTTCGGTGGTCTCGCCAACGATGGCGGCTGGGATGCCCAGCTCGCCGGCGCGGGCGAGGACCTGATCGGCGCGGTCAGCGGTGGTGGCCACGAGCACGCGGGAGGCGGACTCGGAGAAGGCGGCGACGAACTCGGGTGCTGTTGCAAAGTTCGGGCGACAGGAAGACCTGCGTGAAATAATCACAGCCATGGGCATCTTCTCCGGTCGTCATTTCCCCCGTGAAATCATCCTGTGGGCGGTCCGGTGGTACTGCCGCTACGGGCTCAGCTACCGCGATCTGGAAGAAATGATGACTTCAGCGGGGCGTACCGGTCGATCACAGCACCATCTACCACTGGGTCCAGAAATATGCTCCTGAGCTGGACAAGCAAACACGGTGGTACCGGCAGGTACCTTACTGGCAGGCTAGTTCTTGGCGGGTGGATGAGACCTATATCCGGGTCGGGGAAAGTGGTGCTACCTCTATCGGGCGATCACCGACGGTGGTCAGACCCTGGACTTTTACCTCTCTTCGAAGCGGAACGTGGCCGCAGCGAAGCGTTTCCTGGCCAAGACCCTGAGGTCGAACACGATAACCGGGTTCCCGCGGGTGATCAACACCGATAAAGCACCCTCCCTGGCCAGGGCAATCGCCGAGTTGAAGTCAGAGGGAATCTGCCCGCAGACCGTGGAACACCGGCAGGTGAAATACCTCAATAACGTCATTGAAGGAGATCATGGGCGGCTGAAACGGATCCTCGGGCCGAAAGGCGCGTTTAAGAACCGGACATCTGTATATCGGACGTTGAAAGGGATGGAGGCGATGCACTCATTGCGGAAAGGCCAGGGCGCGATGTTTGCCTACGGGCAACCGAACCCGGATGCGGTGATCGTCAGCCGGGTCTTCCAGAAGATCTAAGCAGGCTGGGCCATAATGCTGGCCAGGCGACGAAGAAAGGAGTGTTCGCGGTTCTCCACCCAACTTTGCAACAGCACCTCTTCGACCTCCTCCGATGGTGCTTCATCACACAATGATTCTAAACTTCAGGTGTAACTGGCTCCTGTAGGTGACTGATGATGGTGGCAGCAACTACGAGCGCTGCGGCACCGAAGACTCCACCGGCGACCGCGACGGCTGTGTGGAAGCCTGTGAGGAACGCTCCACTGGCGACCATTTCGCCGAGGACTGCGACGCCGACGACGCTGCCGGTCTGGCGGGCGGCATTGATGACTCCTCCTGCGATGCCGACATGTTCCGGCGGGGCCGAGGCCACTGCGGCCGAGGTCGCGGCCGGCATCGCGAAGGCCATCCCGAATCCAGCCGTGAAGGTCAACACCGCGACCACCACGTAAGGGGTTTCTGCGGTGAGCAGCACGAGGCTGCTGAAGCCGATCGTGCCGACTACCAGGCCGGTGAGCATGGTGGGGAACGCGCCCCACCGGGCGACGGCACGGCCGCCCAGCGGTGACGCGACCACGGCGCTGCACGCCTGTGGTGCCAGCGCGAGGCCTGCCAGCCACGGCTCGTATCCCAGGTACTGCTGGAAGAAGAGGGAGAGCACGAAGAGTTGTCCGAAGAAGCTGATGTTGAGCGCGAGCCCTACCATTGCGGCCACGGAGAACCGGGCACGAGTGAACAAGGCCATCGGCAGCATTGGGTCCGGGTGTCGTCGCTCTGCGATGATGAACAGGGCGAGGAAGACGCCCCCGGCGATCAGCACGGCTACCTGCCAGGGTGACCATCCGTGTTCGCCTGCGGTGATGACTGCATAGGTTACTGCCACCAACGTGAGCATGGAGAGCACCTGTCCGGGTAGGTCCACCCGTCTCGCGCGACTGCTCGTGAGCGCGGGAATTGCCCACAAGGTGAGCAGACAGCCGATAGCGACGATGGGGAGGTTGACCCAGAACACCGCCCGCCACCCGATCGTCGACACCAGCGCTCCGCCCAGGACCGGTCCGATCGCGGCGGCAACACCTCCTGCGCCGCCCCACAGCCCGATGGCGCGTGCTCGTTCCTTCGGATCGTCGTACACAGCCGACAGCAATGCCAGAGAGCCTGGCACGATCGCTGCCGCGCCCACGCCCTGGACGGCGCGACCAGCGACGAGGAACCCGCCTGTGGGAGCGAGGGCGCACACGGCCGAGAGCACAGCAAAGACCACCAGGCCAGCGAGGTAGACCCTGCGGGCCCCGAGACGGTCGCATGCGGCCCCAGCTGTGAGAAGGAACGCGGCGAACACGAGGGTGTAAGCGTCGACGACCCACTGCAGTGAGCCCACGGTCGTGTCGAGGTCAGTGCCGATCTCGGCGAGGGCGACATTGACGATGGTCGTATCGAGCATGACGATGAAGAAACCGAGGAGGGTCGCGACCAGCGCCGTGCGCCGATGCGCGGTCATACGCGAGACTCCAGCGAAGCCTCGGCGGGCGGGTGGCCGAAGTAGGTGCGCTTGCTCAGGTCTTGATCCCAGGTCCGGTAGGACCGGTCCAGCAGTGTCGGCAGCACCAGATCGAACAGGCGCCAGGACGCGGCGAAGTGCATGTCCCGGATCTCCCTGGCCGTCTCTCCCCCGGTGAGCGCGAGGAGTTGCTGGGCGACGAGGGGGCCCTCGTCGAGCCAACCCAGGTTGCGGTCAACGCGTTCCCAGTAGAAGTCCTCATCGTAGTGCCCGCGTAGCCGTTGGCGGTCCCCGTTCATCGCGATCGCTCCCTTCGTCTCCTGATGCAATGAATCTGGTGAGTTCAGACTACGCCAGCGATTGTTCGGTCGTCACCGAACAGTTCCGGGTGCATACTGGAGGCATGGTTGCGCGCGTGTTTCCTGAAGCGGTCCCGGATATCTCGACAGTCGCGTCGGCTCTGGCTGACTCGTCGCGGGCGGCCATGTGTGCTGCGCTCATGGACGGGCGGGCCTGGACGGTTGGTGAACTGGGCAGGTACGCGGGCCTGGCCCGGTCGACGGCGAGCGAGCATGTTGACGTGCTCGTCACCCACGGTCTCGTCCACGACATTCGGCAGGGCCGGCACCGCTACATTCGCCTGGCCGGGGAAGACATCGCACGAGTGGTCGAGAGCCTTGGCGTGGTCGCCCGCTCGCCCCTGCCCACTCCTCACAGCCTCAGCGCGTCACGGGCGAATGCGAACCTACGTGAAGGCCGCACCTGTTATCAGCACCTCGCCGGTAAGCTCGGGGTGCGCCTGGCTGAACAACTGGAAGAGCACGAGTTCATCGACTCGCACTGTCAGGTCACTAATCAAGGTCATCGCTTGTTCATACAGTGGGGTGTGCCCCCGAAGATGCTCGACACGGGCAGGTCGTGCATGGACTCCACCGAACGCCGCTTCCACCTCGCCGGCCCTCTCGGCACGGGAATCTGCAAGACTCTGCTGGATAAGGAATGGCTTTCCCGCAGGGGTCGTACCCGGGCCGTGCGTCTCACTCCCGCCGGGCGGGCAGCGCTCAACGACGCGGGGATCTCCCTCAATTGCCCGACAGCCGTCCCTGAGGGTGCTGTTGCAAAGTTGGGGCAGTAGGAAGAGCGACGTGATGTAATCACAGCCATGGGTATCTTCTCCGGTCGTCATTCCCCCCGTGACATCATTCTGTGGGCAGTGCGGTGGTACTGCCGCTACGGGCTCAGCTACCGCGATCTGGAAGAAATGATGACTTCAGCGGGGCGTACCGGTCGATCACAGCACCATCTACCACTGGGTCCAGAAATATGCTCCTGAGCTGGACAAGCAGACCCGGTGGTACCGACAAGTCCCGGATTGGCAGGCCCGGTCCTGGCGGGTGGACGAGACCTATATCCGGGTCGGGGGAAAGTGGTGCTACCTCTATCGGGCGATCACCGACGGTGGTCAGACCCTGGACTTTTACCTCTCTTCGAAGCGGAACGTGGCCGCAGCGAAGCGTTTCCTGGCCAAGACCCTGAGGTCGAACACGATAACCGGGTTCCCGCGGGTGATCAACACCGATAAAGCACCCTCCCTGGCCAGGGCAATCGCCGAGTTGAAGTCAGAGGGAATCTGCCCGCAGACCGTGGAACACCGGCAGGTGAAATACCTCAATAACGTCATTGAAGGAGATCATGGGCGGCTGAAACGGATCCTCGGGCCGAAAGGCGCGTTTAAGAACCGGACATCTGCATATCGGACGTTGAAAGGGATGGAGGCGATGCACTCATTGCGGAAAGGGCAAGGCGCGATGTTTGCCTACGGGCAACCTAACCCGGATGCGGTGATCGTCAGCCGGGTGTTCGAGGCTGCCTGAGAACGCCGACCCGCAGCGAGCATCAGAGGATGAAGACTGGGTCGTCACGGCTCTCCGCCTGAAGTTTGCAACAGCACCCATCGTCGTAACTCTTAAACTCAGTATCAAAGCCAAGATCGAGGCGCACCTCATCGCCAGCCATCGCGCGAACGCTAGGCAGATCACCGAACTCGACAGTCGCGGAATCAGCAGCGCCAGCAGAGCCGGTTCCAGATTGACTGCCCGGACACGTCCGGTCAGTTAATCTGCCCGCCCATAGGGTATATTGACCGGATTCTGTTCGAACGGTTTGACCTGCGGGTTTGCGGTCAATGTTCGAATACCCTACGTCATCACTCATTTGAGTGATGACGAGATTCGCGTCACTTTCACCCTCGCGCCAAGCATCAACACGGTGCAAAACGGCGGCCAGATCGGTCAAATCCCCGCGTTGATCTGACGCGAAATCGACCAACGTTACAGACCAGCCGAGCGCATCGTTTTCAATCTGCTGATACCGCTGCAAGACACCATCAGATAGACTGGAGGGTTGAACTGCGATGTTCCAGTCCTCGTTGCAACTACCAGCGGGGGGCTGTTCCCATGCTCATTGGGCATCACCCGCCACGGAGACGGAGTCGCCGTAAATTACCCGTGCTAGCTCAAGGGCGGAAATACGCAGCGTTTTACCATTGCCGCGCGAGCCAGGGACAGCCTGCAGCTCACCACGTGAGAGCATCCTATCGAGTGTGCGACGGGACACACCAGCACGTTCACAGAACTCACCTGCGGTATACGTGCGCAGGAGATCGTTCCTATCCAAAACGATTTCGGACATGCGAAAACCTCGAAGAAGTTAGTTATCCTTCGAGGCCTCACCACGCACCACGCATCTCAGCGTCTAGCGGCACAAGGCTTACTGTTCTGACAGTAGAGACCCAGACGGCCAGTTAATCACCAACGCGACAACATCACGCTGTTAACGTCTGCAAGCCGATTACCCCTGTTGAAGTCTTGGGCGAATTTTCGTATGCCACCAGTGTACCGACAGTGCCGATCAATGTCAATGGTGAACGGTGAGAATCAACCTCCGAACCATCAAGTAGCACGTTTGTAGCACGCAATACAACGATGACACTCGGAACAAGTAAAAACCCACCGTTACCAGTGGGTTTGTGTTGCTCCTCCAACTGGGCTCGAACCAGTGACCCTTCGATTAACAGTCGAATGCTCTGCCAACTGAGCTATGGAGGATTATGCGTATGCTGCCGAGCAAGTGGCCTTGCCCTGTGCAACGAGAAGTAACTATATAAGGTCTTCTCTAAAGATTACAAATCGCCCGCACAATGCCCATTTTGGATGTACTTCGTGTGGCGCTTTTCAGTCCTGTTTTCAAGCAAAGCTAGACTGTCATTAGGTAACACCCGTAGGGAAGAGGTAGAGGTTTCTTCATGTTCGTTGGACACACTCGCTTTAGTCTCTTCGTTCCCGATTCGGCGTCATGGCGTGCGAGTAACGAGCAGACTGGGTTCTCGGAAGACGAGTACCGCGACTACCTCTACGACGATGCACGCTTGTCGTTGCGCACGGACATTTTCCTCAACCACACCGTGCCAACACTAGCGAAGGCCGCCGAAGGTTTCGACGTTAAGCACGTTGTCTCCTTCTCTGAGTCCTTGCCGGAGAAGTTCAAGGAGCAGTTGCAGGAGGCCTCGGACAAATTCGATGTCTTGCACCTCGATGAGCTTCCTGATGGTGATAGCGGATGGACAGCGGTGCGCCGCTGCGTCCAAGCTGCTGGGGTTAAGGGCACGTTCGGCCGCTACCGTCTAGACGACGATGACGTCTTGTCCGCGCACTATTTCCAAACCACTGCGCCCTATATCAAGCCGGAGTTTGAAGGCATGCTAGTCAGCATGCCACTCGGCATTGAGGCGGTTTACGCGGATGGTCAGTTCTTTCACCTGCGCGAGGCTCACACGCCGATGAATTCGATGGGCTTGATGTCTATCTGCTCGGTGAAGGAAAACGGCACCGTCGAGGAGCCTCAGAGTGGGCCGCACGACAAATCAGACCGCTATGCGCCCGTGGTTCTGGACGCCTCCCAGGTAGGTTACTTACGCGCTATCCACGCAGGGCAAGACAATGCCATGCGCCATGAGCCAGGCGTGGTTATGGCGCGCCTGATGGAGAACATGGCGGCTTTCCCTCCGTTTACAGATGTAGCTGCCCTTGAGTCGGCCTTTCCCTCGGTTGCCAAGCAGATGCAGAGCACGAGCAAATCGCTAAGTATTGATGGCACCGTTGGCAGCGGCCAGCACTACCTTCTTCAGCCTGCCAGCGGGGATGTCAGCTTCGTCATCCACGGCGAGTCGGATGATGAGCTCGATAATGAGCTCCTTGTGAGCCTGTGGATCGAAGATTCCCGTGGGCGACGCGTTCCCTCCTACAAGTCAGTCGAGGGGTTTGCTGCCTCCAATAACCCAAGCATCGGGCATTTCGCCTACGTTCCCACGGAGAGCGGAACCTTTCGGACCTTGGTGAGCCTTCATTTGGAGCACGGCTACATCCTTCGAGGCTTCCGAATTCTGGCGCAAAGCGAGCGGGCCGAGGGGGTTCGGGTCGCAAAGATCGTCTTACAGCAGCGTGGCGGGAACGCGCGCTTCGTCAGTCAGGAGAGCTGGAATTCGGCGCGAAGCCAAGGCGTACGTGGCCTAGTTGACCAAGCCATCGATAGCGTTTATCAGAATCGGACGAGCATCGTGTCTAACGTGCGCAGCGTTCTTGGGGAAGACCGTGCCAATAAAGTCATCGTGCGCTTGGACCAGCTGAACAAGAAGCTACGCAACTAGGGGGCGGCCCTAATCTGAGCTGGCAAACACCTCATCCTCGAAGAGTCGCTCCCAATCGCCAGCGAGTGATGCTGCGTAGCCGAGAATTCCGGTGAGAAGCAATTGTGGGGCAGGGGCATGGCCTTCGCCCCAATCCCCGAGGAGAAGCCTCCACTGCTGTGGGCGCTCAGCCACTGCCTGGGACCATGGAAGGTAATGCTGGGTGTAGTGCAGCTCATCATCCTTGTTTTGAAGGTAAGCCACGCAATTATCGAAACCCTTGCCGTATTCAGTAACCAAGTCAAAGGTCATGGTGGTCTCGGAAAGCTTCCGGCTGCTCCAGCACTTCTTGCGGTATGCCTTTACCTGCGGCTCATGGTAGCGCCCGATATGAGTTTGGGGGTTTGACACCACGGCTAATGAACCGGGAAAGCGGTGTGAAAAATACAGCGCGGCAAAGCCGCCGGCTGATGCGCCGAAGAAGATTGCCTTCTTGCCTAGCACCCCAGCAGGTGCACCGGGATAGAAGCTAGCGAAAATATGTGTTAGGCAGGAAGTAAGGTCCTCCTGAAATGGGCGTGACTCATCACCTGTGAACCACCCAATGCTTGCGCCCTGGTCGAGCGATGGGTCGGAAATGTACACCACGTTCGCATCAATGCCTTCAACCATCTGCCTCCCTATGAAGACTGGGAGAGTAGTCTTGGTCGGGTCGATGGCTGCGTGAAACAGCACGATAGTGACATCGGCACCACGATCCTCAATGAGCACGTCCATGAATGCAGTGCCGTAGCGAATCGAAATGGTCTCGGCTTCCTCAGAAGAGCTATCGGGCACGGGTGAGCTGAGAAATTCCTCGACAGAATCGAAAAAAGTAGTTGAAGCGCCGTAGCGTGCGTAGTTTCTCCTCAGAGCCATAGTTTGTCAGCTTATCGTGCCGAGGCACCATGAGGCATTTTGCGGGCAGCGGGCATAGCCCCATCCATGGAAACTAATCGGAGGGAAGCCTAAACTTGTCCTCGATTTTTCTATTAGTGAGACTGTCGTGTCTGCTCAATGTAATCGCGTGCTACCGTTGACTGAGCACAGTAGCGAGAAAGGTAAAGAATGACGCCTCAGGAAAATGCTGCCAATAGCTTTGACAAAGTTTGCGTTGTAGGCCTCGGATATATCGGTCTGCCTACGGCAGCTTTTATCGCCTCAAAGGGTGTCAAAGTCGTCGGTGTTGACGTAAATGAGCGTTTCGTCAAGCTTATTAATGAAGGCAAAGTGCCCTTCTTTGAGCCGGGGTTCGAAGAGCTTCTGGCCAAGGTGGTGGAGGAAGGAAACCTCGTCGCACAAGCTGAGCAGGTCGAAGCTGACGCTTACATTGTTTGCGTGCCAACACCTTTCCAGGACAATCACGAGGTAGATACCAAGTACATTCGTGCGGCTTCTGAGGCGCTTGCACCGCACCTTCGCCCTGGCGCGCTTGTCGTTCTGGAGTCGACTTCCCCTCCGGGTACTACTGAGGATATGGCGAATCACCTCATTGAGCTTCGCCCGGATCTATCCCTTGACGATGAAGATGACAACGCCATCTTCGTAGCTCACTGCCCAGAGCGAGTTCTTCCCGGCCAGATCATGGAAGAAATGGAAAACAATGACCGTGTTATCGGTGGTTTGACCCCCAAGGGCACTGAGCTTGCGCGTGACCTGTACGCAACGTTCTGTACAGCAGAGCTTCTTATGACCAACGCCACGACCGCAGAGATGGCAAAGCTTACGGAGAACTCCTTCCGTGACGTCAACATTGCGTTCGCTAATGAGCTATCCCTGATCTGCGACCGTCTGGGGATTGATGTCTGGGAGCTCATCGAGCTGGCTAATCACCACCCACGCGTGAACATCCTGCAGCCGGGGCCAGGCGTTGGTGGTCACTGCATCGCGGTTGACCCGTGGTTCATTGTGTCGGCGGCGCCAGAGGAAGCCAAGCTCATTAAGCTGGCACGTGATGTCAACGATGGCAAGCCGGAGTGGGTTATTGAGCAAGTAGTCAAGGCTCTTGAGGGCAATGAGAAGCCGGTTGTAACAGCTCTTGGTATTGCTTTTAAGAACGACATCGATGATCTGCGTGAATCGCCTTCGCTGGAAATCGTGAAGCGCCTCGGTGTGGATAACCCAGAGCTCGATATTCGGGTCGTTGAGCCGAATGTCGATGAGCTCCCTGCTGTTCTTTCGAACATTTCCAACTTGACAAAGCAGGACACGAAGGAAGCTATTGCAGCTGCTGACGTAGTTCTCCTCCTCGTTAACCACAAGGAGTTTGTCAATCTCGATCAGTCTGTGCTGGAAGGCAAGACCGTTATTGATACCAAGGGTATTTGGCGTTAAAGAAACATCTTGTGCGGTCTAACTGTAGGCCCGCGCAGGATGTCGAGACTTCGGAAGAACGGCGTAGGATGCGGATTCTAGTCCTCTCCCAGTATTGGGCCCCAGAGAACGGCGTGCCGCAACGCCGATGGTCGTGGCTGACAAAGATTCTCGTCGAGGCTGGGCATGAGGTGGCTGTGATTGCGCCTCCACCTCACTACCAACGTCAAATCCGTTTGAGGCAGTGGCTGTCTAAAGACGCCATCTTTGGCTGCCGCAGAGCTGAGCAAGGAAATTCTGGTGAGAAGATCTTGCGCTCGGGATTCTTCCCTGCTGGTTCTACCCTGACGCGTCGAATATTAAACCAAGCCTCAGTCGCAGCTTCGATGTTGGCAATGCAAGTGACGCACTGGAAGCAAGTTCAGGAAATCTCTCCCGATCTGATTATCGGCACCGTCCCTGCTCTCCCAACATCTGTGGTCACCATGCTGGTCGCACGGCATCTCGGCGTTCCCTATATCGTGGATCTTCGCGATGCATGGCCGGAGCTTCTGCGTGAGAAAGATGACTGGAACTCCGGAACGGGCAGACGCTCGATTCGTGAGGTGGTTTTGAGCAAAGGCCCTTTCCAAGTTTTGACGGCTCTTACTGAGAAGGCCATGATGCGCGCGTTGATCCATGCCAATGGAATTATCACGACCTCCAAGGACCTAGCAACGCACTTGGGTGCCACATTGCCTGCGAAGCGGGACGGTCGTAGGCGCGTTATCCGCACCGTCCGTAATGTATTTCCGGCAAAAACCAAGTATGTCGCTGCGGATATGAGCAGAATAGACCGAGATGAGCTGCACGTCCTCTACGCCGGCACGGTGGGGCGTGCACAACGCATCGATAATGCAGTCAGAGCGGTAAAAATTGCTCAGGATCGCGGTTATAAGGTGCGATTACGCATCGTCGGCGACGGCGCTGCGTGGCTTGCTGTTAGGGACTTGATTCAAAAAACAGGGGCTGACGCCACCATTGAGCACCGCTATCCTGCAGAGGGACTAGAAGAGTTTTATGACTGGGCAGACACAGCCTTGGTCCATCTCACTTCATGGGAGCCTCTAACACGCACGGTGCCTTCAAAGACCTATGAGTTGATGTCGGTTGGCCTCCACATTAGTGGTGTAGTGCAAGGAGAGGCAGCCGCATTGGTTGAGAAACTTGAGGCCGGGCATGTTGTGAAACCTGATGATCCAGAAGCTCTGGCAAACATGTGGATAAGCCTCATGGAGGACCGCTCGAAGCTTCACGTATCCACGGGTGGACGTGAATGGGTTGCCAAACAACGCGATGAAGCCGTTCCGCACGTCATTCGGGAGATCGTAACGAGCGTCATTTCGGAAAAGAACTAGCTGGGCAAGGACAACGTGCCGATGAGAATTGGATCGCTTGATGATTACAAGCCCGCCGATACCGACTATGCAGTGTTCCTGTGCTCTTCAGAGCAGCTCCAGCCCTTGCCCGCCAGCCATGGGACGGTGTTGTTTTGCTTCAGTGAAGAGGAACTGGATAAGGCGGTTAATATGCCGGTGGTGCTTGCCGACGTTCCCGCTGCCCAAGCAACTCCTATTCTCGCTCGGCTCATCCGGGATAGGGGAGTAGTCGAATACTGGGCGCCGCGTTCAGCGGCGGACAACCTTCGTGACCTAGTTGGTAGTGACGTTGCAGTGAGTGGGGCTCTAGGCGTCTCAGGATTGCATATTTCCGAAAGGTGGATTCATCTCAGAGTGGAGGAATCAGTTGGTACGTCCCGGCCCTCCGATGATTTTCTTCGGGGACTTTCCGCGCCTCTTTCGCTGTCCAATGTCGGTCCGCGCGACCAGGGGCCAGCTCCTGATGTCTTAACGCTCCGAGCACTAGTGATCTCACGCGCAGCAACCTTGGTTAAGCCAGTCAAGCAATTCCTACCAAGTTCTGTGGTGGTGTCGCTGTACAAAATGTTGGAGAAGATCCGATGAGTACCAATCTCCCAGGGATCAGCGTCATCATTCCTTCCTATGCGGCTGATTCAACCAACACTGCAAGCTCGGGCCTTACTGTGGCGCTCGCTTCGCTTTCGAATCAAACCTTAAGCACCGATCTCTTCGAGGTCTTAGTCGTCTTCAACGGGCCAGCAGCACTAGATATAGAACTGGATCTGGCAGATCAGTTCCCGCCGCTCAATCTACGGGTACTGCGGACCGAAGCCCCCGGCGCCGGCCGCGCCCGCAACCTTGGTATTGCAAGTGCTGGTCGCCGTTGCGTTACCTTTCTCGATGACGATGACGCCCTTCAACCTCGATTCCTTGAGACGGGGTTAGAGCATGCCCGCAATGGTGTTTGTGTGCTTCTGCCGATTCTCGATAAGGGGCATGATGGGTCCCTTCAAGAGAATTCGCTCAACGCGCGTATATCAACACTTCGCGGAACCACCGTTCCAGTAGCGAGAGCGCCGTGGGCACTGGGCTTTAACGCCTGCAAGGTATTCCCCACGGAGCTGGCCCAACGCTTTCGCTATGAGGAATCGCTGCGTTCGGGTGAGGACGTCGCCTACTTTGCACACTTCCTTGAAGAATCAGGACTCTTGTTCAACGTTCCAGCAGCACCAAGTAGCTCATCGTATTTGAGAACCATCCGACATGATTCTGTGTCGCGCCAGGCCGAGAGCTTTGATTTCAACGTAACGCAGCGCCTCGAATGCATTGCACAGCTCCGAGAAATTCGTGAGGTTGACTCCAAGCAGCAGGCCCTTCAGAAGCTTGAGGACGCCCAATTCGGTTTCATTGAGACTTACCTACGCGCCCATCCGACAGATGTTCAGCGGGCCATCGACACTTCCGTAGATATTGGTGTTCCTGGTTTGCGCTGGGGCGGTTTGCGTACCGATAAAGCGAATCGACTAGTGTTCTCCTACTGTTTCCCACCCTTCGCAGATACTTCGGCTAACGTGACAGCAAAAGTGATTCGGAATGATGCGGAACTTGTTGACGTCTTTTATGCAAATATGGGACGCGTGCGCGGTTTCGATGATTCGACAAAGCTCATCGTCGATCCTTACCTTGTTCATGCTGAAGAGCTCGATGTCGTCGCTTCTTTTGCGCACTGGGGTGCTATCTGTTCATATGCACGACAAGCTGCGAAGAAAGCCGCCAAGCGCGCGAAGGCTTACGGTCCCTATAAATCGATGTATTCGCGCGCTCTTTGGTCTGGTTCTCACGTGGCTGCGGCTTTTTTTAAAGACAACCACCCTGAGACACGATGGGAGGCGGAGTTCTCTGATCCACTCTGCATTGGCGTAGACGGAAAGCCTCGGTCAGGAAAGCTCACTAGGGGAGTGACCACTCACAAGCTTAAGACGATGGTCACGCGATCTGATTGGCCGAACATCTCGTATACCACTCACTTTGAGCTGACTGAATTAGTCACACTGCTGTACGCTGACGAAGTTATCTTCACTAATTCCAATCAGCGACAAGTCATGTTGGAGCGTTATCCCGCCAGCTTCCAAGAGTTCGTGCGCGCTAAGTCGACGATTCGACACCAGGCAGAGCCGACAAAAGAAATGTATCAGCTCGTGGAGGCGGACTATGCCCTCGATGCAGATCGCATCAATATCGGTTACTTTGGCAACTTCTACGCCACCCGCGGAATCGGTGACGTTCTAGCCGCGCTCCAAGACCATCCGGTGCGTAACCAGTTCCGTCTTCATATCTTCACCGCGGCGCCCGAAAAGGTTCGTCGTCAACTGTGGAATCATCCTGCAGCGGAATGCCTCTGCATCAACGGGTATATGCCGTACCTCGAATTCCTCAACGTTTCCGCTCGTTTCGACGCTCTCGTCGTCAACGACACCAACACTGCGGGGACAGCGTTGAGCCTTAACCCATTCCTTCCCTCGAAGTATGCTGACTATGTCGGCAGTGGTGCAGCTGTGTGGGGAATCACCGTAGAGGGCTCGCCTCTGTCGAGTCTTCCACTTGACTTCGCTTCGCAGGCAGGTGACGTTGAACAAGCCCGTAGTGTTCTCGACGAACTTCTTAGACAGACTGAGTACAATCCCCTGTAGCAATTCTCGGCGTCCTCATCGAAGCTCGTAACTTATATGGACGTTCGAACACAATAGATCTGGAAGGGCTGATTCATATTGGCACGCCACAAATGGCGCGGTTCCAAGACTTCACAGCGAGGAGTCGAAGAACTCAATGCCCAGGTAGCGCGACATGAAGGTCGCGTACAGATAGTCAACCCTGAAGGTCTCCATCCGTTGGCTACTCGCCCTACTCTTGGGGAGTACATTTCACAGTTGGTGGACCGACGGCACTTTATCGCCGCAGACGCACGCGCCAAGGCGCTGCGTACAACGCGGGATTATCGTCTTTGGCAGTTGTGGCTTGTGCTAAACCCCTTATTCGATGTCGCGCTCTATGGTTTTCTCTTCGGACTTCTCCTCAAGACCTCTCGTGGTATCGAGAACTTTATCGGTTTTCTTTTCATCGGGATTATCTTCATGTCTATGATGACGGGGCTCATGAACTCTGGCATCAGTCTCATGCAGTCCTCGCGCTCGATGATTCGGGCATTTCAGTTTCCAAGGGCATCAATTCCTTTCTCAACCGCATTGCGTTCACTAATAG
Source organism: Corynebacterium minutissimum (assembly GCF_000805675.1). Taxonomy (GTDB): domain Bacteria; phylum Actinomycetota; class Actinomycetes; order Mycobacteriales; family Mycobacteriaceae; genus Corynebacterium; species Corynebacterium minutissimum. The sequence goes on along the minus strand of NZ_JSEF01000016.1, from coordinate 26,199 downwards.
ATAACGTATTGCCAGCGTGTGTGGCGCTCATAGCGGCTTTTCTTTTTCAGTGGGGAACGTGGCCATCGTGGACTGTAGTTTTTGTGATACCGCTATTCCTTCTAATCCATGTTTTTGGCTGCGGACTAATGATGATCACTGCTCGTCTCACTGCACAGATCCCAGAGGCTAAGACCATTTTAGGACTTCTGACTCGTGGCTTGTTTTTCTTGTCGGGCGTGATGTTTTCAGTCGATAGGTTTGCTGAGCACTCGGTTGTTCACCAGGTAATGACAGCTAATCCATGCTATATATTCCTCACTGCGATCCGAGACAGTACAATTTATCGAACTGCGCCAAGCTTAGAAACTTGGGGACAACTCTTGGCATGGAGCGTAGGCGCATTTGCAGTTGGCTTCATTTTCTTCTGGAGAGCGGAGGATAAGTATGTTCGACTCGTCTAAGTTGCCGGCGGAGCCCGGCAAGTATTTTTATGCGAAGCGGAAAAAAGAAGCACAAATGCGTGAAGAGTCAACGGCTCCTGCTGTGGAGGAATCGGAACCTGACATCAATTATGTAGAGCGGGCAAACGTTGTAGTGGACAATGTATCCAAGAGATACGTGATAAGCCAGGGGCGTTCTTCGGATGCAAGCATGACGCGGGCAGGTCGTGGGAAAACAGTTGTGGACGCTATAGTCGACGCTTCCCTGATCGCCTTGCCAGGGGAGTCGATCGGGATTATCGGACTAAACGGTTCCGGAAAATCAACTTTGCTTAGTATGATTTCCGGAGGGCTCGCTCCTACCTCAGGTCGAATTCTCACTCGCTCGCAACCTACACTCATGGGAGTCTCACCTGCACTTCAACCCGACCTTTCGGGAGAACACAACATCTATTTAGGCTGTCTCGCGCTGGGGATGAGTCCTAATGATGCGAAAGACCAAATTGGAGAGATTGCGGAGTGGACTGAATTGGGCGACGCGATCAAAAGACCGATGAAGACCTATTCATCGGGGATGTCTGCTCGCTTGTCATTCGCGATTTCAACTGCGGTGCGTCCTGAAATCCTGATGATTGATGAAGCACTTTCGACAGGTGATGCTGCTTTCGGAGCTAAGGCGACGGCGCGAATGGAAGAGCTTTTGGAGAGAGCAGGAAATCTATTTCTAGTTTCGCACGCGCTTGGAGAAATTGAGCGAAACTGCAGTCGGGCTATTTGGATTTCAAAGGGGCATATTATTGCCGATGGTCCAACGGATATTGTAGCTACTCAGTACCGAGAGTGGGCAAAGCTCATGGGAAGGGAGAATAAGGAACCTGCGCACGATCTCCTCAGCGACATTAAGCAGAACTTCAAAAAGCCACTCGTCCTACTCGAAAAGTCAGTGCGATGATGATTGTTAGCGCGGAAGACATAGAATTCCTGGATTCGATGCGCGCGGAAACAAGGAAGGAAGGTAGACCGATGGTTCGTCGACGTTTCGCTAAGGAGAGCGAAAATGCTTGACTTTTTTCGACGAGGCAGGGGACTAACATTTCTTGGCGCGCTAGCGGCATTGTTGGCTTCAGTAGCCATAGCTGTGGAGCCGACAGTTATGAAGACTCTCTTGTTCATTGGAGCCGTAGGCGTTTTGTTCTTCTTTCTCTCAATGTGGGTGTCTTCTCAAAAGAAATCAGAGGGGTATACGCGCGAAATTCTACGGCGAGTGAGCAGCTTGGAGCAAGCTAATGAGGAACTACGTGCTGGTCAGAAGAAATATGATCGAGAAGCCCAGCAACGGAATCTTAATGAATTAATTGCTCATGACCCTGAGTCGAAAAACTGGGACGCCGACGCCAAGCAAGGGCTATTATTTGCACCACAGACAGTTACCGCATCTGCAATCTTGGATCGTCCGTCAGCGCAACAAGCAGGACGGCTTGCAGCCATGCAGACAATGGACAGCGATGCGTTTGAGGTTTTGAGGGCTCTCGAAGGTGCTACTGATGAAACTCGTCAGCGGCGCATCGAAGTCATTGGGTCGGATTCTCTTGCAAAATCTTTAGGCGACGTTGGCATTGTGCAAAGAATTGAGGTTCCTCATCAACTTGGTGCGTGCAACAGCGGAACGTCTTATCTAATTGTGGATGAACGAGAATTGGAGTCTGGTGCCTGGGCGGGGACTCTAACATCGCAGTCCACCTCACGGTTCTTAAGCTTGTCGGAACACATACGAAAGGCGCAGGCACGGGGAGTGATTGTCGTAGTAGTAAAGGTACCGCGACAAGACCATTTCTCGAATGAACTAAGACAAATGGCAACAGTTCTTATTGAAGGAACAGAGCCAAACTGGGAGTGGGAAGATGATGTTTATTTGCCAGTTTTGAAGGTCTTGACTTCTGTATTGCGAGGCGAAGAAAGATGAAATCTATCGTCGTTTACGGTGATGTAAACGCAAATGCAATCGATGGTTCGTCGGTGTGGCTAGTCTCTGTTACAAGAGTCCTGTCGCGTTTGTTTGATGAGGTGCATCTCCTCCTGAAGTACGAAGCTGTCGATGGTATACTTCTGAACTCGATCGAAGGCATTTCGAACGTGATGATTCACGCACCTCGTGGTGTTGAAATTGGTGAGGGGCTAACGCCTGAGGCAGCTGCAGATTTTGTAGATTCAGTCGTCGCTGATTCGAATGCGTGCGCTGTCTTGGCGCGCGGGTTTGAGGTTTCCTATCAACTAGGGCTGAAACCGAGAATAGCTGAGCTTTTATGGGCATATGTGACTGATATTCCCTTTCCTCCGAAGAAGCTCTCAGAACGAAATGTAGCTCGGTTGAGAAAGATCGCCATTGCTTCGCGCCGTATTTTGGCACAGACGGAAGCAGCACGCTCGTATTGGGAGGGGATTGTTCCAGAATCAGCGGGGAAGACAGTGTTGATGCCCCCTATGATTCCGAATGAATTGTTCAAGGAGCCTACGGAGGTGTCTGCTCCTGAGAGTTCGCCGCTTCGACTTGTGTATTCAGGGAAGTTAGCGAAAGAGTGGCGGACTCTGGAGATGCTCGAGCTACCGCGAGCATTGAGCAAGCTTGGTGTTTCGGCGACGCTCGAGGTTATCGGATCTAAGATTAATGCGTCGTCTTCGGAGCCTAGCTGGGCTGAGCATATGCGTGAAGCACTTGAGCGTGCGAATTCCGATTCAGCTAGTGGCGTCACATGGGTTGGTGCCTTGTCGCGTGAAGACTCCATGGCAAGAATTAGCGAGGCTGATATTGGCTTCGGCTGGAGAAGCGAAGAGCTCGACTCCAGTCTTGAGATTTCTACAAAGGCTCTCGAATATGGAGCTGTCGGTACGGCGCCTCTAATCAATCGGACGACCGACCATTGTGCGGTATGGGGTGAAGACTACCCCTTCTATGTCAGAGCCGGCGATTCGATTGATGAGATTGCACAGACTATTGCAAGCAATCTGGGGCAGATTCAGGTGGCCCAACGTGTAGCTTTCGCCGCCAGTGCTGAATACTCGATGGATGCGGCTGAAACTCGTTTGGGAAGTGCCTTCTCTCGTGCTATCGAAATGAACGCTCCGACAAACGAGGACAGTGTGCGTCCTTGTCGTGTTGTGGTAGCTTCACATGACCTCAAGTTCATGGGTGAGCTCATGGACTATTTGCAGCGTTCGTCAAAGTTTGACGTAAAGCAGGACAGATGGACGACACTGCACGATCATGATCCTGAACAGAGTCGTTTGCTTGCAGAGTGGGCAGATGTGGTGTTTTGCGAGTGGGCTGGCCCGTCGCTGGCTTGGTACTCCGCCCATAAGCCTGAATCTACGCGTTTGGTTTCACGTCTGCACCGGTTCGAACTGAATGGGCCGTGGATGTCTAAGGTCCAATGGACTAATGTTGACACCCTTGTTTTCGTCTCTGAATGGGTACGCACAATGGCAAGGGAAAAATTCGACCTAAGTACGGTCAACACTGTAGTTTTGCCCAATACAGTAGATTTGTCCGACTTCGATCGGCCAAAGCTTGAAAGTGCTCGTTTCACTTTGGGAATGGTTGGCTTTGTCCCATTCCTCAAACGTCCTGATCGTGCCATCGATCTTATCGAAAAGCTCGTAGAGGAAGATGATCGCTACATTCTGCGGTTTAAAGGGCGACTGCCATGGGATTATCCACATGTATGGAATTCCTCGATCCAAAAGCAGCTGTACCTTGAATTCTTCAACAGAGTCTCGTCTTCCTCTCGTCTCAGACCCCGTGTAGTCTTCGATGGATTTGGCGCAGACATCGCAGCATGGAATCGTGGAGTCGGTTTCGTTCTGTCGCCGAGTGAACTAGAGAGTTTTCATCTTGCTCCGGCCGAAGGGATGGCAGCACGAGGGATTCCACTTCTGTGGGAGCGAGAAGGAGTAGAACAAGTCTTTGGAGTCTTTGCCGAGGATATGTCCACCGAACATCATGTAAATACCGTATTGAGCATGCGTGATAAGAAAGTGTTTGCTGCTAGGGGAGAAGAGTGTCGCGAGTTTGCGACTCGCTGGGACACTACAACCGTTCTTCCGTGTTGGGACGAAGTACTGCTTTCCGTTTAGGACGAGAAAGCTCTGACAGTTCGTCGAAAGGAAAGTTTTGTCGCTTTATACTTCACCCAACCGCGGCCGCCCCATCGTTATTTCTGGCGGCTTAGGGCGTATCAACAAGGTGTCGCGCGTGTTAAGCGGGATGATTGTGATCCATTCTTATCCGGAGGTTTTCTTTGAACCTGAAGAGGCGTTCTGGCCCCAGATCGAAGCACAGCGGTTGCACCCGACAGTGCGTTTCTACTTGCACTCGCTGAACTGGATCGACTTCATAGTGGACCGTGCGGTGGGGCTTCCTGAGTCGGAGTGGACTGAGGAAGTTTCAGCCGGCGCAGAGTTTGTCTGGGCGGTGGCGTGGAATTGGTGGGAAATGAACCACGTAACGCCTGAGTGGAAAGACGATGAGTACGTTTGGGGCGGGCATGCGGTGGCGATTAGGGCAGCGTCGCTCAGCGCGCTTAGTGAAATCTTCCCTGAAGACGAATGGCTGCATGAGGCCATCGAGCATCACGGGAAGTGGCTGCTGGAGCATTTTGATGGCTACTGGAACCACGGGCTTTCCCAAGCACTGGCGTTGATGGTGGTAGGAGATAGGCTGAGTAATGAGTCGATGCTCACCACCGGTGCAGAGCGCGCAAAAGCTTGCCTTGAAGTAATGATCGACGAGGAAGGCGCCATTAATGAGCAAGCGCCGGAGTACGCTAATTATATTGAAAGGCTTCGCCAGACCGCGGTTGATGCCCTTGAGTTGTTTGGGGCACCAGGTGCAGATGCTCTGCGCGCGAAGAAGGAGCCGCTTGAAGAATTCATTGCGCATTCGATGACCCCAGGCGGCACATTCGTTGAAGTTGGTGACTCAATGCCTCGGCGTCCTGAGTTCGTGCGCGGAGGGGCAGTGGAATTTGCACTATCGAATGGCGCGACTGGCGTGGAGATTCCCCGAGTCAAGGTTTACGACGCAGGGTATGTATTTGGGCGCTCAGGTTTTGGCCAACTCCGGGCACAAAACATGGAGAGCTTCTATTCTCTGCGCTTTGGGCCCGCCCGTGAGATACATGGTCATTGTGACCATTTGTCGCTGACGTTTTGGGACCGCGGCAGAAATGTCATTGTGGATGCTGGCCACCCGGGTTATGCACGGGGGAAGATGCGTGATTACGCGCAGAGCCGGCAAGCACACAATGTGCTTATGGTGCGCGGGAAGGAGCATATCCCTGACGCGGCTTCACGGTTGGTGAGTCACCAGGTTGAAGAGACGTGGTCTGCATTCGATTTGGAAGACACTGCGTGGGAGGGCCTGAAGTGGAATCGTAGTGCCTGTTTTGCTGACTGCGGTCCTTTTGTGGTCGCGGACAGTTTGGAGCCTACGTCGAAGGTGGAGTACTCAGAGCAACGCTGGAATGTGGCACCCGAGTTTGAGTACGTGGGATCGCAGTATGAAACCGTCCGGTTTCGCTCCGTGGTTGACGGAACGCAGTTAGTTTTTATCCGTTACGGCATTGAGGGGTCGCGCTATTTCGAGCACACTGACGTGAATCTGGCACGAGGAGACTGTGAAGGGCTTCGCGGCATTGTTTTCCGTAACGAGCAACCCACGGACACGTGGACTGTGGGCTTTGGACGTGCGAGCCGAGACTTTGGATTGCTCACCGCTATTGTGGTGGCTGGGCCCGAGGAGAAGGTGGAGTACACCTTCAAGGACAGCGGGCAAGGTAAGAGGACGCTACGTATTGTTCGTGGGTTGAAGACCTATCTTTTCGAGTACGACATCGCGGCACAGAGAGTGCGGGCGCTCTCCGTGCCGATCGAGCGGGGATACGCCGACGGAGGGCTTATTCCGCGCTGACGCGCCCCGCGATAGTACGGTTGATTCGTCAGTTAACGCGGTACTCGCTGAATTCGGAATACAAGAGGTCTGGTGAGAGATCAGCACCGTTGTCGTGGGGACACGGGCCGACTTGTAGAGGTTAGGGTAACCGGACCCCTCATGTGAAATGACCGGCGTGTCTGAACGCTATCAGTTGATGCCGTCTTTTGAACGAATCAGGTACAAGTTGCCCCTCTGGACAGTTTCGCTCGGGATATTGTGCACGCGGCCAATGTACTCACCGTTATAGCGCTGAACATCAATGTGACACCAGCGCTCGTTTGCTCAAAGATAGGGTGAGATGCGCCGGGGCACGCCTACATTCACAAAGGCGCGCTGTAGTGAGTAAGACACCAGGCGGACCATTTCGATGATCAGATGGGTCGCTTTCTCTTCGAGCTTGATGGACTGCTTTCCGGTCAGAGTGCCGAACCCTTTCCTAGCCGAGGATCGAACTAAGCCCAGGGCGCTTCAGAAGAAGGGGGACACTTACCTTTCTCTTCCAAAGAAAAGCGAGACGTAGATTCGACAAACCGCAGCTTGCCAGTGCAGGTGCCAACGGGAAGATTTCTGGGCTTGTTCTAACAGGATTGCTGAGATTGCGCTGGGTAAGCTGGCAATTTGCAAGACTGGTTTTGGGAATGCCGGGCAGTCCAAAGCAAGAAAAGCATGGTGTTCTTGAATAACGGCTATGCGTCCTGAGGGTTGTCCGTGAAGTATTTGACCATCAGCGCGGGCAGATTAATTGGGGTTCCGATACTCGGGAAACGATGAATATCAATGGCCGGCGCGGTGTTGACTTCGAGGACTTTCGCTTCATTTGCATGGGTTAAACTGCTTACCAAGATGTCGACACCAGCTATCCGAAGTCCTGGTATTGCCTTCACCGCTCGTACTGCCATTTTTAAAACATCGGGGCTAAGGTGACTTGTTACGTCAATATTGATAGCGCCTGCTCGAAGCGTAGTGAAGGGGTTCAGGAAAACGACCTGATTTAGATCGGGCGTTGTATCAATGCTTACGGATTGTTGTTTAAGGAACTCAGCTACAGGAACTATAGGATGGCGCCGGTGGCGAAAGTTAAGACTACGAGACTCATTTGCTTTAATAATGAGGGCTTCTAAAGAAGTCTTACCGTCACCGATTACAAAGGGCTGTACTTTGGCAGCCGCAGCTGCTACCTCGTTATCTATTACGAAAAGGCGAAGTTCTACGCCTTGGACTTGCTCCTCCAACAATACTCGTTTGGTATTTGGACTTGAAACAGCCAAATCCCATCCTTTTTCAAAATCTGCGTTGGATTTAATTCCTACAGTGACACCCCTTGAACCGCCGGAATTTGTGGGCTTAGTTACACAAGGACCGTCAAAGGTTTGAAAGTAAAGGCGTGCGATTTCCTTGTCTTCTCTGGAAAAGTCGGTTCCCGTCGGAAGGGGTACACTGTTTGAATCGAGAAATTTTCGTGTTAGTTCCTTATTCTTTGCAATCAAATCAACCTCGAGAGAATGGCGAAAAAGTTTCCCGTCAATCATTTTTACGGGTGCACCGTTGCCTGGAGGGGTGAAAACAGTTCGAAATGGCCGGTGCTGTGGTGGTTGTTCTTTCCAGCCGGCCTCCGCGAAAAGATTTCGAATTTCAGTTCTGGTTGGGGTAGTGAGTTCTTGTTCGTTGATGCCGCCTTCGAGGAGTTGCTCATTGGCTAACAAAAACTGGGCGAGCGATTCATAGTAGTGCTTGTTCACGGTGTGGCATTCCTTAGAGGTATCGGCTGTAGAACTTGAAAATAATTTGCGGAGCGGAAACATACCGGGCGAAGACCCGAATTCTCGCCTTGGAGGCGGCAACTGGGCGTGTGAATGCGACAGATGCTGATGGTGAGTATCCGGTTTCAGTTACAGGGCGCTCATTTTCTAATAGTGTAAATTTGAATTCGAGCGGAATAGGGAGTGTTCCTGATATGCGAACATTCGCCTTGACCTCATTGCCACTCACCTGAATAGGTACTTGGAATCTTGGATGAAGCGTCGGTACTGAGCTAAGGAAACCTCTCGGCTCTAGATTGCCCTGGAAGTGGGCAATCGACGAGCAATTTGCGCTTTGCACTATGATTTCCGTCGCTGGCGATTTACCCGTAAGAGCTTCGAGCAAGCTGTCGAGTTTGCCGAGCATGGGGCCCGGAGCTATCGTACGGGCTTCGAGGCCCCGCAAAAGTTCCAATCGGTAGTATTTGAAGAATCTATCTGTCGAACCGCTGAAGTCTCCGAGTTGGAATAAAGTCTGTTTGATCCTGTTGAGGATCTCAATTCGTGGTTCGTAGGCTGGAACCGCCTTCTTACTTTTTTCATAGGCAGCTTTGGACGCGAGCCGTGCCTCAACCGCGTCCTGATCGAGGCTGAAGAACTCGCCGAGGTTCTGGCTATTTTCTTCGAAGGATACCTGCTTCTTACGCCTAGTTTTGGGGAGGAGGCCCTCGTCCCAAAAACCGCCGTCGAAGTTAATTTCGTTTAATTCGGGCTGCAGATTCTCGATGATGTCGAATGCAACCTGTCCGACGTGCATTCGGTCGTGGGGGAGTATTTGCGCGGCTTGAACAAACTCTGGCTGGCTTAGGGGAAGAATTGGGATCTGTCCATGGGAGATGGAGTGCCGTGCATGTCCAAAGTGCGATCCATTTCTAAATATGGTGTATCGCTTGTGCAGAGCGTCTTCGATACCCTCTGCATTTAATCGGTTGAAAAGTGATTTTAGGTTCTGGCTGAGGATATCTAGATGGTCGTTTTTTACGAATCCGCGGCCATAAAGATGTTCGATCAGCTTTTTGGTATCGGAGCCTAGGGAAGCCTCGGTGTTTTCGAAATCGTTGGCCTTCATTAGATTCTGAACAGCGTTGAATCCTCGAAATGTCTCTCCCGCAGCGCCGCGCAATTCTAGATTTGTACCGTGTTGTACATACAGGTTGCGGTTAATTCGGAGTTTAAAGTTCCTATTTGACCTGTAATTTTGCCATTCTGACATCGCGGATTCAAAGTCCATAGGGACGTATGTCTGCTCTAGGGGGGTGGTCCATTTGAGGGCAAACTTTTCTCTTAAATAGTTCGCCAAATAAAGATCCTTGTACAACAAGGGGCGCGACGATTTGGGCAACCAAGTTTTGGGATTCATCGTGGTAACAGAAAAATTGTTGATGAGTCCTGTTTCAGCGAGAAGCGCAAGTACCATTCGAGAGTCCTTGCCTCCTGATAGGTTTATTTGTTTTTGGGTTGTCGGGATTGTGGAAGCTACCTTAATTTGACCAATAGCCTTGTGTATTCCGTGCTGAAGAAGCTCGTCATAAGTGTCTTTTGGCTCGAACAGAGTCGGCTGAGTTACGTGCCATTTATCTTCCGTGCATTGGATGCTTTGGCCGGGAAGTAAGGCTCTAGTGTTCTTTTCAAATGTCTGGTCAGATTGCATAGTGATGGACCAAGCATGTGTGGTACCCACAGTTGCTAATGCTTGGGCCCAATCTGGTTCGGGGGAGACTCCACGTTTCTGAGCTGATCGTGTAATTGCACCGAGAGAAGTGCTTACGAGCAAGCATCGTTGTTGCGGGAGAAATCGGTAGTAAACAGGCTGGTAGCTGAAAGGATCTGCCTTTATGATGCTATTTCCCGAGTCGTCCGAGAATACCCCTAGCCACTCTCCTGCGGAGCACTCAGCGTCGTCGTATAATGCGTCTACCTTTTGCTCGCTCACTCCATCGGAAATGATCCATTGCTCAGGGGAGTAGTAGATGCCGTTGAGGAAACGTAGTTTAAAGGGGGCTAGGTTTTTGAGAAGAGGCTGGGATTCTTCCCCCACTAAACCTTCGAAGGCGTAGCATACGTGGTGGGGGTCTGAGTGATACTTCACGTTTACTCCTGTGTGGTTTTCGGTTGAGAGTCGTCGGGGTGCTCTGGTTCAAGTTTTGTTTAGTTGTTGCAAGATGCGAGTGTGCATTTCTGGAGAGCTGGGTTAGCTTGCGGGGTCTCTCGTGCGCTTAGGCTGAGTGAAACGGACGGAAAACCACTCAGCGATATATGTAATTCTACAAGACGCGTTCGACGTACTTGATGCAGCCTGTTTTAGCGATAGGGTTTCGTATTACCCGAGTACACACCTATCGTTTCGAGAACGGCATTGAACGCAAGCGTGTGTAGACGTAGTCCGTACACATTGATCGTGGGTTGAAGTGTCGCGAGGGTCTAACCCCGACGTGTCCACTTTTTGGGGTCAGGCCCTACCCAAAGGCTTTAATCGCGTGCACGTGGGTAATGGCTGCCCACAACTTGGCGGGGCTCTGAGCTAAGAATTCACGATTGGCTAAGGTTAGGCGCTAGGCCGCCACGTTATACTTGCGAGCGGTTATGGGCGGTTGTCCTTTGCCTTTGTTAGAAACACCGGTTAGGCGCACCAGCCGAGAGCGTATCAATTTGTTCACGACCGAAGCCGATTCCGTCGAGGTGATGAGCGCTCCATTTTTCCGCACGCGGTAGACACCAAAATTACCTTTGTGTACAGCCCCAATGTCTTCAATTGGCGCAGCGGCATGAAGACGACGAGCACTTAGTCCACGCTGATTCGCTCCCCTATGGTTCGGTTGATCCGCCAGTCAGCGCGGCCATTGCTGAAGCCGGAGTAGAACAACTCGAAGGTTAGGTCTTCACCACTACCATGGGGAACGAGCGTGGACTTGTACAGGTTTGGGTACCCGGATTCTTCGTGTGAAATGATCGGGATGTCTGAGCGCTGCCAGCTAATGCCGTCCTTCGAACGCATAAGGTACAGGTTGCCATTCTGTACGGTGGCGCTCGGAACGATATGCACGATTCCTAGATACTCGCCGTTGTAGCGTTGAACATCGATGTGCCACCAGCGCTCGTTCGACTGAAGATAGGGATCAACAGAGGGGTACCTAGGTGCGGACCATGTCTTCAGGTCGACGCTTTCATAGAAGATGATTCGATTAGGAACACCGGTGTGGTTGGCGACGCCGTAGAGGCGCCAATTTTCACCGGTCCAGACGAGTGCTTGAGACATAAACTGTGGTTCGCCGGACCAGATTTCTTCTTTTTCCGACCAGTGCACGCCGTCGGTGGATTTAACTAGGAAGATGCGGTTTGTCTTGTCGTTAGGACGGTCCACCATGCGCCACGTCAGATACATTTCGCCGCTCGGAGCCATGACGAGCTGGGTATCGGAGTTATGCGGATCGGGCTTGCCCAGCTGGTCGTCAATGGGGTTAGTGAGTCCGTCTGGAACCTGCCAGGTAAATCCATCGTTAGAAACGACGACGTTGGGGTCTTCGGCACCTTCATCACTAGCCGGGTACGGTGTCATAGCCATCCAGTATTTCCAACCATTCCAGCCGTTCTCAAAGTAGAGAACGGAAGGATGGGTAGCCTGCCCGCTGCCTTCATGGGTGGGGAGGTTCAGCTGCGGGCCGCGTGGTGCTGCCCAAGCCCAGAGTGGTGCCTTATCTTCGCTTTTAGCGAGTCGGTTCTTGATATCAGCAACGTGCTGCGCGTATTTAGGAGAAGGCTCCACGGTATTGGTCGGAGCCGGGGTAGTACTTGTGGTCGGTTTAGCGGAGGTAGTCGGCTCTGCGCTGGTCGTTGGTTCAGTAGTTGTGCTTGGCTGCGTGGAAGGAGTTGGCTTTGCCGTCGACGTGGAATTGGGCGTAGAGCCTTGGGAAGAACCGATTCCTGGGAGAATGCCCGCGAGGAGCGCCAAACCGCCAATACCTGCAGCAAGCGCCACTAGTGCGGTGATAGCTTGCCGGACCTGCTCCTCGTTGAATTGGGGCAGGGTAGGCATTTGGAAGGCAGGCAGTTGCTGAGCTTGCGCGGGCGCAGGCGCGGAAACCTGCGCGGTGGTAAGCGAAGCAGTGAGGGCAAGGGCCACTAGGGCTTTGCCGGTGCGGGATGGTCGGCGCATGAGAGATCCTTAGTGCATACGAATGAGACGACTTTGAAGTCTACTGCGTGAGGGCGCTGGGAGGGAGCGAATACATAGCAACTGAAGGGAGAAGCGTCGTAAAGCATGCCCTGCGTGGCTAGGCGAAAATCTTGTGTACTGTTCAGCGTTTGGGTGATCTCTACCACCAGAAAATCAAGTGGTAGAGTGTGTTTAATTAAGAAGTCAAGTAGACTTGCAGCACCTCTAGTCAAGAATCTCTAGACTTGCCAGAAACACGCGCTGGGATCGTCCGCAAGGTCTTGGCGCTCGAGGTGAATTGTCTGGAGTGAAACTAGATGTCGGAGAATACGACACTGCGGAAAACGATGAAGCCGTCGTGGGTGTTTGCCATGGCTTTAGGCGCGGCGATTGGTTGGGGTGCCTATATCCTGCCGTTCGACTGGATGCAGAAGGCGGGGCTTGCTGGAACGCTCATCGGCTTTGTCATCGGTGGCCTGATGATTGCCATTATTGGTTTGAGCTACGGCTTTACCATTCGCGCGCTGCCGCTGACCGGTGGTGGCGTGGCGTTTGCCATGGCCGCACTCGGTCGGACTCATGCGTTTATCGCGGGCTGGGCGCTGACACTGGGGTATTCGTGTGTTGTCGCGTTGAATGCGTCGGCGGTCACGCTCGTCTTCCGCGTCACGTTCCCTGAATTGGTCATGCGGGGCGCGCTTTACGACGTCGCCGGGTGGACCATCTATCTCCCCGAAGTAGCGATCTGCTCGTTGTTCATCATTGGGTTCGCGTGGCTGAACTCCAAGGGTGCTGCGCTCTCGGGCCGGTTTCAGTTCTTTGCCGTGGTGCTTATGATCCTGGCAGTGGTGGTTATCGTGGCGTCGATGGTGATCTACTACGTCGCCGAGCGCCCGGAGCTTGCTCCCGCCTTTCCTGTAGATGTGCCGCCGGCTGCGGCGGTGGCGACCATCATCGCTTTTGCCCCGTGGGCCTACGTGGGCTTTGATTCCATTCCGCAGCTGGCAGGCGAGTTCAATTTCTCTCCGCGGAAGGCGCTGGGGCTTCTGCTATGGGGGATTACTGTCGCGACGGTTATCTATATGGCGATGATGCTCGCAACCTCCATCGCTGTGGGAACCCGTCACGATGCTTTCGAAGGAGAGGCATGGCCGCCGGCAGCAGCTATTAGCGAGGTAATGGGACCAGCTGGCTTGGTGCTCATGGTCGTTGCGGTGAGCGCGGGTGTGTTGACGGGCCTCAATGGTTTCTACACTGCGGCAAGCCGCGTGCTGTTTACATTGGGTCGGGCGAACCTGGTCCCGCGCCGTTTGGGTGAGCTGAAGGGCAAGGAACACGCACCGCGCAACGCGATTCTCTTGGTCTGTGCGGTGTGCCTGGTGACCCCATGGTTCGGGCGCGCGGCGTTGACGTGGGTCGTGGATATGTCCAGTGCTGGCATCACGGTGGCGTATTTCTATACCTGCTTCTGTGCTTGGAAGATTGCGCGGACCGGACAAGTCCCCGGGATGCCGAAGCCCATTGCCCCCAACAAGTTCTATGAGTACTTCGCGCTGGCCGGTTGCATCCTCTCCATCGGGTTCTTGGCACTGCTCTTTGTCCCGGGCTCGCCTGGAATGCTGGGAACGGCTCCGCTCATCGCGCTGGTGGTCTGGATTGTGTTGGGGCTGGCATCGTGGGCCGTCAAGAGCCGTCAATTGAAGGATGTGCCGCCGGAGAGGACGGCATCGTTGATTCTGGAATAGCTGGGGTGGTTAGTCGGTAGTGTTCAGACGCTGCGGCCAGTCGCGGGCATCCGAGGTGAAGATTGCGAGCACGCTGTTATCACCAGGTTTGCGGCAACTCAGACCAGTTAAATCGCTGCTAATTTGGCAGGTGAGCTGGTAGCTCTCACCGGTAACGGGGCTTTTGGCAGTGATGTCTGCAGTGTAAAGGGGATTGACCGTGGGGTCTGCTTGGTAGAGGGCGTAGCTGGCCTTCTTGGCAGGACCAAACATGGCTGCGGCAAACTCACAAGAGGTAGCGCTGCCGGCGAAGATTGCATCGCCCTCTGGCGTCACGCCGCAGTCGCCGCCGATCTGGCTGGCGTTGATGGTCTGTTCGCCGGCTTCTTCCTCTTGCTGCTCGTTAGCTCGGGTGGGGGAGGGGCCGTCGTCTTCCTCGGTGGTGGTTGAAGCACTGTCGGGGATGTCTGCCGTAGCTGATTCTTCAGCCGTTGTTGTTTCTTCGGCAGCGACGGGGTCTGGCGCCGAAGACGTGATCGGTTCATTGTCGCTGCAAGCGGAGAGAGTCAATGCCGTTGCGACGGCGAGAGTGAAAGAAGAGAGTTTATGCATAGCGGAAACTGTAGTCCTAGAAAAGTTCTATGTCCTGAGTTTGGATTGCATTGGGGCCGGGGCGCTTGCTAGCACGGTCAGATGTTTACAGCGCGTCCCGGTAGACCGAGCGGTCGTTCAAACGAGTCCGCTCAAACGGGACAAGGACGTCGAACCTGGACAGCTTCTCCCATACCTTGCGGGATTCGCCGCGGTCGGTGAGGATGCCCAGCTGCACGCAGCGGAGAAGCACGGCTTCAGTGGTGAAGACCGTTGCTGCCTGTCGCTTGCGTACGAGCTCCTGGGCCTCTTCATCATCGATGATGATGGCGGTAAGCACCGAAGGATCCTCCTCAAGCAGTGCCAGGCAGTGAGCGATTGCGGTGTATTCGCCTAGGTTCTTTGCCATTCCGCCTTGGATTGAGAACCGGGGACCCGCGAATAGGCGGATGTGTTTGAAGAGGCGATCCATGTCGTCGTCAAGCACGTGCACGTGGCCATGCGCAATGAGTGATGACCAGGTATTGGAGCCACTCTGAAACCTGGTGTCTTTTAGCTTTCTGTGCATCTCGTCGTTGACTGCAGCAGGCACGTGGAGTTTGTCATTGCCCACGAACTTGAGAAGAAGGTCCTGCTCGCCGGAGCAGATGAAGTTCAGCAACACGCTGGTGTCCGCAAAGATGAACCTTCTAGTCACGGTGAACCTACTCGTTTGCGAAGAAGTCTTCCAAGTCGGCCTCAATATCGCGCTGACCTGTTAGGTTTTTACCGACAGAACCCGGGGCAGCGTACATTGAGTCCGCTACTTCCTCGGGGGTTACCTGCTCGGCGAACGCAACTGTTGGCAGCGCGATGAGTCCTTGGGCAAATGCCTTGTAGGCATCGGCGACGAGCCTCTCGGAAGCTCGTGGCAGCTGCGCAATTTTGCACGCGTGGTCATACGTGGCTTTCCATCCGAAGCGGGAGGCGAGCTTCTTGGCGGTGTGACTCTTTAGTTCCTCTTTAGTGTCTTTCGACATGAGACCTGCTTGATGGAGCTGGATTGCAGCTACATAAGGAGAAACCTGGAATCGTTGGACAACTGCAGACAAAAGCTCTTCTGGATCTTCGTACTGAGGAAGTTCACGCAACGCTTCTTCGGGGCAGAGGACGCAGCGCGCGAAGGTGTTCGCGCGGGTCTCGTTGGGAAGCGTCTTATCGCATTGTAGGGAAGCCCCGTCCTCCGTGATGTCCTCGGCTACGATGTGCCCGATTTCGTGCGCGATGGTTAAACGCTGGCGGAAAGGATAGTTACTAGTGCCAATCCCTACGGTTAAAGCGCCCGAACCAGGATCGCGGAGCGTCAGCGCATCGAGGTCTTCCGGTAAGTCGAGGACAATGAAGTCAGCACCAACAAGCTTCATGAGGTCGTTTATGTCATCGACTGGGCCGACCCCAAGCTTGTGCTTCGCGCGAAAACGAGCAGCGAGTTCAACACCTTGTTTCGAAGGGCTTGGCGAATTAGGCATGTGCGTTATCCAGGTTCACACGTAACTGGAGATACGGAAGAAGGGCTTGTGTTCCGTCTTCAACTTTGGTCTCGTGACCACGTGCTGCAACGCGTACTCGCTTAGAGAGTGGGGTGGCGTCCACAAGCTCAGCAGCGTCGATACCTAGTGCCCACGCGAGGGCCATGATGTGGTGGAGAGTAGGCGTGGCCGTGCCTTTTTCAAGGCGGGTCAGGGTGGGCTGGGACAGAAGTTCATCAGTCATAGCGGCAAGCTCTCTCTGGCTGAGACCGCGCAGCTGACGCTGCGCACGGACGCGCTCGCCGAAGTCAGTGGGGATGTTCATGGTGGTGCTCCTTGTTGACTTTGATTAAACACGTGAATCAGAATTGAGTCAATATGATTCAGGGTGTCTGATGATCAGAGGAAAGCTTAGCTAATCGCTGCGTTTGCATGCGTAAATGGAATCCGCTCCTGCTCAATCAAAATCAACGCACTCTTAAACCGGAAGGGCGGGTTAAAGATTCTTGGAAGATCCTTCTCTTAAATGAGGTGACTGTGCACCGGAATCTAGGGACTTTTACGTGCAGCCTAGTGGGGTATCCAACGACGGGAAGATCAACGAGTCGACGGGTGGAGTGGTCGCGCAGCTTTCCTGGCTGTCCGCAGTCCGGGCACACGCCGATAACGGCTACGGGCGTGGACCCCATGATGGTCAGCGGTCCGGCATCAGCGGCACCGGTGATGGCAAGTCCGATTTCCGCGGTACGGCAGATAGTGTCGGCGACGAGGTTTCCAGTAGGCTTCACAATACAGGTCCCTGGTGGGTTTAGATGGTTGTGCAGGAACTTTCATCTTCACACTAGGGATCCCTACATGTTGCGGTGACCCTCTGAACCCGTCATTTTCTAACTCACCCCGCCACGCACCCCGAAATTGGAAGAGCCCCTTTCCCAAGAATATAAATAGAGAAAATTAGAAAAACGCTCGGTTTCAATCACTCTAGCCTGATAGTCTGACCGAAGACCCGTCCCAGAGCCTTCAGCGCGCTCCTTTGGGAAAGGGAGTCTGAAGGGTGTCCAATTCTGAAAGATGACCATGCAATTTGAAGCAGATACAAAACCCCTGCAAGAGATTCTTGTAGTGGGACAGCACGTGATCCCGCGTTACCAGCGTCGATACGCTTGGGATGAATTAAACATCGAGGAATTTTGGGAAGATTTAAGAAAAAATAAGCAAGGTCATTTCCTCGGAAGCATGGTTGTTTGTGGGCCGAGGTCGGGTGAGCGGGAAGTTATTGACGGGCAGCAGCGAATCACTACAGCTTTAATCTTGCTCTCCGTTTTGCGGGACGAGTATATTCGCCTCGGCGAAACTGCTCTTGTTGGTGGAATCGAGTCGCTAATAAAATACATTGACCTAAATGGTAAAGAGCGCTTCCGTCTCGAAAATTGCGATGGTTCTGCAAACAATAGGCTGGTAGAGTCAGTTCTCACTCCCGAAAAGGACCGTCAATATCCAAATGGGGAGTACCCTGACTCACTTGAAGTTGCGGCAAGGAAGAAATTCGAACACCTCATTCATGCTGAGCAGGCGAGAACGGGTGACTCGATTTCGATTCTAAACGAAATGCGAGACTCTCTGGTGCGAGCAGAGGCTGTCTATGTTTGGGCTGATAGCAGAAGTGATGCTTTCGGCGTATTTGAGACGCTTAACGATCGCGGGCAAAGCTTAACCGTTGTCGACCTAGTTAAAAACACAATATTTTCGCGGTTGGCAGAGCGTGCTGATCGGGGTGACGAAAAAATGTGGGTGAAAGCGATTGATCTGGTTGAGCAGTCCGAATTAGAAAACATTGACCTAAGCCAATTCTTGTATTATCACTGGAATTCGATTGCCCAGAATGGCAAAATCGCGGGCGATCCGGTCGAAGAAAAGAAAATTCGGCGTTCGGTTGAGGAATTTTTGGGAAGTGGATCTGGCTCGAGAGATCGTGCGAAGGATTTTCTTGAGGGATTCGTCTGCTCTGCGACTATTTTCGATGCTTTTGGCAAGACCTTAGTTACTGGTGGGGCGGCAGAACCGTGGAAAGAATTGGTTGCTGAGTCAAGGTGGCACCAGCAAAAGTTCGACCAGATTTCATGGACTCTATACGGGATTTTGGTTACTGGGGCGGCGCAGCCGTTGATGCTACTTCTTGCGCTAATGCGGAAATACCTTGAAAATGATGCTTGGATGAGAAGCGCTGATTTAACTGCTTTCCTCAGGGAGATAAAGAATTACCAATTCCGTTGGTCCATCGCGGGTAAAGGGTCGACTTCCACGCACCGGCGTCTGTATCGCAAAGCTGCCACTATGGTAAACCTTGCCCAAAACTCGGGAGACCTACGTAAAGCCATGCGAGAGTTCTGCGACGGTGCCTCAAAGAAGGGTGCGACCGATCTCCAGTTCAAAGCTGGGCTTGGAAAGTTGGTTTATTCTAATACTCGTAAAAAGGATGTTTACAAAGTTCGGTACGTTCTCCGAGAGATTGAGACGAGCAAATCGACTAGGACTCTCGACTTTTCAAGGCTGCAGACTATTGAGCACATCGAACCCCAGGCCAGGAAATCTGAAAGTACACCACGAAATAGTTGGGTATTTAAGCTCGGAAATCTGATGCTCTTGCCTGGCGATGTGAACAGTACACTCCCCAATAGTTTCTCGGAAAAAGCTCCTAAGCTTGCGCATTATGTGGGAGAATTTGACGAAGTTCTCCTAGAAGCAATTAATGATGGTGCATGGGGAAATGAATTGGCTGGGAGACGTCAAGGAGTTTTCGAAGATTTTGCATGCGAAATTTGGCCCAAGGCCTAAGATCCTAGACGAAAACTCTTGGGGCTCAGTCGACTCAATTGCTATTCCCGCGTTTTCGGTGACTGGCGTCTAGGCGACCATTCTCTTAGTGTAGTACCCAAACGGAGGACTCTGCTTCAACCCTGCTGCCCAGACAGAATCAACGTCGGGTGAGATTTATCTACTAGGGGCAGCATTGGTAGCACAGTCAAGGGGGGTGTTCCTATATAGTTTGTCAACCTCGCGGGTGGATTAGCCGGGGTTGATTTTTCAGCCGGGGTTGTTTGGCCGTGTTGTTTTCTTGCATGGCTGTTAGCCGACTGGGGTTTCCCAGTCGGCTGTTTGGTTCTTGGGGTTTAGGCTGCTTCGACTTCCTGTGATTGGTCGGTATCGCGGTAGTACTCGTGGTTGCTCATCATGGCGTATAGGACGTTGAGCCGTCTGCGGGCTAGCGCTACGACTGCAGCGTTGTGTCTCTTGCCTTCACGGCGCTTTCGTTCATAGAATTGCCGTGAACGCTCGTGGAATCTGATGGATGCAAAGGATGATTGCCATAGGGCGTTCTTTAATTTTTTATTGCCAGCTCTGTTCAGTGAGTTCGACATGATTGAGGTTCCGGACTGATTCGTTCGGGGTGATAAGCCAGCGTAAGAGGCTAGGTGCCCAGCTGTCGGGAAGTCGGACATGTCGCCCGCAGTCATGAGAATTTGGGCAGCCGTCTTCGGCCCGATTCCTGGCATGGATAGCAGGATTTGAGTGTGGGGGATGTCGTTGATGAGCTCGATGACTTCCTGTTCGATTTGTTTGCGGTGCTCGAGCTTTAAAAGCGCGTCCTTCGCCGACATTGCTACGCCCATTTCGGCATATTGTGCACCAGCAATGGCGACTGTTTGCTCAGAGATGGCAGCGAATATGGCATCGATGACGGGCTCGGGATTGCGTGCCTTATAGCGTCGAGCGAAGGCAGCTGCTTTGGCTTTTCCGAGGCGCTTTATTTTGGTCGGCCCGCCGTAGCGTGCAAGTAGGTGCAGAACCCATTTGCGGTGGATCACCTGGCCGCGAAGGGCTTGTTCGAATTGCGGGTAGCAACCAACTAGTGCACTTCGAATCTGATTGATGAGCCTGGTGTAGGAGCGTGCTAAGTCTTCGCCGATGCCGTTGAGGACTTTCAACTGGAGGAAGGCTTCTTCGACGCGGTCGACACTGCGGAGGGATTCCGGAAGGTTCTTTGCAGCGTGGGCGATGATATATGCATCCCGGATATCAGTTTTGGCATTACCAGCGTGGATGCGTGAGAGTTGGCGCATAGCCAAACCTGGAAGGTAGCGCACGTCGATTCCGATATCTTGGGCAACTGCGACAGTTAGTCGCCCAATGTTATTGGGCTGGTCCACGACGACAAGGACCTTGTGGTCGTTTGCGCTGAACGTTGAAAAGAGTGTGCGCAGGGATTTTTCGTTTTGGTTGATGCGCTTTGATAGTACTTGGGCGCCGTCGATATCTAAGACGCAAGCGTGGTGAAAGTATTTGCCAACGTCCATGCCGATGACATAGTCGTAGGTCATGCCAGACCTCCTAGCGAATTGAACGAGTATGAGACTTAATTCATCGCTGGTGGTCGGACATACTTCACGCTGGCATCCACATTACTTGAGACCTCACACATCCTGTGTGGGTCAGGTTCCTATTAGCAGTCTGGAGTATGTCACTGCCTTCGGCGGCATCACCCCCCGGATCATTTTCAGACAGGGACGAAAACAAGCCATACCGAAGCCAGCGACTAGTTCCGCTGCCACAAGGCAGAAGGAACGCAGATAAACATAGCCTGCCCCAGCATGGGGCTAGGAGTACGAATCCTGGGCTCCTTCAAGCGGAACTGCTAACAACGTAATGGGGAGCCCAGTAGTGAGAACTTTTAGAAACCCGTTTCTACCTTGCTGGGGTTGCCCGCAAATCGTGGACACGTAGTGGAGCTACCTAGTGGTTAGGCAGCTATTTCTTTTCTGCTGTTGATTGAGCCGGCGTGGTTCTCGAAGTCGACGGGGCTGACCATCCCGAGTGCGGAGTGTCGGCGCCGGCGGTTGTAGACGACTTCAATCCAGTAGGCAACGGCCTTGCGCGCGGCATCACGGGTCGCTCAGCGCTTACGGTCGTAGAATTCGGTTTTAAGCGTGGACCAGAACGACTCGGCCATCGCGTTATCGAAGCACACACCAGTACGCCCCACAGACTGAGCAATGCCCAGGTTGCGGCATACCTCCCAGAGCTTCTCGCTGGTGAATTGGGTTCCGCGGTCAGCGTGAAACACCAGCCCATCAGGAACATCACCACGCAGTGTGTGCGCCATCCGCAGGGCCCGTTCAACCAAGCTTGTATCTTGCACATTATCCATTGCCCAGCCCAGTACCCTGCGGGAATGGCCGTTGCGGACCGCGCACAAGTACAACCAGCCTTCACCGGTGCGCAGGTAGGTAATATCTGACATCCACACCCGGTTGAGCTCACCGGTATCAAACATGCGTTTGACCAGGTCAGGGAGCGTGGATTTACGCTTGGCTTGAATCGTTGTCACTGGAACAAAGGCACGCGGTGAAATCCCTTCAATGCCCATCATGCGCATCCGCTTCGCCACAGTCTTACGGTTGAGCGAAATGTGGTAGCGCTCGGTTAGTTCTGCGGTGATCCGCGGAGCACCATAAACCTCATCGGAGTCTTTCCAAATCTGATGAATCTTTCGGTCAACATCATCGTAAAATGCTGCACGATTATCTTTTCTGGATAGTCGTTTCTGCTGTGCATGGGCCCATTTGTAGTATCCAGACCGAGATACTTTTAATAGTCGTGCCATGCGTTTGATGCTGTAGTTTGCCTTGCTCTGGCTGCATTAGTTCGAACTGTTCTGCTCGCGTTGCCTCAAAGCGAAGAAGGCTGTCGCTTTTGACAAAAACTCATTATCCATCTTGGCTTCAGCCAACTCACGGCGCAGGCGAGCATTCTCAGCCCGGAGATCAGCCTCGCTCATCCCATCTGAGGCTCCTCGGCGTTCACGCTCGAGCTTGACCCATTTTCCTAAAAGCCCGGCGGAAACACCGATTTCCTTAGCCACATGGGCAATCGGGCGCTCTGACTCGATTACCAGGTTCGCGGCTTCACGCCGGTACTCCGGCGTGTACTTCTTGCGCTGTTGATTCACAATGAACATCCTCTCCTACGGACACAAGATCCGTACAAATAGGGTGTCCACTAAACGAGGGTAACCTCACAGAGGCCTGATGTGTTGTCCTCTAAGATCGTCCTATGGCTAATTCCACTTCCGTCCGCACTGTTGTTGTCCCCGCAGCGGGTATGGGTGCTCGGTTCTTGCCTGCAACGAAGACTGTCCCGAAGGAATTCCTTCCAGTCGTGGACACTCCTGGCATTGAAATGATCGCTGAGGAGGCCGCGGGTGCAGGCGCTACACGGCTGGCTATCGTGACCTCGCCTAGCAAAAATGAGGTTATGCGGCACTTTGATGAATTCCCCGAGCTTGTGGAGATTCTTCGTGCCCGTGGCAAGGACGAGCAGGCGGTGAAGGTGGAGCGTGCCGCGCAGATTATTCAGCCGGTAGCGGTTGTGCAGGACAAGCCATTGGGCCTGGGCCATGCAGTTGGCTAGGCGGAGACCGTGCTCGATGACGATGAAGACTACTTTGCTGTCATGCTTCCCGATGACGTCATTGAGCCCACCGCCGCCATGAGTGAGATGATCCGTGTGCGCCAGGAACATGGCGGTTCAGTCTTGCTGGCGGTGGAAGTGGACCGCGCGCACGTGTCGAACTATGGCGTGTTCGATATCGAGAACACTGATGAGGACTCCGTCAAGAAGGTTGTCGGCATGGTGGAGAAGCCAGCAGTGGAGGATGCGCCGTCGAACCTTGTCGCAACTGGACGCTACCTACTGGACCGCGCAATTTTTGATGCGCTTCGCCGCATCGAACCGGGCAAGGGCGTGGAGATTCAGTTGACCGACGCCATCGACTTGCTCATCTCCGAGGGCCATCCAGTCCACGTTGTTGTGCACGACGGTATTCGCCACGACTTGGGTAATCCGGCTGGTTTCATTCCAGCGAGCGTGGAGTTTGGTTTGCGCCACCCGAAGTATGGGCCGGCGCTCTTCCGAGACTTCGAGGAGATTCTGGAGAAGTACCGGCCGCATTACGAGGAAATGTAAAAACTTAGACTAACGCGGGAAATTGCGCGAGTCGATTGCGTGGGGAAGTTGAGTATGAGCGATCAACACCCCTTACGAATGGATCTGATTTTCGCATGGAAATCTAAAACTGCAGATGTATAGATTAACAAACGTGTGGGCGCAGACTAGAGTAGTTTCTGGAAAGGGTAACATCTTGAATCGGAGGGTCCCGTCAGGAAATATGTCCGACTTGAGCGTATGGAAGGGAAAAGAATTGATTTCCTAGTTTAAATAATTCGGAGGGTTCCCATCTAGATTTCGTGTCGGATTTGGAGATAAACGCCGAATGTGTAACTAGGCACCCTAGCCGGGGAGCCTGATTGAGTAAGAAGTATGTTAAAGATCGAGTGTGGTGTGCATGTGGACTGAGCGGGAGCAGCAAATCTTACTGCATAATTTAAGGGAGGAACTATCGGTACCATTAAATATTCTTAACTCTGTTCCATTCTTGCCTCCCGAGGTTGAGGCCGTTCTCGTTTACGGTAGCCGCGCCAGGGGGGATTACGTTGAGAGCTCAGATTTGGATCTGCTAGTACTTTCATCTATCGAGGGGACTAACCTCAACAGTGGAAAAGTGAGCGTAGCAATCTACACTTCGGAGGAGCTGCATAGGGCTCGAGGTACGCTGTTTGGCTACCATCTGCGACGAGACTCCATTTGTATATACGATCCGGAGCGGAAGCTGCAGATCGAAGTTGAGAATTTTGGAGAAGTTAATACCGGCAGAGTCTTCTCAAAGGCTCGGCACTTGGGAAAAATTCTGAGCCTTAACGAGATTGATTTGCAAAGGTATCTTCCGGGGCTGTACCGAGAGGCCAGATATCTTCTTAGGAGCTGCTTGTATGCGAAAGCTATTGATGAGGGGCGGCCTTGCTTTTCAGTACGTATTTTAGCAGAGAGATATGGGCAGCCGCGATTCGCTACAGTGTTAAGTGCGAATCCTGCGGATGGTATATCGAGCGTTGATTATCTATTTTGTCGCGAAAAATTGGTCGAACTTGTTGGCGATCTAGAGCAGAATGAGCATGGTTCATTGGAGGCTCTAATTGTTAACGAATGGGGTGGAGAACCAGAGTTGATTTCCATGGCGTTAATGGCTCTTGGTGACGTGCCTAACATAGGTGACTATGCGGAAGTTAAGGCGGTCTTTTTATGATTGAGCAGCGTGCATTTATCGGAGATATTCATGGTGAAATCTATGCTCTCAATAGGGCGCTGGAGTTTATAGAGTATAGAAAAATTGATCGATGTGTATTCTTGGGTGATTATATAAATAGAGGTGCGCATAGTAAAGATGTGATTGAAAGGCTAATTGAATTTAGTGGAAAATGTGAGTGTGTCTTCATAAGGGGGAATCACGATCAATTAATGATTGATGCTCTTACTAATGCCGGCTCTGTAGGTGCATTCTTAAAAATTGGAGGGGCTGACACCCTGCGATCCTATCTCAAAGGACGCAAGATTGGGCCGGATGTATTTTCTGAAATGCAGTCACTCGTCCCAGAAAGTCATAAGCAGTTCTTGGAATCAACTGTGAGGGACTGGGGCTCAGATTCCTTGTATGCAACTCACCAAGGGCCTACTGATCCTAGCCGTGTGACAATCCTCGGCCATAAGCTTGTTGACAGAGCTGTTTTCGAGAAAAAGGTTATAAGAATAGACACTGGATGCGGGATGACAAATGGTAAATTAACCGTTTTGTTGGCCCCGGCATTTCAAGTTAATTATTTTTCTACGTTGCCTTAGTTATTTCATTTAGGTATTCTTCAAATTTCCGAATCCCGAAGTTGTTCTTCAACCTTTTGTTAATAGCTAGCCCTCTTTCGGCATTGCATCTCGCGGAGTCAACTCGATCGAGGGCGAGTTCTGCTTGGACGATCATTGCGAGGGAATAAACTATGCCTTTTTCGTTAATTTCGAATTCGTTTATCTCCAAGGACATTTTTGCAAACTCGAGACTTTTCTCGAAATCCCCGAATTGGTGGAAGCTGACCTGGGCCTGCAGTAGATGGAAGTTAGCCTTAGTCCCGGAAGAAAGGCTACTAACTTCCAGAGAACCGGCTTCACTAAGCCGTTTTGTCAGGGAATCGAAGTCTAGTTCCATAAGATCAAGTCTCGCCAAATTGATCAGCGAGAGCATAGTCTGTTCGGGATCATTTAGTTCTTTTCTGAGCTCTTCTGCCTTCAGATAGCAAAGGCGTTCCTCGTTTTTCTTGTTTAACTGATGATAGGCGCGTCCTGTGCAGTCAAGAAGTCTCGCAAATTCTCTTGGGGCCTTAATCTCGGCAAGTGGATAGTCTGCAAGGTATCGGTTGTTTCGAAGAACAGCCTTAAGAGCGTTTTCTCTATCTAGGTCTATGTTAGCTAGCTCAGTTAATACCGTGGCCCCTTCAGCGGAATTGATTAAATCCTGATCGACAACGGATGGCCAGCACTTTTCTTCGAGGTGTCTAAGCGCACGCTCGATTGCCCCATTTCTTCGAAAATATTTTGCCAATTCAATTTGTTGGGGTATCCCACCTTCTTCTGCTGCGGATTCTAAAAATTGGAGACCTCGATCAGCGCATCCCAGCGAAATTAGTTGGCGGCCTTGTTCCATCTTTTTAAACGGGCTGATTACGTTATGGCCTCTTGAAGTCAAGATACCGTCCGGCACGACCGGCATTGACGAACTCAAAAAGTGTTCTAACTGCTTAAGGGTTTGGGATTCGACATCGCCGCTTTCGATATTACCGTAGTAAACGCGATAACTTTCCCTAAGCCTCGTTTTGAAAAGTCGCACCTTAGGATCCGGGTTCGGGTGCTCGACAAAGAAGACCGCAGTGTTTGCCATCGGTGACGATTTGTCGAGAATCGAAAGCAGACTAGTGAAAAATTCCTCTTCGGTACCACTAGAGTTGTGATGTCTAGCGACTTTTTGGACACGGAGTCCAGGATGTTTTTGGACGGGATGTCTAGTGGCTTTTTGG
>NZ_JSEF01000015.1 GCF_000805675.1 Corynebacterium minutissimum | reverse complement strand
CCAAGACCTCCATGGATTCCGTGTCCAAAAAGACACCGGACTCCATGTCCAAAAACCCTATGGACATAACACGGTACCACTAGAGTAAGGCCCTCCTCTTTCGGGATCAGTCCCCCAACTTTCTTTAAAGAGAATAAGGCTAAAGTTGCATTCTCTAAGCAGTTTATTGATTTCAGATTGCGCGCGATTCAGAGTAGGTGCTGTTAACGAACTGTCTACTAGCGTGAAGTTTGGTTTCTGGTTGCCGGCTTCTACTTCGGCATTCCATCTGCTGAACGCGCGTCTTACCTGTCGCCTTTCGGCGTCAAGATCGGAGGGAGAACCAATGAAGACTTTGTAATTTACAGTCGTGTCGTCTGGCATCAACTTGACGATTCTTTCTATTACGATCGTTGTGTGCTCGCTGTATGTTCGATTTTACCGTGCATCAATTCCCAATTCTCGCTTTCGATTGGTAAGCCAGAGTAGGGAGATCTGTAGCTCACCCAGCGCTTTGAAGTTCCTCCGATTGCCTTAAGCAGCGTCTACAAACGGGAGGGATGTGGCCAACAAGGATTTCAGTTTCACAGCCCCTAATCTAGTAGCAATCAGTCAACCATGGGGCAGTTCTAACTGTTGTTGCGAGTGAACCCCTGCTTGGCAATCGTAGAGCTCCTCTTCCTGAAGGCTGCGGCAAGGGCAGGGACGTTGGGATCGAGAAAATCGTGCACGGTGGCAGAGATGCTCTCTTTGTCCTCGGTATCGCGAGTGACTCGGCCAACCTGTTGAATGACAACGCCACGAAAGCTTACTGGGGCGGCCAGCACAAGAGTGTCCAGTGCTGGCAGATCAATGCCTTCGCCTGCTACCTGGGACATGGCCAATAAGACGAAATGCGGTGTTGCAGCAAGCTGCTCACGGACGGTCTGCCGTTCTGTGGCCTTTTGTCCGCCGTGCAGCTGGAGGACGGGGTAGGAGGCGTCGGCAAGCAAGGCTTTGAGGGCTGCGAGATGTTCGCGTCGTTTCACCAGAACGAGGACAGTGTGCTCGTCCTTCGCGGCTTGTGAGATGACGTCGGCGATGAGTTGGTTGCGGTGCTCATCCGCCGCCAGAGCGGTGTCGAGGTCGGGCCAGAATAGGTAAGGAGCATCGTAAGTGAACTCCGTGTTGTGGACTACATAGTTCCGGCGCCCAGGGTGTTCGAGTTCGACGGTATGGCGGATAGGGCCACAGATAAGGGGAAGTAGCTTGTCAAGGCCGTCAGAGCGGTACGGGGTGGCAGTCATGCCGAGCATAAAACGAACATTAAGGTGTGCGAGGACGTTGGTTAAACCCGCAGCGCCGACTCGGTGGCATTCGTCAACGATGATCTGTCCATAGGCAGAGAGAAAATCAGTCTTGGAATCATTACGGCTAATGGACTGGGCTGTGACAATGTCTACCACGCCGCTGAGCTTCTTCTTGGCGCCCGAGTATTGTCCGACCTGAGCATCAGGGAGAAATTGCTTGAGGGCTTGGCGCCATTGGGTAGCAAGTTCCCTCGATGGAACGATCACTGCAGTGGGGACTGAACGCTGGGCGATGATGGCACATGCCATGACGGTCTTTCCAGTGCCCGGAGGTGCAATAAGCATTCCAGACTTGTGCTTGAACATCTGTGTGACGGCGGACTGTTGGTATGGACGTAGTTCGCCAGCGAATGATGCATCGATGACTTGTGACTTGGTCGTCCGGCTGCGGCGAGTGACGGTATATCCTGCAGTCTTTAAGATGTCGAGGACGTCATCGAGCGTGCCGCGGTCGAGCGTGAGGACTTGGTCCTTTTCATCAAAACGTACGATGAGCCGTGGAGTGCCGAAAGTGGAGAAACGCTGGGCCTGCTTTATATAAAACTGCGGGTTGGCAAGAGCGCCTAGGTGCCGCAGGGCCGTACGGGTGGTGGCGTCGACGCCTGATAAATCGACGTGGACGTGAGAATCGTGCGAGACGTGGACTTTTCCGGAGGCTCTGAGATTCTTCAGCTCTTCGCGAGTTGGTGATTGGGGAAGGGATGTCTCGGGATCGGGCTGAAGCTCAGCGTAAATTCTTTTGAGCTCGGAGAGCGTCGTTTTCTTTGTTCCCGCCAGAGCTTCGAATTGGTCGGGCAATGCCTGAAACGCGCCGTCAACGAAAACTGTTGTGCCTGCGGATCGATGGTGGCCAGCCAACGGGAGAGCAATCAGGTTACCGAAACCGCGTCCTTTCGCCGGCAGCGTGTCTTGTGACGGAAAGAAGCGGTCGAAACTGGAGAAGTAGGAATCCGGACTAGCTTTGGCAAGAAGTCCGATGCCAACCGATCGGGCAAGGCTTGCAGGGATGGGTTCCTCGAAAAAGAGCCAAACATGAGCTCCGTTTCCGGAGCGCGAAACTTCTATGAGTGGATCGAGGCCTTGGTTCTTGCATTCTTCGGCGTAGGCGCGGGCGGCTTGTTTGAAGTCGTCATCATCAAAATCGCAGCACAATAACCGGCAGCTATCATCTGTACACAGTGGATAAAGCCCGACGTGGAAGTGGTTGTCTCGGCGCAAATGCCCTTCGATTACCTTTGGTGTCAGGGGCTTCAGGTCTGGGTTTCTTCGGTCATAGTAGCCATTGCTGGCTGGGTACCACGCCTTCTTCTCCGCAGAGTTGTTGGCTACTGCGTAGACATCTGTCCTCCCCGCGAAGTAGTCCATGAAGAGCGCGATTTTCTCATCCGGTGAGCGCTTTTCAGAATGAACGTTAGCCGGCGCCGCCGTGTCTGCGGGACTAGGGCGTGAGGGAGTATCACCGAGGGCCTCCAGCAGCTGGGCTACCTGGGATTCCAATTCGCTAACGCGAGTCTCAAGTGCTTGGAGGCGTTCTTTTTCTGACATAGCGATTGCTCCTTCTGCGTTCCCCTAGCTTAGCGGCCATCGTCGAACAGACTCACCCAAAGGGTTGAGCGCAGATACTCGAAGTAAACGAAGGAGCCCAGTGGACTCAGTATTGAATCCAAGTGGCAGTTTCAAGGTGAAGGCGCGACGAGCCGGTCACCGGAACGTTGTCGCCTGGAGTCGCGTGAAGCTCCAGAGCTTTTCTAGGGAAACCACTGTCGCTCGTGTAGTAGTGCCGGCCCAAGGTCTTTTACTAGGCGCTTAGATAGCCGCTTCGTGTCCTGTGACGATGCTAGCGTCCACGTGCAACCGCCGTGCAGCGAGGCCTCGCGGAGCGTTCCGTCTAGTTCTCCGCCACGGTGACGGTGACGTCGATGTTGCCGCGGGTGGCCTTGGAGTAGGGGCACATCTCGTGGGCGGCGTCGGCAAGCGCCTGTGCTTCTTCCTGCTCCACACCGGGGATGGTGACTTCAAGCTCGGCGCTGAGGAAAAAGCCCTCGGAACCATTGTTGAGGGTCACGCGCGCGCCGACGGCGGAGTCGGTGACGTCGACGTCCTTGTCCTTGGCCACGGCCTTGAGCGCGGAGTGGAAGCAGGCGGCGTAGCCGGCGGCGAAGAGCTGCTCTGGGTTAACACCTTCGCCGCTGCCGCCCATTTCCTTCGGGGCGGTCATGGTGAAGTCGAGGTCAGATTCCTGGACTACGGTGCGGCCATCGCGGCCAGCGCCAGTGGAGAGTGCTTCGGTGGTGTAGGCGGCGGTCATGTGTAACTCCTTTGAATGTTGTGGGCTGTGTGGCCGCCGATTGTACGCGGGAACCTAAGCTTGCTCACGCGCTAGCCGTGACGAGCTCCTTGAGCGCGTCGAGGGCCTCACGCGGGGCGGTGCCATAGCGCTCCGTGAGGAAGCGATGGGTGGTGTCGGGGTTGTCGAGGGAGACTTCGGCAAGGTTATGCAGCTCGGATTCGCCGGCGGCGGTCTTCTCCACGGACCAGAAGCTTTCCGGATTGAGTCCGAGCTCGGCGGCGCGCTCGAGCACGCTGAAGGTGTGGGAGGCGAAGATGAGCTGGGCGCCGTTGACGTTGATGCTGGGCTCGCGGAAGGCCTGGATGATGAAGTCCAGCAGGGCTGGGCGTAGGTAGGAATCGAGCTCGTCAGCAACCAGGATGCCGCCGCGGCGCAAGACGTCGAGAACAAGCGGCACGGTGGCCATCCACGTCTGCGTGCCGCCGGATTCATCGGTAAGGCTCAGTGAATAATGTGCGGCCTCGCCTTTGTGCTCGACGATGATCGCATGGAGCAGGGATTCGATTTCGGCGTCGGAGTAGCTGCGGAAAGCATCGGGGCGCAGTATAGCGCCGTCGGTACTGCTCAACGCATTAATGACCGGGCGCATCTGGCAGAAGACATGCCGTGGGATCTGGTCCTGGTTGAGCCGTACGGAATGGATGCCGGCATCGGCCGCGCGCAGCAGCGGGGCAGCCTCGTGCAGGCGCAGCTTGCCCTCACGAATAAGGGCGGTAAACCGCGCGGCATTGTTAGCCGTGGAATGCGCATGCGGCAGGTACGCTACATCATGCACCAGCGCGCGGGCCAACGGGGCGAGCACGGGGTGCTCATCGCGCAAACCGACAGACAGAATCAGCTCGGTGTCCTCAACAGAGCCAAGCTTGGCGACGTCCCCCTTATCCATAAACGTCCGCGTCCACTGTGTTTCCTCCCCGCGGCTGCGCACAAAGCAGGGGGTCCAGCGATTCGCTGGCACGCGGCTGAGCCATTCGGTATGTACACCGGTGTAGCTCCACTGGAAACCGTAAAGGTAGCGCACCCCATCGACGGCAAACTCCAGCTCGAAGGTACTGGGGCGGCGCTGCGTGGTGGGGTTAAGACGAAACGGCGCGTGGGGCAGCTGATTAGGCGGGGCATCATCGAGCCACTGTGTGGCAGATAAGGAAATAGCTCGCAGCGCAAAGTTCAGTGCATCGAGCACGCTGCTCTTTCCCGACGCCGTCGGGCCCACCAGCACGGTGATGGGCTGGCTTACCGAATCCCAGCCATCTTCGGGTGGCGTCGAGTGCGTCCAGTGGTGATAAAACGACAGCGTTTGCGTTGCACGGATACTACGGAAGTTCGACACGCTGAAGGAAAGGAGCCTCATGCCCGCTACGCTACACAAGCCTGCGCGGTCGTATGTGAGGGGCCTGCTGCGTCGGCGCAGGAATCCGCCGACTAGTGCCGTGGCGAAGTACATTACTAACAAATAACGCCCCAAAAACTCGAAGATCCAAGGCCTTAAATGATCGATCCGTACCGGTCTTTAAGAACAACGACGAGGAGCGGCAAATTGCTGTTTTTCTACCCTGCCGATTAATGTTGCGGGGAGCGGATTCACTGCTGAACATGGCACGGCTGGCTTGAGGTCTGGTGCGAACATGGAAGCAGGGAATACGCGGGGCTATAGCTCAGTCGGTTAGAGCTACGGACTCATAATCCGTTGGTCCCGGGTTCGAGCCCCGGTGGCCCCACAGTAGGCAGCCTCTTTTCCGTGGGACGGAGCACCTTTGTCATGACAATGCAACGTTGTGCTGGGTGAATGTCCAAGCCTTGTTGTACTCTGACGGGGAAGGAAGGGAGGACTGTCATGGAGCAACATACGGCACGGCAGATTGCCGAATGGTTCGTCGCGTGGGCGGATGAGACCGACGACGCTGAGATAACGCAGCTTAAGCTTCAGAAGCTTCTGTATTATGCGAAAGGGCTGTATATGCGGTCCTCTTCGGGGGTTCCACTATTCCCTGAACGAATGGAAGCTTGGGCGCACGGCCCTGTAGTCGTGGATATCTATCACCAGCTAAAACACTACGGAAAGCTTCCGATTGACCCAGACGACTTTGTCTCAGAGGATTTTAACTGGAATGACTTTCGTGATGTCGAACAGGATCTGATTGAGGTCTGGGATAAGTACGGACCATTTTCTGCATGGGCGCTGCGGAATAAAACGCACACGGAATCTCCTTGGCAAAGAAACTTTGTAGGAGGCGAGCGCGGGCTGGAAATCACTGATGCCGATCTAAAGAGCTATTTCTGCTAGCCGTGGGCAAGAATAAACGAAGGGGGACTCGCCCAGTTCGCGCAGCAAGAAGCACACCAGAGAAGGGCGTTCTTGATGCTCTAGGCAGTACTCGAGAGGACTATCCGCTTTTATCCACTAGGTTTCTCCAAAAGGGATGGGGCTTTGAAGAAATGGATGATTCCATGCGAGCGGAGTTCCTAGAAAAATGGCACAGGCGGTCTATCCTCACATGGAAAGAATTGACGCAGCATCCAAAACATGGGCTGGGCTCTGAATACATCCCTGCTACTGCCATTAAGCCTGACATCCCACAGCCTTTTCAAGACTTATCGCGGTTTAGGGTCTACCGCCACAAGGGAAACTTGCCGTTTGTGGGCTGGAAAGACAGGGAAGTGTTCTACGTAATCTGGATAGAGAACACGTACGGCAAGTTGTACTCGCACTAGCACGACACTGCTTCCTTTCTCACTGCAGCATCCACAGTGCGGGTCAGAGTGCCCTTAATGCGAGAATCGGCGCGCTACCCGATACGATGACCCACATGAGTGTTGAGATGGACCCGTTAATCGAGTCGCTGTATTACTGGTCCGACATTATCGGCGTCCTTCTCATGGGCATGATTGGCGGCACGATGGCCCGCCAGCGCGGCTATGACATCGTGGGCTTCTTCTTCATCGCGATGTTTTCCTCCCTCGGCGGCGGTATGACCCGTGACGTGCTCATTAACCGTGGCACGGTAGCGGCGATGAGCCAGCCGGAGTACCTTTACCTCGCCTTCGCCGGGGCGCTCCTTGCGCGTTTTGTCTACTTCAAGGGCAAGACCTGGGATTATGTGCAGTCTCATGGTGATGCGGTGGTGTCGGCCCTGTGGGCGTCGACAGGCGCGCTCAAGGCCATTGCCTACGGCCTGCCCTTCATTCCCTGCATCATGATGGGCGTGTTTACGGCCACGGGTGGCTCCATGATTCGTGACATCGTCATGGGCCGTCAGCCGGCCATCTTCGGTGATAACACCCCCACCGTGATTCCGGCGGTGGCATGCGCGCTGGTGGTGTTGGGGGCGAATTCCACGGGTCACTTGGCGTGGGGCGTCATTATTGGCCCCATCGTCTCCTTTGTCCTGACCATGCTGGGTATTTGGGCGGGCTGGCGCGTGCCTGCTCGTCAAGAGTGGGCGCCGGTGAATGACACCGCGGCCTATGTCATGGTTTTGGCGCGCAAGGCGGAGAATAAAGGCCGTGCCGTTGGCCGCCGCTTGGAGCCGACCAAGCTGCGCGCATGGCGTCACAACCAGATGGAAAAGGCCCTGCAGCGCCGCATTGAACGTGAGGTGCGGGAAGGAAAGCGCAGGGCCGACGCGACTATCGACGCCTCCGAGTTCCTCGATTCCTTCAACGAAGAAGTCGCCGAGATGTCTGCAGAGATGGCGGCGGCCTCCTCCGATACCGACTCTGACTTTGGCGTAGACCTTTCTGGTGACTCCTATGATTCCCAGAACACTGATGGGCCCACGCCGCGTGAGCTTCTGGACCGTATTTTGTCTGATGACAAGCTCACCGATGAGCTGGTGGAAAAACTTATGCGGCGCTATGAGAAAAGAGATGATTAGAAGCTAATAAATACGTTAAAGTAGGTGCGGACGAGAGGAGTCAAAGGTGAGAATTGTTCGCCTGGGCCGCAGAGTAATAGCAGCGCTGACCGTAGCGTGTGCTGCGGCAGCTGTGTCTACTGGGTGTACAGCGGACACAGCACCCATGGACACTGAAGGCCTAGACCTTATCACCACCGACATTTCGGAACCGCAGAATTCTCTCATACCAGCAGACTCCAATGATGTCTGCGGACATACCATTATCAATCTGGTGTACTCCGGCCTGATGTACCTCGATAAATCTGGCAAGCCGCACTATGACATGGCGGAATCCGTGACCCAGGTCAACGATACGAC
This sequence comes from Corynebacterium minutissimum, assembly GCF_000805675.1. Taxonomy (GTDB): domain Bacteria; phylum Actinomycetota; class Actinomycetes; order Mycobacteriales; family Mycobacteriaceae; genus Corynebacterium; species Corynebacterium minutissimum. The sequence continues at coordinate 365,266 of NZ_JSEF01000015.1, read as the reverse complement.
CTATAACGTGGTTATCCGGGATGACGCGGTCTTTGCTGATGGCTCCGATGTCGATGCCGAGGACTTCGTAGATACGTGGAATACCGCTGTGCGCCAGTCGCTGCTCTCGGCGCATCATTTCGAGCCGATTCTGGGATTCCATGAGGGCCAGAAGAACATGCGCGGGTTGACGGTGACGGGGGAGAAGTCCTTCCGCATTGAGCTTTCCCGTCCCACTAGTGGCTTCATCGAGCGCTTGGGCTACTCGGTTTTCTTCCCTATGCGTTCTGAGGATCAGGATGAACTGGCCGAACGCGGTACTGATCCCATTGGCAACGGGCCTTATGTCTTGGCCTCGTGGGAGCACGAAAAAGCGCTGACCGTGGTGCCTAATCCGCGCTATACGGGCCCGCGCACTCCGCAGAATGAGGGCATCAAGTTCGTGGTGTACCCCTCAGAGGGTCAGGCCTACAAGGACTTAGTATCGGGAGACTTGGACGTGCTGGTCCACATTCCGGCGGAGAAGCTCAGAACGTTTGAAGAAGAGTTGGGTTCGCAAGCTTTTAGCAGGCCAGTGGGTTCCATGATGGAAATCACCATCCCGGCTAATGAGTCTAATTTCAGTGGTGAGGCAGGTCGCTTGCGCCGCCGAGCGTTGTCGATGGCCATAGACCGCGAGAAGCTAGCTAGTGAACTGTTTTATGACACGGTGATTCCAGCGAATGGTTTTATCGCGCCGCTGCATGGAGAGATGCCGCCAGCACCGCAAGATGCGGAGGTGCTGACTCACCAGCCAGACAAGGCTCGCGAGCTCTGGGCCAAGGCGGAGAAGATGGATCCCTTCGAGGGGACCTTCAGCATTGCCTACAACGTTGACGGCAGCCACAAGGAGTGGGTCGATGCCGTGGCGCAGCAGATGGAAGATACCCTCGGTGTGCCGGTGGAAGGACGTCCCATCGATACCTTCAAGGAGCTGCGTCAACAGGTCACTGCCCGCCATATCACTGGTGCGTTCCGCACGTCCTGGCAGGCGGAGTACCCAGACGAGTCTTCCTTCCTAGCACCGCTGTTTGCCTCCTACTCGGCGGCAAATGAGTCTGGGTTTGATAATCGGGAGTTCGATAGATTGCTGGAGAAGGCTGGCAAGGCGCGCACCAAGGACGAAGCCCACAAGTACTATGCCGAGGCCCAGGACCTGCTGGTGACGGCGATGCCGGCGATTCCGCTGTGGACGTCGAAGTCCTTGGGGGCCTATGGCAAGGATATTGTTCCGGCAGGATACACGTGGAAGCCAACGCCCAACTACTACCTTATTCACCGCGCTGAGCGCTAAGGTGGTCTGATTCTCCAAGGCTTCTGGCAGCATCGAGGTCTACTCTTGGTGCAATGCTGAAGTTTTACATGTTCGCCATCTGGCAGGCAGTCGTCGACCACGGTCTGCCGCTTCTGGGCATGCTGCTCACGGCGATTCTCATTCCTCGCATTGGCCGTCTGGCCGTGCGCGTAATCGAGTCGCGGCTCGATGAGAACGAGGAGTCAACCAAGGCGCGCTTAGCGCTGGCCGGCGCGCTGGTGTACGTGGCCCAGGCGGTGGCGTATTTCCTTCTTATCGTCGCAGCATTGGCCAACCTCGGCGTGCCGCCCCTGGGAGCGGCCATCCCTGCAACGGTCGTGTCTGCTGCCGTTGGTTTCGGCGCGCAGAGCATTATTGGTGATTTCCTCGCGGGTTTCTTCATTCTGTCGGAGAAGCAGTTCGGTGTGGGCGATTACGTGAGCTTCGACGGCGTGACGGGCGTGGAGGGCACCGTGGTGTCCTTGACCCTGCGTACAACGACCGTGCGCACCCCTACAGGCGAGGTAGTCATGGTGCCTAACGGCTCGGCGGGCGTGGTGACGAACTTCTCGCAAGAGTGGTCGCGTGCAGTGGTGGATATCGCCATCCCGGTTCATGAGGGCGATAACCTGCCGGACATTACCGCGCGCGTGGAGAAGATTTCGGAACATGCCATCCATTCCCCGGATATTCGCGCAGATGTGGCCGGCGAGCTGGATGTTCTCCCCGCGACCGGAATCGTGGCGCCGACCGTCGCCGGCCAGCCGTGGCAAGTCAAGTACCGCGTGCTCGTGCAAGTCAACCCTGCGCGCCAGTGGGCAGTGGAACGCGCCATTCGTTCGGCCTTGCTTGCCTCCTTCTGGGACCTGTATAAGCTGCCGAACTCGGAAGCTATCCCGGATGAACTCCCTGTGGACCTGAACGAGGCGCCCCCGACGGTCATGTCAGCAGCGAAGGCGCAGGCAGCAAACAAGGCTGCAGGATCAGCTGCAGAGTCGCAGGAAGCGTCACAGGCGGTGTCCGGGGCCGTGGCCAAGACGGACACGAGCAATGACAATGGGCCGGGCCGTCCAGCGTACTCGGATAGCGACAAGGACGAAGAACAGGACGAGTACCGGCGAGGCATCTGGCGTGCGGATAAGCCGAAGAATAAGTGGGCCTATTTCTGGACGGTAGGTGGGCGCGTGAGGGCGTCGACAACCGGCCTCCTAGCAGGCCTTGGCGTGGTTGGCGCGCTGTGGCTGGCCTCCGCGAACCCGGATGGAGTGGATGCCGGGTGGCTGTCTCCATCGCGCTGGATGAGTGAAATTACGGAATCCGCAGTCCCATCTACGGAGTCCGCTACGCCGGAACCCGGGCCGAGTGAGCACGAGACGCCGGCAAGCACAGGTAAAGAGCCCACCGCAGAGGTGACGGACGGGGCGACGGAGGATGCCGCGCAGGATCAGACGTCCGTCGCACCAGCGCCGGTGGATACTCCTGAAGCAGTAGAAGGTGGCGGTTCGGGCACTGAGGGTGCCACGGAGACCGCCACGGGTACCAAGGAATCCCACGTGCCGGAGACGGCGGTGGCGACTGCCGGCGCCACCGAGCCTTCTACCGCGAACTAACGGGAGGCTCACCGTGGGAGACGCTCGGGAGAGAGCGCATGAGACATATGAGTGATAGGGATGCAACGCGGTGAAGCGTTACATCTGACTTATCGGTCCCCGAGGACCCTTCGTTACTGGATTCGGGGAATTAATTAATAAAACCCACGCCCGGCTTAAACGTCATCGATACTGCTTCATGAACCGGGGAATCCGGTGTGAGTAGGTCCTCGACGCGCATCCACCGCATGTGGGCTTCCTCGCGAGTGACGGTGACGAAGCTATAGCCGTGGCTGTCCAGATCCACGTGCTTGCAGTGCGGATTGGCCGCGCGCAGAACCTGCTGCGCGGTGTGGGACACGGCATTACCCGGGCGCATGTTGAGCGCCTCGTTGATGTTGGGCGCAGAAATGGAGGCGCACACCATCTCTGCTCCTACGATGCGGTCGCCCTTGGAGATGGTGTGGGCCCATTCGGTGTGGATGTCCCCGGTGAGGAAGAGGGTATGGTCCGGGAGAACGTCGATAAGCGCTCGGCGCTCCGCGGAATACCCATCCCACTGATCCCCATTAACGGGGATACCCGTGATGTTGCTCGTGAGGGCATTGGCCACCTGCGCGGTGATGGAATTCTCTTGCAGCGTTACCAGGTTGAGCGGGGCAAACATGACGGAATTGCCCAGCAGCTTCCACTTGGCCTGTGAGGTCTCAATCTTGCCCAGCAGCCAGGTGTACTGCTCCGAACCCAGCATCGAGCGGCCTTCCTCAGTGAAAGCCACGGGGTTCCAGGAGACCTGCTCATCGCGGTAGGTACGCAGATCCATCATGGTCAGCTCCACCAGATCACCAAAAGTCAGCGAACGGTAGAGATGCCCTGCCTCCGACGGCGCAGTAGCGCGCACCGGCATCCACTCGAAATAGGCGCGCATGGCCGCTGACTGACGCGTAACCCACGGGCCTTCCGTAGCCGGGTCGTGGTTTTCTGCGCCGCCAGACCAGTTATCGTTCGCAATCTCGTGGTCATCCCACACCACGACCCACGGCAGCGCGCCGTGCGCTGCCTGCAGGTCAAGGTCGGTACGGTAGCGGCCATAGCGCGTGCGATAATCCGCCAGCGTCGTAATCTCGTGTGCTGGGTGGTGCAGGCGCACCGGGCCGAAACCGGAATAGGCCCCGGAGCGGTATTCATATATGTAATCGCCCAAAAAGACCATGTAATCGAGCTGATCTGCATGTGCGCGCTGCGCGATGTCACGGTAGGCACTGAAGAACCCCGATTCCCAATTCGCGCATGACGCCACACCAAAAGTGAGCTTCTCCGGTGACGCACTCGCCGCCGGTGCCGTCTTGGTGCGGCCGATGGGGGAGGAGACCCCATCTACGAGGAAGCGGTAAAAATACACTGTGTCTGGCTCCAGACCATGCGGGTCCACGTGCACCGTATGGTCATGCTCCGCAGTGGCTAGGGTGCGCCCGCGCTTGACGACGTCCCCCATCTCCCCATCCCGGGCCACCTCCCACTCCACGGTGACCGCAGGGCCCAGCCCACTGCCCGGGAGCGCCTCATCCGTGGGGGTCACGCGCGTCCAGAGGATGACCGAATCCGGAATCGGATCTCCTGAGGCCACGCCATGGAGGAAGGGGAGTTCGCCTTGCGGCGGGTCTACCAAGCCGAGTGAAGCGGTGGAGTTGGGGTCAGCAGCGGAGGCGGAAGAAGCGGCGAGGGAAGCGGCCGTGGCGGTGGCCAAGCCGGAGGCATGAAGGAGGCGGCGACGAGAGAAGGAACGGCGCATGCCTCCACGGTTTCTCCACTGAAGCATAAGCGCAACTTGAGGCGTGAGAATTCGCCCGCTGGTTAAAAACCGTTTTCCCGCATGTTACGAAGGCTTTACCCCAAGGGGTGGAGGGATTTCCAGGAGAAGAAGTTTAGGGCTATAACTTATTTTTATGAAGAAGTTCTCTCGCGCGGTTCTCGTCGCATCTTTGTCTGTATCTCTGTCTCTGTCTCTGTCTGTCGTTAGCCCTGCACACGCGCAGGTCGACGCTCCCGCTGTGGAGCCGGCCACCTCGGAAGCTTCGGTGTCTGAATCCTCTCCGTCTGAATCCTCGGTGTCTGAACTCGGCGGTGAGCTGTCGTCTGACCTGAACGTGGAATCGTCCAGCAAGGAAGAAGCTGGCGATGCTGAAGGCCAGCAGTCCTCCCAGGGCGAAAAGATTGCCTTGGGCGTGGGCATCACCGCTGCTGTTCTCGCCGCTGTCGCTGGTGGCGTGTACTGGGCCGTGCAGCAGGGCATCATCCCGAACCCGCTGCCGGGAGTCATCCCGTCGCCACAGAAGCCAGCACCCGCTCCGGCACCGGCACCTGCTCCTGCCCCGGCCCCTGCGCCGAAGCCCGAGCCTGCTCCGGCCCCTAAGCCTGCGCCTCAGCCAGCTCCTGCGCCGAAGCCGGCTCCGAAACCTGCACCTGCCCCGGCACCACGTCCGGCTCCTGCTACCTACGGTCGCTGCCTTGATGTATGGAACGCACTGGGCCGTCCCATCTACCCGAGCGACCCGGGTTTCCAGTCCAAGTTTGACCGCGATGGTGATGGCGTAGGCTGCGAGCGCGATCCTCGTTAAGCTAGAGCGCATGAGCGCTTTTTCTTCCATCGAGTCCTGGCCTGTCGATACCGTTGCCGGTGCGCTGCTGCACCGCGGCGAGGTAGTGGAGCAGGTGGGTGATGCTTCCCGCCGCTTCCCCGTTGCGTCAGTGACCAAGCTGGTGGCCGCCTATGGGGTGATGGTGGCCGTGGAAGAAGGTGCGGTGGAGTTGGACCAACCAGCTGGTCCTGAAGGCTCTACGTTGCGCCACCTCTTGGCGCATACCGCCGGCGTGGGTTTTGATTCCCGCGAACCACAGAAACCTGTGGGGGAGCGGTGCATCTATTCCTCGGCGGGCTATGAGTGGGCCGCAGAGGTGGTGGAGAAGGCCACCGAGATTCCTTTCCCTGAGTACCTTGCTGAAGGTGTCTGTGCTCCCTTGGGCATGTCCGCCACCACGCTTGAGGGATCTGCTGGGCATGGGCTGACGTCTACGGTGGAGGACCTTGTCGCTTTTGCCCGTGAGGTGCAGTCGCCACAGCTGCTGGACTCCTCAACGGTGGCTGAGATGACACGCGTCCAATTTCCTGGTCTGCGGGGCATTGTGCCGGGCTATGGCAGCTTCAAAGACTGCACGTGGGGCTTGGGCTTTGAGATTCATGGTGAGAAAGACCAGTGGATGGGCAGCCTGCCTTCCGATGCTGTTGGCCACTTCGGCATGAGCGGCACCTTCCTCTGGATCGCTGGCGAGTGGGCCATGGTGGCGTTGACTGACCGTGACTTCGGAGACTGGTGCAAGCCCCTGTGGGCAGAGACCAACACGGCCATCTGGGAGGAATGCCAGTCCCGCTAGCCGCGCCGGGAAAGCCTCGCGCGGCTAGCGAAGCTGATCCGCGCGGGGGTAGTGGGGGCGCTGGGGCTGTGATGTGCAGCTGGTGTTCATGTTAACGCCTGTGACTTCAGTGATTGATGTGGTGATTTTTAGGGGGTAAGTCTCAAGTTTACGTTGAGACAGCGGGGGTTTAAGTGCAGGTTGAGGGTTGATGGGGTGCGAGTGGCAGGGGGAAGATTGTGGTCACACTTCAGACGCACCGCATGTGATGCAGACAAGTTCGTAGGGGAAGACGAAGCTCGTCTTGCGTCGGCTTGAGTCGGCGTGCCATCACACGGACGTCAAAGGAGACACAGGAGTGAATCTACGCGTTCACCCGCAGCAGGCTGACGCATCTGCGTCAGTCTCGTCAGCGAGCCCAGACTGGGAATCGCTCGCTCATGCAGCACAAAGCTGGCCCAACCGTGTCAGCGGTGAGGTCTGCACAGCCGTGCTGCAGATTTCAGGCATGCCCCGCTGCCTGCGCCCAGCGATCGAGCGGGCTATGGCGCGCTGCATTCGCAGCGAGAGCGAATTCATCGTGCCTGGCGATGATCCCCTCACCGCGCAGTGGTGCACCCGCTGGTGCCGCGATGCCGACTGGGACCCCGTCAGCGGGAAATCGCTGAACGGTACTGCGCGCGGCGTAGGAATCGGCTGCCGTCAAGTGCTCACCGGCACGCCCAGCGAGCTGGAGGCCCTGGGCCGTGCGGTGGAGATGCTGGCAGGGGAGTACGGTTTTCGGGCCGTCGTCAAGCGCGCAGCCTAAGCCCTAATCCTCGAAAGGATCGAAGATGCGCTCAGGGAGATCTGCTACGGAATCGATGATGCGTGTCGGGCGGAACGGGTAGCGTTCAATCTCACGGTCATCACTGATACCCGAGCGCACGAGGATGCTGCGCATGCCGGCCTCCAAGCCAGACTTGACGTCGGTATCCATGCGGTCACCAATCATCACGGTGTTCTCCGAGTGTGCGCCAATGTTGTTCAGCGCGCTGCGCATCATCACCGGGTTCGGCTTGCCCACGTAGTAGGGTTCGCGGTTCGTTGCCGCGGTAATAAGTGCAGCCACCGCTCCGGTGGCCGGCAGTACGCCCTGGGGTGCCGGACCAGTGACATCGGGATTGGTGGCGATGAAACGTGCACCGTTGCGGATGAGATTAATGGCGGTGGTGATGGCCTCAAAAGAGTAGGTACGCGTCTCACCCAGGACCACGAAATCCGCGTCGGTGTCATTGAGAATCCAGCCCGCCTCATGCAGAGCAGTGGTGAGGCCAGATTCACCCACGACGTAAGCGGTGGACAGCCCCGCCTGATTCGAGAGGAACGCAGCGGTAGCCGTAGCCGAAGTCCAGATGCGCTCCGCCGGGATATCCAGTCCGGTGTTCTTCAGGCGTGCGGAGAGGTCCCGCGGCGTAGACATCGAGTTATTAGTCAGCACCATGTACTCGATGTCATTATCTTTCAGCGTCTGGATGAAGGCGTCCGCGCCGGGAATCATCTCCCCTTCCTTGATGAGGACGCCGTCCATGTCAGAGAGATAAGAAATCACGAGTGTTCCTCCAGATAATCAGCAAGGTCGCCCACCGTGGTCACGGAGAGCATGGTTTCTTCATCAAGGCGCACACCACAGGCCTCTTCGAGGCGAACGGCCAGCTCAATGCGCTCCAGCGACTCCACCCCAAGGTCTTCTAGAAGGGCATCGCGCTCCAAGCCTTCCTCGATGCCCGTGACTTTCGTGATGAGGCGAGTGAGTTCGCCGTACGTGTCGCCGGCAGGTGCCGAATCGGTGTCCTCGGCCGGTGCTGAGCCGAAGCGGGCTGCGAGTTGTGCGGAAAGGTCGTTAGCCATGTGCATCAGTCTAGTATTGAAATGTCATGGTTTATCGAGCACGCTCCTCCGCAATCGCCCGCAGCTGGACCCGCCGGGTCCGCCCACAAATGCGTCGCGTCGAGCATACTGTTTATTCTCAATTGCACGATCTCACCACGGAACCAGGGCTGACGCAGGTCAGTGACCACGGCTTCGTGGACAACGATGGCGTGCGCGTGGCCTGGTATGAAGTTGGGCCTTCTGATGCTGCGGTGACCGCTGTTTTTATTCACGGATACTGCTTGTCTGCGGAGAGCTTCTACTCCCAAGTCGACGACGTCCGCGCGAATTACCCCTCGGTGCGCTGCTTGCTTGTCGACGTCCGCGGCCACGGCCTCACCACCCACGTCACCCCCTCCGAGTGCACGGTTCGGGGCGCAACCGATGATGTGCTTGCCGTTATTGCTGAACGTGCCGCTTCCGGACCTCTCGTCGTGCTGGGCCATTCCATGGGCGGGATGATTGCCCTCAATCTCCTTCGGCGCGCACCTCGACAGGTGGCCCAGCGCATTGACGGCATGGTGCTGGTGTCGACCTCCATGCAGCGCTTTGCCGCAGCGGGGTTCGCGCGAATCCTCGAAACACAGTTTATGAAAGCGGTGTACCGGACCTGCTTGCGGCTTCCCGAACGCGCAAACAACGCGCGCTTTGAGATAGCAGCTCTGGTGGCCCCAGCCTTCGCGGCGTTCTTGCAGGGCTTCCCCCAGATGGACAAGCTTCAGTTCCACGTGTCCATGTTGCTGGATACCCCGATGTCGAGCTATTCCGGTTTCTTCGATGACCTCGTGGAGCACTCCGAATTCGGTGCCGCCGCTCGTCTGCGCGATATTCCGGGCGAAATTGTGGTGGGCAAACAGGACATTGTCACCCCTCACCGCCAATCCAAGGTCATTGCCCGCCACTGGCCTTCCGCCAACCTCACCGTTATCGATGGTGCTGGGCATATGGTCATCCTGGAAGAACCCAGCGAAGTGTCCAAGGCGTTGGGCCGAGTTCTCGACGGGGTTTTTGACACGACGACGTGAAACGACAGAGGGGCCCTAACTGACGCAGATCCTCCCAGACCGTGAAGATCTGGGGAACTTTCCGTCAGTTAGGGCCCCTATGCGGTGGTGCGACTACTCCTCGCCCTCAGAGGTGGCGAAGGTAGCGGTCGGGTCATCGAGCTTCAGGTCGCGAGCAGCCTGCTGCACGACGCTGCGCTCGACCTTGCCCTCGCGAGCCAAGCCCTCGAGGACGGCGACGACGATGGACTCGGCATCGTTGTTGAAGAAGCGGCGAGCGCCTTCGCGCGTATCGGAGAAGCCGAAGCCATCTGTGCCCAAGACGATGTACTCGCCCGGGACGTAGGGGCGAATCTGCTCCTGCAGGTCCGTGGCGAAGTCGGAGACGCCGATGTACGGCCCCTCGAAGCCCTTGAGCTGGGAGGTGGCGAAAGCCTCGGTCGGGGTTTCACCCTTGCGCAGGGCCTCCTGGTTGCGGGCAGCGCCATCGCGGGCCAGGTTGACCCAGGAGGTGACGGAGAACAGAGCCGCCTTGACGTCGAACTGCTCAGCCAGAATCTCCTGGGCACGCAGTGCTTCGTACATACCGACACCGGACGCCAGAATGTTGGCCGGGATGGAGCCAGACTCAGCGGTGTTGTAGTGGTAGATGCCCTTGTGCAGCCCCTCAACGTCGAGGTTCTCCGGCTCAGCCGGCTGCTTGACCGGCTCGTTGTACACGGTGAGGTAGTACATGACGGGCTCGTGGTCCTCGCCGTACATGCGCTCGATGCCGCGCGGAACGAGGTGAGCAATCTCGTAGCCGAAGGCAGGATCGTAGACCTCGACGGCCGGGTTGGTCGACGCCAGAATCGGGGAGTGGCCATCCATGTGCTGCAGGCCCTCACCGGTCAGGGTGGTGCGGCCGGCGGTAGCACCGATGATGAAGCCGCGGCCCAGCTGGTCGGCGGCGGCCCAGAAAGCGTCGCCAGTGCGCTGGAAGCCGAACATCGAGTAGAAGATGTACAGCGGAATCATGGCCTCGCCCTGCGTGGCGTAGGACGTTGCTGCCGCAGTGAAGGAAGCGGCAGCGCCGGCCTCAGAAATGCCTTCGTGGAGGATCTGGCCGTCCGTGGCCTCACGGTAGGAGAGCATGAGGTCGTGGTCCACCGGCACATAGTTCTGGCCGCGCGGGTTCCAGATCTTCAGGGTCGGGAACCAGGAGTCCATACCGAAGGTACGGGCCTCATCCGGGATGATCGGCACCACGCGCTTGCCCAGTTCCTTATCGCGCATGAGCTCCTTGAAGGTACGGACCAGAGCCATGGTGGTCGCCACGTCCTGCTTGCCAGAACCCTTGCGCACCGAACGCAGCTTAGACAGGTCCGGGGTGGTCAGCGGAGTGAAGTTCTCGCGGCGCTCCGGAAGGAAGCCGCCGAGCTCTTTACGACGCTCCAGCATGTACTTGATTTCCGGAGTCTCCGGACCCGGGTGGTAGTACGGCGGCAGGTACGGATCAGCCTCCAGTTGCTCATCCGTAATCGGGATACCCTGCTTATCGCGGAAGAGCTTGAGGTCCTCCAGGGTCAGCTTCTTCATCTGGTGGGTAGCGTTGCGGCCCTCGAAGTTGTGGCCCAGGCCGTAGCCCTTAATGGTGTGGGCCAGAATGACGGTCGGGCGGCCGGTACCGGCGTAGCTCAGAGCCTTGTCATACGCAGCGTAGATCTTGCGGTAGTCGTGACCACCGCGGCGCAGTGCCCAAATCTCATCATCAGTCATGTCCTCGACCAGCTTAAGCGTGCGCTCGTCGCGGCCGAAGAAGTGCTCGCGTACGTAGGCGCCGTCGTTGGCCTTGAAGGTCTGGTAGTCACCATCCGAGGTGGTGTTCATGATGTTGACAAGGGCGCCTTCCTTGTCAGCGTCGAGAAGCTTGTCCCAGCCACGGCCCCACACGACCTTGATGACGGACCAGCCAGCGCCGCGGAAGAAGGACTCGAGCTCCTGAATGATCTGTGTGTTACCACGCACGGGGCCATCGAGGCGCTGCAGGTTACAGTTCACCACGAAGGTGAGGTTGTCCAGTTCGTAGAGGGACGCCATCTGCAGCAGGCCGCGCGACTCCGGCTCATCCATCTCGCCGTCACCCAGGAAGGCCCAGACGTGCTGCTTCGAGGTGTCCTTGATGCCGCGGGTCTCCAGGTACTTGTTGAAGCGAGCCTGGTAGATGGCATTAATCGGGCCGAGGCCCATGGAGACAGTCGGGAACTCCCAGAAGTCCGGCATAAGGCGCGGGTGCGGGTAGGACGGCAGTCCCTTGTCCTCGCCACGGGAGTGCTCCTGACGGAAGCTGTCCATATCCTCCTCAGTGAGGCGACCCTCCATGAAAGCGCGGGCGTAGACACCAGGAGAAGCGTGGCCCTGGAAGAAGATCTGGTCACCGCCAGACGGATCGTCCTTGCCCTTGAAGAAGTGGTTCAGGCCCACTTCGTAGAGCGGGGCAGCGCCCGCGTAGGTGGAGATGTGGCCGCCCACGCCAATGCCCGGGCGCTGTGCGCGGTGCACCATGATGGCTGCGTTCCAGCGGATCCAGCGGCGGTAGCGCTTCTCCAGCTCCTCATCGCCTGGGAACTCCGGCTCGAGGGAGGTGGGGATGGTGTTCACAAAGTCTGTGGACGTCAGGGACGGCAGCGGTACACGTTTTGCCGTGGCGCGCTCAAGTAGGCGCAGCATGAGGTAGCGGGCGCGTTCCGGATCGGAAGAATCCAGCAGACCGTCGAGGGATTCCATCCACTCACGGGTCTCTTCCGGGTCGTTATCGTGCAGGTACGCGGCTACGCCATCGCGAACGATGGGGAAGTTGGAGTCGCCGTTTTTGGCGTCCAAGTCGGCCATGGAATCCTCCTGGTTCGTAGTACAAAGATCTGTCACAAGGATACGCGCCTCTTTTTGGGGAGACACGTCGAGGCCCCCACGGGTGGTTTTACGGGGGAAAATGTCCACTTCTAGGCAGATTTGGGGGCGGTTCGACGCGAAAAAGTGCACCGCAGACGTTAAAATACTCTGCATGACAACGACAACTCCATCGGAAGGAACTCAACACGTGACCGGATCGGCAGCCAAGCTCGGCATCAAAGAGGGACAGATTGCCCTCGAGCTCGGGTGGGACGAGGACTGCGATTCCACGATTTCCGAGTCCATTGAGGACGTACTGGGAGATGACTTCCTTGACGAGGAAACCGACGAGCTGTGTGACGTTGTGCTGCTGTGGTGGCGCGCGGAAGATGGCGACTTGGTTGATGGCCTTGTAGACGCTACTCGTCCCCTCGGGGACTCTGGCCGCATTTGGCTGATGACCCCGGGTGCTGGAAAGCCGGGCAATTTGGAGCCGGGCGAGATTTCTGAATCCGCTCAGCTGGCTGGCCTCGTGCAGACCAAGGCTGAGCGTCTCGGCGAGTGGCAGGGCTCCTGCCTCGTTGCTCGCGGCTACACCAAGAAGCCTTAAGGGTTAAGGCGAAAAGCCTGCTCAGGTGGCATTCGCAGCAACAAGAGGAACCCTGATTTGTTGCTGCGGGTGCCTATAGGCTAATCTTGTGCGAGCGCACCAAGTGCACTGCGGCTTTAGCTCAGCTGGAAGAGCAACTGGTTTACACCCAGTAGGTCGGGGGTTCGATCCCCTCAGGCCGCACCAAATGAAACCCCTTTCCGTTAAGTCGGAGAGGGGTTTCGTCGTGCTCGGAGGGCGCCCGCGGGCGTAGCCGATGATTTGGCCGGCAATGCCCGTGGAGTGTTCGTCAGGGTCTAGGGTTGGGGGTCAGGCCCCAAACCCGCGCTAAAACAGCAAACATGTATTGAGGAGGATGGCATTGATGCGTAAACAGAAAAGCGCAGCCTACTGGTGGAGCGTTACTGTCGTTGTAGTGCTGTTCATCGCAACGCTTGTAATCAATTATCTAGCAGGACTAAGCGCTGATGAATCATACTTTGGAGCACATTGGTGGCATCGTCTGGCGTGGGTTACGCCACTGTTGTTCTTGGCTTCTTTGATTTGGGCCTGGTTCGAGCACAGGAAGGTGCAACGGTATCCGCATTGACCCATATTTAGTAGCGTCGGGCTTGAATGAGAGGGAAGCCTTTCCGGGGGTCAGGCCCAATCTCAAGGAGAAGATCCTGACACAGTAGAGTCCGTTTGCCTGCTTGCCGATTCGGAGACATTCTTCTTCACTACCGTTGATTAGCCACACTGCTTCTGGCATGTCTTCGCTAGAAGCGTTCGTGGCCGCGCTCGCGGATTTTCTCGTAGAAGTCCGGCTTGGAGGCTCCGTACCGTGAGCGGGTGCGCCGCGAGGAGGCCGGAGCTGCTTCCGTGGAGGGCGCTGTGGTGTCAGGCTCGTCTTGCTGCGGTACAGAGGGCTGCGAAGGGTCAGTCTCGTCGGTGGTGGGGCCATCGACGGCAGCAGCAGCCGCAGCAAGTGCAGCTTCCTCCTCGCGGGCGCGGCGGCGTTCCCGAATCTCAGACCAGACGAAATATGCGAAGCCCAGCGGCGCCATGATGCCGAAGGCAATCCACTGGTAGCCATAGGACAGGTGGTTGCCGCGGTCCAGCTTCGGGATCGGGAGGGCATTGAGCTCACCGGGCTGATCGGGAGTGAGTTGGAGGTAGTCGTGGGCAAGGGGGACGTCGACAAGCTCCGCGATCTGTTCCGTATGGATGGAGTAGACCTGCATGTAGCCTTGCTGCTCAGTCGGGGCGGAGGAGTGCTGGGGCTCATTGACGCGGGCCATGGCCTCGATGGTGACCTCCGCGCTCGGAGCCTTGTCGATGTGGGGCACGGCGTTGCCCTCGTCCGTGGGCACCCAGCCGCGATTGACCAACAGCGTCATGCCCGAGGTGGTCTCAAAAGGCACGAGCGACTGGAACGCAGGGCTCGACCCCACTGGGCGCAAGCGCAGTAAAACCTCCTGGTCGGGGAGGTAGTGGCCGGTCAGCTCAGCGCGCGTCCACTCCTTGTTGAGAGTGCCGTCGGCGGAGAAGACCTCCTCAATCGGCTGCGGATCGGAGTCGTAGGCTTCCTCAATGAGGTGATTGCGCTCCACAATCTGGTCGTCCTTGCCCAGCTGCCAGGGTGCAAGCACCGTGAAGGTGAAGTAGCTAAAAGCGACGACAAAGATGAGCAGGAGTACCCACCCAGGCTTGAGGAACGTCTTGAGCATGAGGCCCAGTCTAGTCGCGCTGCTGGCGAATCCAATCGAGCAGGCCCGGCACCGCGGCGTCAATCTCCTTGCGGGTGCGCTCAAAGTCCACCTCGGTGCCGTAGAAGGGATCCTCTACGCTGGCATCCTCCGGGGAGTTGGGATCGAAGCTGCGCATGAGGCGCACCTTCTCCGCAGGGATGCCGCGCTCAAGGAGGGCATCGCGGTGGCCGGTATCCATGGCCACGAAAAGGTCGGCGTCCATGTGCTCCTCACCGAGCTGGGCGGCGCGATGGCTTGCGCCATCGTGGCCGCCGCGGCGCAGCTCCGCCACCGCGCGCTCATCAGCTCCCTGGCCCACGTGCCAGCCGCCGAGGCCGCACGAGGAGACGCGGGCTAGAAGATCGAGCATGTCGGTCTCCATGGCGTCGCGGGTGATGATTTCCGCCATCGGTGAGCGGCAAATATTGCCAGTGCACACAAAGACGATGTGGAGCTGGTTATCGTTCTCCGGAGGCGTCATGGAGGGGACTCCTTACAATATCGAGGGTGCGCTGGCGAACGAAAGCTAGGATATAGCAGCAACGCGACTGACGTGAAACCTACCTTCAACTAAGGAGCAAACGAGATGGCAGAACGCACGACTGTCGGCGAAATTCGCCGCGTGATCCATGAGGCCTACCCACAAGAATTGGCCGAATCATGGGACGCGGTGGGCTTGGTCTGTGGGGACCCGCAGGATGACGTCAGCACCGTGGCCTTCGCTCTTGATTGCACGCAGGAGGTAGCGGATAAGGCCGTGGAACTCGGCGCGCAGATGCTCATCGTGCACCACCCGCTACTCATGCGCGGAGTGACCTCAGTCGCCGCGGATACTCCGAAGGGCAAGGTCATCCACACTCTCATCCGCAATGGCGTGGCGTTGCTCTCCGCGCACACCAATGCGGACAAGGCTCGCCCCGGTGTCAATGACAAGCTGGCGGAACTTGTGGGAATTAAACCCGGCCGCCCCATCGTTCCGGTAGAGCCATATGACAACCTTGAGGAAGCCCTCGGGCTGGGGCGCATCGGTGAGCTGCCGGAGGCAATCACTCTGCGGGAGTTCACCCAGCGCGTGGCCGAGGCTCTTCCGAAAACCGAGTGGGGCGTGCGCGCGGCTGGCGACCCAGAGCGGATGGTCAAGCGCGTGGCAGTCTCCAGCGGTTCGGGAGACTCCTTCCTCGATAAGGCAGCTGCATTGGGCGTGGATGTCTATGTCACGTCTGACCTGCGCCACCACCCGGTGGATGAGCACTTGCGTGCTGCCCACCTCATGGATCCGGAAGGCCCGGCCGTGGTGGATACCGCCCACTGGGCCAGCGAATTTCCCTGGACCGCCCAGGCGCGCGATATTGTGGAGAGCGTATTGCGCGTGAAGACCGAGATTATTGATCTCCGCACCGACCCTTGGACGATTTCTGCGCAGAAGGAGAACTAAATGAAGCTGTCACAGGACCTGCAGCAGACCTTGCTCGAACTGGCCACCTTGGAGCGCACCCAGGCGCTGGGTGGTACCGCCACAATCCCGGAACAAGAGGAATACGAGAAGGCCCAGGCCGCACACGCCCGGCTTATCGACGCCTCCGGCTCCGCCCAACTCGCCGTCGACGACATGGAGCTGGAAATCCTGCGCATCCAGGCAGATGAACGCAAGCTGCGCCAGCGCGAGCGCGACGACAAGGCCCAGCTTGGTGCCGCTACCGACCCAGATCAGCGCAAGGATCTTGAGCACGACCTTTATGCAGCCAAGTCCCGCATCGCAGACTTGATGAGTGAGCTGCAGGAAGCCCACAACGAAATCCACGCTCTGCGAGCCAACCTGGACGTTCACGGCGCCAAGCTGTCTGATTCTGAGCGCAAGCTCGAGGTACTCAAGCGCGCAGCTGAGGCCGCCCAGGAAGCTGCAGCGAACCAGCCGGACCCGCAGGTGCGCATCAACGAATTGCGTGAGCAGCTGCCGGCGGACGTCCTCGACGAGTATGAGACTGTGCGTGAAGAAAACGGCGTAGGTGCAGCGGCGTTCACCGGCCGTGCCTGCGGCGGCTGCTTCATCGTGTTGCCGCCGGCTGAACAAAATGCGGTGCGCAACGCGGCTGCCGACGTCCTCCCGCAGTGCGGCGACTGCGGTTCCTACCTGGTGCGCCCGGCATCATGAAACTCGTCATCTTCGCTGACGGTGGCTCCCGCGGCAACCCCGGCATCGCCGGTTCCGGTACTGCGATCTACAACGAGGACCGCTCGCAGCTGCTGAAGGAAATCGCCTACGTGGTAGGCCAACAATCCACCAACAATGTGGCCGAATACCATGGCCTCCTCCGTGGACTTGAAGCCGCCGTGGAACTGGGCGCAGATGAGGTGGAGTTCTATATGGACTCCAAACTCGTGGTGGAACAGATGAACGGGCGCTGGAAAATCAAGCACCCAGACATGCAAAAGCTCGCCCTTGAGGCACGTGGCCTGCTCAACCAGATTGGCAGCTACACCCTCGAGTGGGTTCCACGCGCCCAGAACTCCGTGGCCGATGAGCTCTCCAACGTCGCTATGGACGCCGCCGCGAAAGGCGAGCCCGCTGGCATCCTCGATATGGGCGGCAGCGACGCTGCGGAAGCCGACGCTGAGCTCGATGCAACGGGCAGTGACGGGGCCGGGGAGGTGCGGCCAAGCACTGCTTCTTCTCCAGCCTCCGACTGGCGCCCCGAGACCGGCCCCGTGACGCGCTTCATCCTGCTGCGCCACGGACAAACCGCTATGTCTGCTGCCAAGCAGTATTCCGGACGCGCGAACCCGGAGCTCACCGAATTGGGAAAGAAGCAGGCACTCGCTGCCGCCCAGGCTCTGGCAGATACCCACATCGACGCCGTCGTGTGCTCCCCGTTGCGCCGCTGCCAGCAGACCGCCGCCGCGGTCGTGGAGGGCCGGGACCTGCAGGTTGAGACCGTGGAGAAGCTCATCGAGGTGGACTTTGGCCGCTGGGAAGGCAAGACCTTCGCCGAAGCCGACGCCGCCGACCCCGAACTCCACGCGCGCTGGCTGCAGGATACCTCCGTATCCTGCCCCGGAGGCGAGTCCCTGCGCGCGGTCCACCGCCGCGTCAGCGCTGCCCGTCGTGACCTGCAGAAGCGCTATGAAGGCAAGACGGTACTCGCGGTCTCCCACGTCAACCCGATTAAGTCCTTCATCCGCCAGGCCCTCGACTCGGGCCCGCAGACCCCTCTCCACCTCTTCTTGGGCCTGGCTTCTCTTAGCGAGGTCGAGTTCTTCGATGACCGTGGTGTCCTGCACCGTTTCAACGATGTGGGGCATTTGAGCGCACTGGGATAAACTAACAGGCGCGAATGAGCCGACCGGGTAAACGCGTTCCGTCGAACCGGCCCCCTTCCTGGGGCTAGGCGCGGGCCGAGGAAAGTCCGGACTCCACAGAGCACGGTGGTTGCTAACAGCAACCCGGGGTAACCCGCGGGCAAGTGCAACAGAAAGTAAACCGCCGCATGCCTCCACTTGCGCTTCGGCGCGGTGTAGGCACACGGTAAGGGTGAAAAGGTGCGGTAAGAGCGCACCGGCACCGTCAGTGATGGCGGTGGCTGGGTAAACCCCACTGGGAGCAAGGCATCACGGCCCGCCACGCTAGCGGGCCTGATCAGGCGTTAGTAGGTTGCTCGCCGAAGCCTGAAGGTAGCTGCTTGAGCCACCCGGCAACGGTTGGCCTGGATGGATGTTTACCACCGCGCCGTGGTGCGCGGTACAGAATCCGGCTTATAGGTTGGCTCATTCGTACCCACTCTTTAATTTTTTGGAACAATGGGGCGGCATGAAGCTGTATGCCGCACCCCTGGATTTCCGTCCCATCGCGGGAGAATTTTCCGTCCCGACCGACTTCCCAGAAGAGGTCACCGCACAGGCTGCCTCCGCGCAGGACCGCTACGCGGACCAGCGACGCGATGCCCGCGATATTCCCCTGGTCACCATCGACCCGGTAGGTTCTATGGACTTGGACCAGGCGGTTTTCATCGAAGCCCGCGATGGCGGCTACCGCGTGCTCTATGCCATCGCCGACGTGGCTGCTTTCATCGAACCCGGCTCAGCCCTGGAAGAGGAGTCCCTCAAGCGCGGGCAGACCATCTACCTTCCCGATGAGCCCGCCCGGCTGCACCCGGCTGAGCTTTCGGAGGATAGGGCCTCGCTGCTTGCCGACGTCGACCGTCCCGCCGTCCTGTGGACCTTCGATCTCGACTCCGCCGGTGAGGTGGAGGATTTCTCGGTGGAGCGCGCGCTCGTGCGCAACCGCGCACGGCTGGACTACGACCAGGTCCACGAGGATTTGGAGAACGGCTCCCTGCATTCCTCCATTGCGTTACTGCCGGAAGTAGGCAAGCTACGCCAAGCCTCGTCGTTGCGCCGAGATGCCATTAACCTGCGCCTTCCTTCGCAGCGAGTACAAGAAAGCAGCGATGAGGGCGAAGGCCACTTTGAGCTGGTGATGGAGCCGCGTTACGAAGTCATGGACTATAACTCGGAGATTTCCCTGCTGACTGGCATGTGCGCTGGCCGCCTCATGGAATCCCATGGCATTGGATTCCTACGCACCTTGGCAGCTGCTACCCCGGAAGCTGAGGCTGAGTTCCGCTCCGAAGCTCAAGCGCTGGGGTTCTCGTTGGAAGGCCAATCGATTTCTGAGTTCTTGCACTCAGTCGATGCTGATTCTCCCCGCGGCATGGCCGTCATGCGCGAGGCGCAGCGCCTGCTGCGCGGCGCTGATTATGTGTGGCTCGAAGAATCCCCAGCTGACGTTCACGCAGGTATTGGCGGCTATTATGCCCACGTCACCGCTCCATTGCGTCGACTCGTCGATCGCTTTGCCACCGAAGTCTGCCTCGCGTTAAGTGGCGGCTACGAGGTCCCGGAGTGGGTACGCAACCGCGCCGGGGATGTCATCGCCTCGATGCGCTCCACGTCCCAGCTAGCTTCCCAAGTAGACCGAGCCTGCCTCAACCTCACTGAGGCCACCGTGCTGGCTCCCTGGGTAGGCACCAACTTCGAGTCAGTCGTGGTCGATGGCGGCGAGAAGCGCGACAAAGCACGCCTGTTCATCCTTGAGCCGCCCGTGATGGGGGAGGCTGTGGGCCAGCCTCCCACGGGTAGCGAGACCACCGTCTCGCTGGTTAAGGCTGATGTGGCTGAGCGCGACGTGCTCTTTGCCTGGCCCGCCGACTAGCTTTCGGTCACCGCCGGTGCGCCGGCGTTTAGCGGAACCACGAGCAACCCATCTTCCGCCAAATCTGCAGCAAAGTTGGTGGCCTTAGTACTCGGGACATATGCGATGACCGCTGTTGAGGTACCGGCATGCGCCGAGCGGGCTGCCGATGCACCGCGGGCAGATGCCAGCTGGGCAAGCTTTTCCGCAGAATCAAAACCATAGACCGTAGCGAGAGCGGACTGCGACTGCGTCAGCAGTGGGAAAAGCTCTGTGCCGCGGCGTGAGCGCAGCGCACGGGCCACGCCTTGGGCACGCTGGGTTTCCTCTGCATAAAACGTCAACCAAGCCGTGGCCTGGGCAATGGTGGGCTGGTTCTCGGGGCCGTGAATCTTATGGACGGCTGCCAACCAATCAAGCACGCGCTGTGGTGCATCCGGCAAAAGACGCAGCGACTCCGTGCCGAAGGCATGGCAGGCGTCATCGATGAAACGCTCGCGGGTACGGATATCAGCAATCGTCTCCTCGCAGTCAAAGTCGCCGGGGACAGCAAGCGCATACGCTACGAGGTCTTGATTCACCGCATGTGGCGCCTGGGTGACAGAACCATCGGCATAGTCGATGATGGTGATGGACTCACCCGTTCCGCGCAGTGCGGCGGAGTGACGGGCACGCAAGGCGGGGAAGCACGCGAAGGTTCCTACGGCCTGTGAGCAGACCTCAGCCAGACGTGCGCGCAAAGGCGCATCGAACGGTTCATCGGCCCCGCCCAGCAGCGCAAGAGCGGTCGCAATATCGATGGCTGCGGCAGCGCCCAGGCCCGCATTGTCAGGGATGTCGGTGACTACGGTGATATCTGCACCGGCAGTCTCACGCGACAGCAACTGGCGGTTGATCATCGTGTGGACGATGCCACCCAGACGGGCAGCAAGCCCACCATTCGGCGCAGGGGGTACAACAGGCTGGCCCTCAGAATCAACGCTGGGCTGCTGTTCGGCGGCAAGAGCGGACACCTTTTCCAAGGTGATGAAATCTTCGGTAGTGCTGCCATCAGTAGACAAGCAGCGAACGGATACGGTGCCATCGTCTCGGGGGCTGACGGCAACTGCGGCGCGAAGAGCCGCCAAGCCCATGATGGCGATGCCGCCGAAGTGGTCGATGTGCTCGCCGATGAGTGACCACGTGGCCGGGGCACTCGCGATGTGTGTTGGCTCGGTACCGACATTATCGCGGTGAGCGGTGCGTGCGCGGTCGACGACCGGTGTTGAAGGGGCAGTCCACTGGGGCATCGGGGAAGGTACTCCTTTGCTGGTGGCGATAGGTTCTCTGCACAGGTGCAGAAGAGAGTGACCTGTCTATTCTAGCCGCACGAAGCGCCGCCGGTCTGTAGTGTGGGGTGCACCGAGAACCGAAAGCACACCTTTTGGGCCACCGTGCCAGAAAAGTAAGCGAGTTCCCGCGGTTCACAGTATGAGGGATGAGCATCCCAGAATGGAGAAGACAATGGCTGACGCTGACAAGAAGTGGTTCTACGATCCCTCTACCGGTGAGGTATCCCAGGGCAAGGTTTCCGGTTGGGAAAACCGTATGGGCCCCTATGACTCCCGTGAGGAAGCCGAGCACGCCATCGAGATTGCCAATGCCCGCACTGCCGCGGCCGATGCCGAGGACGCAGCCGAAGACGACTACTAAAGCAGCGCTTTTGAGCAGCGACTGCTGACAAAGAAGAGACCCCGCTGATTCCCATCCACCGAGTGCCTTGCACACTGGGTGATATGGGAAACAGCGGGGTCAGTGTCGTTCTACACCGCTCAGTTACTCCGAGCTACTTTTCCAGCTTCTTACGCAGCGGCTTGAAGGCCGACTTAATCGCCTTGAAGCTCTCCGCGTAGGCGTCGAGCGCCTCCAAGCCGATGGCACGCTCACGCTGGTAGAGCAGACCGTACCCAAAGGTGTCTTCGCCGCGGCGACGTGCCGTTTCTGCAAGTTCAATGAGCTTGTCACGGGACGTGACCGAATCCTGGAAGTCACCCAAGACCGACTGCATATTCTTGCAGGCCTTGTAAAGGTTTTTGGTCTTTAGGTTAGTGGCAGAGCCCGCAGCCTCAGCGGCATAACGCAGCTTCTTGGCAGCCTTACGCATGTCGTGGAAGTACTCCTCACGCTCATGCAAGGTCAACTCGGTGTTATCCCAGTTCTTGACCGCCTTCTTGTGGCGCTTCACCAACTTGTCATACGCCTGGTTGAGGTGCAACGCCATAACCGTATCGAGGTCATGGTGCTCTGCATCCTCGCTCTTAGCATGCTTCGGCTTGGATTCCTTCGGCTGCTCCTGCTTCTCTGGAGATTCAATCTCTTCTGCCGATTCGGATGCTGCAGACTCCGCATCGGAATCAGTTGCATCGCCCTCGAGCTCGGTGTCCTCACCCGCGACTGGCGGGTTGGCCAGGAACGCATCGAGAGCATCGAGGAGATCAAGGTACTGGTCGGAATCTAGAGCGGCAATGACGCGACGGTGGGCTCGGCGGTAGTCACGGCCCATGTCATGCGCGATGTGCTCACGAGTGGCCGCATCCAGTACATCCGAATCCTCAGATGCGAGCAGGCTCTGCCAACGTTCTTCGACGACTTCTGCATCGCGGGCAACGCCCAACATGCTGGCCAGCTGCTTGAGATCCGACTCCAGTCGTTCAATCTCCGGACCGACAACGATTCCGTGGAACGTTTGGAGGTGGCTGCGAAGCTCACGAGTAGCAACGCGCATCTGGTGGACGGAATCCCACTCGTCGCGGCGAACACGTGGGTCGTACTCCACGAGCTTGTCACGGTTAGCCTTCAGGGCGTTTACAACAGCAGCAGCGGGGGAGTCCGGATCGAGATTCGACACAGCGAGAGCCGGCGGCAGCTCAACATTATTGATGGAGTCACCCAAAGCTGATTTCAGCTTCGACGGGGAAGATGACACGCGGGCACCAGAGCTAATGAGGAGAGAAGTGGCGTGACGAAGGAGCGCTCCGCCCTTCTTGGTAGCAGGAAGTTCTCCTGCAAGCTCAACCTCCCATTCACGCCACGCGCACTGTGTGCCATCGGGAAGGAAGGAGAAACCGGTGACGTGGTCATCGCAGAACTCCGCAATAGGCTGGTCTGCCTCGTCAACCAACAACAACTCGGTGCGGTTGTTGTCTACCTGCGCGATGGGCGCCAGAGGATGATTACGGATTACCGAGCGAACTTCGTGGATGAGTTCAGCCGGAACCTCGTAGCGGCCATCCACCGGCTCGCCCATTTCGGCACGAATCTCAGTGCGTCCCGCATCGCCTGGAATCTTGATGTGCCAGCCATCATCATTGCCGCCTGTACGGCGACGCAACGTGATCTTCGCATGGGTAAGGCGCAGATCCTCGGTGTCATAGTAAATCGCGGACATCGAGTGATGGCGGGTTTCCGCGACTCGTGCGACCTCTTCGAGCTGAGTGAGATCAGGTACCGGGGTGGATTCGTCCACGGCGAACTTGGCTTCGACTTCTAAGAACGTCTTCGGAGACATACACACACCTTCGTCGGCAGGAGGGATTGATCATTGTCGGGCGGGAAACGCCCTGTCTTATGCACCTAGTTTACCTGGGTACGAGACTCATTTGTGCGTCCTTCCTATTGCTTAGCGTGTTAGCTGTCGGCGCCCTTTCACCCCTGCGGAATCACCGCTGAGGTGAGATTTTTCAGCCGCAGATGCCCCCGCGGACATGCCTGCACGGCTTCCCACAGCCAAAGATATAGTCCGCGCGTGCGGGAAGTAGCGGTCACGGATTGCCTCTGCGTCGAGTCTTCGCTGATCCAGAGCGTTAAGGGTGCGACGTGTCAGAGCCAAAGTTGCCTGTTCATCTTCCTCGGCAGCCCTTCCTGCGCAAGTTTCATCAGAGTTCTGGGCCGTAAAAGACTGGTTTGCTTCATCGAGCAGCTCTCCAATACGGGAAGCGTAGGACAAAATAAAGCTTCGGCGGTATGAAGCAAGATTTCCTAACTGCTGCGCAATCTCGGCGTGCTCACCGTGGCGCATATGCCAATCACATTGGCGCTGAAGTGACATGAAGAGATCAATGACATGGTCGAGGTCATCCTCAGCGCCGAAGATCGTGATGATCCCTTTAGGGTGAAGTTGTAAAGCGGAGCAACCATTCCTGTCAGCGATGACGCTGAGCAGCGTCGCTTGATGGTTAATGTATGGCGCGCTGATGTGAATTCGTTTGGAGGCGAATTTCAGAGGGGAATCGCCGCACAGTCCGTTGAGGCGGTGCTGTTGCTGAAGGCTTTGAGCTTTGGCGATAAGCGCACTGGCTTCTTGCTCGTACGGAGTCGACTCTGCCTTCTTAAGGAGGTTGATGATTTTGGTTCGTATCTTCTCTTCTTTGCTATCGCGTGAAGGTCTCGAAGTGGTCTCTTCCGCGAGAACGTCGACGTCACGCAACCAAGGAAGCCTCGTTACCTCTTCAACGAGTGTTTCCACCTCTTGAGCGCTCATACTCATGGATGTCGGGGGTTCAAGGGTTAGCCACTCTTTGCGGAGAACCGTAGACGTAATGTGGGCCGGTATCCGTCCAGCGGCGCGGTAGATAGTGGGGTAGCAGTAGTTTCCAAGTACATGGAGGAGGTCCTTGGGAGACCAGCCCCGTTGAGCGGCGTTAATGACGAGTTCGATAGCTCGGTCGCTGAGAGCTGAGTGGTAAGAGTTCATGATTGCCCTTCTTTTTGGTACATGTGTTCGTGATGTGGTGCCATTCAAGCATGCTGTTTGGATTAGCGTTTGTTGGTTCGAAAAGCTTTGCCCCCGAGTTACTCTTGCGAACAGGAAGAACGTTTGGCGGCGCGGGGGCAATCACGGCAACTTACGGCTGGAGTGCAGTACCCGCCGGTAGGGTTTAAATCATGAACAGCCAACACGAATTCGTCCTCCGCACGGTTGAAGAACGCGATATCCGCTTCATCCGTCTGTGGTTCACCGACATCCTGGGCGCCTTGAAATCCGTGGTGATGAGCCCCTCGGAACTGGAATCTGCGTTTGAGGAAGGTGTTGGCTTCGATGGCTCATCGGTCGAGGGGTTCTCGCGTATCTCTGAGGCAGACACCATCGCGATGCCGGACCCGTCGACATTCCAGATCATGCCCTTCGATAAGGGCGAACCAGAGCTCTTGTCGGCGCGCATGTTCTGCGATATTGCCCAGCCTGATGGCCAACCCTCGATGGTGGATCCACGCCATATTCTGCGCCGTCAGGTCACTGAGGCTGCCAACGAGGGCTTCACCTGCATGGCCTCGCCAGAAGTTGAGTTTTATCTTCTCGAAGATGCCCGCGATATCAATAACCTCGTTGCAACTGACAATGGCGGGTACTTCGACCAAGCTACTCATGACAACGCGCCGAGCTTTCGTCGTCGCTCCATGTATGCATTGGAGTCCATGGGGATCGCTACGGAATTTAGCCACCATGAAACCGCCCCAGGGCAGCAGGAAATTGACCTCCGCCATGCGGATGTACTGACGATGGCAGACCACATTATGACGTTCCGATACGTCATCAAGGAGGTGGCCTCCCAGCAAGGCGTGCATGCCACCTTTATGCCCAAACCTTTTGAGCATCGTTCGGGCTCCGGTATGCATACGCACTTGAGTCTCTTTGAAGGTGACTCGAATGCCTTCCACGATCCGGATGACGAAATTTCTCTGTCGGAAACGGCAAAGCAGTTTATTGCGGGAATTCTCGAGCATGCCGTTGAGATGACTGCAATCACCAACCAGTGGACGAACTCCTACAAGCGCCTCATGTTCGGCAGCGAAGCACCGGGGTCAGTGACCTGGGGTGTTTCTAACCGCTCTGCACTTGTGCGTGTTCCCACCTACCGACTGTCCAAGGAAATGTCGCGCCGAGTAGAGATTCGTTCGCTGGATTCGGCAATGAATCCCTACTTGGGTTACGCGGTGCTGCTCGCCGCAGGTCTTCGCGGGATTAAGGAAGGCTACGAGCTCGGAGATCCAGCAGAGGACGATGTCCACCAGCTAACGCGCCGGGAACGCCTTGCAATGGGCTACAAGGATTTGCCTACCAGCCTGGATCAGGCACTTCGCGAGTTTGAGCGCTCTGAGTTTATGGCGGAAATCTTAGGTGAGCATGTCTTTGAGTACTTCCTACGTGCTAAGTGGGACGAATGGCACGAGTACCAGCAGCAGATTACGGCCTTTGAACTTCGCCACAACCTGAACTTCTAGGAGAAGCATGCGTCCTGCATCTGTACCGTCACCAGCAACTCTTGGGCTGACGAGACCGACCGCTGCGGAAGACCTTGCGCAATTGGGATGGGATAACGCCGAGTCACTCGATGAACTGTGGACTTTGGCTGCAGCAGGCGATCCTGACATGGCGCTCAATACTCTCATGCGGGTCGTTGACGGAGCACCAGAAGTCATTACCGCAATGCGGGAAGACGAAACTTTCCGCGTGCGTCTTATTGCATTACTCGGTGGTTCTTCAGCCTTTGGTGACCATCTTGCAGCGCATCCAGAGGCATGGAAGGAACTGCAGCGAGCGCTGCCGACACCTACCGAAATGCTTCATACTCTTCTCGCAACGGTGGGAGCAGAACCCGCGACCTTCGCTGAAGCGCCAGAGCGCCCTGATACCGCGAGCGAAGACCTGACGACTCCCGGAACCTACCGCGCCCAGCCGGGAGACAATAAGGCTCAGCTCAAAACGGTATACCGCACCCTGATGATGCGTATTGCCGCGCACGACCTCGCCGGTACTTTTCACTCGCGAAAGGGACAGTCACGACCGCAACCCCGCGTCGGTTTCCGCGAGGTGACGCGGCTTACGACGGCTCTGGCAGACGCCGCACTAACGGCTGCCCTGGCCGGCGCAGTTCGCGTTGTCTATGGTGATCAACCGCTCGATGCGCAATTGGCCGTCCTGGCAATGGGCAAGTGTGGAGCAGGGGAGCTTAACTACATCTCAGACGTTGACGTCATCTTCGTCGGTTCGGACGCCACGCCACGGGTGACTCGCTTGGCTTCAGAGTTCAACCGCATCGGTTCGGCTTGCTTCTTCGAGGTCGATGCGAACCTGCGGCCAGAGGGAAAATCTGGCGCACTAGTACGAACCTTGGATTCGCACGTTGCCTATTACAAGCGGTGGGCAGAAACGTGGGAGTTTCAGGCACAGCTCAAGGCGCGTCCACAGACCGGGTATCTCCCGCTCGGGGAAGACTACCTCAATGTAATCGGACCCATGGTTTGGACGGCGTCCCAGCGAGAATCCTTCGTTGAGGATGTCCAGGCCATGCGCCGCCGTGTCCTCGAGAATGTGCCGGAAGATATGCGCCATCGTGAGCTCAAGCTCGGCGAAGGTGGCTTGCGTGATGTTGAATTCGCAGTGCAGTTGCTTCAGCTGGTGCATGGCCGCTCTGATGAAACGCTACGGCCGCTGGCCACGGTCGATGCCCTCGCAGCACTTGTACGCGCGGGCTATGTGGGCCGCGAAGACGGCACGCAGCTCATCGAAGCGTATGAGTTTTTGCGGTTGCTGGAGCACCGCCTACAGCTGGAGCGATTCCGCCGTACACACACGATGCCATCCAACGGTGATGGCGCTGCGCTGAAGTGGCTTGCTATCAATGCAGGCTTCCATTCCCACGGCCAACAGTCAGCCGCGGACAGGATGAATGAGCATCTGCGCAAAGTCCGCCTGCTCATTTCGGAACTGCACTCGCGCCTGTTCTATCGCCCGCTTCTCAACTCTGTGGCGTCGATGTCCGCAGATGAGATCAAGCTTTCCCGAGAAGCGGCACTCCTACAGCTGGCTGCGTTGGGATACCGGCACCCAGATCGCGCTTTCGAGCACCTCACATCCTTGGCAGCAGGCAGCTCACGCAAGGCCCGAATCCAGGCCATCTTGCTGCCCACGCTAATGGAATGGCTCTCCGCTACTGCAGACCCCGATATGGGACTTCTGAACTACCGCAAGCTGTCGGAAGCAGCCTATGACCGTAACTGGTTCCTGCGCATGTTGCGTGATGAAGGTGTCGTAGGACAACGCCTCATGAAGATTCTGGGCACCTCGCCGTTCACGTCGGAGCTCATCATCAAGGCACCAGATGTGGTCAAGCAGCTATCCGATGGCGCAGCCGGGCCTAAACTGCTGGAGACGAAGCCGGATCAGGTGTCGAAGGCACTCATTAACTCGACTAAGCGCCATGCCAATCCGGATAAGGCCGTGGCAGTGGCCAGGTCATTGCGCCGCGTGGAGCTTGCCCGCATTGCATCAGCTGACCTCCTCGGATTCCTGCCAGTGCAACAGGTGTGCCACGAGCTTTCCACGATCTGGAATGCCGTCCTCGAGGCTGCACTGAGGGCTGAAGTTCGCGCGTGGCGGATAGACAACGAGGACGCGGAACCTCCTGCACGCATCGCGGTCATCGGCATGGGGCGTCTAGGCGGAATGGAGCTGGGCTTTGGTTCGGACGCTGACGTCATCGTCGTTGCTGAGCCCGAAGAAGGAAACGAAGAATCAGAGGCTATGGCGTGGGCCATTAGCATGATCGACAAACTGCGTCGCCGCCTGGCTAAGCCCTCCGGAGACCCACCGCTAGAGGTCGATTTGGGCCTGCGGCCTGAAGGAAGGTCAGGTGCAGTAGCCCGCTCGATTGAATCTTATAAGCGCTACTACTCGCGTTGGGGTGAATCCTGGGAGATGCAGGCGCTGTTGCGCGCCGCGTTCGTTGCCGGCGATGAGGACGTAGGAGAGCGGTTCATGACCATGATCGATGAGTTCCGCTATCCAGACAAAGGAGCGAGCGAGAAAACGCTGCGCGATATTCGCCGAATGAAGGCACGCGTAGATAATGAGCGCCTGCCGCGCGGTGCTGACCGCAATACCCACACCAAGCTGGGGCGTGGTGGTCTGACCGATATCGAGTGGACCGTGCAGCTGCTGCAAATGATGCATGCACACGAGGTACCGGAGTTACATGATCCTTCTACGCTCCGCGTGTTGGATGCGCTGGAGGAACATGAAGTTATTCCGGTGCAGCAAGTCCAGGACCTGCGTGAAGCCTGGCTATTGGCCACCGATGCCCGTAATGCTTTAGTCCTTGTCCGCGGCAAACGCGTGGACCAGCTACCGGCACCAGGGCCGCAATTGGCACAGGTCGCCGGTGCTGCTGGATGGGCGCCAGAGAATAACCAAGATTTCCTCGAGCACTATCTCAAAGTCACGCGCCATGCCCGCAAAGTGGTGGATGAGGTGTTCTGGGGAGAAGCGGAGTCCTTTGAACATGACTAAACCGAGTCGCTAAAAATCTATATCCTTAGTACTAGGAAAAGACTTTCCCTCCGTGGAAAACCAGAGACCCACAGAACCACAGACCTCTCCCCATACAATCCGCAGAGAAGGAACACTACATCATGAGCCTTAACCTTTCCCTTGACCTGAAAGATGCCACCCTCGCCGACCTCGAAGCATTTCTCGCCGCAGCGCGAGCAGCCGATAGTGATCCGCACGCAGCGCTGAGTGTGGATGGAACGGTGATGCGGGTGGACGTCGACAAGCCACGCGTGCGCCCAGTCGAACCACAGAAGGGCGCACAGCAGCGCTCACACTTCGACCGTCCCGTAGCGGAAAACACCATCCGTTCCATCATTGATGCACTCTCCGAGCGCCTTGACCCGCCGTACCCGCCGCGCGGCGGGTCTTTTGGAACCTTTGGTCCCGACACGGATTAAGCCGTGCGGATGAGAGAGAACTAGACTGATGGGCGTGAAGTCCAAGCAAATTATCGCCGTGTGGATCGCGGTGGTGCTGGCGATCATCGCCGCTATCGTCACTGGCTGGTGGGTGACGGAGCGTCAGCAAACCCCGGACGGCACCCTCACCGTCAAGGACGTCGTCGATGGTGGAGTGCCCCAAGACCAATCGCTTAACGCGTACGTGGATCCAGCGGAACAAGACCGCATCGTGGCGTTGGCAGAAGCGCTCGGCATCCCTGCGGAATCAGTACCGCGCGGAATCCTCTCGGTGTCCTCAGATGTGTACCGCTCCCGCCAAATTCTCAAAGCTGAGCTGGATAAAGCCGTGGCCAACAACAAAATAACCAAGGAGGATGCCGCGGGCACGCTCGCTGCTTTCGACGCCGGCCTCGTCACCCCTGCGGTGGGGCCTATCGTTGCCGAATCTAACCCGGCGCAGTAAACCCCCAGCTTCTGGCAGGTAGTCGGCAGAAACCCGGCACGCTACTGGCAGGAGGGCGCCTTATTCTCAAACGCACAGATAACGAAACGATAAAGGTTGGTGCGTTGACGTGGAGAAACGGCGACAACTGCGAGAGTTCCTGCGAACCGTGTGCGGCGTAAGCCTCGCTATCCTCGTTCCCATCGGCGGGGGATTGGGAATGTTCGCGGTGGCGAATGGGGTGCCCTTGGAAACGGCGATAAGCGCACTGCCCGCAGGTTAACCAACCTGCACGATGGTGGCGCGTGGGCCAGAGTCCTTACCTCGTAAGAAATGGGTAATGAGGACGCCCACGATTCCCACGCACCACACTCCCAGCACTGCGAATGCCGCAAGACGGAAATCCGCCATGGGGTAGTCCGGGCCGTGGCCCAAGTGGTCGAGCGCCACGCCAAACAACTGGGCGCCGAGCATGGAGGAGATGAACCCGCCCATATTCCCCAGGCCAGTCGCGGTGGCCACCACGGTGCGGTCAAGGTTTTCCCGCACAATATCGAAGCCATAATTTGCCACCGGTGTGCACAACGACACCAGGCTGATGAGGATAAACAAGGACAGGTAGCTGCCGCCCGCCAAGAAAAAGACCACCCAGACAGAGATGTTGACCGCGACAAAACCAAGTGCCAGCCATGGGCGATAGCCACTGGCGCGGGAGGAAATCTTGCCGTGGAGGGGGCCAACGAGGACCATGCACACGCTAAACCAGGTGAGTACCCAGCCAGCCTCTGTCTTGGAAAAGTCCAGGCCCGCGGTCATCATCGGCATTCCCCACAGCATGACGAAAACATTGGTGGCAGCGAGTCCCACCCAGTGGATAAAGAAAGCCTGCCAGGCCACTGGGGAGCGCAGCACCGAGGCCAGCAGAGATCCCAAGCGGCGCGGCTGAGCATTAGGCCGCTCCTTCGGGGCGGAAACAATGCCCAGGGTCTCAGGCGAGTCTGCCACCGCCACCGCAGCGGCCACAGCGATGAGGATGCCCACCGCGCCCAGAGTGACAAACGCCGTGGTCCACCCGGCCCAACCCAACACCAGGGAGAATGGGATGGCGGACATGAACTGGCCCAGCTGACCTAGTGATGAGGTCACCTGAGTAAACATAGGAGTGCGGTGCAGCGGGAACCAATAAGGAAGGATACGCATCACCGAGAGGAAGGCGGTGGCATCGCCTAAGCCGATTAAAATGCGCGCGGCGATGGCAACCCAATAGTTGGCGGTAAAACCTAATACCACTTGGCCGATACCCATAATGACGGAGCCGATGACGAGCAAGCGCCGAGGTCCAAACTTATCAATGAGCAACCCAGTAGGAATCTGCGCGAGAGCATAAACGCCCAGCTGAACCGAGGTAAATACCGCAATCCGGGAGGCGTCCACCTCAAAGCGGTCAATAGCTTCCAACCCGGCCACGCCGAAGGAGGTGCGGCCAGTCATCGCCACGATGTACACCAGCATCGCGGCAACCCAAACGGACAAGGCTTTGGTGGTGATGACTTCGCGGGGATGGGGAGCCGACATGGCTGATACTTTACGCCCAACCCACTAAGATGCAGGGGGTGAAGTACATTTCGACCCGAGACACCGACCGCCAGCCGGCTTCCTTTACGGACATCCTCCTGGGAGGCCTGGCCCCTGACGGAGGCTTGTACCTGCCGGAATCTTACCCGCGCATTGACGATGCCACCCTGACCGCGTGGCGCCACACGCTCGCGGAGGGCGGGTACGCAGCCCTGGCAGCGGAGGTGCTGAAGCTCTTCGTGGATGATATTCCGGATACGGATCTTGAGGCGATCGCGCAGCGCGCCTACACCTTCCCGAAGTTCGCTAACGAGGAGATCGTCCCGGTCAGCGAGCTGGGAGAGGGCCTGTACATTGGACACCTTTCTGAGGGGCCCACCGCTGCGTTCAAAGATATGGCGATGCAGATGCTCGGCGAGCTCTTCGAATACGAGCTGGCGCGCCGGGATAAAACTCTCAATATTCTGGGCGCTACCTCGGGTGATACCGGCTCCTCGGCTGAGTACGCCATGCGCGGGCGCCAAGGCATCCGCGTGTTTATGCTGACCCCTGCTGGACGCATGACTCCGTTCCAGCAGGCCCAGATGTTTGGGCTGGATGACCCCAACATCTTCAACATCGCCCTCGACGGCGTCTTTGATGATTGCCAGGACGTGGTCAAGGCTGTGTCCGCTGACGCAAACTTCAAGGCGGAATACCGCATTGGTGCGGTGAATTCCATCAACTGGGCCCGCCTCATGGCGCAGATTGTCTACTACATCAACTGCTACCTCAAGGTCACCGCGGAAAACACCGAGAAGGTCTCCTTCAGTGTTCCGACCGGTAACTTTGGTGATATTTGTGCCGGGCACATTGCCCGCCAGATGGGTCTGCCGATTGACCGTCTCATCGTGGCCACGAATGAGAACGACGTCTTGGATGAGTTTTTCCGCACGGGTAACTACCGTCCGCGTTCCTCGGCGCAGACGCACAAGACCTCCTCGCCGTCGATGGACATTTCCCGTGCCTCCAACTTTGAGCGTTTCGTCTTCGATCTGCTTGGCCGCGATGCTGCGCAGGTGGACGAGCTTTTCGGTGTCAAGGTGAAGGAAGGCGGGTTTAGCGTCGACAAGCACGTGCTCGACTCTGCCCACGCGGATTATGGATTCCTGTCTGGTGCCTCGACACACGCGGACCGTCTTGCCACCATCAAGGACGTGCACGAGAAGTACGATGTCCTCGTCGACCCGCATACCGCGGACGGCATCAAGGTGGCCCGCGCGGTGAAGGAAGAATACGGGGTAGAAAGCCCCATTGTGTGTCTGGAGACGGCCCTTCCGGTGAAGTTCTCCGAGACCATCGTGGAGGCCATCGGTGAAGAACCAGAGGTTCCTGAGCGCTTCCAGGGCATCCTCGACGCTGAGCGCCACGTCAAGGACCTGCCGAATGAGGCGGCGGCGGTGAAGGACTACATTATGGCGTCGATTAGCACAACGGAGGTCTAGACCATGGCGCAGGAACAGTTCTCGGGACCGGAATACTACACCGAGTTTGATCCAGAGAAGTTCATCCGTGACATGAAGCAGGTTGCGGAGATGGAAAAAGAAAAGGCTAAGAATACGGAAGAGGCTGGCCCAGAGCAGGATGACTAAGCGCATCCTCCCCGGCGTCCTGTGCGCCGTGGGACTTGCTTCGGCCTCCTGCCTTCCCGTGGAAGAACCCCGCTCCCAGGCAGGTAGCGCGCCGTATTCGACCGTGGTAGCCGCACCGCCGCGGGCAACCACGCCGGAGGCATCCCCGGTGCCGCCAGGTGCTGCCCTAGATGTCAGCTCCCGTGCGCCCGTTCCAGGGGAGAATTTCGACTTCAACTTGTGCACGGTGGCATGGAGCTTTGTGCTTGGCGACGGCCGCACGATCGCCGTCACCGCCTCCCATTGCGGTGAGCCCGGCGATATCGTGTGGGGCGGCAATGCCGAAGGAGAATTCACGTACCCGGCAGAGCCGGTAGGCACCATTATCTATTCGGATTTATCAGCGCCAGAAACGCACGAGCTCGACTTCGCATTGGTGGAGATTACCCGCGACGTTGACTTCTACACGCCACAGGATATGCCGACCTCCGTCGCCGCGGCGGGGGAGAGCACCTTGCCTGACCAGGTGTGCAAGCTGGGGCGCATCACAGGAGAGACGTGCGGTCAACTCACACACCGCGCGGGCCCTGGCAAGCTCACGTATGACGAGCGCACGGTGGATACGATGTCCGCACGGGCGCAGGCCTGCTCGGCCCGCGGTGACTCCGGCGCGCCGGTGTATGGCGCAGCGGGAACTCCGCAGGAAGGAGTCATCGTGGGTGTGCTTTCCGGTACGACTGATGCGGCTATCGACGGCGCCGAGTGCGCGCCCGATGCCGGCGCGGAAATGTCCTTTACCGTGGCAGCCGATATCGAGGCCCTCCTCCCGGGAATTCTGGACGCCCTCTAAACCAGTAGGATAAAGGCCATGCCCACTCCTGAATATATTCTGTCCTTGCGTGAGAAAGTTGGCCACGACCAGCTCTTTCTCCCCGCCGTTACCGCAGTAATTGTGCGCGCGGTGCCCACTGGCTCCGCTATCTGGGAACTACCCTCGGTGCTGTTGGCGCAGCGCGCCGATAACGGTGCCTGGACTCCGGTTTCTGGAATTTGTGAGCCGGGCGAGGAAATCACCACTACGGCGCTGCGCGAAGTCAAGGAGGAAATAGGCCTCGATGGGCGCATTGAGGCGCTCCTTGGCGTGGGCCAGGTTGGACCTGTTACCTTTCCCAATGGGGATCAGTGCATGTTTATGGACACTACGCTCCGCGTCTCTGTCCCGGACGATGCCGAACCTGTCGTCTCCGACGAGGAAAATCTGGATGCCCAGTGGTTCTCCGTGGCCCAGATGCCAACATCCGTCAGCGCCCGCCACCGCATGGTCATCGGCGATGCCGTGGCGCAGATGAAGCACCCGCAGGGCTTCCGGCCCCGCATGGGCTACGTCAAGCGTTCGTCTTAACCAGGCTTTCTCTTTAGACATCGACGTGAGGGCACTGGATCTAAGTGGCGGATCGATGCGCCAGCCCTCAATCCTGCCGCGACAAAGTATCTCCGCGCCGGTAACATGCACAGCTATGGCTCCCAAAATGAAGGACTACTTCAACGCTGACACGGCGCAAAAACTCGGTGCACAGCTTGGAATTGACGGCGAAGAATACGCCGCGTGGGTAGCACCGCGAGTCGAGGATTTAGAGATCTTGGACCGCGTGACCGTGTTTGCACAAGGGCTTCGGGAGCAGCTCGGCGGGGACTATGTCAGGGCGATTGGCGGAATCGTCGATAAGCTTGGGCCCGAGCTTGCGGAGGGGGAAGGTTACTTCAACCATGCATTCCACCTGTGGCCGGTGAGCCGTTTCATCGAGCTATACGGGATAGATGAGCCGGAGGTTTCTTTAGATGCAATTGAGGCGCTCACCAGGGTGTTCACCGGTGAGTTTGCGGTGCGTCCCTTCTTAGAGCGCTACCCAGAGCTGACCATGGCCCGGGTGCATGAGTGGGCTGGTTCGGGCAGCCACAACGTGCGCCGCCTGGCTTCCGAGGGCATCCGTCCGCGTCTGCCGTGGGCGAAGGTGCACGCGCCGTTTGTGGCGGACCCCTCGCCGATCCTTCCGGTCCTGCACCGGCTGTACGACGATGCGTCGCTGTTCGTGCGCAAGTCCGTAGCCAACAACCTCAACGACATAGGCCGTACGCACCCCGAGTTGGCTCTTGCTACCGCCTCGCGATGGGCAGACAGCGGATCGTCGCACGCAGCGTGGGTGGTGGAACAGGGGTTGCGCGGGTTGATCAAGCGCGGCAAGAGGGAGGCCCTAGAGCTTGTTGGCTTTTCTCCGTCCACCGCCGTCACCGCCACCCGCCCCGAGTTCCCCCACACTGTGGCCATTGGTGAAAAGGCGACTCTTTCAACGACACTCACCAACACCGGCGATGCGCCCGCACATGTGCTTGCAGAGTATCGCGTGCACTTCCTTAAGAAGAACGGAACCCGGAAGCCCAGTGTGTTTCGCCTCGGCAAATATACGCTTGATCCGGGCGAAACCCGAGTGGTGACCAAGACGCACCCGTTTCGGGTCACCAGCACACGCACCTACTATCCGGGTACGCAGGCCTTAAGTTTGTTGATTAACGGCCGCGAAGGCGAGCAAGTGGAATTTGAGCTAACCCAGTTGTAACCGCGGCGCTAGATGACTGCACCAAAACCTGTGAGCGTGCCCGCCACCTTGTGGGGCTCGATCGCCCTTCTCATCATGTTCTGCCCGTGGATGGGATGCGTCAAGCGCACGTCTTGATCTGGTTTTAGTGCTTCAACCAGGTGTTTTCTGCTGCCAGCCTGGCTGTGGCAAGCGGGAAAGCTGGCACCCGGCGACATTGGGAGAATATGTCCATATCATGGGAAATGTATGAAAAACATTGCTATCTGAAACTATCCTACATAGCTTCAGGACCATGTTGTCACTCAGATTCAAGAAAGTAACCATCGCCACAACTTTCGCCGCACTCGCCGGCACGGCACTCGGAACCGGGGTTGCCTCCGCAGCAGAACCTTCCTCCGGAATCTCCTTCGGCTCCAGCTCCGGTGAGCTGGCACATATGAGCTCCACACTGTTTGGTAGCTCGAAGCCTGCTCCGGAAAACCCGGAAGACCCAGAAGCGCCGGAAGGTTCTGACCTGATTGAAAAGGTAGGGGACATCGAGGGCCTCACGGGACCGCTGACGGCAGAACAAGCCAAGGAGGTTCTCAACGGCAGCTTCGTTGCGAAGAAGAACGATAAAATCGGACTTTCCTTCCAGCCGGATGGAACCGTAGGAGTTTCTGATGGTTGTAACCCCGGTAAGGGTACCTGGACTGTCGCGGAAGACACTGGTGCCCTAGAGATTAACGACGTCGTAACCATTATGAGGGCTTGCGAGCCAGATGTGATGGTCGATGTTCGCGATTTCAACGTCATCGTTCCGAAGAAGCCACAGGTCTATTCCATCGATGACACCACCATCGCATTGGTCAAAGATGGGAAGGCAATTCAGTTCGTCAAGGTCGATACCCCTGAAGAGAAGTAACTAACCATTCCTTATCAGTGGCCAACCCCAGCAGGAGGTCGGCCACTTTCTGTGTTTTAGTCCGCGGACTGTAAGGGGGATGGGGGAGTTGTAGAGTTGTCTCAAAATATCATCGGAAACGCATGAAATGGGTTGATGTAGGCGGTGGTGCCCGATAGCTTCGGGGCCATGATGTCACACACACTCAAGAAAGCGACCATTGCAACTTCACTCGCAGCACTGTCCTGCGGCGCCTTCGGCACCGGCGTTGCTGGTGCTGCGGAACCGACCTCCGGCAACCCCTTCGCCTCCAGCTCCAGCCAGCTCGAGCAGTTGAGCTCGAAGTTCCTTGGTGACAAGGGGGACAAGGACGGCAACAACGATGGCGGCAAGGATAACGAGGAGGGCTCCGGCCTCATCGAGAAGTATGAGGAGGTCGACGGCTTCAAGGACAAGCTTCCTGCCGATGAAGCGAAGAAGGCGATTATCGGCACCTTTACGGCTAAGAAGAACGATGCCGTATCTGTCACTTTCAATGAGGACGGAACTCTGTCCTTCACTGACGGCTGCAACCACGGTACGGGTACCTACCACTTCGACCAGACTGATGCGATTGTCATTGACAATCTCACTGAGACCAGGATGGCATGCGATAAGCCGGTGATGGCTGATGCCCAGGATTTCAAGTCGATTCTGGAGATTAAGCCTGCCGTCTTCCCCATCGACGATTCCACCTACGCCCTAGGCGCCCAGGGGATTGTCATTCAGTTCGTCAAGTCTGAAGACAAGTAAAAGCTTGCCGGTGTGTGTCAAAGCTGTGAGACAAATGGTTTCCTTGGAGAAAGGATAAAGCTGTAGTACAAACCCCTGAAAAGCCTTGTGTTTGTAGCGTGATGCTTTTTAGGGTGAAACCATGTTGACGCACACATTCAAGAAAGCGACCATTGCAACCGCGTTCGCAGCACTGATCTGCGGCGCCCTTGGCACCGGCGTTGCTGGTGCTGTGGAATCTGCCCCCACCAACCCCTTCGCCTCCAGCTCCAGCCAGTTTGCACAACTTAGCTCTAAGATCTTCGGCGGCGAGGATGATGCGCAGGGCTCCGGCCTTGTCGAAAAGATCGATGACGTCGAGGGCCTTAAGGCACCACTCTCTGCCGATGAGGCCACCAAGGTTCTCCTCGACGGCCCATTTGAAGCCAAGAAGAACAAGAACATCAGCATCGGATTTCACGAAGACGGCACCGTCGGCGTTGATGACGGCTGCAACGACGGCAGCGGCACCTAC
Source organism: Corynebacterium minutissimum (assembly GCF_000805675.1). Classification (GTDB taxonomy): domain Bacteria; phylum Actinomycetota; class Actinomycetes; order Mycobacteriales; family Mycobacteriaceae; genus Corynebacterium; species Corynebacterium minutissimum. The sequence goes on along the minus strand of NZ_JSEF01000015.1, from coordinate 327,477 downwards.
GTGGTCGACGAAAGGAACGGCGCCGTGGAACTGAAGGACGTTGCGTTCACGCTGAAGGGCTGTGACAAGCCTGTCATGGAAGAGGCTGATGCATTCAAGGGTCTTATCTTCGCCAAGCCACACGTCTACGCCATCGACGATTCGACCATTGCCTTTGTCACCCAGGGACACGTCATTCAGTTCGTCAAAGCTGCGGAGTAAATAAAGTAAACAAACTGCGCTGCACGGTGGCTAGCCCGCAACGGGCTGGCCACTTTCTTTTGTGCGTTCAGCAATTCGGCGGCCCTCGATTGCCCAGCTGACAAAGCGGCTGGAACACGCAGTCCAGTGGACAATAAGCAGGATAGGCAGGCTCAGGGAGATGAGGTCCAAAAGCTCAGAGCCGTTGACGAGAGCGACTTGGTGGCCTCCCATGCTCACCGTTCCCGGCGGGAAGGTGCATGCCCACCAGGCCGGTGTGTACTCCGTCCAACGGACGACGTTGGGGTAGAACTTCGCCATAGCCCAGAGGGCTAGAGGGATGGCGATAATCATCGCGGTGAGACCGTAGTAGACGGAGAACTTACCTGGGTAGAGGATCTGCATAGCAGTGGTGGACTGACCTACCACGCCAAGTGGCACCCAAGCGGTGGCGGAGTTCGGACCACTAAGATCCACTTTTCCGTGACACGCGGCCCAGTACACACGGATGAACGTTGGGACGGCCGTGAGAATCGACATGGCGAAAAAGCCCGTGCCCAACAAGTGATAGAACTGGCCGTAATCGCGGGCGCAGAACCCGGCGACAGAGGAGGAAATCATGGGTCCCACCAGCGGCAATCCCCAGGTGAACCGTGGCTGGCCGTCGAAACGGGTGAGCTGAATAGCCCACGTGATGACAGTAACGGGTGCGCCGATCCAAAATCCGACGAGTCGGAAGGCAGGTATGCCGGTTAGGCCAGAGAGCGCTGCGCCAAGCGCCAAGATTCCAATGAAGTACATCGACCATTCCGCCATGGTTGTGCGCGCAAAGCTGGGCTGGCGGTAGCGCGCAAAGCCGATGGTGAGCACCAGGAAGATGACACAGGCAATGCCAGCGAACACGGCGGAGCCAATCATCAAACCGTCTTCGACAAGGAGGCGGGATACGATCGAGGTACCCATGAGACTGCCTCCCCATGCGGGGCCAGGCGGCGGCAATTGGCGGAATCTATCAGACACAGATGGCATGGTAGTTTCTTTCGATTGCGCATGCCTCATCCTGAAGAGCGAAAACGTGGTGAGTTTTCACTGAATTGTCGTGCGTAGTTGCTGAGGGCACAACGCCGTGTGTGGGGCGCGGCTTAGAAGGGACAAGCGTGACCGGCGTCCCCTTTCGGAGGGATCCGTTGAAAACGAAACCGGCCCATCACCTCCGTAGAAGCGGAGAGGGGCCGGTGTGTGCTGCTTCGATTCTTAGCAGTCGTAGTACATCTCAAACTCGAGCGGAGTCGGACGCAGACGCGACGGCGTAATCTCGTTGTCGCGCTTGTACTCGATGTAGGTCTCGATGAGGTCCTCGGAGAAGACATCGCCCTCGGTCAGGAAGTCGTTGTCCTCTTCCAGAGCAGCAAGGGAAGCCTCCAGGGAGGTTGGTGCCTGCGGGATGGAAGCAGCTTCTGCCGGCGGAAGCTCGTAGAGATCCTTGTCTACCGGGGCGTGCGGCTCGATGCGGTTCTTGATGCCGTCCAGACCAGCCATCAACATGGCAGCGAAACCGAAGTACGGGTTGCCCGAGGGATCCGGTGCACGGAACTCGATGCGCTTGGCCTTCGGGTTGGAACCGGTAATCGGAATACGGATAGCAGCAGAGCGGTTGCGCTGCGAGTACACGAGGTTAATCGGAGCCTCAAAGCCCGGAACCAGACGGTGGTAGGAGTTCAAGGTCGGGTTCGTAAACGCCAGCACGGCCGGTGCGTGGGCCAGAATGCCACCAATGTAGTAGCGAGCCATATCGGACAGACCTGCATAGCCAGCCTCATCGTGGAAGAGCGGCTTGCCGTCCTGCCACAGGGACATGTGGGCGTGCATACCGGAACCATTGTCACCAGCCAGCGGCTTCGGCATGAAGGTCACGGACTTGCCGTACTCGGCGGCAGTGTTCTTGATGATGTACTTGAAGGTCTGGATATCATCCGCTGCGTGGAGCAGAGAATCGAAGCGATAGTTGATCTCGTTCTGACCACTGCCCACCTCGTGGTGGAAACGCTCGATGACATAGCCAGCCTTCTGCAGCTGCTCGACCATGGCATCACGGACCTCGCCGTGCTTGTCGACAGGCGCGGTGGGGAAGTAGCCGCCCTTCACGCGAGTCTTGAAACCGGTGTTCGGGGTGCCATCGAAGTTGGTCTCGGAACCACGGTTCCACCAGCCCTCATCGGTATCGGCTTCGTAGAAGCCATTGTGCACCTCGGTGCCGTAGCGAACAGAGTCGAAGATGTAGAACTCAGCCTCAGCGCCAAAGTTGCAGGTGTCAGCGATGCCGGTGGAGGTCAGGTACTCCTCAGCCTTGCGGGCGATGTTGCGCGGGTCGCGGCTGAACGGCTCAAGCGTAAACGGATCGTGCACGAAGAACTTGAGGTTCAAGGTCTTCGCGGTGCGGAAGGGATCTACGAACGCGGTAGACGGGTCCGGCAGGAGGGTCATATCCGACTCATCAATGGTGGTGAAGCCGCGGATAGAAGAGCCGTCGAAAGCGAGGCCTTCAGCGGCCGCTTCCTCAGTGAACTCATCGGCTGGGATTGAAAAGTGGTGCTCGGTGCCGGGAACGTCCGTGAAGCGGATGTCAACGAACTTGACGTCCTCTTCCTTGATGTACTTGACGACGTCCTGGATTGTCTCGAAGGACACGGTAGTCTCCTGTTGGTTGACCTGTATTACTCTCGACTAGTTTACAGGTATCGACTCCACCGCCGCCGAAGGTGGGGGAGTCAGATCGAAATTTCTTGCTGCAGTGTTGGAGCGCTAGATTGGTGGGCATGGCAGACAACATAGATGGCTTTGGGCCGGGGGAGTGGCCCGGGCAGGAACTTGGTCTCCCGAAGGAAGGTTCCGGCTCACTTGCTTCAGTGATGCGCCGCACCGGTGGAGTCCTTATTGATTGGCTATTAGCCATGCTCATTGCCAATCTCCTCGAGCTCTACACCAGCGCGCTCGGCGGACCTGCGTTCTTGGGTTATGCGGTGTGGGCCGTCATGGGCATTGTCTGTGGCTGGCTCTTTGCCCGCACACCGGGCATGCTCGTTCTGGGTATGGGTGTAGCGCGCCTCGATGAGCCGGGCAAACCCGTGGGCTTCTGGCGCGCCGCCGTTCGCACGTTACTCACCGGCGTGCTGTTCCCCGCCGCGATGGTTGACGCGGATGGCCGCGGCCTCCACGACCGTGCAACGGGCACCGCCGTCATCATGGCTTAGGTGACAACCTCAGCTGCTCAGTATGGTGGCCTCTTAAAGGGCACCGCAGATGGTTCTATTGAAAAGGTTTGTTTGAGGGCAGAGAATCTGCAATGAGAAAGGGTCTCTTCCGAGCTTGTCGGAAGAGACCCTTTGACGTGAGCGGGTTAGCGCAGGGAGCTTAGCTTACTTGCCGCCCTTGCGCTCTTGCATACGACGCATACGGCGGTTCATGCCGGACATGTTCTGAGCCTGTCGCGGCATCGGGCCCTTAGGCAGACCCGGGGTGGTGCCGGGCAAATCATCCATTGCCTCAATGCGGCGGATGTTGTCGTAAGTCTCGTTCTTGTTGTAGTTGCGCGGCAGCTTCATGATGTGGCTGCGCAGCTTGGAGACGGGAACTTCGTCCTCGCCATTGCCCACGAAGACTTCGTACACCGGCACACCGCCGGCCAAGCGGTCCACGCGCTTCTTCAAGCGGTTAAGGGTAGGGCCCACGCGTTTGCGGTCGCCCTCGACGACGAAGATGACGCCCGAGTTACCGATGACACGGTGGATGAGATCCTGCTGGCGGGTGGCTGCCACACCAGTCTTGACCTTCCATACCACGCCAACGGTGTTGCGCAGCTGCTGCTCCAGTGCCCAGCCGGCAGCGCCTGGTTGGTCTTCGACCTTCTTGTACATATCGCGCTCGAGGCGGCGAGTGAACAGGAACATGGCCAAGATGGCGCCGATGCCCAGACCCAGGATGAGCATGAACCACTGGCCGTTGAAGAGCGAGCCGATGAGGAAGAAGACCAAGCCCATGCCCAGGAAGGCGGCCAGCATGATGGGAATGAGCGCCTTGTCCTGCTTGCGCTGCATGTTGAACGCTTGCCACATCTGTGACCAGTTCTGCTTGCGCTGAGCGCGCTTCGCCGCGCGCTCCTGCTTCTTCGCTTCCTTCAGCGATGCCTTGTCGTCGTTAGCCATGGCTCCTACTTTAGAGGTCAGAGGGTGAAAAAGAGAATCGAACTAGCGAATGGTGGAGGCCGCGGAGTTCGGGTTCGCTGCACCAGCTGGGGTCTTGACCATACGGGTGGTCACTGGCGTTTCCTCAGAGGGGCCGTACTTCTCCAGCAGAGTGGAGGCCTCTTGCGCAGTAGCGCCCTGAGAGGTTTCAGCCAGGTGCTTGAGGTTCTCCGGCAGCTCGAGGCCGCGGGCCTCCATAGCCTGAACGTAGAGGCGGCCAGCGCGGTAGGAGGAGCGGACCAGCGGGCCGGACATGACGCCGCCGAAACCGAGCTCCTTAGCCAGCTTAGAGTGCTCGACGAATTCTTCCGGGCGAACCCAACGCTCAATTGGGTGGAAGCGCGGGCCGGGGCGCAGGTACTGCGTAATCGTGATGATGTCGCAGCCCACCTCGCGCAGGTCACGCAGGGCTTCTTCAATCTCCTCCGCGGTCTCGCCCATGCCCAAGATGAGGTTGGACTTGGTGATAAGGCCAAACTCGTGGGCCTGACGGATGACGTCGAGGGAGCGCTCGTAGCGGAAGGCCGGGCGGATGCGCTTGAAAATACGCGGCACGGTTTCGAGGTTGTGGGCAAAGACCTCGGGGCGGGCCTCGAAGACCTCTTGGAGCAGATCCGGCTTGCCGGAGAAGTCCGGGGTGAGGTTTTCTACACCGGTGTGCGGGTTAAGTTCGTGGATTTTGCGGACCACCTCGGCGTAGAGCCAGGCACCTTCATCCGGCAGATCATCGCGGGTCACGCCGGTAATCGTGGTGTAGTTGAGGTCCATCTCTTGGATGTTCTCTGCAACGCGGCGCGGCTCATCGCGGTCCAGTTCCTCCGGCTTACCGGTGGCGATGTCGCAGAAATCGCAGCGGCGGGTGCACTTATCACCGCCGATGAGGAAGGTGGCCTCGCGGGATTCCCAGCACTCGTGGATGTTGGGACAGCCGGCTTCCTGGCACACGGTGTGCAGGGAAGCGCCGGAAACGCGGGACTTCATGTCTTCGTAGCCCGGTCCAGTGCGGACTTGGTTACGAATCCAGCGTGGCTTCTGTTCGATGGGCGACTCCGCATTCTTCTTCTCAATGCGGAGCATCTTGCGTCCTTCAGGCTTTACAGTCACAAAAACTCACTTTACGCGTCGGTTAGTGCTCTTCCTAATACAATCAAAGCCGCATAAGGCTTTATTCCACCGGGGTAGAACCCTGCTGAGCGCGGCGAGCCTGACGTGCCTTTTCGTTGGCCACCTTGATGGGATCAGGCGCCGAGGCGAAAGTGTGATCAGCCACGGTGAGCTCGCCGGAGAGGGCTTTGAGGAGGGCGTCGAGAAGCGGGGCTTCCGCCTCCTCCATGGTGACCTCGCGGCCCAGCTCTAGCGAGAGCGTGGAGACGTCGGCGTCGTCGATACCGCAGGCAACGATGTGCTCGTAGTACTCCAAGGTATTGGTGCAGTTGAGCGCCAAGCCATGCATGGTCACCCCACGGGTGATGCGAATGCCCAAGGCGCCGAGCTTGCGGTCGCGCTTCGGGGCGGCTGGGTCGGCTGCCTGGGTGGTGGAGGGCACCCACACACCGGAGCGGCCGTCGATACGCCCGGCAGTGGTCACACCCAGCTGGCGTACGGCCTGGATGATGGCTTCCTCGAGGCGGCGGACGTAATCCACCACGTCAACGGGCTCCGCGAGCTTAATGATGGGGTAGACCACCAGCTGACCTTTGCCGTGCCAGGTGATGCGGCCGCCACGGTCGACGTCGATAACCGGCAGGCCATTGTCTGGCAAATCTTCCGGCTGCGTGCGTTTGCCGGCGGTGTACACATTGGGGTGCTCCACCACGAGGATGACATCACCCTGCGTGCCCGCTGCCCGGGCCGCGGCGAGCTCGGCCTGGAGATCCCAGGTTTCCTGGTAGCCCATGCGGCCTAGGCGGCGAATCTCCAGTGGCTCGGCAGAGGCACGGATGGAGCGATCAGCGGGGAAAAACGGTTCGCGGGGAGCAGTCATGGCTACCCATGCTAGTCCCCGCGACGTCAGAACTTTTAAGCGACTCCGTTAGCGGAGGCGTACTCCTCTGCAGTCATGAGCTCGCCAACTTCGGTGACCTCGACCTCGAAGAGCCAGCCCTCGCCGAAGGGGTCGTTGTTGATGACGGCGTAGTCATCGTGCACGTCCTCGTTGACTGCGGTGACGGTGCCGGTGACCGGGGAGTACAGGTCAGACACGGACTTGGTGGACTCCACCTCGCCGCAGGTCTCGCCGTGCTCAACGGTGTCACCGACGGCCGGCAGCTCGGCGAAGACAACCTCGCCCAAGCGGTCGGCAGCAACGGAGGTGATGCCGATGCGAACGGTGGAACCGGCGACGGAATCAGCGGTGGCGTTGACCCACTCGTGGTCCTCGGAGTAGGAGAAATCGGAAGGAAGATTAGCCATGTGAAGGATGTCCTTTCGGTAGTTGAATTCAGTAGTGGAGTTTACTTCTCTCGCTTGTAGAAGGGGAGGGCAGAAACTTCAAAGGGGTAGCGCTTGCCACGAATATCCACCTCGACGGCAGCTCTCGGTTCGAGACCAGCGGCGGTGTCGATGAGCGCGAGTGCTACCGGGTGTCCCAGAGTGGGGGAGGGCTGGCCGGACGTCACCGTTCCCACCTTTTGCTCGCCCACATATACCTCGGAGCCGGCACGCGCGGCGCGGCGCTGGGAGGAGACCAAGCCGGTGATTACTGCCTTGGGGCCCTCCGCAGCGTGCTGGCGTAGTACCTCAGCGCCGACGAAGTCCTGTTCCTTCTTGGCAAAGGCGCGGGACATACCGGCTTCTACCGGAGTGATGTCGCGGGTGAGTTCGTTGCCGTAGAGCGGCATACCGGCCTCTAGGCGCAGGGAGTCGCGCGCTGCCAAGCCGCAGGGTTTAATGCCGTATTCTTCGCCCGCCTTGAGCAGCTCTTCCCACAGTTCCGGGGCATCGGAGTTATAGACGATGAGCTCGAAGCCGTCCTCGCCGGTGTAGCCGGTGCGGCAAATGAAGGCGTACTTGCGCGCAACCTTGCCGGTCATCGCGGCGTAGTAGGGCAGGTCCATGACGGCCTGCTGCTTGGTGTCCTCCACCAGGGGGACGAGAATCTCTAGCGCCTTCGGGCCCTGAACAGCAATCATGGCTACGTCGCGGGACTCGTTCTTGAGGTCCACGTCGAAGCCCTCGGCGCGCTCGTTGAGTGCCTCCCACACGGTGTCGGCGTTGCCGGCGTTCGGCACGACGAGGAACTTTGTCTCCTCTAGGCGGTAGGTGATGAGGTCGTCCATGATGCCGCCGTCCTTGGCGCAGATCATGGAGTACTTCGCCTTGCCCTCCTTGAGAGGGACCAGGTTGGAGATGAAGCAGTAGGACAGGAACTCGGCGGCATCCGGGCCGTTGACCCAGATTTCACCCATGTGGGACAGGTCAAAGAGGCCGGCAGCATTGCGAACTGCGCGGTGCTCATCCAGCTCATTGTCGTACTTGAGCGGCATTTCCCACGGCCCGAAAGGCGTGAAGGTGGCACCGAGCTTCTCGTGCTCAGCATGCAGCGGGGAGTGCAGGTACTCAGTCATTGAATTAATCCTCCTGGTTGTCGGTGTAGTCGAAAGCCTCCGGCGGCGGGCAGGAGCAGACGAGGTTGCGGTCACCATAGGCCTCGTCGATGCGGCGTACCGGTGGGAAGTATTTGCCGCGGCGCAGGGAGGCCACCGGGTAGGCGGCCTGCTGACGGGTGAAGGTGAAGTCCCATTCATCGTCCGCAACGGCCTCGGCCGTGAACGGGGCGTGGTGGATGACGGAATCCTCGTAAGTTACTTGGCCGTCGATGATCTCCTGGATTTCAGCGCGGATGGAGCGCATGGCCTCGATGAAGCGGTCCAGCTCACCCAGGTCCTCGGACTCGGTCGGCTCCACCATGAGGGTGCCAGCCACTGGGAAGGACAAGGTCGGCGCGTGGAAGCCGTAGTCCACGAGGCGCTTGGCCACGTCGGCGGCGGTGACACCGGAGGCGTCGGTAAGCTCGCGCAGGTCAAAGATGCATTCGTGTGCCACCAGACCGGCATTGCCCGTGTAGAGCACCGGGAAGGAATCCTTGAGGCTCTGTGCCAGGTAGTTCGCGCCGAGGATGGCGTGGCTCGTGGCTTCCTGCAGCCCTTGGGCACCAATCATGGCCAGGTAGGACCAAGAAATGGGCAGCACGCCGGCGGAGCCGTAGCGCGTAGCCGTGGACGGCACGCCGGTGCCATCTTGCGCGGGCTGGGACGGGTCGAGCTGCGGGTCGTTGGCGTCGGTAGGCAGGAAGGGTACCAAGTGCTTGGCGACGCCCACCGGGCCCACACCCGGGCCACCTCCGCCATGCGGGATGGTGAAGGTTTTGTGCAGGTTGAGGTGGGAGACATCGCCACCGAAAGCACCCGGACGGGCCCAACCGGCCAGCGCGTTCATGTTCGCGCCATCGATATAAACCTGGCCGCCGGCCGCGTGAACCTTATCGCAGACCTCGCGTACCTCCGGGTCGAAGACACCGTGAGTGGAGGGGTAAGTAATCATGATGCCGGCGATGTGCTCGCCGTGCTGCTTAATCTTGGCGTCAAGGTCGGCGACGTCAATGGAGCCGTCGTCAGCGGTCTTGACCACGACGACGCGCAGGTTAGCCAAGGTGGCCGATGCCGCGTTGGTGCCGTGCGCAGAAGCCGGGATGAGGATGACATCGCGGCCGTGATCGCCGTTGGCCACGTGGTAGCGGCGGATGGCCAGCAGGCCTGCCAACTCACCCTGGGAGCCAGCGTTGGGCTGGATAGACACCTGGGCATAGCCGGTGATTTCAGACAGCCACGCCTCCAGCTCCTCAATGAGCGCGCGCCAACCCGCAGTAGTCTCCTCCGGGGCAAAGGGGTGGATGCCGGCGAATTCCGGCCAAGAGATGGGCTCCATGGCGGAGGTGGGGTTGAGCTTCATCGTGCACGAGCCCAGCGGGATCATCGTGCGGTCGAGTGCGAGGTCCTTGTCTGCCAAGGTGCGCAGGTAACGCAGCATCTGGGTCTCGGAGTGGATGGAGTTGAAGATCTCGTGCTGCAGCGGGGCCTCGGCACGCTGGACGGAGGCCGGAATCTCGAAGGAGGCGGCGGAGCCAGACGAGGCTGGCTCGGACGCAGCGGAGCCGAAGGCAGCGGCAAGGGCAGTCACGTCCTCGCAGGTAGCGGACTCGCCGAAGGAGACCGCGACCTTATCCGAACCAATTGCGCGAACCAGGTAGCCCTGCTCCTGCAGCTGGGACTTGATGGCGGCGGCATCGACGCCGGTGACGGTGACGGTATCGAAGAAGTCGCGCGAGACAATCTCCTTACCGGCGCTGCTTACTGCAGCGGCGAAAGCAGAAGCGTGGTCGTGGACGCGCTGCGCGATGTCCTTGAGGCCCTCCGGCCCGTGGTACACCGCGTACATGGAGGCCACGTTGGCCAAAAGGGCTTGTGCAGTACAGATGTTGGAGGTCGCGCGCTCGCGACGAATGTGCTGCTCACGGGTCTGGAGAGCGAGGCGGTAAGCAGGGCGACCGGCAGCGTCTTTAGACACACCCACAATACGGCCCGGCATCTGGCGCTTGAGCTTCTCCGTGACGGCCATGAAGGCTGCGTGCGGGCCGCCAAAGAAGAGGGGCACACCGAAGCGCTGGGAGGAGCCGAGGACAACGTCCGCGCCCATCTCGCCCGGGGCTTCGAGCAGAAGCAGGGAGAGCGGGTCCGCTACAACGGCCGCCAGGCCGCCGCGGGTGTGCAGCTCTTCAATGGCCGCGCGTGGATCCACGATGTCACCTTCGGTGCCCGTATAGGCCAGGATGGCGCCGACAAGATCCTCGCCCACGATGCCGTCGCGAACATCGGCGATTTCGACCTCGAGCTCGATGGCGCGGGCGCGCTCAGCAGCCACGGCAAGGACCTGTGGGTGCAGGCGGGAATCCAACAGAACGCGGCGGCCCTTCTTCACCGCACGCGCCATGAGGCCGACGGCTTCGGCGGTGGCAGAGGCTTCGTCGAGAAGCGAGGCGTTTGCGATGGGCAGGCCGGTGAGGGACTCAATCATCGTCTGGAAATTGAGCAAAGCCTCCAGACGTCCCTGGGAAATCTCCGGCTGGTAGGGCGTGTACGCGGTGTACCAGCCAGCGTCTTCCAACAGACCGCGGCGGATGACCGCCGGGGTCAGAGTATCGGAATATCCCTGGCCGTAGAAAGACTTCAGCACGACATTCTGAGAAGCGTACTCGCGCAGCTTGGCCTGGGCATCGTCCTCACTCAACGCATCCGGGAGGTGGAGAGCCTCAGCGGCGCGGATGGTGGTGGGGAGGGCGGCATCGACAAGCGCCTCAACGCTGTCGTAGCCCACGGCCTTGAGCATCGTCGCGCGCTCGGCCTCATCAGGTCCGAGGTGGCGAGAGATGAAATCCATGTGTTTGAACTCCTTCGTGGCGTTAGTCAGTGTGGCCTAAACCGTCCTCAAGTATAAAGCGTGGCCTATGGCATTAATTCTGACTACCCCTGGCTGAGAGATGAAGCCACGCGGCGGTGAGAATGGCGACGCTCAGACCAATCACAAATGCGGTGGCATTGCCCACGGCAGGGCCCAAAAGGGAGAGGATGAAGGGCGCAAAGAACCCAAGGTAGGTCAGAGAATAGAACACCCCCGTTGCCGCGCCAAGCTCATCAGGGTCAGCGATTGCTTGGGTCTCGGCAAGGCCACTGAGCATTCCAATGCCGTAGGAACAGCCCATCGCGATGCCGGTCACGGGCAGCAGATAAACGGCCCAACGCTGGTGTGCGGATGCCACGATGATAAGGCACAAGGCCATTCCCAAGGCGGCCAGGAGCATTCCGTGCACAGGAGTAAGAGTCACTCGTCCGGCGAATTGCTGGATAATGACTCCGCTTCCCATCGTCAGCATGGCAAGCAGGCCGGCAACCAGAATCGGCCGGTGCAGATGCTCGCTTAACTGCGCTGGTAGAAACACAAAAGCGGTGGTGGGCGTTCCGAAGACCCAGGGAGCGTAAGTGGCTACGCGAAGATAGCGCGACGTGAGCACACTGCGCGGAAACAAGGCGCGGCGGGTGGAAGGAGCATTCTTGTGCTCCGGCACAGTCCACACAAGAGGAACAACTACGAGCGCTAAGCCAATGTGAAAGAGGTAGGGCACGACTGTGGGCCACGGCAGAAACTGTGCGCATATGCCGCCAACACCCGGGGCAAGAGCGAAGCCGGCAGACAAGGCGATGGAGGAGCGCTTGGCACCGACAGTAAGGCGAGTGCTGAGCTCTTTGATCCAGGCAGCACCAGAGGACATGGCGAGGCCAACAGCGGTTCCAGCGCACAGGCGGCCAATCAGCAGGGGAAGGAAAGCGCCTTGAAAACCCAGCAGAAAAATAAGTGAGCCCGCCGTAGTGCTGAGGACGGCTGGGCGCATGATGGCGCGCCTGCCCAGCGAATCAGACAGGGGGCCGCCGAGAAAAAGCGCCACCATGATGCCGAGGGCATAGACGCCGAAGAGGAAGGTTGTGTGCAGAACCCCTAAGTCGGTGGTGACTTGGTAAACCACCACCATGGGGGCGAAGAGGTTGGCGCCGCAGGCAACAAGGAACATGCCGAGGGCTACTCGGAACCACTTCTGAGAGATCATGCGGACCAGTCTAGTGCGCTGAATCACAGTGCAGTGGCTTAATGACGGAGTCAGGTGCGTGCGGTAGGCGCAAAACTGACAAAGATTCCTCATCCGCTTGCAGGATCGGTGCCGACTTTTGGCAGATCGGCGGGGTGCTAGCGCTCGTGTCTATCGGCGAGGGTGGGAACAGCACTGCTGTGCGGTACTGCAGGAAGCCTGCCCAGTGCCGCGGGGAGAAAAGTAGACAAAACGACGAAGCTCCCCCGTCGCAATGGCGGGGGAGCTGCCTTTAGGGTTTGCCCAAGGGCTTAGAGGTTGAGGTCTGCGTCAAAGTCTGCAGTCTCAAGACGGTCCTTGATGGTCGTAATGAAGCGACCAGCGTCGGCACCGTCAACCACCTGGTGGTCGTAGGTGAACGGCAGGTAGCACATCTGGCGGATAGCGATGGCGTCCTGGCCGTCTTCGGTCACCACAACTGCACGCTTGGTGATAGCTGCGGTGCCCAGGATGCCGGCCTGCGGCGGAACCAGAATCGGGGTATCCAGCAGGGCGCCCTCGGAACCGATGTTGGTCACCGTGAAGGTGGCACCGGTCAGATCGTTCGGCTTGAGCTTGTTGTTGCGGGCCTTGTCAGCTAGCTCTGCAATCTGCTGCGCAATCTCCGGGAGAGTCAGCTCCTGAGCCTTGTGGATGACCGGGGTCAGAAGGCCCTTCGGGGTGTCCACGGCGATGGCCACGTTCACGTCAGCGTGGTAGGTCATCTCCTTGGTCTCCGGGTTGTAGGAGGCGTTGACGTTCGGGTGGGACACCAGTGCCTCAACGGTAGCCTTCACGATGAACGGCAGGAAGGAGAGGTTGGCCTCGTACTTGTCGATGAACGCCTGCTTGGACTGCTTGCGCAGGTCCCAGATGGCGGTCATATCGACTTCCTGGACGTGGGTCAGCTGAGCGGAGATCTGGAGAGCCTCAACCATCTTGGAAGCGGTGATCTCACGGATACGGTTGACCTTCTGGGTAGTACCGATGAGCTCCTGCTTCTCCGGATCCACGGACTTGGTGGACCAGCGAGCACGCGGGTTGGAGGAGCCGGTGCCAGCGGAGGATGCCGGAGCCTCGCCCTCACCAGCGGCAGCCAGAACATCCTGCTTACGGATGCGGCCACCAACACCGGTGCCGGACACGGTGGACAGGTCCACGCCGTGCTTCTCAGCCAGCTTGCGTACCAGCGGGGTGACGTACGGGACGTTGTCACCGTTGTTGACCTTGGTGGAGGTCTCGGATGCCTTCGGCTCGGAGGACTGGGAGGAAGCGGCGGGCTTCTTCTCCTCTGCCTTCTCGTCAGCCTTGGGCTCTTCCTTCTTCTCTTCGGCCTTGGGCTCTTCCTTCTTTTCTTCGGCCTTGGGCTCTTCCTTCTTTTCTTCCTTGGCAGCAGGCTTCTCGGATGCTGCTGCGGAGCCGTCGCCGACGCGGGCGATGACGGCGCCGACGTCGACGGTGTCGTCTTCATCGGCGAGGATCTCAAGGAGGGTGCCGGCGACTGGGGATGGGATTTCGGTGTCGACCTTGTCGGTGGAGACCTCGAGCAGCGGCTCGTCGACCTCGACGGTGTCGCCTACGGACTTCAGCCACTGGGTAATGGTGCCCTCGGTGACGGACTCGCCGAGCTCCGGCATCTCCACGTCGGTAGCATCGCCAGAAGCAGCTGGCTTGTCCTCGGACGTCTCTTCCTTGGCTTCTGCCTTCGGCTCTTCCTTCTTCTCTTCAGTCTTGTCTTCCTTGGCAGCAGGCTTCTCGGAGGCTGCTGCGGAGCCGTCGCCGACGCGGGCGATGACGGCGCCGACGTCGACGGTGTCGTCTTCATCGGCGAGGATCTCAAGGAGGGTGCCGGCGACTGGGGATGGGATTTCGGTGTCGACCTTGTCGGTGGAGACCTCGAGCAGCGGCTCGTCGACCTCGACGGTGTCGCCTACGGACTTCAGCCACTGGGTAATGGTGCCCTCGGTAACGGACTCGCCGAGCTCCGGCATCTCCACGTCGGTGGCATCGCCCGACTGAGCCGCCTCAGACTCTGCGTCCTCAGCAGGCTTATCCGGGGTCTCCTCAGCCTTCTCGGAAGAATCCGCGGAGTCAGACTCGTCAGCGGCCGGAGCGGACTCGCCTTCGTCACCAATGATGGCGATGACCTCGCCGACATCGATGGTGTCATCCTCATCAGCCTTGATTTCGAGGATGGTGCCGGAGACCGGGGAGGGGACTTCGGTATCGACCTTGTCGGTGGAAACCTCGAGCAAAGGCTCGTCAGCCTCAACGGTGTCACCAACGGACTTAAGCCACTGGGTAATCGTGCCTTCGGTTACGGATTCGCCCAGTTCGGGCATCACAACGGAGTGTGCCATAAGTTATAAGACTCCTCGAAAGTTGGAAGTAGTGAAACGCTAGTGCTCGATTCTACAGCGTGCCCGCAGACAGTGCGCATGGGTGGGGTGAATTGGGGCACCCTCGTCACGGGGTAGGCTGGGGAGTCATGTTCAACCCCTTCCGACGCAACAGTTCCCGATCGCAATTGCGCCCGCCCCGCGCACCGGGGGAGACCATTCGCGCGGAGGATGCTCAGGAGCTGCAGCGCTGGGCAAAGGGCCGTGCCTATATCGAGGCCTTTGTGGAGCCCGAGACCGTGGTCAATGAGATGTCTGTGGTGGTCGTCGATGAGAACGGCGCCTTCATCCGGCGCCGCATTGGCGGCCCGAAGGGGATAGACGCAGTAGCGAAGCTATTGCGCTGCGATATCTATGACGTGGAGGAAACCGGTTATCCACAGCGAATGCGGGAGCGCATCGAACGCGAGCGCATCTTGCGCAAGAGGGAAGAGCAGCGCGAACGCCGCGAGCGTTTCGAGCAGCGCCGCCAGCAGAACGAGGGTTAACGGGGCCCTAACCTCTCACGCTCAATCTCTCACGATGGTGGCACCTGCCTGGGCAAGTTCCTCAAGTGCGGCCTCGCCCCGGGCCACATCAACTGGTGAGCAGTAGTCCGCCAGCACACGCACAGTGAAGCCTTCCTTCACGGCGTCGGCAGCTGTGGCGCGCACGCAGTGGTCCGTGGCGATCCCGACGATGTCTACGTCGGTGATGTCGTGCTCGCGCAGCCAATCCGCCAATGAAACACCATTTGCCGCGCCTTCGAAACCGGAGTAGGCCGCGGTGTATTCACCCTTGCGAAAGTAGGCCTGTACAGCGCCGATGGATTCATGCATTGAAGCGCCGAAGGAATCAGCCACGCAGTGCACAGGCCAGGAATCGACAAAGTCCGGGTTCTCCGAAAAGTGTGAACCTGGGTCAATGTGCCAATCCTGGGTAGCTACCACGGTGTCGTAACTGGGCTGGAGAGCGCCGATACGATCGGCCACCTCGTTGCCCTTCTCGGTGGCGAGAGCACCGCCCGGGCAGAAGTCATGTTGGACGTCAACGATGATGAGTGCAGGCTTCATGCATCACAATTCTATACGCTGGGTCTGGATGAAAACTCCGATTCCTTTTTATTTAGAGAAGATCCTGAACTCCGTACGCGATGAAGACAGCGGTGAGGTAGCGGACTACATTCCGCAGCTTGCCGACGCCAACCCGGACCAACTCGGCGTCGCCCTGTGCTCCGTCACCGGCCACCTGTACAGCGCCGGTGATGCCGAGAACCGCTTTACGATCCAGTCGATTTCCAAGCCCTTCATTTATGCGCTTGCCCTGCAAGAGCTAGGCCTGAGTGAGGTGCGTGAAGTGGTGGGACTAGAACCTTCGGGCCAAGCCTTTAACGAGCTCTCCCTGGCCAAGGACCACCGCCCCGTCAACCCGATGATTAATGCCGGCGCTATCGTGGTCAACCAGCTGATCAACGGCGTGGACTCCTCCGTAGAAGACCGCGTGGAGCGCATCCGCAGCTATGTCTCGAAGCTGGCGGGGCGCGAGGTGAACGTCGATAAGCGCCTGTGTGATTCCGAACTCGAACATGCCGAGCGCAACCTCTCGATTGCCCATATGCTGCGCTCCTACGGGATTATTCAGGATGACGCGCACGACGCTGTGCTGTCCTATACCTCGCAGTGCGCGCTGTCTGTCGACGTCCGCGACTTGGCCGTCATGTCCGCCACGCTAGCCAATGGCGGGCGCCAGCCGGTGACGGGGGAGAAGATTCTTGATGCCGACGTTTGCCGCCTCACGCTGGCAGTGATGAGCTCGTGCGGCATGTATGACGGTGCTGGTCGCTGGATGGCGGAGGTTGGTATCCCTGCCAAGTCTGGTGTGGCAGGTGGGCTTATCGGTACCCTGCCTGGTCAGCTCGGCGTGGCCACGCTGTCCCCACGTTTGGACGAGCAGGGCAATAGTGTGCGGGGCACCGCTATTTTCCAAAAGCTGTCCTCGGACATGGGCTTGCACCTCATGTCTACTGATAACCGTTTTGGCGTGCACCCAGTGCGCAGCGTGGACGAGGACGACGAGACCGCGATTATCCGCCTCCAGGGTCACATCAATTTCACCGCCACCGAAGCTATTCTTTACGAACTGGAGGAGCGTCAGTTCTCCGGCAAGCGCCTCGCGCTTGATTTCTCGCAGGTCTCCGGCCTCCACACGGTGGGTCGTCGCATGCTCAAGGAGGGCCTGCGCCGCTTGCGGGAGGGCGGCAACGAGGTGGCGCTGGTCGATGACAACGGGCTCGTCACCGACCGCGCCATGTCCGACGGTACGGTCCTTCCGCTGGCGGATAAGGAGGACTACGTCATCGCCGGCGAATCACTCTAGGCTTCTGCAATCTCGCGGAGCGCGGTCACCGCGGTTCGCACCGGAACACCGGTGGCGCGCTTCGGGGTGTAGCCGCGGGGAGCAGAACCGTTCCAGGAGGGGCCGGCGATATCGATGTGTGCCCACTCGATGCCCTCGCCCACGAACTGCTTGAGGTACGTACCGGCGAACTCCATGCCACCCTCGCGCTTGGCGTTGATGTTGCGGATATCGGCTGCCTGGGACTTGATCTCCTCGTCGTGCTCCTCCAGCAGCGGCATGGCCCAGGCGTTCTCGCCCACCTCGCGGCCGATTTCGGCGAGGCGATCGCGGAAGACCTCGGAGCCCATGATGCCGGAGGTGCGTGAACCTAGCGCAACGATCTGTGCGCCGGTAAGCGTAGCGGTCTCGATGAGGTAATCCGGCTTGTCCTCGCTGGCGCGGGCAATCGCATCCGAAAGCACGAGGCGGCCTTCGGCATCGGTATTGAGGACCTCGGAGGTCAGGCCGCCGTAGTGTGTAATCACGTCGCCTGGGCGAGTAGCGTTCGCGCTCGGCATGTTCTCCGCCAGCGGCAGGGTAGCGGTGATCTGAACCGGCAGCTTCAGCTTGGCCGCGGCAATGATGGTGGCTGCCATTGCTGCAGAGCCACCCATGTCAGAGATCATGTCCCACATGCCATTACCCGGCTTCAGGGAAATACCGCCGGTGTCGAAGGTAATGCCCTTACCCACGAGAGCCACGTGCTTCTTGGCCTTCTTGGGCTTCCAGCTCAAGCGCACCAGGCGCGGCGGCCGGGCCGAGCCCTTACCCACGGCGAGGATGCCGCCGAAGCCCTGCTTCTCCAGCTGCTTCTCATCGAGCACCTCGACATCGAGGCCGGCGTCCTTGGCCTGGGCAGACAGGAAGGCGGCGTAGGACTCCGGGTAAAGCTCGTTGGCTGGGGTATTGACCAGGTCGCGGGCCAACAGGACGGACTCGGCCACGGTGCGGGCAGCCTCGAACTCTTCGGTGGCGGACTTATCGGCCACCACGACGAAGGTGGCCGGTTGCTCCTCGTCCTTGAGCTCGGTGGAGCGGATGCCGCGGTAGGAGTAACCACCGAGGATGAGGCCCTCAACCGCAGCGGACACGCCGAAGTCCGCCAAGGTCGTCACAATCGTGCCTACGCCTGTGGTGGCGCGGGCAGCGCTGCCGGCGGCGCGGCGCAGAGCTTCATCGTCAAGCGCTTCAACATCACCCATACCCAGCGCGATGACCTGTGCAGCACCTGCTTTCTGTGGGGCGGGAACCTTCACGATCTCCCCAGCCTTGCCGGTCGCGCCCACAGCCGCGAGAGCCTCATACGTCGAGCGCAGTGCGGATGAACCGAGCAGGGACGTGCCCGGAACCTCGAGGCCGTCTTCGCCAAAAAAAGTAGCGATCAGCAGGGCGTCCGCCTGCTTGGGTGCCTTCTTGGCCAGCTCTACGGTGGGGAAAGAGCCGCGTGCGGGCAGTTCGAACGTGGAAGAAGCCACGATGTCCTCCTTGAGAAAGTGACAATGGGATACTCCTCACACCCTACCCGTGGTAGTAGCTGGTGCCGCTCAGGGGCGAACTCTTGTATTTCTGCACCTCAATAGGCAAGTAGGGAGTACGCTGTGTGGCATGTTGAATTACACCGTGACGCGAACTGAAAACCCCACCTCTCCGGAGCGCCTGCAGGAGATTCTGGCGAACCCGGGCTTTGGCAAGTACTTCACCGACCACATGGTGACCATTGATTGGACCGAGGAGAAGGGCTGGCACGATGCACAGGTGCGCCCCTACGAACCGTTCAGCATGGAACCGGCGTCCACCGTATTCCACTATGGCCAGGCCATCTTCGAGGGCATCAAGGCCTACCGCCAGCCGGATGGCAGCATCGCCACCTTCCGCCCAGAGCAGAATGCGCAGCGTCTGCAGGCTTCCGCTGAGCGCATGGCCATGCCGCAGCTCCCGGAGGAGGAGTTTGTAGAGTCTCTGCGCCAGCTTGTCGACGTCGACCAGGCCTGGGTCCCCGAAGCCGGCGGCGAGGCAGCCCTGTACTTCCGCCCCTTCATGATCGCTACTGATGTATCCCTGGGCGTGCATCCGGCGAACTCCTACCGCTACGTCGTGATCGCTTCGCCTGCAGGTGCGTACTTTTCCGGCGGCATCAAGCCGGTATCCGTCTGGCTATCCACCGACTACGTTCGCGCCGCTCCTGGTGGCACCGGTGCTGCAAAATTCGCCGGCAACTACGCGGCTTCTCTGCTCGCGCAGGCACAGGCAGCAGAAAAGGGCTGTGACCAGGTGGTCTGGCTGGATGCTATTGACCGCACCTACATCGAGGAAATGGGCGGCATGAACCTAGCCTTCATCTATGGCGAAGAGGGCAACCAAACACTGGTCACTCCGGCCCTGTCGGGCTCTCTCTTGCCCGGTATTACTCGCAAGTCCCTGTTACAGGTGGCTGAAGATATGGGGCTCAAGGTCGAAGAGCGCCGCATTACCTACAAGGAATGGGCCGACGATGTTGCCTCCGGCGCGATGAAGGAAACCTTCGCTTGCGGTACTGCCGCCGTCATCACCCCGGTAGGCCATGTCATGGGCAATGATGTGGACTTCCACGTCAACAATGATGAGGCAGGTGCGACCACCATGGCCTTGCGTGAGCGTCTCACCGGCATTCAGCGCGGTGCCGTGGAAGATACCCACGGCTGGCTGCACACGCTCGTGGAAGCGAAATAATTTCGCTGTCTAGCTAAGCTCTGCGGCCAGCTGCACGAGTGGTAAGGCCGCGAGCGCGCCCAGGGGGTAGCAGGCGCTCAGGTTGAGGTCGAGGAGCGGGCTAAGCCCTAGCTCCTTGAACGCGAGGGCCTGCGCTGGTTCGGGGGACGTACTTCCCGCACGCAGCCAACCCTTGACGCCGGGGGCGCTGCGCTCCGCGAGGACGGCTGCGGTGGCGGCCAGGGGGCCGGCGATAAGCACCGGCGTTCGCCGCAGCGCTGCCTGCGCGATGAAACCCACCAGTGCTGCGAGGCTTGGGGAGCCAATGGTCTGCACGACCTCCCAGCCTTCCAGATTGCGGGCGCGGAACATGGCATCGCGCACAATCGTGACGCGGGTCTTCCACATCTGATCAGTTACGCCACCACTGGTACGTGTGCCCAGAATGGCTACCGGCTCTGTGCGGGTAATGCGGCCCATAACCGCGGCGGCGACGGTCTCTCCGCCAATACCGAAATCCGAGGTAAGGAGATAATCCGCACCGGAATCAACTTCACGATCTGCTGCCTTGTGGCCGAGCTCAACGTGGCGCTCGAGCTCTTCAGCAGACATAGCAGGCGCGACGTCAATAGACGCTGCGTCCGCGCACTCAATGAACTCCACACCGGCTTCCGCGCGGTGAGCTGCGGTGCTGATATCGTCGCGCCAGCGTTCCTCGTCTTCACTGCTCAACGGTCCGATTCCGACGCCGTCAACGGTGCGTTCCGCAATGCCATGTGCGCCGGAAAAGATGATCGCACGAGCGCGGGTAAGAGGCTGGGCCTTTTCAGAATCCTGCGCGGCAGCCAGCCATGCGGCGATCTCCGCAAGACGCCCTGCTGGATGGTGGGTCGTGCTGCGCAGCTGCGGAACGGCGGTGAATTCAGGCATGAGTCCTCCGGGTTAAACGGCGGCTCCGCGCTCCACCTGCGGGCGCGGGGTACGCCACTTGCGCGGCTGGGAAGCGCGGGAATAAGCGTAGAAGCCCAAGCCGAAGCCGGCCTCGGTGGTGCCTGGGAACTTCAGCCGCACAGCGTTGTTGCACTTGCGTGACAGCCAGATACCTTCGACAGCGAAGACCGCGATGATTGCCATGGAACCGATGGAGATGATGTTGGCCAAGTTCGGATTCCTGCTGCTGACGAACAAAAGCACAAAGAGCACGATGGCGAAGGGCATAACCCACTCGTTTAGGAAGCGGCGCGAGTCTACCCAGTCACGCACGTAGCGGCGGACCTCACCTTTATCGCGGGCGAGCAGGTAGCGCTCATCGCCGGCAGCCATGCGTTCCTGGGCTTCCTTGTTGCGTGCCCGAGACTCTTGGCGCTCCTTGCGCTTGTAGTCCTTCCACTCCTCCTTGGACATGGAGGCCTTGAGCTCTTTGCGGTGCTGATGGCGCTGGGCCTCAGACATGCCCTTGGGATCGCGCTTGACGCCGCGAGCGATTTCCTGCGCATCGCGCTTAGGGGTAGGGCGGCCCTTCGGCGGCGTGTAGCCCTTGCGGTGCGGTTTCTCGGCGGCGGTCTTCTCCTCAGGCGCCGGGGTCTGCTCGGCCGGGGAAGGGGTCTTATCGTCTTTTTGCCACGGAAGTTTCACGCTGTTTAGCGTACAAGGTTGTCACGACATTCTGGGAATAGGCCCGCCCTCATCGTTGTTGGGTTAAGTGACACGACACCAGTCCTAGCGAGACATCCTTTCTTCCTTCCGCGTGAGGGGGTAGGGTGGGCTCCAGAAAATTCCGTACATATTAAGAGGAGAAACCATGACTGCTCCCGCGTCTGCAACCGGAGTTATCCTGACCGACGCCGCTGCCGCCAAGGCAAAGTCCCTGCTTGAGCAGGAAGGCCGCGACGACCTGTCCCTGCGCATCGCCGTCCAGCCAGGCGGTTGCGCTGGCCTGCGCTACCAGCTGTATTTCGACGACCGTACCCTCGACGGTGACAAGGTTGACACCATTGGTGGCGTCAATCTCGTCGTAGACAAGATGTCCATCCCGTACCTCACTGGTGCCAAGATCGACTTCTCTGACACCATCGAGGCCCAGGGCTTCACCATTGATAACCCGAACGCGGGTGGATCCTGTGCCTGCGGTGATTCCTTCAACTAATTTCTAGTAGAAATCAGTGCTGTAGAAATACTGTAGAAAACAGCACAGCCCTCGCCGTGGTGGCGAGGGCTTCATGCGTTTTAGAGCTTCACTGGGTAATCGCGCTGCTCAATCTGGGGATCGATGCGATCTTCCACAAAGATGCCATGCCAGATCATGAACGACAATACGGTCCACAGGCGGCGGGAGTGATCGGAGATGCCGTCGCGGTGCTCCTTGAGCATCTCGAGAACTTCCTTCTTGTTGAAGATGTCCTCGGTTTGGGACTCCGTAATCTGATCCTGTGCCCAGCCGTAGAGCTCGTCACCAGCCAGCCAATGGCGCATCGGCACTGGGAAACCGAGCTTCTTGCGGTGGAGCACGTGCGGGGGAACGATCTGCTCCATTGCCTTGCGCAGTGCGTACTTGGTGGTGCCGTGAGAAATCTTCAGGTCGTGCGGAATCGTCTCCGCTACCTTGAAGACTTCCTTGTCCAGGAAAGGAACGCGCAGCTCCAGAGAGTTGGCCATGTTCATCTTGTCGGCCTTGACCAAGATATCGCCGCGCATCCAGGTGAAAAGGTCTAGGTGCTGCATACGAGCTACCGGGTCGAAGTCCTGGGACTGGGCATAAATCGGTGCGGTGACCTCTCGGTGGTCCCACTCGCGCTTGGCCCAGGGAAGAACGCGCTGCAGCTGCTCAAAGTTAAAAGAACGTGCGTTGCCGTAGTAGCGCTCCTCCATGGTCATAGAGCCACGGTTAAGTAGGGACTTGCCTTTCATCCCGTCGGGAAGCACCTGCGAAAGCTTGCCCAGGCCTTGTCGAAGAGGGGAGGGGATCTTCTCAAACGGTGCGAGGGACAGCGGCTCCTTGTAAATGGTGTAACCGCCAAAAAGCTCATCGGCGCCCTCGCCCGAGAGCACCACCTTGACGTGCTTGCGGGCCTCCTGGGCCACGAAGTAGAGGGGGACTAGAGACGGATCTGCCACGGGGTTGTCCAGGTACCACATGATCTTTGGCACCGCGTCGGCGTATTCCTCCGGGGAGACGATCTTGACGATGTGCTCCACACCGATGGCCGCAGCCGACTCGGCAGCGACGTCCACCTCGGAATAGCCCTCACGCTCGAAACCCGTGGTGAAGGTGAGCAGGTCTGGGTTATGGCGCTTGGCCAGTGCCGCGATGGCGGTGGAGTCAATACCGCCGGAAAGGAACGAGCCTACGGTCACATCGGCACGCATGTGCTTCTCGACGCTATCCTCCAGCGCCCTCGCAATCTTGTCGAAAAGCTGCTGTTCCTCTCCTTGCTTGACGGGTTGGATGGGGAAGCGGGGGGAGAAGTAGCGCTCAGCCACTACTTCTTCGCCCGGGTGCAGCGTGACGGTGCAGCCGGACTCGACGCGACGAATGTTGGCATGCAGAGACTCCGGTTCCGGAACGTATTGCAGGTCGACGTAGTGCTCGATGGCGCGCTTATCAAGGCTTAGGTCTAGACCCAGCGAGTCTGCCATGCTGAGGATGCACTTCATCTCAGAGGCAAAGACCGTGCCTTTGTCTGTCGTCGCGTAGTAGAGCGGCTTAATGCCGAATTGGTCGCGAGCAGCAAACATGGTGCGGGTTTCGGTGTCCCAAATAACAAAGCCGAACATGCCGCGCAGGTGCTCGACGACATCCTTGCCCCAGTGGTGGTAACCCACAACGATGGGCTCGCCATCGCCTTGAGTATTAAAGGAATAACCCGCGGCCGTGAGCTCCTCACGAAGTTCGACGTAGTTATAGATTTCACCGTTGAAGGTCAGAGCGTAGCGCTCGGGATTGTCCTCTGGGCCCCAGCGCAAAGGCTGGTCGGAGTGTTCTAAGTCGATGATGGACAGGCGGTTGAAGCCGAACGCGGCGTCCTCGTCGTGCCACGTGCCTGCGGCGTCGGGGCCGCGGTGGCGCATGCACTGCAGGGACTGTTCGAGGGCTTCGAGGTGCTCGGCGGCGTTGCGATCGGCGCTAAGCAGCGTGCAGAGTCCGCACATAAACGTGTTTCTCCTTATATATGAAGGTTCATCTGCGACACACTTTACGGCCGTGTCTTAGGGATCTGCGAACCCCGCGCCGCGCTCCCCGATAGGGTGCGAACTTTCGGATGATGGAGGAGAGCAAACCTTGTGAATTGAGTCATAGGGGGCAGGGGGAGGGCGGGGGAGCGGGAGTGATCTTGTGCAGGTGGGCCTGTAACATCCCGTTCGTTCACTATTTATAGAGCGGAATCATCTCCCCATCAGGCCAGTGAAAAGGTCTGAAACTCGAGCGTGATGCTCTATCCTAATTGGGTAGGAATGCTCTATGAGTATTCGAGAAGTTTGTGTGCACAGAAAGGCAGAACACACGTGGGACAGCGTAAAGAACGCAATCTCGCCCGCAAGGCTGGTCTAGCAGGCGTCATCGCCATGGGCGGCCTCGCTCTGGCGGGTTGTGATGTCGCAGCGCCGACCGCCGTGGAGAACCTCCTCGGTTTCGGCTGGCCTAAGGGTATTACCCCTGAGGCTGAATCGATGTACAACTTCTGGATCTGGGTCTGGGTTGCAGCCTGGATTATCGGTTTCATCATGTGGGGTCTCTTCCTTACCGCCATCTTCCGCTGGAACGCGAAGAAGGCGGAAAAGGCTGGCAAGGGCGAGTTCCCGAAGCAGCTGCAGTACAACGTGCCGCTCGAGCTGGCGCTGACCATCATGCCGATTCTTATCATCATGGGCCTGTTCTTCTTCACCGTTCAGGCTCAGCAGAAGGTCACCGCACTGGATAAGAATCCAGAGGTTACCGTTGACGTCACTGCGTACCAGTGGAACTGGAAGTTTGGTTACGCCGAGAACAAGGTAGACGGCGAGAACTACGACGGTGCTGACGCTGAGCGTCAGAAGCTCGCCGAAGAATCCGCCACCGACCCAGAGGGCACCCCGAACCCGAACCCGATTCACGGCAAGTCCACCGGTGACATCTCCTACCTCAACTTCAACAAGATTGAGACCGTAGGTTCCACCGAGGAAATCCCGGTTCTGGTTCTCCCAGTCGATACCCCGATTGAGTTCCGACTTGCATCCGGTGACGTTTCCCACTCCTTCTGGGTTCCGGAATTCCTGTTCAAGCGTGACGTCTACTCTCACCCGGAGGTTAACGCTCAGGAGCGTCGCTTCCAGGTAGAGAAGATTGAGGAGAAAGGCGCTTTCGTCGGCCGCTGCGCCGAGATGTGCGGTACCTACCACGCCATGATGAACTTCGAGTTGCGTGTCGTTGACCGCGCTGACTTCAATGAGTACCTCAAGTTCCGCGAAGAGAACCCGGAGGCTACCAACGCTGAAGCTCTTGAGCACATCGGTGAAGAGCCTTACGCTGTGACCACGGCACCGTTCAACTCCCTGCGCGATACCCGCGATGCCGACAACTTCGTCGACACCGCTGAAGCGGCATAAGAAAAGGAACTGATACACAATGCGTGCAACATCAAAGGTCTTTTACGCCATTGCGACCTACCTCTTCGTGTCGCTCATCGTCTACATCATCGGTGTGAACTACGTCAAGGATGACGGCTACCTCTATGGCCCTGAGTGGGTTGGCATCGTGGGCATGCTCCTCGCCATGCTGCTGTGCATCATGCTCGGCGGCTACCTGCACTTCACCGATAACCGGGTCGACTTGGCTCCGGAAGACTGGGAAGAGGCAGAGACTGAGGACAAGGCCGGTATTCTCGGCTTCTTCTCCCCGAACTCCATCTGGCCGCTGGCCATGACCGGGTCTATTGCAGTTCTCGGCCTTGGCATCATCTTCATGTATCTGTGGCTGATCGCCCTAGGCGCAGTCCTGCTGGTTGCCTCTGTCACCGGCTTGTCCCTGCAGTACGGCCTGCCGAAGGAAAAGCACTAAGAGGTTTCTTCTGCCGCGCAGATAAGCGCCACGACTTCTCTAGCCCTCGCCCGATTTCAACTGGGCGGGGGCTTTGTCGATCGCGCGGTCGGATAAAACGCGAGAAAGTTCCCTCAGTTCCGTAAAATTTTCTCCATTGGGGTAAATGTGCCTAGTGTCCTTTGGAGAACCGCGCCTTCTCAATGCCACTTTTAGCACGTAAAAGCCTATTTTCTTCGGGGGTCAACCGAAAGTTGCAAACCTGCACTGATGCCGCTTTCGCCCCTGTGATTTATCTCATTGAAGGAATCGCGTTACGTGCTTGCGAATCGAGTTGGCACCGCACTATTTCGAGGGGCGTGTGTGACGGTCGATAGGCGAGGGGTCGCGCTACCTGCATCAATGGGACGTCGGAAAGCGTGGCACAAAGTTCCCACATCTTTCTGTACCGAATAAATGTGAGGTAGATGCGCGAAGGCTGGGAAGGTCTAGCTCGCTGCCTCAAAAAATCGGGGGGAATTGAGATGACTTATACGTCTCAACCGGCCATACTGTTATGCGTGACGAGCGTAGTTTCTAACCAAGGTATGGCAGCACCACGTGTTGCCGCGCTGAACCGACCCAACATGGTCAGCGTCGGCACCATCGTGTTCCTGTCTCAGGAATTGATGTTCTTTGCTGGACTGTTCGCGATGTGGTTCACCTCGCGTGCGAACGGCCAGGAGGGTGACTGGGCTGAGCACACCGCGCACATCAACGTGCCGATGGGCTTTGTCATCACGACTGTTCTGGTTCTCTCCTCCGTGACCTCTCAGTTCGGCGTGTTTGCAGCAGAAAGGGGTGACGTATACAAGCTCCGACTCTGGTACTCGGTGACCCTCGCGTTGGGTGTTGTCTTCTTGGGCATCATGGCATTCGAGTGGACAGAGTTGATCATGGCAGGTGTGACTGTCCAGTCCTCCGTGTTTGGTTCGGTCTTCTACATCCTGACCGGTTTCCACGCGGCCCACGTGACTGCAGGTCTGATTTCCTTCGGAATCATCTTGGCGCGTATTGCCCGCTCCAAGTTCACGCCGGCACAGGCAACCGCAGCGATGGCAGTGTCTTACTACTGGCACTTCGTTGACGTTGTGTGGATTGGCGTTTTCGTAGTCATCTACCTAGTTCAGTAGGCCGTAAGCGCCGGAGCTTCCGGCCTACAGCCATTCACTTCCATGTACGAGTTATCTAAAGGAAAATGATGGATAACATCCAGCAGCCCGCCGCAGTGGAGGAGACCACTGCCGCGGCTAAGAAGACCCGCCGTCGCCGTAAGGCGAAGCGCACGCTTGCTGGCGTCTTCGCTCTGAGCATCGGTCTCACCGGCGCTGGTGTCTTGGCTTCCGCCCTGACTCCGGACGCGCAGGTGGCTACCGCTGCCAAGGATGACCAGGCTCTCGTTCAAGAGGGCAAGGACATCTACGAAGTCGCTTGTATTACTTGCCACGGTGCGAACCTTCAGGGCATTGAGGACCGCGGCCCTTCCCTCGCCGGTGTCGGTGCCGGCTCTGTGTACTTCCAGGTGCACTCCGGCCGTATGCCGATGATGTCCAACGACGCACAGGCTGAGCGTAAGACCCCTCGCTACACCGAGCAGCAGACCTTGGCTCTCGCGGCTTATGTTGCTGCTAATGGTGGCGGCCCCGACATTGTCTACAATGACGACGGCTCCATTGCTCAGGAGTCCCTGCGTGGTACCAACTACAACGGGCAGATTCAGGCTGAGGACGTTGCTAAGGGTTCCGAGCTCTTCCGCATGAACTGCGCGTCCTGCCACAACTTCACCGGTCAGGGCGGCGCGCTGTCCTCTGGTAAGTTTGCTCCGCCGCTAGCGCCGGCCAATGAGCAGGAGATCTACCAGGCAATGCTGACCGGCCCGCAGAACATGCCGAAGTTCTCTGACCGTCAGCTGACCGCAGATGAGAAGAAGGACATCATCGCTTACCTCAAGTCTGCGAAGGAAACCCCGTCTCCGGCAGGTTGGGACCTTGGCGGTCTCGGCCCGGTGGCTGAGGGCCTGGCAATGTGGATTATCGGCATCAGCCTTCTGTGCGTTGCCGCTATGTGGATTGGATCTCGCTCATGAGCAACGTAAAGAAGAATTACTCTCGCAAAGAGCTCGATGCTATGAGCAACGACGAGCTCGCCGCTCTCGGTACCGAGCTTGATGACGTCACTGTAGCGTTCCGCAAGGAGCGCTTCCCGGTGGAGGGCGACCCGGCTGAGAAGCGTGCCGCTACCAACATCACCATCTGGCTCATTATCTCCGTGCTGATGGGTATCGCCTTCCTTGGCGTGTACCTGTTCTGGCCGTGGCAGTACAAGATGCTGGGTGAGGACGGCCTGTGGTGGCACACCCTGTACACCCCGCTTCTCGGTCTGACCTCCGGACTGTGCATTCTGGGCCTTGGCTTTGCCATCGTTCAGTACGTGAAGAAGATTCTGCCGGAAGAGATTTCCGTGCAGCGTCGTCACGACGGTCCTTCCGACGAAGTTGACCGCCGTACCCTCACTGCTCTGCTGAATGACTCGTGGAACACGTCGACTCTGGGTCGTCGTAAGACCATCAAGGGTCTGCTTGGCGGCGCCGGCGTCCTGTTCGGTCTCGCTGTCATCGCTCCGCTCGCCGGCGCTATCCACAACCCGTGGAAGAAGCGTCACGACCTGGACTACACCGGCGACGGCACCCTGTGGACCTCCGGCTGGACCATGCACGAGAAGGGCGTCAAGCTTTACCTCGCTCGTGACACCGGTACCATCGCCGAGAAGCACGCTGGCGAGTCTGGCGAGCACTACACCACCCGCGGCCTTGCACGCCTGGTGCGTGTTCGTCCCGAGGACCTTGCCGCTGGCGGCATGGAGACCGTCTTCCCGCTCGCAGCGGAGGACGTCAACGATGGCGCCGAGTGGTCCGAGGATAAGGACGTGTACGAGAATCACATGCACTCCATTCACGGAAACCGCAACGCTGTGATGCTCATTCGCCTGCGCAACGATGACGCCAAGAAGGCCATCGAGCGCAAGGGCCAGGAGGACTTCCACTACGGCGATTACTACGCCTACTCCAAGATCTGTACCCACATTGGTTGCCCGACCTCGCTGTACGAGGCACAGACCAACCGCATTCTTTGCCCGTGCCACCAGTCGCAGTTCGACGCTCTGCACTACGGTAAGCCGGTCTTCGGCCCGGCTGCCCGTGCACTGCCGCAGCTGCCGATCGAGGTGGACGACGAAGGCTACATGGTTGCCAAGGGCAACTTCGTTGAGCCCGTCGGACCTGCATTCTGGGAGCGTAAGTCATAATGAGTAACAAACTTGCCAAGATGGGCAACAACATGGACGAGCGCTATTCAGCCGCTGGCGTCCTGCGTACCCAGCTCAACAAAGTCTTTCCGACTCACTGGTCCTTCATGCTTGGTGAGATGGCGCTGTACAGCTTCATCATCCTGCTGCTGACCGGTATCTACCTGGCACTGTTCTTCGACCCTTCCATTACGAAGGTCATTTACGACGGTGCATACACCCCGTTGAACGGCGTTGAGATGTCTCGCGCCTACGCAACCGCACTGGACATTTCCTTTGAGGTGCGTGGTGGTCTCTTCATCCGCCAGATGCACCACTGGGCAGCACTCATGTTCATGATGTCCATGATTGCCCACATGCTGCGCATCTTCTTCACCGGTGCGTTCCGCCGCCCGCGTGAGGCTAACTGGATTATCGGTTGTGCACTTATCCTGCTGGGCATGATCGAGGGCTTCCTCGGTTACTCCCTCCCGGATGACCTGCTCTCCGGCGTTGGTCTGCGAATCATGTCCGCCATCATCCTGGGTCTGCCGATCATCGGTACCTGGCTGCACTGGGCCATCTTCGGCGGCGACTTCCCGTCCGACCTGATGCTGGACCGCTTCTACATCCTGCACGTGCTGGTTATCCCGGGCATCATCCTGGGCCTTATCGCAGCTCACCTCATCATGGTCTGGTTCCAGAAGCACACCCAGTTCCCTGGACCGGGTCGCGCTGAGAACAACGTTGTCGGTGTCCGTATTATGCCGGTCTTTGCCACCAAGGCAATTGGTATGGGCATGATGGTCGCTGGCGTTCTTGCTCTCATCTCTGGTCTGATGACCATTAACGCCATCTGGAACCTTGGACCGTACAACCCGTCCCAGGTCTCCGCTGGTTCCCAGCCGGATATCTACATGCTGTGGACTGACGGTGTTGCTCGTGTCATGCCGGCATGGGAGCTCTACATCGGCAACTACACCATCCCGTCCGCATTCTGGGTCGCGCTGCTCTGTGGCCTTATGGTTATCCTGCTCTTCGCCTACCCCTTCATTGAGAAGAAGCTGACTGGCGATGACGCCCACCACAACCTCCTGCAGCGCCCGCGTGACGTTCCGGTTCGCTCCGCTATCGGTGCAGCGGCTATCACCTTCTTCCTGCTGGTGACCATGTCCGGTGGTAACGACCACGTGGCCCACTTCTTCCAGATTTCGCTGAACGCGATGACCTGGGTTGGCCGCATCGGTCTTATCGTCCTGCCTCCGATTGCGTACTTCATGACCTACCGTATTTGCGTTGGTCTGCAGCGCTCTGACCGTGAGGTCCTGGAGCACGGTATCGAAACTGGTGTTATCAAGCAGCTGCCGAATGGCGCCTTCATCGAGGTTCACCAGCCGCTTGGCCCAGTCGATGACCACGGCCACCCGATTCCGCTCGAGTACGCCGGTGCTCAGGTTCCGAAGCAGCTCAACCAGCTTGGTTTGGCTGACTCCGAGACCCAGGGTATCTTCTCCCCGGATGACGCTGGCATTATGTCCCGCGCACAGGAAATCCGCGAGGAGAACCACGCTGAGGAGGCGGAGATGTTCCGTCAGCTCAACGAGGCTAACCGTCGCGACGACGAAGAGAACGGTCGCATCTAGCGCCACCCTCTGAAACGCGCTCACTAAGCCCGTTTCCTTCCTACTCAGGAGGGGAGCGGGCTTTTGCGATCTCGAGACGGGCAGCGTTTGGCGCCGTTTCCCTCCAGCTCGCCGTGCCTTCCTGGGTGTGGCGCGTGGTCTAAGTGTGGTGGCTTAACTGTGGGTCTGGTTCGGTTGAGCCGGCAGTAGGAAAAGCGTTGGTACATACCTATATCTATAAGTCTTCGGCATGACAGGCTGCGCAGATTCTTCCATCGCCACCAGCGGCGAAGATATGCCTTTCTGGGAGGGGATGACGGCGATGAGGCTGGCTTGCTCGTCGAAATACACGACGACCAAGAGTGCTCGGCTGAACAAAGGAGCTGGGGCTGCTAGGCGGCCGTAGGGCGTCATCTGACGTGTTTATGCCTGAGTGCCTATAGTGGGGCAGGGGTAAGTCCCTTGGAGGTGGCTCGTAACCTTCTGTTTACCTGCGCATTACCTTTGCGATGTGGGCGTGTCCGCTTGAAGTTTTGAGGCCCAGATCTCTGAGCGAGGTGACGTGGGTGACATGAAAACTGCTGGAAGACGGCACTTTTCCTGGTGGGAAAACTGTGCCGAAAGGGTTATGTGGGGCTTCTGATACTCCACATTACAGTGTGGTGAGGAAGCTCACAGTCTAAATTTTTCTTACCGTTTCCATTTGAAGAGACTTGCAATGGTCCAGTTTCCAGCGATCCTATTGTTATCACGTCGTTGCAGGTGAGGACAGGTGGGGTGTGGGGTACCTTGGCTATTGGGCCCTGAAAATGTGTGATGGTCTCTTTAGGGTTGACGTTTGGTAACAAGACGGTAACGGAGCGGGAATCGTGTTTCTAACTCGACATCGCTTGTGATGGTTTCGTAACCTATTCGAGACATTGAGTTACCGACACGGTGTACCAAGCACCGGTGCTCAATACGAACTGAAGATTTATGCGCCGCGTCTGGCCCCTCCTAAAATTCGGGGGCCGAGCGGAGGTGGTCCTACAGGAATGGGTCACCGTCGAACGCTAGGCCCGCCCATGGGTCAGAGCTTTCGTTGCGATCGAAGAGAACTACGTTCTGTTCGGAGGCAGCGAAGGTAGGCGCACTGGAAGATTTGGAGTTTGAATTCGTGGCTAAGCACCGTCGCCAGGGCAACCTGAACACCCGTCGCATTGCAACCACCGCTGCTGTCGCAGCAACCGCAGCTGTTACCGTACCGGCTGCCGCCAACGCCGCCGAGGTCGTCGTTCCGAACACCGACATCCGCTTCGAGGTCGCTGGCTTGGAGAACGTTCCGAACATCAAGCAGGTTCCGAACGTGGATAAGTACGTCCCGTCCCTGAAGTCCAACCAGGGCTCCGGCTACGCTGCCTCCGTTGAGGCGCCGGTAGCACAGGAGGCTCCGGCCCCCGCCCCGGTTAAGTCTGTCGGCGAGAAGGTCCTTGAGGCTGCTCGTTCTGCAGTCGGCTCCCCGTACGTATACGGCGCCAACGGTCCGAGCGCTTTTGACTGCTCTGGTCTGACCTCCTGGGCTTACCGTCAGGCTGGTGTGGAGATTCCGCGCACCTCCCAGGCGCAGGCGTCTGCCGGCACCCAGGTCTCCCTGGATGCTCTTCAGCCGGGCGACATCATCGTCTACTACTCCGGTGCATCCCACGTTGGTATCTACACCGGCCATGGCACCATCATTGACGCGCTGAACACTGGCACCCCGGTGGGCGAGCGTTCCCTGAACTACATGCCGATCCACTCTGCTGTTCGCTTCTAAAAGACGACCCAGAGGATATTTTTAACCCCTTCCGCCACACTCGTCACGTCGAAGATGAGTGTGGGGAAGGGGTTCCGCTATTGTTATTTGGTAGTGTTATATTTTCCCTTGACTGAGGCTATACTTCAGTCAACTATTATTATTCTCTTAGGATTCTGGGGTGTCCATGTCGCGTCGCCGTCTTGCTTCTGTCATCACCGCATGTGCGGTGACGGCAGTCCCACTGACCGTTGTTGCTCCTTCGGTTGTCGCTCAGGAGATTCAGCAGGAGGACGCGCCGGAGGATCTCGCGGGGCTCATTGAGCGTATGGCGGACGTCGCTCAGCGTGTGTCCGCTAAAAGCGAGGAAGTCAAGGGGCTCGAGGATGAGATCGAGGAGACCGAGAAACGAATCGGCGAACTCGATGCACAAGCAGCGGGGGCCCAACGCAACGCTGATGAGGCGTCTGTAGCGGTGGCCGAGCAGCAGAAGCGAATTGATGCGTTGGCGCAAAAGCGCTATCGACGTGACGCGGCGTCACCAATCGCAGCGGCGCTCGACGCTGAAGATGTCGCTAGTGCTGTGGAGCGCATGGGGTATCTGGGGGCTTTGTCGAAGGCCGCAAAGCGTGAAGAAGAGGCCATGGTTGCTGCTTCCGCAGCGGCCGATTCTGCCCACCAGGAAGCAGTCGACGCGGCTGAAGAGGCACGCCGTAGCCGTGATGAACTGGAGCGCCAGCGTGAAACGCTGATGGACGAGCAATCAGAGCTCGAAGAACAGCAAAAAGAGCTGGAAGAAAAAATTGATGCTTTAAGCCCTGAGGCGCGCCAGGCATGGGTTGAGCACTTTGGCGGCTCCTCCGATATTGACCTTGCTGCACTCGCAGACGGCTCCGGTTCTGCTGCCGTGCAAGCCGCGATGACTCGTCTGGGCGCACCGTATGGTTGGGGTTCTGCAGGGCCGGACACTTTCGATTGCTCAGGTCTGATGGTGTGGAGCTACCAGCAGATGGGCAAGAGGATTCCGCGTACGTCGCAGGCGCAGATCGCTGGTGGCACGCCGGTGCCGCTGGATCAGTTGCAGCCAGGCGACATTGTGGGCTACTACCCAGGTATTACCCACGTGGGTATGTATATCGGTGATGGGCAGGTTGTGCATGCATCAACGTACGGTGTTCCGGTTGCTGTGGTGCCGTTGAATTCGATGCCAGTTCAGGGTGCTGTCCGGTACTAGCGCATGTCACGGACGCTCTTGGTCACGAATGATTTCCCGCCTACCATTGGGGGAATTCAGTCCTACCTGCGAGATTTCCTCCGCACTCTGGACTCGCAGGACGTCGTAGTTTTTGCCTCAACCCAGGATGTGGATGCCGCTGCTGAATATGACAAGTCGGTGGACTATACGGTGGTGCGGTGGCCGCGTAAGGTGATGCTGCCGACCCCGGCTACGGCCCGTGAGATGCAGCGCCTCATCCGTGAATACGGTATTGAGACCGTGTGGTTTGGTGCGGCAGCGCCTCTTGCGCTGATGGCATCAGCGGCACGGAAAGCTGGGGCGTGCCGCATTGTGGCGACGACGCACGGACACGAGGTGGGCTGGTCCATGCTGCCTGGGGCCCGACAAGCACTGCGCCGGATTGGAAACACATCTGATGTTGTTACCTATATTTCGGAGTACACTCGCCGTCGACTGACAAGGGCGTTTGGCCCACACCCGCGGTGGGTACACCTGCCTTCAGCGGTGAACCTCGAGGACTTTGTACCCGCAACGGAGGCACAGAAGGAGAATGCGCGTCAGCATTTTGGCTTGGGTGAGGGGCCGGTCATTGTGTGTATCTCACGGTGGGTGCCCCGCAAAGGCCAGGATCAACTCTTGCGCGCCATGCCGCTAGTACGGCAGACGTACCCGGATGCCCAGCTGCTTATTATCGGCCGTGGAAGCTATGAGTCCACACTGCGGGTACTAGCGCAGGAGTACTGTCCTGATGCAGTGCTTAAAGAGGCGCGGGACACCGACGAGCTGCTCATGGCACTGCATGCGGCCGATATTTTTGCCATGCCAGCCCGCACCCGTGGCGGAGGGCTCGACGTCGAAGGTTTGGGGATTGTCTACCTCGAGGCGCAGGCGGCGGGGTTGCCGGTCATCGCGGGGGATTCCGGTGGCGCTCCAGAGACCATCACCCCAGAGTCAGGCGTTGTCGTGAGGGGGTCTGACCTCGCGGAGGTGGAGGAAGCGGTGGAGCTGCTGCTTGGCGACGTCCCCCTGAGGCGCCACATGGCAACCTCCGGACGCCGCCACGTGGAGGAGCACTGGACGTGGGAAATTATGGGAGCGCGTCTGCGCGAGGTTCTTGAATGTGACCGGAGCTAAGTCGGAGGTATATCCTACTAGTCATGCTTGAACACTCTCCCTCCGCCGAAGGCGACGACGCTGGCCTCACCATTGGTTTCGATATCGGCGGCACCAACCTTCGTGCTGCAGTCATCGATGCAGCTGGAGAGATTGTAGATTCCACAAGCGTGCCCACAGCCACCGATGCTGGCCAGCTGGAAGATGACATCGTTCGGTGCGTGGAGGAACTTTCAGCTCGACATGACATCACTGCGGTAGGACTCGCCCTCGCCGGGTTCCTGGATCCTGACTGCGAAGTGGTGCGTTTTGCTCCGCACCTGCCGTGGCGTGACGCCGCTGTGCGCGAGACGTTGAGCAAGCGAGTAGATGTACCGGTTCGTTTGGAACACGATGCCAATTCGGCTGCGTGGGGCGAGTGGCGTTTCGGCGCCGGCCGCGGTGCCAAGGAATGGGTCTTTTTTGCCGTGGGTACGGGCATCGGCGCTACGTTGTTTACCGAGGGGCGCATCTACCGAGGAGCGTTCGGGACTGCCCCCGAGTTCGGGCACCTCGTTGTCAACCCCGGTGGCCGCTTGTGCTCTTGTGGCAAGCGCGGCTGCCTGGAGCGCTACGCCTCCGGTACTGCGCTGCCGGACACCTTCGCAGAATTGCGTGGGAAGTATGAGACCGCGCTTCCTAACAAGCCCTCCGGTGAGGACATTACTGCCGCGGCGCGTCAAGGAGATCCGCTGGCCACAACCGTCATGGAGGACTTCGGGCAGTGGCTTGGTCAAGGTCTGTCCATGGTGGCGGACGTGCTCGATCCAGAGCTCATTGTTATCGGTGGGGGCGTCTCGCAGGACGCAGATTTGTTCCTCGATACCGCCCGTGAGCGCATGGCGCAACAGATCGTCGGTGCCGGTCACCGACCCTTGGCGCGCGTCGCGACCGCCGAGTTGGGCTCGGCGGCAGGTATGATCGGTGTCGCTGATCTCGCCCGTCAGGAGCACCGAGGTTAACACCGCACACTTTCCCTTCGCGGAGTCATCCGCGTGGCCGGCACAACCAGAGATAGGACTATAAGCGATGCGAAATAAGTGGTATTGGGCTTTTAAGCACATCTTCTTTGGCCCTGCCTTGCGGGTATGGAACCGTCCATGGTCTGAGGGTATGGAACGCATCCCAGAGACCGGCCCGGCTATCTTGGCGTCGTCGCATCAAGCGGTCATGGATTCCTTCTATTTCCCGCTGCTGTGCCCGCGGCAAATCACCTTCCTGGCTAAGAGCGAATACTTCACCACCCCTGGACTGGTGGGGCGAGTGCAGAAGTGGTTCTTTAGCTCCGTGGGTCAGGTACCGATTGACCGTGTAGATAAGAACGCTAGCGATGCCATGTTGGCCAGCGCGCAGCGCATCATGGGACGCGGCGATCTGTTTGGTATTTACCCAGAAGGTACGCGGTCGCCGGATGGCCGCATCTACAAGGGGCGCACCGGCATGGCCCGCATTGCGCTGACCACTGGTGAGAAGGTTCTGCCGATTGCCATGATCAATACGCGAAAGGCTAACCCCATTGGTTCGTGGATTCCGCGTCCGGTGCGCGTCGGCATGCGCGTGGGCGAGCCTATTGATCCTACCGCGTGGGCAGCAGAACGCGGCCTAGACCCAGAAGACCACGACACTGCCCGCGCTTTCACGGACTATGTGATGAAGCAGTTGGCGGAGCTGACTGGGCAGCCATATGTGGATGTCTACGCCTCTGATGTCAAGGCATCCCTGCAAGCTGGACACGGCTACCCGGAAGGGGCCGAGCCCGGTTCGGAGGCGCAGTAATCTGTGAGCTCTTCCCTCTCTCATCGCCTTGCCTGGCCTGATATAGCGAAAGGATTATCCATCCTTGGCGTGGTGTTGCTCCACGTCACTTTAGCCGTACCAGAGGCCCAAGATACGTGGCTGGCTGCCTTTAACGTCTGGCTAGATCCTCTGCGCTTGCCTTTGTTCTTCCTTGTCAGTGGCTATTTTTCCCAGAAGGTTTTTCGCTTCAGCTTTGCCGAACTGGTCACGCGGCGTCTGTGGTTTTTCTTCGTGCCCTATGTGGTGTGGATGCTCATCGAGCAGCAGACAAAGCGCGTGGAGTATCACTGGGTCTTTGGGGATCCTATTTTCGATCCGAGCCAGATGATGGCAAGCCTTCTCGTTGGCCACTCCATGGCGTGGTTCCTCTATGCCCTCATTCTTTTTAATGTCTTCCTGTGGTGTGTGCGCACGCTGCCGGGGTGGCTGGGGCTTTCGTTGAGCTTTTTCCCGATCCTCTTCATGGCGTGGCAAGCGGAGTTTCACTCCATTGCCAAGGCAGTCATGTTCCTGCCCGTGTTCGTGGCAGCGGCCTACTTCCGTGACGCGATCACGGCCTTCGCCGATGCCCTCGAGGCGCCATTCCAAGGGCGCTGGGAACAGCGCACGTTGTGGGCTTATTCAGGCATGATGGTGGCCTACGCCGTTGGCTTCTTTATTCGTCGCGCCTGGGATCAGCGTGCCGAACCTATGGAGATGGCGTGGCCGTTCCCTGGCGCTGAAGTGTTGGCTGACCATGACCTTCACATTCTGGTGCGCATGGTGGAGCAGTTCTGTGAAGTTCCTTTTGGCATCGCCGTGGCGGTGGCTGTGTCCTACATTCCGGCAGTGTCGACGGGGCTTAGATTCATCGGCGCGCACACGCTCCCGATTTATCTGGGGCACCCAATTGGTCTGACTGTCTTGTATGGCTTCCCCATGGCGCTGTACCCACGAGAGGTTTCTCTGGCGGGGCAGTGGCCGTTGGACAATACGTGGTTCTGGCTGAGCATGTGCATGGTGTACGCGGGGCTGGCATCACTGGCGCTGTGGGCCCTGGGCAAGATTCCCGTGCTGGGCTGGTCGCTGAAGCCGCCGGCGCTGGGACGTCGCCAAGCAGAGCCCGTTGAGCCACTGGACAACCACGATGCTGCGGCCATGAGCAGCATAGTGACAAGGAAATAGTCGTTCCCGAGATTCTGCCGCCACCAGTACCAGGACATGTGCGGCAGCGGTGCTGAGTATAGGCCCCAGTGACAACGGGGAATGGAAGAGAAGCTAGGATACGAAACCGTGCGCTACTTCTACGACACCGAGTTTATCGAGGACGGATCGACCATCGAGTTGGTCTCCATCGGCATCGTGGGCGAAGACGGTAGCGAATACTATGCCGTGTCCACCGATTTCGACCCCTCCAAGGCGAACGCCTGGGTACGTGAGAACGTCCTGGACAAGCTGCCGAGCCCCGGGAACCCGGTATGGAAGTCCCGCGCTACGATCCGTGAGGAACTCCTCGAGTTTATGGGCGGTCACTCCAGCCCCATTGAGCTGTGGGCATGGGTCGGCGCCTATGACCATGTGGTCTTGGCACAGCTCTGGGGTGACATGGCTGGGCTGCCCAAGGGAATGCCGCGCTATACGCGTGAGCTGAAGCAGTATTGGGAGTTTGCCGGCCGCCCCACGCTGCCGCCCGTGCCGAATGGGAACCACGATGCGCTTGTCGACGCCCGCCATAACCTCGCCAAGTTCCGCGCCTGCGAGCAACACCTGCCGTTGAGCCGCGGCAACCGCGTGAATCTATAAGGTGGGGCAATCGGGGGATTAACTAACGCACTATAGGCGCGAGATGGTTTAATACTGGGTGTGAGTTGGACAGTAGATATTCCCAAAGAAGTGCTTCCTGATCTGCCGCCGCTGCCGGAGGGCATCAACGAGAAGTTCCAGGACGTTATTGCACGTGAGGCCAAGCAACAGCCTAGCTGGGACCAGCTGCAAGCAGATAACGTGCGCAAGATTCTGGAATCGGTCCCGCCCATCGTCGTGGCCCCGGAAATTGAGGAGCTCAAGCGCAAGCTTGCCGACGTCGCCTTGGGCAAAGCTTTCCTCCTCCAGGGCGGCGACTGCGCAGAGACTTTTGAATCCAACACTGAGCCGCACATTCGCGGCAACATCAAGACCCTGCTGCAGATGGCTGTGGTCTTGACCTATGGCGCGTCTACCCCGGTAGTGAAGCTGGGCCGTATTGCTGGCCAATACGCGAAGCCGCGTTCCTCCGATCTCGATGCGAACGGCCTGTACAACTACCGCGGTGACATCGTCAACGGCGTTGAAGCCAACGAGGAGTCTCGCCGCCACGACCCCGCCCGCATGATTCGTGCCTACGCAAACTCTTCGGCCGCGATGAACCTGGTTCGCTCCCTCACGCACTCCGGCACCGCGGACCTATACCGCCTGCATGAATGGAACCGCGAATTCGTGGCAAACTCGCCTGCGGGTGCCCGTTACCAGGCTCTGGCCAACGAGATTGAAAACGGCCTGGCGTTCATGAATGCCTGTGGCGTGTCCGATGAAACCCTGCGCTCGGCGGAGATTTACTGCTCTCACGAAGCCCTGCTGAAGGATTACGAGCGCTCCATGCTGCGACTGGGTACGGATTTCAATGGGGAAACCAAGCTCTATGACTTGTCCGCTCACCAGTTGTGGATTGGTGAGCGTACCCGCGGCATCGAGGACTTCCACGTGGCGTTTGCGTCCATCATTGGCAATCCAGTGGGCATCAAGCTGGGCCCTGGCGTGACTCCGGAGCAGGCAGTGGAGTACGCGGAAAAGCTTGACCCGAACCGTGAGCCGGGCCGCCTCACCATGATTGCTCGTATGGGCCACGACAAGGTGCGCTCCGTACTGCCCCCGATTATCAAGGCAGTGGAGGAATCCGGCCACAAGGTGGTCTGGCAGTCCGACCCGATGCACGGCAACACCTTCACCGCGTCCAACGGCTACAAGACCCGCCACTTCGACAAGATTGTCGATGAGGTTCAGGGCTTCTTCGAGGTTCACCGCGAGCTGGGCACCCACCCGGGCGGCGTGCACCTTGAATTCACCGGTGAGGACGTGACCGAGTGCCTCGGTGGCGCGGAGGACATCACGGACGTGGATCTGCCGGGCCGCTACGAGTCTGCCGTGGACCCGCGTTTGAACACCCAGCAATCGCTGGAGCTGTCCTTCCTCATCGCGGAGATGCTGCGCAACTAGAAGCTAGTACGGTCTCCAGAGAATCGGCCACGTGCCGTATTCTCCGGAGCCAAACCACCACGCCGCCACCGCAACGGCGAGCGTGGCGAGGCTAACGAGGATAAGGAACCCGAAAAGGGAAACCGCGCTGCGGTTGGTCAGCGGGCGTTCCTCGGGTTCTTCTTCGGCACCGGCAGGAGCGTAGGGCTCCTCGACCGCAGCCGGCGGTTCAGCTGGTGGGGGAGCCACGGGCGGTTCGACGCGTGTCTCGAAGTCTGGTGCACCTGGCTGGGGCGCGTCAGGTCGCGGAGTGTTGAGTGCAGAGGTTGCCTCGAAGACTCGGGTATTGCCTGTGCCGGCAAAGTCCGTGGGTACCGCGGCGGTGCGGGCAGCGGCCGAATTATGGGGGATGGGGACTGTAAAGGCCGGCAGCTGAAGCTCGCGGGAAACATCGTCCAGAGCATCGAGGAATTCACGTGCATCGGCGAAACGCTCGCCAGGGTGGCGTGCGGTGGCGGTGGCCACGAGGGCGTCGAAAAGCATCGGCACGCCTTCGATACGTGAGG
Organism: Corynebacterium minutissimum; assembly: GCF_000805675.1. GTDB lineage: Bacteria > Actinomycetota > Actinomycetes > Mycobacteriales > Mycobacteriaceae > Corynebacterium > Corynebacterium minutissimum. The sequence continues at coordinate 287,226 of NZ_JSEF01000015.1, read as the reverse complement.
AAGGCGCGGGGACGTCCGCGTGAACACGGGCGGTGGCATGGGCCAGCGGGGTTTCACCACTGAAGGGAACGGTGCCTGTGAGCAGCTCGAAGAGCACAATTCCCGCCGAGTAGACGTCGGAAGCCGGTGTAATCTCCGCGCCGGTGACCTGCTCCGGGGAGAGGTAGCTGACGGTGCCGACGATCTGGCCGGAACTATCGTGATCCGCGCGCGTTGAGCGCACGAGACCGAAGTCACCTACTTTGACGCGGTGTGTGTTCGTGATGAGCACATTATCCGGCTTGATATCGCGGTGCACGAGTCCCGCGTCGTGGACTTCGCTGAGTCCTGCCAGGACCGAATGCATGACACCGGCGGCGGCATGTGGCGGCATGGGGCCACGCTCAGCGAGAAGCTCGCGTAAGGTGCCGCCGGTGATGAGCTCCATAATGAGATAGATGGGCAGGCCATCGGAAGAGAAGTCATGCACAGCCACCAGGTTGGGGTGGCTCAGTTGCGCCATGGCGCGGGCCTCGCGCTCGAAGCGAGTGACGAAAACGGGGTCATCGTGATAGCGCTCATCCATGACCTTGGCGGCGACTGCGCGACCCAAACGCATATCCACGCAGCGGTACACAGTGGACATGCCGCCGCGGGCGATCGGCTGATCGATGCGATAGCGTCCTTCAAGAATGTCGCCCACGTTCAGCCTTGTCATGGGTTCCAGTATGGTCGATCCTCTCCTCAAAGTGTGATCCCGCTACAGTTGTGTCTGTGACTAATTCTGCGAACCCTGAAGAGAATTCCCATCCCGAGCTGGCCGAGCTGCTCGCTGGCGAGGAGCTGCTGACGCTCAAGGACGTAGCTGAGAAGCTCGATCTTCCTATCACCCGCGTTTATGACTTGCTCAATGCCCGCAAATTCATTGCTTGGCGTGACCCGGAGGGAAACCGTCTGGTCCCCGCGTCCTTCTTTAACTCAAAGGGCGCCATTTCCAAGTACGTCTCGGGCGTGATTACTGTGCTTTCGGACAACGGGTGGCACGATAACGAAATCCTCGCGCACCTGTTTACCGAGGATGATTCTTTGCCCGGCCGTCCCATTGATGGACTGCATGGTCACCTCGCGCGCGAGGTTATTCGGCGCGCGCAGGCCTCGGCCTTTTAGTCGTCGGCGTCTTAGACGCCGACGACGTAGACGCCGACCTTGCAGGAACACCAGCAAAGATCCACTGCGTGGCGCTCCATGCCACGACTACCATGCCGATGACCCAGAACCAGTTGTAGAGCTGGTGGTTTCCGTCACCAGCAAAGGCAACTCCGATGAAGAAGGTGGCGCCCGTAGCGAGCTTGAGGATGGGCAGCGGCGGGCGGAACGTGCCCATCAGCGTCGACACTGAGGCGTAGTACCAGGGCAGCGTGACGGAGTTGAAGACGAATGCCACCTGGTAGGCCGCAGCCGTGGCGGCGATGGCTCGGCGCACACCAGTGCGTCCCCACCACCACACCAAGACGAGCCCGAGCAGCATGAGCACCATGCCTGCAGAACGCAGCACTCCGAGCACGCCGTTGTAGGTCGTATCGGGTGAGAAGAATTGGATGAGGGGCACGAGGACGTCGGCAAGCAGCGTCGGCCCTGCTAACGGGTTAATCACCTTGGAGTTGCCGCTAATCTGTGAGAGCCAGCCCCACGAGCTTCCCGACGCCCACGTGATCACTGCCACCGCTAACGCGACCTCAGCCACGGCAATGATTCCGGATAGAAGGAAAACACCGACGCGTTTGAGCGCCTTCGTCCCTTCCGGTGCCCAGTGGTGAACCATGAGCCACACGATGAACGGTGCGGCGAAGACGGCCGTTGCTTTGAGTGAGACCGCAATGCCCACGAGCAGAAGGCTGATATGGAACTTGTGGTGCACCGCTGCGAGAAGCCCCAGGGAGACCAGGCCAACCATGACGGATTCGTTGTGCATGCCGCCGATGAGATGCAGAATCATGACGGGGTTGGCCACACCCAGCCACAGCGCTAATGCAGGATCGCCGCCGATAGCGCGGGCCAGACGCGGAATGGACCAGGCAATGGCTGCGAAGCCGATGACGGAAATGATCTTGTAGACGATGATGCCGGCAGCAACGTGGTCACCAACCAACTGTGTGACGCCTTTGCCCATCCACAAATGCAGCGGCCCATAAGGCGTGGTGGTGTTGCGCCAGTCGTGGGACACTTCCAGGAGGAAAGGCCCGGGATTGACCGCGGCACCTTCGGTATAGGGATCGAAGCCGTCCCGCACCATGGCTCCCTGCATGAGATAGGAATAGACATCTCGGGACGCGAGTGGTGCGGCCATCAGCAAGGGGGCAATCCAGCTGAGCAACATGCGCTGGATGTCGCGTAGACCTCCCTCTGGTTTCGGGTCCTTGAGCTGCGGGGCAATAACATGGCGCCCAGCCAGGACCCACGCACCCACCAGGCCGAAGAGACCAACCCAATACAGCACCATGCCGATGTTGCGGCCGTGCCCATAGGCGAGGAAGCCAATATTGAGCGCCTCCAACGCCCCGCCCCGGTTGCGGGTAGCGCCGCCGGAGAAGGACGCCAACGCCAGAATGATGCTGGCGACAATGCCCAAGGGAAGCGGGTTGGGGATGCGTAGGGCAATACGCGTGGATGTGCGGGCAGCCATGCTACATCCGGCGGGCGGTGGATTTGCGGGCAAGATCCTCCAGCGTCGCCGTGACTTCTGGGGAAACTTGAGCGGCGTGCAAGTGCGACAGACCCGACTGCGTTAGCTCACTAATGCGCTGCTCGACGACGTCCGGCGCTCCCGACGCAACGATAATCTCAGCCATACGCGAAATTTCTGCGGGGTCTTCGGTTTGGCCAATGAGGCGACGAAGCTCTGCCGCGGCGGCAGGGTCAGTGGCATCTGCGCGCTGCAGCGCGAGAGAAAGCAAGACAGTGCGTTTACCTTCGCGAAGATCATCACCGGCCGGTTTACCGGTAATAGCAGGGTCACCAAAGACGCCAAGGAGGTCATCACGAAGCTGAAAGGCGATACCAATATCGCGGCCATAGCCGCGGAAGGCAGCGATGAGCTTCTCCGATGCCCCTGCCACAGCCGCGCCTAGATGGAGGGGGCGTTCGATGGTGTAGGCAGCCGTCTTAAACCGGTTGACGGAGTCTGCCAAGGAAGCATCCTCGGACCCCTCAGCCTCAAGTGAGATATCCAGCATCTGGCCGCCAATCACCTCGCGGCGCATACCGCGCCAGGGGGCGCGCACGCGGGCAAGAGCCTCAGAGCTCAGGCCTGAATCCTGGAGCATGTCTTCTGCCCAGACCAGTGCCATATCGCCGATGAGGATGGCTAGCGATTGACCGAAGAAATCTGAGTCCCCATTCAATCCCAACTCGCGGTGGCGGGCAGCGACGCCTCGGTGAACTGTGGGGTTTCCACGCCGGGTGTCCGAGGCATCCACAATGTCATCGTGGATAAGAGCGCACGCTTGGATGAACTCGAGTGAGGAGGCAGCGCGCAGCATTGCCTCCGGCGATTCCGTTCCCTCTAGACCGCGCGCACCCACGAAGCCAGCCCAGGCGTAGAGCGGGCGGATGCGTTTTCCACCATCGAGGACAAAGGATTCCAAGTAGGAGATGGCGTTGGTTACCGGCTGGCCAATAGCGGCGATGGAGTCTCGCTGCTCTTCAAGAAAGAGGGCGAGCTCAGCGCGCACAGCAGCGGGGATATCGTCCAAGGAAGGAATCTTCGGTTCAGTCACACCTGCCACGATACCTGGCAGGGGTGAGCAGGTTAGGCGCCAGGTTGGGTGGTGTCGACGGGCGTGAGCGGTACCGAGGACTGCAGGATGGCGAAAGGCCGCGAATCGGCGGGGTAGTAGAGCTGGCGTAGAAAGTCCGTGAAACCCATGCGGCGATATAGGCGGAAAGCGGAGTTGGCTTCGTCTGGATGCTCGGGGGTGGATAGGAGAATATAGCGCGCCGGGAGGTTCCAGGCGAGGGCTTCGAGAATGCTGCGGCCAAGCCCGTGACCCTGTTCTGCTGGGCGGACATGGATTTCTGCGAGCTCAAAATAATTGTGGAGGATGTCCTCCTGCTCCGGGCTGGGGCCGCCAATAGTCATCAGTGCTCGGCGAAGTTGCCTATCCCACCACGTATCAGGGGAGCCCAGGAAACCGTAGGCAAAGCCGGAGATTCCGTACTCGGTGGTGGCGACTACGCAGGAAAACCCCGGCCGCATGAGGTCTGACTTCCAGCGGGCGATCGAGTTGTCACGCATTGCAGGTGAGTAGCCCATGGCCTCGATATAGATGTCTACCAACTGCGGAAGAGCGATCGCGAACTCTTGGGGGCTCAAGCGGCGCAGCGTATAACTCACAGTTCTAATAACAGCAGATCAGCACAGCTGGCGAAAGCGAAACCGAAAAATGGGCAATGGCTTCCTCGTGTTAATGTTCGAAAAACGTCAAAGTGATGAGCTTGAACCATTGCCTAAATCGAACATGTGAACTAATATTAGGAGTGAATGTACGGAGGTGGTTCTACAGTGAGTCGCAGAAACGCAGGACAACGTCTCAAGCAAACGTTACAGGCAAATATCGCAGGTACACGCGCGGTGGGCGTGGTTATGGAAAACAAGGAGGAGTGGTCATGTCACAGGTAATTTCAGCAACGGCGGCGGCGCGGGGGCGTAAGCGAGATTCGCTGCAGGGCGTCCGGCGCGATCGCTTCGTAGCTCAGGCCCTCGATTTGCTTGCCGGTGCCCGTGCGAGCGCTGCGCGCGGCCGCTTCGAGGATGCTCTTGAGATGGCCTATCGTGCATCGCTGCGTGCAGCAGGGGCGCGAGTAGCAGCGTCGTCGGTGTCCCGGCGTCGCCGTCTGCCTACCTCTGCATGGGAGCAGGTTGCCCTGATAGGTCCGGCGGACGCTCAGTGGGCAGCAGAGTTTAAGGACTACTCGCGGGTGCGCTCCCGTGTGGCATCGGGAATGGATCCAGTTCCCAATGAGGATGCCGTCTTTGAGTATCTGGCGCTCGCTGCGCGATATGTGGACGCGACCGAATCTGAACTCGGCTTCGGTGGTATGGCTGCGTAGCGAGATTGGCAGCAAAATGCAGTCATTATTGTGATTGCGGTGACGTAGCGGCCGGGTGCAGGGGGACGGACTGTCTTTGCGGGAACTATCTCGCTACTCTTGACGTTATAGAGGTAGATATCCCCTAAAAAGACCTCGTTTACCCGAAACTCACTACGGAGGACGCTGTGGCCCTTTCTGAGCAAGAACAGCAAGCGCTGCGTGAAATTGAGCAGTCGTTGCTGGCCAATGACCCTGACTTTGGTGCGTCTGTGTCTGGCGATTCCTCCTTTGGTGGGGGAACAGGCGCCATTACCCTCCGCGGCGTGGCACTCGTTGTCGTCGGCCTGTGCATGATGGTGGGCGGTATCGCCCTCGCACAGCAGTCGCTGTGGTTTATCGCACTCTCCATTCTCGGCTTCCTTGTGATGTTTGGCGCAGGTGTCTGGATGTTGCGTGGAAACTCTGAGGACTCGTTGATGTCTGTTTCTGCGCCGTCATCGCCCCGTGCCAAGCAGTCGAAGAAGCGAAATGGTGGTATGGGTGACCGTTTGGAAGATAACTTCCGCCGTCGCTTCGAGGAGCGTTAAAAGCTCTCATTAGTTTTCAGCGCCGCACTCCTTTCCGGTGATGACGTTAGTCATCGCGTGTAGGAGGTGCGGCGCTTTTGTGATCTGTCGGGGCGTACCGCTGTGCCCCCACTGCACCCCACATTCCCCACTTTGTCCCACTGGGGTGGCCGTGAGGGTGTTGGTTCCCGTGCTGGGCGGATAACTGGGAGTCAACTTTTGGTTGATTCTGCAGGAAGCGGGGAGCTGTAGGGGGAATAGTGGGTAAAGCTACCCAAGTTGCACATGATTCTAAAGTGTTAGATGGGGTTATTTGGAAGGTGTGTCAAGGGGGTGATGGGGAATTTCCCCCACTGAAAAACGGGCTATTTATCTGCGGTTATAGTGAGACACGCGTGTGTATTTTGCCTTCAAGGTGTGGAAGGTGGGGGAAAGTGGGGTAGAGTGGGGCGTAGCGGAGGAGAGTTGATCTCTTGTCGCGAGAGGAATCCGGAGTTTTCGAGTGACAGGAAGGTGGACCCGGGATGTTTCTCGGTACCTACACTCCCAAGCTCGATGACAAAGGGCGGCTCACGCTTCCGGCGAAGTTTCGTGAAGAACTGGCCGGTGGCCTCATGGTCACCAAGGGGCAGGATCATTCGCTCGCGGTGTATCCGCGGGAGGAGTTCGCGGCACGAGCCAGGAAAGCAGCGGCTGTGTCACGTACCAACCCAGACGCGCGTGCGTTTATCCGTAACTTGGCGGCAAGTGCGGACGAGCAGCGTCCTGATGGGCACGGGCGTATCACGTTGTCCGCGGGTCACCGCGAATACGCAAACCTCACCAAGGAGTGCGTAGTCGTTGGCTCAGTTGATTTCCTCGAAATCTGGGACGCAGCCGCGTGGGCTGAGTACCAGGCGCAAACTGAAGACGCTTATTCGGCAGCAGATGCCGACGACGTGCTTGCCGGTCTTTTGTAAGGCCGGGACAACAGGAGTGCGTGTACGGACTCTGCCCGAGGAAGATGATCTGGTGTACTTCCCCGACATCAGAAGCCTTCCTCGGACAGGGCCCTATACGCACTCAATCTTTATCGACCAAACCAGACAGCGAACTCAGGCGCCTTGAGGAAGGGGGACAGCGGGCTGTGGCACAGGATGAGACCATCACCTACGACGTGAACGACAACCACGGTCACGTACCCGTCATGCGTGAGCGCATGGCGCAGTTGCTGGCACCCGCAGTTGAGGCGGCAGGGGAGAATGCCGTCATCGTGGACGGCACGCTAGGGGCGGGCGGCCACAGTGAGTACTTCCTCCAGAAGTTCCCTTCCGTGCGCATTATTGGCGTGGATAGGGATGGGCAATCATTGAGCAATGCCTCGCAGCGCCTCTCCGCTTTCCCTGATCGCTTTGTTGGAGTTAATGCCCGTTTCGATGAGGTCGGAGGCGCTATTGCGCGTGGTGAACACGAGATTTTCGTTGCTGCCCGCAACAACGGCGTGGCGGGAGCGCTCTTTGACTTAGGTGTGTCCTCCATGCAGCTCGACCAAGTGGACCGTGGCTTTGCGTATAAGACAGATGCACCGCTGGATATGCGTATGGACCCGAGTCAAGGGATAACGGCTGCAGATGTGCTCAATACCTACAGCCACGGTGACCTCGCCCGCGTGCTCAAAACCTATGGTGATGAACGTTTTGCCGGCAAGATTGCCTCCGCAGTGCTCAAAGAACGGGAGAAGGAACCCTTCACCACGTCTGCTCGTCTCGTCGAGTTGCTGTATGACGTGATTCCGGCAGCAACTCGCCGCACCGGAGGGCACCCAGCGAAACGTACTTTTCAGGCGCTGCGCGTGGAGGTTAACCGGGAACTTGAGGCCATCGAGCAGGTTATTCCCGTCATTACGGATGCGCTTTCCGTTGGCGGGCGTGCGGTGTTCATGAGCTACCAGTCCCTCGAGGACCGCATTGTGAAGCAGGCCTTCAAAGAGCTCAGCACTTCCACCACTCCGGCAGGTTTACCGATGGATCTTCCCGGGACAGCCGCCCACTATTCCATCGTGACGCGTGGTGCGGAAAAGGCCAGCGAGGAAGAAATGGCTGAAAACTCGCGGGCCGCGTCAGTACGCGTTCGCGCCTTGGAACGAGTGGATGGAACCCCGTCGTTCCATGACCCGGGAGGAACATCATGACGCTTCGAGACCGCACAGCCCTTTCCCGCCACCACGAGAGGACCCCTACCATGGGAGCAAGCCGCGATTTCACCACTGGATCCGACCACGCTGGTCGGTCAACCGCGCTGCTTGAGCGCAGCCGCCGCACGACTCCGCTGCCCAGCCGTTCCCCGCACCGCGGAACCGTGCCTACTCGCCGCAAGAGTGAGGGGCTGCGTGGAGGCCGTCTCGGCTCGAAGCAGGTCGTCAGCAACCGCGGGCGCCGCGTCGTTCATAAGCCCCAGAACAATGGACGCTTTGCGCGGCTGTCAGTCATCGCCATTACTTTGCTTATCACTGGCGTCGTAGGGGCGATGTGGCTATCAGGTCTGTCGACTTCGCAAACGTTCAAGATTCAACAGCTCACGGCACATGAATCAACGCTTGATAACCAGCTGGAGACCCTCAACCGGGACTTGGAGAATGTTCGCTCAGCCTCGGATGTTGCCCGCCGGGCGCACGAAGCCAAAATGGGCATCCCAGTGCAGCCGGGCATCGTTGAAGTAAATGGCGAGGGCAAGCTTGAAGAGAAACGAGAAGCCACTCCCGAGATGGAATCCGTCGTGGACGTCAACGGCGAGCCAGTTCGCCCGGGCCGTGCTTCGAGTGATCCCAACGCTACGGCCAATATGTCCGACAACCTCAATGCTCGTCCGAACCTCCACAATGGTCAGCCACACCGGGACGATGCAGAGCGCGATGCTTCTGCGGAGCATGAGGGCCACGCGGAAGAATCTGCCCCGGCAGAAGGCGGCGTGGAGCTTCCGGATATTCCGGCACAGGCGCCCTACGCAGCTCGCGGTTAGATTCCGACCACTGCCCGCGCGTGCCTGCGAGGGCACGCGGTGATCATAGGGCACAATTCGGGGGTAAGTAGGCTCGCCGCTCGCGGCGGCAAACCAGGCCCATCTGCTGCAGAAAGAAAGGTGACGTGTGACTCCACCACACAACGGTGGTCGGCGCCCGAGGCGCCCTTCCACGGCCCGTGCTTCCCAACCACGTGGCACAGCGCACCAGCCCCGGCAGCGATATGAGGCCGATAGGGTTATCCCCGCGACGCGAGACAAGAATCCGCGGACCGGCAAACCGGCCGTCAGCCAGCAGAAGACGATGCGCCGTCGCGTACACGTTGTCGCTTCACTGTTGCTCGTCGTCATGCTGGCGTGGATGGGGCGTCTAGCCTGGGTACAAATCGTGTGGGGGCCAGACCTCGCAGCGAAGGCCGCCGCTCAGCGAACCCGCGTCTATATCGACACCGCTGGCCGTGGTGAGATTCTTGACCGCGACGGACAGCGCCTTGCTTACACCATGCGCGCTCGTTCGCTGACAGTATCGCCAACGCGTCTGCGCGATGAATTGCGCCAGCAAGAAAAGCTCGAGGCCGTCAACACCGCTGAGTACGCGGGCCTTGCCCCTGATGCCCAGGAGTCCTTCCTCGATAACAAGCTCAATGACCGCCTCACCGAAATGGCGGACGGCATCCCGAAGATGCTCAAAGATGCTGGCATCGATGCCGGGGATGTGGACTCCGACCAGATTATGGACAAGCTCCGCGCTGACACGCAGTACGAGGTGCTCGTTCGCAACGTAGACCCGGATGTCGCAGTGGAAATTTCGGAGCAGTTCCACGGTCTTGCTGCCGATGAACAGCAGATTCGTCAGTACCCTAACGGCTCGATCGCGGAAAACGTTATCGGCAAGGTGTCCATGGATGGGCAGGGCCAGTTTGGATTTGAGGCCTCCGGAGACACCACGCTGACCGGCATTGACGGTAGCTCCACCGAAGATGTCTCCGCCAGCGGTCAGGTTATCCCGGGTACCCTCCGCGACCAAGTGCCGACTACCGACGGCAAGAACGTTACCTTGACTCTTGACCTCGACCTGCAGACCTACGTCCAGCAAAAGCTGGAGAAGGCGAAGGCAAATTCCAAGGCTAAGAGTGCTGAAGCAGTGGTTCTTGATGCCGCCACCGGACAAGTCCTCGCCATGGCGAACACGGACACTATCGATCCGAACAAGGACATTGAGAAGCAGCTGGACAAGGATAAAACCTTCGATAATCTCAGTATTTCCCATCCTTTCGAGCCGGGGTCGGTAGCCAAGATTATTACCGCAGCGGCAACTATTGAAGAAGGGTTGACCGATCCTGATGAGGTCCATCAGGTGCCTGGTTCCATTGATATGGCCGGTGTGACCGTGAACGACGCGTGGCCACACGGCGTCGAGCCGTATACGACCACGGGTGTCTTTGGTAAGTCGTCGAACGTGGGTACTCTCATGTTGGCTGAGCGCCTAGGACAGGAAAAGTACGCCGACTATCTTAAGAAGTTCGGGCTCGGCCAAACCTCGGGCATTGAGCTTCCCAACGAGTCGCCTGGCCTCGTTCCTGCGCTGTCACAGTGGTCCGGCGGTACTTTTGCCAATCTGCCGATCGGCCAAGGACAGTCGTGGACTGCTCTGCAGCTCGCGTCGATTTACCAGACCCTGGCCAATGACGGTGAGCGCATTGAACCGCGCATCATTGATTCCATCACCGGTCCAGATGGCACAAAGGAAGAACTTGAGGAGCCAGAAAAGACACAAGTGGTGAGCCCCGAAACGGCACGCACCGTGGTGGATATGTTCCGCGCGGTCTTCCAATCCGATGAGCAGGGTATCAACAACGGCACTGCCGGCAACGCAAAAATTGAGGGTTACCAGCTTTCCGGTAAAACCGGTACTGCGCAGAAGGTAGATGAAGAGACCGGTGCCTACTCCAATTCCAAGTACTGGATCACGTTTGCGGGCATCGCGCCTGCCGACGACCCCCGTTTCGTCGTTGCCGTCATGCTTGACGAGCCAGAGTCCGGCGTGAACGACGATGGTTCTGGCGGCCAGTCGGCTGCACCAGTCTTCAGCGACATCGCCGCATGGCTGCTCAACCGCGACAACATTCCACCGTCACCACCGGCCCCGCCGCTGACGTTGCGTGCCGAGTAGGCCTTATCGAGTCAGTACACGATAGAAAATAGAAGAACAACGAAGAGGAGACACAGTGACAAGCAGCATCAGCCTTGAGCGCCTGGCGGACATTGCCGGCGGCCGCGTGATCGGGGATGCCTCGGTCACCGTAGACTCGTGTGGCCTTAATTCCGCCACGCTGGCACCGGGTGGACTGTTCGCTGCGCTGCCTGGTACTCGCGTGCATGGCGCGCGTTATGCCGCGGATACCCCGGCGGCAGCCATCCTCACTGATGAGGAAGGACAGACCCTCCTTGTTGAAGTAGGGGAGTCCCGACCCATCCTCGTGGTGGAGGATATTCGCGCCACCCTCGGTCTCGTAGCCGCGGAGATATATGGGCACCCCACTGAAAAGCTCACCGTTCTCGGCGTAACGGGCACGTCGGGTAAGACCACGACGAGTTACCTCCTCGAGGCCGGTCTCCTTCACGCTGGCTATTCGGTGGGCCTCATCGGAACGACGGGTACCCGCATCAATCGCGAGCCGGTGCCGACGTCCCTGACCACCCCAGAGGCCCCGACCCTTCAAGAACTGTTTGCCCGTATGTTGTCTGAGGGCGTGACCCACGTGGTCATGGAGGTCTCTTCCCATGCCCTGGAGCTGGGGCGCGTGCGGGGCACGCGGTTCGACGTCGGTGGCTTTAGTAATCTGAGCCAGGACCACTTGGATTTCCATCCCACGATGGAAGACTACTTCGAAGCCAAAGCCGCGCTTTTCGACGGCCCCCAAGCCGCCGAACGCGCCGTCATCTGCGTCGATGATGACTGGGGCAAGCGCATGGCGAAACGTGCGGCAGCACTACCGCTTACACGCGTTGCAACACAGGGCGAGGCTGATATCACCGCACGCCAACTCAGCACTGAAGCCACCGGTGCCCAGCAGGTGGACTTGACCATTGCCGCCAGCGGCACGTCCTATGAATTCCGTCTTCCTCTGCCAGGTGAATTCAATATCGCTAATGCAGCCCTGGCGACTGGCATGGCCGCAGCCATTGGACTCGACCCGCAGACATTCCTCGAAGGCGTGGAAAAAGTCGCCGTGCCTGGACGCATGGAACGCATTGACCGCGGCCAGGACTTCGTGGCGGTCGTGGACTATGCACACAAGCCAGCCGCCATCGCCGCGGTACTTGATACCTTGCGTGGACAGCTGGAGGGAACGTCCGGCCGTATCGGCATTGTCGTCGGTGCTGGCGGTGACCGCGATTCCTCCAAGCGCCCGCTGATGGGAGCCGCGGCCGCGAAACGCGCCGACTTGACCGTTGTAACCGACGACAACCCCCGCACCGAAGATCCCGCCACTATCCGCGCGGCCGTCATTAAAGGCGCCCGTGAAGCGAACCCCGATGGCGATATTCGTGAAGCAGACTCCCGCGCCGCAGCTATCGACGAAGTCGTTGCGTGGGCACGGCCCGGTGACGCCGTCATTGTCGTAGGCAAAGGCCACGAAGTAGGCCAGCTCATTGGTGAGACGATGCACCACTTCGACGACCGCGAAGAAATGGCACGAGCCCTCGACGAGGTTCTTCGTCATAGCGCGAATCAGGCCTCAGCGGGGTACCGTGACAGCGACGATGATTCTCAGTCCAAGGAGGACGCATGATCGCCTTAAGCCTCAGCGAGATCGCTCAGATCACCGGCGGCCGTCTCGATCACGTTGAGAATCCGGATGCCCAGGTCACCGGCTTCGTCGAATTCGATTCCCGCAAAGTTACCCCGGGTGGCCTTTTCGTCGCACTGCCGGGGGCGCGCGTCGACGGCCACGACTTTGCCGCGACCGCTATCGAGAAAGGCGCGGTTGCCGTTCTCGCCGCACGCCCGGTCGGCGTTCCAGCCGTCATTGTGGAGCCGCGTGGGCGCGCCGAAGGTGATGGCGCCAATGCGGATATCTATGCCAACGATGAGGACGGCTCTGCGGCGGCGGTTGTCTACGCATTGTCCGCTCTGGCTCGCGCGGTTACCCTGCGTTTGGCACAGCACGAACTCAACATCGTGGGCGTGACCGGTTCTGCCGGCAAGACCTCTACCAAAGACCTCATCGCCACGATTTTCCGCTCAGTGGGGGAGACCGTGGCACCACCGGGTTCCTTCAACAACGAGATCGGCCTGCCCTATACGGCCCTGCGCTGTGATGAGCATACCCAGTACCTCGTCGCCGAGATGTCTGCTCGCGGTATTGGCCACATTCGCCACCTCACCGACATCACCGCTCCGCGTATCGGCGTGGTTCTCAACGTTGGCTCTGCCCATTTGGGCGAGTTCGGCTCGCGCGAGAACATCGCGAAGGCTAAAGGCGAGCTCGTCGAGGCATTGCCCACCGCAGCCGAGGGCGGAGTCGCCGTTCTCAATGCCGATGATCCCTTCGTTGCCGCTATGGCGCCCCGCACACACGCCAAGGTGGTGTACTACTCCACGGAGACCCGCCGTGGTGGTGCTCCGGCGGCGCAGTACTTTGCCACGGACATTGTGCTTGACGACGTCGCCCGCCCCTCCTTCACCCTGCATAGCCCCGACGCCCCACCAGTGGACGTCAAGCTGCAAGTCTTCGGCTCCCACCAGGTTTCCAACGCGCTGGCGGCTGCAGCCGCGGCGATAGAGCTGGGGATGTCTGCACAGGCAGTGGCCAATGCGCTTTCTGGGCATCGCAACGCCTCGGAACACCGTATGGACGTGCGCACCCGCCGGGATGGCGTCACCATTATCGATGATTCCTACAACGCCAACCCAGATTCCATGCGCGCTGCCATCGCAGCCTTGGCCTACACTGCCGCCGCGCGTCCTGATGCACGCGCCATCGCCGTATTGGGGGAGATGGGAGAGCTCGGCAATGACGCTGAGTCAGCGCACCGCCAACTGGGTGAGGTCCTGTCGAAATACCACGTTAGTCACCTCATCGGAGTGGGAGAAAGCGCCAACTGCCGGGCGATGACGGAGGCTGCGGCCGAGCAGGGTATAAATACAATGGTGTGCGCCGATGCCGCTGCCGCTGCGAAAGCGGTCGAGGGTATCTTGCGCGCGGCCCCGGGAGGGGTCGATGACTGGGCCAACCGCACTGTCAAGGACGTGGTCTTGGTGAAGGCATCTAATGCCCAGCGGCTCTGGTTGGTCGCGGAAGAGCTGAACCACAGCTAGCCGCTAGAAAGGACTTCAAGCACGTGACTCAGATCATCATCGCTGGTGTGGTCAGCTTCCTCGTGGCGATCTTTACCACCCCGGTACTCATCCGGTACTTCTCTGACGCCGGCCGCGGTCAGGAGATCCGTGAAGACGGGCCTAAATCGCACCTGCGCAAACGCGGAACCCCCACCATGGGTGGCCTCGCCATCCTGGCGGGCATCCTGGTGGCGTACCTCGTCGTAGGCTTCTATGGCAGGCTCACTGGTCATGTGGGATTTACCGCGTCCGGTGTGCTCGTCCTTGGTCTTACCTTGGGCCTGGGTGCCGTGGGCTTTGCGGATGACTTCATCAAGTTGTTTAAGAAGCGCAACCTGGGCCTCAACAAGACCGCCAAGCTCGTCAGCCAACTCGCGCTGTCCCTGCTCTTCGGTTTCTTGGTGCTGCGCTTCCCCAATGAAGAGGGGCTTACCCCAGGATCCACCAAGCTGTCCTTTACCCGTGACCTGAAGACCTTCGACCTCGCAGTCGGGGGAGCGGTGGTGGGCACCATCGTGTTCCTTATCTTCATGTACATCCTCATCGCGGCGTGGTCGAACGCGGTGAACCTTACTGACGGCCTCGACGGACTTGCAGCAGGTGTGACGGCCATCGTTATGGGCTCCTACTCGCTCATGACCTTCTGGCAGTTCCGCTATTCCTGCGCCTCCGAGTTCACCGCTGGTTGCTACCAGGTCCGTGATCCGCTTGACCTTGCGGTCCTCGCCGCTGCCGGCCTGGGCGGCTGCTTGGGTTTCCTGTGGTGGAACGCTGCACCGGCCAAGATCTTCATGGGCGATACCGGATCCTTGGCTCTGGGTGGCCTCGTTGCTGGTATTTCCGTGGCCAGCCGCACGGAGCTGCTGATGATTGTCATCGGTGCTCTCTTCGTTATTGAGACGGTGTCTGTGGTCATCCAGATTGTTGTCTTCCGCACCACCGGCAAGCGCTTTTTCCGCATGGCTCCGATCCACCATCACTTTGAAAACGGCGGCTGGGCGGAGACAGCCGTGGTGGTCCGCTTCTGGCTGCTGGCAGCAATGGCTGCCATGGCCGGCGTGGCAATCTTCTACGGTGACTGGCTCACCGCCAGCGGCATTGGCTTAAGCGCATGAGCCCACGTCCTGATTTCCTCAACGGCCGCGTCCTCATAGCCGGCGCAGGTGTGTCTGGTCGCGGGTGCGCCGCCGTGCTTGCGGGCCTAGGCGTGGACATCACCGTCGCGGACGGTAATGCGGAATCTCGAGCACGTCTCGAGTCGGAATTGGGCGTCGCTACCGTGGACACTGACACGGTGGATTGGGCGGACTATTCCCTCGTAGTGACCTCCCCGGGCTGGCGCCCGGATTCCCCGCTCCTCGCCGCCGCGGCTTCCCGTGGCCTCGACGTCATCGGCGATGTCGAGCTGGCCTATCGCTTGGACCTCGCCGAAGTATTCGGCGCACCACGCCGTTGGTTGGCCATCACTGGCACCAACGGCAAGACCACGACCACGGGCATGCTCGCGGCCATCATGGCTGCGGATGAGCAGCGCTCTGGCCTGCGTTCCCAAGCAGTAGGCAACATCGGTATTTCTCCCTTCGATGCCCTCGCAGCAACTCCCCGCGTGGATATCCTCGTGGCAGAACTGTCCTCCTTCCAGCTGCACTGGTCTTCCCAGTTGCACCCAGAGGTGGGTGCGCTTCTCAACCTGGCTGACGATCACCTAGACTGGCACGGCTCCTTTGACGCCTATGCCGCGGATAAAGCAAAGATCCTGGGCGGGGACCATGCCGTGATCGGCCTGGACGATGACTACGTGAGCACACACTACGGCCACACTGAGCCGCCCCGCATCGGCTTTACCCATACCGAGCCAGCCCCAGGACAGGTCGGTGTGAGCGCCGGAGGGCTCTTCATTAACGACGTCGCCGGAGTCACGGCCACCGTCATCGAGGACGTGACGACCCTCCAACCTGCGGGCCTGGCCGGCGTGCTCGATGCCGCGGCAGCTGCGGCCGTCGCTGCCCGTGCAGGAGCCCATCCTGCGTCCATCACGGAAGGGCTCCAGTCCTATGTTGTTGCCGGACACCGCGGCGAAATCGTGCACGATCACGCAGGCGTGACCTTCATCGACAATTCCAAAGCCACCAACCCGCATGCGGCTGAAATCGCCCTGCGCGGCCTGGACTCTGTGGTGTGGGTCGCCGGCGGTCAGCTCAAAGGCGCAGACGTGAGTGAATTGCTGCGTACCCACGCGGACAGGATAAAGGCGGCGGTTCTGGTGGGCGTCGATAAGCACCTGCTCGCCCAAGCCCTCACCAAGGCCGCACCACACGTGCCCATCGTGTTGGTGGAAAGCCGCGACCCCCAAGCCGCTATGGACGAGGCCGTGGCAGCGGCGGTGCAACACGCCGACGCCGGCGATACCGTACTTTTGGCACCGGCTGCGGCATCGTTGGATATGTACACCGGAATGAGCCAGCGCGGCGACATGTTTGCCGCCGCCGCCCGCCGTCTCGCCCGCTAACCAGGAGCATTCGCCGTGACCACTACCCAGAAGCCACCCCGCACGCTGGGCCACCGTGCGCGCGATATCCGCGAGCGCCTACGCGCCTACCCCGGGCTGGATTATCAGATGCTGCGCATCGCCATTTTCTCGCTCATCGGTATCGGCGTGCTCATGGCTTTTTCTTCGTCGATGGCGACCTCGCTTTCAGAAAGCGATAGCCCCTGGTCGGCCGCTCTGCGCCAATGCATCCTCGTGGCCGCTGGTCTCATTGTGTTTTGGATTGGTTTGCGGATCTCCCCGCGAACGCTACGAGCGCTGGTGCCGTGGTTCTTGGGATTGGCTATCGTGCTGCTCATCTTGGTTCTTATCCCCGGCGTGGGTACGGGACGTGCCGAGGTAGGTTCGCAGTCGTGGATTATGCTGCCCGGCGGCGTTGCCTTCCAGCCCTCTGAGTTCGCACGTGTGGCCGTGGGAATGTATGGCGCGTCCGCTCTAGCGGATAAGACTCACCGTTCGATGCGTCTGACGGACCCGTTCATGATGTACTCCATCATTTCCGGCATCATGTTCGTGCTCATCGTGGCGCAGGGCGACTTGGGCATGGGTGTGTCCTTAGCCTTGGTGGTGGTCTTTACCCTCATCTTTGCCGGCGTGGACTGGCGCGTGCCAACGGTTGTCGGTGTCTTCGGTGTCATCGGCATGGCTACGGTTTTCCTGGCGGGCGGCTTCCGTTCCCACCGTTTCCACACCTACTTTGACGCACTGCGCGGCAACATCGAAGACACGCAAGGTACAGGTTTTCAGGCGTACCAGGGCTTCCTCTCGCTTGCCGACGGCGGCTTCTGGGGCGTCGGCCTAGGCCAGTCACGCGCCAAGTGGTTCTACCTGCCGGAGGCAAAGAATGACTTCATCTTCGCCATCATCGGCGAGGAGCTCGGCCTGTGGGGCGGTGCTTTGGTTATTGGGCTCTTTGCCATTTTGGGCTACTTCGGTCTGCGCACTGCGAAAAGGGCGCAGAACCAATTCCAGTCTCTACTCGCGGCGACGTTGTCCGTTGGTGTGGTGGTCCAGGCTTTCATCAACATTGGCTATGTCATTGGTGTGCTGCCGGTGACGGGCATTCAGCTGCCCATGATTTCTGCCGGCGGCACTGCCGCGATTATTACGATTGGTTCCATGGGCTTGTTGTGCAACGTCGCACGTCACGAGCCGATGCAGGTCTCCGCCATGCAGAACTTTGGTCGCCCGCTCTTTGACCGCATTTTCCTCATCCCAGAACCCACCCCTCCCAACGAGCGTCGCGGTGGCGCGCATCGCGCAGACCGCGAGCGTGGCGGGCGAGGAGAACGCGCCCAACGTCGTCAGCGCCCGCAGGCGCAGCGCCAGACGGAGCGCAGCCGCGAGGAACGATTTGGCCGCGCGGTCACTGGCCGCCGCGTCCCACGCCAGGAAGCACACGGGGACCGTCGGCGCGGCGAGCGTCGGTAGCGTTATGCTGCGCTGGTAGCCTGTAGGGCATGAATGCCACGCCAATTTCCGTCGTCATCGCAGGTGGCGGCACTGCCGGACACATTGAACCAGCGCTTGCCGTGGGGGAGGAGCTGCGTCAGCGCCACGGTGCGCGAGTGACTGCTCTGGGCACCCCACGCGGTTTGGAAGGAGACATTGTTCCGGCCCGCGGCGTGGATTTGCGCATGATTACTCCCGTTCCAGTGCCCCGCAAGATTAATGCTGATGCGTTGAAACTGCCGTGGCGCGTCATAAAGTCCGTGCGGGAAACCCGCGCGGTCCTTCAAGACGTGGCTGCGGACGCCGTCTTCGGTACCGGTGGCTACGTTGCAGCGCCTGCGTACCTGGCGGCGAAGTCGCTGGGCATTCCTTTCTTCGTCCTGGAGACTAACGCGTTGGCGGGCATGGCCAACAAGCTGGGCGTGCGTCTGGGCGGAATCGGCTTTAACGCGCAGGAGGGATCCGGCATGCCGGGCGAGGTCCTCGGTATCCCGGTACGCCCCGGCCTAGGGGAAGACTCGGATGGTTCCAAGGCAACTTCTGCGCGTGAGAACTGGAATTTAGGTGCCGACCGTCCCACCATCGTCGTGACGGGTGGTTCCCAGGGCGCAGTGAGCATCAATTCTGCCGTTGCCGGTGCTATCGACGACCTCACGCAGGACTTCCAGGTTCTGCATGCGTATGGCAAGAAGAACGACAAGCCAGAAGAACGCAGCAATTACACCCCCGTGCCCTATATCGATGACATGGCCGGCGCCCTCGCCGTGGCGGATCTCATGGTATGCCGCTCAGGTGCCATGACCGTGGCGGAGGTGTCCGCCGCTGGTCTGCCCGCCATTTACGTTCCCCTCCCGCACGGAAACGGCGAGCAAGCACTGAACTCCCGCGCGCTCGTGGATGCGGGCGCTGCTGTCCAGATTCCCGATGCCGAACTGAGTCCCGAGCGCCTCATCCGTGAGGTGCGCGCAATCCTCGACAACCCCGCCGCGCTGGATGCCATGCGCACGGCTGCGGATGCCAGCACCGCTGGTGACGTGGCTGCCGTTATCGCTGACCGTATCGCCTCAAGTGCTCGCAACTAGGCTCGCTCCACCACGAACGAAGGATTATCCCTCATGACTGCAACTTCTGCTTCTACTGACCTGTCTCGCGTTCATCTCGTGGGCATCGGCGGCTCGGGCATGTCGGGCCTCGCCCGGATCCTCGTGACCCGCGGCGCGGTGGTGACGGGCTCGGATGTGAAGAAGTCCACCGCGGTGGAGGTCCTGCGCACGATGGGCGCTCACATCGCCATCGGCCATGCAGCCGAGAACCTCGAACTCGCCGGCGAAAAGCCCACGGTGGTGGTGACCTCCTTCGCGGCGATTCCACAGGACAACCCCGAGCTAGCTGCCGCACGGGAGGCCGGAATTCCGGTGATTCGACGTTCCGACCTTCTAGCAGAGCTCATGGAGGGACACCGCCAAGTGCTCTTGGCTGGAACTCACGGCAAGACGTCCACCACGTCCATGACAGTGAGCGCGATGCAGCAGGCAGGGCTAGACCCGTCCTTTGCCATCGGAGGCCAGCTCAACCGTGCGGGGACGAACGCGCATGGAGGAACCGGCGAGGCTTTCGTCGCCGAGGCTGATGAATCTGATGCCTCGCTGCTGCGTTATAGCCCCTTCGTAGCGGTGATTACGAACATCGAGCCGGATCACTTGGACTATTTCGAGAGCCCCGAAAGCTACTTTAAGGTCTTTGATGATTTCGCTGACCGCGTCGTGGACGGCGGCTACCTCGTGGTGTGTCTGGAAGATGCGCAGGCCGTGGCTACCGGTGAGCGCGCGGCCGAGCGCGGCATCCACGTCTTGGGGTATGGCGCGCACAACGAGTCCTCCTTGCCCTATGGCGTCGAGGTGCTGGAGGAGTCGGTATCAGCGGAGGGCGCGCATGTGCGAGTGCGCCTGACGCTTCCCGACGTCCCCCCGGAAGACCTCACCTACGACCTCCACGTCCCAGGCCACCACATGGTTCTCAATTCTGCTGCGGCGCTGCTTGCCGGCGCACTGGCGGGTGGAAATCCTGCGGAACTTGCTGCGGGTTTGACCGATTTCACCGGTGTGCGCCGACGTTTCGAGTACCGCGGTTCCGCGAAAGGGATTCGCGTCTTTGACGATTATGCTCACCACCCGACGGAGGTGTCCGCGGTGCTCACCGCTGCGCGCGCGAAGGTCGATGCCGAAGGCGAAGGCGCGCGTGTTATCGCCTGTTTCCAGCCGCACCTCTACTCCCGAACGATGAAATTCGATGCGGAGTTCGCAGAGGCACTAGCGCTTGCCGACGCTTCCGTGGTCCTCGACATCTACGGCGCCCGCGAGCAGCCAGTTGAGGGCATAACTTCCCGCATCATTACGGATAAAATGCCGGAGGACATGCCGGTTATCTTTGAGCCGGATTTCTCCGAGGCTGCGGGCGACGTTATTTCTCTGGCCCAGCCAGGGGATGTCGTGCTGACCATCGGTGCGGGAACGATTACCTATGTGGCAGGGGAAATCCTCTCTCAGTTAGAGCAAAGTGAGGCATGCGGGGAATCCTCGCAGTCAAGTGAGGCCGAGGAGCAGGATGTCTAAGAAGACAGGCGCGATAGCCGTCGGCGCGGTCTTCCTCGTAGCACTCGTGGCTGCAGCCGTTGTATGGCTTTTCCCGATTTTTAAGGTGAATTCCTTTGAGGTTGAGGGCAATGAGCACGTGGCGGCCGAAGACGCGGAACAGGCCAGCGGTGTGGCTGCAGGTTCCAATTTGGTGCGCCTCAATGCGCGTGAGGCGGCTCACGGCGTGGCCTCGCTGTCATGGGTAGAGTCGGCAACGGTCTCGCGCGCCTTCCCGTCGACCGTGCATATCAGCGTGGTGGAACATGAGGCCGTGGCGTATGTCGAGGATGGTGGTCGCACAGTGCTGGTGGATGACAAAGGCAAGGAATTTGTCGAAGACACCCCACCTAAAGAAGCCATCCAGTTGACCGGGCGCACGGAATCCGGTTCCCCGGAAATGCAGGCGGCGGTGGATGCGGTATCCGCGCTTCCTGCCGAGGTGCGCATGCGCGTCAAGACCCTCGACATCGAGGACACCTATTCGCTGACCTTCGTCACGGAGGATGAGAAGACCATCTTCTGGGGAGCAGCCGAAGACAATGCCAACAAGGCCATCGCCTTTGAGGATGTGCTCCAGTTGGAGGGTGAATCCTGGAATATTTCTAACCCTTCGCTGGTGACCCGCCGCTAAGCGCGTCCTCAGTGGGGCGGGTGGGACGCCTGTTAATAAAACCGCACGTCAGCAACCCTAAAGTAGAGGTTGAGGGTACCGACACGCGGCAAAATGTGCGCCCAAATAACCCTCTTGTCGTTAAAGATGGATGTAACCGCCTCTCGTATTTAGAGGCGCTTCCTCGTTTACATAAAATCCTTAGTTGAAAGGCAAGAGACCCTCGTATGATCTCATCTAGCAACAACCTCGCGGACATCAAGGTCGTCGGCGTCGGCGGCGGCGGTGTCAACGCCGTCAACCGCATGATCGAAGAAGGCCTCAAGGGCGTTCAGTTCGTCGCCATCAACACTGACTCTCAGGCGCTGATTTTCTCCGACGCGGACACCAAGCTCGACATCGGCCGCGAGGCCACCCGCGGCCTCGGTGCTGGCGCTAACCCGGAGGTAGGCAAGACCTCCGCTGAGGATCACAAGACCGAAATCGAGGACGCCCTCCAGGGCTCCGACATGGTCTTCGTCACCGCTGGTGAGGGTGGTGGCACCGGTACAGGTGCCGCCCCGGTCGTGGCGTCCATCGCGAAGAAGATGGGCGCGCTCACCGTCGGCGTGGTCACTCGCCCGTTTAAGTTTGAAGGCGCTCGCCGTACCCGCCAGGCCATGGCCGGTATCGAGGAGCTGCGTGAGGTTTGCGATACCCTCATCGTTATTCCGAATGACCGCCTCATGCAGCTGGGCGGCGAGGAGCTGTCCATCGTAGAGGCCTTCCGCGCTGCCGATGAAGTCCTGCACAACGGTGTTCAGGGTATTACCAACCTCATCACCATCCCAGGCATGATCAACGTCGACTTTGCGGACGTGCGCTCCGTCATGTCCGACGCCGGCTCCGCCCTCATGGGCATCGGCTTCGCCCGCGGCGATAACCGCGCTCTCAACGCTGCTGAGCAGGCCATTAATTCTCCGCTGCTGGAGTCCACGATGGAAGGCGCCAAGGGCGTCCTCCTCTCCATCGCCGGTGGTTCCGACCTGGGCCTCCACGAGGTCAACGCAGCTGCCTCCATGGTGGAAGAACGCGCCGACGAAGATGCCAACATCATCTTCGGCACCATCATCGATGACAACCTCGGCGACGAAGTTCGCGTCACTATCATCGCCACCGGCTTCGATGCACAGGCCAACATGACTGCACAGCCAGCACAGGCAAGTCAGGCAGCACAGCAGGGCCAGCAGGCCACTCCTGCAGCTCGCCCGGGTTCCCTCTTCGAGAACCGTGCCGAGGCGCAGCCCGAGGCTCCCGCCGCGTCCCGTACCGAGGCCCCGCGTGAGGACTACACCCGCGTCGAGCCGCAGGCCGCCGAGCGCCGCGAGCGCGAGGAGTATGCTCCGCGCCACTCCTACGAGCGTGAACAGCCGTCCGAGCCGGCTCCGTCCAGCGGATTGTTCACCAGCTCTGATCGCTTCCGCCGCGAGGAGCGCGAGAATCGCGACGAGTACCGCCTGTCTCGCCCCGACGAGCGCCGCTCCCGTGGCTTCGACGATGATGGCGACGACGATCTCGACGTGCCCTCCTTCATGCGCTAGCCGCAGCCAGCTACTCTGGAGTGCATGCCAGTAAACGAGGAAGCACACCCATCGAAGCGCCCCGTCCGCATGGTTTTTACCAGCCGTGCCGGCGGGGCGTCGTCGTCTCCCTACAACTCTTTTAACCTAGGGGATCACGTTGGCGATGACCCCGCCGCCGTGGCCGCTAACCGCGAGCGCCTTTTGCGCGCTACTGGGCTCGACGACATCGTCTGGATGGAACAGCTACATACCAATACCGTCACCACAGTGGGTGCGGAGCGTCGCGGCATGACCCAGCCGGTGGAGGCTAGCGATGCGCTGGTCACCACCGAAAAGCGTCTGGGCCTCGGCGTGCTCGTGGCCGATTGCACGCCGGTGCTGCTTGTCGACGTTCCCGCTGGCGTCATCGCCGCCGCCCACGCCGGCCGTCTCGGCGCACGCAACGGCATCATCCGCAACACCGTCAACGCCATGATGGAACTCGGCGCAACCCCGTCGACCATGCAGGTACTCATGGGGCCGGCCGCTTCGGGCCGAAACTATGAGGTGCCGGAGGACATGGCAAGGGACGTCGAGAAGCACCTGCCCGGGTCGTTAACGCGTACCACGAAAGGAACCTGGGGCGTTGATGTCCGTGCCGGGCTCGTGCGCCAGTTGATGGAGCTGGGCATTACCGCCATTGAGTCCGATCCGCGGTGCACCATCGAAGATACTGACTTCTTTTCCTATCGCCGCGAAGGTGTCACCGGACGCCAAGCCGGCGTGATTTGGCTGGAGGGATAACCATGACTAACCAGAACCGTCTCGAAGAATTACGTGCTGGACTTGAGCGCACTCGCGCTGACATCCAGCACTTCGCCGATGATGCTGGGCGCGAGGCACCGCAGCTATTGCCGGTGACCAAGTTTCACCCAGCAGAAGACATTGCTCTGCTGGCACAGCTGGGTATTACCGACGTCGCCGAAAACCGCGAACAGGAAGCCCGCGCCAAAGCCGAAGCTCTGCCTGACATGCACTTCCACATGATTGGCCAAATCCAAACCAAGAAGGCCAACCATGTGGCGCGCTGGGCGCATAGCGTGCACTCGCTCGACTCTGAGAAACTTGCCCGTGCCCTCGACCGCGGCGTGGCTTTAGCCCAAGAACGAGGCCAACGCGACGGTATCTTGCCAGTTTTCATTCAGGTCTCCGCCGACGGCGATACTGCCCGTGGCGGCTGTCCACTAGACCTCGTTTCTGACCTAGTGGACGTCGTTGAAGAGCTCGACAATCTTGAGCTTCAGGGCTTTATGGTTGTCCCACCTCTGGAGAGCGAACCGAGCGAGGTTTTTACACGGGTGAAGGGGCTTGTGGAGGACGTGGCCAAGCAGCTCGGGCGCCCATTGAAGCTTTCTGCCGGAATGAGTGCAGACCTGCAGGAAGCAATTAAATCTGGAACAGATATCGTGCGTGTCGGAACCGGAATTATGGGACCACGGCCAGTAGTTTAAGTGGCATCGCAAAAGCGCATTTCAAAGACACTAATCTCACAGAAAACTAGGTCAGAGGGAGACCCAGAATGTCACTGATTGATAGGACCAAGGAGTTCTTCGGGCTGGGCCCGATGGACATGGACGCCGACGACGCCTACTACGCCGACGAGCGCACCTACAACGCTCCGTCGTACGCAGCACCGTCCTACGATAAGCAGGAAGAAGAATTCGTTCCGACCATCGTGGCCCTGTCTCTCGTCTCCTTCGATGACGCGGCCAAGGTCGGCGGCCCGTTCCGTGATGGTGACGCCGTTGTCTTCGAGCTCACCGATGCTGACCGTGGCTCCGCCAAGCGCTTCGTCGACTTCGCTGCTGGCCTGTGCTTCGCTCTGGAAGGCCGTATGAAGAACCTCACCAAGGGCGTTGATACCAGCCGCAAGGTCTTCGCCATTGTGCCGAAGGGCGCTGACATCTCTACCGTTGAGCTGGAGCGCGCTGCGCACTTGCGCTAAAACTCGACGCCTCAGGGCCGCCGAACCTGCCCCCTCCCGTGTTGGCTAGTGGAGGAGGCCGGTAACGGCGGCTCATTGCGTTTTCTCGGGTTGCTTTTCTGGCGAACCGCCGGACGGAGGAGTACCGCCTGCGGGGGTGGTTCAGATAGGCTCGGGCGATGTGAATGCTTTAGGTTCAATTCTCATTCTTGCGGTGAGCCTCTACTCGTGGATTTTGCTCGCGCGCATCGTCATCGAGATGATTCAGTCCTTCTCGCGCCAATTTAACCCGCCGCGGTGGTTCATGATGGTGGCTGAAGTGCTGTTTGTCCTCACTGATCCACCCGTCAAGGCCCTGCGCAAGGTTATCCCGCCCTTGCAGCTAGGCGGCATTGCTCTCGACGTCTCGGTCATTGTGCTGTTCCTGCTGTTGGCAATTCTCTCGCGTCTTATCGGTTGGGTATTCTTTGGCGCCGGCGGATTGGTGGCCTAATACGCGGGTGTATTAAACCCTCCTGTTAACGTTGAGACTCGTGCCTGCGTTAGATAATGTGTTGATTTGGATACAATGAGTTATCACAATCCGTATTATTAACCGCATATGTACCCGGCCTCTGGACCCACTAGAGGTTTGACCGATTCGTAAGGGGAAGAGAAGTCAATGCCACTGTCACCAGCTGATGTACACAACGTCGCCTTCAGCAAGCCGCCTATTGGCAAGCGTGGCTACAACGAGGACGAGGTCGATCAGTTCCTCGACCTCGTCGAAGATGCTCTTGCTCAGTTGCAGGATGAGAACGACGACCTCCAGGCCCAGCTTGAGGACCTGAAGGCACAGTCCAAGGGCGGCGCCGCAGCTGGCGCCGGTGCCGCTGCAACCAAGGTCGATGAGGCCGCCGTGCGCAAGGACGTGGAGTCCAAGCTGCGCGCTGAGTACGAGGCAAAGCTGGCTGACTCGAAGAATGAGGTTGCCAAGGCCAAGGAAGAGACCAAGAAGGCCCAGGAGCAGGCCAAGGTAGCTCAGGCCCAGGCTCAGTCTTCCCAGGCTCCGGCTGCTCAGCAGCAGGACAATTCCGCAGAGCTCAAGGCCGCCCGTGAGGAAGCCGCTGCAGCAAAGCGTGAACTTGAGGCCTCCAAGCGCGAGCTGGAGACCACCAAGAAGGAGCTGGAGTCCGCCAAGAAGAACTCCGGTGCGTCCACCGCTGCCGCTGGCATCGCCGGCGCTGGCGCTACCAAGTCCGCTGAGGGACTGGCTACTCCGGAAACCCACATGCAGGCCGCTCGTGTTCTGGGCTTGGCTCAGGAAATGGCAGATCGCCTCACCAACGAGGCCAAGGCAGACTCCGAGTCCATGCTGGCTGAAGCCCGCACGGCCGCCGAGAAGCAGCTTGCTGACGCTGACTCTCACTCCAAGGCTCAGCTGGCTGATGCCCAGAAGCGCTTCGACGCACAGCTGTTGGATGCGGACAACCGTTCCAAGAAGCTCGTCGCTGACGCAGAGGCCAAGGCTAAGCAGACCGAGTCTGATGCCACCTCCCGCGCTGAGGCTCAAATCCGCCAGGCCGAAGAGAAGGCAGCAGCCCTGCAGGCTGACGCGGAGAAGAAGCACACCGAGGTCATGAACACGGTCAAGCAGCAGCAGACTGCTCTCGAGGCTCGTATCTCCGAGCTGCGCACCTTTGAGCGCGAGTACCGTACCCGCCTCAAGACGCTTCTCGAGTCCCAGCTTGAGGAGTTGGAGTCCCGCGGCACCGCGGCTCCGAACGGTGAGGCAGGCAAGGCCAACAACTAATCTCTGGCTCTTGACTGAATTAACGGCGTCCGGCACCGGACGCCGTTATTCTTTTCTGTAGACCACCGGAGGCCTCCGGTAGACACAAGACTAGTTTTCGTGGAAGGGGAGCGAACATGCTCATTGGCGCATTGGTTCTGGCGTTCGTAGCTTTCTTGGCTTTCGTGAACTACATCCTCACCGCCGCTGACTGGTCCCTGTACCTGTTGTTCATCTCTGCCGGTGTCGGCATCATTCTCTTTATCGCCGATACAGTGGTGAAAATACGCCGCAAGCACGACAAGTAGCCCTCGGCCTCAAGGGATTCCTGAGGTAGAGGGCTCTTGAACTAGAGGGCTCCTGTGATGGAGGGCCTTGGGCGGAGAGCTTCTGTCGGATAGTGACACGGCCCGAGTCTTGGGGCCACCGTTGTCCGGAGGTACACATCTATGTGCCACCGTTGTCTGGCGGTCCAGTTGCCCTCGTAGTCGCCTGCCGTGGCGAAGGCGGTGGGAGAGGACCGAAGATGCGCTTTACCGTCCCTTCAACCCGGGCCATCCGCCCACGCCCTGGCGGAGCATTGGGGGTTATCTTGGTTGATCCCGTTGTGGTACGGACACAGCATGACGAGGTTCTCTGGGTTGGTATAGCCCCCGTACTTCCACGCGATGATGTGGTGCACCTGACACTCATCGGCCGGTCTCATGCAGTCATTCCATGCACAGACCGGAAACTCGGCCATAGCCATGATGCGCTGTTTGATGCTAGCGCTCCGCTCCTCCCGATAGAGGTTCACAGGTCCGCGGACGGGGTGAAAGAGCGTCGCCAATGTGCCGTCAAGGTCTATTTCACCGGAGATCACCTTGTTGACATACTCCGCACCCGTCATTGTCGCGCCGTTGGTCATACGCAGCGTAACTTCCTCACCATCACCATTGAGGATCTGAGTCAACGCATCCAAGGGGACAAGGATATTGGTCTGCAGTCCTTTGCGTGGGGCCGCGCCATGAAAGAAGGCTTCCTGGATGGATTCGATGGGACGTTGCTCATCGACGGCGTCGTTAAGCTCAGCGATGACATGAGAAGGGGCAGTAATCGCCATTGTCCACAACGAGTTTCGCCGGCGATACACCGTGGGGCTGCGGCGGTTTAGAAAGCTCTTTGAGCTTCTTCTTGGCCAGAGCTTCCATCGCCAAGGTATCAGCACTCGTGCGGCACAGCTCAAGGCGCATCTGCCACCCGAGCGCCAGTGTCCGCGCTTTGCGCGCATAGCGGTCAATGACGTTGAGTGTGGGCAGGGAGTGGCCGCGCTGGCGGGCTGCAGTCACGGCGTCGCGTTGCATGCGAGTCATTGCAGTCGTGCCAAAGAAACTCGAGTGCAAGCGCACCAATTCCTTGGCCGTCTTATCCGGTGATCCGGCAGCAATGAGATCTGCTTCAGACATGCCTTCGCACCCGGCGACGACATCAATGCCGGGCGCTAGGGCGTCAAGAAAAGTCTGAAGTGCGTTCATGACTCCGAAGCCTAAGACTCAATGTGAACCACACGCACTAGAAAGAATGTTCCTGTGAATAACCTTTTCACCTGAGCATCGTGTGCACACACGGGTTTCTATTTCGTGATCTGGGGAACCGGAGCCTGTGAAAACTTGACTCCTCGGTTATACTTTGGAGCTATATGCAGTGAGCCGGCTATCACCGGGGAGCATTCCGGAAGAACGTGAGGCGCGCGAGTGCCGCATTATTAGAACCGGGCGGGTAGGGACCGTCATCTCCTTCACATCAACGAAGCGGGGCGCCTCGGCGTCCAAGCGGGGTGGTACCGCGAGCCGCAAGGCGCGTCCCCGTCACAGCGAACGAGTGAAGGAATTTTCAGATGAGCAACAACCCTGCGAACGTCGGCAGCGTTTATCCCAAGGTCGATATGACTGCTGGGTCTTCCCGCTTCCCCGACATGGAGCAGGAAGTCCAGAAGTACTGGACGGCCGACGATACTTTTAAAGCCAGCCTCGAACAGACAGAGGGTTGCCCCGAGTACGTGTTTTATGATGGCCCGCCCTTTGCCAATGGCCTGCCGCACTATGGCCACCTGTTGACCGGTTACGTCAAAGACATCGTCCCGCGCTACCGCACCATGGCCGGCAACCACGTCCCGCGCGTCTTCGGCTGGGATACCCACGGCCTGCCGGCGGAGCTGGAGGCAGAAAAGCAGCTCGGAATCACCGATAAGGCCCAGATCGAGGACATGGGCCTAGAGAAGTTCAACGAGTACTGTGCTAAGTCCGTTCTCGAGTACACCGATGAGTGGGAAGAGTATGTTAACCGCCAGGCTCGCTGGGTGGACTTTGAAAACGGCTATAAGACCATGGACTTGGAGTACATGGAGTCTGTCATGTGGGCCTTTAAGGAGCTCTATGACAAGGGCCTGATATACCAGGGATTTAGGGTTCTGCCGTATTCCTGGGCTGAGCACACCTCGCTGTCCAACCAGGAAACACGCCTGGATGATTCTTATAAGATGCGCCAGGATCCGACCCTGACGGTGACTTTCCCGGTGGCTGGTGCGGTTGAGGGAAGTGCGGCGGAGAAGACGTTGGCGGAGAACGCCGAGCTTGCCGACGCCTCCTTCCTCGCCTGGACCACCACCCCCTGGACCCTGCCGTCCAACCTGGCTTTGGCGGTCCACCCGGAGGTCGACTACGTCCTGTTCAAGGCTACCGAAGGCGACTTTGCTGGCCGCACCTTCGTGATGGCCGAAGCACTCACCGGCACTTTGGCGAAGGAGCTGGGTGAGGCGGAGGTCCTCAAGACCTTCAAGGGCGCTGATCTGGAGGGCTTTACGTACCAGCCGATCTTCGATTTCTTCCCGGACGTCGAGAATGCTTACCGGCTGCTGCTTGCGGATTACGTCACTACTGAGGACGGTACCGGTGTTGTCCACCAGGCTCCGGCCTTCGGTGAGGACGATATGCTCACCTGCCAGAAGTACGGCGTAGGCCTGGTCATCCCGGTGGATGAAGATGGCAAGTTCACCTCGCAGGTACCGCCGTATGAGGGCAAGCTGGTCTTCGACGCTAACAAGGCCATCATCAAGGACCTCAAGGCTGCTGGCCGCGTGGTGCGTCACGTGACGATCGAGCACTCCTACCCGCATTCCTGGCGCTCCGGCGAGCCGCTCATCTACATGGCGCTGCCCGCATGGTTCGTCAAGGTGACGGAGTTCCGTGACCGCATGGTGGAGCTCAACCACAACGAGATCGAGTGGCTGCCGGAGCACATCCGCGACGGTCAGTTCGGCAAGTGGCTGGAAGGCGCTCGTGATTGGAACATCTCCCGTACCCGCTACTGGGGTGCTCCGATCCCAGCCTGGATCTCCGATGATCCGGAGTACCCGCGCGTGGATGTCTACGGTTCCTTGGATGAGCTGGAGCGTGACTTTGGCGTGCGCCCGACCAGCCTGCACCGCCCGCACATCGATGAGCTGACTCGCCCGAATCCGGACGATCCGACGGGCAAGTCCACGATGCGCCGCGTGCCGGACGTGCTGGACTGCTGGTTCGAGTCTGGTTCCATGCCGTTTGCCCAGAAGCACTACCCGTTTGAGAACAAGGAGTGGTTTGAGACCCACTCGCCGTCGGATTTCATCGTGGAGTACTCCGGTCAGACCCGCGGCTGGTTCTATGTCATGCATGCGCTGTCCACCGCGCTCTTTGACCGTCCGGCGTACAAGAAGGTTGTGGCCCACGGCATCGTTCTGGGCAATGATGGCCTGAAGATGTCCAAGTCCAAGGGCAACTACCCGAACGTCAACGAGGTCTTCGACCGCGATGGTTCGGATGCGATGCGCTGGTTCCTCATGTCCTCGCCGATCCTGCGCGGCGGCAACCTCATCGTGACCGAGCAGGGCATCCGTGAAGGCGTGCGCCAGGCTATCTTGCCGATCTGGAATGCTTACACCTTCCTGCAGCTTTATGCTTCCCAGGAAGCGAAGTTCGATGTCAGCTCCACCAACGTGCTGGACCGCTATATCTTGGCCAAGACGCATGACTTGGTGAAGAACACGAATGACGCGCTGGCGAATACTGACATTGCTTCGGCTACCGAAGAGGTTCGCCTCTTCGCGGATGCCTTGACCAACTGGTACGTGCGCCGTTCCCGCGATCGCTTCTGGGAAGGCGAGGAGACCCACGCTGAGGCGTTCAATACCCTCTACACGGTGCTGGAGACCGTCTCTCGCGTGGTGGCTCCGCTGCTGCCGCACGTTGCTGAGGTCATCTACCGTGGCCTGACCGGTGAGCGTTCCGTGCACTTGGCGTCCTACCCGAAGGCTGAGGATTACCCGGCTGATCACGACCTCGTGGCAGCGATGGATGCTACCCGTGCGGTGGCCTCGGCGGCGTCGTCGGTGCGCAAGTCCAACAAGCTGCGCAACCGTTTGCCGTTGCCGAAGCTGACCGTGGCGATGCCGGATTCGGCACGCCTGGCGGACTTCAAGGACATCATCCGCGATGAGGTCAACGTCAAAGACGTCGTTCTTACCGATGATGTCGACGAAGTCGGTACCTTCGACGTGGTGTGCAACGCCAAGGTTGCGGGCCCGCGCTTGGGTAAGGATGTCCAGCGTGCCATCAAAAACCTCAAGGCTGGTAACTACGAGCGCGAGGGTGACGAGGTCGTCGTTGACGGCGATATTCGTCTGAGCCCAGAGGAGTACACCGAGCGCCTGCAGGCGGCTAACCCGGAGTCTACGGCGCGCGTGGACGGCGTGGATGGCCTAGTGGTGCTGGATACCGAGGTCACCGAAGAGCTCGAGGCCGAAGGCTGGGCTGCTGATGTCATCCGCGGCCTCCAGGATGCTCGCAAGGCCGAGGACTTCGTGGTGACTGACCGCATCACGGTGGTCCTCTGCGTTCCCGCAGAAAAGGAAGAGTGGGCCAACCGCCACCGCGATCACATCGCGGCGGAGGTACTCGCTGTCGACTTCACCGTGACGGCGGAGACTCTGCCGAGCAATAGCGGCCAGACGGTGCATGATGTCCTCAAGGGCGTCACCGCCACTGTGGCCAAAGCTTAAGGCCTAGTTAGCAGCGCTCAGCACACGATACGCTTGAGCGTCGAGGAGAAAAGCTCCACCTCCCAGCAGGGAGAGTGGAGCTTTTCTAGTATCGGCAGAACTAACGGCGGGCTCCCGGCAAGTGTGCGCGCCACGCCATGACGACGTTGACGAGGCACAGCAGAGCGAGGACGCTGCCGATGATGAAGAGGTTGCTAAACCCAAAGTACGGCGCCAAGGCGCTGAAGGCCATAGGGATGAAGAAGCCGGTGTAGGAGATGGAGTAGTAGACGGCGGTCAAGCCAGCAAGCTCCCGTTCTCCCGCAATGCGCTGAACCTCAGAGAGACCCGCGACGAGCGCGAGACCGTAGCCAGCTCCCATAGTGGCAGCTGCGGCGATACCCAGAGGCAGAGACAAGGTATACGCGGCGAAAGCTGCAAAGATAGCTCCGGCGGTGATAACGCCCATGGCGATGGCGGAGGCGCGAGCGGACTTGTGCGTATCCACGATACGGCCAAGCATTTGCACGCCCACGCCGCAGCCGAGGGTAATGACGGTCATGAGACCGGAGAAGGCGATGGGGGCATTGCCGGCGGAGTCGGACAGCAACTGCGGCAGCAGAGCATAGGCAGCACCCGCACAGCCAAAGACCCAGGGAGCTACGGGCATGACAACGCGCACGAAACGCTTGTGAGCGGCCGTCGGGACGTGGAGTATTTGGAGCATTTCGCGGACGGTGAGATCCAAGATGGTCATCTTCACGGTGCCATGGCTGGGCTGGCGGGTTTCCGGAGTGTGAAGAATCCAGATAGCAGTGACCACGGTGAGCAGCATATGGAGGATATATGCGGTGTGCGTCGGCCACGGACCCCACTGCGCCAGGACAGAAGCGATGCCCGCACCCACGAGGAAACCTGCGGTCAAGCACAGTGATGCCTTGCGTGCACCGGAGGCAGGGTCACCACCGGCACGGGTAATGAGCTCAGTAATCCACGTTGAACCCACAGCCATGACAAGGCCCAACGCCATGCCGCATAGAACACGGCCCAAGGCGATAATGAGAGGTTCCTCGGGAGCGATAGAAAGCAGGAAAGAACCAGCAAGAGAGAGCGGAGCGGCCGGAAGCAGCATCGGGCGGCGGCCGATGAGATCAGAGCGCGGCCCGCCGATGAGCAGCGCCGGGATAATACCGACAACATATGCCGCGAGGAGGCCGTTGACGGTCACTTGAGAGAAATGAGAGGTCTCGCGGTACATCACGAGCAGCGGCGTGAATTCATTGCCACCCCAGGCCACAGCGACCATGGAGCCGGCAACGGGGAACCACGCGCGTGAGGAGAGCGCTCCCTGGGCTGGGGACACAGCGGAGTCAGTTGATAGGTCGGAGTCGTCGGCAGACGCGTCGACCTCCGGGTGCGAATGTGCGGAGACAGTCACAGTTGCTTCCTTGAAGAGTTGAGGTGAGATTCGAGTTCGGTGAGGTAGGTGTCGAGGTGGCCGGCGCGGAGGGCGTCGGCAAGCAAGGCGTGCTGGGCGACGAAGGTACGTGCGCGCTTAACGCTGCGCCCCACGGCCGTGGCGGTGAAACGTTGCTGGCGCTCGCGCAAAGTATGCCCCAGATTGGCCAGCAGACGGTTGCCACCGTTGTCCATGATGGTCTGGTGGAATTTCGCGTCGAGCCTGGCATAGGCGCGTAAGTCGTCTTTGTCGAGCGCGGCATGTTGTTCCGCAATGGTGGCGTCGAGGACATCGGCGATGAGGCCGCGCTCCTCGGCTGTTAAAGAGCAGATATGACGGGCAGAGTGCTCGTCGACGAGCATGCGTGTCTCGTACACTTCACGAATCTCGCGGGGACTAATCGGTACCACGAGGGCGCCACGTTTGGGATAGAGCTTCAAAAAGCCTTCCACCTCGAGGCGGAGGAAAGCTTCACGCACCGGGGTGCGGCTCATCCCCAGCTCTGAGGCGAGGGCGGCTTCGGAGAGCATCTCCGAGTCACTAACCTCGTCATCGATGATTCGGCGTTTGAGGTGTTCGTAGGCCCGTTCCGCGGCGGGCGCCTTGTCTTTCTGCATGCATACATGATGCATGCATGCGGTGCGCAAGATCTAGCGCAAGCGCCAATTCGTGAGACATCGATCACGCGGAGGGCAAGTGAGAGCTAGTTCTCCGTGCGCCGCGTGAGAGAAACAGGAGAAGTATCAGAGGTAGGTGAGGGAGGCAGAGGGGACGTCGTAAAGCACTGCGTTACCCATGCCGACCCAACCGATAAAAGGAGCCTTCGCAAGTACCCGCGGTTTATGGACATGCCCCAGAATCCAGGCATCATAGCCACAGCTCTGTAGATCCTCAGGCGTCGCGGGCAGGCACACGCTTTTGGAAAACTCCCCAGTTGCGGATGTATGCAGCAGTCCCACGTGCGGTTCGTTGCTTCCACGAGTGGGGAACGCGAGCGTGCGCGGGTCAGGGTCTGTGGCCACTGCGGCAGTGACGATGATTGCGCCGGCGCAGTGAAAAGAATGAACTTCGGTGGGGTGAACGGTCACAGACGACGGGAAGCTGAGTTTGTGGTGGACGTCGTGATTTCCGGAGATGAAATGGGCGTCGTCGAAAAGCTCGCCGGCGCGGGCCATGACCTGTTGGGCCTGGGGGACGTAGGTATCTGTGTCGGCCGTACGGTCAATGATGTCACCGAGACAGATGCAGGCATCCGCGTCCGTGGTCTCGAGCACGTTGAGCGCCCACTCCATGCCGGGCGCGCCAGGCCTGCCAAGGTGAAGATCCGCGAAAATGAGAATGCTAGCCACGCGCCCGCCGTCCCTGCCACCAGGTGATAAGTACTAGCACGACGGTGGAGGTGCCTACACCGATGAGCGTCATGGCCATGGCTTCGGCACGGTGCCCCTGGTCAAACTGGTTCATAATCCACGGCGCGAGCAGATTGAGCTGGCTCGGACGGATTAGGGAGGACATGACGAGCTCGCGGAAGCCCACAAAGAACGCCAGCAGCCAACCGGCAAAGATACCCGGGGCAAGCAGCGGCAAGGTGATGCTGCGCAACGTGTGGGACACGGAGGCGCCGGATACGGCGGCGGCCTCGTACACAGTGGGGGAGACAGCACCGGCAGAAGTCTTGATGTTCTGCACCGCCATGGGCAGGAAGAGAACAGTAAAAGCCATGACGAGGATGACCATGGAGCCGTACGGTGTCCACGGCAGCCACGGAGCGTTCCAAAGGAGAATGAAGCCGATGGCGAGCACAATACCAGGGACCGTATCCGGTGCTACCGCAAGGAAGTCCGCGACACGGGCGCTGACCTGCTTGGTCCGCTGAGTGAGCAAGGTGACGGCGATGCCG
The DNA here is from genome assembly GCF_000805675.1 of Corynebacterium minutissimum. GTDB lineage: Bacteria > Actinomycetota > Actinomycetes > Mycobacteriales > Mycobacteriaceae > Corynebacterium > Corynebacterium minutissimum. The sequence continues at coordinate 252,295 of NZ_JSEF01000015.1, read as the reverse complement.
AGGATGACCGCCGTTGTGGCGCCGATTGCGCCGAGGGCGATGGAACGCAGCAAAGCTTCCTGGGCCGAGGGCATCTGGAGGACGATGGCGAAGTAATCAAAGGTGAGATTCTGCGGGGTCGGGGGAGCGGAGCGCAGAATGGTCATCGCCGCAAGCGTGATTGAGATATACGGGATGAGCACCGAGCAGGCGATGATGAGGAAGGTGACTAAGCCGCCGAGCGCCTTGCCCGCGGCGCCGATGTGGAGTGAGACCTGACGGGAGACACGTCCGCCACCGGTGAGGTCTCGTCGCGAGACCCATTGCTGGAATGCCCACGCGCCGACACCAAGTGCGAACAATACTGATGAGGACGCTGCTGCATCAGAGAAACTCAACGGGTCAATGGTGACGTCTTGGTAGATGGAGGAGACCAATACTGTGAAGCCGATGGCGTTTCCCAAGGTAACCGGGGTGCCGAACTCGCCGGCAGCCTTGATGAAAATGATGAGTGCGCCCAGTGAATAGGGGCCCACGACGGTGGGCAGGATGATGCGACTAATCTGTTGCCACCGACTTGCTCCGGCGACTTGAGCCATTTCCAGAGAGGATGCGGGAATTGAGGTCAGGCAGTTGCGCAGGATGAGGTAGAGGAAGGGAAAGAGCTCGCACGCCATGATGAAAGCCATGCCAGGAACCGAGTAAATGGCGTCGTGCGCGAGCTTGCCGACGGTATGCCCGAAGAGCAATTCGGAGACTCCACCGCGGCGGGTGAAATCCATCCACGCCATTGCTGCGGCAAAAGGTGGGGTCATGAAAGGAATCATGATGGCGATTTCTATCCAGTTCGCCTTGGAGAAAGACGTCCACGCGCGCAGGAAAGCTAGCGGGGCGGCGAACAGAGTAGAAAATACCACCACGAGAAGGGAGAAGATGACCGTATTGAGCAGTACCTCTCCCATGCCCGGCTCCACAATCTTGTGGAGGGAGGAAGGCTCATCGCGGTATCCCACCACGGCGCTGATGAGCACCGATACCAACGGCGCGGCGACAAGCACGAGCAGCACGATGAGTACTGCATAGATACCAAGAGTGCGCTGTGGGCTGCGGGTAGTAGTGCTCATGTGGTGGGGTTACTCCGTGGTGAGAAAGTAGGGACTACTTCAGGTAGCGCTCGGCGAACTTTTCCTTGACGTCCTTCGAGGAAGAGGCGATGCCATCGAGATCTTCGTTAAGAGTGTCAATCTCCTCCAGCTTTGGTCCGTTCTTCGGGGCGATGTCGGTGTTGGCTGGGATCATGTTCTTGGACGCAGAAATCTCCTGTGCCTCATCGGAGAACATGAAGTCAACAAAAGCCTCGGCGGCGTCCTTGTTATCGGTGGTCTTGAGGATCATGACTGGGCGCGGGGTGACGGTAGTGCCGGAGGACGGGATAACAACCTCAAGCGGCTCGCCCTTGGCTTTAGCGGAGTACGCCGAGTAGTCCACGCCGCCCATGACGATGCCGCGGGAGCCGGAGGTGACCTGATCCAAGGCCGGACCGTTAGCGCCCTGAACAATCATGCCGTTGTCGAAGAGCTTGTCAAAGAGCTCCCACGTCTTGTCCTCGCCCCACTGGTCCACCATGGCGGCAATGAGGTCAGCGGCCGTGCCAGACTCGCGCGGATCCGGCATGATGACCTGATCCTTGTACTTTTCGTCGGCGAGATCCTCCCAGTCCTGAGGGGCGGAGTCCACCACGTTGGTGTTGGTAACCAGCGCCAATGCGGATCCATCGCGGCCGGTGAAGGTGCCGTTCTTGGACACCCAGCTCGAGGTGATCTTGTCAGCGCCTTCCGGGGTGTACTCTTCCAGAGCGCCGGCCTTGTCCTGCTTGGACGCAGCGGACCAGGAAGCCAGGTAGACCACGTCAGCCTGCGGGTTAGCCTCTTCCGCCTTGAGCTTGGCAGTAATCTTTCCGGTGGTGTCGGCGAAGACGTTGACCTTGACATCGGTCTTTTCCTCGAAGGCCTCGACGAGGGCGTCGGTAAGGCCCTGCGGGTTCGCGGAGTAGTAGTCCAGCTCGCCGGACAGTCCTTCCGGGGCCTCCCAGGCCTCAGCGGTGGACTCAGCGCCGGTGTTGTCAGCGGAGGAGGCGTCGGTGGAGTCGGCTGAATCAACAGAACCGCAACCGGCCAGAGCCAGGGCGGAAGCAGCGGTGGCAGCCACAGCGAGAGAAAGCTTCTTATACAGCATGGAGAATCCTTAACAGTAGAAAACAGATGAGTTTAGTACGCGAGACGTACCGTCGAACCACGTTCGACTCGGGAGCGGCTGTAAGCCACCCAGGGTTCGTCAGCGCCCTCGACATCGCAGTGCAACTCGTAGCGCCCGCCGATGTACTGAGCAGTGCGGACGACCCCGTCCACGTGGTGCGGGAAAGACCCGATGTCTTCCTCCGCGCCAAGGACGGTGAGGTTTTCTGGACGGACGTCGGGAAGCCCGGCGCGGCGGTTCATGGTGCCCACGAAGCCGCCGACGAAGGGAGTGGCGGGGGAATCGTAGAGGGTAACAGGATCGGCGAACTGTTCGATGACACCGTCTTTCATGACGACGACTCGGTCCGACATCGACAGAGCCTCGGATTGATCGTGGGTGACGTAAATGACCGTGAGGCCCAAATCGTGAGCAAGCGCGGTGAGCTCGGCACGAATTTGAACGCGTAGAGCGGCATCGAGCGCAGAGAGTGGCTCATCCATGAGAAGTAGCTGCGGGTTGGAGACAAGCGCGCGGGCGATAGCTACGCGCTGCTGCTGGCCGCCGGAGAGCTGATTGGGGCGAGCCTGAGCTTTCGGGGTAATACCGACCATGTCCATGCACGTGCGCACTCGTTCGGCGCGTTCCGCAGACGACAGCTTGTTCCCCGCGGTCGTGAGGGAAAACTCGATGTTCTTCTCCACAGTCATGTGCGGCCACAGGGCCAGATCTTGAAACACCATGGACAAGTTACGCTTATTCACCGGAACGTTCGTGTGGGGGCCGAACATTTCTTTACCGGAAAAGGTAATGGTGCCGGCATCAGGTGTTTCGAGGCCTGCGATGCAGCGCAGAAGCGTGGACTTTCCACAGCCGGAGGGGCCGAGGATAGAGATGAACTCGCCGGAGTTAATGACGAGGTCAGTGGCATGGAGACCGGTGTTGTCCGCGAACTCGCGCTTAATGCCGTTGATGACCACGTGGGCTTGGGAGGCAGGGTGTTGGGGCGAGAGCTGAGAAGTCACGGCGAAAAAGGTTAGGGCGGTAAAGTAAGCAGAGGGGAGCGTAAAAGTTACGAAAGAAACAAAGAAACATGAATAATGGGGTGGTTACCCGCGCGCGGTGTTTACACTGGAGCACATGCAACGCTGGGTCCTTCATATCGACATGGATGCCTTCTTTGCCTCCGTGGAGCAGCTGACCCGGCCCACGCTGCGAGGCCGGCCCGTGCTCGTGGGCGGCGCAGGTGGGCGCGGCGTGGTGGCTGGAGCTTCTTACGAAGCCCGTGAATATGGTGCGCATTCCGCTATGCCCATGTTCCGCGCCCAGCAGCTGGTGGGCTACCAGGCCGTGGTGGTGACGCCGCGTCGAGCAGTGTATTCGGCGGCCTCACGCCGAGTCTTTGGCATCATCGCTGACCATGCGGGGCTCATTGAGCAGCTTTCCATTGATGAAGCGTTCATGGAACCGGCTGCGCTGGCTGGGGCCGCGCCTGACGACGTCCACGAGTGGGCCGAGAACCTACGCCGTGTGATCCGCGAGGAAACCGGCCTACCTAGCTCTATCGGTGCGGGGGCGGGAAAGCAAGCGGCGAAGATTGCCTCGGGCGAAGCGAAACCAGATGGCACCTTCGTGGTGCCGCAGGAACGGTTCGGTGAACTTATCCACCCGTTGCCCGTGGGCAAGCTGTGGGGCGCGGGTCCGGTGACGCAGCAGAAGCTCGCGGCCATTGGGGTAGAGACCATTGGGCAGCTGGCGGCCATGAGCCGCAAAGAGGTGGAGATTTCCCTTGGTGGAGTGGTGGGCGTGCAGCTGTGGCAGTTGGCGCAAGGCATTGATGAGAGGCCTGTAGCTCCGCGCGCGATTGCGAAGCAGATTTCCACGGAGTTTACCTACCCCACGGACTTGCGCACGGTGCCGGAGGTGGATGCTGCGTTGACGCGGGCAGCAGAAGGTGCGCACCGCCGCTTGCTCAAGGATGGGCGGGGTGCTCGTACCGTGACAGTGAAATTGCGGATGGCGGATTTCCACATTGAGTCACGTTCAGCCACCTTGCCCTATGCCACCGACGATCTAGAAATCCTCAAAGCGCGAGCATTGAGCTTGGCGCGCTACCCCGACGAATTAGGGCCCATCCGGTTGGTTGGAGTGAGCTATTCGGGCTTGGAAACAGCCCGCCAAGATGTCCTTTTCCCGGAACTTGACCGCGAGATCGTACGCCCAGCTCCGGATACGGACTACGAGACCGGAGTCAGCGACCACCTGCCCGGCGTGCCTGACACTGAAACAGAGACCGGCGCAGAGGCGGAATCGTTCAGGGAAGCGGGGCCGGACTCGGCGCAGCGCTGGCATGCGACCCAGGACGTCTACCACCCGGAGTTTGGCCACGGCTGGATTCAAGGCACCGGACATGGGGTAGTCAGCGTGCGCTTTGAAACGCGGGCGACGGGGCCGGGGTTTGTTCGTTCTTTTGCTGCTGAAGATGAAGAACTCCGACCCGCCGATCCGCTGGATTCGCTGGCGTGGGAGGACATCCCGATGGAGGCAGACGCAGAGTCCGATGATGCGGAGGAAGAAGTACCGGCTGGGGACAGCTAGCTCGCGGTATACGTCGTGGCCTGCGGCGCGGAGCTAAACATGTCGGCCACTGGAGTGCCGGTAGCCAATGCTGCGGCGAGCATAATACGCGCCTGGCCGGCACGGAATCCGCCGGAAGCCACCGCGCCCATCTCGCCTAAGGTGGCGCCTCCACCCGCGCCGCCATAGGCCAGCTTGGTTACCCCATAGGGAGTGCGCGTGCTGATCACCACCGGCACTCCTGCCTGCAGCGCGCGGGCCACCCCGGCGCCCATCTCTGCGCCCATATTGCCCGAGCCCATGGCTTCGATGACGAGGCCTTTGGTGTGGCCCAGGGAGGCGTCGACAAGCATGGATCCGGCACCCGGGTAGGCGGCGATGATCTCGACTGGGTACTCGGCCATCGCTGTTAGGGGCAAGGCCGGCAGTGCGGAGTCTCCCACCGGCAGCTCCTCAAAGCCGTTGAGGTGCGAGGTATGCCACTTGCGCGCCCCGCGGCCGGGGATGGTCTTTCCCCCAAACTGAACCCACACACCAGGTTTGCCCGAGCACAGAAGGTCGAAGGCATCACGCAGATTGCGCGGGCCATCGCCCTCTGGGTGGTCGAAGGCGCGCTGCGCGCCCGTAAGAACAATGGGGCCATCACCTAAGTCAAACAGGGACAAGGCCAGCGCGGTTTCCTCCATCGAATCCGTGCCGTGAGTAATGAGCACGCCTTTAATTTCCGGGCGAGCAAGCTGTGTGCGCACGCAAAGCAGAAGCTCATCGAGGTCAGCCAGCGTAATTGAGCTCGAATCCAGTGCGCGAAATTCCACGACTTCGATGTCGTTGCCCAGGGAGTCAGCCAGCTGTTGGCCGCTAACAGTTGGGACGAGGGAACCGTCAGCAATGGTGGTGCAGGCAATGGTGCCGCCGGTGGCGATGAGCGCGAAAGTCATTCCACCAGGGTACTTCAGGCGCAACCCTGCGCGGGAAACACAGGCTGGTGTGCGTGAGCGCTAGAGTGAAGGAGATTAACCACGACCCCCTACGTGAGGAGTATCTGTGAAATCCATCAAGCTGAGCGCCGCCATCCTGGCCCTGGGTACAAGTGTCTCCTTGGCTGCCTGCTCGTCCTCGGACGAGGACGCGGCGAACTCGAGCAGCGCCGCGAAGCCCACCGGCGAGACCTCTGCCTCCCAGGTCGTCTCCACCGAGATGCCGTCCGTGGAGCAGCTCAACGAGATCCTGGCGAAGGCTTCTGACCCGAACGTGCCGCAGGAAGAGAAAGTTCAGCTGGTCCAGGGCAGCGAGACGGCGCCGGAGCTTTTCGACGTCATGTCTCAGTCCCAGGCCGAATCCGGCGCCACCTTTGAGGTTGTTGCCCCGGTCATCCCGGGCCTCGTGCCGGACTCTGCACTGGCGACCGTTCACATCAATACCCCGGACGGCCAGCAGCAGACCGCTGATCAGGTGGAGTTCATCAACGATGGCGGTACGTGGAAGCTGTCCCAGACGTGGGCCTGTGTCCTCGTGACCAATATTGTGCCGCCGGAAGAGGTTCCGGAGATGTGTGCCGATTCCGCAGTAGACGCGCCTGCCGACGCCCCAGACGGTGAGACGCCAGCCGAGGGCGAGGCTCCCGTCGACGCAGCTGACGCCCCCGCCGAAGGTGAGGCTCCAGCGCAGTAAGTTTCTCGCGCAGCAGCTGCGAGAAAGCACAAGCGCCCAGTCAGTCCTCGGTACGAAACCGGGGCCGACGGGCGCTTTCTTATGGGTGTGGAGAGTTTAGTCGGTGTGAAAACTCATTTCGGTAGCGCTGGTCTGCAGGACACGCAGGTCCGAACCTTCCGCACCATAGGAGATGACGGTGGTGATGGAGACCTCGCCAGCAGTCGGCAGCGGCTTGGTCAGATCCACGGTGACGGTGCCCTCGGACTGCGTCGTGGTATCGAGGACCTTAAGTTCCTTGTCCTGTAGCTCTTCAGGGGCGTCGGCGCCGTCGAAGGACAGCGCGCCCAGGGACGGGCGCTGCTCCACGGAAACGTTGAGCGTCGCCACATCGCCGTCGAGCTTGTCCAAGGTGTACGTGGTGGTTTGCAACAGCGTGGATTCACCGGTGACGCGGGACTCCACCGTCCACTCCGCGCCGGGACCGATCTCTTCTTCAGGGAAGACAATGGGCAGCGACGTCAGGCTGGTAATCGCGCGCTCCACGGCACTGCGCGCCTCATCGGTGGCTGCCTGCGGCGCGGCGAGGCGCAGTGAGTTCATTTGGCCGGTATCGGTGCCGCGCCAACCAAACTGGAAACCTTCAGCAGACTCCACATCAGCACCTTCGGCCTCGGGCTTGCCCACGGTGACGAAGGCATTGCGGCTCGCCGGCAGCTGGCCCTCGACGTTTTCGGTAGCCGCCTCCACGGAAGCCTGCAACGGGAGGGTGATTTTATCGGTAGCTTCGGGCGCAGTGCCTTCGCTGCCATCTTTGCGCAGCTCCTGGTCAAAGCCAGTGGCGACGGAGTAGGTCAGGGACTGCTCGGAATCAAGGTCCTGATAGGCCAGCACGCGGCCGGCGCCGTCACCGGGGGAGTGGACGGTGACGCGTGGGGCGTCGAGAGGCAAGCCCACGGGTTCTTCCACCGGCTTGGCCGGCTGGGAATAGGAACAGCCAGCAAGAGTGCCGGTCAAGGCCAAGGCTGCAGCGGACAGAACTGAAACGACTCTCACACGAAACACGCATTCCAAAATACCGGATGGGGCTGTTTAGAATGGAACGGGTGAAGGCAAGGAGATATATCGGAACAATGGCCGCGGTGGTGCTGGGAGTAGCTGCCGTGGACCAAGCAGTGAAGCAACTGATGCTGTCGATCCTTACCGAAGGTGAAGCGCTGCCGGTGATTGGTAACTGGTTCCGCTTCTACCTCCTTTTCAACCCCGGCGCGGCTTTCTCCATGGGAGGGGAGGGCTCGACGTGGCTGTTTACCACCATCCAGCTGGCCTTCGTCGTAGGTGTTGCCATCGCTGCGCCGAGGATTCATGACAAGTGGCAGGCGGTAGGCTTGGCCATGATTGCGGGCGGGGCGCTGGGTAATCTGATCGACCGCCTGGTGCGCGAGCCGGGATTCTGGTTTGGACACGTGGTGGATTACATTTCCGTCGGCAGCTTCGCTGTCTTTAACATCGCGGATGCCTCAATCACGTGTGGTGTGGTGGTGTTTATCATCGCGATGTTCATGGCAGAGCGGAAGGAGGCACAAGAGTCCGATGCGTGAAAGTCGTAGATTGCCGGTACCTGAGGGCCTCGAGGGTATGCGTGCCGATGCTGCTTTGGCCAAGCTTTTGGGTGTTTCCCGGGCCAAGGTGGCGGAGCTGTGCGCGGCGGGTGACGTGGAGATCGACGGCGTGGCAGTGGGCAAGTCCGAGCGGCTTAGCGCCGGCGGCTGGATTGACGTCATGATGCCGGCGCCGGAAGAACCGCTGGTGCCTAAAGAGGAGCTGGTGGAGGGCATGGACGTCCTCTACGAGGATGAGGACATCATTTGCGTGTTCAAACCCGTGGGTGTGGCCGCGCACCCGACGTTGGGGTGGGAGGGGCCCACCGTGATTGGCGGGCTTCGCGCGGCGGGCTATGCGCTTGCCGACGCCGGACCTACCGAACGCAAGGGCATCGTGCACCGCCTCGACGTGGGCACCTCCGGGGTCATGGTGGTTGCCGCCAGCGAGCGCGCCTACTCCCAGCTGAAGACCGCTTTCCGCGAGCGGACCGTGGACAAGACCTACCACGCGGTGGTCCAAGGCCTACCCGATCCCATCGTCGGCACGATTGATGCACCGATTGGCCGTCATCCGTCGGCGGGCTGGAAGTTCGCCGTGGTGGACGATGGCAAGCCGGCGGTTACTCATTACAAGCTCCTTGAAGCTTTCCGCGAGGCCAGCCTGTTGGAAGTTCATTTGGAGACTGGCCGCACCCACCAGATTCGCGTCCACATGTCCGCCACCGGGCATCCTTGCGTTGGCGATCCGATGTATGGCTGCGACCCGAACCTGGCTAAGCGCGTTGGCCTTATCCGGCAATGGCTCCATGCGGTGTCCTTGGGCTTTACCCACCCGGGCACCGGCAAATGGTTTGAGTGCACCGCGCCGTACCCGGAGGACCTCGAACACGCAGTAGAGGTCTTGCGCGGATGACGGGGAAACGCTCCACTCGCCAGCGCATTTATCGCCGTCGCCGCATCGCGGCCTATGTATTGCTTGCGGTGACAGCGCTGCTCGTGGTTCTTTCCTTTGGCATCTTTGGCACGCAGCCAAGCACTGCGCTCCAAGGAGACCAGCTAGGCCCAGACGGCTCTGAGACCGCTGCCGAGTATCTCGAGCGGGCGGAAGCGTCCCTAGCCCAGGCAGATGAGCCGACGTATGCGCTCGTGGGATTCCACACAGCGCTGTCACCGGAGGACACCGCTGAAGTGCTGCGTTCCGTGCAGCGTATGGATGCCATCATCATTGGATTGGCCGCCCCCGTAGCAGTCCCGGAACCTACAGCAGGCAAGGACCGCGCGGACGTCATTACTACCGTTCTTCAGCGTGTGGCTCACGCCGCCGGCGATGGCGGCGAGACACCAACGCAGGTCGATGCCGCGGTGGTCTATTCCCGCGGCGCTGACCTGCGAGCCCTCGCCGCTGACCCTCGCGTAAAGACTGTGGAAGCCGCGCCTGCCGACGCCGCCTGGGGTTCCTTCGGCGTGCGCCCACCTTCCAACGCCCAACACAGAGCACACCAGTAAGGAGCGATGATGCGACTATTCCCCAAGACCTCCACGTGGCCTGCCAACTACCGCTTCGCCTACATTCTTGTATGGGCAGGAGCCATCATCACAGTCCTCGCCGCCATCGCGCTAGCACTCTTGGGTAGTGATGGGCTGACGCTGGGCATCATGATTGTTGTGGCCCTCTACTGCATCGCCATGGCAGTGCTCATGCCGCGGTGGGCGCTCAACGGTGCAGAGGAAGCCGCCAAGCGGGCCCGAGCCAAGGAAGCCCGTGACGAGCTGCGCCGGATGAAGAAGCAGAAGCAGGCGCGCTACAGCCTTCTAGGTGGCAGCCTCGTCGGTGCTGGGGGCCGGGGAGTGGAGGCGGGCGCGGCGTCGGGAAGCGCGGCCCATCCGCACTAAATCCGCCAGGTAAATGATGACCGCTACCCAAATGATGATGAAGCCGATCCAGCGCTCGGTTGGCATATCCTCCTGGGTGACGAAGACTGCCCACAGCATCTGCATAATCGGCGTCATGTACTGCAGCATGCCGATGGTGGATAGGCGCAGGTGTTTAGCGCCCTGTGCAAAACAGAGCAGCGGCAGAGCAGTCACTAGTCCGGAGGTGACGAGCAGCGCCATGTGGCCGGGGCCCTCGCTGGCAAAGGTGGATTCGCCCTGGACCTGCAGGTATCCCAGGTACATGAGTGCGAAGGGCAGCATGACGATGGTTTCCGCGGCCACGGAGCCCATGGAAGAGACCGAAATCTGTTTCTTTAGCAGCCCGTAGAGTGCGAAACTGAAAGCCAGGGCCAGCGAATAATACGGTGCCTGGCCGGTCATGAATGTCAGCCACAGCACCGCCACGAAGGCAATGCTGACCGATGCCACCTGTGCCTTCGTCAGCGTTTCCTTGAGGAAGATGATGCCTAAGGCCACGGAGACGAGCGGGTTGATGAAATATCCCAGCGCGGCATCGGCCACGTGGTTGCTGTTGACCGCGATGACGTACGTACCCCAGTTGATAGTGATGGTGATACCGCAGCCCAGCATCCAGCCCCACGTGCGCAGGCTCATCTCTTTCAGCTCGCGCCAGCCGCCAGTAATCACCAGCATGAAGGTGACGAGCACCGCAGTCCACACAATGCGGTGCGCAAGGATTTCAAATGGGCTGGCGGGGCGCAGAAGCGGGAAGAACGCCGGGAAGAAGCCCCACATGAGATAGGCGGCAATAGTGTAGAACATCACAGAAAAATGTACAGGACGTTGAGTAATCCGGGAAGTTTGACGGCCCCGCTAAGATGACCGCATGGCCAAAAACTCATCCTTCGTCCACCTACACAACCACACCGAGTTTTCCATGCTGGACGGCATGGCAAAGGTGGATATGTTGGCGGATGAGGTGGTCCGCCAAGGCATGCCCGCCGTCGGCATGACAGACCACGGCAACATGTACGGCTCCAATGCCTTTTACCAGAGGATGACGAGCGCAGGCGTCAAACCCATCATTGGTATTGAGGCCTACCTCGCGCCGGAGTCGCGTTTCAATAAGAAGCGCGTGCTGTGGGGAACGCCGGATCAAAAGCGTGATGATGTTTCTGCCTCCGGTGCCTACCTGCACCAGACCATGCTGGCGGAAAATGAAACTGGTCTGCGCAACCTGTTCAAGCTCTCCTCGCTTGCCTCTTACGAAGGTCAGCTGGGCAAGTGGCCGCGTATGGACGCGGAACTCATCGCTGAGCATGCTGAAGGCATTATCGCGACCACCGGCTGCCCCTCCGGTGATGTTCAAACCCGCCTGCGTCTAGGCCAGTTCAACGAGGCCCTCGAGGCCGCTGCGATGTGGCAGGACATCTATGGCAAGGACAACTTCTTCCTCGAGCTCATGGACCATGGGCTGGATATTGAGAAGCGCACCCGAGACGGGTTGCTGGAGATTGGCCGCAAGCTGGACCTGCCGCCGCTGGTGACCAATGACTGCCACTACGTTCTGGAGTCCCAAGCCCCAGCGCACGAGGCCATGCTGTGCGTGCAGACGGGCAAGACCTTCATGGACCCGGACCGCTTCAAATTCGATGGCACCGGCTACTACATCAAGTCCGCCCAACAGATGCGTGAACTGTGGGACCACATGGTCCCTGAAGCCTGCGATAATACGCTGTGGATTGCGGAGCGCGTCCAGGATTATGGCGCGATTTGGGAAGAGCATACCCACGACCGCATGCCGATTGCGGACGTCCCCGAGGGCCACACCCCAACGTCGTGGCTGACCCACGAGGTCATGGAGGGCCTTAAGGATCGTTTCAACGGCGGGGATGTGCCGCAGGAGTACATCGACCGCGCCGAGTATGAAATCAGCGTCATCGACATGAAGGGCTACCCCTCCTACTTCCTCATCGTGGCCGAGCTCATCAAGCACGCGCGCTCCATCGGTATTCGCGTCGGTCCGGGGCGTGGTTCGGCTGCAGGTGCGCTCGTGGCGTATGCGCTGACGATTACCAACATTGACCCCATCGAGCACGGCCTCCTCTTCGAGCGATTCCTTAACCCGGAGCGTCCCTCCGCACCGGATATCGATATCGACTTCGATGATCGCCGCCGCGGCGAAATGATTACCTACGCTGCTGAGCGCTGGGGCGAGGACAAGGTTGCCCAGGTGATTACCTTCGGCACCGTGAAGACCAAACAGGCCATTAAGGACTCCGCCAAGGTGCACTTTGGCCAGCCGGGCTTCCAGATGGCGGACCGCATCAACGGCGCGTTGCCGCCGGCCATTATGGCCAAGGATATTCCGCTGGCCGGTATTACTGATCCGGAGCACGAGCGCTACTCGGAGGCCACCGAGGTCCGTCAGATGATTGAGACTGACCCGGACGTCAAGAAGATTTATGAGACCGCGCGTGGTCTTGAAGGCGTCGTCAGGCAGGCAGGCGTGCATGCCTGTGCGGTGATTATGGCTTCGGTCCGACTCATGGACCACATTCCGATGTGGAAGCGACCAGCCGACGGCGCCTACATCACCGGTTGGGACTACCCAGCCTGTGAGGCCATTGGCCTGCTGAAGATGGACTTTCTGGGCCTGCGCAACCTCACCGTGATTGGTGACTGCCTAGAGAACATCAAGAAAAACCGCGGCGAAGAGATTGGCCTGGAGGACCTTCACGCCGATGATCCGAAGGTATCCAAGGTCTATGACCTGCTGTCACGCGGCGATACCCTGGGCGTGTTCCAGCTCGACTCTGGCGGCATGCAGGAGCTGCTCAAACGTATGAAACCGACAGGTTTCAAGGATATTGTCGCGTCGCTGGCGCTCTACCGCCCGGGCCCGATGGGCGTGAACGCTCACTGGGATTACGCGGACCGCAAGAATGGGCGTAAGGAAATTACGCCGATTCACCCGGAGCTGGAAGAGCCGCTCAAGGAAATCCTCGATGAGACCTACGGCCTCATCGTGTATCAGGAGCAGATCATGCGTATCTCGCAGAAGGTGGCGAACTACACCGCCGGCGAGGCAGATGGCTTCCGCAAGGCCATGGGTAAGAAGAAGCCGGAAGTCTTGGCACAGCAGTACGACAAGTTCTGGGGCGGCATGAAGGACAACGGCTACTCCAAGGAAGCCATGGACGCGCTGTGGGGCACGATTGAGCCCTTTGCCTCCTACGCGTTTAACAAGTCCCACGCCGCGGGCTACGGCTTGGTGTCCTTCTGGACGGCCTACCTCAAGGCCTACTATGCGCCGGAGTACATGGCAGCGCTTTTGACCTCGGTAGGTGACAAGAAGGATAAGTCCGCTATCTACCTTGCCGATTGCCGCCACCTTGGCATCCGCGTGCTCTCCCCGGACGTTAACGAGTCCCAGGAAACCTTCCAGGCTGTGGGGGACGATATTCGCTTCGGCATGGGCGCTATCCGCAACGTTGGTGGGGAAGTGGTCGATTCCATCGTGAAGACCCGTCGGGAGAAAGGCGCATATACGTCCTTCTCTGACTATTTGGACAAGATTGAGCTAGCGGCCTGCTCCAAGCGCGTGACGGAGTCCCTCATCAAGGCCGGCGCTTTCGACTCCTTGGAGCACCCACGCAAGGGCCTTATGCTCATTCACGAGGACGCAGTGGACTCGGTTCAGACCACGAAGAAGGCAGCTGATAAAGGCCAGTTCGACCTTTTCGCCGGCTTCGGTGGCGGCGACGAGGACGGCGATTCTGGTTCTGGCTCCGCCTTTGCTATTGACGTCCCCGATGAGAATTGGGACCGCAAGCACGAGCTGGCCCTGGAGCGTGAGATGCTGGGCCTTTACGTCTCCGGCCACCCGCTCGATGGTTTCGAGGAAGCACTCGATGCACAGACCGATACGCCGATTACCAAGATTCTTAACGGTGAAGTCGGCAACGGGCAGGAGCTGGTGATTGGCGGCATCATCTCGGGCGTGGACAGGCGTTTTTCCAAGCGCGATGGTTCTCCATGGGCCATCGTCAGCATTGAAGATCATAACGGCGCCCAGGTAGACATCCTCGTGTTCAACCAGGTGTACTCGCTAGTGGCTCCGCAGATTGCAGAAGACAACATCATCTTGGCCAAGGTTCAGGTGAAGGTTCGGGATGAGCGCATGTCCCTCTTCTGTTCCGATATCAAGGTGCCTGACTTAGGCCCTGGCAATGGTGCCGGCCTGCCCCTGCGCCTGACTATGCGCACAGACCAGTGCACGATGGATAACATTGCCAAGCTCAAGCAGGTGCTCGTTAACAACAAGGGCGAGTCGGACGTATACCTCACGCTTGTCGACGGCGAAGAGTCCACCATGATGGTCCTCGGTGAGCATTTGCGTGTGGAGCGCTCGAGCAACCTTATGGGTGACCTCAAGGCCACGATGGGGGCCGGCATCCTCGGGTGAATTTAAGTTGAATCAAGATCCCATGGGAACCAGGCTCCTGGGTTACTCTAGACAGCATAGTCTAGAAGAAAGGAAGCCTGTTTCCCATGGTGAACAAGATTCGTACCACCCACGTTGGCTCGCTGCCTCGCACGAAGGAGCTGCTCGAGGCTAACCTCGAGCGCTCTGCCGGCACCATCTCAGACGAGAAGTTCCACGACATCTTGGAACGCTCCGTAGCGGATGTGGTGAAGCGCCAGGTTGATCTCGGCATCGACATCATCAACGAGGGCGAATACGGCCACATCACCTCCGGCGCCGTGGACTACGGTGCGTGGTGGAACTACTCTTTTACCCGCCTGGGTGGTCTGACCATGACGGACAAGGACCGCTGGGAAATCGGTGACAAGGTTCGTTCCGAGCCGGGTAAGATTCGCCTTTCCTCGATGAAGGATCGCCGCGACCGTGCGCTGTTTTCTGAAGCCTACAATGACCCTGATTCGGGCATCTTCACCGGCCGCAAGAAGGTAGCTAACCCGGAATTCACCGGTCCGGTGACCTACATCGGCCAGGAGCAGGTTGAGGCGGACGTTAAGTTGCTTGCCGACGCCCTCCCCGAAGGCACCGAAGGTTTCGTCGCCGCCCTGTCCCCGGGTGCCGCGGCACGTCTTCCCAACAAGTACTACGAGGACGAGTCTGAGCTCGTTCGCGCCTGTGGTGAGGCGCTGAAGGTCGAGTATAAGGCCATCACGGATGCGGGTCTCACCGTGCAGTTCGATGCGCCGGATTTGGCGGAGGCATGGGATTCTGTGGTGCCGGAGCCCACCGTGAAGGATTTCCAGGCCTTCCTGCACGAGCGTATTGAGATTCTCAACGACTCTATTAAGGACATCCCGCGCGAGCAGACTCGTCTGCACATCTGCTGGGGTTCCTGGCACTGCCCGCACGTCACGGACATTCCGTTCGAGGACATCATCGAGGAGATCCTGCAGGCCAAGGTCGGTGGATTCTCCTTCGAAGGTGCTTCGCCGCGCCATGCTCACGAGTGGCGTGTGTGGAAGGACCACACGCTGCCGGAGGGAACTGTCATCTACCCAGGCGTGGTGTCGCATTCCACGAACGCTGTGGAGCACCCGCGTCTGGTCGCTGACCGCATCATCCAGTTTGCTGAGCTCGTGGGCCCGGAAAACGTCATCGCCTCGACCGACTGTGGCCTAGGCGGCCGCCTGCACCACCAGATCGCATGGGCCAAGCTCCAGTCCCTCGTTGAGGGCGCAGAGATTGCGACGAAGGAACTGTTTTAAGTTCTCGTCTCATTGGTTTTAACGGGCCAAAACGAAGGAGGCGCTGCGGAGAAAATCTCGCAGCGCCTCCTTTACTATCCCCATTGGAGCGGGATTAGTCTTCGGCCTTCTCGACTTCTTCCTTCTTCTTGGAGTTATCCCAGTAGAAGCCCATGCTCTTGAGGAAGGCACGCAGACCATTCAGGATGGACGGGTCGAACTCAGCGGCGACGACGAGAACTCGAATACCCACGGAGAGCAATGCCAGAGCACCGCCAACCCAGGCGTAAATCTCCTTGGACTTTTCCGTTGGACGTGCAGACTGAACGAACTCGGGCATCTCGTCCCAGTCCTTCTGCAGCTTCGCTTCCTTTTCTTCCGCAACGCAATCCGGGGTGTCCGGCATGCCGGAGGAGCCATAGCCGTTGAGCACACCGTTGGCCAGCTCTTGTGGGCCCATGAACGACGAACCTGCGGTGCCATCAGCGACGGCAGCCTCGTGGTCCTTACGCGCTTGGTTGACCTGGTCGGCACACTCCTGAGAGAGATCCTTGGTGCTGGTATGGCCAACATTCAGAGAACTTCCCAGAGCTTTGGAAGAGTCCTTTGCCGTCTCCTGCGCGGCCTCCTCGGCAGCCTTCTCCTCGGATACGTCTTCAGCAGCCTTCTCCTCGGAAGCTTCCTCGGAGGCGTCCTGCGTGGCGGACTCCGGGGAGGCCGAGTCAGCCACGGTTGAGGTGGCTGTCGCGGTCGAGCTGGCTGACGCAGAGGAATCATCAGCAGCGGCCAGTGGGGTGACCAGTGCCATGGTCGTGGCACAAATGGCGACGAGGGAGGTGGAAAGACGCATATCGAGGGTTCTCCTTGGGAAGGGAAAGGACAGGTGTGAAAGGGCTTCTTGGAAAAGCTCACTTCAATGTAGCAGCCCTTCCCGCGGGGTGGATAGGGCTTAGAGGAACTTCTCCAACTGAGCGCGCAGCGGAGCTGGTGCAAGGCTCAGGACAGTCTCGCGGATACCCGGGACGCGCAGCACACCAATGGTGGCGGCCAGCGCAGCAATGACGCCGATGACGGAACCAGCGATGATGCCGCCGGAGACGCTGCTGGAGCTCTTGTCTGCAGAGCCCTTGCCGTCCTTACCGGCATCGTTGCCTGGCTTCTTCGGAGTGTCCTGCTCGTCCTTGTCCTTGTCTTTATCCGTGTCCTTGCCGTCGCCCTGGTCGGCGTCTTCGTCTTCCTCGACGGTGAGGAGGTCCTCAACGGAGTACACGGTGGTGGTGCCAGAGACCTCGTTGCCCACGACGAGCAGGTACTCACCAGTGGGGGAGTCCTTCTTGTCGACGAAGGCGAAGCCCTCTGGGCCAAGGTCGCCAGCATCGGCGTACTCATCGGTGGAGAAGTCACGGTTATTGACGTAGGTGACGAAGGAAGCGTTGGCCGGGTCGGTGACGTCGTAGACGAAGATGCCACCTACGCGCTCCGCACCGATGAAAGCGTAGGTCCGCTCGCCGACGGTACCAACGACGAGTGCCTCCGGCTCGGGGCCCTTGTTGTCGGAGCGGTCATCGAACTCTGCTTCTTCGTTGTCAGCGTTGTGGTGGAAGATACCTGGCTCGTTGAGCTCAGCGGTGATCTGCTCAAACTCAGCGCCGGAGTCAAAGACAACGTTGCCCTCAGCGTCGTAGATGCTGAAGGAGCGGGAGCCGTAGGAGTACAGCTCGTCGAAGCAGCCCTTCTCCTCATTCCAGCCGGACGCATTGGTGAGCTTCAGGTTGCCGGCGTGCTTTTTGTCGGCGAGGTCTTCCGCGGAGACGTCGCCAAGCGCGCCCTCGCACACCGCGCCCTCCTCGATGAGGTCCTTGAGCTCTACCTCGTCGGTGTAGACACCGGAGCCTCCATCCTTTTCCTTCACGCCCCACTCGCGGGCATCGCCTTCGTTAGCGGTAGCGAAGTAGGTCTGGCCGCCGGTAGTAAAAGCACCGACCGAGTCCGGCATGGACAGGCCCTTCACCGGGATGGTGCGCAGCTCGGCCTTGTCATCCTTATTGGACGGGTCGAGCGGAGTCTTGCTGTGGTCAGCAACGTGGGCTGGGACAATCTTTTCGACGGTGGCGGACTCGATATCGACGATGGCAATGGCATTGGCCTCCTGCAAGGTCACGAATGCCTTGCCGTCCTGGGAGGAGATGTATTCTGGCTCGAAGTCGATAGAAGGCTTGGAGTCATGGCCAGATGGGCCGAAGACACGCACACCTTCGGGAAGCTCCTGGTCATCGAAGGCAGTGAAATCCGCGATGCGGGCGTCAGCCTCGGAGGGAGCTGCAACATCCTTCGGCAGCGCGATAACGGAAATCGAACCCTCCGGGTCAGTCACGTAATCGGTGCCCTCGGCGTTGAGTTCGTCGGACGGCTCGCCTTCGTTGGCCACCAGCGCGTAACCACCGTCAGCGGTGATGTGAACGTTATCCGGCAAAGCGCCTACCGCAACTCGGCCGAGCTCTGCGGAATCCAGGTTCTCCGCGGCAGCGTTGAAGAACAGAGCTTCACCGTTCTCAGTCTTGTCTTCCTGCTGAACGGCGGCGACAGCCAGGCCGTCCGGGCGCACGGCCACGGAGTTAATTTCCTTGCTGTCACCAGCAGAGATAGAGCCGATGTGCTGTAGATTGGTCGGGTCGGCGGCGTCGATAACGTCAATCTGGCCGGCGTGGGCATTGACGGTCAGAATGCGCTTGGATGCTGGGTGGAAGGCCACGATCTCCGCAGCGGACTCTTCGTATACGCCGGATTCGTAGGTGCCGATAGGGCTGACCTTTAGGCTAGCGTTAGCCGCAGAGTGCACGTGGACGTTGTCCACAATCTTGGCGGAAGCTGCCGGAACGGCCAAGCTTACGCTGGTGGCGGTAGCGACACACAGGGCAAGCGCGCGGCGAGAGAAAGAGCGAGACATAGAAGAACTCCTAGCGTTGAGACGACAAAGATTCCGCACCACCGTACGTGTCACACCGTCCCCTTTCGGAGAACAGAGAGTAACGACAGGGGAAGATTTGAGTAAACCTTTGGTGAATCGGTCGAATGCTAGGTAATGCATGCAGGGCACTCTGTAGAGCGTAGAATGAGCCCTCATGACACGTACCCCGGAAGACTTCGAGCCAGTCCACGCCTCCGACATCCAGTTGGCCCAATCGCGGATTAGCTCGGAGATTGCTCCGACCCCACTGCAGTACTGCCCACGCCTGTCCCAGGAGACCGGCTACGAGGTCTATCTCAAGCGGGAGGACCTCCAGGATGTGCGCTCGTACAAGATCCGCGGCGCCATTTATGGAATGTCCAACCTTGGTGACAAGGAGCGCGCGCAGGGCATCGTGACGGCGTCGGCAGGCAATCATGCTCAAGGCGTCGCCTATGCCTGCCGGACCATGGGAATTCAAGGCAAGGTTTTCGTCCCGGAACCTACGCCGAAGCAGAAGCGTGACCGCATCCTCGTTCACGGCGGTGACTTCGTGGAGCTCGTCGTCACCGGAGCTAATTTTGATGAGGCGGCGGCTGCCGCTCATGCTGATGCCGCTGAGCGTGGAGCATTCTTCATCGAGCCTTTCGACGCCCGCGATACCGTCATCGGTCAAGGCACCGTGGCTGCCGAGATCGTGGCGCAGCTGTCCTCGTTGGGCAAGGCCCTCGACACCGTGGTGGTTCCAGTGGGTGGAGGCGGACTCATCTCCGGAATCACGTCCTACCTTGCAGACATGGCTCCCCGCACTGCGGTGGTGGGGATTGAGCCGGCCGGGGCGGCGTCGCTAAGCGCTGCTTTCGACGCTGGCGAACCAGTGACGCTGGAGACCGTGGACCCCTTCGTCGATGGTGCTGCAGTGAAGCGAATTGGTGACGTACCTTTCAAGATTCTGGAGGCCAACCAGGGGCGTTTGCACTGGGATAATGTGTCCGAAGGTGCGGTGTGCACGGAGCAGCTGGCCTTGTATCAGAACGAAGGCATCATTGCGGAGCCCGCCGGCGCGTTGAGTGTGACCGGTCTGCGCTCCCTGAAGCTGCAGCCGGGATCGACCGTCGTGTGCGTTATCTCCGGCGGAAATAACGATGTATTGCGTTACGCCGAAATCATGGAGCGCTCCCTCGTACACCGAGGTCTTAAGCACTACTTCCTGGTGAACTTTCCGCAGGAACCGGGTCAGCTCCGCCACTTCCTCCAAGATGTGCTTGGGCCAGAGGATGACATCACCCTGTTCGAGTACCTCAAGCGCAACAACCGCGAAACCGGTGCGGCGCTCGTCGGTATTGAGCTGGGATCCGCCGCCGGCATTGATGGATTGTTGCGCAGATTGGCAGACTCCAAGCTGCAATGCAAGCAGTTGAAGCCTGGCACTCCTGAGTACGACTTCCTCGTCGCATAATGCTGGACAGTTATCAGCGCCCCGTTGCCGGCGAGCTTTACGAGCACGAGATTGAGATTAAGCGCTCCCGTTTCATCACCTTCATCGGGCGCGTGACAAATGAGGAAGAAGCACGCGCGTTCATTGACGCTGCCAGGGAGCGCTTCCCGGATGCTCGTCATCACTGCTCGGCGTACATCTACCACGTCGATGCCTCGAACCCAGTGGAACGCTCCTCTGACGATGGTGAGCCCTCCGGCACCGCAGGCAAACCCATGCTTGACGTCCTCAAAGGGTCCGGGATGCTGGACATCTGCGCGGTGGTGGTGCGCTACTTCGGTGGCACCAAGCTGGGCGCGGGCGGTTTGGTCCACGCTTATGGCGGCGCTGTGAGTGAGACGATGGAGCACGTCGAGCGCGCCACCCGCGCTTTGCGTGAGCTCTACACGCTGGAGGTCTCCCATGCCGATGCCGGCCGCTTGGAGGCGGACCTGCGCAACCGCGGCGTGGACCTTGTCGATACTGCTTACGGCCAAGCAGTGACTTTTACCGTCTCCGTCGCCCCGGGTGACGAGGAAGAACTCGCGGCCACACTGGCCGCCTTGACCCAAGGTGAGGTTGCTCCGAAGGAAGCCGGCAGCGCCTGGGTGGAGCTTTCGCACTAGCGCGTCACTAGTTCCTCGCACGGCGTGGTTGCCTTGTAGTATTGGCAGCATGACTATGCAGCGACGCCCCAATAACCCCATTGAAAAGCGGAAGCAGGCTGTACGCACGCACGCTCGCAACGGCGCCATTGCCGTGGTGGGCGGCATCGGTGGCGGCATCCTGCTGGGCTGGGCGCTTACTGGGTTCTGGACGTGGATGGCCATTGGCCTCGTCGTTGCCGTGGTCGGTGGCGTCTATAACTGGGTAAAGATCCAGAAGATCGTCAACGAAAACCACAACCTTTAAGAGCCGTATGGTCAACCAGCCCGACGGGCGCCCAGTCCGCATCGATGCCTGGGTATGGTCCGTCCGCATGTTCAAGACCCGCTCGGAGGCCGCCACCGCAGTGCGCGCTGGGCACGTCAAACTCAACGGCAACGCCACCAAGCCCGCCCAGCAGGTTGTCCCCGGCGACCGCGTACGCGTGTGGCGAAACCACCACGAGCATGACCTCGAGGTCCTTGCCACCGTATCGAAGCGTGTGGGCGCTCCCGTGGCACGTACCTGCTACATCGACCACGCCCCGCCGCCCCCGCCGAAGGAATTCCTTCCCTCCGTCCCCGTCCGCGCCCGGGGCACCGGCCGTCCCACGAAGAAGGAACGCCGGCAGATGGACAAGTTTTTGGGGAGGAATCGCGGCTAGCTTTCCCTCGTTGTCTCGGGTTTGCTAGTTCGATGAGACGTTCTTCAGGGCTTTGAGCCGCGCGATCAAGCGGCGCTTGCGGTCCGGGCGGTCACCTGCTTCATATGTGGCGTCGATGTGCTGGGAACCGAACTTGTTGAGCAACAAGTCGTCGATAAGCCTGACCTGCCCGGGGCGGAAGCGGTAGCGCATAGCGTCGTGCACGTGGGCGATGTCATCATCATCCAAGAGTTGTTTGAGCTGGCTCAAACGGTTGATGCCGTTGTTCTCTAGCAGCTCCGCCAGGAAGCGGTAGTGCTCCGAGCGTGAGCGTGGGAAGCGGCTACCCAGAATGATGGCAAGCACACCCGGTAGGGTCTCCGCGGTGAGCTCAATGTCCTCATCGGTTTCCGTGCTGGGGGCCTTGAGCGCTGCGATTTCATCGAATTGCTGGTCAGCCAATTCAATGAGACCTGCGGCTAGAGTAAAGAGACGATCGACCTGCGGAGAAGGTGGGTTCGGCCCCTGCTTGTAGCGAATATCGTGCTCAAACTCTGCCCAAGCATGCTGCAGGACAGTGCGGATCTGTACCTCGAAAGTCCAGCCCACATAAGGCTCGAGCTCATCGAGGGCAGCAGCGCTATCTTCAGTGACCGTGAGAACGAGATGGTGGGAGCCGTAGCCAAAACCGCCGGAAATACGGGTCTCCGCGGCCTTGTCCACGGAGCGCACAACCTTGAAGGTTTCCCCCAAAACCTCAATAGTTTCCGGGATGATGGTGGAGTGAAAGACGTTGATACGCACGCCGAGAACATCGTGGATGTCGTCCCACGGTGCGGGGTACATAAGCTCGCCATTCTCACGACGTTTCTTCGCCTTGGCCTTAAGAGAAGGCCACTGCTTGACGCGGGTAGCCACGCGGTCGAAGATAATGCCGGCGTCGTTAAGCAAGTCCTCGATGGCATCGAGGAAATCTTGTGCTGCAGTGGGGTGTGCGTGAACCCAGGAGTGGTATTGATTGCTCAGGCGAGAAATTGGGGATTCGGGCATCGCTATGAACACGACTCCTTTCGGCCACGGCGGTGAGGGGGAAAAGGAGGTTGTTTTATACCTCCAAAGGAAAGCCGTTAGCCAATACTAGTGGGCGCAGGCTCAGTGTGGGGCGATGGCGTGGGCGCAGTTCGCTAGCGCGGCCGGCTAACGCGGTTGCTGTGCTGTCAGGAGTATCAGTCAAAGCGAATAGCGTGTGTGCGTCGGGAACGAGGTACGTGATGCGCTGAGCTTGGGTCAGACGGCGAAGGTGATTATCCACAATGACGAACGTTTGGGGGTGTGCCAACCACGCGGAGATAGAGCAGCGGTGCGCACGAACCTCCACGCTGCCCTCAGCACCGGGCAGGCTGTGTTCGGCAGGGCGAGTAAAGAAGCGCAACCCTTGGTCCGTCAGGGCCCTGCGCTGCAGGTTGAGCGATGAGGCGTCCCATGCCTGGCGAACCGTGAGCCCCATATCGTCGAGTGCACGCTGGCTGACGCGTTTTACCGAAGAACCTTCGCCATGAGTCAACGTCATGGAAAGCGTGCGGGAAAGCTGGATGCTGGCAGGGGAGTCACCAAATCCGTCATCACAGAGTTTCACACCGCTGAGCTCGTTGCTCGGGCACAAAGACGGTAAAAGGCGGTCAACATCGAGGGCAGAAGGCGCTACAACGGTCATGGCGTTCTCCAGTAAGGGTAGAGCTTAAGAATTTCTTGCCCTTATTGGACTGCGCCACATGCCCGTTGGTTCCCAGCCTTTCGGGAAAAATTTCCGTGAGCTAGACAAGACGCCGTGCCGGTTGTGCCTTTAAAACGGTGGTGCTTCGTCGAGTTGGAGTTCGGAGAGAAGTTTGTCCACCGGCCAAATCGCGATGTCCTGGCCCTTGGCTTGTAACTCTTCGGCGCGCTTTTCCTTGGAGGTCTTCGTAGCCCACTGTCCCACGACGAGGATGGTGGTTTTCTTGGTCACGTTCTTGCCCACCTGGCCGCCGCGCTCAGCAATCTTGGACCACAACAGGCCTTTATCGAAAGGCTCAAAGTCACCGGTGAGGGTGACGTGTTGGTTAAAGAGTGCGCCCTCAGGGTCAGCGTAGGGGTTAGGGTCCGGAATCGTGTCTGGGGTAGCGACTGATTGCCAGGGCGCTGGGCCGCGACGGTCCTGGGAGCCGGAGCTCTTTTTCTTCGAGCTCGTTTCGGTGCCGGCCATGCGAGTGTTATCACGGAAATCTGTGCCGGCACCCAGATCCGCAGCGGATAGTGGAGCAGTGTTAGCGCGCAACATCGGAATGACGGATTCTTCGCTTAAGCTGCCCAAAGCAAACTCGCGGGTGGTGAAAAGGTCCTCGATGGAACCCGAGTGTCCGAAACGGCGGGCGAGACCGGTGACGATGGCGCCAGCCGCGCGGGCATCGGCGGTGGCCTCGTGGTGCTGGAAGTCGTCCGCACCGACGAAGGACGCCACAGTGGGTAGCTTGTGGTTGGCCACATCGATAACGCCGGCGCGGGAGGCGTCGCGTGCCAAGGCTAAAGAACACGCGAGGCGAACATCCGGAACAGGAGCCTTGGCCGTGCGCAGACCCGTGCGCAGTGCAGTTGAATCGAACTGCGCATTGTGGGCAACAAGGGTGTCCGTGCCGAGGAATTCGAAGAGCTCCGCAGCGGCGTCCGCGAAAGGAGAGGCATCGGCAACGTCATCCGCCGTAATTCCGTGAATGCTGACGTTGACTTCGTCGAAGTGCTCCAAACCGGGCGGAGGAGTACACAGCCACGTGCGGGATTCGGTTTCCTCACCATCGCGGAAACGGACCGCACCAATCTGGCACACGGAACCCCAGTTATCGTTGGCGGTTTCCACGTCAACGGCGGTGAAATTCAGCCCTTTGACACCTGCGCTGACGGCTGGTGTCTCGCCGCGCAAAACAGCCTCTACTGCGGAAGCTAGTCCTTCCGAGTCCTGGCCGGGAGCGATACGAATGATAGTGAGTTCGGTATCGCTTTCGCCACGCACGACAACCTGTCCGAAACTTGTTGCCGTCGGTGCCGAGCACTCTACCCCCGTGGCCCCAGCCAGCGGGATTTCCTCGTGGGCTGGTGCGCCAAGGGAAGCTGCAAGCTGGGAGCGGTGAAGAATCAGAGCATCGGCGGTGACGTCAACGACGGCACCGTGGGCGGTATAGGACACGGATTCCTTTCAGGGCATCATTTCAGACTGGGGATGAGAAGCCAGTCTAGTTCTCGTTCGATTCGGAAGAGTCAGCGGCTTCTGTTGCCTCGTCGGCTTCATCGAACACTGGTGGTTCGGTCTGGCGCAGGATAAGAGTCGTACGCGGCTGAACCACGATGGTTCCGGCAGCGTCAATAATCTTCTCCTCGTCCGGGTAACCGCCGGAATCGGACGTATCCACGATGAGGCGCCAGCTAGCACCCAGGTCCTTGGTGGGAAGAGTGAACTCGATGTCCTCGTGGTGGGCATTGAAGATCATGATGAAGGAATCATCCGTAATACGCTCACCACGGGCAGTGGTTTCCGTAATCGCATTGCCGTTGAGGTAGACCATGAGGGCCTTACCGAATTCAAAGTCCCAGTCCTCTGGAGTCATGAGCTTGCCAGAAGGCACGAGCCACGCGATATCACGGTCCTTGACATCAGAACCGAAGGGGCCACCGGCCAGGAAGCGCTGCCGGCGGAAGACCGGGTGGTTGCGGCGGATGTTGATGAGGCGCTTGGTGAAGCCGTGCATGGCGGCATTCTTTTCCTCATTCATCATGGACCAGTCAATCCAGGAAATCTCGTTGTCCTGGCAATAGACGTTGTTGTTGCCGTCTTGCGTGCGGCCCAGCTCGTCACCGTGGCAGAGCATCGGGGTGCCCTGAGACAGCAGGAGGGTGGTGAGGAAGTTTCGGACCTGGCGGCGGCGAAGCTTCTTAATTTCTTCGTCGTCAGTCGGCCCCTCCACACCGTGGTTCCAGGAACGGTTGTGGGACTCGCCATCACGGTTGTCTTCACCGTTAGCGTCGTTGTGCTTTTCGTTGTATGTCACCAAGTCACGCAGCGTGAATCCATCGTGCGCGGTGATGAAGTTGATGGACGCAGTGGGGCGGCGGCCGTTGTTGGCGTACAAGTCAGAAGAGCCAGTCAAGCGAGAGGCGAACTCACCCATGGTGGCAGGCTCACCGCGCCAGAAGTCTCGGACGGTGTCGCGGTACTTGCCGTTCCATTCGCTCCAAATCGGCGGGAAATTACCAACTTGGTAGCCGTTGTGCCCCACGTCCCACGGCTCAGCAATGAGCTTGACCTTGGATACCACGGGGTCCTGCTGCACCAAATCAAAGAAGGTGGCGAGCTTATCGACGTCATCCAGTTCACGCGCCAGAGTGGAAGCCAAGTCGAAGCGGAAACCATCGACACGCATTTCCGTGACCCAGTAGCGCAGGGAATCCATGATGAGCTGCAGCGAGTGTGGGTGGCGTACGTTCAGGGAGTTACCGGTGCCGGTGTAGTCCATGTAGTGCTCGGGGTTGTCATCCACCAAGCGGTAGTAAGCGTGGTTGTCAATGCCGCGGAAAGCGATGGTGGGGCCCATATGGTTGCCTTCAGCGGTGTGGTTGTACACCACGTCGAGGATGACCTCGATGCCGGCTTCGTGGAAGGCGCGAACCATGGCCTTGAACTCGGCAACGACCTCGCCGGGCTTCTTGGCGTAGGCATAGTCTGCGTGCGGGGCAAAGAAGCCAAAGGTGTTGTAACCCCAGTAGTTGCGCAGGTCCAGCTGACGTAGGCGATCATCCTGAAGGAACTGGTGGACGGGCAGCAACTCCACTGCCGTTACGCCAAGGTCCTTGAAGTAATTGATGATGGTCGGGTGCGCCATGCCGGCATAAGTACCGCGGAGTTCTTCGGGGACCTCCGGGTGGGTCATCGTCATACCCTTAACGTGGGCTTCGTAAATGATGGTCTCGTTATCCGGGGTATGGGGGCGGTTGTCGCCGTGCCACTCGAAGAACGGGTTGATGACAACTGAGAGCATGGTGTGGCCCAGCGAGTCTTCCTCGTTGCGGCCGGTGCCTGGTTCTTCGGCATGGATGTCATAGGAATACAGTGAGGCGTCCCCGTCGAAGTCGCCGTCGAAGGCCCGGGCGTAGGGGTCGACAAGCAGCTTGGAGGGGTCACAGCGCAAGCCTTGCTCGGGATCGTAGGGACCATGGACACGGTAGCCATAGCGCTGGCCGGGGGTGACGTTGGGGAGGTAGGCATGCCACACGTGGGCCGTGACTTCGGTGAGTTCGATGCGCTCTTCGTTGTTGTCTTGATCTATGAGGCAGAGTTCGACTTTCTCAGCGACTTCGGAAAAGATAGCGAAGTTGGTACCGGCTCCATCGAAGGTGGAACCGAGTGGGGATGGGGAACCAGGCCACACCTGGCGGGAATGGGGTGCTTCGGCACGGGTGTCAGTCATGGGGTTCAGCTTAGCCAATTCTGGGGAATGCGGCTGACCTTAAACTATCGGCGCAGGTGAGTTTAGAGCGCACGTAATCCCGCGACCACGAGTTCGGTGGCGCGGATGGAGGCGTCATCAGTGTGTGCCGATGCAGAGACGCCTCCCAACTGGGCATGGGATTGTTCCAAGAAGGTGGCGCCGAGGACGTAATGGATCAAGGTGCGTGCGGCAACGCCGATGCTTTCCGACGTCCCCTCCGGAACCTCTCGCTCCAACGCTGCGGCGAAAAGCTCCTCGAGGTCTGCGCGGGTTGTGGACTCGGGGAAAGCAGCACCGGCGATGGCTACCTCCGCGCCGTCGCGCCAACGGCTGAGCTCGCGGTGGAGGGAGCTCGCCAACTCGGCAGGGGTGTCTCCGGAAACCGGCGAGATGATTTCGGTGGCCATGGCGGCAATCAACGCCTGCTTGTTGGCTACATGCCAGTACAATGCGCCAGGAGCCACACCGAGGGTGGTAGCGACGCGCCGCATGGTGACATCAGCCAGCCCGTAGCTCGTGAGGAGCTCGAGGGCCGTGGAAACAATAGCGTCGCGAGAAAGGTGCACAACAGACTACTGTACGGGTCTCGTGGTCTCAGTGTGGCTCTTGTGAGTAAAAAAGAGTAGTGGGGTTCACAGGAACCTTCAAGGTTTAGGTCATGAATTCTTCAACCACTGCTTGTTAGGGTTATGTGAACTGCACACGAGCGTGCAATCTGTCACTCTCATCATTAGAAAATTAGGAGTTATCCCTTGTCTTTCCTGACCCCCGCTAAAAAGTCCCTCATTGCAGTCGCGCTGGTTGCACCGTTGACCTTGACTGCATGCGGCGACAAAGGCGAAGACGTAGCTGACGCTGCATCCTCCGCTGTGAAGACCACCACCACGACCAAGGCCAAGGAGGGTGAGACCTCCGAGGGTAAGGACAAGAAGGAAGGCGAAGAGAAGAAGGAAGGCGAGGAGCAGGACAAGAAGGAAGGCGAAGAGAAGAACGAAGGCGAGGGCCAGGATCCGAAGCCGGAGGGTGAGGAGGAAGCCCCGGCTGAGGAAGGCGCTGACCAGACTCTGGCCAACCCGTTCGAGAACGGCGTAGACCCCTTCCAGAGCATGCCGAAGGTAGAGCCCATTCAGGGCCAGGAAGCTAGCCAGGAAGACATCGACGGCATCAACGGACTGGTTCGCGGTATGTACGACCAGCAGACCATGCGTAGCTTCGTGAAGTACCTGCCGGATCACACCTGTGAAGCTGTGCGCAACGACCCGAACTCTGGTCTAAGCGAGCTTGACTACAACCAGATTCCGGACGTTCCGATGAACCAGCTCAAGGACATGATGGCCGCCTCCGGTGCTGATACCTCTCAGATGGAGGGCTTCGACTGGACCCAGACCGGTGTTGAGTCCATCAACGACGTCGTTGTTGACGGTGACTCCGCCTCCGCAACCGTGAACGTCAACACCAGCAAGGGCTTGGACAGCTCCACCATGCGCTTCAAGCGTGAGAACGGTAACTGGACCTTCTGCAACTAAAACAGCTCGTGACTGCACTACGTGCACCTAGCTTTCGCATACCCCGCGCCATCGGATTTGGCGCGGGGTTGCTCGCGTTGGCACTCCTTATCTTTAGTATCTCGGGCGCGCTGTGGGGTCTATGGCGGCCAACGCTTGAAGGCCATCGAGTAGAGGGCGGGGGTTATGCGTTGAGCAACGGTGCCAACGTTCAGTTCCTGTCCTTCATTACCTTCGTCATCATCACTGGAATACTAGGCGTGGTGATGGGAACGGTGGCCTATCTGCGTGGTGAGCGCTACCGCGGAGTCGGCGTATTGGTCTGGTCTGGCGTGGTCTGCCTCGCTGGCGCAGCGGCCTTCTACGTTTGTGGAGGAGTCACGGCGACCTCGGCTCCGGAGAATCCTGGCGAGTTCGTCGAATTCGTTCCTAAATTCACCCCGGCCATTGGATGGTTGGTGGCACCATTTATGGCTATGTTTGCCTACTGGTCTGCAGTTTTTATCAATCCCGATCCCGGTCTTGGTGCACTGCCGGAAGACACTGACTAGGGCCATACAACAGGGGAGGAGCCCACAGCATCGTGCGAAATGTCGTCGATGCCATGGAGCACGTGCTTGATGCCGCGACCTAGGGTGGTGACCAGTTGGACGTCGGAAAGCCCTGCTCCCGTCATCACCGCATAGTCCACGCGAACCTGGAGCCCATCGACGTTGGAGTGGCAGAACGCGGAGGCGGAGTGATTGGTGCGGTTCCAGTCATTGCAAATGAGGAAAATCCTGGAAAACTCGCTGCCGGGCAAGTTGGGGTCCCAATGACCTTTGATGATGAGGCTGGGGCCGGAATCGATGGCGAAGGCAAAGAGGACATCGTTAATCCACGCGTAAAGTGCGTCTGTGGAATCAGCTTGAAACCGCGTGATCCCGAGCGAAGGTAAGAGCTCCTCCAAGCGAGCGATGTCGACGGTTGCTACGGGACCATCGAGTTCTGAAGGTTCGTCCGGCGCTGGTGGACGTGGCAACATGAGGGCTGGGAATCGGGAGGCGAGCTCTTCGAGGCACGCTCCGGCGTTGAACAAAGCAGGTAGGACGGATGCCGCAAGCTGCGCTGTGGTGGGTTCCTGATGGACGACGAGGAAGGAATGACCCCACACCTCAACCTCAGTGGGGGAGGAGTAATTGAGTACCAAATGGGGTGAGAGGCAGTCATGGTTCCAGTCGTTGACAAACTCGCTGAGCTCTGGAATTTCACCGAAGCCTAGAACGCCGTTATGGGTGGTGTAGAAGCGCAGAATGGGCTCGCCTTCTGTATCCATATAGGCGCGTGTTTCACCTAGCGGTGAGTGGGGAAAGAGGAGTTCGTCGGCATGAACGCGGATGCAGTCCAGCTCTTCACAGTGCGCGAGCTTTTCTACGCGTGTGAGTAGCTCGGAGTGGGCCTGGCCGTCGTGCTCGTCGGCGTCGTTATTCATCTCGCCGCCTCTCTTCACCAATTGGTGTGGTGCCTCAATGTGTTATTAGTGACACATTCTATAACCTGCACCTTGGGGCCCGCTGGCTTTTTGGCGCAGGTATAGTAATGGGAAGGTATAGAAACCGCTGCATATTATAAATATTATTAAAGGGGCCTTGCCATGCTACGAACCATTGATCTGCGCGGAGAAAAGCTCAGCACCTCCCGCTTGCGACGAGTCCTGCCGCGTGGCGGGACGGATGTATCGTCAGTCATGGACACCGTTGTTCCTATGGTGGAGGCGGTGCGCAACGGTGGTGCGGCAGCAGCCCTCGACTTTGGCGAGCGCTTTGATGGCGTACGCCCGGAAGCGGTGCGTGTCAGTGCGGACGCCCTTGAGAAGGCTGCAGCGGACATTGATCCTCAGGTCCGGTCCGCTATCGAGGAATCCATGACCCGTGTGCGCGCTGTGCATGCGGACCAGAATCCGTCCTCGCACACCACAACGCTAGCTCCTGGCGCCACGGTCACGGAGGTGTTCCAGCCGATCGAACGCGTAGGTCTCTACGTGCCTGGCGGCAAGGCAGTTTATCCTTCCTCAGTCATCATGAACGCCGTCCCGGCTCAGGAAGCCGGTGCTGAGGCTATGGTTGTGGCCTCCCCGCCACAGAAAGACTTCGGCGGACTGCCGCACCCGACGGTTCTGGCAACCTGTCACATGTTGGGCGTGGACGAGGTTTGGGCGGTTGGTGGCGGACAGGCTATCGCGCTGCTGGCCTATGGTGACGATGAGCCAGCCACGGGAGAAGAAGCGCTTGAGCCAGTCGACATCATTACTGGTCCAGGCAACGTCTTCGTGGCCGCAGCTAAGCGAGCTGTGCAGGGCGTGGTGGGCATCGATGCCGAGGCGGGCCCGACTGAGATCGCCATTCTGGCTGATGACACGGCAAATCCCGTGTACGTTGCGTATGACCTTATTTCCCAAGCGGAGCACGACCCGATGGCAGCGTCGGTTCTCATTACCGCCAGCGAAAAACTAGCAGAGGCCGTGGCGGCGGAAGTAGCGCAGCGTTACACCGCGACGGCGAATGCCGAGCGTGCTGCCGAGGCGCTGCGCGGCGAGCAGTCCGGCATTGTGCTTGTCGACGACCTCGAGGCGGGCATTGCCGTGGCTGATGCGTATGCCGCCGAGCACTTGGAGGTTCACACCGCGAACGCCCGTGAGGTGGCCGAACGCATCCGCCATGCGGGTGCCATCTTTGTGGGCGACAACTCACCGGTGCCGTTGGGTGATTACACGGCAGGCTCCAACCACGTTTTGCCGACCTCCGGCACGGCACGATTCAGCGCGGGCCTATCCACGCACACGTTCCTGCGTCCAGTCAACCTTGTGGAATACGACCGCTCGGCGCTGGGGGAGGTGGCCGATAAGGTCATTGCCTTCGCCGCCGCTGAGGAACTTCCGGCGCACGGTGAGGCGATTGCCGCTCGCTTCGATGACTCGAACGTACCCAAGAATTAAAGAGCTAGCACCACTTGAGGAGGCCGATACCATGGCTGAGTTGAAAGATCTTCCCCTGCGTGAAGAACTGCGCGGCTCCAGCGCCTATGGCGCACCGCAGTTGACGGTCACGAACCAGCTCAACACCAACGAGAACCCGTACTCGCCGTCGGAGGCGCTGGTACGGGATATGGTGAAGGCCGTCGAGAAGCACGCGACCGAGCTCAACCGTTACCCGGAGCGCGATGCCGTGGAGCTGCGCACCGCCTTGGCAGATTACGTTTCTGAGCAGACCGGCGTGGCTGTGAGTGTGGATAACGTGTGGGCAGCCAATGGCTCCAACGAAGTTTTGCAGCAGCTCTTGCAGGCTTTCGGCGGTCCTGGACGCAGCGCACTCGGTTTTACTCCGAGCTATTCCATGCACCCCATCTTGTGTGCCGGTACGCAGACGGAATTCATTTCCTCCCCACGTGATGAGGACTTCCGGATTGATGAAGAGGCGGCGCTGAGGGACGTCGAGAAGCACCAGCCCGACGTCATCTTCATCACCACCCCGAACAACCCCACCGGTGATGTCACCCCGATTGAGCTGGTAGAAAAGATCATTCAGGCCGCGCCGGGCATCGTCATTGTGGATGAGGCGTACATGGAATTTTCAGCGTCGCCATCAGCCACCACGTTGCTGGAGAAGTATCCCACCAAGCTCGTGGTCTCCCGCACGATGTCGAAGGCCTTCGACTTTGCCGGTGGACGCTTAGGGTATTTGGTGGCGGACCCTGCCTTCGTTGAGGCCGTCATGCTCGTGCGTTTGCCGTATCACCTTTCGGTGCTGTCTCAAATTGCGGCCATTGTGGCCATCGAGCACAAGGATGAAACCTTGAGCACGGTGGCGAAGCTGTCGGCCGAACGTGAGCGCGTGGTTAATCGACTCGAGGAGCTGGGGTACTACGTCGTTCCCAGCGAATCCAACTTTGTGTCCTTTGGACGCTTTGCCGACCAACATGCGGTGTGGCAAGGCTTCCTCGACCGCGATGTTCTGATCCGTGACAACGGAGTTCCGGGACTACTGCGCGCCACAATTGGTCTGCCGCAAGAAAATGATGCCTTCCTTTCTGCGGCGGCGGACTTGGCAGATACAGTAGAGATGGTCAAGAGATAACGCTATGAACACGACGCGAAGGAGGAACGTGAGAATATGAGTGCCGACGTAACTGCGCGCCAGGACAACGGTGACCGTATCGGCCGCGCTGAGCGCGCCACGGGGGAGACGAGGATCTCCGTAGAAATCAATCTCGACGGCACAGGACAGGCGGATATTTCCACCGGTCTGCCATTCTTTGATCACATGCTCACCGCAGTGAGTACTCACGGCTCCTTCGACCTCACTGTCCATGCTGAGGGTGATATCGACATCGACGCGCACCACACCGTCGAAGACACCGCCATTGTCTTGGGCCGCGCGTTCTTGAATGCGCTCGGGGATAAGGCCGGCATTCGCCGCTTTGGCTCCCAGTTACTGCCTATGGATGAGACCTTGGTTGAGGCCGTCGTGGACATTTCGGGGCGCCCGTACTTCGTCATGAATGGCGAACCCGAGAACCTCGAGTGGCAGATTATCGGTGGTCACTATGCCACGGTGATAAACCGTCACTTCTTCGATACCTTTGCTATCCACTCGGCAACGACGTTGCACGTCAACGTGCGCTATGGCCGCGACCCACACCACATCACGGAAGCGGAGTATAAGGCCGTGGCCCGTGCACTGCGCCAGGCCACTGAACGTGATCCGCGCGTGAGCGGCGTCCCATCGACGAAGGGAGCCCTCTAAGCCGTCATGAACATTGTTGTTCTTATTCTTTTCCTCGTTGCTGGTCTGCTCATCGGCGGCGCATGGTCGGCCTACCAGAATGATTCGAAGCTGCTGACCGTTGTAGCCGGTGTGCTGGCGGCCATCACCGTGGCCGCTGCGCTGGCATGGCTGCTGGACATCTTTTCGGCAGGGGTGGCGGCGAAGTGACTGAAGCGACCCCGACGAGTGTGTGGAAGGTCGCCGGTTTTAAAGAGACCATGATCGCGGTGGTCTCCGCGTTCGGTGCATGGTCAGTCTTGCTGCCGGTCGTGCCGTTGGCGGTTCTCGATGCTGGTGGTTCAGCGACCTTGGCTGGTGCGACCACCGGCGTCTTCATGTTGGCGACCGTGCTGACGCAGATGATCACGCCGATGCTGCTGCGCATCTTTGGATACCGGCCCATTATGGCCTCCTCGGCGCTGTTGCTGGGTGTTCCCGCGCTGGGCCATATGCTTGGTGACGCCGCCCCCATCGCCCTCGGCTTTTCTGCCCTGCGTGGCGTAGGTTTCGGTGCTCTGACCGTGGCGGAGAATGCTCTCATCGCAGAGATTACGCCGCGGCGCCTGCTGGGGAAGGCAACGGGTATCTTCGGTCTTTTTATCGGCGCAGCTCAAATGGCCTTCTTGCCGGTCGGCCTTGCGGTCGCTGCCGCCTATAACTACAACCTCGTTTACCTGTTGGCGGCTGGGTTGGGCTTGCTGGGCTTCTTCACGTGTATTTTGGTGCCGAAGATTAAGGCGGCCCCTGTGGGAAGCCCAGATCCCTCGGATACGACTCCACGGGCTCCTATGTGGAAGCTCGTCCTCGTCCCTGCCTTGGCGCTGACGAGTTTCTCGGTGAGCTACGGTGTGGCGTCGAACTTCATCTCCCCGGCCGTGCGTGAGCTCGATCCGGAACGCGGTGCTGTGCTCGGTGGCTTCATGTTGTCCGTGATCGGTGGTGCGGCGATGATCTTCCGCTACGTGGCTGGCGTTGTCGCTGACCGTGCGGGCAGACCTGGCACGCTCATGATTCCTGCACAGATTTTTTCTGTCTTCGGTGTCGGCCTGATTGCCGCAGTGCTGTGGCAGGAATGGTCGATTTGGCTGCTGGTCTTCGGAACGATGGTGTACGGCGCTGGATTCGGCATCGTCCAAAACGAAGCTTTGCTGGCTATGTTTGATCGCTTGCCGCGTGAGCGCCTGTCCGAAGGTTCGGCGGTGTGGAACATCTTCTATGACGGCGGCACCGGTCTCGGCTCCACCGCTCTTGGAGCGGTCGTAGCGATGTCTGGCTATGACGGTGCTTTCGCCGTGGGCTCTGCCATCATTGCGGTGGGTCTGCTCATGACGTTGGCTGATAGTGCCTTGGGCAAGACCCGCGTGAGCGAAATCAACGATATTCAAACCCGACTTCGCATGATTAGGCGGCCGAGAAGGCCCGGAAAGGAACCACGATGAGCTCGCACAACGTTGCCATCTTGGACTATGGAGCGGGTAACCTGCGCTCCGCGGTTCGCGCCCTAGAGCGCGTCGGTGCTCACGTTACTGTGACTGCGGACCCCGCAATCGCCGTCGAGGCTGACGGCCTGCTGGTCCCAGGTGTCGGTGCCTTCGCTGCATGCATGGAGGGTTTGCGCGCAGCCCAGGGGCCGCGCATTATCGGCCAGCGTCTTGCTGGTGGCCGCCCAGTTCTGGGTATTTGCGTGGGCATGCAGGTGCTTTTTGAATCCGGTACTGAGCACGGCGTCCACACGGAGGGCTGCGGTGAGTGGCCGGGGAACGTCGGAAAGCTCCAGGCAGACGTGCTTCCTCACATGGGGTGGAATACCGTCGAGATGCCCGAGGGTAGCCGCATGTTTGACAACATCGATGCCGAGGATCGCTTCTACTTCGTCCACTCCTATGCTGCTCGCAGCTGGGAACTGGAGACCGAAATTACTGAGCCGCCCAAGGTTGCCTGGACGGAGTATGGCGGCGACCGTTTTGTGTCTGCCGTGGACAATGGCGCATTATGGGCTACGCAGTTCCACCCGGAGAAGTCCGGGGACGTGGGCTTGCAGCTGCTAAAGAACTGGGTTGGAACGCTTTAAAGCGCTCGCCTGAAAGGTAGACTAAGCACCATGAGCTTTACACTGTTGCCCGCGGTTGACGTTGTTGATGGCCAGGCTGTGCGCTTGGACCAAGGAGAAGCCGGAACCGAAAAGTCCTATGGCTCCCCGCGTGAGGCCGCCCTTAAATGGCAGGCCCAAGGGGCGCAGTGGTTGCATGCGGTGGACCTCGACGCCGCATTTGGCCGCGGTTCCAACCATGAGCTGCTCGCGGAAATCACGTCGAGTGTGGACCTTGAGGTGGAGCTTACCGGTGGTATTCGGGATGATGAGTCCCTCGCTCGCGCCTTAGCCACCGGTGCACGTCGCGTCAATATCGGTACCGCAGCGCTGGAGCAACCGGAATGGATTGCTAAGGTGCTCGCGGAGCACGGCGATCGCATTGCTGTGGACCTGGCGGTACGGCTGGTTGATGGTGAATGGCGTACGCGCGGACATGGCTGGGTATCCGACGGCGGGGACCTCTGGGAGGTACTCGAGCGCCTTGATGCTGCTGGCTGCACCCGTTTTGTGGTCACTGATGTGTCTAAGGATGGCACGCTGCAGGGCCCGAACATTGAATTGTTGCGTGAGGTAGCTGCAGCCACCGATGCCGCGGTGACCGCGTCGGGTGGAATCTCCACCTTGGATGATCTGCGTGAGTTGGCCCTATATGAGAACGAGGGAATCGATTCCGCCATCATTGGCAAGGCGCTGTATGAGGAACGATTTACGCTGAGCGACGCACTCGCAGCCGTTGCTGAAGTCACCCCGCTTCCGGCCGAGGAGTACATCGACCCTATCGAGGAGGACTAAAGTACATGGCCCCGATGAGAGGACTTTCTTCCTCGGATCCTCGCGAGCTCGTTGCTTTTGCTGAGGCTGCGGTGGATCAGGTCACTGACCTTTTCCGCGCTGGCCTTGGTGCTGAGCCAGCCCGCTTCAAAGGCGAAAGCGATTTCGCCACCGAAATTGACCTGCGCATCGAGGAGCACTTGCGTGTGACCTTGAGCCAGCTCACCGGCATTCCCGTCTTCGGGGAGGAGTCTGGCGGTGCCTTGGAGGACACCGTGTGGGTGGTGGACCCAGTGGACGGCACCGCTAACTTTTCCGCTGGAAATCCTTGCTGCGGAATTCTGGTGTCGCTGCTTCATGACACAAAGCCGGTCGTTGCCGTGGCGGATTTCCCGCTGCTAGAGCGCCGCGTTGTCGCTGCTGAGGGCATGCCGCTGCGTTCTAGCGGAGGACCAGCCACCGGGTTCGGCGGGGGAGAAGGCGCCCAAGGCTTCGATGAGGCACGTGGTCACGTCGGCTGTTCCTCGCACCTTCCCACCGATTTGTTCAATGACCTCCGCGAAACTGGTCTGCGGCCACGCATGACCGGATCAGTTGGTCTTGATAATGCCTTCGTGGCACAGGGTGTGTTCGATGGTGCCGTGAACTTTTCCCCGCACCCGTGGGATAACGCTGCCGGTGCGCTCATGATTAAGGCTGCCGGCGGACGTGTCAGTGATCCCGATGGAAACGAGTGGACCGCTACCTCGAAGGGCTTCGTCGGCGGTACCCCGCAAGTCCATGCCACCATTTTGGACGCCATTGCCCGCAACCCGCGGGGCCAGCGCTGATACTTCGCACAGTGCCTTAGGGCATTTAGACCCTAAGCCTTAAGACCTTAAACCAGATTGCCCATTACTATCTCATCTCCCTAGGAGGACTTTCATCATGGCGCTTGCCGTGCGCGTGATCCCGTGCCTTGACGTTGACAATGGCCGCGTGGTCAAAGGCGTCAACTTTGCCAACCTGCGTGATGCCGGTGACCCAGTTGAGCTGGCCGCCCGCTATGACAAGCTGGGTGCGGATGAACTCACCTTCTTGGACGTCTCCGCGTCTAAGGACGGTCGTGGCACCATGCTCGATGTTGTGCGCCGCACCGCGGACCAGGTCTTTATCCCATTGACCGTGGGTGGTGGCGTGCGCTCTGTGGAGGACGTGCGCGAACTACTGCGCGCCGGTGCAGATAAGGTCTCCGTCAATTCTTCGGCGATTGCCCGCCCCGAGTTGTTGCGAGAGCTCGCCGATGTCTTCGGCTCACAGTGCATTGTGCTGTCTGTTGATGCCCGGCGTTCGCCGGACTACCCGAGCGGTTTTGAGGTCACAACTCATGGCGGTACTAAACCCGCGGGTTTGGATGCCGTGGAGTGGGCACGCTGCGGTGAAGAACTCGGTGTGGGTGAAATCTTGCTCAACTCGATGGATGGTGACGGCACCAAGGAAGGTTTCGACATTGAACTCCTCGAGGCCGTCCGTGCGGCGGTTTCTGTTCCCGTCATTGCCTCTGGTGGTGCGGGTAAGGCCGAGCACTTTCCACCAGCCGTTGCAGCCGGCGCCAATGCCGTCTTGGCCGCCAGCATTTTCCACTTTGGGGAAGTCGAGATTTCTGCGGTCAAGCAGAAACTCGCTGAAGCCGGTTATGAGGTGCGACAGTGAGTACAACACAGGAATCCACTGGCAGCTCCACAAATAGCAGTGGCGAAGAAAGAATTGAAGACTATGAACTCGCCGCAGAGATAGCTCAGCAACTGAAGCGCAATGAGGCTGGACTGGTTCCGGCCATTGTGCAGTCGGAGCGCGGCGAAGTCCTCATGATGGCGTGGATGGATGACCATGCTTTGGCCTACACGTTGGCAACTCGCCGGGGGACTTATTACTCACGTTCTCGCCAGGAGTACTGGGTCAAGGGCTTAACGTCGGGACATACCCAAGAGGTCATCGGTGCGCGCCTCGACTGCGATGGTGACACTATCTTGCTCACCGTGCGCCAGACAGGCGGCGCCTGCCATACAGGTGACCGAACATGTTTCGACGCCCGCGACCTTTTCGCGGACTCCGCGAACAACGACAGTACAAGCGATTGCACAAACGGCAGCACTTCTGTCAGCACATCCAACAGCTTGAAGGAGTCCACGAATGGCTAAACGAGTGGGACCAGTCCTCATGTTTGTGGGCGCGATTGTGTTGTGGTTGTCCTCTCGTATGACGTGGGTGACGGCTGCAGTTGAGGACGATAAAGCCGGTTCGAGCGTGATGGACTTATCAGGTTCGCTGTGGTCACTCGAGCTTATTGCCCTGACGGTCGTGGTTCTGGCCGGCAGCGTGGCTGCGCTGGCCTTGCGCCGGACCGCACGACGAATCGTGGCGATCCTCACTGCACTGGCGGCAGCAGGTGCCGCGTGGCGTCCGGTTTCGTTGCTCACTGCAGGCGCTGAGGCTGAACGTGCCCAGGAGCTGCTGCATGGTGGAACGAACGACACCTCGGTTGATTCGACCACTATTTCCGACTGGGCAGTAGTGCTCGCCGCCGATGCGTCTTCTGCTGGGCCGATCCTCGCGATTGTGGGCGCTGCGCTTGCACTGTTTGGCGCGGTCATGGTGGCCAGCAATCCGGGCGTGGACAAACCGCGAACCGCTAAATACGAAACCCCGGCCGTACGTCAGGAGCGCCTGCAAGAGGATTTGGAGACGTCACAGGACTCCGGCCGCGTGATGTGGGATGCGCTCGATGCCGATATCGATCCTACGGATACTCCGCCGCGCACCTAGCGCCTTGGGTACCCCGGATTTCCGGTTAGAGGTGTCTGCGCGCTAGCCTGATTGTGATCTCAATCGCCCCGGTTCGTCCTTGAGTCTCTTCACGGAGGGAGGTGCTGATGCCTACCCCAATAGCCGTCGATCGTCTTGTCGCTGGCGTGCTTGCCGATGTCTCCGCGCGTGAGGCCCGTGTTCCCTTCAAAGAAGTAAAAGCGCGTTCACGCGACATGGATACCCCGCGCGATGCTGCGACGGCGCTGCTTCGTCCTGGATGTTCCATCATCACCGAAATCAAACGCGCCGTGCCGTATGCCGGCGAGATTGCGCACTTAGATAGCCCACAGTCAGTGGCGGCTTTGGCCCACGATCTTGAGCAAGCCGGCGTACACGTCATGGCCTGCCAGACGGATCGCCGTCGCTTTCATGGCTCGCTAGAGGACATGCGGGTTGCCCGCGATGCCGTGGACATACCGATGGTATGTCGCGACATCATCGTTGATCCCTATCAGGTTCATGAGGCACGTTGCTATGGTGCGGACGCGATTCCGCTGCAAGTAGAGCTGCTTGAGCAAGCCCGCCTCGAGTCACTGCTGGATCGCGTGGAATCGTTGGGAATGACCGCCATTCTTGAGGTGCGCACGTGTGCCGAAGTAGATCGAGTCATCAAAGCTGGCGGCTCTGTTGTGGCGATCAATGCGTGGTCTTTGGCCTCCGATGCTATTAATCGGGAGGCCTTTTCTACTATTTCGCCCGGTCTGCCCGAATCCATAACCCGCATCGCCGTCGGCGGCGTGAACAGCCCCCGCAACGTGCTGGCCTATGCCTCACACGGCGCGGATGCCATCCTCGTGGGCGAGTCAATCATGGCGGCTCAGGACCCTATGGCGCTAGCTCGTTCGCTGGTGGCGGCCGGACAACACCCGGCCTGCCCGTCCCGCAAGTTTTAGGTCTGTAGCGGAAGCGTTGTAGTACCCGCATTTTTCAGGCACACTATCTCCCGTGCAGATTTACTACCTCGCGAATATCCCTTCCCCGCCGCAGGGCGTATGGCACCTGGGCCCGATTCCGATTCGTGCCTACGCCATGTGCATCATTCTGGGCATCCTCGTTGCTATGTGGATGACGTTGCGCCGCTACACTGCGCGCGGCGGAAACCCTGACGTGGTGTGGGACGCGGCCATCGTGGTCATTCCCGCCGGCATTATCGGTGGGCGCCTTTACCACGTGATTACGGATAACGATAAATACTTCTGTTCCACGTGTGACCCTATCGACGCGCTGAAGATCACCAACGGTGGCCTCGGTATTTGGGGTGCGGTGGCGCTTGGTGCGGTAGCTGTGTGGGTCATGTTTAAAATCAAGGGAATTCCGCTGGGGCCGTTTGCCGACGCCGTAGCACCCGGCCTTATCCTGGCCCAGGCCATTGGACGCCTTGGAAACTGGTTTAACCAAGAGCTCTACGGCCGGGAAACCACAGTGCCCTGGGCACTCGATATTTACTACCGCGTCAATGAGAACGGCGACTACGCGCCGATTAGTGGACGCTCTACGGGTGAGGTCATGACGTCGGTGCACCCGACCTTCCTCTACGAGCTCGTGTGGAACGTGGTTATTTGCCTCTTCCTTCTGTGGGCGCACAAAGCCTGGAAGCTGGGACACGGACGCGTCTTTGCTCTGTACGTGGCGGGCTACACCGCGGGCCGTTTCGTGGTTGAGAACATGCGCGCGGATGAGGCCACGCACATCTTCGGATTCCGCGTCAACGTCATTGTGTCCGTCGTCTGCTTCATCATTGCGCTCATCGCGTTTGTCCGTCTGCCGCGCGGTCAGGAGACTCCCGAAGAGGTGGATCCACATCGCGTCAAAGGTGGGGCAGACCATAGCGCTGGCGCTGATGGGCGCGCAGGTTCACAGGTTCACCTGTACCCGCATTCGGATTCTTCCTCTGCCGGAGGGATGGTACAGTAGCCGGAATCACAGTACATCTTTGGGCGGTGATGGCGTCGCGCTAGGAGCCTTATGGGGCCCGCCAGAAATGTCTGATCGTGCCCGCTCGCGCCCATTTCATGCTGCGTTTTGTGGTGGAAAGCAGGGTATTGAAAGGTATAACGGCACGACTCGGACGGAGATGTGAGCGCCATTTATGGTGGCAGAGACTAGAAAACGGGGGTAGTTTAGGAACCGTTAGACATCCCCGATGCGAATAAGGCACTCCATGTTGGATAGAAGAACCAAAATCGTTTGTACGTTGGGTCCCGCAGTGGCAAGCAAGGAGGGAATCCTGGGCTTGGTGGAAGCGGGCATGGACGTCGCGCGTCTGAACATGTCCCACGGCGAGCACGCAGACCACGAAGCAAATTACGCCTGGGTCCGCGAAGCTACCGATGAGACCGGCCACGCCGTCGGTGTCCTCGCCGACCTTCAGGGTCCGAAGATCCGTCTGGGTCGCTTTGTCAACGGTGAGGAGATGTGGAAAGAAGGGGAAATCGTTCGAATTACCGTCGATGACGTCGAAGGTACCCACGACCGCGTCTCCACCACCTACAAGGGCCTGGCCAAGGACGCTAAGCCGGGGGACCGCCTGCTGATCGACGATGGCAAGGTTGCCGTCGTGTGCAAGGAAGTAGAAGGCAACGACGTTGTTTGTGAGGTCACCGAAGGTGGCCCAGTTTCCAATAACAAGGGCGTTTCCTTGCCGGGCATGGACATCTCCGTGCCGGCCCTGTCGGAGAAGGACATCGCTGACCTTCGCTTCGCGCTGAATCTGGGCGTTGACATGATTGCCCTGTCCTTCGTCCGTTCCCCAGCGGATGTGGACAAGGTCCACGAAATCATGGATGAGGAAGGCCGTCGCGTTCCGGTTATCGCCAAGCTGGAGAAGCCGGAGGCTGTCGACGCCCTCGAGTCCATCGTGCTGGCTTTCGACGCCATCATGATTGCCCGTGGTGACCTGGGTGTGGAGGTACCGCTCGAGCAGGTTCCGCTGTTTCAGAAGCGCGCCATCCAGATTGCACGCGAGAACGCCAAGCCGGTCATCGTGGCTACTCAGATGCTGGATTCCATGATTTCCAACCTGCGCCCAACTCGTGCGGAGGCCTCCGACGTGGCTAATGCCGTGCTCGACGGTGCTGATGCAGTCATGCTCTCGGGTGAGACCTCCGTTGGTATCGACCCGCAAAACGTCGTACGCACGATGTCCAAGATTGTGGCCAACGCTGAGTCTGGCGGTCAGGTTCCACCGCTGAGCCACGTGCCGCGCACCAAGCGGGGTGTGGTGTCTTACTCCGCGCGTGATATTGCAGAGCGCCTCAACGCGAAGGCCATCGTCGCCTTCACCACGTCTGGTGATACTGCGAAGCGCGTGGCTCGTTTGCACTCCCCGTTGCCGTTGCTGGCGTTTACTCCGCACCCGGCAATTCGCTCACAGTTGGCCCTGACCTGGGGTGCAGAGACTTTCTTGAGCTCTGAGGTCAAGTCCACCGATGACATGATGGCTAGCATCGATGAGGCCCTCCTTGGCATGGACAAGTACAAGGAAGGTGACATGATCGTTGTCATCGCCGGTACCCCTCCGGGAATCTCTGGCAACACCAACATGATTCAGGTCCACGAGTTGGGCCAGACGCTGCGCGATAAGTAATACGGCCGCAGACAGACAACGCCGCCTTACCCACAGCCTCCTTAACTACCGAGTAGCAAGGAGACAGGTGGGTGAGGCGGCGCTTTTGCCTTTTAGGGAACCCCGTCTCTTCAGTCGTTTCCCTTTAGACGTTGGAAATGGGGGTCGGGGCCAGCTTCCATACTTCGTTGGCGTAGTCCGCGATGGTGCGGTCGGAGGAGAAGCGACCGGAGTAGCAGATGTTCAGCCAAGCCTTCTTAGCCCATGCCATCTCATCGGCGTCATAGTCAGCAGCCATGCGGTCGCGGGTCTCACGGTAGTCAGCGAAGTCACCCAGAACGTAGTAGGTGTCCTGAGCGTGCTCGCCATAACCATCCAGAAGCGAGGAGCGCAGGTCACCAAACATGCCGTTATTCTCCGAGCCCAGAGTGCCATCAGTAAAGGCATCCAGAACGCGGGCCATTCCCGGAACAGAGTTGTAGAGTTCACCGGGGTTGTACTCGGCGCGCAGCTGCGGGATCTCCTCGTTGCGAGCGCCGAAGATGTAGGCGTTTTCTTCGTCCACTGCCTCAACGATCTCTACGTTGGCGCCATCCATGGTGCCCAGCGTCAGAGCGCCGTTCATCATGAACTTCATGTTGGAGGTACCCGATGCCTCCTTACCCGCGACGGAAATCTGCTCGGAGACATCTGCGGCCGGGATAATATGCTCGGCGGGGGAAACGTTGTAGTTCTCCACGAAGACAACGTTGAGCACGTCCTTGGTAGCCGGGTCGTTGTTCACCAGATCACCGATGGTGTTGATGAGCTTGATGATGGCCTTGGCGCGGACATAGCCCGGGGCTGCCTTCGCACCGAAGATGAAGGTGCGCTTCGGAACAGTTTCACCATCGACCTTGATGCGGAAATAAAGATCCAGGATGTACAGAGCATTCATGAGCTGGCGCTTGTACTCGTGGAGGCGCTTAATCTGGACGTCAAAAATCGAATCGGGGTCCACAGTGGAGCCTTGGTGCTCCTCAATCCACGTAGCAAAGTCCTGCTTGTTTGCACGCTTGACGTTGATGAGCTGACGCAGAACCTTTTCATCTTCTACCAACGGTGCGAGCTTGGCCAGTTCGGTCAGATCAGTGACCCAGGCATCGGAACCGGCCTGCTCAGTTAGTAGGCTCGACAGGCGCGGGTTGCACATGCGCAGCCAGCGGCGCGGGGTCACTCCGTTGGTCTTGTTATTGAACTTCTCCGGCCACAGTTCATGCCACTCGGACAGAGTATCTGCCTTGATGATCTCGGTATGCAGTGCCGCCACGCCGTTGATGGAGTAGGCAGCGTAGCAGGCAATCCACGCCATGTGGACCTGGCCGTTGGAAACGGGAGCCATGTAGTCGATACGGCCCTGATCCAGCCCGCGCTGGGTCATGTCCTCACGGAATCGACGGTCAATTTCCTCCACAAGCTCCCAGATGCGCCAGAACAGCTTCTGGAAGATGGAGACTTCCCAGCTTTCCAGGGCCTCTGCCAAGACGGTGTGGTTGGTATACGCGAAGGTCTCAGTGACAACCTTCCACGCTTCATCCCAGCCCATCCCATGCTCGTCGAGAAGCAGGCGCAGCAATTCCGGAATAGCGAGCACCGGGTGGGTGTCATTGAGCTGGATGCAGTTGTACTTGGCAAAGCCTGTGAGATCGTCACCGTGGTGCTCAATGTAGTTATCAATCATCTGCTGCAGAGACGCAGAGACGAAGAAGTACTGCTGGCGAACGCGCAGGACTTTGCCTTCGTAGGTGGTGTCGTTGGGGTAGAGCACGCGGCAAATGTCCATAACGCGCTCGCGTTCAACGATGGCCTCGGTAAAGCGCTGGGAGTTGAAAGCGTCATAGTCGAACTCATCGATCGGTTCGGACTTCCACAAGCGCAGGGTGCCAACGTTATCGGTGCCATAACCGGTAATGGGCATGTCATACGGGATGGCGCGCACATCCATGTCATCGAAGTGAACGCAGCGCTGCTCGGAGGCGCGGCGAATGATGAAATCGTAGCCATTCTCCATCCAAGCATCCGGCTCCTCGCGCTGGAAACCGTCCTCGAAGGACTGGCGGAACAAGCCATAGCGGTACAGGAGACCATAACCGGTCACCGGGTAATCCTGGGTTACGGCGGAGTCGAGGAAGCACGCGGCAAGGCGGCCCAAACCACCGTTACCCAGAGCGGCATCATGCTCGGCCTCGAGAACATCAGCCAACTCGTGTCCGGCGGCCTTGGCAGCGGCGCGGGCCTCATCGACGAGACCGACGTTGGTGAGGTTGTTGAGCAGCGCGCGGCCCT
This sequence comes from Corynebacterium minutissimum, assembly GCF_000805675.1. Taxonomy (GTDB): domain Bacteria; phylum Actinomycetota; class Actinomycetes; order Mycobacteriales; family Mycobacteriaceae; genus Corynebacterium; species Corynebacterium minutissimum. Next base: position 207,492 of record NZ_JSEF01000015.1, on the reverse strand, counting down.
GCAGGAACTCTGCGGAGAAGTAGTGCTGCTGACGGGCAGCGGCATACGCGCTGCGGGTGGCTTCCCAGTTATCGGCAATCTGTTCCATGACTGCGGCAGAGAGGCCGGACCAGAACTTGCGGTTGGAGGCGGTTGGCGGTGTCACACCGGCGGCGGCGCGGACGTGCCCGGGAACTGCGGTCTGAAAATCAGCGTGCTGGGGCTGGCTCATGAGATTCCTTAGAAGTTGCACTCGAAATGTGTGGAAAATACCGCCTACAAGCTTAACCAGTTCCTTGGCGACACGCAGTGAGCACGTTTGGCTTTAGTGCTTGAGAAAAGACAGGACCGCAGCGGCGGCGGCACGCGTAGCGGAGTCCATCGTGGGAGCGTAGTCCGGTAGGAAGGTGGACTGGTGGTTAACCGGAGGGTTATCAAGGAGCTCATCTGGGGTAGAGCCGATGAACCAGAAGTAGTAAGGCACGCCCCATGCCTGCGGAATATAGCAAAAATCCTCAGACACTGTGGACGGCGTGGCGGTGACAGAAAGCTCCCCAAAGACCTGGTCGAACGAGGCGCGCACAGCATCGTGGGCGACGGGGTCGTTATCGGTCACTTCGCCATGAGCGTAATACTCAAAGGTTGGCTCGGCGGGGCAACCAGAAGCTACGCACTCCGCGCGCACCATGCGTTCTAGAGAAGCGTAGACGCGTTCGGCTAACTCCGGCTTGTAATAACGGGTATTGAGCACCAGCTCGGCGCTGCCGGGGATGATGTTGTTCTTGTCTCCTGCATGTAGTTCGCCCACGGAGATGACAAAGAAGTCGTGGGGAGGAACCTCGCGGCCCACGATGGCTTGGAGGCGCGTGACCACCATTGCGGCAACGTAAGAAGGGTCGATGGATTCGTGCGGCATAGAGGCGTGAGCGGAGCGGCCTGTGATGTGGATGCGCAGGGAATCGCAGCCAGCGAGGATGGGGCCAGATGTGGACTGGACCTGGCCTGCAGGTCCAGGCATGACGTGCTGACCCAAGCAGACATCCGGCTTCGGCACGCGTTCGGTGAGGCCATCGGCAATCATGTATTTTGCGCCCATGGAGGATTCCTCCGCTGGTTGGAAGAGGGCGAGGAAGGTGCCTTGCCAGGCGTCGCGGTGGACGTCGATAAGCGCACAGGCTCCCAAAAGTGCGGTGGTGTGGACGTCGTGGCCACAGGCATGCATCTTGCCGTTGGTGGCGGCGAAGTCAACGCCGGTTTCCTCGGCTACCGGTAGCGCGTCGAAGTCCGCGCGCATGAGCGCTGTGGGGCCGTCGCCATTGCGGAAAATGGCGACGATGCCATGGCCTCCGATGTCAGTGACGACCTCACAGTCATACGTGTCGAGCTGCTCCAGAATGCGGCCGGCAGTACGTTCCTCCTCGTGGGGAAGCTCTGGGTGGGAGTGCAGATCCTCGTAGAAGGCACGCTGCCAAGAAAGGTCAACAGCGTCACTGTCAAGAAGGGCCGCGAGTGTGGGATCTGCCATAGTTACTCTCCTTCAAGTTAGGGTAGGGTTGCCTACATGCCAATGATTCAGTTTGATGTTCTGGTGCCGAATGCCCAAGTCGAGCGCGTTGCCGAAATCTTTTGTACTGCCACGCAGAAGCTGGTAGATAACAACTCGCTGACCTCAGCCGATGTTACCCACGTAGAGGAACCGGCGATCCAAGAGGGGCTGGAGGAGCAGCTGCGCCAGACCTACCGCGACGAGCATGAAGACCGCGACCTCGACGGTGCGAGTGTTCACCGCTACGAGATTGCGGTGGAGGGCGTGACCGGGTCGGTCAATCAGCTCACCATGGTGCTTGCCCGTCTACTCACGCCCCATGCGGTGCTGCCGAAGGATCACGTCCTGCTCGAAGATGAAGTAGCACACGAGCGCCCGGCCATCTTCCCGTGGTCGGTGCAGGTTAACCCCTAGCGTCCGGAACGGATGCCTCAATAAATTCTGTCACGAGGCGCTCGGCGGCGCTGCTGATTGCTGCGGCCACCTCACTGCTGGTGGCATTGCTCCCGTCGCTTTCTAATTCTTGGAGCAGTGCCCCGGCTGGGGCCGGGGCAGTTGCGGAACCGGCAACGATGCCGAGAGTCGGGGAACCTGCTGCTTCTTCCGTGAGCTCGGCTAGCGTGCCGACTACTTTTCCGGTGAGGGATTGTTCGTCAAAGCGGCCTTCGCCAGTAATGAGGAGGTCGGCCTCCGCAGCGAGCGTGGGGAGATTAAGTGCTTCAGCGACGTAGCGCCCGCCGGGAACGATTCGGCAGTGCTCATCTGTGCCCCACAGCGTGCGCGAAAGCCAGCTCAACGCAATCGGGATTCCGCCGGCCGCGCCCATAAATTCCGCCTGCGGATTGGTATCAGTGACTGCGCACAGCTGGAGCATGGCGCCAGCCAGTAGCGCTACCTGCTCGCCCTCGGCGCCTTTTTGTGGGCCATACATTGTGGCCGCCTGGATGGGGACTGCGCGCGTATCAGTTACCAACGTGTAGTCCAGCAGGGCAGCTTTCATGTTGAGTTGCGCGGTATCGATGGTGTTGAGGGTGACCAGTGGGGCGCCGCCTTTAGGGAGTGCATAGCCGCGTGCATCGTGGGCTGCCGCGCCTAATGCGGTGAGAATTCCCAGGCCGCCGTCGATACTGACGCTTCCACCCAAGCCTAAGACAATGTGCTTTGCGCCGCGCGCCTCCGCATCAGCGATTAAAACACCGGTGCCGTAGGAATCTGCATGCAGCGGGTCGAGGGCATCGGATACAGCAGGCAGGCCGGTCGCCGCGGCAACGTCGATAAACGCCTCCTCGCCCACGAGGTAGTAGCTGGCTTCGGTGAGTCGGCCCACCGCATCCGTGGTGGGTAGCGTAATAGTCTGGCCAGTGCTGCCAGTACGCGCGACTGCGGCGCTGGCGAGTACCTCAGCAGTACCTTCGCCGCCATCAGCCATCGGAAGCGTTGTCACAGTGGACGTAGCGGAAAGCCCGGCACTATTCAGGGCGCGCCGGGCACCGAGAGCTATCGCGGCAGCGGCCTCGTTTGCAGTGGCGGTGCCTTTAAAAGAGTCAGGGGCAACAAGGATGCGCATGGTCACGAGTATATGGGCCCTCGTGTGACGAAAAAATTTTGGGTATCTGAGCTGCTAGTTAGTGATTAGTGGGCCAGCCCAGGTTGCAATTTAGGTCGCATGATAGAAAACTAACAACTGTTCATTAAATGAAGCACTTTCCATTCGGAACAGTGCCAGATGAAAGGATTGCCATGTCCATCGACCAGCAGATCTCTGACTATTACAGCAAGCTTCTGAAGCGGAACGCGGGCGAACCCGAGTTCCATCAGGCGCTTGCTGAGGTCCTTGATTCCCTCAAGATCGTCCTTAACAAGGATCCGCACTACGCGGATTACGGCCTGGTGGAGCGTCTGTGCGAGCCTGAGCGTCAGCTCATCTTCCGCGTCCCGTGGGTCGATGACAATGGTGAAATCCAGGTCAATCGTGGTTTCCGTGTGCAGTTCAACTCCGCGCTAGGCCCATACAAGGGCGGCCTGCGTTTCCACCCCAGTGTGAACCTGGGCATTATCAAGTTCCTCGGTTTCGAGCAGATCTTTAAGAACTCCCTGACTGGCCTGCCCATTGGTGGTGGCAAGGGTGGCTCGGACTTTGACCCTAAAGGCAAGTCTGATGCTGAAGTCATGCGCTTCTGCCAGTCCTTCATGACTGAGCTGCACAACCATATCGGTGAATACCGCGACGTTCCGGCCGGTGACATCGGTGTGGGCGGCCGCGAAATTGGATACCTCTTCGGCCAGTACCGCCGCCTTGAGAACAAGCACGAGTCCGGCATCCTCACTGGTAAGGGCCTGACCTGGGGAGGGTCGCTCGTGCGTACCGAGGCTACCGGCTACGGCTTGGTGTACCTCACCGAAGAGATGATGAAGGCGCACGGCGAGTCCTTCGATGGCGCGAAAGTTATTGTCTCTGGTTCCGGCAACGTGGCCATCTACGCCGCCGAAAAGGTCCAGCAGCTAGGCGGCACCGTTGTGGCCATGTCGGACTCCTCCGGCTACATCACCACCCCGAAGGGCGTGGACTTGGAGCTGCTGAAGGACATCAAGGAAGTCCGCCGTGAGCGTATCTCCGCGTATGCCAAGGAGGCTGGCGAAGGAGTCGAGTACCACGACGGCGGTAACGTCTGGGAGGTCCAGGCGGATGTCGCTCTCCCGTGCGCAACCCAGAACGAACTCGATGGTGATGACGCCAAGCTGTTGGTCGACAACAAGGTGCGCTACGTGGCGGAGGGCGCCAACATGCCGTGTACCCCGGAGGCAGTTCACTACTTCTTGGACCGGAAGATTGCCTTCGCGCCGGGCAAAGCAGCTAACGCGGGTGGTGTTGCTACTTCCGCACTGGAGATGCAGCAAAACGCCTCCCGTGACTCTTGGACCTTTGAGTACACCGATCAGCGCCTGCACGACATCATGTCGAGCATTTTCCGCAACATCGATAAGACGTCGAAGGAATATGGGCTTGACGGTGACTACGTGGCTGGTGCCAATATTGCCGGTTTCAAGAAGGTAGCGGACGCCATGCTGGCGCAGGGCGTTATCTAACGTTCGGCGTCAGGCGTTCTGCCGCGATGCAACCTCCACCCCTCGCGCTAACAAACAAGAGCGCGACGGGGAGGTTTTCGCTGTCAACACCCGCGTGGGATACGTCGCGCTGCGCACGGGCTTGGTTAGGCTGGTGCCATGTACCGCGTTTTTGAGTCCCTCGATGAACTTGTTCGCAATCTGGAACAGGCCTACGCCGTTCCAATGACCTCCAATTGCATGGTCCCGCGCCACGAGATGCTGGCGCTTCTTGATGACCTTCGTAATGCCCTCCCCGTCGAAATGGATGACGCTCAGGACGTCTTGGACAAGCAGGATGAGATTCTGCAGGGCGCGGAGGAGCGCGCGGACCAGATTATTTCTGATGCCAATGCCCAGGCAGATGACACGGTTACTCGTGCGCGTGAGGATGCGGATGCCATGCTTGCCGACGCTCAACATCGCGCCACCACCATGGTGGCCCAAGCCGAAGATGAAGCTACCAACCTAGTGGATAACGCCCGCGCCGATGCTGAGCGCACCCGCGCCCAGGCAGATGAGGAATACCAGCGTACCGTTGCCGCCGGACAGGCAGAGCAGGAACGTCTCGTTTCTGAGTCTGAGGTTGTGCGCCGCGCTGATGATGAGGCGCACCGCATTGTCGAAACTGCGCATTCTGAGTCCAACCGCCTGCGTACCGAGTGTGATGAGTTTGTGGACGCAAAGCTGGGCGAATTCGAGACCACGTTGTCTGATCTGCTGCGCACCGTGAACAATGACCGCTCCGCTCTGCGCCGCGGCGCGGGAGTGCGTTCCCGAGGCGAGTCGCGCGGTGACTCCCGTGCCGAAGGTCGCCCAGAGGGCCGTGAGGCACGCGGTGAGGCGCGTAGCGAAAGCTGGGACCGCGGCGAGACCCGTCCGCGCCGTGCGCCCCGCGCACCGCGCGACTACTAGAACGCACAACGTACAAAGCTCCCAGCCGAGGCCGTTAGGCCGTTGCCGGGAGCGTTACTCGGAGCTCATTCTTAAGCTGCGGCGGGGTAGGAGCGGCGCGAGGCATCGGGAGCCTGGGAGGCCTCGCGGGCAGCCTCGGCGCGGCGAATGCGGTCAGCTTCAGCTGCAGGCATGGTACTTAAAGCGGCAGCGAGGCCAGCAGCAATAATACCGGGTAGGGCATAGAGTACCCACATGCTGCCAAAGCCCAGCCCGCCCGTCAGGGGATCAGTGAGGGGAGCCCATGGGGCGCCAGCCACGGCGATCATGAGGTCAACTGCGCCCACGCTGAGCATCATCATGCCGACGGTGAGGAATGCTGCGGAAATAGATTCCCGGGCGCCCCAGACAATGAACGCGGCAAACAGAGAAAACAATGCCGAGGAGATAATCACGGTGGAGCTGAAATGCAGCGGCAGCAGCGCCACGGCGCCCACCATAATGCCGGCGAGGGCGGCGATCGGCGCCACGTGGTGCAGCACAAGGCCATCACGGCCAAAGACACTCGGCCGATGTCGCGTCACCACGTGCCGGAAAACCACACCGATGGCGGCCAACACCACGGCTGGGGCGAGGCACTGCACTGGGTAGAGCCCCGCGAGGTTGTGCGCCGCGTCCGTGATGGTGGCTGAATGAGTAGTGGCGTTGCTCATGTCATTCCACCGTAGGGGTGCAAGCACCACTTAGCGAGTGCTGCACACAAGTCCCTACGCGGTTGTGCCCCAGCATTCAGGCTGTTGCCAGTCAGCGGGGGTCAACTGGCAGGCATTGCCAGCTGGCACCGGAGTGGGGGATTAGGCGGCACAAGGTAAGCTGGGTGATGCTATGAATTCACCTTTGAAGTTCGACGTGACGGAATTGTTGCGCAGCCAAGGCTCCGAAGTGCTGCCCGAGCACCGCGTTCAGACCGGCCCCGCCCCGGAACGCATCGGCGTGGAAATGATCGCCATTCCGAAAGGCGATGAACTAACGGTAGACGCCACCCTGACCCCATTGGGATCGGGCATTCTGGTGGATGCCGATGTCACTGGCACCCTCAGCGGCGAATGCGCGCGCTGTTTGGCGGAACTCCACCCAGAATTGGATCTCCACGTGTCCCAGGTCTTCGCGGCGGATGAGTCTTTCATCAGTGGAGACGACACCGATGAGCACGACCAAGGCTCCGGTGATGAAGTACCGGAGGTCAAAGATGGAATCCTCGATTTGCTGCAGACCGTTATTGATGAAGCCGGTTTAACTTTGCCTTTCGCCCCGACCTGCGAGGACGGCTGTGAAGCAGATACACCGGAGGGCGTTACCACGGGTGTCTCTGGTGAAGAAGAACGTGTGGATCCTCGCTGGTCAGGTCTGGAGAAGTTCCTATGAGCAAGAAAAAGAAGCTCACAGGAGAAGAAGCCCTCGCAGCTGCCTATGCCGAGGTAGACCACGCCCCGTTGCTCGCCGCACTGGGCGTAGACATCAGTGACGAACACCTGTGTTTGGCACTGACGCACCGATCCTTTGCCAACGAGAACGGCCACCTACCCAATAACGAGCGCCTCGAGTTCCTCGGGGATGCCGTGCTGGGTTTGTCGATTGCCGCGAAGCTCTATGAGCGCTATCCGTCCCGCCCGGAATCGGATATCTCCAAGATGCGCGCCTCCATCGTCTCGCGCTACGGCCTGTCAGATGTGGCCCGTGAGATTGATCTGGGCAAGCACATTTTGTTGGGCAAAGGCGAGCAGACCACCGGCGGTCGCGATAAGGACTCCATCCTCGCTGATACCACGGAAGCGATCCTGGGAGCGATTTACCGCCAGCACGGATTCGAAGTAGCACGCAAGGTCATCCTGAACCTTTTTGCCGCCAAGATCGAGAACGCCGTGGTGTCTGGCCGCCATATGGACTGGAAGACAACTCTGCAGGAGCTGTGCGCGGAGCTGAAGGCAGCAATGCCGGTCTATTCGGCTACTTCTACTGGGCCGGAACATGATCAAACCTTTAGCGCCGTGGCCACTGTCGCTGGTCTGACCGTGGGGCGCGGTACGGGCCACAACAAGAAGCTCGCGGAGCAGAAAGCAGCGGAAGAAGCCTGCCAAGCGCTGCGCGAAACCCCGCTTCTAGTCCAAGGCACTGCAGCCAAAGAGAGCTAGATGCCGGAGCTTCCAGAAGTCGAATCCGTTCGCCGCGGCCTTGAGCCTTACATCGCTGGGCGTACGTTTACCTCGGTAGAGGTGCTGCACCCGCGGGCGAACCGCGGGCAGGAGGAGCCACTCGCAGCGCTCCTGGAAGGCCGGACCATTGCTGCGGCGGCACGCCGAGGCAAATTCATGTGGCTCGAATTCGCTGATGAAGACCTGAGCGATCCGGCCCGCGATGTCCTCTTTATCCACTTAGGAATGTCCGGCCAGGTGCGCATCGGCGCGGTGGACTCCCCGCACGTGCGCATTCGGGCTGTGCTTGATGACGCCACCCCCATCAGCTTCGTCGACCAGCGCACCTTCGGGTACTGGCGTCTGGCTCCGTGGCTGACGATGGCGCACATTGCGCCTGACCCGCTGGAGCCGGATTTCGACATCACTGCGGCCGCGCGCCGCATCCGCGCCAAGAAGACCGCCGTCAAGGTGGCTCTTTTGGACCAAACTGTCGTCAGTGGTGTGGGCAATATCTATGCCGATGAGGCTCTGTGGGCAGCAGGTATCTCCCCGCTGAAAAAGGCGAGCACCCTGCGTCAGAAAGACGCCGTGGCTATTGTCCACGCAGCCACCGAGGTTATGCGCGCTGCGCTCGACGTTGGCGGCACCAGCTTCGATGCGCTCTACGTCAATGTCAATGGCGAATCCGGGTATTTTGACCGGTCCTTGCATGCCTACGGACGTGGCGGTCGGCCTTGTGATCGATGCGGAACCGAACTAGTAAAAACCGTCGTGGGAGGACGCGGCACGCACTATTGCCCCTCCTGTCAGCGCAGGGGTGCTGCTTAGGGGGCGCACAAGTAGGTCTCTAGTAGGTGGTGCCGTTAAGATTATGGCCCATGCAAGAAGTTTTTAGCACTGTGATTGGTGCCATTAATAACAGCCTCTGGTCCTATGTTTTGCCGTGGCTGCTCATCGCCGCCGGCCTCTTCTTCGGTATCCGTACCGCTGTGGTGCAGGTGCGTATGGTGCCGGACATGTTCAAGGCGGTCGTCGAAAAGCCCAAGGGCATCGGCGTGGATGAAGATGCCAATTATGGCGGAATTTCGGCATTCAAGGCCTTCACGATTTCCGCAGCATCCCGCGTCGGAACCGGCAACGTTGCGGGTGTTGCCGTGGCGATTTCGGTGGGTGGCCCCGGTGCGGTGTTCTGGATGTGGCTCATCGCCATTTTGGGTGGTGCTACGGCATTCGTGGAGTCCACCTTGGCTCAGCTGTGGAAGGTACGCGAAGGGGATGCCTATCGCGGTGGCCCCGCCTACTACATGTCCCGCGGACTGGGCTGGACTCCGCTGGCGACTGTGTTTTCCGTAGCCATCGCGATTACCTTCGGATGGTTCTACAACGCCTTCCAGACCAACGCTATTTCTGATTCCCTGGCTGCTTCCTTCGGTCAGGATTCCCTAGCGTTTAAGGCAGGCGTCGGCATTGCCATCGTCCTCGTGGCAGGCCTCATCATCGTTGGTGGCGTGCAGCGTATCGCTACTATGACGCAATTTATTGTTCCCTTCATGGCAGCTGCCTACCTGGTCGTTGGCTTCATTGTTGTGGCGTTGAACTTTGACAAGGTGCCGGACATGGTTGTGTCTATCATCGGTTCTGCCTTCGGCTTCCGTGAGGCGGCTGGTGCCACCTTGGGCTTGGCTATGCTCAAGGGCATTCAGCGTGGTTTGTTCTCTAACGAAGCCGGTGAAGGTTCTGCCCCTAACGCCGCGGCAACTGCCACGGTGTCCCACCCAGTCAAACAGGGCCTCGTCCAGACTCTCGGTGTGTACTTCGATACCCTCGTGGTCTGCTCCATTACGGCTTTCATCATTTTGCTGGGAACCGACTTTGAGACTTTCGGCTCTGATGCCATTGAAGGCGTTACGCTGACTCAGAACGCTCTTGCCGGAACGGTAGGTGAGTGGGGAATCCACTTTGTCACCTTTATCCTCTTCTTCCTAGCGTTCTCCTCCATCCTGGGCAATTACTACCTTGCCGAGTCCAACGTGGAGTACCTCTCGGAGAAGAAGTGGGTGCTGTGGGCTTTCCGCATCATCGTGCTGGCCTTCGTCTTCTATGGTGCGGTCGCGCCGTTGGGTACCATCTTCGATCTTGCCGATACCGGCGCGGCCATCATGGTGCTGCTCAACGTGTGCGCCATCGTGCCGCTGTCGGGCGTGGCCATTAAGCTGCTTAAGAACTACAACGAGCAGCGCCGGACAGGCGTGGACCCAGTCTTCCACCGTGATATGCTGCCCGAACTGAAGGGCGTGGAATGCTGGGATGGCTCGGATCCGGTAACCCGCCGCAGCCTGGAGGATCGCCGCCAACTGCAGCACCAGCGCGATTTGGGTGATCGCACGAATTTGAGGGAGTTTTAAATGACACAGCAGCGCCTGACCGCGTTCGTTCTCGGCTCCGTGCAGGGCGTAGGTTTCCGTTGGTGGACCCGTTCCCGCGCCTTGGAATTGGGCTTGGCTGGCCACGCCACCAACCTGCAGGACGGCCGCGTTCAGGTTGTCGCCGAAGGCCCACGTGAGAAGTGCGAGCGTTTGCTGGAATTGCTGCGTGAAGAACCGTCCACCACCCGTCGCCCTGGCGTGGTTGAGGCCGTGGTGGAGCAGTGGGCCGAGCCACGCGGCGAGTCCGGCTTCATCGAACGCTAAACTGGTTCGAATGCACCTCAAATCGCTCACGCTCAAAGGATTTAAGTCCTTCGCGTCTGCGACGAACCTGAAATTCGAGCCCGGCATTTGTGCCGTTGTGGGCCCGAACGGCTCGGGTAAGTCCAACGTCGTCGACGCCTTGGCGTGGGTCATGGGCGAAGGAAGCGCTAAGACGCTGCGCGGCGGCAAGATGCAAGATGTCATCTTCGCCGGTGCCGGCGAGCGCAAAGCCTTAGGACGTGCTGAGGTTACCCTCACCATTGATAACTCGGATGGTGCGCTTCCCATTGAGTATTCGGAGGTTTCCGTCACGCGGCGCATGTTCCGCGATGGCGCGAGTGAATACGAGATTAACGGCGCTAAGGCGCGCCTCATGGACATCCAAGAGCTGCTCTCAGACTCCGGTATTGGTCGCGAGATGCACATCATTGTGGGCCAAGGAAAGCTGGCAGAAATCCTGGAATCGCGGCCGGAGGATCGTCGCGCCTACATTGAGGAAGCCGCAGGTGTGCTGAAGCACCGCCGCCGCAAGGAAAAAGCACAGCGCAAGCTCACTGGCATGCAAGCCAACCTTGACCGCTTGCAGGACCTGACTGATGAATTGGGCAAGCAACTCAAACCTTTGGCACGCCAAGCCGAAGCTGCGAAACGCGCCGCCTCGGTGCAAGCGGATCTTCGTGACGCCCGCTTGCGCTTGGCCGGCGACCGCGTCGTCCGTGTCCGTGCGACCTTCGAGGATGCTGAGCGCCGCGCCGAGGTGCTTGCTGAGCAGGTCGAGGAAGTTACGGCGCAGCTTGAGGAAGCCACCGCGAATCAGTTGGAGATTGAGGCAGAGCTGGGGGAAGTGTCACCGCGTGCGGAGGCAGCTCAAAAACTGTGGTTTGATTTGTCGACTCTCTCGGAGCGCATTTCCGCTACGCAACGCATCGCAGCTGAGCGCGCCAGCAACGTGGGCGCACAGGTAGCCTATGCCGGTCAGGATCCGGACGACTTGGACGCGAAGGCCCAGCTTGCCGACGACTCCCATGCCGAACTCCTCGCCGCCGCCGAGGAGGCTGCGGAGCGGCTTGAATCGATTCGTGAGGAAGTAGCGGAACGCCGTGAGGCCTTCGAGGCTGCGGATAAAGAGCACATGGCACAGTTGCGTGCCATTGCTGATAGGCGCGAAGGCGTAGTTCGCCTCATCGCTGCCGAGGAAAACCTAGCGGGCCAAGTCGCCGCTGCCGAGTCGGAGCTAGGCCGCCAAGAAGAGACCCTGTCGAGCACCAAGGCTCGCACGAGGGACGCGCAGACGGAAGTAGATGAGGTGGCTGACAAGTTGAGCACGCTTGCCTCTGAGCGCGAGCCACTCGAAGAGGCACACGTGCGTGCGGCCAGTGAATCTGCTGCCGCTGACAAGCGCTTGGAACAACTGCGCGATGCCCAACGCGAACGTGAGCGCGCCGTGTACTCCCTCCGCGCGCGCATCGACACCTTGGGCCAGACTGCACCGGAGGCGCTCGACTTGGGCGAGGGCTTCGCACCTCTGGCAGATTTCATCTCCACGCGTTATGAGACTGCCGTCGCCGCTGCGCTCGGGTCTTTCGCTGAGGCGCAAGCAGGTGCTGTGAGCGAGGAGATCGTCGCTAACTTGGCGGAAGCTAGCCGTACGCCGCTGGTCGACGTCTCCGCGGCCGACCTGGGCTCTGGAGCTTCGAGCTCGGCTACTGGCTGGCGTCTCGACGCAGACCTGCCCAGCGGAGCGGAATGGCTGTTGGACCACATGGTGGTGGTCCCCGAGGTGTCAGCGGCGCTGACGCGGTTGCTGTCCGATGTCGTCCTAGTCAAGGATTTCTCTGCCGCACGTGCAGTTGTTGCCGATGACCCGCGCCTGCGTGCGGTGACCCCGAAGGGCCTGCTCGTCGGCGAAGGCTGGGTCGAGGCCGGCACCGGCAGCACCTCTACCGTGGAGGTCAGCGCCCATATCGCGGAAGCTGAAAAGCAGTTGGACAAAGCCTCCCAGGAATTGGAGGAGCTTTCCGGAACTCTCGAAGGCGCGAAGATTGCTGCTGACGATGCACGCGTTGCCGCCGCTAGCGCTAAAGCAGCCCTGCGTGAGCACGACCAGGAGGTAGAGGCCTGGAAGCGTGACCATCAACGCTTGCTCAAACAATATGAGGCCAACAAGGCAGAGCATGAGAAGTCGGCAGCTCGTGCCACCGATATTGAGGTCCAGCTCGTGCGCCTGCGCGAAGAATTGGATGAAGCTCGCGACCGCTTGTCCCGCGTTGATACGGATGAGCAGTCCGATGAACCGTCCTCTATTGAACGCGATGAGGCGTCCACAGCTTTAGAACAAGTCAAGGCCATGGAGGTCGAAGCTCAGCTTGCTGCCCGTAGTGCCGAGGATAAGGCAGCTCAAGCCGCGGGTAGGGGAGACGCCTTGCGCCGCCAAGCTCAACACGAACGCCAAGCCAAGGCCCGCCATGACCAAGCGATGGCTCGGCGTCAAGCGCAGGCGCAGTTGGCTGGGGCCGTGGATAAACATGCCCAAGACGTAGCCGCGCGTGCAGCCCATGCCCTGGAACGTGCTGCTGAGGAGCGCGATGAACTCGTGACCCAGCGGGGAGTGTTGCAGGGCCGTGCCCAGACCGCAAAGCAGGCAGTATCCGCTACCCGCCAACAGTTGGATAGGCTTACTGATTCTGCCCACAGCTCAGAAATCGCACGCAGCCAGGCGCAGGTCCGAGTAGATGAAGCCGAGGCCAAGATCGTCGAACAGCTCGGTATCGCGATTCCGGATTTGCTCAAGGATTACACTCCGGGCGAGGACTTCGACCGTGCGGCGGAGACTGCACGTCTCAAGCAGGCAGAGAAGGACCTTAATTCCTTGGGCAAGGTCAACCCCCTCGCCTTGGAAGAGTACAAGGCTTTGGAGGAACGCTATACCTTCCTGTCGACGCAGCTCGATGACGTCATCCAAGCCCGCAAGGACTTAACGGGTGTCATTGAAGATGTCGACGCGCAGATTCTGCAACTGTTCACGGACGCGTGGCACGACGTGGAAGCCGAATTTCCGAAAGTCTTCCAGACGCTCTTCCCAGGCGGTGAGGGCCGACTCATCCTTACCGAGCCTAATGACATGTTGGCGACCGGCATCGAAGTCGAGGCGCGCCCACCGGGCAAGAAGGTCAAGCGTCTCACCTTGCTTTCGGGTGGTGAGAAGTCCCTGACCGCGTTGGCGATGCTCGTGGCCATTTTCCGCGCGCGTCCCTCACCGTTCTATGTCATGGATGAGGTGGAGGCCGCGCTTGACGACGTCAACCTGCGCCGCCTCATCGCCCTCTTCGAAGAATTGCGTAAGGATTCGCAGCTCATCGTCATTACGCACCAGAAGCCAACGATGGATGTGGCCAATGTCCTCTACGGTGTCACCATGCGCGGCGATGGTGTTACGCGTGTCATCTCGCAGAGGATGAGCCGCGCTGGCGACGCCCCCGGCTCCGCACAAGCTGCAGAAGACGCCACGCGCCTGGGCGTCGATGCTCCGCGCCCGCAGTAATCGCGGGCGAGGAAGGCGAGCAGTGCTTCCCTGCCTATTTCACTGGCTTTTCTTTGGCTCGTGGTGCCCGCGGTGCGCAACCCTGGCACTATGGAGGGCATGAATACTACGTATCTGTGGATTGCGATAGCAGTCATCGTTCTGATCCTGCTGGTGATCGGGCTGGTCGTGCTGGGTAAGAAGCGCGGCGAGTCAAAGAAGGTCTCTTTTGAAAAGCCCGTAGAGAAGCCCAAGGAGCTCACCCAGCAGCAAAAATCGGGTAATTACCAAGCCAAGTCCGGCTTTAACTTTGCCCCCGCTGGCGGTGATGCTACCAAGCAGCCAGCTAGCGCGCCGAAGGCTAACGAGCCGCAGAAGCCCGCTGAGTCCCACAAGCCCGCAGAGCCGCAGGCAGCGAGCCCCAAACCCGCGGCCGCAGAACCTGTACAGCGAGCTGAGGCCGAGCCGGAACGTCAGCCTGAAGCCCAGCCCGAGCAGCGTGACGCCACGCAACTGGCCAATGAGCAACTCAGCGGCACCGCGCAGACCCGAGAAGCAGAGCCGGCTAAGCCTGCCGCGCCGGCAGAGCCAGCCAAGGCTGAAGAAAAGCCAGCCGCGCCGGCAGAGCCGACCAAGAAGGTAGAAGACACGCCCGAGAAGGCTAAGGAAGCTGAGTCCACTGGCGGTGCTGTCGCTGCTGGTGCCGCGACCGCAGCGGCCGCTGGTGCGGCCGTGACAGGTGCTGCAACCGCTAAGGGGGAGGAGCGCGAAGACGAGGCTCAGGATTCCCTCACTGAGAAGGAAGCTCCGGTTCAGACGGAGGCCGATGAGCCCATCGCTGACACGCAGGAAGAAGAGCAGCCAATCGAGGAACCTGAAGCAGAGGCTGACACAGCTGCAGAAGCAGAGGCAGAGGAAGCTGCTGCGGCGGCGGGGGAGCAGGCGGCGTCGGCAAGCGCGGCGCTCGAAACCGAGCCGGAGGAGCTCGAGGTTTCCGAAGACGCAGAGGTCGTTGAGGCTCCAGCGCAGCCCCAGGAGGACATCGCGCCGGCAGCGGGCCGTTTGGGCAAGCTCCGTGGGCGCCTGTCGCGTTCCCAGAACGCCATTGGCCAGGGCCTCATGGGCATCCTGTCTGCCGGTGACCTTGATGATGACGCATGGGAGGACATCGAGGACACCCTCATCATGGCGGACCTCGGCACCAAGGCCACCATGCAGGTCACCGATTCTCTGCGTGACAAGATTGCGGAACGCGGCGTGAGCTCCGAAGAAGAAGCACGCGCCATGCTGCGCGAAGCGCTCATTGAGGTGGGCCACCCAGAAATGGACCGCTCCATCAAGGCAATGCCGAACGAGGGCAAGCCGGCCGTCATCATGGTGGTAGGTGTCAACGGCACAGGCAAGACCACCACGACCGGTAAGCTCGCCCGCGTGCTCGTCTCCATGGGACACAACGTGCTGCTCGGAGCTGCCGATACCTTCCGCGCAGCGGCCGCAGACCAGTTGGAGACCTGGGGTCGCCGAGTCGGCGCCACCACTGTTCGCGGCAAGGAAGGCGCAGACCCCGCCTCCGTGGCCTTCGATGCTGTTGCAGCCGGTGTGGACCAGGGCGTCGACGTTGTTCTCGTCGACACCGCTGGCCGCCTGCACACCTCCGTGGATCTTATGGACCAGCTGGGCAAGGTCAAGCGCGTCGTGGAAAAGAAGACCGAGGTGGATGAGGTCCTGCTGGTGCTGGATGCCACCGTGGGGCAGAATGGTCTGACCCAGGCGCGGATCTTCCGTGACGTCGTGGACATCACCGGCGTTGTGCTCACCAAGTTGGACGGTACAGCCAAGGGCGGCATTGTCTTCCAGGTTCAGGAGGAACTGGGCGTGCCGGTGAAGCTCGTGGGCCTCGGCGAGGGCGCAGATGACCTCGCCCCGTTCGAAATCGAGGGCTTCGTTGATGCCCTGTTGGGAGAAAAATAGAGGAATTTCTTCAGGCGGAATTCTGCCTGATCTATTCCTATATCTCTTCTGAGACCGTAGCGCCTCAGTGGGAAGGCGCTACGGTCTTTTTAAAGCGCAAATAATGTGCTTTGTGGGAGGTCACAATGATAGTCTGAGACGGTCCTGTCTTTATGAGGCTGATTTTTCAGCCCCTTCAACGGTTCGTGAGGCTACTCTTTCGTGACACTCTTGTATGTCGTCCTCCTCGCAGCTGTCGCAGTGGCGCTTGCACCAGTAGCTGTCAAAGTTGCTGATCGCGCAGCCGGCTACCCGCTAGCCGGCATTTTTATTATCGCCGCGGCATTGTTAGCGCGAGAATTTCCTACACTTGCCCGCGGTGAAGAACTGTCCTACTCCGTGACGTGGGTCCGCGATGTCATCGCGCCTGGCGTTGACGTGAACCTCGCCTTTAGGGGCGATGCGCTGGGCATTTTCTTCGCCATGCTGGCACTCGTCATCGGTGCGGTGGTGTTTTGTTACTCCGCAGCGTATCTGCCTAAAGGCAAGGGAAACGTCAGCTTCTACGTGCTGATGACAGCGTTTACGCTGTCCATCCTGTTGCTGGTGTTGGCGAATGACGTCGTGGTGCTCTTCCTCGCCTGGGAGCTAGTGTCGTTGGCGTCGTTCATGCTCATTGCGCGCAGCGGCAAGTCCGGCGAGGCAGGATCGCAGCGCACGCTGATTCTCACCTTCGTCGGGGGTTTGACGCTGCTGACTGGTGTAGCGATTGCCGCCACGGCAGCAGGCACGACGAACCTTGAGGGAATCTTGGCTTCTGAGGTGTGGGCACAGCGCCCGGGCCTGACCACCGGTGTGGCTATCCTCATCGCTCTGTCAGCCTTTACCAAGTCGGCACAGTTCCCATTCCACTTCTGGCTTCCTGAGGCCATGGCGGCGGCCACGCCGGTGTCGGCCTTCCTGCACGCGGCGGCCGTCGTCAAGGCCGGCGTGTACCTGCTGATTCGCTTCTCCACCATCTTCCACGACGTTGCGGCATGGAATTGGTTGCTCATCGTGGCCGGTATGGGAACGGCCGTCATGTCGGCCGTCTTCGCGGTACAGAAGACGGACCTGAAGAAACTTACTGCGTACTCCACCGTCTCCCACTTGGGGTGGATCGTGGCCACCATCGGTGTTGGAACCCCGTTCGCCATCGCCGCAGCGCTGGTCCACACTCTGGCGCACGCACTGTTCAAGTCCTCCATCTTTATGCTTATCGGCGTCATTGACCATGAGGCTGGTTCCCGCGATATCCGCCGCCTTGGCGTGCTGTGGAACAAGATGCCGTGGACGTTCGGCTCCATGCTCATCGGTGCGGCGTCGATGGCCGCAGTACCGCCGCTCTTTGGCTTCGTATCCAAGGAGGGAATGCTCACCGCATTCGAGGAGGCGCCGATTGGCTCGGCAGGCCAGATTGTTCTGCTCATCGTTGCAGGCATTGGTGCCTTCTTTACCTTCACCTACTCGGCCAAGATTGTCTTTGGCGCCTTCTTCGACGGCCCGCGCGATATGTCGAAGACCCACGAGGCTCCAGTGCGCCTGTGGCTGCCGGCAGCACTGCCGGGAGTTATGTCCGTGCCGATCGTCTTCTTCATGGGCATGCTTGATGGCCCGCTCGATAAGGTTGTCGCTGCTATCGGCATGGAAGGCCACTCGCACTTGGCCCTGTGGCACGGCTTCAACGTTCCGTTCGCTATCTCGGCGCTTGTGCTCATCGCTGGCGTGGTAGGCGTGCTGTACCGCAAGCCGCTGTGGTCGGCGATGGAGGAGCGAGAGCTCTTGCCGCGTACCGGTAATGAAGTCCTGAAATGGATTCAGGACGTATGCGCCAAGTTCGGCCGCTTCGTAGGCCGTATGTCTGATACCCACAACCCGTCGCTGTTCATCCTGCCGATTATCTTCCTCATTATTCTTCTGGCTGGTGCGACGCTGCTGTCCGACGGCGTGGATGGCGTCGCACTTAACTCGCGCGTCGAAGGCCTGGATAACCCGTGGGATCTCTTGCCGCTCGGCATCATTGCGCTCTCCATGATTGGGCTGGTGCGTACGAAGAACCGCCTCACAGGTGCGGTCATGATCGGTACGGCCGGTACCGGTGTGACCCTGCAAATGTTCCTGCTGGGTGCCCCGGACGTGGCACTGACCCAGTTCACGGTGGAGGCACTGTCCGTCATCGTCATGATGATGGTGCTGCGCTACCTGCCAGAGAAATTCCACCCGGTGTCCCACAAGGGCCGCCAGACTGGTGCCATCATCATCGCAGTCTTGGCAGGTGCCGCTGCGTTCCTCGGCGTATGGGCGCTCATGGGCCGCCACGAACGTTCGGACCTGGCTATGTGGTATCTCAACAGCGCGCCGGACATCACTGGCGGCGACAACGTTGTGGCCACCATCATCGTGGAGTTCCGTGCGCTCGATACCCTGGGCGAGCTCTCCGTGTTGGGTATGGCCGCCGTGGTTATTGCTGCGGTGACCTCGACGCTGCCGCGCTTCCCGTTCACCTCGGGTACGCGCCCGGCACCGTTTGGTCAGTCACAGCTCAACTCGGTTCCACTGCGCAAGGGCATTGCTTTGACTATTCCGATTCTGGTGGTGCTGTCCGTCATCGTCTTCTACCGTGGCCACCAGGCCACCGGTGGTGGCTTCCCGGCCGCCCTCATTATGGGCGCAGCTATCGGTTTGACGTATCTCTCGCGCGGTACGGATGAGATTGTCTTTGGCCGTATGACGCCGATTCACCTCACCGGCATCGGCATCATCGTCGCGTTGACTGCGGGTTTCATCGGCTACATTCCGACCTCGCACAATGATGGCGGATTCCTTACCGCTATCCACGGTCACGCGCTGGGGCAGCACTGGACGACGTCCCTCATCTTCGACCTGGGTATTTATCTCGCCGTTCTGGGCATGCTCACCATGGCGATTAACGCCCTGGGCGGCTACCTGCGCCCGGGTACGGAACGCGACTTCCTGCCGTGGGTCCATGATGACGATTCGGCGTTGCCGAACACGCCACGCGTAGTGCTTGACGACGTCGACGATCCTTACCCCGAATCCATCAATCCATCCTCCAATCCGGAGGCCCTGCTGAATGACGCCCAGGCACGCCAGCGCGTGTCCTCGCCTCACTTCACCCCGGCTGGAGAGGAGAAGAACTCATGATTCTCGCCTTGACTATCGCGCTGCTCATCGGCAGCGCCGTCTACCTCATCCAACAGCGCAGTCTCGTGCACATCGTGCTGGGCATGATGGCCTTTGGCCACGGTGCGAACCTGACCCTGTTGGCTACTGGTGTGTACTCCTACCGCGGTGAGTCCTTCCCATCGCAGGTTCCGATGGAGCAGATGGGAGATCCGCTCCCGCAGGCGTTCGTCCTGACCGCTGTGGTTATTTCCATGGCGACCTCGACGATCCTGTTGACGTTGGCTGCCATGGGCGCTAACGATGACACGGATGTTGCTGAGCCTGTGGATGACAACACCATTGACCATGCCTTCTCCACGCTGGGCCGTGACACACAAAACCGTGCGATCCTGGAACGTTCGGCGAACAAGATGGACCGTTTGAAGGAACTCGACCAGGAAGGGGAGAAGTAAATGTCTGACACCGTAAGTGCTCTCCTCCCGCTTTTTGCAGCCGTTCCGCTCGTATCAGCGGCCTTGGCGCTGTTGGCGCCGTGGCGCCGCGTGCGTGATGCGATCATGTTGATTGTGCCGGGCATTGGCATCTTCGCGGCCTTCGCTTTGCTGCTCTACACCATGAACAATGGCGTCGTTGCCCACAATGTGGGTAATTACCTCGGCAACGCGGGTATTGCCTTCGCAGCGGATACGTTTTCGGCGTTGATGATTGTGACGACGATGATCGTTGCCTTCGGTGCTAACTGGTTCGCCATCGTCGGTGGTGAGACCAAGTCGCGCTACTACCCATCGCTCACGCTCATTCTCATTACCGGCGTGTGCGGTGCCCTACTCACCGCAGACCTCTTCAACTTCTTCGTGTTCATCGAGGTCATGCTGTTGCCGTCCTATGGCCTCATCACCATGTCGGGTACGTGGTCACGTCTGGCCGCCGGCCGTGCTTTCGTGTTGGTGAACCTATTTGCCTCCACGTTGCTGGTTGTCGGTGTGGGCTATATCTACTCCGTCACCGGCGTGGTGAACCTTGGCGCTCTAAAGGGCGCTGCGGCGGGCAATGGCCCAGTGACGGTCGCCGCCGGCATTATCGTTATCGCGGTGGCAGCCAAAGCCGGTGTCTTTCCCGTACAGAACTGGTTGCCGCGAACCTATCCGGGAACCTCCGCCGCGGTGATGGGCTTGTTCTCCGGCCTACACACCAAGGTCGCGGTCTACATGCTGTACCGCTTGTGGGTCCAGCTTTTCGATATGGACGAGCGCTGGGGCACGCTCATCATCGTCGTGATGATCATTTCCATGATTGTCGGCGCCTTCGGTGGCTTGGCCGAAAACTCCATCCGCCGTGTGCTGGGTTATCAGATGCTCAACGGTATGCCGTTCATTCTCGTCATGATGGCTTTCACCACGCACGATGCCCAGCGCGCATTGGCGGCCGGTATCTTGTACACGATTCACCACATGCTGACAGTCGGCTCGCTCATTCTGGCTGCAGGTGCCATTGAGGAGACCTACGGCACGGGCCGCCTCAACAAGCTCTCCGGCTTGGCGCGGCGTGACCCCATCATCGCGTGGATCTTCGCTGCCGGTGCCTTCTCTGTCGTGGGTTTCCCGCCCTTTTCCGGCATGTGGGGCAAGGTCCTTATTGTGGCCGAGGTGGCACGCACTGGTGGGGGATGGGCCTGGACCGTGATCACGGTGATCATCATCGCGTCCTTCGCCGCTTTCCTGTCCATGCTGCGCGTCTGGCGCCGCGTGTTCTGGGGTAAGGACCTGCCCAAGGAAAAGGTGCCGAATGAATTGGTCATCCGTAAAAAGCTCATGGCTCCCTCGGCCGCCCTTATCTTGGGTTCGTTGACCATGTTCATCCTGTCTGGCCTCGTCATCGACGTCACCATGGCGGCTTCTGCGGACCTGCTCGACACGGAGGCTTATACCAACGCCGTGCTTGGCGACGACCCCGTAGCCCTACCCGATATCGACTCCATCCAGGAGGGCCGTTAAATGAAGACCGCTATGAACTCTGTTGTCTACGCACTGTGGCTCATCAAGGAGATTTTCGTGGCTGGCTTTTCGCTCGCCCTCGAGTCCTTTAAGCCACACAATAACTACAATCCCGTCGTCGTGCGCTATCCGTTGCGTGTAACAGGGGCATGGGAAATCTTCTGGTTTACCTCCTCCATCACGGCGACGCCGGGTACCCTCTCGCTGGGCCTGCGTGAGCCGGTGCGGGAAGGTTTGCCGCGCATTGTGCTTGTGCAGGCAGTCATGGGCGATGACCCCGCCAGCGTCATGGCAGACCTCGCGGATATGGAGGAGCGCCTTGCCCCGCACGTGAAGGGCACTGATTATGGCGTGCCTGGCCAAGGACCGACCACCGAGCTGGCGGAGACCTTCTACGAATACCCCCTCGATACCCTGGGCCGGCATATGCGCGCCCCGGATATTGCGCAGACCGATGACACACCGTTGGCCGCCCACGAGGTGGACAAGCGCCCCGTTCGGCCGCGGCGCCGCAGCGTGCCGAGCAAAGCCCGAAAGGATGACAAGAAATGATCGATTTTTCCTCTTTCAGCGCCTTTCAGTGGGTGGTCTTTGTCTGCGTCTTCATCATGTGCGCATGCGTGTGTGCCGCATTGGCTCTCGCGCTGCGCTCGCGCGATGAGCTTACCCGCACCGTGATGAGTGACATGGTCTTCTACGGCATGATGTGCATGTACTTTGCCTGGGCCATGACGAACCACGCGTCCATCGTGTATGACATCGCCATGCTTGCGGGTATTGCCGCCGGTGTGCTGCCGACGTTGTCCATGGCCCGTATCATTTCGAAGGGCAGGAGGTAGACCATGACCATTGCAGAAATCATTGCCAGCGTGTTGTTGGTACTGGCCACCATTCTGGTGATTGCTACGGTTATCGCCCTGTGGCGCGCCCCCGATGCCCTGACTCGAGTCAACCTGCTGGGCCCCACCGTGGGTTTGGCCGTGCCGCTGTTGCTCCTAGCGAAGCTCATCGTGGACTTCTCCGAGAACGGCTTTTCTCTGTGGTCACTGGTTCGCGTTCTCATCGCTTGCTTTGGTGTGTGGATCATCGGCTCGGTGGGCTCGTACTATATGGGCCGCTCCATCTACGGCGTGACGGTCACGGACGTTAAGTACGCCAAGCGTATGCATAAGCGTGCTGGCACAGTTGAGGCCAGCGACGAGGACGTATAGACAGGATAGGATTAAACACATGAAGCTCATCACTGCCATCGTCAAGCCGTTCACGCTGCCGGATATCCGCGAGGCCCTCGAACAGCACAACGTCCATGGTCTTACCGTTACTGAGACCCAAGGTTTCGGCCAGCAGCGCGGCCACAGCGAGGTCTACCGCGGCGCCGAATACGCCACTGACTTCGTGCCCAAGGTCAAGCTGGAAATCGTCACCTCCGACGACCAAGTAGAAGAGATTATCTCTGCTGTCGTTGATGCTGCCTACACCGGCAAAATTGGTGACGGCAAGATTTGGATTACTCCGGTCGAGGACATCATTCGCGTGCGCACGGGCGAGCGCGGCGAGTCGGCCCTCTAAACCTTGCCTACTGCCGCCCAACTGCGTGAGGAGGCCTTCGCGGCGGCCACCCGTCTCACACAGTCCCTTGTCCTACCGCCAGGCTGCGCCTTAGCGGCCACTGGGTCTTTCGCTCGCCGTGCTATGACACCGTTTTCGGACCTCGACCTTATCCTCCTGCACCCGGAGGGAACGACGCTGTCTGAAGAGGTCGTGTCCGAGGTGTGGTATCCCATCTGGGATGCCAAGTACCGCCTCGATTATGCGGTGCGTACCCCGAGTGAATTCGCCGCCATCGCCGGCTCTGACCCTGCGGCGGGGTTTGCGCAGCTAGACCTTGCTTTCGTGGCGGGGGATAAGCAGCTTGTCGATTCCACCCGTGCCCAGGTGTATGCCACCTGGCGCCGCCTCCTGCAGCGTAATTTTGATGCTTTTGTTGATATCGCCATTGCGCGCTGGCGCCGCTCCGGCACCCTCGCCACGATGACCCATCCGGACATCAAGAACGGCCGCGGGGGATTGCGTGATATCCAGTTCCTTCGGGCGCTAGCTCTGGGCAACCTTGCGGACGTTCCCACTCTGGAGAACGAAAGAGCCTTGCTTCTCGACGTCCGCACGCTCCTCCACGTCACCGCGCGCCGCCACCGCGACGTACTCGATCCCGAGTTCGCCGCCGAAATTGCGCAGCAGTTAGGCTTTGCCGACCGTTATGAGTTGTCCTCCGCTGTGGTGACGGCCGCTTCAGCGGTGGATAAGGCTATGGAGAGGGCGCTGGCGACGGCACGAGGGGTCGTCGCCAAGCGCAGCCCTAGCCGCTCCCGTAAACCGTTGGATATTGGCGTCGTTGATGCCGGCGGTGAAATCCACCTTGCCCGCACCGCTGACTTGACCGAACCATGGCTGTTGCTGCGCGTGGCGGCTGCCTCAGCGCGGTCGGGCCGACCAGTGGCTGACAAAGTCTGGGAGCAGCTTCGCGAACTCCCCGCGCTTCCCGAGCGGTGGACAGCCGCGGCGACGGATTCCTTCTTCGCCCTGCTGTCCTCACCCGTGCACACACCACGCCTTATCCAGGAGATGGAGGCACACGGTCTGTGGGAGCGGATCGTCCCCGAGTGGGCGCACATTCGTGGGCTACTACCACGAGAGCGCACGCATGCGCACACCGTGGACTATCACTCGATTCTTACCGTGGCCCGTTGCGCCGATGCGCGCACCTCCGTCGCGCGGCCGGACTTGTTGCTGCTGGCAGGGCTCTATCACGATATTGGTAAGGGCTACGGCCGCCCACATTCGGTGGTAGGTGCGGAAATGGTGGCCCGGGCGGCCGCGAAGCTACGTCTTGACCTCGCGGACCGGTCGCGAGTGCAAACCGTGGTGGCGGAGCACACCACACTCGCGCGTATCGTTTCGCGCACGGACCCGCAGTCCGACGCTGCTCGTGACGAGCTCCTGGAAGCTGTGCGCTATGACTACCTGACCCTTGCGCTCCTCGTCGTGCTAGCTCAAGCTGATGCGGAATCGACGGGGCCCGGGGTATGGAATCAGCGCTTGGCGCGCGGCATTGAGACGGTGAGTTGCCGCGCCTTTGAGCAGCTGGAATCCTTGCGTCCGACGAAGCCTTTGGTGGCCGCCGACCGGGACATGGGGTTGCGGTACAACCCAGAAGACGACATCTTTACCGTGGTGTGGCGCGGCAACTATCAACGCGAAGCCGTGCGAGCGCTCGCCCTCATCGCGGCCTTCGGATGGTTCATTGTGTCGTCACGTCTCGTGCGCACCGCGGAAGGCTATGCCGGCGAGTTCGATGTGCGTGCTCTGCAGGGCAGCATCGACCTGGTTTCGGACGAGCAGCGCCTTATCCAGGCCTATAAATCAGGAACCCACTCCGTGCTGCCGCCGTTTGTTCCAGGGCCCGCAACCGCCATGTGGACTGGAGGAATCTTCGAGATCCGCATCGACGATTACACCGGCACCCTCGGTCATGTGCTGTCGCTGTTGCCTGATTGCGAGTGGTTGTCGACAACCACTCCGGGCTCCACGATGGTGCTTCATGCGCTTCCGAGTGAGGACATTCCTCGCGCGGCGCTGGTCCGGAATGTGACCCAAGCACTGGTCAACGGCTAAGCTGGGGGAGTTAAAAATTATCGACGATAGTTGAGGGAGCACTCCGACGTGTTTGAGTCTTTGTCTGACCGCTTGCAATCAGCCCTGTCAGGCCTGCGCGGCAAGGGCAAACTGACCGAGGCAGACATTAATGCCACCGCGCGCGAAATCCGCCTCGCGCTGCTGGAGGCCGACGTCTCGCTGACCGTCGTTCGCGGCTTCATCAAGCGCATCAAGGAGCGCGCCGCCGGCGCCGAGGTTTCTGAGGCACTGAACCCAGCGCAGCAGGTTGTCAAGATTGTCAATGAGGAGCTCATCGAGATCCTCGGTGGTGAAACTCGCCGCCTCAACCTGGCGAAGAACCCGCCAACGGTCATCATGCTTGCCGGCCTCCAAGGTGCCGGTAAGACGACCCTGGCAGGAAAGCTCTCCAAGCACTTGGCGTCCAAGGGCCACACTCCGATGCTGGTCGCGTGTGACCTTCAGCGCCCAGGAGCGGTGCAGCAGCTGCAGATCGTCGGCGAGCGCGCAGGCGTTGACGTCTACGCTCCGGAGCCGGGTACCTCCCTCGATTCCCACGAGCATGAGATGGGTACGTCGCACGGTGATCCGGTGGACGTCGCCAAGCGCGGTATTGAGGAAGCCAAGCGCACGCAGCACGACATCGTCATCATCGATACCGCCGGCCGCCTCGGCATCGATGAAACCTTGATGACGCAGGCCCGTAACATCCGCGATGCGGTCAACCCCGACGAGGTCCTCTTCGTCATCGACTCAATGATCGGTCAGGACGCCGTCCAGACCGCCGAGGCTTTCCGCGACGGTGTGGACTTTACCGGCGTCGTCCTGACCAAGCTGGACGGTGACGCCCGCGGTGGTGCCGCACTCTCCATTCGTGAGGTCACCGGCAAGCCCATCATGTTTGCCTCGACCGGTGAGAAGCTCGATGATTTCGATGTCTTCCACCCGGAGCGCATGTCCTCGCGCATCCTGGGCATGGGTGACCTGCTCACACTTATTGAGCAGGCGGAATCCAAGCTGGATCAGTCTAAGGCGGAAGAAGCCGCCAAGAAGATGAGCTCTGGCGAGATGACGCTCAATGACTTCTTGGACATGATGCTCATGGTGCGCAACCTGGGGCCGATGGGCAACCTGCTCAAGATGATGCCGGGCGGCAACAAGATGAACCAGATCGCCGACATGGTTGATGAGAAGCAGCTCGACCGCATCCAGGCCATCATCCGCGGTATGACCCCGCAGGAGCGTGAAGATCCGAAGATCCTTAACGCCTCGCGCCGCAAGCGCATCGCTAACGGTTCTGGCGTGGCTGTCTCCGATGTCAACCAGCTCATTGAGCGCTTCAACGAAGCGAAGAAGATGATGAACCAGATGGCCGGCCGCTTCGGCATGCCGGGCATGGGTGGCGGCCGCTCGGCGACGAAGAAGAAGCCGAAGGGCCGCAAGGGCAAGAACGGCAAGCGCAAGCCGCCAAAGCGCCGTGGCGGCGGCGGTGGCATGCCGGGAATGGGCGGCGGAATGCCGTCGATGCAGGAGCTGCAGAAGCTCCAGGAGCAGATGGGCGGCGGAATGCCGGACCTCAGCGATATGAAGATGCCGAAGGGCATGGAGAATATCGACCTCAACAACCTCGACTTCGGTCAGGGCAAGAAGAAGTAACCGCAGCACACTAATGGCCCGTGGGAAACATCCCACGGGCCATTTTTCCGGCCTATCGTGGATAGGCCCTATTGGATAGGCTCCTTAGATAGCCTGGCCTGCCGGGTACAGCGGGTAGGGGACAGGCTGATTGCGCGTTGAGGTGGGCGCAGGAGTGGACTGCTGTGAATCGGCGGCTGCTGCTTGCGCCGGAATCTCCGGGGCTTCTTGCTGTACCGTTTCACCGTTGAGGATCGGAGTGATGATGTCACGGATGAGTGGGATCATGGAATCCGCGAAGGCCTTCGTGAAGTGATGCATATCGCGGTAGACCATCACGTTGCCGATGACAACGGGGCAGTCGCCGGCATCGTTGCAGAACCACTTCGAGGTATCCACCGCCAGCATGTTCTGGTACTCCGACAACACTGCGGCACCAGGGTCGTAGCTCTCGTAGACCTCCTCGAAGCGCATGCCACAGCCCAGGGCATCCTTGGTGGCAACGTAGCATTCATCAAACTCCAGACCGTTACCTTCATCATCAAAACCCCACGGATTATCGCGGAAGCCTACGAAAGGAATCTCGTGCTTGGCCAGCTCGTCCCAAAAAGCTTTGTAGCCTGGCGGGACCGCGTCAGGGCCGTGGCCGAAGGGCTGACCCGGACGGGTAGAGTTCGACACCACCAAGGCTGGGTCAGCATCGATGATGCGCTGCACGGCATGTTTGCTCCATTCCGCGCACTCGGGCTTCACGGAGAGCTCATCGCCCAACTCAATTGGGCAGCCCACACGAGTGAGCGGGACAAGCTTAAAGCCCATCTCACGGCCCAAGTAATCCAAAGCAGAGGAGTACTGCTCGGCGTGTGAACCGCCTACCAAGAACACTTCGACATCGGAATCCATATCGCCAAAGACACAGGGAGTTTCGCCGTCTCTGCGGGTTTCGAAGAAGAAGTCCGTGGGTTGGCCTTCCGGAATGAAGCACCAGTTATCCGCCACCGGCGGGGTAATACCGCGCGCCAGGATGGGGTCAGGCTTAAACTCGACGTTATCGGGAGGCGTGATGCCATAGGGGAAGGTGGTTGCTCCTGGGTAGAGCGCCGGATCCAGCACCTCAGCATTGGCCTCGTCCAAAGTACGTGCCCACAGTGGCTGAATAGCCACGAGCGCCACGGTGCAGGCGGCCACCACGACACCGCCAACTCCGCGGGCAGCGCCCTTTCGGGTCCGCAGGTCAGCGAGGCCACGTTGGACCGGGAGGTCGTCGGCAAGCGGGCGTTTGCGGTGCTGACGCAGGGGCTTCTCGACGAATCGATGTGTCACATCCGCCAACCCCAGCGACACCGCGATGATGATGACGCCCAGCCACCAAGGAGGAGTTTCCAGGCCGAGAGCTACCGTAAAGATAATGAGCAGGGGCCAGTGCCACAGATAGAGTGGGTAAGCAATGTCTCCTAGCCCGCGCGAGATACGGGAGGTCAGCACTCGGGAGAAGGAACCGCCGGAGCCGATGATGATGAGTACAGCGCCGCCAATTGGCAGCAGCGACAGCGGGCCAGGGAATGCCAAGGTATCGGAGATGACAAGGCCCGTGCAGGCCAGGGCCGTCAAACCCACGGCAGTGGCGATGTTGGACAGGCGCTGCGGCATCTGCAGCCGCGAGCCATAAATCACCAGAACAGCACCTAAGGTGAGTTCCCACGCACGCGACCATGTGGAATAGTAGTTCTCCGGGGTGCCGAAAAGGCCGTCACGGCTGGCATAGGCGAAGGACGCGATGGTGACCACAATAAGAATGGGGCCAGCAATTGAATTAACGGTGGGGAAACGCTGGGGAGTAAGCCCGGTGTTCTTCGGGCGCAGCCGCATGAACGCCGCCAAACCAAGGGCGAACAGGATGCCGATGAGATAGAACTGTCCCTGCACTGCCATGGACCACATGTGCTGCAGGGGAGACGTCGTCGCGGATGCCGCCGCGTAGTCGGCATTCTGGCGTGCCAGCTCCCAGTTCTGGTAGTAAAAGACCGTCGCCGTAATCTGCTTGGTGAGCTCGGTGTTCATGAGCTCTGGGGCGAACAGCCGCACGAGAATATAGCTTGCGCCGATAACCAGCACTAGGGCGGGCACGAGGCGGCGAATCGTTCGCCAGATGGGCCACCACGGGTTGAGGGAGGCATTCGGGCGTGCGGCGTAGCGAAGCTGGGAACCCAGGAAGAAGTAACCGGACAGCAACAGGAAGACGTCCACGCCACCCGACACACGGCCGACGAAGACGTGGTAGATCACGACCAAAGCGATCGCGATGCCACGCAGACCGTCAAGGTCGTAGCGGTAGCGGAATCTGGATGGGGCTTGTTGAGTCATAAAAAGATCTATGTGTGGCAGCGAATTGACCGCATTACAGACTACCCCTTTCACGGGGAGGGGCATAATAGTGCGGCGAAAGGGTGGATTTCCTATTTTCCACCTGTATCGCTAAAGTTAGTGGGGTTGTCTGCGTACTGTGCGTGGATAACACTGACAACTTCATTTCTGCGTAACGCCGCAACCGCCTACGGACGGCCGGCACGTCACGCGCAGGATAAATCCAAGGGTTGAACCGGCGCGCCATTCCAAGGCGCGTGCCTGCACTGCCCGGTGACTAGAAAAGGAGCCAATCATGGCTGTAAAGATTAAGCTGCAGCGTATCGGTAAGATCCGCAACGCTGAGTACCGCGTCATTGTTGCTGACGCCCGCACCCGTCGTTCCGGCAAGGCTATCGAGAACATCGGTATCTACCAGCCGAAGCAGGAGCCGTCCCTCATCCAGATCGATTCCGAGCGCGCACAGTACTGGCTGGGCGTCGGCGCTCAGCCGACCGAGCCGGTTCTCGCTCTGCTCAAGGTGACCGGTGACTGGCAGAAGTTCAAGGGTCTGCCGGGCGCAGAGGGCACCCTGAAGGTTGCTGAGGAGAAGCCGTCCAAGCTGGATCTCTTCAACGCTGCTCTGGCTGAGGCCAACAATGGCCCGACTATCGAGGCCATCACCGAGAAGAAGCGTAAGGCCAAGGAAGAGGCCGAGGCTAAGGCTGCCGCTGAGAAGGCTGCCGAGGAGGCCGCTGCTGCTGAGGCTGCAAAGGCTGAGGAAGAGGCCGCTGAGGCCGAGGAGTCCGAGTCTGCTGAGACCGAAGAGTCCGCAGAGTAATCGCACTCGAAATACTTAATCCCCGCTTGCCTGTAATGGCCAGCGGGGATTTTTTATGACTTCTTGTAACTGCGGTGAGGATCCGAGGAATTCTCAAAGTCCAAGCCGCGAATGGCAGAGGCAAAGACAGCCTTCGCCATCTCCTCCCTTTGCTCATCTGATAGCGACGCTAAGTGGCCGCTCGTGCACAGGACGGTAAAGCCATGCACCGTAGACCACCCCGCCAAGCAATTGCGCATCATGTGCTTCCGGTCTGGGACCTGGCCGCATTCACGAGCGTATTGCTCCATGTAGCAATAAAAGTTATGCGCAGCTTGTACGCGTGGGTCCTCGTTAGGGCCGTCGGTCGCGGTTGCCAAGCCGCCGGGAATGTCGTAGCCACGTGAGGCCATCATGCATTCGAAGAAGTCTGGCTCATCGAGGGCGTAGTGGTAGTAGGCAAACCCGGCCGCCATCATCTTGTCCACGATGGTGCCCTCGGTGTCCTGGAAGGCGGCGCTGAGACGGGTGATGAGCTCAGCGGTGGCGACGTCAGAGACGGCGTCGAGAAGCTCGGCTTGGTCTCTAAAGTGGCGGTACGCCGCCGTGGGGGAGACACCGACCGCACGAGTGGCCGCGCGAATGGTGACGGCTTGGGGGCCTCCTTCGCGGCCAAGGGCGATCGCCTCGTGGAGGATCGCCTCATGCAAATTTCCGTGGTGGTAAGGCTTAGAACTGTTCACGATAGAACGATGCTACTACGTGTCTATACATTAGGGCCAGTGTTCGGCGTTAACATCGTGAGCAGCATGAGCGCCGGTTCATCGCGACAAGCCACCGCATGGGGCGCATATGCCGGTAGGTGCACGATACGTCCAGGAGTGAGGGGTTCTTCCTGTTCACCGCAGCTAAAGGTTACTGAACCATGCAGAACCTGGACCGTAATCGGGTGTGCGGCTTTGTGGTCGGGAAGATCCTGGCCAGGCGTGAATGAAAAGAGAATCAGGTTCGCACCGTCGGCACTAAGCACGCGTTTGACCGCCGGGCGTGGGCGCGTGGAATCAGGAGCCGGAGCTTCGTCGAGCAGGTTCAGAGCAGTGAGCACGGAACCGTCGTGGGTCGCATCGCCGAACGTGGTGGCATCATTGATGGGAAGGTTAGTCATACTTTCCCAGGCTATCCCGTTAAGCTTTAAGGCATGGAACTACTTATCGGCCGCGTGGTGAAATCCCACGGCATCAAAGGCGAGGTTGTCGTCGAGGTAACCACGGATTCCCCGGAGGAACGCTACGTTGTGGGCGAGGTCCTTCATGGCAAACAAGGAAAGAAGGAACACGAGCTCACTATCGCCACCCTCCGAGCGCATAAGGGGCGTCTGCTTATTAGCTTTAAAGAAATCCCTGACCGTACCGCGGCAGACTCGTTGCGAGGAACCCAGTTCTTTGCTGAGCCTATCGAGGATCCGGACGATGACGGTTTCTATGACCACGAGCTGGAAGGGCTGCGCGTACGACTGGACGGCCAGGACGTTGGTGAAGTAACCGGCGTGACGCACGGCCCTACGCAGTCACTACTCGAAGTAGAGCTGGCGAGCGGTAAAGAAGTGCTGGTTCCTTTCGTCGAGGCGATTGTCCCGGACGTTGACCTTGATGCCGGCACCTGCACCATTACCCCGCCGGAGGGGCTGCTCGAGCTATGAGAATCGACG
This sequence comes from Corynebacterium minutissimum, assembly GCF_000805675.1. Lineage (GTDB taxonomy): Bacteria > Actinomycetota > Actinomycetes > Mycobacteriales > Mycobacteriaceae > Corynebacterium > Corynebacterium minutissimum. The sequence continues at coordinate 176,255 of NZ_JSEF01000015.1, read as the reverse complement.
TTGTCACTATTTTTCCCGAGTACCTCGACCCGCTGCGGCACGCGCTGCTAGGCAAGGCGATTGAGCAGGGAAAGCTCGCCGTGGGTGTGCATGACCTGCGTCAATGGGCTATGGACGTGCACAAGTCCGTCGATGATTCCCCGTATGGTGGCGGGCCCGGGATGGTGATGAAACCTGAGGTGTGGGGCCCTGCGCTTGACGACGTCTCCTCTGGCACCGCCTCCGCGTCCGATCTCGACAGTGCCCTGCCGCACCTGTCAAAGCCGCGACACGACGATATCCACGGCGTGGAATCCCATGCTTATGCCGAGCCCAGCGCCGAAGAAAAACCTCTGCTTATCGTGCCGACTCCCGCCGGAAAGCCTTTTACACAGGAAGACGCCCAGGCGTGGTCGGCTGAGGAACACATTGTGTTCGCCTGCGGGCGCTATGAGGGGATTGACCAGCGCGTGGTGGAGGATGCTGCTAAGCGCTACCGCGTGCGGGAAGTTTCCATCGGGGACTACGTGCTCATCGGCGGTGAGGTGGCTGCACTTGTCATCGCGGAGGCCGTGGTACGCCTTATCCCGGGAGTGCTGGGCAATCGGAGATCCCACGAGGAGGATTCTTTCTCTGACGGTCTTTTGGAAGGCCCGAGCTACACCAAGCCTCGCGAGTGGCGTGGCCTTTCCGTTCCAGACGTTCTGACGTCCGGCGACCATGCCAAGGTGGATCGCTGGCGCCGCGAACAGTCGCTGAAGCGGACACTGCAGCGCCGGCCTGAGCTGCTGGAGACCGCTGAACTAGATGCTGCCGACCGCGCATATCTTGAAGCACTGAAGGAGGAGACGTCATGGACGTGAGCACTGACCTGTCAATCTTGATGACCGAAGCTGAATGGAACAAGGTCCTAGCGGACATGCCACAGCGCCTACGCGAGGGCGGCGTCGAACCGCGTGACATCAATGCTGAGATCGTGTCCTTTACCTGCGAGCCGGACAACATCCTGGTCAATGAGTACATGACCACACATGGCTACGCGCCGGTAAGCGAGCACGTGTGGCGCGTCATCGTCAACGGCTCTTCAGATTTACCGCTGACGAAGGTGACCATAGTCGTTGCAGACTGCCTGCCGCCGCATACCTTGTGGTACGGAACCTCGGAAATTGGGCATACCGAGTTTGGGCTAGGCACTTCCTGCGCGTGGCAGGGCGGGGTATAGGGTGGGAAGGTCTTAAGTCCCCGACCCATACAAAGAGGTTTTGTGAATATCGCAGCCACCATCGCCGGCGAGCTGGGCGTGAAAGAACAGTTCGTCGACGCCGCCCTTAAGCTCATGGCGGAGGGAAATACTGTTCCGTTCATCGCCCGCTACCGCAAAGAAGCCACCGGCGGGTTGGATGATTCCCAGCTGCGCATCATCGAGGAGCGCTCGACCTACCTGCGGGAACTGGAGGAGCGCAAGGAAGCGGTGCTCGCCGCGATTGAGGAGCAGGGCAAGCTGACCGAGGAGTTGCGCGCGCTCATCGTGGCCTGTGAGACCAAGGCCCGCCTGGAAGACCTTTACTTGCCGTACAAGAAGCGCCGCAAGACGAAGGCGGATATCGCGCGCGAGGCAGGCCTGGAGCCGCTTACGGATAAGCTCATTGAGAACCCCTCGGCGGATCCGTCCGAGCTGGCGGGGGAGTACCTCACCGAGGGGTTTGAAGACACCAAGAAGGCTCTCGACGGCGCACGGTCGATCCTCATCGACCGTTTCGCGCTGGATGCCGACCTCGTTGGTGAGGTGCGCGAGCGCATGTACTCTAGCGGTTCCATGAACGCCGGCGTGGTGGAAGGTAAAGAGGCAGAGGGAACGAAGTTCAAAGACTACTTCGAATTTTCTGAGCCCTTTGAGAAATTGCCTTCGCACCGCATCCTGGCGCTGTTGCGCGGTGAGAATGAGGGCGTGCTGCAGCTCAACCTCGATGCTGGCGATGATGCTGTGTATGAGGGCCTGATTGCTGACCGCTTCGACCTGGATGTCGCTTCCTCGCGCTGGCTTGCCGACGCCGTCCGCTGGGGCTGGCGCACCAAACTCTCCATCTCCTCGGGCCTCGACGTGCGCATGCGCCTCAAGGAAAAGGCCGAGGAAGGCGCTCTCAAGGTCTTCGCCACCAACCTGCGCGACGTTCTCTTGGCCGCTCCGGCTGGCCAGCGCGCCACCCTGGGCTTAGACCCCGGTTACCGCAATGGCGTGAAGTGCGCGGTTGTCGACCCAACGGGCAAGGTCTTAGCCACCACGATTGTCTACCCGCACCAGCCACAGCAGAAGTGGGCGGAGGCGGTGAGGGAGTTGGCGTCGCTAAGCGCTGCTCATTCGGTGGACCTCATGGCGATTGGCAACGGTACTGCTTCGCGTGAGACGGAGAAGCTCGCAGGTCAAGTCGCGGACCTTATTGCGCAGGCCGGCGGTGCGCGCCCCACGCCGGTGGTGGTGTCTGAGGCAGGCGCCTCCGTCTACTCAGCCTCGCAGCTGGCGGCTGACGAATTCCCCGACATGGACGTCTCCTTGCGCGGCGCAGTGTCGATCGCACGCCGCCTGCAGGACCCGCTGGCGGAGCTGGTGAAGATTGACCCGAAGGCGATTGGCGTGGGGCAGTACCAGCACGACGTCAACCAGGTGGCGCTTGCCCGCACCCTCGACGGCGTGGTGGAGGCTGCCGTCAATGGCGTTGGCGTGGACCTTAATACGGCATCAGCCCCGTTGCTGGAGCGCGTAGCCGGCGTGAATTCCACGATTGCCGCCAACATTGTGGCCTACCGCGATGAGAACGGGATGTTTGCTTCGCGCAAGGAGCTGAAGAAGGTGCCGCGCTTGGGTCCGAAAGCTTTCGAGCAGTCCGCAGGCTTCTTGCGCATCAACGGTGGCAAGGATCCGCTCGATGCCTCGGCCGTGCACCCGGAGGCCTACCCGGTGGTAGCGCGCATCGCGGAGAAGACCGGCTTGGGAGTGTCGGAGCTCATTGGTAATTCTCGGGTGCTCGCCAAGCTTGCTCCATCCGACTTCGCTGACGAGACCTTTGGTGTGCCAACCGTTACGGACATCATCGCGGAGCTGGACAAGCCCGGCCGCGACCCGCGCCCGGAGTTCAAGACCGCGACGTTCAAGGAAGGCGTGGACAAGGTCTCGGACTTGAAACCGGGCATGATTCTGGAGGGCACCGTGACGAACGTGGCGGCCTTTGGCGCGTTTATCGATGTGGGCGTGCACCAGGATGGTCTCGTCCACGTCTCCGCCATGAGCCGCAAGTTTGTTTCCGACCCGCACGATGTGGTTCGTTCGGGCCAGGTTGTCAAGGTGAAGGTCATGGAAGTCGACGTGGAGCGCCAGCGCATTGGCTTGTCGCTGCGGCTTGACGACGAACCCGGCCAGCCCGCCCCCAAGCGCCGAAATGGGAATAACGATGGTGGCCGCTCGGGTGGAAAGAACTCGCGCCGCACTTCCGCTCGTAGCAGCGGGCGCTCCGACCGCGGCCGCGCCGACCGCGGCGGCGGCTCGATGGCTGACGCTCTGAAGAAAGCCGGCTTCTAATCAGGCTTAACCACCCCCGATCGATCAAACGGTCTGGGGGTTTACCCGTTTTAGCGTCCAACCTGGATGTGGGATCGCCGATGTCGCGGAGGCCCGGTGGTGGGCGTCCGCGTGGCGTGGCTGGGGTTTAGTCGGGTTTGTCTGGTCCTCGTGCGGTAGCTTGTTGGGCTTGTTGGTAGGCAGCTTGGGCGGTGATTGGTTCTGCCCAGGGTGGAATGTAGTCCACCTCTCCGCGTGATCGGAAGACGTAGCCGGCTCCGGTGGGTTTCTCCGGGTCATCATCATTAACCCCGTTGTGATAGGCACACAGCATTGTTAGATTCGGCGGGTCGGTGGTACCACCGGCCTTCCATGGCACCAGGTGATGCACGTGGGCATAATCAGCCGGTTTATTACATCCCTTCCTGGCACAGGTGGGGTGCTCAGCACTAGCCATCATGCGTTGTTCAAACCCGGCTAAGCGTTTCATGCGGTGCAGCCACACCGGCCCAATCGTGGGATGGACCAGGGTGACGTAGCCGATCTCGGCAAACTTGTAGTTCAAAAACTGCGTGCCAGTCATACGGCCACCGTTGGTGAGCTCCAGCACGATGTCATCACCGTCGCCGCTAACAATCTTGTCGAGCTTATCCAAGGTCACCACCACGCTGGTGAGAACAGCAGGTTTGGTACCGCCGTGAGATTTATTGAAGAAAACGTGCCGGGAGGCGTCGAGCAGGTTGTCCTTATTGATGGATTCCAGCACGCCACGCATCTCGGTGACGGTCATGGGATCATCGGTAATTGTTAGCGAGTGTGGCCCGTCTGCACGGTAGGTCATGCGCACCCCGGGTGTGGGGACACGTTTGGGCTTGAGCTCTTTGAGCCGTTTGGCCGCCACGGCGGGGATGCTGTGGGCGGGCGTGCCGGCAAGCTTGAGGCGTAGGTTCCAGGCATGCAGCTGATTTTTCAGCTTGGCGGTGTAGGACTCAATCAGGCTGAGCGTGGCTAAGTCGTGGCCTTGCTCTGCGGCCCGGTGGCGAGCTTGTCGTTGTTTACCCGTGAATTTCGTGGCGCCGAAGTAAATGTGGTTCAGGCGTGCCAGCTCGGCGGCATCGGCAGGCGAAGCGCCGAGTGCGCGTAAACGTTTCTCGCCTCCTACCGCTTGCTCCACCAGTGTGATCCCCGAGTTGCGGTAGGAGAAATAGGTTTCTAAATCCCCCATGACCCAGAACACTAAAGCACCCCACCCAACCCCGCAACCGGAAGGGGAGTGCGGGACACACGGAATGCGAATGACTGTAAGTGTACGCCAGTAACTCAAGTGGTGGTATGTTTGTTGAAACAAACGACATAGTGGCCTCGCTCACGTTTGCCCTTTGGGTGGAAATTCCTGGAAGGACGGCTGCAAGCGGACCTGAACTATCACTATGAGGAGACGGGCATGAGCCAAGCGACTAAAACGAGTACTGCGTATGCAGCGAATGATGCTTCGCCGACAAAGTCGGACGGGAGAGCTGACAGTAGCGAGGCGATGGGGTGGCACCGCGTTCTGGACTGGCGGCCGAGGAGCACACTGTCGCGAGTATTAATTGTCTTTCTGCTCGTCGCCCCCATCGTCGTCGCTGGCACCATGATGTGGGCCATGTGGGATCCCTCCAAGTACATGCGCAATATTGACTTGGCGGTGGTGAATGAGGATGTGGGCGTCGAGAAGCAAGGCAAGTACACCAACTACGGTGATCAGGTCGTCGAGGGCCTCATGGAAACGGAGTATCTCAATTTCGCCGAGGTCAGCAAGGGCGACGGGGATGAGGGGCTGCTTAAGGGCAAGTACCTCATGGTCGTGACCATTCCGAAGAACTTCTCCGAGCAGGCCGTGACGATTATTAGTGAGAAGCCGGTAAAGCCGGAGATTCACTTCGCCACCAATGACTATTACGGCACGAATGGCTCGGTGATTTCGTCGAGCCTCATCCCGCAGGTACAAACCAGTGTGGAGAATGCAATTTCCAAGAAATATGCCGACCAGGTCATTGAGGGACTCAACAAGCTTAGTGATGGCTTGGGAACGGCGGCGCAAGGCGCTGGGCGCTTGGACGAGGGTGCGGGCAAGCTCCAAGACGGCGGTGCCCGCGCGGTTGAGGGCATTGCCAAACTTGACTCCGGTGCGACTGAGCTCAATAACGGTACGGGTCAGCTTCTGGATGGCACGACGCGACTTAACGATGGTGTCGGGCGTCTGAGTGCTGGCGCCGCCCAACTGGATAATGGTGCTGCTCAGCTTGCAGACGGCTCGGATAAACTGCTCGCTGGCACCGAGCGCCTTGCTGATGGTGCAGGCCAGATTGATGGCGGTGTTAATCAGCTCACAGGCATGCTTATCCCAATTCTCAAGCAGGCTCAGGCTGTTGTACCTGCGCTGCTGCAGCTTGTCGACGTCCTTCGAAACCTCAACATGACCGAGCAGGCCGAGCAGCTGTACTCTTTGGTCTCCAAACTTGACCCGGCAACGAGCGGCAATATGGTGGCCCAATTAGAAAAGTTGTCCGCCGGAACTGGCCAGCTTTATTACAACTTGTCTGACCCGAACTCGGAATACCTGGGCGGCATGACGGCGCTCAACGACGGCGCCCACCGTCTGGCCGGAGGAACTCAAGAACTGCGCAACGGTGTGGGTGAGCTCAGCAGTGGTGCCGTCCAGCTCCACGATGGTGCTTCTCGTCTTCATGAGGGCACAGGCACGCTCAAAGATGGAACAAGCCAGTTGACGTCCGGTGGCACAGAGTTGAAGGCAGGTATGGACCAACTCAAGGAAGGTTCCAACGAACTTGCCACCAAGTTGGCCGATGGCGCAGCGAAGGCTCCCTCCATCAGCCAACCAGATACCTCTGCACAAAACATGGCGGTGCCCATCAACTTCACCTCATCCAATGTTCACCCGGTGCAGACTGTGGTTAACCCGATCGACCCGACGCACAAGAACATTACGGGCGGAGCATCGATGCTCTTCGTGCTGGTCTTTGGCTTCCTCGTAATGCTGCTTCTAGCGATGACGCTGCCGTACTATCTGGGGCGGCGCAGTGGGGCCGCGTCCAGCCCGGTTCGTGGCGTCCTGGCAGCGTTCGGTGTGGTGGCAGGTCTCAACTTCCTGGTTCTGGGCTTCATGGCTTTCATGTCAGCCACGGTGGGGTGGTCCCCAGCCAGCTGGCCGATGATGCTTCTCGTTATTGCTGCGATCGCCGCGGTCGGTGCGGCGACGTACCAGTTCTTCCTGGTCACGTTCGGCCGCAAAATTGGAGCAATCTTTTCCGTCGGCGCCTTTGCCCTCGGGATCATGGTCTTTGGAGGTGTGTGGCCGGTAGCTGCCATTCCACGCCCGCTGAGTCTGCTGCATCCATTCCACCCGATGTCGTATGCGAAGAATGCCTTTACCCGAGCTACGGACGGTATCCACGATGGAACCTTTTGGGCGGGTATCGCCGTTCTGTTCATCGTGACCGCTTTGGCACTGGTGGCCTCCTGCGTGGTGTTCCGAGCCCGCCACCACGGCACGGCTCGCATCCTGGATGAGCACCTCTTCCGCTCGAAGGTCGCGGCGAGCGCCTAGAAGCTGTAGGCATTGAGCCCGCCGGGGAGGTTGCGCAGCTCGATGCCCATGTCGGCGGCGAGGTCCGCGTAGCGCAAGGCAAATCCGGTGCTGCGCCCGCCGGAGGGGCAGGCCACGTACACCAAGTCTGAGTTGCAGGAGGCGAGTGCGCGGCGCACAGAGTCCTCATCTATGACGGTATGCCAGGGAAGTGACACCGCACCAGCAGAAGGGGTGGGGTGTTCGGAGATGTCGAGGAGCGCGGCGTGGCCGTCGCGAAGCTCTGGCGGCAAGGTGGGCTGGCCGGACAATGCAGTTACGAGTGGACGGTCTGAGTCGGCGCCCACGCGCAGCGAGCGGAAGCTGCCGGGGAGAGCGTCGTAGGAGGTTACACGGCCAAGAAGCTCCTCGTAGTGCGGCAGCTTGCCCAGCCAGCCTAGCGCCGCGGTGGCCATCAGCCCTGCAACCACCGACGTCGTGGCCCCGAGAACGCCAGCTGTGGAGCACTCGAGGGATTCACCGGTGGGCGGGGCGGGGAAAAGATCGCGCAGGCCCACCCCGCGCCCGTCGTCACAGTTGTGGCCGGAGTGCCACAGGGCGGACTGCCCGCCATAGCGCAGCACGGTTCCCCAGGCCAGTGGGGTGGAGGTGATTTCGCAGGCATCGGCGACGAGGTATTTCGTGTCGAAGGTATCGGAGCCATCGAGGACGAGGTCAGCGGCAGCACATAACTCGAGGACGTTGGAAGATTCGAGGCGCTGCTGAAGCGCGGTGATGGTGAGCTCGGGGGCGAGTTCACGGGCGCGTGCGGCTGCGACCTCCGCCTTGGGCTTGCCGACGTCCCCCGCGCCAAACAACACCTGCCTGTGCAGGTTACTGATGTCGACGGTATCGGAATCAATGAGCGTGATGCGGCCAATTCCTGCGGCGGCCAGCTGCTGAAGGGCGGGGCAACCGAGCCCGCCGGCGCCCACGACGAGCACGTGCGCGGAATTGAGTCGTTCTTGGGCGACGTCGCCGAAGCCGGGCAAGAGGCGTTGGCGCGCGGTCCGGGCGAGTTCGGTCTCGCTGAGCATGATGGCAGTCCTTCTACAAGGGGCGGTGGTGGGCTACAGGACCTGATCAGCCCAGTTGGCCAGACCCTCGAAGGTGGAGGAGGCCTGGGCGTGTTCGCGCTGGGGGATGCGCCCGGCGCTGCGTGCAAGGCGGCCTGCTTCGACGGCGTGGCGCATGGCGGTGGCCATGGCTTCCGGGTTCTGGCAACGGTTGACCGCGCTGGCCAGCAGCACGCCGGAGCAGCCCAGCTCCATGGCGAGGGTGGCATCGGAGGCGGTGCCGATGCCGGCGTCGACAAGCACGGGCACCGAGGCGCGCGAACAGATGAGCTCGAGGTTGTGCGGGTTGAGGATGCCCAAGCCGGTGCCGATGGGGGCGCCGAGCGGCATGACTGCCGCGGCGCCTGCATCCTCGAGGCGCTGGGCTGCCACGGGGTCGTCGCTGGTATAGGCCAGCACGGTAAATCCTTCGGCGCTGAGCAGCTCGGTGGCGTCGAGGGTCTCTACGACATCGGGTAGTAGCGTGTGTTCATCGGCGATGACCTCTACCTTCACCCACGAGGTGCCCAGCGCCTCGCGGGCCATGCGGGCGGTGAGAACGGCCTCGCGCGCGGTGCGGCAGCCGGCGGTATTGGGCAACGGCGCGATGTTGAGGCGGCGCAGCAGTTCAAAGATACTTTCACCGTCACTGGTGCCGGCGTGGCGGCGCATGGCCACGGTGGTCAACTCGGTTCCGGAGGCGATGAGTGCTCGCTCAAGGGCCTCGTGGCTGGTGGCCCCACCGGTGCCCATGATGAGGTGCGAGGAAAAGGTGGTATTGGCAATAGTGAGCATGTAGCTTCTAGCCTCCCTGTACTGCGGTGAGGATTTCCACGTCCGCACCTTCGGTCAGTGGGGTGTCTTGCCATTGTGAGCGGGGCACGACCTGTTCGGCGACGGCTACCGCGGTGCCGTCGGCAGCAATGCCTTTTTCCTCCAGCAGTTGGGCAACGGTGCTGGCCGCCGTGTCATAGGGCTGGCCGTTGAGAGTGAGGATCATTGGTGCTCCTTGAGGTGTCGCAGGGGATGACAGGCAGTGAGATCGATGCTGGGATCAGTGCCTTCGATGAGCTCGCGGGTACAGCGCGCGGCCAGGGCCGTGAGCAGGATGCCGTGGCGGAAATAGCCGGTAGAGATGACGAGCCGGTCGCTGACGCGGCCAAGATAAGGCAGGTCATCCGGTGTGCCGGGACGAGCACCTGCGCTGGCCTCGAGGAACTCGCACTCCTCGACGGCGGGGAGGATGCGGATGGCGTCGCGAAGCAGTGCGTAGACCCCGCCGGCCTGGGCCGTGGTGAGAGTATCCTCGCGGGAGGTAGCGCCAACGGCCAAGGTGCCATCGGCTCGAGGGATGAGGTAGATGGGGCGGTCCTCCACGAAGCCGCGGACGACCCGGTTAAGCAGCGGCTGCAGGTGCTCTGGCACGCGCAGGCGCACGATGTCGCCGTACACCGGGCGTAGTTGGAGGGGAGAGCGTTCTAATCCCGCCGAGCGTGCCCAGTCGACGTCGCGGGCGCCCAGGCCAGCAGCCAGAACGACGTCATCGGCGTGGAAGTTACCAGCGGGAGTGCTGACCACGCCTCTAGCGGCATCAACCGACTGCGCTGCCGTACGAAAGAAACGCACGCCGAGTTCTTGGGCTGCGCTCAGCAGCGAAGCGGCCCACTGGCGGGGAAAAACCTGGGTATCACCGGGGATGCTCACGGCAGCGGCGAGACGCGGGGAAAGAAGCGGTTCGGCGCGGCGGGCCTCGCGCACGGGCACGCGCTCGACCTCCATGCCGTGGAGAGATTGATAGTCAGTTAACTCAGTAAGGTGCTGGGCATCCGCCCGGTCAGCGGCGACGACGAAGGTGCCTTCATCACGGTAGCCGGTGGGAACCTCCGTGTGGGATGCCACCAGATCGATAAGTTCCGGGTACCACTCGCCGGAGGCTCGCATCAAGGGAAAGAGCGGATCCTGCTGATACACCACCTCAGCGGTGGGGGCGAGCATCCCTCCGGCGAAGTGCGTGGCACCGGATGCCGGCGCGGGATCGAGCACGGTGATCTCGTGACCCCGGGAAGCCAGCTCCACTGCGGTGGCTAGGCCCACTACACCTGCGCCGACAATGATGACGGAAGAATCAGTGGCGGTACTCATCGCGTACCTTCATCGAAGCCGGACAACAGCTCGCGGCAGTAGGCTTCTGGGTTTTCGGCATGCATGATGCCGCGCACGACAGCTAGGCCGGCCACGCCGGTCGCAGCCAAGTCCGCAGCATCGTTAGCGGTGACATCCCCGATGGCCACGAGGGGAACGCGGGAGAGCTTTACCAGTTCCGGGTAGGCGCCCAGACCCAGCGGCGGGCGGCCGGAGTTCTTCGTTGGGGTGGCACGGAAGGGGCCGCAACCGATGTAGTCAATATACTCAGCCACCTCGTTGGCGGCCGCGACAAGCTCGCGGGTGCCCGTGGTTAGCCCGATGATCGCCTCTGGCCCTAACAGTGCGCGGGCGGCTGCCACGGGCAGATCGTCTTGACCAAGGTGCACTCCGTGGATTGCTTCGCCGTCACGGCGGAGGGCAGCGGCGACGTCCACGCGGTCGTCGATAAGCACACGCGTTTCTGGGTTGGCCTCTGCCACCGCACGCGCCACGTCGCGGCCCAGCAGGTAGAGGTCGTGGGCAGAAATCGGCTTAGAACGTACCTGCACGACCCCCGCCCCGCCGCGCGCTGCGGCAGCCGCGATGCGCACGACGTCCGCATGCGAGCCCGCGCCCGTGACGAAGTAACAGCGAAGATCAGGCATTGACGCCGTCTTCCTCGTGATAGAGCTGCGAACCCTGTGCCTTAAACTCCTTCGATTTGCGCTCCTCACCTGCGCGGGCAGCAGCGATAACGTCAGGATCGACGGAGCCTTGGCCCGGGAAGCTGGGCATGCCGAGGGAATCGGAGAACGTATCGCGAATATCCTGACTGATGCGCATCGAGCAGAATTTCGGGCCGCACATCGAGCAGAAGTGCGCCGTCTTCGCTGGCTCGGCGGGCAGAGTCTCATCGTGGTAGGCCTGCGCGGTATCCGGGTCGAGGGAGAGTGCAAACTGATCGTGCCAGCGGAACTCGAAGCGGGCCTTGCTCATCGCATCGTCCCAAGCGCGTGCACCCGGGTGGCCCTTGGCCACGTCGGCTGCATGGGCTGCGAGCTTATAGGTGATAACGCCGGTCTTCACATCATCGCGATTGGGTAGTCCTAAGTGCTCCTTCGGGGTGACGTAGCACAGCATGGCCGTGCCACCCATGGCGATGTTCGCCGCACCGATGGCGGAGGTGATGTGGTCATAACCCGGCGCGATATCGGTAACCAGCGGGCCCAGCGTGTAGAAGGGGGCATCTGAGGCCCAGTCCTGCTCAAGCTCGTTGTTCTCCTGAATCATGTTGAGCGGCACGTGGCCGGGGCCTTCCACCATGACCTGAACGTCGTACTCCCAGGCGCGCCGGGTGAGCTCGCCGATAGTCTTGAGCTCAGCGAATTGTGCGGTGTCGTTGGCGTCCGCCAGCGAGCCGGGACGCAGACCATCACCCAGGGAGAAAGCGACGTCGTAGCGCGCGAAAATCTCGCAGAGCTCATCGAAGTTTTCATAGAGGAAGGACTCCTTGTGGTGCGCCAGGCACCAGCCCGCCATGATGGAACCACCACGGGAGACAATGCCCGTCACGCGGTCCGTAGTGAGCGGCACGTAGGGCAGCAGTACGCCGGCATGGATAGTCATGTAGTCCACGCCTTGCTCGCACTGTTCGATGACGGTATCGCGGAAAATTTCCCAGGTGAGGTCCTCCGCCACGCCGTTTACCTTCTCCAGGGCCTGGTAGATGGGCACGGTTCCGATCGGGACCGGTGAGTTGCGCAGGATCCACTCGCGGGTGGTGTGGATGTCATCGCCTGTGGAGAGATCCATGACGGTATCCGCGCCCCAGCGCGTGGCCCAGCGCAGCTTGGAGACTTCCTCAGCAATGGAGGAGGTCACCGCGGAGTTGCCGATGTTGGCGTTGATTTTGGTGAGAAACTTCCGCCCGATGATCATCGGCTCCGATTCCGGATGGTTCACGTTATTGGGCAGGATGGCGCGGCCGCGGGCAATTTCGGAGCGTACAAACTCCGGGTCGCAGTGCTCGCGCAGGGCCACGAACTCCATCTCCTTGGTGATGATGCCCTGGCGCGCATAGTGCATCTGGGTCACACGCTTGCCTTCTTTCGAACGCAGCGGCTGGCGACGCTCCCCCTTCCACTCCTGGGAAGCCGCACCGCGGCGCTCGGCGGAGCGGCCGTCATCGGCCAGGTTGCGGGCACGGCCTTCGTAGGCCTCTACATCGCCGCGCTCGGCAATCCACTCTGCACGCAGCGCCGGCAGGCCCACCTCAGGCTCACACTCCGGGCCACGGGTGCGGTATACGCGGAAAGGCTCGTTGGGGCCGGTGGGGGAATCATCCAGCTGGATTTCCGTCTCAGGCACCTCGAGGCCCTTCTCCCGGATGGGGGAGTAGGAGTGCTTGGGGTGGATCTCTCCGGAGACGGAGGACTGGATAGGGTTATGGGTAGCCGTCATGGCTGCTCCTCTCTTCCTTCGCTGGTGCTAACCAGACAGGTTCGAACGGTGCAGGCGCGGTGTCAGCGCCACTCTCAGCCCACTTCCTGCGGGCACCCGTGGGGTATCAGTGCGTTTCCCACCATAGAGGGTAAATCCCAGCCATGTCAGGCGTTTGGAACAATTTGGCCGGTGGGGGTGGGATATGGAAAGATGACGTTGTTCTATGTAACAGGCACGAACCGGTCAGCTACCGAAAGGTGGCGCTAGGGTCCTCTGTCTTAAACTGAAAAGGAAAACATTCAATGGCAAACCTCATTGACAAGGTTGACGCAACACAGCTGCGTGACGATATCCCGTCCTTCCGCCCGGGTGACACCCTCGACGTCAACGTCAAGGTTATCGAGGGCAGCACCGAGCGTACCCAGCTTTTCAAGGGCGTCTGCATTCGCCGCCAGGGCGACGGCATCCGCGAGACCTTCACTGTCCGTAAGGTCTCCTTCGGCATCGGCGTGGAGCGTACCTTCCCGGTTCACTCCCCGAACATCGCCTCCATCGAGGTAGTTCGTCGTGGCCGCGTTCGCCGCGCCAAGCTGTACTACCTGCGCGACCTGCGCGGCAAGAAGGCCCGCATCAAGGAGCGTCGCTAGTTCTAGCTGCTCTGCTCAGCCCTCCGCTTCCCACCTTTCCTGGTGGGAAAGGCGGAGGGCTTTGTGCTTTACAACGCTGCTCCTGCCGAGCCACATACCGAGGATGTCGTTGCACATTGCTAGGATTTAGCACGTGGATAAAGACAAGGACATGACTAAAGGTGTCTCTGAGAACCTCGCCGACGGTGTCACCAGCGGTGAGCGGGGCGCAGAGAAGAACGTGGATGCGGCGGTAGGGGGGACGTCGCCAAGCACTGCATTGTCTGCGAAGGAGCAGGAGAAAGAAAAGAAGCAGATGCCGTGGTTCCTGGAGACCGTCATCGTCGTGGTCTGCGTACTCGCGGTGGTCGGTGTGTTCCAGAACTTTGTGGGCCGCCAGTACGTCATCCCTTCGGGTTCGATGGAGCCGACCCTGCATGGCTGTGCCGGCTGCAACAATGACCGTATTTTCACCGAGAAGGTCTCGTATTACGGCGACAAGAACCCAGAGCCGGGTGATGTTGTCGTCTTCAAGGGCACCGAGGATTGGGATACCAACTGGCAATCCCCGCGCTCGGATAACCCGGTGATTCACCGCATTCAGGATGCTTTGAGCTATGTCTCGCTTACCCCGCCGGATGAAAACACCCTGGTCAAGCGAGTTATCGCTACCGGTGGGCAGACTGTGTCCTGCCAGGAGGGCGACCCAGCCGTCATGGTAGATGGCAAGCCCATTGAGCAGGACTATGTTCAGGACCCGCCCACCTACCAGGTGGACGAAACTACCGGTTCCTATGCCTGCGGCGGTGCTTACTTTGGTCCGGTGACCGTACCGGAAGGCAATATCTGGGTGATGGGTGATAACCGCACGGCATCGGCGGACTCGCGCTACCACATGCAGGATGAGTACCAGGGCACCATCCCCCTGGAGAACGTGCGTGGCAAGGTCATGTTCGTGTTCTTCCCCTTCAACCGCATCGGTGGGGTCGATGACCCGGACATCCAGTCCTAAACGCAGCCAGGAAGCCGCACGCCTGCGCACACGCGACGTGGTGTGGGCGCTTGCGGTGACCTTTGCTGTGTTGGCTCTCATCCAAGCCTTTGTGGGGCGGATGTACCTTATTCCATCGTCCTCGATGGAACCGACCCTGCATGGCTGCCCTGGGTGCGCGAACGACCGCATCGTCGTGCAGAAGGTCAGCTACTATTTCTCTGACCCGCAGCCGGGAGACGTCGTGGTCTTTTCCGGACCAGATTCGTGGAATACCTCGTTTGACGTCGCACGTTCCCGCAACGTTGTTGTGCGCGGGCTGCAAAACCTAGGCGCTGTGGTGGGGCTGGTGCCCAACGGTGACAACATCCTGGTCAAACGTGTCATCGCCACAGGCGGGCAGACCGTGTCCTGCGAGGAAGGCGATCCTGCCATCATGGTGGACGGGCATGCAACGAGCCAGGATTTTGTCCTTGACCCTCCCGAGATTCCCATCGATAGTAGCGGGGCCTCACAAGCGTGCGGCGGTGCCTACTTTGGTCCGGTCACGGTACCGGACGGTCACCTGTGGGTCATGGGGGATAACCGCACCAATTCCCTCGACTCCCGCGCGCATCTGGGCGATAAGCTGCAGGGCACCATCCCCGTCGAGAATGTGCGAGGCAAAGTCGAAGCCGTGGTCCTGCCGGTCAGCCGCGCGCACCCGATCGACCATCCAGAACTATGAGGCGGCTGAAGCAAAAGCGCACGTATGAGGTGGCGTTGTCAAAGGCGGGTCTGGGGCCGGTGGCGGGCGTGGATGAAGCTGGGCGAGGGGCCTGCTGTGGCCCGGTGACCATTGCTGCCTGCATCCTTCCGGAACGTATCCTCCCGGGGCTTGAGCGCCTTGATGATTCCAAGAAACTGAGCCCTGTTGCACGTGCCCAGTTGGAACCGATCATTAAACGGCGAGCTCTCGCCTGGTCCGTGGTGCACATTGAGGCTCGAGAAATCGACACCTTTGGAATCCAACACGCCAATGTGTCCGGCATGCGCCGCGCGGTGGCGCAGTTGGAGGTCCGTCCGGGCTATGTGCTTACCGACGCACTCCCAGTCCCCGGTATCCCTTCCCCGCAGCTGCCGATCATCGGTGGCGATGCCGCCGCGCGGTGTATTGCAGCAGCGAGTATCTTGGCCAAGGTTTCCCGGGATCGTCTCATGGCGGAACTTGAGCAGCGCTACCCGGGCTACGGGCTGAGCAGTCACAAGGGATATGGCACCGTCGCGCACCAGGAGGCTATTGCTCTTTTGGGGGCAACACCGGAACACCGGATGAGTTATCGCAATGTTGCTGGCGCCCATGCGGATTTCCTCGCGCGCGCCTGAGCGCTTCAACGCTGTGCGGGAAGTAAGCTGAGGCACGTTCTGTCACAACACGTGACAACCACCGGAGACGTGAGCGAAGGAGAAGCACACCGTGAGCGCTGAGGAACTCGATAACTACGAGGCTGAAGTCGAGCTGTCGCTGTACCGCGAGTACCGCGATGTGGTCAGCCAATTCTCCTATGTGGTGGAGACCGAACGCAGGTTTTACCTGGCCAACGCCGTCGAACTTATCCCGCACACGTCCGGACCTGATGTCTATTACGAGGTGCGCATGTCGGATGCGTGGGTGTGGGACATGTACCGCTCCGCACGTTTCGTGCGCTACGTTCGCGTCATCACCTACAAGGACGTCAACATTGAGGAGCTGGACAAGCCGGACTTCGTGCTTCCGGACTAGCCCAGGCTGTGGATAACCCCGAGGGTGTGGGGTGACCCCGGACTCGTTATCCACAGATATGCCGTGTGGGGCTGTGGGCCCCTCGCCAGGAGATAGGTGCCTGGGGTGTTCTGGATAGTGCCGTGAGGTCTACGGCACAAGGACTGGGCTTGTGTCGTGCTTGCGGCGTGTAGAGAACACGACCAGTCCAAGGAGCACCTCCATGACCAGAACTTCAGCAACGTCTACTCGAACAGGGACCCTGAACTCGCCCGCCGCGGGCCAGACCATCCGCCCCCAAGACGCTTTAGGGCGAGCGGGTGAACAATTCGCCGCCGACTTCTACCGGGCACGCGGCAGCCAGGTAATAGCTGCGAATGTGCAGTACTCCGTGGGGGAGATAGATCTCGTTGTACGCGAGCGGGATGGGACAATTGTCTTCGTCGAGGTCAAGACCCGCGCCACGCGCAATTACGGCGTCGCAGAGGCGGTGACGAAGCGCAAACTGCAGCGCCTGCGCAAGGCTGCCGCCTACTGGCTGGATGGCAAACCGCTTTCCGAGGTCCGCTTTGACGTCCTCGGCCTCGTACAATCTGGCGCCGACTTCGATGTGGAGTACTTCCAGGGGGTGGAACATGGCGCTCGGTAGGTGCGACACGATTGCGCTCGACGGTGTACTTGCCAAAGTCGTTGAGGTGGAGGCCAACGTCGGGCCAGGACTCCCGGGAGTACACGTGGTGGGCTTGGGCGATGCCGCGATTTCTGAGTCGCGCGACCGCATCCGCACAGCGGTGAGCAACTCTCACTTGCCCTGGCCCAAGACCAAAGTCGTGGTGTCGATGTCCCCGGCGTCGCTGCCCAAGGCTGGAGCCCATTTCGACTTGCCCATGGCACTTGCCATTCTGGCGGCGGGGCAGGCGGGCAATAGCCGTCTTGACGGGACAATCGTGTTGGGCGAACTAGGGCTTGATGGCCGCGTTCGGCCGGTATCTGGCATCATCCCCGCGCTTCTGGCAGCACGCTCCCAGGGCTATGACACTCTCATCATCCCGCCGGGCAATGCCGCGGAAGCAGCTCTCGTGCCGGGAATGCGGGTCCTTGTCGCCGAGACACTGTGGGATGCTTTTGCCTGGGCTTGTGGCAGCGATTGTCTTGCCGCAGCGGAGCTTGTTGCACGCGACGTCGTAGCGTTGCGCGAAGAGCCAGCCGACTTCAGCGAAGTGGCCGGCCAGAAGGAAGCTAAGTGGGCAGCAGAGGTCGCGGCAGCCGGCGGGCATCACGTCATGATGGTCGGCCCACCTGGGTCTGGAAAGTCCATGATTGCCTCCCGCTTGCCCAGCATTCTGCCGCGGTTGACTACCGACCAATCAGTTGAAGCTACCGCTATTCATTCGGTGGCAGGCTCAGTGGGGACAGTCATTTCCCGGGCCCCCTTTATCGCCCCGCATGCCTCAGTGACCAGAGCCGCGCTTATCGGTGGTGGCTCGGGCCGCCCGCGGCCGGGCGCTGTGAGCCTAGCTCACCACGGAGTTCTCTTCCTGGATGAAGTTAGTGAGGTACCTGCCCAGGTGTTGGACGGCCTTCGCGCACCGTTGGAAGAAGGGCAGGTGCGTTTGGCCCGGGCGCGCCGGGAGGTTACATTCCCTGCACGTTTTCAGCTGGTGCTCGCGGCGAACCCCTGCCGCTGCGGCACAGAAGATCCAGCACGCTGTGAATGCAGGTCGGTGGACCGGATGAACTACCTCTCCAACCTTTCGGGCCCCTTGCGTGATCGCCTCGACATTATCATCTCCTTGTCCGGCCAGTCCGCAGTGCTCAATGCCGAAGGCGAGGAAACCTCAGCTGTTATTGCGCAGCGCGTAGCCGAAGCCCGTGAACGCATGACCACTCGATGGGAGAACGACGGTCTAGGCGTGGTGAATAACGGTGCTGTTTCGGCCTCGTATCTGCGGCGTCATCGTCCCGCAGCTGAATCCGCCATGATCATGCTGGCAGCCTACTTGGCTGAAGGAGAGCTCAGCCAACGTGGCGTGGACCGAGTCTTGCGATTGGCCTGGACGCTGGCGGATCTTGATGGCGCAGCCCGCCCAGACCTCGACCACGTCAGCCGGGCACTTGACCTGCGTGGCGCGGGGACAATCGAAAGGTTGGCGGCATGAGTGAGCTCAATCTATCGACACCCCAGCACACCTGGGCCTATCTCAACCGCGTGGTGGAGGGACCCTCACCTGAGCTGCATGGATTGCTCACTCACTACCCCGCAGAAGAGATTGCTCACGGCATTTATAGGGGAGAGGACTGGATCGGTCCGTTGCGCCAGTCCACGGCTTCGCGGCGTGATTGGTTGCGTCAAGACGAAGACCTAGCTGCCGCGGAAGCAGTTGGGGCGAGGTTGATTACCCCAGACGACAATGAGTGGCCGGGCGAGGAGTTCTCCAGTGCTTTCGGTTTCTATCAACAGGGGCTTGTCGATGCACCCGCCACCTTCGATGACCAAGCCGTCCCTCCCCATAGTTTGTGGGTACGCGGCGGTAATCTGCGTGAGGCCGTAGCGCAGTCTGTTGCTCTGGTCGGCACTCGTGCAGTTAGCCGCTACGGCTGGGAAGCAAGCCGGTTATTAGCAGGCGGCTTAGCTACCCACCAGTGGACAATTGTCTCTGGCGGCGCGGTTGGTGTGGACACTGCTGTTCACGAAAGCGCCTTGGACGCAGGCGGCCAGACAGTGGCGGTGGCCGCCTGCGGCATCGACATTTCCTATCCGGCGCGCAACGCACAGCTCTTTGAGAAGATTGCCGCGTCAGGCTGCGTTGTTTCGGAGTTCGCGCCGGGAACCCGGCCGCAGCGCTTTCGATTTCTTTCTCGTAACCGGCTGGTGGCAGCGATGACGGCGGGCACCGTGGTTGTGGAGGCTGGTTTCAGATCGGGTGCGCTTAACACGTTGAATTGGGCGGAAGCTCTGGGCAGGGTAGCTATGGCGGTTCCGGGGCCAATAACAACGTCGGGTTCATTGGGCTGTCACCAGCGCATCCAGGAGGGTCGCGCGCAATTGGTGGCTTCTGCTGATGAGGTACGAGGTTTGGTTGGCCAAGTCGGTGCCGTGGACGCGGCGGGACAATACGAGTTGGAGTTCCAGCCCACGGCGGTCCAGCGGCTTTCTCGAAACGAGCTCAAGGTGTATGACTCCACGCCTCCTGAAACCGCGGAGGAAGGAGCGAGCGCCGAAGACATTGCCGCGGCGGCAGGCATGCGCGTGGCCTTGACAGTGCACCTGCTGGTGGCGATGCAGAAGATGGGGGTGATAAGCCGTACCGGATCGCTATGGCAGCGTACGTGAGTACACTCTTGAGTTATGAGTGGCGCAAGTGAAAATGGTGGGCGGCGCGTTGGGGCGCAGCTGGAGGAAGCAATAGAGGACTTCGCTGAACACCAGCGTGTTGTCCGTGGCCGCTCATCCGCCACCGTTCGCGGATACTGCTCAGACCTGCGCTTGCTGAGTGACAGCGTGCCTGACTTTGCCTCCTTCACGTTGACTGCGCTGCGCGCATGGTTGGCCCGCGCAGTCGAGGAAGGGAAGTCTCGGTCCACGCTGGCGCGGCGCACCGCCTCACTGCGCGCGTTCTCAGCCTGGGCAGCACGTGAAGGTTATCTCACCACGGATGTGGCTCAACGTCTGGTGACGCCGAAGGTGGGCAAGCACCTGCCCACGGTCATGTCGCCCTCTGCCGCTGGTGAGCTGATGGGCAATGCAGTCTCCACTGATGAGGTTCACTTCCTGCGTGATAGCGCCATGCTGGAATTCCTCTACGCCACCGGCGTGCGTGTCGCGGAACTGGTTGGGCTGGATATCGGCGATGTTGACCTCGCGCGCCGAACCGCACGCGTCACCGGTAAAGGAAATAAGCAACGCGTAGTGCCTTTTGGGGCAGCAGCAGCAGAGGCGCTGGAGGCGTGGTTGAGTTCTGGGCGCGGCCAGCTAGCGGGTGACACTGAGGCTGTATTTGTGGGGACTCGTGGCAGCCGTATTGATGCCCGCCAGGTGCGACGAGTTGTGGAGCGCGCCGCACAAGTGACAGGGGAGTCGGGCCTGACCCCACACGGCCTCCGGCACTCGGCCGCCACACATCTTCTAGAAGGCGGCGCTGACCTTCGTATGGTCCAAGAGCTATTAGGACACTCTTCGCTGCAGACCACGCAGGTCTATACCCACGTCTCAGCGCAGAGGCTTAAGGACGTCTACGCGCGTTCCCACCCACGGGCTTGAGCCGGATGACGGGTTCGCCCAACAGCCCTAATGGGTCGATGTAGTCCTCACGTCCTTCCACGGCACCCCAGTGGAGTCCCGGATAGCCGTCGACGGACGGCGCCAGCGTGCCAATGATGTCTCCCTCTGTGACGTGGTCACCTTTTTTGACTCTCGCAAAGACAGGTTGATAGGTCGTGCGAATCCCGTCGTCATGCTTGATGGATACCACGGGTTTACCAGCGACCGAACCCGCGAAGTGCACCACTCCATCCCCGGCCGCGCGCACAGAGCCGCCTACTGGCAGGGCTAAGTCAACACCGCGATGACCGGAGAGCCAGCGCTGCTCGGGAGGCTCGAATCCCCGCAATACCTGAGTAGCTGTGGGAAAACCGGTCGTCGGATCGACGTAAGACAGGGCCTGCGGAACAGTGACTACGGCAACGTGAGCCAGGACGGCGACGGTCGCAAGAACGGTGGTGATGTGAGGGCGGTGCTGCATGATTCCAGCATTGATGCTTGAGATTGTCGTGGGAAGGGGGAGAAAGTGAGGTGTGGATAACCTGTTAAAGAAGAAACGTATGTTTCAGCCGTGGGGAAGCTAGGTGAGGATGTCAACAAAGTCCCTGTGAGTTTAGGGTCTGTCGTTTTGGAATCCTCGCGCGTGCAGTACTAAGCTGGCCGTCAGCAGTCTGTGTTCACTGCTCTTGTGTTGTCCTTCGGGCTCCCTGTCCGAGGTGCATGAAGAGTGGAACTCTGGATTGACTACGCGCGGCGAAGTCGTCGCTTCCTGGGTTAAGGAAGAGACAGTCTGTGGTTAACGCGGTCCCCGTTGAGTCGGGGTGTTGACCTGGGCCTTCGTTGCTAGGGTGCGGGATAAAATACCGCACAATTTTTGCAAAACCGAAACAACGTATAGAAAGCGAGCGAATCATGGCAGTTGTAACCATGCGCGAGCTCCTCGACGCTGGTGTCCACTTCGGTCACCAGACCCGTCGCTGGAACCCGAAGATGAAGCGCTACATCTTCACCGACCGTAACGGCATCTACATCATTGACCTGCAGCAGACGCTGACCTACATCGATGAGGCCTTCGAGTTTGTTAAGGAGACCGTCGCACACGGCGGCACCATCCTCTTCGTTGGTACCAAGAAGCAGGCTCAGGAAGCTGTTGCCGAAGAGGCAACCCGCGTTGGCATGCCGTACGTCAACCACCGCTGGCTGGGCGGTATGCTCACCAACTTCCAGACCGTGTCCAAGCGCCTGAAGCGCATGAAGGAACTGCAGGCTATGGACGCTGCAGAGGACGGCTACAAGGGCCGTACCAAGAAGGAAGTCCTCATGCTTACCCGCGAGCGCGTTAAGCTCGAGCGCGTCCTGGGCGGCATCTCCGACATGACCAAGGCTCCGTCCGCACTGTGGATCGTTGACACCAACAAGGAGCACATCGCGGTCAAGGAAGCTCACAAGCTCAACATCCCGGTTGTAGCCATTCTGGATACCAACTGCGACCCGGATGAGGTCAACTTCCCGATCCCGGGCAACGACGATGCTATCCGCGCCACCAAGCTGCTCTCCGGCATCATTGCCACCGCAGTGGAAGAGGGCAAGAAAGCTCGCGAAGAACGCCAGCTTGCTCAGGCTAAGGAAGCTGCCGGCGATTCTGCTGAGAAGGACGCTCGCGACGCCGCTGAGGCTGCCGCTGCTTCCGACCCGGCTTCCGCCGAGAAGGCTGAGGACGCCGAGAAGTCCGCAGAGTAATCTGCACTGCCCAAAAGCCCCCGCACCGCGCGGTACATACAGACCCGCGGCGATGGGGGCTTTTTCTCACGCGCCACATCATGGCGTGTGACACGCCACCACGCCGTCAACGGGCACCGCGGTGTCGTGCGCGTTACCCTCGCGGGGGAGTTGAGAATCACTAACACCCCCTCAACGCGACGTGGTGGAAGCGATTCAGCTACGCTGTTTCATCGAATACCGTTTACTTCCAAGGAGGAACGCTCCAACTATGGCGAACTACACTGCTGCAGACGTTAAGGCACTGCGTGAGGCCACCGGCGCCGGCATGCTCGATTGCAAGAAGGCTCTCGACGAGTCCCAGGGTGACTACGACAAGGCTGTCGAGTACCTGCGCATCAAGGGTGCAAAGAACGTGTCCAAGCGTGCTGAGCGCGAGGCTACCGAGGGTCTGATTGCCGTGTCCGGCAACACCATGGTCGAGATCAACTGCGAGACCGACTTCGTGGCTAAGAACGAGGCCTTCAAGTCCTTCGCTGCCAAGATTGCTGAGGCTGCTGGCGAGGCCAAGGTTAACTCCGGCGAGGAGCTCAACAACCTCGAGATCGATGGCAAGAAGGTTTCTGAGGTCGTCGACGAAGAGTCCGCAAAGACCGGTGAGAAGCTGCAGGCACGCCGCGCAGTCACCATCGAGGGCGACAACGTTGCTGTCTACCTGCACCAGCGTTCCGCTGATCTGCCGCCGGCAGTGGGCGTTCTCGTGTCCTACGAGGGCAACGCTGAGGGCGCACACGCAGTAGCCCTGCAGATTGCTGCCATGAACGCCGAGTACCTCACTCGCGAGGATGTTCCGGCTGAGGTCGTCGAGAAGGAGCGCGAAATCGCTGAGGCTACCACCCGCGAGGAGGGCAAGCCGGAGGCTGCGCTGCCGAAGATTGTGGAAGGCCGCCTCAATGGCTTCTACAAGTCCGTCGTCCTGCTTGAGCAGGCTTCCCTGTCTGACTCCAAGAAGACCGTCAAGCAGGTGGCTGACGAGGCTGGCACCACCATCACCAACTTCGTTCGCTACGAGGTAGGCGCCTAAACGCCATTTGGGCGCGACGCGCTGACTCACCGTCCCCCTCTCCCTCCCCACGATGTACAGGGGTAGGAGAGGGGGACGTTTGCGTTTTGGGGACGTCGTCAAGCACTGCTCACGCACAGCCGTGGGTGAATATTTATGACGGACGCGGCTATGGTTAAGATGGAACAGAAAAAGTGAAGTGCTCAACTCGGATGCTCAATGTGGAGCACCGCCATGCGTGAAGGAGACGATGAAGGCCGTGACGACCCCTGGACCGAAGCGAACCGGATACAAGCGAGTCATGCTGAAGCTGGGCGGTGAGATGTTTGGCGGAGGCAAGGTTGGCATCGACCCGGATGTAGTGGAAAACGTCGCACGTCAGATCGCCGAGGTGGCTAACCAGGGTACTGAAATTGCCGTGGTCATCGGCGGTGGCAACTTCTTCCGTGGTGCTGAGCTCTCCCAGCGCGGCATGGACCGCGCACGCTCTGACTACATGGGCATGCTGGGCACCGTCATGAACTCCTTGGCGCTGCAGGACTTCCTCAAGCAGCAAGGCATTGACTGCCGCGTGCAGACCTCCATCAACATGGCCCAGATAGCAGAGCCGTACCTGCCGCTGCGTGCAGACCGCCACTTGGAGAAGGGTCGCGTCGTCATCTTCGGCGCAGGTATGGGTATGCCGTACTTTTCCACCGACACCACTGCCGCACAACGCGCGCTCGAAATTGGGGCGGAGGTGCTCTTCTTGGCCAAGGCCGTGGACGGCGTATATTCCGCTGACCCGCGCACCAACCCGGATGCTGAGCTGTACTCCGAAATCACCCCGCGTGAGGTCATTGAGAAGGGCCTGAAGGTAGCAGATGCCACCGCATTCAGCCTGTGCATGGACAACAACATGCCGATCTTGGTGTTTAACCTCCTGACCGACGGCAACATTAAGCGTGCCGTTAATGGTGAGAAGATCGGCACGCTGGTCCAGTCTTAGTACAAACCGGCCGCGACCTGCTAGATTCTTTCCCAGAACTTTTAACTATTGCAAGGGAGTTGTAAACCCTCATGATCGACGAGATCCAGCTCGAAGCAGAAGAGCACATGACCGCCTCAGTGGAGCATGCCCGCGAGCAGCTCCTCACCATCCGTACCGGCCGCGCGAACCCGTCCATGTTCAACGGCTTGGTCGCGGATTACTACGGTGTGCCGACTCCGATTACGCAGATGTCCACTATCTCTGTCCCGGAGCCGCGCATGCTGCTTATCAAGCCCTACGAGCAGTCCATGATTGGTGAGATTGAGAACGCTATCCGCAACTCGGATCTCGGCGTAAACCCGACCAATGACGGTCAGGTATTGCGCGTGACTGTTCCGCAGCTCACGGAGGAGCGCCGTCGCGACATGGTCAAGATGGCTAAGAGCAAGGGCGAAGATGGCAAGATTGCTATCCGCAACATTCGCCGCAAGGCGATGGAGCAGCTCAAGAAACTGCAGAAGGATGGCGACGCGGGCGAGGATGAGGTTATCGCCGCTGAGAAGGAAATGGAAAAGATTACTTCCGGCTACATCGAGCAGGTAGACAAGCTCGTCGCCAACAAGGAAGAGGAGCTCATGGAGGTCTAGCCTCCTGCTATGAACTCCGAACCGCCGCCGCGCCAAGGGCACCGACCAGCACGGCGGCATTTTTCTGTGTAGGACCCCACGATGACATTCCATTACGTGTGAAGGAGTTAGCGTGACCACTGAGCACTCACGGCACACTCGCCGGATGCCTAAGCCGAAGAACAATGCGGGCAGAGATCTGCCCGCTGCCATTGGCGTGGGTGTTGGACTTGGTGCGCTGGTTGTCTTCGCCGTGTGGGCAGGGCCTTTTGTGTGGTACTTGGTGGTCGCAGCAGCGCTTGGCGTGGCCATGTGGGAGGTGCTGACACGCCTGCGCGAGCACTCTTATTACGTGCCACGCACGCTGCTTATCGTCTTGGGGCAAGCGATGGTGTGGGTTTCGTGGTTCCTGAACGCTCCGGGACTCGTAGCGGTCTATGTCGTGGCCGTGCTAGCCCTCATGTTTGGGCGTCTGTTCCACAATGGTCGACATCGCCCGCCGATTAACTATCTGCGCGATATGTCCGTGGGCATCTTCGTTCTGACGTGGATTCCGCTTTTCGGTACGTTCGCGGCGATGCTCTCCCGTGTTGAGACGCCTTTTGCATCCGGAGCGGCGTCCATTGTTGTTTTCATGCTCTGCGTGGTGGCGTCAGATACCGGTGGCTTCATCGCGGGCGTCATGTTTGGTTCGCACCCCATGGCCCCTGCCGTGAGCCCGAAGAAGTCCTGGGAAGGCTTCGCTGGCTCTGTCGTGTTCGGCACCGTCACTGGCGCGCTGTGCTTTGCTTTCTTGCTTCACCATA
This sequence comes from Corynebacterium minutissimum, assembly GCF_000805675.1. Taxonomy (GTDB): domain Bacteria; phylum Actinomycetota; class Actinomycetes; order Mycobacteriales; family Mycobacteriaceae; genus Corynebacterium; species Corynebacterium minutissimum. Next base: position 150,671 of record NZ_JSEF01000015.1, on the reverse strand, counting down.
CCCCGTGGGTTGGCGCACTGATGGGCCTTGGACTCGTATTCTGTGCCACGCTGGGTGACCTCGTGGAATCACAATTCAAACGCGAGCTGGGTATCAAGGATATGTCGGACCTGTTGCCGGGCCACGGCGGCCTTATGGACCGACTCGACGGCATGTTGCCGTCAGCAATGGTGACCTGGGTGGCCATGAGTTTCCTGGCCACCCTTACCCCCTAGGGAGTGCTCGGACGCCTAGCGTCGAGCCTGCTTGCGCACCTGGCGGCGCAGCTCAAACATACGCCAGCCGCCGACGAGCGCCATGATGAGTGCACCGGCAATGGCGCAGATGAGGTAGGTAACGCCGGCCGGGAATTCGACAGACCAGTTGAGGAAGTTGAGCGGTACTTCGTGCTGGTTCTGCAGAATGAAGATGATGAGCACAATCAGCAGCAAGAAGCCCACGATGAGGGCGATCCAGGTGCTGGCGGCAAAAGAGCCCTTAACCTTGCCGTTGTTCTTGTCCGTGGTCGCTGCCGGGGAAGTCCCCGTAGTAGTGCTATCAGTCGTCGTGCCGGCGGGTTCGACAGCCCCCGTGGTATCCGGGGTGGTCTCGTAGGCAGTGTTGTCAGGCTGCGCGTCGAAGTTTGTGCTCGGTTCGTTGTCAGCGAAAGGGCCGGAGGTTGAGTGGAGATTTTCAGAGCTATGTTCTGGATTCGTCATACACCTATTAAATAGGTCAACATGTCACTTTCGCCACTCCAGCGGAGCTTCGATTGGATAATGTGGCCAAAAACGTGGAAAAATGGGCCTCACCATGGCTGAACCACTGAAATTGAACTTCTCCGCTCCGCGTCGCGGGCTACCCCCGAAGCACTTCGCGGACTTGACCGAGGACGAGCGCATTGAAGCGCTCGCCGAACTTGGCCTGCCCAAGTTCCGAGCAAAGCAGCTGGCCAAGCACTACTACGTTCACTACACCGCCGACGTTTCCGAGATGACCGACATCCCGGCTGCTTCCCGCGATGCTGTCCAGGAAAAGCTCTTCCCGGAGCTTATGACGCCTATCCGCCAGACTTCCACGGATGATGGCGAGACCACCAAGTCCCTATGGCGCCTGCACGATGGCACGCTGTTGGAGTCGGTCCTGATGCGCTACCCGGGCCGCGCTACGCTGTGCATTTCTTCCCAGGCCGGTTGCGGCATGGCGTGCCCGTTCTGCGCCACCGGCCAGGGCGGCCTTGACCGTAACCTGTCCACGGCGGAGATTGTGGAGCAGTTCCGCCACGCCGCACGCCTCATGGAGGCAGAAGGCGGCCGCCTGAGCAACGTCGTGTTTATGGGCATGGGAGAGCCGCTGGCGAACTACAAGCGCGTCGTCCAGGCAGTCCGTCAGATCACCGGACAGGACTTGACTGGCTTCGGCCTGTCCCAGCGCAACGTCACCGTCTCCACCGTGGGCCTGGCTCCAGCTATTCGCAAGCTGGCGGATGAGGATCTCTCCTGCACTCTGGCAGTTTCCCTGCATACCCCGGATGATGAATTGCGCGATACCCTCGTGCCGGTCAATAACCGCTGGCCGGTCGATGACGTGCTCGACGCTGCCCGCTACTACGCCGATAAATCTGGCCGCCGCGTGTCTATCGAGTACGCGCTTATTCGGGACAAGAATGACCAGGATTTCCGCGCAGACATGCTGGGACAGAAGCTGCACGCAGCGCTCGGTTCCAAGGTCCACGTCAATGTCATTCCGCTTAACCCCACGCCTGGCTCCGAGTGGGACGCAGCGCCTAAGGCCCGCCAGGACGAGTTCGTGCGCCGCGTCATTGCTCAAGGTGTGCCGTGCACGGTGCGCGACACCAAGGGCGATGAGATTGCCGCGGCCTGTGGCCAGCTCGCCGCTGATGAGCGCGAAACTGCTTAGCAGACCGCTTACAGTTTCCTAACAATCTTTTCCCGGCAGGCGTGAGCGTTCTTCCAGTGTTAACGGGTCTTGATACCGTTAACAGTTATGACTCATCCTTATCGTGAGGCGCTTGCACCGGACCCGCGCACCCAGGCCTTGGCCGTGCGCGGCTTGTGCAAGACCTTTGGTAACCAGACTGCTGTTGACCATCTCAACCTGGATGTCCCCCGAGGCACCATTTATGGTGTCGTGGGGCCCAACGGCGCAGGTAAGACCACGATGCTCACCATGGCGTGTGGTCTGCAGCGCCCTGATTCTGGGCAGAGCTTCATCGCTGGGCACGATGTGTGGGCGGATCCCATTCCGGCCAAGCAATCCATGGGGTTGCTCATGGACGGTGCGCCGGTCTTTGACCGGCTGACTGGCGCTGAGTACCTCCACTACCTGGGCGCGCTGCGGCGGCTAGACCGTGGGGAGTCGTTGCGTCGTGCGCAGGAGCTTCTCGACGCCCTCTCGCTTACCGACGCCGCCAACAAACGCATCGTGGACTATTCCGCCGGCATGACGAAGAAGATTTTGCTGGCCGGTGCTGTCCTCCACAATCCGGAGGTGCTCATTCTCGACGAGCCGCTGGAGGCCGTGGACCCGGTTTCTGGACGCCTCATTCAACAGCTGCTGCGCGCTTATGCCTCGCGTGGTGGCACTGTCATTTTGTCTTCTCACGTCATGGAGCTCGTTGAGGGCCTCTGCGATCACGTTGCCATCATTAACGGCGGCCAGGTGATCACCTCTGGCCACGTCGATGATGTGCGCCAGGGACAAAGCCTCTCCGATCTTTTCATTGCAGCCGTGGGTGGGCGAGACTTGGATGCGTCGAAGTTTGGCTGGTTGCGAACCTCGGCAGAGGGATCGCTGGGCACGGAAGGTGCTGAGTAATGACCTCAACACTGTTCCGCCTTCACCGCACCTTGTGGCGGCGTAGCGTGGCTTCCAACGCCTCGTCCATTTTGACGGCACTTCTCATGGCCTTGTACGGCTTCGGCGGTCTTGTCAGCCTCCTTTTTATGGCGTGGGCGGATATTGAACAGCCTGGGCACGGCTTTCAGTCCCTCACGCTGGGCGTTGCCGGCGGCATGCTTATTTATGTCATGCTCGCCATCTTCATGCCGGCGGGGGAGAACCAGCTTTCACCCTCGACATTGGGTGCACTTCCTTTAACGCCACAAGAGGTGTACCCCGGCCTGTTGTGGTCCAGTATGCTCACCACACGCGCCATCTTGTCGGTACTTTTCTCCACCATCTACGCGGTAGCCGGGACCATCATTCTTTCGCTTCAGGGCGCCGGCATCTACGCGGTGCCTTTCGTACTCGGGATGGTTGTGGCGTGCCTGACCACCATCGTCTTGGGGGAGTGCGTCGGGTTCCTCGGCACTGCCATCGCTAATTCCGAAAAGTCCGGCGCGCAGGCAGCCGTCATGATTGTCCTGGGATTGCTTGTTTTCGGCGTCCTTCAGTTGCAGTCAGTGCTGGAGAATCTACCGTCGGTGGGGGCCATGGGTTCGATCGCCGCGTGGTCGCCGTTTGGTGCCGCGGTGGGATGGGCACTTTCGCTTGCCGCCGGCCACTTTGTCACCGCCCTAGCCCAACTTCTCATCGCCCTTCTCACCGCTGCGGCAGTGATGTGGCTGTGGATGCACCAGGTAGCCCAGGCTATGCGCAACCCTGATGCCGGGAAGAATCACGCAGCGGAGGTAACAGGGGAGGGGGTTACCGCATTCGAGATCGGTTCCTGGTCCTACTCGAGCCCGGCCGCCATGGAATTCACTCGCGCTCTGCGTTATATTCGTCGCGATAAGCGCCTGATGGGCTTACTGTTGGCGATGCCCATGTTCGCGGTGCTCGTTATCTATCAGCTGTGGCGCGGCGATGACTTCGTGGCTTATTTCATGTTGTGTTTCAGCGCGGTCATGATGTCCTCCGCTCTGTCCAATGATTACGGCTTTGACGGCCCATCCAACTGGGTCAGCATGGTTGCTCCTGTTCCCCCGCGTGTGATTCTGCATGCCCGGCATCTAGCTCACTTGGTGGTTCCTTTCGTGGGCTACCTTGTGCTGGCGCTCATCGTCATTATCTTTGCGGAGGACACTCAGGTAGCAGTCCTGGCCGTCAGCGCAAGCGTGGGTATGTTCATTGCTACCTGCGCCATCAGCATGGGACTAACCGTGCTGAATCCTTATCCATTGTCGGAGCCTGGTGCCAGCCGCTGGAACGACAAATCTGGTTACTCGGGCGCTGCCTTTGTCGCTGCCTTTGCTGGTCTACTTCTCTCATGGATGCCAGTGGTGCCCGGCATCATCGTCTCCTGGATGGCCTATGACCACGGTTGGCCGCTGGTTATCGGACCTCTGGTATCGCTATTGCTACCCGCGGCGGTGTACGCCGTGGTCTGGCGCAGTGCCGGAAACTACGCTGATACGCACGCCCCCGAAATCTACGCCAAGGTTGACCGTTACGTCAGCTAGCCCGCACACTCCGTGCGTGTGGGCTTGTGTATCCCTTCCTGCAAGCACAAATAACAAAGCTCCCCGTGTCCACTGCATGTGGAGCGGGGAGCTTTAAAGCTGGTGAAGAGGCCTAAAGCCTTAGTTGGACACCGGCTTGGCAGCGTGGCGGCCAGTGACCGGGGTAGCGTTGACGCCTGCGGTGGTAGCGCCACGCAGGTGAGCGATGCGGGACGGCTCAATGTTGAGGGCGCGCAGCTCATCATCAGTCAGCTCAGCGTAGACGTTGTGAACGGTCTTCTGCTCATAGGCCCAGTCCGGCTCCTGGTGGCCTACCGGCTTGTTACGGGCAGTCAGGGTACGTACCTGGGAGAGCTTCGGCTGCAGTGCGTAAATCACCAAACCGAGGGCAATGAGGATAGCGAGGGCGATGAGCCAGACGGTCTCCACGTGGCCCTTGTGGTTACCGAAGTTGTAGGCCAGCAGGAACAGGACGGAAGTCCAGCCAGCGATCTGAACACCCGAGCGGCTGATGCGGGACCAACCGAAACCTGCGGACGGGACGTCATCGGTGGATACGCCGTCGAAAACCTGCGATGCCGGCTTGTGGGAAGACACTTGCTCTCCTTTGTCTGTACACGCAGCTCACCTGCGTGAGCGCACGAAAATGCCAGTTATTCTGTGTAGTAGTTTAAAGCATCCCGACGTTAACCGCGATTAAACACCCCCGCAACCTTGTCGTCGCTGTGCGCGCGACTCCGACTAGGGTTAACAGAGTGAGTACCCAACGCATTCTTATCCTCGGATCTACTGGCTCTATCGGCACCCAGGCACTGGAGGTTATCGCAGATAACCCGGAGAAATTCACCGTCGTCGGCATTGCTGCCGGCGGTTCGAACCCCCAGCTGGTTATTGAGCAGGCCCGCGCCCTCAATCTTTCGTTTGACCACGTGGCCGTCGCCAAGCCTGAGGCGGCACGAGAGGTCTCCGAAGCACTCGGCGGTACTGTGCTCTCCGGCCCGGATTCAGCCGAACAGCTCGTTCGCGCAGTGCAAGCAGATAAGGTGCTCAATGCCCTTGTCGGGTCCATGGGGCTAGCCTCCACCATTGCAACGTTGGAGATGGGTGAAGTACTGGCGCTGGCCAACAAGGAATCCCTCGTGGCCGGTGGATCAATTGTTACCAGGTTGGCGTCGGAGGGGCAGATCGTGCCCGTGGATTCTGAGCACTCTGCCATGGCGCAGTGTCTGCGCGGAGGAAGTGACGCTGAGCTCGATCACCTCGTACTCACCGCCTCGGGTGGCCCCTTCCGAGGGTGGACGCGCGAAGAAATGTGGGAGGTGACCCCGCAGCAAGCAGCCCAACACCCCACCTGGTCCATGGGTCAGATGAACACGCTCAACTCGGCCACGCTGATCAACAAGGGCCTTGAATTGATTGAAGCGACCCTGCTTTTCGACGTTCCACCGGAAAGCATTGAGGTCACCGTTCACCCCCAATCCATCGTGCATTCCATGGCAACCTTCACGGACGGCTGCACGATGGCGCAGTGCTCCCCACCGTCGATGAAGCTGCCCATTTCCTTGGCATTGGATTGGCCGCACCGAGTGCCAGGCGCCCAACCGGCCTTGGACTTTTCGACTGCTCACGAATGGCGCTTTGAGCCCCTCGACGATGTTGCGTTTCCTGCGGTGCGGCTAGCGCGCGAGGCGGCCGCCGCGGGCGGTACCCATGCTGCGGTGTACAACGCGGCCAACGAGGAGGCAGCCGCTGCATTTTTGGCGGGGCGTATCCACTTTCCGGAGATTGTTGACGTGGTTAGCCACGTCTTGGGTGAAGCGACGCAGTTCGCTGGTGTACCCTCTACCGTCGATGACGTCCTCGCCGTGGAAGGTGAGGCCCGCCGCCGCGCGAACGCGCTGGTGGATTCACTCGCTCGATAGAAAGCCCCTTCACCTATGGCAAATGTCCTGGGCATTATTCTCTTCGCTCTAGGAATCGGCATTACTGTTGCCCTGCACGAAGCCGGACACATGTTCACTGCCCGCGCCTTTGGCATGCGTGTGCGCCGTTTCTTTATCGGTTTTGGCCCTAAAGTGGCCTCAGTAAGCCGCGGGCATACCGAATACGGTCTCGCAGCCTTCCCCGTGGGCGGCTTTTGCGATATTGCCGGTATGACTGCCCAGGATGAGTTCCTCACTGAAGAAGAGGAACCGCATGCCATGTATAAGAAGCCATGGTGGCAGCGCATCATCGTGTTGGCTGGCGGCATCACGGTCAACCTGCTTCTGGGCTTTATTATCCTGCTCATCATCGCCATGACTACGGGTTTGCCGAATCCGGATGCGGATGTGCGCCCGCGCGTGGGCGAAGTATCCTGCACGTCTGATCAAAAAGCCGATGGTGAACTCGAACCCTGCCAAGGCTTGGGCCCAGCAGGGGAGGCGGGCGTGGAACCAGGCGATATCGTGCTGGCCCTCAATGGCGAGGCTGTGGACTCCTTTGCGCAGCTGCGGGATACCGTTATGCAGCATCCAGGTGAGACCGTGACACTCGAAGTGGAACGTGATGGCGCTCAACGTTCCTTTGAGATCCCTCTCGCCACGGTGACTCGCCTCAACGCGGAAGGTGAGCTCGTCAGCGTTGGTGCTATTGGCATGACCAACCAGCTCATTGACATCGTGGAGACCTACTCCTTTGTAGAAGCCTTCCCAGCAACGGCGCGCTATACCAGCTTCGTGCTCGACGCGACGGTGCAAGGCATCGCACAATTCCCGGCCAAAATCCCAGGCGTGGTCGCCTCCATCTTTGGACAGGAACGCGATGTTAATGGTCCGATGTCTGTCGTCGGTGCTTCGCGTGTGGGCGGCGAGCTCGTGGAGCGCAGCCTATGGTCGTTCTTCTTCATGATGCTGGCCTCGCTGAATTTCTTCCTTGCCTTGTTCAACCTCATCCCGCTTCCGCCCTTCGACGGTGGACACATCGCCGTCATCCTGTACGAAAAGCTGCGTGACGGAATTCGCCGCCTCATGGGAAAGGAACCGAAGGGTCCGGCGGATTACACCAAACTCATGCCGATTACTTACGCGCTCGCGTTCCTTCTAATGGCGGTAGGTGCGCTCATCATTGTCGCGGATGTGGTGAACCCGGTACGCCTCTTTGGCTAGGCGCACTCGGTGCTAGAGTGGGGGCGTTAAACCTCGATTATCCAAGGAGCGCACATGTCGACCCCCATCGGTCTTGGAATCCCTGACGGCCCACCTCCCACCTTGGCGCCGCGCCGTAAGACGCGCCAGCTGATGGTCGGCCAGGTAGGCGTGGGCTCAGAGCACCCCATCTCGGTGCAGTCGATGACGACGACGAAGACACACGACGTTAACGCCACCCTGCAGCAGATCGCGCAGCTTACCGCCAGCGGCTGTGACATTGTTCGCGTCGCCTGCCCGAAGACAGTGGATGCTGATGCCTTGCCAGCGATTGCGAAGAAGTCTCCCATCCCGGTTATTGCCGATATCCACTTCCAGCCCAAGTACATTTTCGCCGCGATTGACGCCGGATGTGCCGCGGTTCGCGTTAATCCGGGCAACATCAAGGAATTTGATGGCCGCGTTAAGGAAGTAGCCAAAGCTGCCGGTGATGCAGGAATCCCGATTCGCATCGGCGTGAATGCCGGTTCGCTGGATAAGCGCATCATGGACAAATACGGTAAGGCCACCCCGGAGGCACTTGTCGAGTCCGCTCTGTGGGAAGCTAGCCTCTTTGAGGAGCACGGCTACGGTGACATCGCTATCTCCGTTAAGCACAATGACCCTGTCATCATGGTGGAGGCTTACCGCCAGCTGGCCGCTCAGTGCGACTATCCGCTGCACCTCGGTGTCACTGAGGCGGGCCCGGCCTTCCAGGGCACCATCAAGTCCTCTGTTGCCTTCGGCGCTTTGTTGGCGGAAGGCATCGGTGACACTATCCGCGTATCCCTGTCCGCTGACCCGGTCGAGGAGATCAAGGTCGGCGATCAGATTCTGCAGTCGCTGAACCTGCGCCCCCGCAAACTGGAGATTGTTTCCTGCCCGTCGTGTGGCCGTGCCCAGGTAGACGTGTACAAGCTGGCCAACGAGGTGACTGAGGGCCTTGACGGTATGGAGTTCCCGCTGCGCGTGGCCGTCATGGGCTGCGTGGTTAACGGCCCAGGTGAGGCGCGCGACGCCGACCTTGGTGTGGCCTCCGGCAACGGTAAGGGCCAAATCTTCGTCAAGGGCGAGGTCATTAAGACCGTGCCCGAGTCCAAGATTGTAGAAACCCTCATTGAGGAAGCAATGCGCCTCGCAGAGGAACAGGGCCTTGAAGCCGTCAAGGGCGCTAAGGCTGAGGTTCGCGTCACGCAGTAGGCACCTTTCGCGGTGTGGGGCGACCGTCGTGTCGCCTCCACCTGCTACGCTGCCCAAACATGAAGAGGTTGGTGGCGCTGCTGGGCGCAGCAAGTATCGCGGCGTCCTCAGTGGTTGCCTGCACCCCGAAGCCGGTCTCGGCGGAGCCTGTGGCCGAGCAGTTCCTCGAGGACATGGAGACCCGCAACAACGAGGAACTCGCCGCGCTTATCGACGAACCCTCGACCGCCACCTCAACCCTCGATGCCACCTTCGCTGGCCTCCAAGCAGAGGGGCTCGACGTGGAGCTGACTGGTGTGGAACAAGAGGATGCCCGCGCCACCGCTCATTATTCCGTGACATGGACTCTGCCGCGTGACCGTACTTTGCGCTATGACACGTCCATGGCCTTGACTCGCAAGGATAAGGAATGGACGGTGCGCTGGCAGCCCAGCATTGTGCATCCCGATTTGGGTGCTCACCAGCACCTTGAGCTGCGCTCTATAGCCCCGAAGCGGGCAGGCGTGGTCTCCTCCGACGGTGTGGAACTTATGTCTCCGGGACTGCAGTACCGCTTGGTTGTCGACACTGATGCGGCGGGTGATGTGCGCCCAGTCGCGGCCAAGATCTCGAGTGCTTTGAGCCAAGCCCACCGTGATGATGATTCGATTCCCGAAATCGATGCAGGTGAGCTCAGCAAAAAGCTGGAAGGGGTCGACGGTTCCTACTCCGTTGCCATGCTCACTGATGCCCAAGTAGACCGCGTGCGTTCGGCGTTAGAGAATCAAAAAGGCATTCGCTTCAATGAAGAGCCGGCACTCATCACCCGCGATACTGGTCTCGCGCCAGACATTCTCTCCCGTGTCCGTTCCTTGGTCTCCGAGGAGGTCAATGGCACCAACGGGTGGTCCGTTTCCGTGGTCAATGAACATGGCGCAGCGCTGTCTGATGTCGAATATCACGAACCCGAGGCCGCCCCGTCTATCAAGGTATCGCTGGACTATGACGTGCAGCGCGCAGCCCAAGAAGCAGTAAATCTGCGTTCTGAGTATGAAGCGATGATCGTGGCCATGCGTCCCTCGACCGGCGAGATTCTCGCTGTGGCCCAAACTCCTGAAGCTGATAAGAAGGGCGATATCGCCCTGCAGGGCCAGTTCCCCCCGGGCTCGGTGTTTAAGATTATTACGGCCGCGGCGGGCGTCGATAAGCACGGGCTCAACCCCGACTCCATCGTGCCGTGTCCCGGAACCATGGACCTGTACGGGCGCGTTGTGACGAACTACAACGGTTTCTCGCTGGGTTCGGTGCCGCTGCGCCAAGCCTTTGCTCAATCGTGCAACACGACCTTCGCCGAAATCTCAACGAACATGGATAAGGGCGAGCTGCAGAAGGTTGGCAAGCAGTATGGTCTGGGCATCGACTATGAGATTCCTGGCCTGTCGACAATGACGGGTTCCATTCCAGAAGGGGAGACTCCTCTGGATCGTACCGAGGCCGGTTACGGCCAGGGCCTAGACCTTGCTTCTCCCTTCGGTATGGCGCTCGTATCCTCTACCGTGGCGGCGGGCAAGACGCCTACGCCGACCCTTATTGAGTCTCACAAGACAAAGACCTCGGAACAGGTAGAACCACCCAGTCCAGAAACGATTAACCAAGTACGCGACATGATGCGCCAAGTGGTTGTGGGCGGTACAGCTGCGGGTATGCAAGCCGGGGGCACTATCTACGGCAAGACCGGTGAGGCGGAAATTAACGAAGGATCACACGCGTGGTTCACCGGATACCGTGACGATGACATCGCGTTCGCCACGCTGGTAGTGCTGGGCGGTGGCTCAACTATTTCGGTCAACATCACGGATAATTTCCTCCAGCGTCTTGATGAGTATCGCGCTGAAGGCCACGGCGACGTACCCGTGGCCGGGGAACAGCAGCCGCCTTTGTGAGCCTTGAGGACAGAGGGCTACCATGGGTAGTCATGACTACGCGCGCGAAGCTGAAGCAAGAAAAAGATACTCCTATCCGCACAGTTCCGAAGGACATCGAGCGTCCTGAGTACGTGTGGAAGGACACCGTACAGGAGGCTCAAGGCGAGCCCTTCATTCAGACCCCGGAGGTCATCGAGGCGATGCGTGAGGCATCACGCATCGCGGCCAACGCCCTCCAGGAAGCTGGCAAGGCCGTGGCGCCTGGTGTTACCACGGATGAGGTGGATCGCGTGGCCCACGAGTATATGTGTGACCATGGCGCCTACCCTTCCACGCTGGGCTACTTGGGTTTCCCGAAGTCGTGCTGTGTGTCGCTCAACGAGATTGTCTGTCACGGTATCCCGGATACGACGGTGATTGAGGACGGTGACATCGTCAATATTGATGTCACCGCCTTCAAGAACGGAGTCCATGGTGATACGAACGCCACTTTCTTGGCTGGCAACGTTTCTGAGGAGCACAAGCTGCTTGTGGAGCGCACCAAGGAAGCCATGATGCGCGGCATCAAGGTGGCGAAGGCAGGCCGTGAGATTAACGTTATTGGCCGCGTCATTGAGTCCTACGCCAAGCGCTTTGGGTACAACGTGGTAACGGATTTTACCGGCCATGGCGTGGGCCCGACCTTCCACAACGGACTCGTCGTCCTGCACTACGACTCCATGACCTACCGCGACATCCTGGAGCCGGGCATGACCTTGACCATTGAGCCGATGATCAACCTTGGCTCCCTTGACTATGAAATCTGGGATAACGGCTGGACCGTACAAAACACCGATGGCAAGTTCACGGCACAGTTCGAGCACACCATCGTCATCACTGAGGACGGTAACGAGATCCTCACCCTGCCGGGGGAGCTTGACTAAGAGCTAACCGCTGGCACACCAAACCAATTAAGTAACCCAAGGGCCCTAACTGACGCAGATCCGCTAGATTTTGGCGGCGAGTTCAAGATCTGCGTCAGAGGGCCCTTACTTTGGGCCTTGAAGAGTAAAAGCGCCCCACTCCTGAATGGAGTGGGGCGCTTTTACGGCGCTAAGGAATTAGCGGCGGAAGAACGGATCCAGAACGTGTGCCGGAACGATGTGGTTGTACACAGCGAAGTTGTAGGCAGCGGCCAAGGCGCCTGCAATTGCGGTGCCCAGGGCAGCGTAGGTGCCCTCGCGCCAGATCTCGGCCCAAGTCTCGTTGGTGGTGCCATCAGCGGTGTTCTCGCCGAAGAGGTCGGCGCCGGCGACCTTCTTGTCAGCGCCGGTAGCGTCGCCCCACTTGGAGGACAGGGTCTGGTCGCTGTCGTTCTCCTTGACCTCGTCGTTAGCGGAGGACAGCTCGGAGGAGAGGGTGGTCTCCTCGGTCTCAGCAGCGAAAGCTACAGAGGTGCCAGCGAAAGCAACGGAAGCGGCGGTTGCAGCAGCAACGGCGGCGGTGCGGAAGTTACGCATGAAGTTAAAACCTTTCGGAAAAGTGTGTGAGGGAGACGGCTTAGAAGGACGGGCCGTGGACGAAGAAGTTGTAAACAATGCCGATGAGGCCGGCTACGGAAGCCACAGCGCTGGCGATGCCCACGCCGTAGAAGGTCTTGGCCCAGGTTGGCTGACCTTCCAAGGTCTCGAGCTCGCCGTTCTCGTCAGCGTTGTCCTTGTTGTAGTCGGTCTTGGAAGAACCGAAGATGGCACGGCCGTCAGCCTCGGTGCCGATGTTGTCGTCCTCATCGATGTTGAACCAACCGCCGACCTTGGAGGACAGGGAACCGCCCTCCTTGTCGTAAGGCTGACCGCCCTTTGCGTCTTCGACAGCTTCGGTGGTGTTGGAGCCGTCGAAGGTGGCTGCGGTGGCAACGGTGGTGCCGCCGAAAACAACTGCGAGAGCGGTAGCGCCGGCGAGGGCTGCATTGCGGATACGCATATCAAATGTCCTTAATGTCGTACGTGCAAGGCATCCAAACAGAGGAGCCTTGATTCACTGGAATAGGGATTGGTTTGGTATCCCCAAAACACACTGAGCCGGTGAGAGCATCGACTCATTCCGGTGTCTGTATAAAACGTAGCCAACGGCCACTCAAAATGCACGCCGGTTGTGATATTCCTACTCCTTCGCGGGGAGACTACCCCCAAAATAAGTAGGCAGCTGGATGCAAGCTGTGAGATGTTGTCCGTGTAAAGAGTCCCTTACGGTGCGGTTTAGCTGATTGTGCCGGGCGGCGCTGCATCAAAAGTGAAATGCGTCACATCCGTGAATCTAATTACCATTCCAGACCTAAAACAGCATTTTCCACGACTTCTGGTAGAGCCGGATGGATCCAATACTGCGAGCGAGCAAAGTCGCGCAGATCGATGTCATAAGCCATCGCAGTGATGAGTTGCTGGATTAGCGTAGAGGCCTGCGGGCCCATGAGGTGCGCGCCAAGAAGCTTTCCGGTCGCCCGGTCGGCCACGAGCTTGCAGACTCCCGTGGAGTCCTCCATGGCCCAGCCATAAGCGACATCTCCGAAGTTCTGGACCTTGACAGCGACGTCGAAGCCGTTGTCGCGTGCCTGGGCCTCGGTAAGGCCCACCGTGGCTATCTGAGGATGGGTAAAGATAGCGGAGGGAACGTGCTCGTGCGGCATATGCTGCAAGTCCTCTGGGTGAAGGAGGTTGTGTTGCACTGCGCGCTGTTCAGCATTAGCGACGTGCTTGAGCATGTAGGGCGAGGAAACATCACCCAGTGCCCACACGCCGTCGCACGTGGTGCGGCCGAAGTCATCGACCTTGATGCGCCCATCCTCATGCATCTCAATGTTGCTGGTGGACAGATCCATCTGGTCGCCATTGGGCTTTCGCCCGGTGGCGACGAGAATGGCCTCTGCTTCCAGTACGGTGCCGTCATCAAGCGTGAGTCGCACGCCGTTCTCTGTAGATTCGAGAGCTGTGCCGGTGCCGATGCGGACATCGAAACGCTTACGGGCAATGTCATTGAACCGCGTGCTCAGATCCTCATCGAGGAAGCGAAGGAGCTTCTCAGAACGGTTGACCACGGTGACCTTGGTGCCCAAGCCATCAAAGACGTGGGCAAACTCCATGGCGATATATCCGCCGCCCACAACGATGAGGCTCTGCGGCTGCTGCTCCAAACGCATGATGTCCTCGTTGGTGTGAACGGGGACATCGGCGCTGGCGTAGGGCTCGGGGAGAACTGGGCGTGAACCGGTGGCAATGACAATCTGATCGCCGGTAATAGTGTCCTCGCCGCAGCGCAGCGTCTTCGGGCCAATAAACCGGGCATGTTGGTCAAAGACCGTAATATTCGGCGTCTCCTCGCCACGGCGGTAGGCCTCGCCGCCTTGGGCAATCTGGTCGATACGGTTGTGGAAGACGCGGGAGACAATAGCGTCCCAATCCACAGAGTCCACATGCGCGCTGACCCCGAGGCGTTCGCTTTCACGTGCAGTTAGAGCCACGTCGGCGGCGTACACGTACATTTTGGTGGGAATGCACCCGACGTTGAGGCAGGTACCGCCGAAGGTTCCCTTCTCGATGATGGCAATGCTCTTGTCATCAAATTCTGGAGAAGGGATGGAATTTCCCGATCCGGTACCGATGATGACGAGGTCGAAGTGTTGTGCGGAAGTCATGGCGCCATTCTAGGCAACCGCTCACTACTCAGCCGGCACGACGGTACGCAGCCACTCGGCGGAGGCGGAGAAGGCGTCGTCAAGCGGTTCGGGGCGGGAGAGGAAGAGGTCGTGACGGCCGTTGCGGACCACGTGGAGGGAGTAGTGAGGACTTAATTCCTTGGCCCAGCGCTGGCTCTGGCGCGTATCGACGACCGTGTCTGCCGTATTCGACGATTCCGAATACTCCTTGCCCAATTCCGACCTGTGAGAGGTCATCGTCAGCAGCGGCACGCCAATGTTGACGTGGCCGGAGTGGATAGCATCGAAACCACGGAAGACGGCTGCCAGCCAGCCGAGGTATTTCTCGTGCCCACCTAGGGGCTTCAGCGTCAGGTCATAATCCCAGTCGCCATGGTGGCTCGCATGTACCGATTCGCCATACGCAGTGAGGTCGCCGCCGGGAATGGCGAATCGCGGAGCAATTCTCGCGCCAGCGTAAACCACGTGCTTGGCAGCTTCATAGGCAGTATCCGAAATTCCCATCATGGCCAACCAAGGGCTGTTAAGAATAACGCCCGCAATACGCGCGAACCGCGCGGAGTCGGTACGGCGCAGTCGGTCGAGCCACAAGGCGACAATCGTGCCTGCCGTTGAGTGGCCCAGAATAACCACGGAGGGGTTGGGGAGGGCATCGAGCGCTGCGTTCAGGTCGGCGTCGTAATACCGGAGGTCGCTAATGTAATGCCAGGCTTGGCCTTCCTGCCGGGAGCGTCCGCACTTGCGCAGATCCACGGCATAAAAGGCATAGCCCAGCTCATAGAAGTATTCGGCGACGTGGGTGTGAAAGAAATAATCCGTCATGCCGTGGACCCACACGATGGCTGGGCGATCATCGTGAGCGGCAGATTCCTCGCCGCCAGGGCAGTAGCGCACCAGCGTAGCGCGCACGTCCCCCTCACCATCGGGGTCAACGCCGAGCTCAAGTGGGGTGGATTGGAAATCCGGTCCAAGTATGTCGTCGGTCCATGCGCGATTATTAATAGTCATGGCCCACATAATAGGGCGTGAAACTAACTTGGTGCTGTGGGCTGTGTTCACGAAGGCTTATGGCATGCACCACAAAAGGGGTAACTCGCAGCGGATCGGGCATTTCTTTCCTTAGGAATGCCTATTTCATCACAGGGGGCGTAAGGTGAAGGTAATGCTTGACGGGTCTACCATGTGTGGACCTGCGTGCCAGCTTGGTTTCTAGCATCGTCGAGCGCTTTTGCACCCCGCCCTGTGTAGTTCCTGCTCAGGGCACTTGACCACATCGAATATATCGACTCAAAGAGGTAATAAGTACAGTGTCCTCCGACAAGAAGACAGCACAAGTAGTAGACGAGGTTGAGGTTGCCCTCATCGGCGCGGGTATTATGAGCGCCACCCTCGGAGCCATGCTCCGTGAACTTGAGCCGAGCTGGACCCAGATGGTCTTTGAGCGCCTCGATGGTCCCGCGCTTGAGTCGTCCTCCCCGTGGAACAACGCTGGTACCGGTCACTCTGCACTGTGCGAGTTGAATTACACCCCAGAGAAGAACGGCCGCATTGACGTTTCCAAGGCTATGAACATTAACGAGAAGTTCCAGATTTCTCGCCAGTTCTGGTCTCACCAGCTCAACAACGGTATTCTTACGGACCCGCGTGCGTTCATCAACCAGGTTCCGCATGTGTCCTTTGCGCAGGGCTCCATTCAGGTGGATTACCTCAAGCGCCGCTTCGATGCGCTCAAGGACAACCACATGTTCCCGAACATGCAGTTTAGTGATGATGATGCCACCTTCCAGGAGAATCTGCCGCTCATGTCTGAGGGCCGTGACTTCAATGCACAGAAGGTGGCTATTTCGTGGACCGATGCTGGTACCGACGTCAACTTTGGCGCACTTGCTAAGCAGTTCTTTACCGCCGCGAAAGCCGCTGGTACTGAGATCCGCTACGGCCACGAGGTGGTTGACATCAAGCGTGATGGCTCCAAGTGGCGCGTGACGGCCAAGAACCTGCACACCGGCGACTACGAGGCTGTCCACGCCAAGTTCGTTTTCGTGGGTGCTGGCGGTTACGCTCTGGACCTGTTGCGCAAGGCAGGCGTGCGTGAGGTCTCCGGCTTCGCTGGTTTCCCTGTGTCTGGTTTGTGGCTGCGCTCCAAGAACCCGGAACTGGTGGAGCAGCACAACGCCAAGGTATACGGCAAGGCTGCTGTCGGCGCTCCGCCGATGTCCGTGCCGCACCTGGACACCCGCGTCATCGACGGCGAAAAGGGTCTGCTGTTTGGTCCATATGGTGGCTGGTCCCCGAAGTTCCTCAAGAAGGGCTCGTACCTGGACCTGTTCAAGTCCATCCGTCCTGACAACCTGACCTCCTACCTGGGTGTTGCTGCACAGGAGTTCGGTTTGACGAAGTACCTCGTGTCGGAGGTTCTCAAAGACTTCGACAAGCGCGTCGAAACCCTCAAGGAATATGTTCCGAATGCGGATCCGAACGATTGGGAGACCGTCGTTGCTGGTCAGCGCGTTCAGGTCATTAAGCCGGCCGGTGCACCGCAGTTCGGATCCCTCGAGTTCGGTACTACTCTTATCAACAACCCGGAGGGCAATATCGCCGGTCTGCTCGGCGCATCCCCGGGTGCGTCGATTACTCCGGCCGTGATGGTCGAGCTGCTCGAGCGCTGCTTCGGCGAGCGCATGATCCAGTGGGGCGACAAGATTCAGGAAATGATCCCGTCCTACGGCGTCAAGCTCTCCAAGGACAAGAAGCTCTACAACGAGATGTGGGAGTACACCCAGAAGACCCTGCAGCTTGAGCAAAACTAGGTGTTCAGCTAACTCTCAGTAACTCGCAGGAAGCGTTCAGTGCGATGGAATGCTTCCTCAAGGCACAAGCTCCATACTTATGTTGTGCGTTTGAGAGAGCGCATGCGAGAGATAGAGAGAACCCCAGCCACGCGGGGCGGTCGGCCTGAGAAACCGACCGGGAGCGTGGCAGTGAGAGATAGAGACGCACCGGCGCCCCGAGAGACTCCGTTCCCTTTCCTGCGGAGACCTCGGGGCGTTGGTGTGTTTCTACGTGCCGCAGAACGTGAGATAGCCTTCGGTACCACCAGGCTTTTCATACTCAGGTGTCGCATCATAGGGGTGGGTTGCGGCGTGATAGAAGCGGGAAAACTCGGCCCTGTCAGTGAGCGCTTTTTCCACGAATCGCGGGCGAGGAACCACGCGCGGAACGGACCCTTCGAGCGTCGCGACACCGGGGGAGCTAGCGCAGTACCGATCGACGAACCCCTCGTCCCCAAAGAGCTCGTACGCCGCTGCGTGGTAACCAGTGGCGGCAGCCACGAGGGCGCGGTGCGCAAGCGTGAGGTCGGGCCCAGCGGTGGTGAGCGCAGTGGTGTAGTCGGTGAAAAGCGCGTCCGGCAACTGTAGCCGTTGTGAGGCTTCCTCCCGGCGTGCCTGTTCATAGCGCTTGCCAAAGGAGTTGATAGCTTCCTGCGCCCACGTGAGGGAGGTGTCGGGGGAGTCGTCGAAAAGCGGCAGCAGCGACTCTGCCAGACGCGCTAGGTTCCAGCCCACCATGTCCGGCTGGCGGCCAAAACGATAGCGGCCCTGCGTATCAATGGAACTAAAACACTCGTTGAGGTCGTAGTTTTCGATGAAGGCGCAGGGGCCATAGTCGATAGTTTCACCAGAGAGCGTGGTGTTATCGGTATTCATGACACCGTGGATGAAGCCTAACTGCATCCAACCAGCCACGGTGGCTGCTTGCGCATCCATGACGCGAGTGAAGAGTTCACGATAACCCGCACCGGGGTAGTGGCGTGCAATTGTGTAATCCGCGAGCTTTTGCAGCAACCCAGGCTGCTGGGAGTGGGCAGCAAAGTGGAAGGAACCGACGCGAATGTGGCTCGATGCGACGCGCACGAGCACGCCGGCTTCCTCAACAGTCTGGCGCTGGATGGGCCGCCCAGTAGCAATAACAGCTAATGACCGCGTCGTTGGCACACCGAGCGCATGCATAGCTTCAGAGAAGAGGTACTCGCGCAACATGGAGCGCAGGGTGCCGCGGCCGTCGGAACCGTAGCGCGAGTAAGGGGTAACGCCGGTTCCCTTGGCGTGGAGGTCCCATAGGCCGGCTGGGTTCTGTGGGGCAGTGGGCCCGCTGATTTCGCCGAGAAGAAGCGCGCGACCATCACCCATGGAGGGGTTGTACTGGCCAAACTGGAACCCAGCATAAGCCATGGCATGGGCAGTGTCTGGGCCTCGCCCAAGAAGGAATTCGAGGCCCTGTTCGCTGCGCAGCCAGTCGGGGTCGAGGCCCAGCTCGACGGCGAGCTCCTCATTGAGTGCTATGAGACGTGCCGCAGGCTGTTCTTCGCCGCGGGCAGCGGCAACCATACTGGGCAGGTGGGCGGCGAAATCATGGTGGAGCTCAATGGGGAGAGTTGAGTCAGGCATTCTAGGACTCCAGTGTTCCGCGCACCCGCACGTGGGCTTCGCCGCCAACCCAGATACTCGTGCCGTCGTCCTCGATGAAGACGCGGCCATCGCGGCCCACCTGGCTACCCTGGGTCGCCGTGTACTGCGCGGGAACGGCGTCCTTCGCACGCAAGAACTGCGCTGCACCGCCGTTGAAGAAACCGGTGACGGGGTCCTCGAACTGGGCAGTGATGGCGCGGACCTCATAGGCTGGGCCCTCGGCCTTATCGGTGCTGGAGCTAAGCCCCACGACACCAACCTTGACGCCTGGGGTCGGCGTGGGGGTAAGAGCTCTCACGGCGTCAGCGGAGGCGAGTTGGACAAGGCGCCAGCCGGGGCCGTTGTCGACCCACCCGGAATCAACCACCTCGTCTGTGGAGATACCCAATGCCGACACTGCCTCGCCTAGTTCCTTTTCTGACAACGCTCCCTCCCGCACGAGAGGTGGGGTAGCGAAGGCAAAGCGGCCTTCTTCCTGGCGAACAGTCACCAGGCCCACTCCGCATTCTTGTATCAAGGTTCCACTCTTGCCGGAGAGCTCCGCCGCGACGCGTGCGCTGCCCAGCGTCGGATGACCAGCAAAAGGGAATTCCTCGTAGGGAGTGAAGATCCTGACAAGGTAATCGGCAGCCGGATCGGTGGGTGAGCACAGGAAGGTGGTTTCTGAGAAGTTGGTCCAGTGCGCGATGCGCTGCATCTCTTCGGTACTTAAGCCATCTGCATCAGCAATGACGGCCAACGGGTTGCCACTGAATGGGCCGGTGGCAAAGACATCTACTTCGAAGAATCGGTGCTGCATAGGCTCCCAGTCTAGTCGCACGGATATCTGCGGAGGTCTACGCTGGGCTGCATGAGCCAAGCACTCTTTAGCCGCGTCGAGCCAATCCAGACCATGGCGGATGGCACTGTAAAACAGGTCAACCCCTTTTCCGGAACTGAGGTGTGGACGGTGCCAGGTCGCGGTAACCGCCCGTTCACGCGCCCAGCGAAAGACCCGCAACCGTTGACCGGTGACGCTTTTTCTCACACCTGTGCCTTTTGCTCCGGCCGCATGCTGGATACCCCTCCTGAGAAGTCCCGCATTCTTCCCTCCGGGGAGATTCAACGCGGCCTTTTGCCCCATGAGCTCGATAGTTCATGTCCCGCCTTCAGACGCGTTCCGAACTTGTTTGAAATCGTCTCCTACGACTATTGGCATGACAATTATGGTTTCACCATGGATGACGACTTGGCGCGACATAAGGAACGCTATGAGGCCGATGAAGCGGGGCGTGCGCACGTGCTGAACGTGGTGCGCACAAAGCTCACGGCGGCGGGAAAGGACGCCGAGCTTGACGACGAATCCCTGCTCGCCCTCGCCGACGGCTTCTTTGGCGGCTGCCACGACGTCATTATCGGCTCGCGCCACTTCGTCGACGGCGCCACGGACGATAGCCAGCTGGCCTCCTCGGGCACGCTGAGTCCTGATGAGCACTTTTTGCTTACGACCTTTACTGCTGATTCGACCCGTGAGCTCTACCAACGTAACCGTTACGCTGCCTACGTGGCTGTCTTCCAGAACTGGCTAGCCCCGGCCGGCGCGTCCTTTGACCACTTGCACAAGCAGCTTGTGGCTATCGACGCACTAGGCATGGCCGCTAACCAGGAGAACGCGATCTTGCGCGGGCACCCAAACATGTACAACGACTGGGCAGTAGGCTACGCCGCTAAGCGCAATCTCGTTATTGCGGAAAATGAGTATGCAGTGCTCTTCGCAGGTTTTGGTCACCGTTATCCCACTCTGGAAATATTTTCCAAGTCGCCGCGCTGTGAGCCATGGGAACAAACTCCAGGAGAGGTTCGCGGCATGTCGGATCTCATCCACGCTGCCCATGCGGCAGTCGGACCAGACGTGGCCTGCAACGAAGAGTGGCACCACCGCCCACCTAGTGTGGACTTGCCACAGCCGTGGCGCGTCATGATCAAGCTGCGCGTATCCACACTCGCCGGATTTGAGGGCGGCACCAAGGTCTATATCAACACCATCGATCCTTGGGGTCTGCGTGACCGAGTCGTGGATGCGCTATTCCGCCTGCGCGAACGAGGCGAAATTGCTTCCGGCATTGCCATTGCCACGGAGTGCGAGCTTAAGCGCAACAGTTTGCGCTATAACCCGTTGGTGTAGCGCGTCAATCTACGAGCGTTTGCTCACCACCAGAGCTTAAATACTCACGCAGATAGGGCAGCCCCAGTGCGACCGTGCCGTGGCGAGGAGCATCGATAAGCCCCTGTTCTAGGAGGCGAGCCCTCACTTCGCTAGTCGACGTCGTTGAAGACTCCAATTCTTCAGCCACCGCTCGGGATAGGGCTTCCCCCGCGTTGTCTGCCACGCGTGCTAAAGCGTAAAGATAGTCCATTTGCCGAGGTGTTAGTGCGCGTACTGCGGGGTCATGAACTTGCTCGCCCATCATCGAGACTGCTTCAGGGATAATATCCTTCACCGTCGATGTGGTGATCACAGCATGGTTGGCAGTTGCTGCTGACTTCCACGCTAGATAGCCAATGAGCTGGATGAGGAAAGGGTAGCCGTGGCTGGCGTTGGAGGCGGTTACAGCTGCGTCGGCATCGAAGTGGATATGCGTAAGGGCAGAAGTGTCCGTGAATGCGGCAAGCGTGGCAGTAGAGTTTACTGGTCCTAGCCGGAAACGTCGGGCGCGGCGCAAAAATGTAGTTCCGGGCAAGTGTAAGAGTTGGTCCACGCCAGCAGTGAGACCCGCCATGACTATAGCCACGGTGAATTCGTCGCGTACGAGGTGCTGAAAGGCTACGGCGATGCGCTCGAGATCTGATGGATCAGCGTCTTGAACCTCGTCCATAGTGATGAGGATGCCGCTTTCATGAAGGTGGCCGGATAGTTCTCTGAGCTTCGATTCGAGCGTTGGCACTGGTGGAACACTCGTTTCTTCGGTGCCTATACCGCCGACGCCTGCGATACGAATTTCTTTGATACGGCGAGTTGAAGGGGAAGTAAGTTCTTGGATTTTGGAGGGAATAATGGATTCGACAAGTTCCTTGATAGCGTCGCTGCGTCCGCTCACTCTGATGATGACCCAACCCTGCTGTGCGGCGATATCCTCGAGTTCGGTAAGCAAAACAGTCTTTCCCATCCCGCGGTGGCCGCTGATGAGCATGGCGCGATTTGGGTTTCCCACGCCGCCATTGAGCCCTGCTCGAAAGTCATCGAGCACCGCGTTGCGGCCAGCCCATTTTAGGGGGCTGGCGCCGAATGTAGGACGAAACGGGTTTCCAGTCATGTGGCTAATGATACCCCAGCTGGATAAATGGATAAATGGATAAATTGCAGGGGCTGGATAAATGGATAAATGGATAAGTCAGACCACGAGGACTAGCTCACTGCCACGAAGCTCAGTGCTCATACCAGCAGCCTTAGCAACCCGTGCCGCATCGTCGATGGACTCCACCTCGCTGCCGTGGAGCGCGAGTACTTGGGCAAGTTTCCCCTTGTAGTGCTTGTTGAAGTGGGAGACCACCTTGCGTGAGCCGTCTTCTTGGACGGACTCCACCCGGACTGTAGCTGCCTCCTTGAGCTTGCCCAGCTGCTGGTAGGTGCCAGAACGCATGTCGATGACAAGTTCGTCTTCGGCAAGCGCGCGCAGCTCGTCGCTAATGGCAGTGCCCCACCGTGACTTGAGAGTCCTCCCACCCAATTTCGTGCCGCCGGAGAGCCGGTAGTGCGGGATGAGGTCATCGGCGTGCACCAGACCAAATAATGCATCGCCCACGGCGAGGTAGCGCCGCGCTTCTGGGGGAAGGGAAGGGGCATCGAGGGCGTCGTACAGCACTCCGGTAAAGCGCTCCAATGCAGGCATGGTGGGCGAGTTCTCCAACTGGCGGTTAGATTCGGCCTCCGCGCGTAATTTCTCCGAAATCTTCAGTACCTCGAGGGCTTCATCAACGTCGAGAGACTGAAGCTCTGCGGCAATCTCACGCCGGATGGGATTAAGCGCTGGGAAGGAGAGCCCATCCCAGTTGAGGGCGGCGCCGTTGCCGCCGTGGGCCTTTGTCTCAGAAGGAGGGAGGATGATCAGCATGGCTACATGCTAGCGATGTAGACTGAGCAACCATGATGACACGTCTTTCTGAGCTTTTCCTCCGTACTCTTCGTGAGGATCCGGCTGATGCCGAAGTACCCAGCCACAAGCTTCTCGTCCGTGCAGGTTACGTGCGCCGCGTCGCGCCGGGCGTGTACACGTGGCTGCCGCTTGGTCTTCGCGCCATGCGCAAGATTGAGGACGTTATCCGTGAGGAGATGAACGCCATCGGCGGTCAAGAAGTTCTCTTCCCAGCCCTGTTGCCGCGTGATCCTTATGAGGCCTCCAACCGTTGGACGGAATACGGCGATAATCTCTTCCGTCTCAAGGACCGCAAAGGTGCGGACATGCTGCTAGGCCCCACACATGAGGAGATGTTCACCACCGCAGTGAAGGACATGTACTCCTCCTACAAGGATTTCCCAGTCACGCTTTACCAAATTCAGACGAAGTACCGCGATGAGGAGCGCCCCCGTGCCGGCGTGCTTCGCGGACGAGAGTTCACCATGAAGGATTCCTATTCCTTCGACATGACGGACGAGGGGCTCGATGAGTCTTATGCCCGTCACCGCAAGGCCTACCAGAATATCTTCGACCGACTAGAGATCGACTACGCGATCTGTAAGGCCACCTCTGGTGCGATGGGTGGCTCGGCTTCTGAGGAATTTTTGGCTGTCTCCGAGGTTGGCGAAGATACTTTCGTGCGCTCTACCGAAGGCGGCTACGCCGCCAACGTGGAAGCAGTAGTAACCCAGGCGCCGGAAGAAATCCCCTTCGATGGTGTGCCGGAAGCACAGGAGCATGACACCCCGGACGCTGAGACCATTGAGTCTCTGGTGGAGTGGGCACAGGGTGCTGGCATTACTGTCGGCGACCACGAGGTCACCGCAGCGGACACCCTCAAGTGCATGATGATCAAGGTAGCCGGCCCCGCGGCCACGGAAGAAGAGAAGGAATGGGAGCTAGCTGCCGTTCTTATCCCGGGTGACCGTGGTCTCGATGAGAAGCGCCTTGAGGCTGCACTCGAGCCGGCTGAGTTCGAGCTCGCAGGGGAGGAAGACTTCAAGAAGAATTCCTTCCTGGTCAAGGGCTACGTTGGCCCGCGCGCGCTCAACGCCAACGGCGTCAAGGTTTATGCTGATCCGCGCGTGGTTTCTGGTACGTCCTGGATTACCGGCGCAGATGCCCCGAACCGCCACGTCGTCGGCTGCGTGGCTGGCCGTGACTTCACCGTGGACGAGTTCATTGAGGCCGCCGAGGTCAAGGAAGGCGACCCTGCCCCGAATGGCCAGGGCACGCTGACCCTGGAGCGCGGCATTGAGCTGGGCCACATTTTCCAGTTGGGTCGCAAGTACACCGAAGCCTTTGACGTGCAGATTCTCGATGAGAACGGCAAGCGCGCCGTTCCCACCATGGGCTCCTACGGCATCGGCGTGACCCGAATGCTCGCTGTTTTGGCAGAGCAGCGCCACGATGAGAAGGGCCTCAACTGGCCTGTGGCCGTAGCCCCGTACCAGGTACACGTGGCTGTGGCTAATAAGGACGCTGCCGCCATGGAAGCCGGTCAGAAGCTTGTGGAGGATTTGGACCGTGCGGGCATCGAGGTGCTTTTCGACGACCGCCCCAAGGTCTCCCCAGGCGTGAAGTTCAAGGACGCCGAACTACTCGGCATGCCCTTTATTGCAATCCTTGGTCGCTCCTTCGCCGACGGCATCATTGAGCTGCGCATTCGCGGTGGAGAGACCCGCGAGGTTCCGGCGGACGAGATCGTGGATACGCTCACCAAGCTCATCCGCGGCTAGCTGACAGGAAGCGTACGCTTGCGGGCATGAGTTCACACAAACCCGCACTGACGTACCCGATGGCCGGAGCACTCTCCGCCATGGGCATCATGCACTTCGCTAAGCCGGAGCCTTTCGAGTCGATCATTCCGCCGCAGTTGCCGGGGTCGGCTCGCTTCTACAACTTCACCTCTGGTGCTTGGGAGGTGGTGACCGGTGGGCTGCTGGCCAACCCCTCGACGCGCAAGCTTGGTGGCCTGTCCGCCTTTGCTTTGCTGGCAGCGGTGTGGCCTGCGAACTTCTATCAGGCGTACAAGGATCTTTCGAGTGGCAAGGCGTCCACTGGCAAGAAGATCTATCACGCGGTGCGCTTGCCGCTGCAGATTCCTGTTATGCGCTACGCCTGGTCGCTGTACGCGGACAAGAACTAGGCCACGCGCTTAGGCGGTGTGGAAGCGGTGCGATTGCGCCGCAACCGCGATAAGCCACCGCCGCCAGGCGGATGTGGCTTCAGCCTTGCTATCGCTTTCTGCAGTCGCCGCGGCCCGCGTGGCAGCATCGGTCCACTTCAGAGTGTCATTGTGGGCTATGATGTCGATGAAGTCGCGTGCTGAGTCGCCATCGTGAGGTAATGCACCATCAGGAGAATCATAGGCCGCCGCGGGCTGAGGTACGGCGCCGAGCTTTTCTAAGGCTGTCTGCAGCTCTAGGACGCGGTGCTCATGCACGGTGAGGCGTTCGTCGATAGTCTCCTCCAGGTCTGGTGCGGCGTAGGAGCGCGCGAAGTCAAGGGCATATACCTGCTGGTATTCCCACTCGAGTAGCTCCGCCGCCTGATCCTGCTCCGCGGTGGTGAGCTCAGGCGCGTCCCCCGGTTCCTTGCCGTTCCGCGCTTCGAGCGCAATGGCTTGTGCCACGACGAGTGCTCGGGACTCAGGTGCGACGTGGTCGAGCTGCTCCTCGGTGGCAGCGGAGGCGTCGCCCAGCACGGCCGAAACATCTGCAGCTTCCCGCGGCTCGACATCGTGGTCGACCTCGCAAGAGCGCGGGGCCTCGCCCTCCTCATTGCGGCCACATAGACGATCAATCTCCGCGTAGAGCTCCTCAGCCTGCTGCGCGCGCAGCGAGGCGGCATCGACATCGAGCTCCTTTAGTGCCTCAGCATCAGCGCTTGCTGCCTGCGCCAGCGAGGCCAAGGCTGGGTCAGCGTGCGGCCCAAAATAATCGACGACGGCATCGGTGGCTTGGCAGCCACTCAGCCATGGCGCGGCACAGAGGAACAAGGCAGGTACTACTACTCGGCGGTTCACGCGATAGACCCTACCCGTGTGGCCTAGTCTAGAGCGCATGGCATTCCCAACACCCGCACAACTTACTGACATCCTGCAGCCGGTCGCCGCGCGTCGTGGCCTTGACGTCGAGGACGTGAAGACCACGCGGGCAGGAAAGAAATCACAGGTCATCATCCGTGTCGACGGTGACGAGCGCCCAAGCTCGGATGTCATTGAGGAGCTGTCGCAGGACATTTCTGCCTTGTTCGATGCGAAGGAAGAGGCCGGCGAGCTCAACTTTGGTGCTGGATACACCCTTGAGGTCTCAACTCCAGGCGTGGATTTCCCACTCACTGCTGCCCGGCATTGGCGCCGAAACCGTCAGCGTCTCGTGGGCTTTGCGCTTGTCGACGCCCCCGATACCACCCACGTCGCCCGCATCGGCGCCGTATCCGACGATGAAGAATCAGTGGCGCTCATCACGACTGTGAAGAAGGAGGTGCAGTACCAGACCCAGCGATTGGAAAACATCACCCGCGCGGTGGTAGAAATTGAATTTGCTCAACCTTCAGCACAGGAGCTGGAGGCGGCTATGCAGACGTTTGACTTCGCCGAGCAGAACTCGGCAACCCGAGAGGATTAATAAGTGAATATTGACCTAGAGGCACTCCGTACAATTCAGCGCGAGCGTGGCGTCCCCGTCAAGGACCTGCTCGAAGCCATCGCGGGTGCCCTTTTGTATTCCTATCTGGATTACCGCACTGAGTCTGCCGAGACCAAGGCGGCCGGCACGAAGTCCCGCGTGGACATCGATGCTGACAGTGGCGCCGTGGCCGTCATCGTCACAGAGAGCGATCCGGAGACTGGTGAGGTCATCAGCGAATACGATGACACCCCGGAGAATTTCGGCCGCATCGGTGCCCAGGCAGTGCGTGATGCCATCCTGCGTAAACTGCGCGAGGACGAGGCTGAGCGGACCTACGACTCCTACTCTGAGCTCATCGGAACCGTCGTATCGGGCGTGGTGCAGCGCGATATCCACGCCAATAAACGAGGCGTCGTCGTGGTGCAATTGGGCACCGAGCATGATTCGCAGGACGCTATTTTGCTGCCAGCTGAACAGCTGCCGGGTGAAAAACTCGAGCACGGCGACCGCGTGAAGGCCTATGTTGTGGGTGTCAACCGTAATGGTGCCAAGGTTCAGATCACGTTGTCGCGTACGCACCCAGAACTGGTGCGTGGCCTCTTCGAGCTGGAGATCCCAGAAGTTGCTGACGGCGCCGTAGAACTTATCGCCATCGCTCGCGAGGCAGGACACCGTTCCAAGGTGTCCGTTGTGGGACACGCTAAGGGGCTCAACGCCAAAGGTGCGTGCATCGGACCGAAAGGTGCACGCGTGAGCAACATCATGCGGGAAATTGGCGGCGAGAAGATCGACATTATCGATTTCAATGAGGACCCTGCCATTTACGTCGGCAATGCCTTGGCACCGTCCAAAGTTGTCCGCGTGGAGGTCCTCGATCAAGAGGCGCAGGTGGCTAAAGTCACCGTGCCGGACTACCAGCTTTCGCTGGCCATCGGCAAGGAAGGCCAGAACGCCCGCCTCGCAGCGCGTCTGACCGGATGGAAGATCGATATTCACTCGGACGCTGCACGCGATTAAACCGCGCCGGAATTAAAGGTTTGGCCCGTTTTCGCGTAGACTAGACAACGGCCCACATGCAGGAATGCTGTGGCGTAGTAACAGTGGCGGCGCAACGTAAGGAGTTGGATGTCTCAGGGACAACGACTCCGTACTTGTATCGCCACGCGCCAGAAGCATCCCGACACGGAACTGCTCAGAGTTGTTGCCGATAGGAACGATCCTGAAGGTCGCCGTGTTGTTCCAGACCCGCGTCGCAGGCTTCCCGGAAGGGGAGCGTGGATTACGCCGAATCTGGAAGCAGTAGCGCTGGCGGAGCGAACACGTGCCTTCAGGCGCGCGCTCCGATTGTCCACTGATGTGGACACAGGTCACGTACGTGAGTACCTTGCTGCACAGCAGCAGGTGCAGTCGGCGGGTGTTAGCCCGTGCGGCCCAGAGTTAAAAAGGAAGACCGAACACTGATGAGCGCACAACCATGAAGCAGCATCAGCGATGAAAGTCCATAGCCATTAACTAGGGGTCAAGCCGTATTTCCGCGGTCTTGGCTCCTAGGACGATTAAAGAGGAGACAAGTGCCCGGAAAGCTACGTGTACACGAGCTGGCAAAGCAGCTCGGTGTAACCAGCAAGGAACTACTCGCCACGCTGAAGGAACAGGGCGAGTTCGTTAAAACCGCGTCCTCGACCATCGAACCGCCGGTGGTTAAGAAGATGCGTGCGCACTACGAAGCTAAGGAAGACCAGGGCGGGGAGAAGAAGGATAAGCCCGCCGCATCCGGCTCGAGTGCGAAGAAGCCTGCCGCGAAGAAGCCGGCAGCCAACCAATCTGCTACGTCCGCGCCGAAGCCAGGCGGTGCTCCGAAGCCGGGATCTCATGCCCCGAAGCCAGGCGGTGCTCCGAAGCCGGGTGCAGCTGCCCCGAAGCCAGGCGGAACCCCGAAGCCGGGAGCAAACGCACCCAAGCCGGGTGGTGCTCCGAAGCCGGGCGCTCAGCAGAAGAGCTCGGCTAAGAGCGGCGAACGCGCTACGCCGCGTTCTATGCCGAAGCCGGGCGGTACTCGCCGCGTAGCCAACAACCCGTTCTCCACGGGCGGCTCCAGCGATCGCCCCAGCCCGGGACCCCGTCCGGGTGGCTCTAAGGGTCAGCGTCCGGGCGCTAAGCCGGGCGATACCCGCGGTGGCAAGGGCGGCGGACGCCCGCAGGGTGAAGGAAACAAGGGTGGCGGAGGTCGCCGTCCGTCGCCGGCCATGATGCCGTCTCACCCGAACCCGGCCAGCATGCCGTCGAAGGCACCTGGTGGCGGTGGCGGCGGTCGTGGTCGTGGTGGTCGCGGTGGCCCGGGCCACGGTGGACCCGGCGGCGGCCCTGGTGGCTTCCGTGGTGGTCGCGGCGGTCGTCGCGGCGGCACTGCCGGTGCGTTCGGCCGTCCTGGTGGCGCTCCTCGTCGTGGCAAGAAGTCGAAGCGTCAGAAGCGCCATGAGTTTGAAGAGCAGCAGAAGCACGAGGTAGGCGGCGTACGCCTGCCTGACGGTGGCGGCAAGGTTGTACGCCTGCGTCGCGGTGCTTCCCTGGCGGACTTCGCTGAGAAGATCGGTGCCGATCCGGCGGCATTGGTACAGGCACTGTTCAACCTTGGAGAAATGGTGACCGCAACGGCCTCCGTGTCCGAGGACACCTTGCAGCTGCTTGGCTCTGAGATCAACTACGAGGTTCAGGTCGTCTCCCCAGAGGACGAGGACCGTGAGTTGCTCGAGTCCTTCGACCTCCAGTTTGGTGAGGACGAGGGCGGCGAAGAGGCTTTGGAGAAGCGTCCGCCGGTCGTGACCGTTATGGGTCACGTTGACCACGGTAAGACCCGCCTGCTCGATACCATCCGTAAGACCAACGAAGGTGCGGATGAGGCTGGCGGCATTACCCAGGGCATTGGTGCTTACCAGACCACCGTCGACCTTGAGGATGGCGAGCGCACCATTACCTTCCTGGATACCCCTGGTCACGAGGCCTTCACGGCTATGCGTGCCCGCGGTGCCAAGTCCACCGACTTGGCCATCCTGGTGGTTGCTGCTGATGACGGCGTGATGCCGCAGACCATTGAGGCAATCAACCACGCCAAGGCCGCAGATATCCCGGTTGTGGTGGCAGTGAACAAGATTGATAAGCCAGAGGCATCCCCGGACAAGATTCGTGGTCAGCTCACCGAGTACGGCCTCGTACCGGAAGAGTACGGTGGCGACACCATGTTCGTGGACATCTCTGCCAAGAACAACATCAACATTGATGAGTTGTTGGAAGCTGTCATCCTGACTGCTGATGCTGCGCTGGAGCTTACCGCGAACCCAGACATGGACGCCCAGGGTGCTGCTATCGAGGCACACCTCGACCGCGGCCGTGGCCCAGTGGCTACTGTCATCATTCAGCGCGGTACGCTGCGCATCGGTGACTCCATCGTCGTCGGTGACTCGCACGGCCGTGTACGCCGCATGCTTGATGAGTTTGGTCACGACGTCGAAGAGGCCGGCCCGTCCCGTCCGGTTCAGGTTCAGGGCCTTAACGGCGTGCCGGGAGCTGGTGACAACCTGCTTGTCGTTGAAGACGACCGCGTGGCACGACAGATCGCAGCACAGCGCGACGCCCGTAAGCGTTCTGCACTCCAGGCAAAGGCGCGCAAGCGTGTGTCCCTCGAGGATCTGGATGCAGTGCTCAAGGAAACGTCGACGCTCAACCTTATTCTCAAGGGCGACAACGCCGGTTCGGTCGAAGCCCTCGAGGATGCGCTTCTGGAGATCGACGTCGACGACGAGGTACAGCTCAACATCATCGACCGTGGTGTTGGTGCCGTCACTCAGACCAACGTTTCCTTGGCAGCCGCTTCCGACGCCGTCATTATTGCCTTCAACGTCCGCGCTGAGGGTAAGGCCACCGAGGAAGCAAACGCCGAGGGCGTTGATGTGCGCTACTACACGGTGATTTACCGCGCTATCGAAGAGGTCGAGGCTGCTCTCAAGGGCATGCTTAAGCCCATCTACGAGGAGCGCGATACCGGTTCCGCAGAGATCCGCGCACTGTTCAAGTCCTCCGCTGTCGGCACCATCGCTGGTTGCATGGTTACCGAGGGCAAGGTCAAGCGCAACGGCAAGGTTCGCCTCGTGCGTGACGGCAACGTCGTCACCAGCGATGCGAAGATTGAGTCGCTACGTCACGAAAAGGATGATGCCAACGAGATCAATGCCGGCTACGAGTGCGGTATGGTCCTGTCCTACCCGGACATCCAGGTAGGCGATATCATCCAGGCCTACGAAGAGGTCGAGGTCCCACGCGACTAATCGCGTGCAACAAGCTCGTCTGTGATTGAAGCCCAGCCAGTATTTCTGGCTGGGCTTCGTCGTTCTTTCGGTGCGGTTTCGGCAGGCCGTGTCGGATCGGTATCCTAGACTAGTTATCACGAACAGAACTCAAAGGAGCATCACCATGGTTGATCACGCACGTGCTGCCCGCATGGCCAAGCGCATCCAGGCCATCGTGGCCAGTGCTATCGAACGCCAGATTAAAGATCGCCGCCTTGAATTGGTGACTATCACCGACGCCCGCGTTACCGGTGACCTGCATGATGCCACCGTGTTCTACACCGTCCGCGGTAAGGATATTGACGCGGAGCCTGACTTCGACCAAGCTGCTGAAGCCCTCAACCGAGCCAAGGGCCAGCTTCGCAAGATTGTGGGCGACCAGCTCTCAGTACGGTTTACTCCGACACTGTCCTTCGAGCTTGATACCGTTCCGGAGGCTTCGGCGCACATGGAGGACCTCCTTGCTCGCGCCCGCGCACGAGACGAGGAGCTGGCGAAGTTGAAGGAGAATGCGAAGCCGGCCGGTGATGCTAACCCGTACAAGACCTCGGACAGGGAAGAGGACTAAGTGTCACGGACCAACTACGAAGCTGCAGTAGATGCGCTGGTCCAAGCCAGCAGCGTCTGCATCATTACACATCTGCGGCCCGATGCTGATGCAGTAGGTTCGGCAGCGGCGCTGACTCTGGCCCTGCGCCAACGCGGGAAGCAAACCCGCACGGTCATTGGTCAGCGTCGTGATATTTCCGCCAACCTGTTTTCTATTCCGACCGTGGATGAGATCGAGTTGGTAGATGAGCTTCCTACGGGCTATGACCTGTACGTCACCCTGGACTGTGGCTCGTTGGACCGTACAGGCTCGGTAGCGGACAGCATCGCAGAGTTGGCCGCAGCCGGCCGTGTTCTGTGTATCGACCACCACTCCTCGAACGAGGGCTTCGGCTCGATTAACGTGGTGGATCCGGTGTGCGAGTCCACGACGGTCGTTTTGCTCGATATCCTCGATAGAATCTCCGTCCAGATTGATCGGGTCATTGCGCACTGCCTGTATGCGGGGCTTGTGACCGATACCGGAAACTTCCGCTGGGGGCGCCCCGCCATGCATGACATTGCTGCGCGCCTTATGCTCTACGGGCTTGATACCAAGAACATCGCGCTTGAGCTCATGGACTCCAATACTGCCGACGACCTCCAGATGATCGGCCGTGTGCTTTCTGGGCTTACCATCAAGGAAGCAGGCGAGCACCGCCTCGCCGTGCTTTTCGTGCCCTACGAGGAAGTCATCTCCCACGCAGATTCTGCCATTGAATCCTTCGTGGATTACGTCCGTGCCTTGAAAGGCACCGATATCGGCGTCGTCTTTAAGGAACAGGCCCCCCAGGTGTGGGCGGTGTCCCTGCGATCGTCCGCCGTTAACTGTGCCGATGTGGCCCTCACGTTCGGCGGTGGAGGGCACGTCCCGGCAGCCGGCTACACCGCGCACGGAACTCCTGAGGAGGTCACTGCGCAGCTGGTAGGTGCACTGACCTAAATGGAGCCAGAGCAACCAGTCAAGGTAACCGCCGGCGAGGTTTTTCGCCTCGCCATTCCCGCACTCGGTGTTCTCGCGGCTATGCCGCTGTACCTTCTGCTTGATACTGCGGTCGTGGGACGCCTTGGTGCCTCCCAATTGGCGTCGTTAGGCGCGGCGGCCACTCTGCATTCGGTAGTCACTACCCAGCTCACCTTCCTTTCTTATGGCACGACCGCGCGGTCGTCACGCCTGTTCGGCGCAGGCAAACGCGAAGAGGCCGTGGCCGAAGGCGTACAGGCCACGTGGGTCGCAGTGGGCGCCGGAATGATTTTGGCGACCATCATGTGGCTCTTCGCGGGTGTCTTTGCAACCTGGCTGACTGGTAATCCGGAAACTGCACAAGGAACAGCCCAGTGGTTGCGCATTGCGGCTTTCGCTATTCCTCTCACGCTCGTTGAGATGGCGGGCAATGGTTGGATGCGAGGCGTGCAAGATACTCGCAAGCCTCTGTACTTCACCCTCGCTGGCATGATCCCGGGTGCCATCGCGGTACCCATTTTCGTTCATTTGTGGGGGTTGCCGGGCTCTGCCGCTGCCACGGTGATGGGAATGGGCATCATTGCTGCCTTCTTCCTGTGGGAACTGCGCCGTGAGCACACAGGCTCATGGGAGGTGAAGTGGCACGTCGTGCGCCGCCAATTGGTCCTTGGCCGCGACCTCATTGTGCGCTCAATGAGCTTCCAAGTGGCTTTTCTTTCCGCAGCGGCGGTGGCTTCCCGAATTGGCACTGCGCAACTTGCCGCACATCAGATCATGATGCAGATGTGGAACTTCCTCGCCCTCGTGCTGGACTCTCTTGCCATTGCGGCCCAAGCGCTAACTGGCGCTGCCTTGGGTGCCGGTTCCGCGCGCTATGCCCGCACGGTGGGCACGAAGGTGACGGTGTACTCCACGACTTTCTCCCTTGCTCTTGCCACGATCCTGGCATTGGGTTCCGGTGTTATCCCGCGTATTTTCACCACCAGTCCAGAAGTTCTTGACGTTATTTCTGGCCCTTGGTGGGTCATGACCTTCCTTGTCGTGATCGGCGGAGTGGTCTTCGCTCTCGATGGTGTGCTCTTGGGCGCGGGGGATGCCGCCTTCCTTCGCACGCTGACACTGGCGTCTGTACTCTTGGGCTTCCTACCTGGAGTGTGGTTGGCCTATGCCCTCAATGCCGGTTTGGCTGGGGTCTGGGGCGGTATTGCAGCATTTATCCTTATCCGCATGGTGGGCGTGATGTGGCGCTTCTACTCGATGCGGTGGGCACGGGTCTAACCCTGTGGTAAAAGTAGAGGGAATATTTATGTGAAGGAGGCGCCATGACCACCCTATGGGCCGTCTCCGATCTCCATGCCGCTGTACGCGTTAACGGCGACCGCATCGATGAACTGGTTCCTCCTGATCCCCGTGACTGGTTAATCGTGGCGGGCGACGTTGCCGAGCGAATCGACTTGGTTCTCAGCACCCTCGCTCGCCTGAAGAACCGCTATGCCACCGTTATTTGGGCTCCCGGTAACCATGAGCTGTTTTCCCGGGGACAAGACCTTTATAAGGGCCGAGATAAATACGACCGCCTCGTTGAAGGGTGCCGTGAAATTGGTGTCATCACACCAGAGGATCCTTTCCCAATTTTTGGCGGGGTCACCGTAGTTCCACTGTTTACTCTCTACGATTACAGCTTCCGTCCACCCGGAACCACGGTGGAACACGCACTGGCTAGCGCCAAGCAAAAACAGATTGTTATGACAGACGAATTCGCCATCGCACCTTTTGTGGATGTCCGCGCATGGTGCTGGGACCGCTTGGCCTATTCCATTAAGCGACTCTCACGCGTGGAGGGAGAAACCGTTCTGGTTAATCATTGGCCTTTGGTTCAGGAACCAACGCTGTACATGCGCTGGCCAGAGGTGGCCTTGTGGTGCGGTACCCGCCACACGAGGGCGTGGCCGCGGCGCTACAATGCCAAAGCTGTTATTTACGGCCACCTCCATATGCCGAACCGCACCAACATTGACGGTGTTGATCACATTGAGGTGTCGTTAGGGTATCCACGTGAATGGCAAGCGCACGGAGGGCTACAGCCCTGGCCGTATCCAGTATTAGCGATTGATGAAAAGACGGGGAGGGCAGACCATGCTTGAGCCTTTCCTGTTCCCAGAAGCCGCCCGCTACTGCTACGTGCGTACCGATGACTCGTTTACGGACCTGCTCAACTACAACCACCTCTCCCCAGAGGAGCGCTCGGTGGTTTCCCAAGCCGTTGATATCCGCAAGGCCGAATTCGGTGATGCCCGCTGGTGCGCACACCGAGCCCTTGAGGAATTGAACTACACCCGTGGCGAACCCATTCTCCGCGGGGAGCGTGGCATGCCGTTATGGCCCGAAGGATTTACAGGTTCGATGACGCATACAGAGGGCCTACGCGCTGCGGTAGCTGCACCTACGACCCATGTGCGCTCGATGGGCCTCGATGCCGAACCTGCTGAGCCGCTGCCGGAACATGTTTTGACCATGATTGCCCGGGCAGGGGAGATGCCGCAGTTAACCCGGCTGCAGGAGGCTGGCGTCACGTGCCCTGACCGGCTGTTGTTCTGCGCCAAAGAGGCCACGTATAAGACGTGGTTCCCCATGACGCGGCGCTGGCTCGACTTCGACCAAGCCGAAATCGATCTGCGCCTTGATGGCACGCTCATCTCCTATATCCTGGCACGACCCACCCCAGTGCCGTTTATCACTGGTCGCTGGATTATCCGGGAAGGCTATGTCATCGTGGCCACCTCGGTGCCCGCGCTCAACTTCGATAAGTAGCGGGGTAGCTTAAAGCGTCGAAGGACGTGCGACAAACACCGTGGCCAAGCGCTTGCCCTTTTCCTTTACCAGCGCGATGGAACGGCCTTCTGGATCGACGGCGGCAAAGGTTCCTTTCAACCCACGCGGCTGAAGCCACTTACCCATAGCAAGGGCGCGAGCTTCGTCCTCAGTGACGTCGAGGACTGGGTAGCTGCGAGCCAGCGCTTCATCGAGAGACAAGGACAATACGGGGTTTTCTTCAAGGGTGGGGAGGGGGAGGGCGTCGTCAAGCGTAAAAGGTCCGACCTCCGTGCGGCGCAGCGCGGTAAGGTGACCGCCCACACCGAGGGCCTCACCGAGGTCGCGGGCGAGGGAACGAATGTAGGTTCCCGAGGAACACGACACAGACACGTCGAGGTCAACGAAGTCCCCCTCGCGGCGCAGTTCCGTGACATCGAAGCGGCTGACAGTCACTGGGCGAGCGGGGATCTCCACATCCTCGCCGGCACGTACTCTCTCATGCGCGCGTTTGCCATCAATCTTGATGGCAGAGACGGCGGCGGGGCGCTGCATGATGTCACCAGTGAGATTGCTGATCTCCTGGATAATGCTTTCCTCGCTCAGGTTCCCTGCTGATTCACCCCAGGTGCGGTCTCCTTCCGCATCGTCGGTGTGGGTGGCCA
Organism: Corynebacterium minutissimum; assembly: GCF_000805675.1. Classification (GTDB taxonomy): domain Bacteria; phylum Actinomycetota; class Actinomycetes; order Mycobacteriales; family Mycobacteriaceae; genus Corynebacterium; species Corynebacterium minutissimum. The sequence continues at coordinate 114,680 of NZ_JSEF01000015.1, read as the reverse complement.
TGCCCAGGCGGATCGTCGCGTCATACGCCTTCGTCGAGGCCACCAGGTGGGCCAGGAATTTGGTACCGCGCTCCAACCCCACCACCAGAACGCCGGTGGCCATGGGGTCGAGCGTGCCCGCATGACCAACTTTGCGTGTGTGGAAATAGCGGCGGAGTTTTCCCACCACATCGTGGGAGGTCATACCTGCAGGCTTATCGACGACCACGAGGCCGGAACGTGCGAGCGGATCAGTCATGCCCTGTAGTCTAAGCCACAGGCAGTTGTGGGATAGCATGGTGCTCGTGGATATTTGGTACGGAATCGATAACATCCCCGCGGACCTCGGGCCGACCACGGTGACCATCGGCGTCTTCGACGGCGTGCACCGCGGCCACCAGCAGCTCATTACTAGGGCCGTCGACCATGCGCGTGCCAATGACTACCGTGCAGTAATGGTGACCTTCGATCCGCACCCGGTGTCGGTTTTCCTCCCAGAACGTGCACCGCTGGCCGTGGTTACTTTTGAGCGCCGGATGCAGTTGGCTGAAGAGATGGGCATCGACGCTGTGCTCGTTATCGACTTCACCCAGGAGTTGCGCGGCGTTGAGCCCCGTCAGTACGTGGAAGACTTGCTCGTTGGCGACCTGCATTCGAAGCATATTGTGGTGGGGGAGAACTTCACTTTTGGTGCCGGGGCTGCGGGGACGGCGAGTGCTCTGGCAGAGTTTGGCGCTGAGTTCGGATTCGATGTCGATATCGTGCCGCTGCTGAATGACGACGGCGAGCGCATCTGCTCTACGAATATTCGTGCCGCACTTGATCGTGGCGATATTTCCCGCGCGAATTGGGCATTGGGGCGCCACTTCTCGGTGACCGGTCCTGTCGTCCGCGGCGCCGGGCGTGGTGGCAAGGAGCTGGGCTTTCCGACGGCCAACCAGTACTTCCCGGAGTCCGTTGCCATTCCAGCCGATGGTGTCTACGCGGGTTGGTTTGTCATTGAGCCCACCGATGCACCCGTTGAAGGCGATATGGAGCCAGGCGTGCCCTACCCGGCAGCTATTTCTGTGGGCACGAATCCTACCTTTGGAGATGAAGAGCGCTCTGTCGAGTCCTTCGTCCTCGACCGTGATGCTGACCTATACGGGCACGAGGCCACCGTCCACTTCGTGGATCATGTACGTGACATGGAAAAGTTCAACTCTGTTGATGAGCTGCTCACCGCCATGAAGCGCGACGTCGCACGTGTGCGTGAGATTCTTGCCCAGGAGTCCTAAATGAAGATCATCCTTGACCTCGACACCGGCATTGATGACGCCTTGGCCTTGGCGTATGCCCTAGCGCACCCCGACCTCGACCTCATCGGTATTACCGGAACCTATGGCAATGTGCCTGTAGAGCTTGGCGTGCGCAACGCACTTGCCCTCTTGGAGCTGCTCGGTGCTGACGACGTCCCCGTCTACACCGGACCAACGCGGGAGGGATTCACCGTAGCGCCGATTTCCGCCTTTATCCACGGACATAATGGCCTCGGTGAGATCCTGCTGCCCCCGCCGCGGCGTACCGCACAGGGCGACGCTGTGGATTTCCTCATCCAATCCGTCCGGGAACATGGGGAAGAGCTGGTGATTGTGCCCACGGGGCCGTCGACAAGCATTGCGGCTGCTATGCAGCAGGACCCGGATTTCGCGCGCAACGCTCGCATTGTCATGATGGGCGGAGCGCTTACCGTGCCGGGCAATGTCACTCCCTTCGCGGAGGCCAACGTCTTCCAAGATCCGCAGGCCACAGATTATGTGTTCCGTCATGCACAGGACCTCACCATGGTGGGGCTCGACGTCACGCTGCGCACGCTTCTCACTACAGAACACACCGCGCAGTGGCGCACTACCCATGTAGGGCGGGTATATGCCGACATCGTGGACTATTACATCGGTGCCTATGCCACGACATCGCCGCACTTAGGTGGCTGTGGGCTCCACGACCCCCTTGCCGTAGCTGTCGCCGCTGATCCGTCAATCGTTGAATGCATCGATCTCAACCTTCGGTGCGAGGAGAATGGGCGCACTATCGGCGACCCCGAACGCCTATCTGCTCCTGCGACGACACGTGTCGCGGTTGGCGTGGATGCTCCGCGCTTCGTTGATGATTTGATGTCGAAGCTCACCAGCCTCTATACTTCTACTTCGGCTTGCTGACTGCGGTCCACAGTAGTCACTAGCAGCGCTTGATTGCGCATTATTTCATGTGGACTGAAATACAATAGGAGATTTTTCCATGGCTTTGACCACCGAGAAGAAGGCAGAAATCCTCAAGGAGTTCGGCCTGCACGAGACCGATACCGGTTCCACCGAGGCACAGGTTGCCCTGCTGACCTCCCGCATCAACAACCTGACCGAGCACCTCAAGGGCCACAAGCACGACCACCACTCCCGTCGTGGCCTGCTGCTCATGGTGGGTCGTCGTCGCGGCCTCCTGAAGTACCTGGAGTCCAACGACGTTGATCGTTACCGTGACCTGATTTCTCGTCTGGGTCTGCGTCGCTAAGCACGCACCAGTTCAACCCCCGCACTCCCTGCGGGGGTTTTCTTATGCCATCTGGTAAAATCCTTGGGCGTTGTCAGAAATACCGAATCGAAGAGGCGGCACCGAAGATCGCCAGGACACCTCCAAGGAGAGTCACAAACATGAGCGCTAGAAACGCTAAAAACACCAAGCACACTGCCAACAACACCGTCGAATTCGCTATCGACGATGACTATGGCATTACCGAAGCCATCGCCACACTGGACAATGGCGACTTTGGAACCCGCACCATTCGCTTTGAGACGGGCCAGCTCGCCCGTCAGGCCGGTGGTTCCGTAACCACGTACCTGGATGAGGACACCATGCTCCTGTCCACCACCACGGCTTCCAACCAGCCGCGCGAAGGTTTCGACTTCTTCCCGCTGACCGTGGACGTCGAGGAGCGCATGTACGCAGCAGGCAAGATCCCAGGCTCCTTCTTCCGCCGGGAGGGCCGCCCCTCCACTGAGGCTATCCTGGCATGCCGCCTCATTGACCGCCCGTTGCGTCCGACCTTTGTGAAGGGCCTGCGCAACGAGGTTCAGGTTGTCGTCACGGTTCTCTCCATGGACCCGGAAGAGTACTACGACGTGGTTGCCATCAATGGTGCTTCTGCCTCTACCCAGCTCTCCGGCCTGCCGGTCTCCGGTCCTGTGGGAGGTGTGCGCATGGCACTCATTGCTGATGACAAGCACCCGAAGGGCCAGTGGGTAGCCTTCCCGAACAACGAGCAGCATGAGCGCGCCCTGTTTGAGATGGTCGTTGCCGGCCGCATTGTCAAGAAGGGCAACAAGGACGATGTCGCCATCATGATGGTGGAGGCAGGCGCCGGCGTGAACGTGGCTGAACGCATCAAGGAAGGCGCCCCGGCACCCCAGGAATCCACCGTGGCCGAGGGCTTGGAAGCTGCCAAGCCCTTCATTAAGACGCTGTGTGAGGCTCAGGCAGGTTTGGCTGAGCGCGCCGCGAAGGAGACCCAGGAGTTCTCGCTCTTCCCGGCCTACAGCGAGGATGTATACGAGGCAGTGGAGAAGGCAGCCTCCAAGAAGCTGCAGAAGCTGCTCACCATTCCGGGTAAGCAGGACCGTGATGATGCAACGAACGAGTACATGGAGCAGGTTGAAGCCGATCTCCTTGACGAGTTCGATGACCTTGAGGAGGCGGATGCCTCCAAGCAGATCCGTAACGCCTTCAACGCTGTGATGAAGGATATCGTCCGTAACAAGATCCTCACTGAAGGCTTCCGCATTGATGGTCGTGGTGTTACTGACCTGCGTGACCTCGGCGTGGAGGTGGATCTCATCCCGCGTGCCCACGGCTCCTCCCTATTTGAGCGTGGCGAGACTCAGATCCTAGGTGTCACCACCCTGGACATGCTCAAGATGGAGCAGCAGATTGACTCCCTGACCCCGGTGGAGTCCAAGCGCTACATGCACCACTACAACTTCCCGCCATACTCCACGGGTGAGACCGGCCGCGTGGGTTCCCCGAAGCGCCGCGAGATTGGTCATGGTGCGCTGGCTGAGCGTGCTTTGCTGCCGGTTATCCCGTCCCGTGAGGACTTCCCGTACGCTATCCGCCAGGTCTCCGAGGCTCTGGGTTCCAACGGTTCAACTTCCATGGGTTCGGTGTGTGCCTCCACCTTGTCCCTGTACAACGCAGGTGTTCCGCTCAAGGCTCCGGTGGCGGGCATCGCCATGGGCCTTGTCTCCGGTGAGGTTAAAGGTAAGGAGAAGTTCGTTGCGCTGACCGATATCCTCGGCGCCGAGGACGCTTTCGGCGACATGGACTTTAAGGTCGCAGGTACCTCCGAATTCATCACCGCTCTGCAGCTGGACACCAAGCTGGATGGCATTCCATCGCACGTGCTTGCCGACGCCCTCGAGCAAGCCCGCGATGCCCGCTCCGCCATCCTCGAAACCATGGCTGAGGTTATCGAAGGACCGGACGAGATGTCTGGCCTTGCCCCGCGTATCACCTCGGTGACCATCCCGGTCAACAAGATTGGTGAGCTCATCGGTCCGAAGGGTAAGACCATCAACACCATTACCGAGGAAACCGGCGCTGATGTCTCTATCGAGGAAGACGGCACCGTTTACGTCTCCGCTGCTACCGGCGAGGCTGCTGAGGCCGCCATCGAGCGCGTCAACAGCATTGCCAATCCGCAGCTACCCAAGGTCGGCGAGCGTTTCCTCGGCACCGTGGTGAAGACCGTGGCCTTCGGCGCCTTCGTATCCCTGACCCCGGGCCGCGACGGCTTGGTGCACATCTCGAAGCTGGGCGGCGATGAGCGTATCGAAAAGGTCGAAGACGTGGTCAACGTCGGCGACAAGATCCAGGTCGAGATCGCGGACATCGATAACCGCGGCAAGATTTCCCTGGTCCCGGTTGAGGAAGACTAATTCCCAAACCTCATAAGCCAGAGCCCCGCTCTCCAGCTCGTTCATGGGCTGCGATGGCGGGGCTCTTAGCTTGTTGGGTGCTAGCTGCTAGTCCTGGAAATCAAGTACAAGTCGTTTGGGGTCCTCGAGAAATGTCACCGAGTACGGAGTCCTCTTCTGCAGACCAATGATGAATTGCGATTGTGACTCAAATGAGGTGGTGTAGACCACTTCGCTCACGACTCCAGTTCCAGGAGTAGTTCCCTGCTGAATATGCCGTTCCTCGAGTTCAGGCGTAGATGGCCAAGGAGTTCCCTCGATTCCGACGTCGAGAAAAGCATTTCCTTCTGCCTCAACCGGGTAACCGGAGGCCTGTTGAGTTGGGCTGTCTGTGTAGGTGGTAAACCAGCCCGGTTCGCCGTTTCCTTCGAGATCAATGACTACGCGGGTAAACCCATCGTGGGCACCCACACGCACATTAGTAGGCGTGAGATCTCCCAGGCGTTCGGGCATGTGATGCTGATTTTCCAGCGCTGCTGTACCCATGCCCGCAAACTGTGCTGAAGTCGTTGCCTGCGAGCTGCTTTGCGCTCCCGAGTCCTCTGGGGTCACTTTTTCACTGGCTGGAGCTTCAGCAACTCGCGGACTGGATTCAACCGAACTAAAGGCAGGTGAATTTGTGGTGTCCGAACCACCATCAGAGCATGCGGTGATGGTCAACGCACATCCGGCAATGATGACCCCGATGACGGTGGTCGGTGCAATAGAGCGAGTCATATTTTCCCTTCAGCTGTGACAGTAGGATCCAGCTTCCTAGACCATCATAATGAGCAGCAGCACGTAGGCATCCCTGCTTAACATCCCGCCGGGCATTCTCCGGCCGGCTAGCCTCCCTAACTCTTAAAAGTTCCGCCCAAGAATCTGCGCCGACTTTTTACCGTTAGGGAGGCTTTTCTCTATCTCCCTCCGGCCCTCGGCTCCCGCGACCCTTCGTCGTTTGATTCGACGAGACTTTTTCGAGTCCTGAGCTATTGAGCAAGTTCTCGGATTGTCTTCGTCGTTTCATTCGACGGCTGGGGTTTAGAAGGGGATGTCGTCGGTGGTGTCAGTGTTTTCGCCGGTTTGAGCTTCTGTTTCTTCTGCTTGGGTTTGTTGTTGGTGGTAGTCGTCGAGAGCTTGTTTGAGTCTTTGAGCTTCTTCTCTAATGCGCTTGCGGGTGGTGGTGATGTGTTGGCCAACGGTTTGGGCCCAGCGTTTTTGTTTAGGTGCTAGGGGTCCTTCTGGCTCGGTGATACACCAGGTGCCGTCTTGAAATAGCCAGATAATATCCCCGCTATTTGGGTCCAGAAGGTAGTGAAGAGTGCCATCAGTTTTCATGTTGTGATGCTTCTGGCACAAACACGCCAAGTTACTGGGGTGAGTGGCACCACCATCGGCATAGTTGTGCCGGTGGTCAAGCTGAGTGTGGTGGGCTGGTTCAGTGCATCCGTCGATGCGGCAGGTGCCGTCTCTGCCTTCGACTTCTTTGCGCATTCCCACACCCGGGCGATAGGAATCTGTTTCCTCACTAGGTTTAGAAAGGTCGCGTTGTTTATCGTGTGGCATGGGGGTGGCTTTCCACCCAAAACCCTCAACATAGGTTGGGGCGTTGTCAACATCGCAGGCTCTATAAGTATTGAGGATAACGGTTGCCGGTGGGGTGATTTCACCGCTGAGAAGTTTCTTTACGGCCTCGGTAAGGCTTAGGCCTTTATGGGCGGCGGTTTTACGGATGAAGGCATCGAGTTTGATGCCGGTATTCTCATCGACTCCAAGTTCAAGCCACGCAGTAGTGCCATTGGAGTAAAACGTGTAGGTATCTTTCGGGCGGGTGTCCCGATAGGCGATGGTGTCATCGAGTGCTTTGCATAAGTCGCGGACTTTGCGTCTTATTTGGGCGCGGGTAGGAAAAGCCTGGTTGGGTTTGGTGGGGGTGAAATAGTCTGCCAGCATGCCATCAATGAGCGTAAATGTGGCAGTAGTAGGCCCGGCAAGGGCTGACATGGGTTGGTCAATAGCGATAAGCGATTCGATATCAAGCACATAGTGCTCTTCTTGCACGGCCTTGACCTTCGGCAGGGTATCCAGCCGGTGGAGGGCTCTAAGGCCTGCTTTGATGTGTCCTTCGGTTAGTGCCCAGGCGTTGACGAGGCTCAGTGCTGTGGTGTCGATATCGTCTTCAAGCTGTGGTTTACCACTAAGCCAGGCCTGGTAGGTGGCTTTCCTGGCAATGCTGCGGGCAACGGCGTGTGGGTTATGAGGGTTGGTAATACTAAAGAAGGCGTCCGGCAGGATGGTGGTGGTGCTCATTGACGTATCCCCGAAAATAATCTAGTTAGAAGAAGTGTTCTAAACCCAATCCTAGTGCCAACGCATTTCGAGGTCTATAGCCTGCGGGGATAAACTTCACAAATCAAGATACGTGGGGGTGTCAAGCAGTGCTTTAGGTTGTGTGTTCGACTCTTACCGAACTGGGGGTATAGGTTTTACTCATACACAACAACGGGGGTAGGTGAATGGTGTAGGCGAGGGGAGTTAGCGCCGCGTGCCCCGTTCTGAGCCCTGGATGTCGACAGGGATAGACTGGTCATGGCTAACAGAACGAACACAGATGAAGGGATTGTGAATGACTATCAAGGTGGGTGTCCTCGGCGCTAAGGGCCGCGTGGGACAAGCAATCGTGGAGGGCGTCAACACTGCAGAGGATCTGGAGCTTGTTGCTGAAATCGATCGCGATACTCCGCTTGAGAAGCTAGTCGAAGCTGGCGCGCAGGTAGCCGTTGACTTCACCCAGCCTGCTTCCGTTATGGGCAACCTTGAATTCTGTACTCAGCATGGCATTCACGCCGTCGTGGGGACCACGGGCTTCGACGCCGAGCGTCTGGCGCAAGTGGAGGAATGGACGAAGGAGGACGGTGCGGGCCACGTGTTGATCGCTCCCAACTTTGCTATTTCGGCTGTGCTGACCATGGTCTTCGCGGCGCAAGCTGCGAAATTCTTCGACAGCGCTGAGGTGGTTGAGTATCACCACCCGAACAAGCTCGATGCGCCGTCCGGCACCGCAGTTCACACCGCACAAGGTATTGCGAATGCACGCAAGGAAGCAGGTCTTGATGCCATGCCGGACAAGACCGAGCAGTCCCTCGACGGAGCACGCGGCGCGGATGTTGACGGCGTCCATGTTCACGCAGTCCGCATGCAAGGAATGGTGGCGCATGAAGAAGTTATCTTCGGTACCCAGGGCCAGTCGCTGACGATCCGTCAAGATTCTTATGACCGTTCCTCTTTCACTCCAGGCGTGCTCATGGGTGTGCGGGAAATCGCGTCCCACCCGGGGCTTACCGTGGGCCTGGAAAAGTACTTGGAGCTGTAATGGCTAAGGTCACTGAGCTTGATGTCCAGCTCATCGCGGCCACTGTTTTCCACGCGCCGCAGGGAGTGGACTGGGAGGTGGACGGGGAGGCGTCGGAAAGCGAGGCTCTTGTCGAGTTCGCTGGGCGAGCTTGTTACGAGTCCTTCGATAAGCCGAACCCACGAACTGCTTCGAACCAGGCTTATCTGCATCACATCCTCGAGGTTGGGCATGATGCACTGCTCGAGCACGCAACCGCGACGCTGTATATCCGTGGTTTGTCGCGTTCCGCAACACACGAGCTAGTTCGCCACCGACATTTCTCTTTTTCGCAACTCTCGCAGCGCTTTGTTCATTCTGAAGAGGCTGAAGTGGTGCTGCCGAAACTCATCGCGGAGGATGAACAGCTCACACGCCTGACTCTGCAGGCGGCGGACGATGCTCGTTTTGTCTATGAAGAGCTCCTCGATGCTCTTGAATCGAAGCTCGAGCAGGAACCGAATGCATTGCTGCGCAAGAAGCAGGCACGCCAGGCCGCCCGTGCAGTGCTACCCAACCTGACGGAGTCTCGCATCGTCGTGACCGGCAACTACCGGGCGTGGCGTCACTTTATCGGCGCGCGGGCGACGGAACAGGCGGATACGGAGATGCGGCAGCTAGCGGTGGCATGTCTGAAGCTGTTGAGGAAGCAATCGCCGGTGCTTTTCGACGATTTCAATATCACCACCCTGAGCGATGGCACCGAAATGGCGTCGAGTCCTTACGCCTAAGGAGAAATTTAAGACTCGCGCAACGCCCCGATTCAGCTAAGAAGGTGCAAAGCGGGTAATCTTGACGCCTATGAGCACAGGTATGACAGCACAGACAGGCGTCGACACTTTCGGACGCGTGGGCGTAGCGATGGTCACCCCGTTTGACCAGGACGGTGCGCTAGACGTGTCTGCGGGGCGTCGCCTAGCAGCTCATCTCGTTGATAACGGCGTCGACTCGCTGATCCTGTCGGGTACTACGGGCGAGTCACCTACGACGTCGTTGGATGAAAAGCTGGAGCTGTTTGCGGCTGTGAAGGAAGAGGTAGGGGACCGAGCCACCCTCTGTGCTGGTGCGGGAACCAACAACACCGCTACCAGCGTCGAGGCGGCACGCGCCTTTGCTGATGCAGGTGCGGATAGCCTTTTGGTGGTTACCCCGTACTACTCCAAGCCCTCCCAGGCCGGTGTGTACGCGCACTTCACTGCCGTGGCTAACGCCGTGGATCTTCCGATTTGTCTGTACGACATTCCTGGCCGCTCGGGCATCCCGATCGAAACGGAGACGATTCTCCGTCTCGCGGAGGTGCCGAACATTCAGGCCGTCAAGGACGCTAAGGGCGACCTTGTTGCGGCCGCACCGCTTATCCAGGAGACCGGTTTGGCATGGTACTCCGGGGATGATGGCCTCAACCTGCCCTGGCTAGCCCTTGGCGCATCGGGTGTCATTTCCGTGATTGGTCACCTCGCACCGCGCGCCCTGGCTGATCTCTACGTGGCCTTCGATGAAGGTGATATCGCACGTGCACGAGAGATTAACGCGAAAACTTTAACCCCGCTCATCCAGGCGCAAGGCCGTCTGGGCGGAGCAACTCTTGTTAAGGCTGCCCTGCGTCTGCAGGGTATTGAAGTAGGGGACCCTCGCCTTCCGGTATCCGCGGCTGACGCGGAGGAGGTTGAGGCTCTCCGCCACGATTTGGAGAAGGCTGGAGTCCTTTAAGAATGACTGAATCCCGTAACCGCTCCCGCAAGGTAACCCGCAAGGCGGGCCCGCCTGCGGAGACTGAGACCGCCTCGAATGAGGCGGCTTCGCCGGTTTTCCAAGCGCCGAATGAATCGGCTGCGACTGGCACTAATTCGAACGAGTCTGATAACTCGAATAACTCAAATTCTGAGGACGGCAACCGCCGCTCCCGCTCCCGTGGTTCCCGCGGCGGCCGTGGCCGCGACCGCGGTGGCAATGGCGGCGCTAACAACAACGGTAACAACGGCAATAACAATGGTGGTCGCAACAACGGCCGCAACCGGAATAACAACCGTGGTCGCCGCAATGTGCCTAAATCCATGCAGGGCGCGGACCTGACCAAGCGTTTGCCGGAACCTCCAAAGCAGCAAAAGGATGCCCTGCGCATTTACGCTCTGGGTGGTATCTCTGAGATCGGTCGCAACATGACCGTCTTTGAGTACCAAGATGAACTGCTCATCATCGACTGCGGTGTGCTTTTCCCGTCCTCCGGTGAGCCGGGCGTGGATCTTATCCTGCCGGACTTTGGTCCGATTGAGAAGAAGATTCACAAGGTCAAGGCCCTCGTGGTGACTCACGCGCACGAGGATCACATTGGCGCTATCCCGTGGCTTTTGAAGCTGCGCCCGGATATCCCGATCGTGGCATCGCGCTTCACCATCGCGCTCATCGCTGCAAAGTGTAAGGAGCACCGCCAGAAGCCGAAGTTCGTGGAAGTCAACGAGAAGTCTGATGTGAACTACGGCCCGTTCCGCTGCCGCTTCTGGGCGGTGAACCACTCGGTCCCGGATGCACTTGGTGTCATGCTTGGTACTCCGGCAGGCAATATCATTCACACCGGTGATATCAAGCTGGACCAGACCCCGCTGGATAACCGCCCGACTGACCTCCCGGCACTGTCGCGCTACGGTGATGAGGGCGTGGACCTCATGCTGTGTGACTCCACCAACGCCAACATCCCGGGTGTTTCTGCCTCTGAAGGTGACATTCCGGCGACCTTTAAGCGTTTGGTTTCTGGAGCCAAGCAGCGCGTGATCATCGCGTCCTTCGCGTCGAACGTGTACCGCGTGCAGGCGGCTATCGACGCTGCCGTGGCTGCCGGCCGAAAGGTGGCCTTCAACGGGCGTTCCATGATGCGCAACATGGAAATCGCGGAAAAGATGGGCTTCCTCAAGGTTCCGCGCGGCACCATCATTCCGATCGATGAGGCAGCCAAGATGGCTCCGCACAAGGTTCTGCTCATCACCACGGGTACCCAGGGCGAGCCGATGGCTGCTTTGTCCCGCATGGCCCGTCGCGAGCACCGTCAGATCACGGTCCGTGATGGTGACCTCATCATCTTCTCCTCCTCGCTCATTCCGGGTAATGAGGAGGCAGTATTCGGTGTCATCAACATGCTGTCCCAGATTGGTGCTGAAGTTATCACCAACAAGGAAGCCAAGGTTCACGCCTCCGGCCACGGCTACGGTGGTGAGCTGCTGTTCCTGTACAACGCAGCACGCCCGAAGAATGCCATGCCGGTTCACGGCGAATGGCGCCACTTGCGCGCGAACAAGGAGCTCGCAATCTCCACGGGTGTTGCCCGTGATCGCGTAGTCCTTGCCCAGAACGGTGTCGTGGTTGACTTGCGCAATGGCCGCGCCGAGGTCGTCGGCCAGATCCAGGTGGGCAACCTTTACGTCGATGGCGTGTCCATGGGTGACGTCGACGCGGACACCTTGGCAGACCGCACCAACTTGGGTGCAGGAGGCGTGGTGTCGATTACCTGTGTCATCGACAACCGCACCTCGCGTCTGCTCGAGCACCCGACGGTATCCACTACCGGTTTCTCTGATGACGACCGTGGCATCGTGCCGGAGGTCGCAGAGATGGTGGAGAATACCATGAACGATCTCGCCGCAGAGGGCGAGAATGATACCTACCGTATGGTGCAGAAGATTCGCCGCAAGGTAGCGAAGCTCATGTCTTCGAAGTACAAGCGTGAGCCGGTTATCCTGCCGACGATCGTTCCGACCAACTCGGACATCCTGTTGCCGGACGACGACGAGGTGCTCGCCTCCCGCGAGTCGCTCTAAAACAGCTACAACTGCGCCCCAGCGTTCCTGCCATCGGTAGGTATGCTGGGGCGCATGTCGTTTTCATCTGCTGAGCGCGCCAAGATGGTGGCGCTGTTTCATGAGTTAGGCCCCGACGTGCCCACGCTGTGTGAAGGGTGGACTACCCGTGATCTCGCTGCACACTTGTGGGTGCGCGAAAACCGTCTTGATGCTTCCGCTGGGCTCTTCGTTCCGGCTCTCTCTTCGCGCCTTGAGAAGGCGACGGAGGAAGCGCTAAAACGCGATTTTGACGAGCTGGTGGATGACTGGGGGAGTGGGGCAAGCAAACTTAACCCTTTCCGCTACGCCGACAAGCTCGTTAACTCGGCTGAGCACTTTGTGCATCACGAGGACATTCGCCGCGCGAATGGACGCACCGAAGCGCGTGAGTTTTCCCATGCTGCGCAGAAAGAACTGCTTCTTACCTTGAAGACGATGGGGGCAGGGTTGCTATCAAAGTCGAGTCTTCCCGTGGTACTAGAACCGAGTGGTTTTCCGCCCATCGTGGCAGCGGATAAACATGGTGTCGCGGAGCAGGGCGACGCTGTCGTTCGTGTGCGTGGCACCGTGTCCGAAATCTTGTTGTGGGCGTTTGGGCGCGATGCTGCGCACGTCGAGATTGTGGGGGAGAAGAGCGCCATCACCAGGTCAAGTCTCTAGGCTGAACCTCCTGGAAATTTCGCCACACGCGTGTGGCTTATGTTGTTAATGGTGCATTTGCTACTAGAGTGGCAGACATGTCTGTCAAAAACGCTCCGTCTCGCGCTTCCGGTCGAGGTCGTGCCGCCGATCGCTCGCGGCCGTCCGGCCGAAGCAGTTACTCGCTGACGTCTGCAACTCGCGCTGCTGAGACCTCCGAAGAGAGGACCGGCAGCGCCTTTCGTGCCGTAGGGCGAGGCTTAGGAACCGTTTTTGGCGCAACCGCCCGCGGAATGGGTGGCATGGCGAGAGGCGTCGGCCATGGCTTGGCTGGTTTGAAACCGGCTGAATACAGTGATCGAGACGAGAATGTCTACGACGGTGACTATGATGCCTATGACGCTTATGAAGCAGAAGCGTACGAGGATTACGACGAGTTGAGGGAGTCAGGGGCAATTTCTGGGCGCGCGAAAAACAAGAAGGCTACGAACACCACACATGAAGCAGCGGCTAAGGCAGCGTCGAAGAAGAGCAAAGTGACCCGCGCGCGCGACGTTGATGGGGACGCAGCTACCACTGTCATGGATCGCCCGACGTCAACGGAGAAGAGCATCCGCATCTCAAACCCAGATGCTGTGGCTCTAGTGCTCATCGGCATCGCCATCATTCTGGCCTGTGCCACGTGGTTCCAGGTCGCGGGCATCATCGGTGAATACCTGACCGATGCCGTGCGCTACGTCATTGGCGCGGGTGCGTATGTCCTGCCTGTGGGCCTCCTGGCGGTCGCCATCGCGCTCATGATGGATTTTTCAGGCCCTGCCGGACATTTTAAGCCGCGTGTCGTGGGCGGAACGTCGCTCATCATCGTGTGCATGCTGAGCCTGATTCATATTTTCGCTGGCCTCCCTGACCTAACCTGGAAGAATAATGCGGCCGGTGAAGCAGGTGGCGCCATCGGCTTCGGAATCGGTGAGCTGCTCGTCGCGGCCTTTTCCAGCTATGTAGCCGTGCCTTTGTTGTTCCTGCTCATCGTGTATGGAGCGCTCAACGTCACCGGCATTACTCTGCGTGAAGCCTATGACTTCGTGGCAGCGCAGTTCTCCGGCCTAGTCGATGGTGTTCGTAACCGCAAGCAGGGCAGGGAAGAGGAGCTGCTTGACGACGTCCCCGAGGATGATTACGGCTACGTCACCGATGACATCGATGCGATTGCCGAGGGGCGCGAGCGCCCCGAACGCCAGTCTTATACTCCGCGTCCTCGACCGCGTCCGCGCCCCGCACAGGCTTATCCAGTAGCGGAGCCGGACGAGAATGCCACGGTGCCCTTCGATTCCGCGGCGTCCGCAAAGCCGGTGCAGAACGAGCCGGTTCAGCAAGAGCCAATCCAACACGGTCGTCCGTCCTTCGACTCTGAGCGCACGGCTCAGATTGATGACACTGATGAGTTCCCTGCTGTTCCGGAGCCAGAACCTCAACCGGCTCCGGCACCGAAGCCTGCTCCCAAGAAGCGTCCGCGTGTGGATGTCGGCGGGGCAGCCGGTGCGGCGCTCGGTGCGGCGGCAGCGGGGACGTCGGCAAGCGCGGCCCAAAAGGCTGCCGCTAGCGGTGATGTCGTCTCCGACGCGCATTCAGAAGCCGTGCGCCTCTTCCAGCAGCGTTCTGGACGCGATGCAACGACCGGCGCCAAGGTAGATGAAGAGCCGCCGGCACAGCAGGAAACCCCGGCAGAACCCATCGGTGCTGAAGACACAGCACTCGGCGGAGGCTACGACGTCCCGACGACGGACTTGCTCACTGCCGGAAAGCCAGCCAAGGCTCGTACCGAAGCCAACGACCGTATTATCGAGGCCATCACTGAGGTCTTCGAGGAGTTCAAGGTCAACGCCCAGGTCACTGGCTTTAGCCGTGGACCGACAGTCACGCGTTACGAGATCGAGCTGGGCCCAGGCGTGAAGGTTTCCAAGATCACGAACCTGCAGTCCAATCTGGCTTATGCCGTGGCAACAGATAACCTGCGCCTGTTGACGCCGATCCCGGGCAAGTCTGCCGTCGGTATCGAGGTGCCGAACGCTGACCGCGAGATGGTGCGCCTGCGCGATGTGCTCGATTCCCCAGCGTTGCGGGCTGACCACGACCCCATGCTTATTGGTTTGGGCAAGGATATCGAAGGCGAGTACACGTCCTTCTCTGTGAAGAAGATGCCGCACCTGCTTGTCGCCGGTGCTACTGGTTCCGGTAAATCGGCATTTGTGAACTCCATGCTCGTCTCGTTGCTCACGCGCGCGACGCCGGAAGATGTGCGCCTCATCCTCGTTGACCCGAAGATGGTGGAGCTCACGCCTTACGAGGGTATTCCGCACCTCATCACTCCGATCATTACGCAGCCGAAGAAGGCTGCGGCCGCTCTACAGTGGCTGGTGGAGGAAATGGAGCAGCGCTACATGGATATGCAGGCAGCTCGCGTGCGCAAGATTGAGGACTTCAACCGCAAGGTTCGCAGCGGAGAGTACCAGGCGCCGGCCGGATCGCAGCGAGAGATGCGCCCCTACCCGTACATCGTCTGCGTTGTCGACGAGCTGGCTGACCTCATGATGACGGCTCCGAAGGAGATTGAGGATTCCATCGTCCGCATCACTCAGAAGGCACGTGCGGCGGGTATCCACCTGGTGCTAGCAACGCAGCGTCCGTCCGTGGACGTGGTGACGGGCCTTATCAAGACCAACGTGCCCTCCCGTCTGGCGTTCGCAACCTCCTCGCTTACGGACTCCCGCGTCATCCTGGACCAGGGAGGCGCAGAGAAGCTCATTGGTATGGGCGATGGCCTCTTCATCCCGCAGGGCGGACGCCCGGTGCGTATGCAGGGTGCCTTCGTTTCCGACGAAGAGGTGCAGGCAGTTGTCGACGCCGCCAAGGCCCAGGGCACCCCGAACTACACCGAGGGCGTGACGGACGACAAGACCTCCGAGGCAAAAAAGGAGATTGACGAGGAGATCGGCAAGGACATGGACGACCTCCTCGAGGCCGTCGACCTTGTAGTCACCTCCCAGCTGGGCTCGACGTCTATGCTGCAGCGCAAGTTGCGTATCGGCTTCGCCAAGGCAGGTCGCCTCATGGACCTCATGGAATCCCGCGGAGTAGTGGGGCCGTCGGAAGGCTCGAAGGCTCGCGAGGTTCTGGTGAAGCCGGAAGAGCTCGACACCATCATCTGGATGATCAAGGGCGCTGATCCTGCCGAGGCTCCGAAGGAGATTCAGGACGCCGAGGCTGACAGTGATAGTGCAGATGCCTCGAGCGATGACGACACACGCACCGTCCAGATCAACGCCAACCCCTCTGCAGGTGCGTTCTAGATTCCGTGTAGGATAGGACAAGTCTTGGAGGGGAGTACCCCACTCTTCGGCGCTGATCGTCAACACGGCAACTGCGAGACAGTTCCCGGTCGCGTCGGCTAGCACTGCCTCCGTATGGAGGCTGCTAGCGGGGGAGACCTCCGGTCCTTGTAGCCACGCCGACCGGAGGGATAGGGCACTATGCACGTACCACTATGGGTCTGGGCCATCACCATCGCTGTGATCCTGGGCTTCTTTATCTTCGATTTCTACAGTCATGTTCGTTCACCACATGAGCCGACCATTAAGGAATCCGGCGGCTGGACCCTGTTTTACATGGCGATGGCCGTCGTCTTTGGCGGTGTCGTGTGGGTGTTGTGGGATAGCGAGCATGCAGCGCAGTTCTACACCGGCTGGGTAACGGAACAGGCGCTGAGTGTGGACAACCTGTTTGTCTTCTCTCTCATCATGGGGTCCTTCAAAATCCCGCGCAGGTACCAGCAGAAGGTGCTGCTCATTGGCATCGTGCTGGCGCTGATCTTCCGACTCGCCTTCATTTTGATGGGCGCGGCTATCATCGCTGCCTGGTCTGATGTCTTCTACATCTTCGCAATCTTCCTCATCTACACAGCGGTGAAGCTGCTCATTGATGAGATAAATGGCACGCCTGAGACCGATCCCAATGACATGCTGGTGGTTAAGTGGCTGCGCAAGGTGGTACACGTGACCCCGCGCTACCACGGCGACAAGCTCACTCACCGCGAAGAGTCCGGTGAAAAGAAGGGCAAGTTTGCCTTGACACCACTCTTTGTGGCCTTGGCGGCCATCGGGCTTATCGACGTCATGTTTGCCTTCGACTCCATCCCCGCCATCTATGGCATTACGTCGGAGCCCTTCCTGGTATTCACCACCAACGCGTTTGCCCTGATGGGGCTGCGCCAGATGTTCTTCCTCATTGATGGCCTGTTGGACCGCCTTGTTTACCTACCTTATGGCCTGGGTATTATCCTGCTCTTCATCGGCGTCAAGCTGCTGTTCCACGCCCTGCACGAAAACAACCTGCCATTCATTAACGGTGGCGAAAACGTCAGCGCGGTTCCGGAGATTACGACTCTTACCTCACTTTTGGTCATCGTCGGAGTTCTCGGCATCACGGTGTTGCTTTCGGTGTGGAGAGACAAGCGTGACCAAGCCCAGGGTGGTGTGGTTATTTCCCACAACCACTACGACTGGGATGATTTTGGCAACAAGATCGTCCGCAACAAGGAGGGTGAGCTCGTCGGCAAGGCGGACGAGCTTCCGAAGTCTGAGCTGCCCTAATGAGGCGTGTCAGCCAAGACCGACGCTCCAGGTATGACCGACTCGACGTGGGACCTAGAAGGAATTAATGACTGGGTTCCACTCGCGGAAGGCTCGGCCGGTGACCGCGCCTTCCGTGTAGAAGGGATCCTGGTCCATGAGCTCGATGACCTGAGCTACCTCGATGGACTCATCTTCAAATTGGAGCACGATGAGTGCGCCACCCTTGGAATCGGTGAACGGGCCGGAACCACAGATTTGGCCCTTCTCCTGCAACGCGCCGATGAACTCGCGGTGCTGAGGTCGGGTCTGGGCGATGATCGGGTTGTTGGGGTTGTACTCATAGGACACTGCGAAATACTTCATGTAGTCCATGCTAGTGCGCCCCGCATACGCGAGAAGGCGGTTAAGTGTGTGGGGGAGGCCGTGATACCTCGATTGTGACGTTGTGGCACTGAGTACGAGGTGCTCACGGTAGGATGATGGGCGTGAAGAATTCCCAGGATGCGCAAAACCAATCTCATGCCACGGATGTTAACCCCGAGGTATCCAATTGGAACCTGCCTAACATCCTGACGAGTGTGCGAATCCTTTTCATCCCACTTTTCGTGTGGCTCGTGCTTGGCGGGCACGACTGGTGGGCCTTCGGCTGTTTCGTGCTTCTTATGATCACGGACAAGCTGGACGGTGATATTGCGCGGTCGCGGGGTCTTGTCACCAACTTTGGAAAGATTGCTGATCCCATTGCGGATAAGGCGCTCATGACCGCGGCCTTTGTGTGCCTCAACATTATTGGCGTGTTGCCGGTGTGGGTGACCGTTCTGATTCTCGTTCGTGAGTTTGGCATTACGATCTGGCGCTTTGTCCTGCTGCGTCAAGGTAAGGTCGTGCCGGCTTCCCAAGGTGGAAAGCTCAAGACGGCACTGCAGACATTGGCGGTGGCACTCTACCTTTGCCCGCTGCCTAGCTGGATGGACCTCCCCAGCTTTATCGTTATGATCGCCGCTGTCATCGTCACCGTCGTCACGGGTATTCAGTACCTCGTCGACGGCTACAAAGAAAACAAGGCGGGGCACGCCAATGGGCGTTGAGAGCGACCTTGTCGCAGTACTTCGCGAACGCGGGGAGACAGTGGCGTTCTGTGAGTCCCTCACTGCCGGTCTCGCAGCGGCGAGTGTAGCTAGCGTGCCTGGGGCGTCTGCAGTTTTGCGCGGCGGGTTGGTCACGTATGCCACTGAGGTGAAGGCGCACTTCCTTCACACGTCGGTAGACTGCCTCGAAGAACAGGGAGTTGTCTCCGCAGACACGGCCGTGGAGATGGCACACGCAGCGTGTATGGAAACCGGCGCTGACTGGGGCATCGGGCTTACCGGCGTGGCTGGGCCAGACCTGCAGGAGGGAAAACCCGCGGGGACGGTGTATGTGGGGCTGTACGGGAGGGACGTCGTTAAGCGCGGCGTTCTCATCGAACTCGATGAGGGCGAAAGAAACGCCATTCGTTCGGCCGCTGTGGAGGCGGCCTTGAGCCTGCTTCTATCAACTTTTCAAGAAAAGTAGGCGATTGTGGGAACAAGAAGGGGCGCTCGGCCGTTATACCGAGTGATGAACACTTCAGTTGCACTTCTTGAAAAACCCACTCCGGCAGTTGCGCGGACCGCAGAGCGAGCTCCAGAGCCGCTTCTTCGTGAGGCGCTGGGGTTGACGCTGCGAGCCTTCCGTGCGGATAAAGGCGTGACCTTGCGTGAACTCGCAGGTGTGGCACGTGTGTCCCCGGGGTACCTTTCGGAGTTGGAGCGCGGACGCAAAGAGGTTTCCTCTGAGCTTCTGGCATCGGTGTGCCATGCGCTTGATGTCAGCGTGTCTGATGTCCTCATTGAGGCAGCCGGATACATGGCATTGCCGTCGATGGATGAAGAGCTAGCCTCCACTGCGCCGGCCGCATCGGAACTTTAAGCCCTATCCCACATCTGGATTTAATCGGCGACGCATTTCCATTGGCTTCGCTACTATTGGGCGGGTAGAACATCCACTCGGTGAGTGGCGTAAATTATCAACGTGAACATTCCTAACTGCTGAGAAAGGCATCTTCTGTCATGGCGAACCCATTCGTAAAGGCGTGGAAGTACTTGATGGCTCTCTTCGATTCCAAGATTGAGGAGAACGCGGATCCGAAGGTACAGATCGAGCAGGCCATCGAAGAAGCGCAGCGTCAGCACCAAGAGCTGTCCCAGCAGGCAGCTGCGGTCATTGGTAACCAGCGTCAGCTGGAGATGCAGCTCAACCGTCGCTTGAGCGAAATTGAGAAGCTGCAGCAGAATACCCGCAATGCCCTGAACCTCGCGGACAAGGCCCGCGCTGAGGGCGATGTACAGAAGGCTACGGAGTACGAGAATGCCGCTGAGGCTTTCGCCGCCCAGCTCGTGACTGCAGAACAGTCCGTGGAAGACACGAAGAAGCTGCACGATCAGGCACTACAGCAGGCAGATCAGGCTAAGAAGGCAGTCGAGCGCAATGGCATGGCCTTGCGTGAGAAGGTCAATGAGCGCTCGAAGCTGCTGTCCCAGCTGGAGCAGGCCAAGATGCAGGAGAAGGTCTCCGAGTCTCTGAACTCGATGAACGAGCTCACCGCTAACGGCAATTCTCCGTCCCTCGATGCTGTGCGCGACAAGATCGAGCGCCGTTACTCCAAGGCGCTGGGCCAGGCAGAGCTGGCTGAGAACTCCGTATCTAACCGCATGCAGGAAATTGAGCAGGCAGGCGTGCAACTGGCTGGCCACTCGCGCCTCGAGCAGATTCGCGCAGAGATGAACAGCACCAAGGCTGTGGAGGGTAACTCTCAGCAGGCTATTGGTGCGGGTGAGAACAACGCCCAGCCGAGCGCGGCCGATGATGCTGTCCAGGCCCGCCTGCGTGAGCTGCGTGGCGAGTAAGAGCTGAGATTTTCTAGTCGCCGACGCCGCGTGCGTGAAGGGCCTCGCCCATAGCGCGGGCGCGGCGAATAGAACGAATGATAACCGGGGTACCGAATGCGGTCAGTGAGGCCGTGGCACCCCGGGCTTTTCGTGCGTCAAGCACTTCGAGGACAGTGCCAAGCATGAGTGGCAGGAGGCGGATGGTGAGAGACATCGCCAGCGTGATGTTCTCTACGGGCACACCCAGTTTGCCAAGAGGTGCGAGAGCGCGGTCGAAGGAATCCATCATCTCCGAAACCTTCGTGGTGAGGGTTAGCAGCACGGCCGCAGTGACGGCCGCATAGACCGTAAGAAACATGATCGCAGCCGAGGTGAGATCTTTTTGCCACCACTGAAACGCCGCGAGCGCAACCAACAAATAGAGCGGGGGAGCGAGCTGACCTACTGCCACCCGGAGGGGGATGTGAGCGACAGGGAAGAGCACAAGAGGAATAGCAAGGCTTAAGGCTGCCCACGCAACCGTTTTCACCGCTAACGAGGTGACGAGGATGAAAGCGATAAGGGCGAGGAACTTCACCGCAGCAGGGATGCGGTGAATAATCGTGTCTGCGTCGACATAAAAGCCGAGTGGGATGTTCTTGGGCATATTCCTAGAGCGGGCGTGAGGCCATGAGTTCGGTGTAGAAGGGGATGACCTCATCGGGAGGGCCATCAGCGGCGACGTGATGATTATCGATGCATAGCATGCGGTCAAAGTCGGAGAGAAAATCGAGGTCGTGCGTCACCACAATCAGTTGCTGTTCGAGGCTTGCGAATTCGCGGCGAATGCGGTCGCGGTTACGTAAATCCAGCAATGTCGTGGGTTCATCGGCAATGATGACGGTGGGTTCCATGACGAGGACGGCAGCGAGGGCGAGCAGCTGCTTTTGCCCGCCCGACAGTGTGTGGGGAGATTGGTCAGACAGAGGGGTCAATCCAAAGCGATCAAGTACAGCATCGACCCGCGCAGTTCGTTCCTCCTTGGATAGTTTGAGCCTGCGCAGTGAAAAGTCCACGTCATCCCGTACATTTGGCATGACGATTTGGTTCTCTGCATCGGAGAAGACGAAACCCACCTTGCGGCGAACGTCTTTGCCGTGCTTGGCGACGTCCACCCCGTCCACCAGCACGCTTCCTTCCGTAGGCTCCCCGAGGCCGTTGATGAGGCGAACGAGGGTAGATTTGCCGCCGCCATTGGCGCCGATGATGCCGATACGCTGTTCGGTCAACGTCATCGAAACACTGTCAAGGACCTTCTTTTCGTCGAAGGAAACAGAAACGTTCTGAAAATCAATCTGAGGCACGGCGGCAGTTTAGTTCTGGGCTTGTAGCTGTGGTTTCTGAGTGCGGCGCCCCATGAGATCCGGGAAAGCGGCGTGGACACCGGCTGCGATGGCGACCATGATGGCTACCTTGATGAGGTCCGGAACGATGAATGGTCCTTGGGCCAGAATCGCGGCGCCAAAGGACATATCAGAGCGAACCATGAGACCGAGGCTGCCGCAGAGATACTGGATAGCAAGGCCAATGATGCCGGCGATAGCGAGCGTGACAATCATGCCGCCCTTATTCCGCGGTGCGCGGTAGGCGATGAGACCCGCGATGGCGGGGGCAATGATGTAGCCGACGAGGTATCCCACGGTGGGGCCGGCGATGGCACTGAGCGCGCTGCGGCCACCGGCCAAGATAGGAAGGCCTACCAGGCCGAGGGCCATAAAGAGGAGGCCAACGAAGAAGCCACGGCGACCGCCCAGGACGAGGCCGGCAAGAATAATGACGGCGTTCTGGATGACGATCGGCACGCCCGCGGTTGGGGTGGGGATAGACACAAACGCGAAAACGATGATGAGTGCGGTAAAGACCGCGACGTAGGCGATGTCGAGAGCAACAGAATTCTTTTTCATGGGCCAAAGTTTATCTAGTAGGAGAAGTTAGCAGCAAATGGGCACTTTTGAACACCGTTCAAGCTTGGCTTTTGGGCGGCGAAACTACCCCATACGGGGTACTCTCTGGGCATGACTAAACTACGGGCAATAAAGGTCGCGTGCAGCGGTGCTGTCATCGTTGCGACTTCGGTGGTGGTGTCGGGGTGTTCGCTCATTAACTCGGCAAACGTGATTGAGAACATCGATGCCGCTGCAGGCGTGGCCGACGGTGAAGTGGGAGAGGTCACGATGCCTGTCGGCGATATCTTCGATACCGAGTATCAGCGCGTGATTTTTATTTGCTCAGGTGCCACTGAATCCGATGTTGATGAAGCGAGTGGCGGAACCTGGCAGGGAGGCTCTGATGAAGATGATGAGTGGTATCCGCCATCGCGTGGCACCGTGGAGATTTATCGCGACACTGAAGGCTCGGGATTTTCCAAGTATGTCACCACTTTCGCTCCCGAAGACGATCTTGATGTGTGTCGAAACATGGGCGGTGTCGTTGCCGTACTGCCGGCAAGCGAAGAAGTGACCTTTGTGCGCTCCGAACAGGATGGCCCCTGGGTGAAGCAATAAGTGTTCGACATGCCAGGGTGGAGAGTCGCAAATCGAACACTTGTGTGTGTATTGTGTGAGGGGAGTCCGCTAGGGGCGTTAGAGTACCGTCGTGGTGTGAAACAAAAGCGAAACCGCAGTTGTTGACAGACCTGGGAACCGAAGCCTCTGTGCGGCAGTCTAAATTGGTGACTCCCGCGTCAGCGGCACGAAAACCACATTAATAATCAGCTATCACACCAGTTATTGCTCATCGTAAAACACTCGACAAAGTAGTGAGGAAATAAATGGCTACGAAGAAGAAGTCCTCGGCAGCAAGCAAGGGTGACGATCGTCAGAAAGCCCTTGACGCCGCAATGTCCATGATTGAAAAGGATTTCGGCAAAGGCGCTGTTATGCGCTTGGGTGACGATGATCGCCCGCCAATCCGGGCTATTTCTTCCGGTAACACTGCCATCGATATTGCCTTGGGCGTGGGAGGATTCCCGCGCGGACGTATCGTGGAGATTTATGGCCCTGAGTCCTCTGGTAAAACCACGGTGGCTCTGCACGCTATTGCCTCCGCACAAAAGGAAGGCGGAATCGCGGCTTTCATCGATGCTGAGCACGCCCTCGATCCTGAGTATGCACGTCTGTTGGGTGTGGATACAGACAACCTGTTGGTTTCTCAGCCGGACACGGGTGAACAGGCACTGGAAATTGCGGACATGCTCGTGCGTTCCGGCGCTATTGACATCATCGTCATTGACTCCGTAGCAGCACTGACGCCGAAGGCGGAGATCGAGGGCGAGATGGGTGACAGCCATGTAGGCTTGCAGGCTCGCCTGATGTCCCAAGCACTGCGCAAGATGACCGGTGCACTGTACAACTCTGGGACGACCGCCATCTTCATTAACCAGCTGCGTGAGAAGATTGGCGTGATGTTCGGCTCGCCGGAGACCACCACCGGCGGTAAGGCGCTGAAGTTCTACGCCTCCGTGCGTTGCGACATTCGCCGCATTCAGACTCTAAAGGATGGCCAGGACGCCATTGGTAACCGCACCAAACTCAAGATCGTGAAGAACAAGGTTTCCCCGCCGTTTAAGATTGCGGAATTCGACATCATGTATGGCGAAGGTATTTCACGCGAATCCTCCATCATTGATCTGGGCGTCGAGCACGGTTTCATCAAGAAGTCCGGTTCGTGGTTCACCTATGAAGGTGACCAGCTGGGGCAGGGCAAAGAGAAGGCCCGCAACTTCTTGAAGGAAAACCCAGACTTGGCGGATGAGATTGAGAAGAAGATCTTCGTCAAGCTTGGTGTAGGGCCAGCCGCTGCTGAGGCAGGGGATGACGTAGCCATGGATGTTCCGGGCGCAGATGATCCGCTGACCGATGAGTCTGTCGGCTTGGTCCCGAACGTCGACTTCGACGACGACTAAGCCGCGTCGGAGATGGTCCAACCCTCACTGGAGAAGATAGAGAAGCTGCGCCAAGCACTCGAAGACTATGAATCGGGTGCTGCGGGCGGACAGCTCATTGATGCTGAGGCCGAGGAGGCAAAGGCCTCAGTGCGCTCCCGAGCACTACGGCTTCTTGACCAGCGAGCGCGTTCGCGCGAAGAACTACGCGAACGCCTCCTCGCGGCAGAGTTCGAGCCGGATGTTATCGATGTAGTCCTCGATGACCTTGCGGGTGTGGGCCTTATTAATGACGAGAGCTTCGCACGCGAGTGGGTACGTCAACGGCATGTGCGTCGTGGCAAATCTGCACGCGCCTTGAACATGGAGCTCAAGGATAAAGGCGTCGATGCTGCTGACCGTGCGGTGGCTTTGGAACAAATCACCGAGGAATCGGAAGAAGCAACTGCCCGCAAGGTGGCGGAGAAGAAAGCGCGGACGATCAAGAAGGTGCCCGCGGACCGACATGAGCGCGATAAGTTCCTCAGACGGATAGTGGGGACGCTGGCACGCCGCGGCTACAGCCACAGCCTGACGATGCGGATATCCATCGAGGCGTTGGATGCCCGCATCGCTGAACTGGCCTGAGCCGCACCCCGCTAACTGCTGTAGATCAACAGGTTTACTCGGCGGGGTTGCGGATTTCCGTGTAACCCTTCGAGTGCCAGTCCACGTTGACGTTGTCCTTGGTATCGAGGCCTTGGTCCGGCTGCTCAGGGACCTTCGCCACAATGTTTTTGCGGGCACGACCAGCGCGCAGCTGGCGCTCGATGCGCTCGGCCAGAAGGCTGAGCCCCCAGTTGATGAGAATCATGATGATGGCGACGACAACGAGCGAGGCTAGGTAGTTCTTGTTATAGGACGCCGATTGGATACCGGAGCGCACCACCTCGACGTAGCCAATCTGGTAGCCGAAGGCAGAGTCCTTGAGCGCGATGATCATCTGGGAAATCAATGCCGGCAGCATAGCGGCCACTGCCTGCGGGAGCAGGATGGTGAGCATTGTTTGATTGTGTGAAAGGCCCAGCGCGCGTGCAGCCTCCGTTTGGCCCTTGGGTAGGGACTTGATGCCCGAGCGAAGAATTTCTGCCACCACCGAGCCGTTGTACAGAGTCAGAGCAAAGACGACGGCGCTGAAAGCTAGGTACTTAGACGGCACGACGTCATAAATGGCAAAAAGCTGGTAGGCGAAAATCATGAGCAGCAGCACGGGAATGGCACGGAAGAATTCGACGACCACTCCGCACACAGTGCGGAGGATGACGTTCTCACTCAAGCGGCCAAGTCCAAAAATCACGCCGAAGATGATGGCGAAGACAATCGAGGCCACTGCGGAGAAGATAGTTCCCCGTAAGCCAGGGATGAGGTACGTCGTCCACGTCTGACTATTGAGAAACGGGGTCCATAACTCAGACGCGAGCTGGCCACGCTCATGCAAGGTGGACAGCACCCAATAAAGAACCGCTGCAGAAAGTACGAAGGTGATAATGGTGTAGATGAGGTTGCGGCGCTTGCCTTTGGGGCCAGGGGCGTCGTAAAGCACTGTTGCACGTACAGACATTATTTCTTCACCGCCAGACTCTCAGAAAGCTTGCCCAGTCCAAGTCCCATGGGCAGGGTCAGGAGGATAAAGCCGACCGCGAAGATAAAGAAGATGAGGAACAGCTGGCTCGCATGCATCTCAATCGTGGACTTCATGAGCAGTGACGCTTCGGCTACGCCAATTACTGACGCGATAGTTGTGTTCTTAGTAAGCGCGATAAGCGTGTTGCCCAGTGGGACGATCGCTGCGCGGACTGCTTGCGGGAGAATGATGGTGCTGAACGTCTGTGTAAAGCTCAGGCCCAATGAACGCGCTGCTTCAGCCTGACCAAAGTCCACGGTGTTGATACCGGAGCGCAGCGACTCCGCTACGAAAGCCGAGGTATAGAGGATGAAGCCCAAGATGGCGAGGCGGAAGTTATTGTCCACAAGGAATGTCGCAGAGTCCCTACTCGCCAGCGCTAACCCCAGGTTCTGGTACAGACCAAAAGAGCAGAACAGAATAATGAGCGTGAGTGGGGTATTGCGCACCATTGTGATGTACGTAGTGGCAATCCACCGCAAGATGCTGACCGGGGAGACACGCATTGCGGTGAGAATGGTGCCCAGAATCATCGCGCCAATGGCGGACCAGAAAGTCAGTTGGATGGTGAGCCAAAAGGCCGGCCAAAGATTAGGGCCAAGTGCAGCCCACATGGAGTCCATAAGATTCTCCTAGGAACACGTCTGCGCCGAGGAACAGAGTGGCCTCGGCGCAGACTACGGGAAAGGCGTAGGTGACTAGTGCTTAGGATTCGAGGAAGGAAAGGTCACCGATGGTGGCTTCGTCGATACCTTCGCCCTTGTCCAAATTCTCAGACACGAGCTTGTCGAATTCACCAGAGGAATGCAGCTCCTCCAATGCCTTATTGACGGCGTCGGTAGCTTCCTGGTCGTCCTTCTTCAGACCTGCACCGTAGTATTCGTCAGTGAACGGCTTGCCGTCCTTTTCCAGCTCAACCACCTTGAACTTGCCTGGGTTCTGAGCCGCGTAACCATTGAGAATCGTGGCATCCGTCGTCATGGCGTCCACGT
The DNA here is from genome assembly GCF_000805675.1 of Corynebacterium minutissimum. GTDB lineage: Bacteria > Actinomycetota > Actinomycetes > Mycobacteriales > Mycobacteriaceae > Corynebacterium > Corynebacterium minutissimum. Next base: position 87,739 of record NZ_JSEF01000015.1, on the reverse strand, counting down.
TGCCCTGGCTCAAAGCCTCCACGCAGGAGGAGTAGGTGTCGTACTCCTGCAGCTGAACGCTGGGGAGGGCTTCCTTGACCTTCTGGGCTGGAGTCGAGCCGGTCACTGAGCAGAGAATCTTGCCGTCGAGTCCATCCAGGCCGGTGATGTCTGAGTTATCTTCCTGGGTAAGCAGTGCCTGGTGCGTAACGAGGTATGGGCCGGCAAAGTTGACCTTCTCGGCGCGTGACGCATTGATGGAATAGGTAGCGGTAATGAGATCGACCTCGCCGTTCTCAATAAGGGTCTCACGCTGTGCAGACGGGGTCTCACGCCACTCGATTTCTGGCTCTTCCCAGCCATTGGCCTCGGCGATGTGGTTTACCACATAGGTCGCGATGTCCACATCGAGACCGGTCATGGAGCCATCGCCCTCGCGCAGGCCCAGACCTGGCTGGTCGAACTTGGTTCCGAGCGTGACGTTACCTGCCTCAATGTGAGCAAGCAGGCCTTCACCGCCACCGGCGGAATCAGCGGAATCGCCACCACAGGCAACGAGCAGCGAGCTCGAAGCAGCGAGGGCAGCAACAGTGGCGGTGACGCGGGTAAAGGTGCGGGACATGAGATTCTCCTTGAATAGAGTGAGATGGAAAGTTGTATGAGGTAGTGACGTTTAGTGCTGCAGAATCTTGCCAAGGAAGTCCTTGGCGCGATCCGACTGCGGGTTGGTGAAGAAAGATTCAGGATCGGTATCTTCGACGATGCTTCCGTCCGCCATGAAGAGGATGCGGTCAGCAGCCCGGCGCGCGAAGCCCATTTCGTGTGTGACCACGACCATGGTCATGCCTTCCTTAGCGAGGTCAGTCATGACGTCGAGGACCTCATTGACCATTTCTGGGTCCAGCGCGGACGTAGGTTCGTCGAACAACATGACCTTGGGGCGCATGGCCAAAGCGCGTGCAATAGCCACGCGTTGCTGCTGGCCACCAGAAAGCTGGGCGGGGTATTTCTCTGCCTGATTGGCAATACCCACGCGTTCCAGCAGCTGCATGGCGAGGTCCTCAGCCTCCGATTTCTTCATCTTGCGCACTTTTATCGGACCCAAGGTCACGTTGTCCTTGATGGTCTTGTGCGGAAAGAGATTGAACTGCTGGAAGACCATGCCCACGTCGGCGCGCAGCTTGGCTAGCTCACGGCCTTCTTCGGGGAGCTGGGCGCTGTCGATGGAGATGCTCCCTTCCTCGATGGTTTCGAGGCGGTTGATCGTGCGACAAAGCGTCGATTTTCCGGAACCGGAGGGGCCGAGGACGACGACCACCTCTCCGCGGCCGATCGACAAGTTGATATCGCGGAGAGCATGGTAATCGCCGAAGTATTTGTTGACTCCGGAGATTTCAATCATGGGACACTTCATGTCAGACATGCCACACCCCCTTCGTGAAAGTGAACTGAATCATAGGTAGAAGATTAAGGGGTGGGGAAAGGGGATGATGGAACTTTGGGTAACGAATGTATAACGCTTGGCTGCGTGCGAGGCATTATGAGTAGTGGGACGTGGCCGTTAGAATGTCCCCACGTGAGCACCCCTGTAACTGAACACCAGCCCCGCACCTATGAGGTGCGCACCTTTGGCTGCCAGATGAACGTGCATGATTCTGAGCGTATTTCCGGCCTTCTTGAAGAGGCCGGCTACATCGCCGCACCTGCTGACGTTGAACCGGATCTCGTTGTTTTTAACACCTGCGCGGTGCGAGAAAACGCTGATAAGCGCTTGTACGGAACACTCGGCGCGTTGAAGAAGACCAAGGAAAACCACCCGGGTATGCAAATTGCCGTTGGTGGTTGCTTGGCACAGAAAGATAAGGACACGGTCCTCGATCACGCGCCCTGGGTGGATGCTGTATTCGGTACCCACAACATGGCGGCCCTGCCGACACTGCTGGAGCGCGCCCGTCACAATGATGAGGCCCAGGTGGAGATCGTTGACTCCCTCGAGGCCTTTCCCTCCGTACTGCCGGCCAAACGAGAGTCCGCCTATGCCGGCTGGGTTTCGGTATCAGTGGGCTGCAATAACACCTGTACTTTCTGCATCGTGCCTTCTTTGCGTGGTAAGGAAGAGGACCGCCGACCCGGCGATATCCTCGCTGAAGTCCAGGCGCTCGTGGATCAGGGTGTATCTGAAGTGACCTTGCTTGGCCAAAACGTCAATGCCTACGGCGTAAACTTCGCGGATCCGGACATGCCACGTGATCGTTTTGCTTTCTCCAAGCTGTTGCGTGAAGTGGGCAAGATTGAAGGCTTGGAGCGTCTGCGCTTTACCTCGCCGCATCCAGCGGAGTTCACCTCAGATGTTATTGATGCGATGGCAGAGACCCCGTCTGTGTGTCCGCAGCTGCATATGCCGCTGCAATCGGGTTCGGACAAGGTACTGAAAGACATGCGCCGCTCCTACCGTACGAAGAAGTTCTTCGGCATCCTCGATGAGGTGCGCGAGAAGATGCCGCATGCGGCCATCACCACCGATATTATTGTGGGTTTCCCAGGGGAGACCGAAGAGGACTTCGAGGCCACCATGGATGTGGTGCGCCGCGCGCGTTTCGCCTCCGCCTTCACGTTCCAGTATTCGCCTCGCCCGGGCACCCCGGCAGCTGAGATGGAGGATCAGATCCCCAAGGAGGTTGTCCAGGAGCGTTTCGAACGCCTCGTGGCCCTGCAAGACTCCATTCAGGCGGAAGAGAATGCCAAGCTTGTGGGTACGGACGTTGAGCTGCTGGTCCAAGCCGAGGGCGGCCGCAAGAACGACGAAACGCACCGCATGTCTGGCCGTGCCCGCGATGGCCGCCTAGTGCACTTCGCGCCTGTCGACGCCACGGGGAAGGACATCTCTGCTGACATTCGCGCTGGCGATGTCGTCCACACCACAGTGACGGACTCTGGTTCCTTCTTCCTCGTCGCCGATTCCGGAGTAACCGAGCATCGCCGCACTACGGCTGGTGACATGTCCGCGGCTGGTCAAACGCCTACTACCGCACCGATTGGTGTGGGGTTGGGTCTGCCGGGCGTCGGCAAGCCTAGCGCCCCAGCCGCGTCAGCCGACGCGTGTGGTTGCTAGGGGGAGTAGGCTCCACGTACATGAGTGATGACCTGAATGCCGTGCAGGACGCCGTTGCCGCTGAGCGTCGTGCTGCCAAGACTATCGAGCTCGGTGCTCACCGCTATGCGCTCATCGTCTCGGTGGTGTTGTGGATAGCGTATCTGCTCCTTCCGTATGCCGGTGAGGCTCGTGGCTGGGAAGCACTCATGCTGGGAACAACCTCTGAGGGGGTCAAGATTTCGCTCGTAGAGGCAATCAGCGCGTGGTTGGCATTGCTTGGCGTGGGAGTGCTCACGACCGCCACCATCGTGATGCGGCGCACCGCTCTAGCGCTCGTCGCTTGGATGATGACTACGGTTTCCTTCTTCGCGAACCTCTGGGGGTTCTGGTACCGCCACAGCGCAGCGGACGGAGCCGAAATCGGCATGTACGTGGGCGCGCTGTCTACGTTCATAGCCTTTATCGTCTACTGCCAAGTGGCGCTTCGCCGCAGCCCAGAACAGCTCGCAGCCGCTGAACGCGTGCGCGAGGTTTCTGGACAATTGGATCACGTAGGTGTTCTCCAATCGGAGGCCGCAACAGATGTGCCGGCCGAAGAAAATCCGCTGCTCATCGATAACCGTCGCTCCCAAGCGGCCTCCCGCCACCGCCGTCAACAGGAAGACTCTGACGACAACTAAGGCGTGTGGAATAGCTGCTCGTCTTCCCTCGTCGTGGACGGCATGGCTACGCTTTTTGAACCACTCGACCTTGGACGACTAACCCTGCCGAACCGCGTGACTATGGCGGCGCTGACTCGTTCGCGTGCTGGTCGTGATGGCATCCCAACTCAGTTGCACGAGACCTACTATTCACAGCGTGCCTCTCTGGGATTAATCGTGACGGAAGGTGTTTTTCCTGCGGTGCGCTGCCGTACCTTCCCAGGCCAAGCGGGCATTGAAACTCCGGAACAGATCGCGGGTTGGCGTCGCGTAGCAGATGCTGTCCACGAGGCCGGCGGACGTATCTTCATGCAAGTAATGAACGGCGGGCGTCTATCCCATGCTAGCTTGCAGGATGGCGCTGAACCTGTCGCACCATCAGCGTTGGCCTCCGGTACTGCGGTGCGTGACTTTGAGTCTCGGAAGGAGTGCCCAGTGCCCCGAGCGCTCGACAGCTCTGAACTGCCGGGCATCGTCGAGCAATTCCGACACGCAGCGCGCAACGCTATTGACGCTGGACTGGACGGAGTGGAGATTCATGGCGCGAACGGCTATCTTCTCCACCAATTCCTTTCCCCAAACTCGAATCACCGCGAGGACGCCTACGGCGGCTCCCCGGAGAATCGCTACCGGCTCGTTGAGGAGATTGTGCGCGCTGTGGCCGGGGAGATTGGCGCAGACCGCGTTGCTCTTCGCCTCTCACCCCAGAACAACATTCAAGGTATCGAGGAACGGGACGCCGATGACGTACTCGCTACGTATGGCGGGCTTCTCGACGCCACCGCGGACCTCGGCTTGGCCTACGTGTCCTTCTTGCATGCGGACCCGACGGGCGAGCTCATCAGCGAACTCAGCTCACGCACCCGCGCTAACGGGCGCACTCGCGTGATCCTTAATTCGGGCTTTGGCAACGTGACCCAGCGAGAGGAAGCCGAAACGCTCGTGCAGCATGGAGACGCTGTGGCCGTTGGCCGTTTGGTCATTTCTAACCCAGACCTCGTGCGTCGCTGGGCCAGTTACCGCACCGGACGAGTCCACGTTCTATACCGGCGGTGAGCGCGGTTATACCGACTATCCCTTCTACACGGTCAGCTCGTAGGTGCTGCTGGCAGAAATAGCGTGTGCGCCTAGCCGCGCATATAGCGCATTCATGGCGGGATCGGCATCCGCGACGGAGCAGTAGGCGCGGCGCACATCGGGCCAGTGCTGCGCTACCGCATGCTGAGCATGCTGTTTGGCACGCGTGGCGAGCCCGCGGCGACGGTGTTCGCGGTCGGTGACCGTGAGCGTCCACTCGCAGACCTCTGGGTCAGCATCGCCATGCCGGGAAAGCTCCGTAAGGGCGACGACGCTGCCGTTCTCAATGAGCCCGACGAGCAGCGTGTGCGCCCCGCGAGAGCGCAGCCGTGCATGCGCCTCAGCGAGGCGCTGGCGCGTCCAGAAAATAGGTTCCACGCTTAGGTCACCAAAGATGGCGTCGGTGGAGGCGATAGTAAGCAGCCGGAGGACGTCATCGAGAAACTCCTCTGGGATGTCATAGTCCGCCCACACCTGCGCGCCGAGCACTGGGGGAGTAGGCCTGATGTCGACATACAGCTGATGCTCGGCGTGCTTACGCTTAAAACCCAGCTCAAGGTAGGCCTGCGACATCGGATCGTAGGTATAGTCCGCATCCGGCGGGTACAGCATTCCCACCTGAGCGGTGCGGCGACCGAGCTGGCGGGTCAAGCGCAGGGCCTGCTGCGCTAGAACTCGCGTTACCTCGAGGGCATCCGGCTCCAGCTCTTCCCCGGGCAGGGGCAGGAGTTCCGCCGACAGAACACATTCGATATCGGCGTTTTCGGTTTCCTCCAGCAGCGGTAAGGAAATATGGATGAATCCATCGAAATCGATCTCTGGGCTGGGCTCCGCCGCGGAGATTACAGGAAGCCCGAGCTCACCGGCTTCACCCAGCGCGGAATCAGTCAACCCAAAAAGCAAGGTGCGGGATTCCGTCGAACCTTGGAGGCGCTGGAGTACGCGGCGCGGGGAGCCACTTGCAGCCGGATCACCGCTGGCTTCTTGGGCTGCAAGGTTGGCATCAAAGACGAAACTTCGCAGACAATCCGCCGGTTCAGCATGGGCTGAGCCCGGCGGGGCGACAATCTGAACAAACACCTCAGTGGTGGTTGATGAAGGCGTTTACTTGTCGTTGACAGCAGCCGCGGCAGCGTCAGCAAACTCCTGCCACTGAGCTGCCTGGGCGCGAAGTTCCTCGGCCTTCTTAGTGTTTCCCTTCGCCTCTGCAGCGTCTGCCTGGGCGGTGAAGTCATCGACCTTGGACTGGAACTGGGCCACTCGGGCCTGGGCCTCCGGATCAGTGCGGCGCCACTCGGAGTCCTCAGCTTCGCTCACGCGCTTTTCCAGCGCAGAAATCTTGGCCTCGTATTCGCGAACCTGGTTGCGCGGGACGAAACCAATCTCTTCCCACTTCTCCTGCAGCTCGCGCAGCTTGGCCTTGGCCCCATCGATGGACTTGGACGGATCAATCTGGGAGTCGTACTCCTCAATAAGTGCATCCTTGGCTGCGGCATTCTCAGCGAATTGCTTATCGCGCTCGTCGTTGACTGCGTTGCGGGCATTGAAGAAGTAGTCCTGGGCTGCGCGGAACTTGGCCCAGAGCTTATCGTCCACCTCGCGTGGGGCGCGGCCAGCTGCCTTCCACTCCGTCATCAGATCACGGTACGCGCGGGCAGTCTCACCCCAGTTGGTGGACTCCTTGATGGCCTCGGCGCGCTCTACCAGTTCTTCCTTCTTAGCGCGGGCAGCCGCACGGTTGCGGTCCAGCTCCGCAAAGTGAGAGCCGCGACGGCGGTTGAAGGAGTCGCGAGCGCGGGAGTAGCGTTTCCACAGTGCATCATCGGTCTTCCGGTCGATGCCGCGGATCTGCTTCCACTCTTCCAGAATGGCGCGGATGCGGTCACCGGCAGCCTTCCACTCAGTGGAGTTCGCGGCGATGTCCTCTGCCTCAGCGGCGAGCTTCTCCTTTTTCGCAATGGCTTCTTCGCGGCGACGGGCCTTATCCGCCCGGGCCTGCTCACCGGCCTCAACGGAGTGTTCGATAACGGCTGCGAGGCGCTTGTCCAACGCGGCGATATCGCCAATGACGGCCTGAGTAGGGAGAGACTCGCGTAGTTCCGCAGCGGTGGTCTTGATAGAGGAAGCATCCCCCGGGTGGGCATTCAGACGCGACTCGAGCAACTCGATCTCCGTGGACAGGTCGTCGTAGCGTGCGCCGTAGTGAGCGAGTCCTTCCTCCGGAGTGCCGGCTTGCCAGTCACCAATTTTGCGCTCGCCCTCAGGGGCGTTGACATACACCGAGCCATCAGCGTCGACGCGACCCCACTTGGCGGGGTCATTCTTCGGGGGCTGAGCGGGGCGTGCTGCCGGTGCGGAGGGCTTAGGGCCGGGGCGAGCGCCTTTGCGGGGCATTGCTCCAGGGCTAGGGATAGCGGACATGGTAGGAAACCACCTTCGGTACAATCGCGCCGCGCGACACGGCTGCCAGAACTTATGTGACACAACACTACCGTTTCCGCCGCGCAGCCGCGTGTTAACCCCACATTTGTGACCTTATAGGATGGGAGTTGATGCAGAATCTCATGATTATGCCGGCCTCACCGGCGCTGGCAGAAGAACTCTCACCGGGCGACGATGCTTCCCGCGCACTCCTGCGTGCCGCATGCGAGTTGGTTTGTGATGCCGCACGCGTCATTACTGGAGGCGTCTCGCCACTGCAGGTAGACATCGTGGGCTCCCGCGATCCGCGCTGGCGCACTGAGCTTCCGGGAAGCTTGCGCGCATGGGGCGCCCCACAGGTCAACGTCGGTGGCGGGCATTACCTCCCAGAGCTCATGGCTCGCTATGTCCTTAGCCAGGCACTGGGCACAGAGGGCTTTGAGGTCATGGACTCACGGTCCGATATTGAGGAAATCAAGGAAGGGCGGCTGACGGTGGTGTGCATCGACGGCTCTGCTGGATTGACCGACCGCGCCCCGCTTGCCTTGGTAGACGGCGCGCGCGATGCGCATTTGTGGTGTGAATCGGTCTTGTCGGGAGCTGACGTTCACTGTGATGAGGAGAAACTGCGTTCAGCGGGAGTTCTGGAAACCGACTTGTGGGCACAGCTGGCGACTGTGCACCCACATTATGCGGAGCTGCGGGCAGCCGATTCCACCCTCGGCGTTGGCCGCTATGTAGCGGGGTGGCAGCGCTGATGAACTCCTCTGCGCCAACCCCCATCGCGGTGGTGGGGCCCACGGCCTCCGGAAAGTCTGCGCTGGGTGTGTCCCTTGCCCATGAGCTGGACGGTGAAGTCGTCAACGTGGATTCCATGCAGCTTTACCGTGGCATGGACATTGGCACAGCGAAGCTAAGCCTGGAAGAACGTGAGGGGATTCCGCACCATCAACTTGATGTGTGGGAGGTGACGGACACCGCGTCCGTAGCTCGCTACCAGGCTGCTGCTATCGCTGATGTGGAGGACATTCTCTCCCGTGGGAAAACCCCGATCTTGGTGGGCGGTTCCATGCTGTATGTGCAGTCGCTGGTGGATAATTGGCAATTCCCGCCGACCGATCCTGCGGTTCGTGCTCGTTTTGAAGCCCGCCGCCAGGAGATTGGCACAGATGCTCTGCATGCGGAGCTCGCCGAGATCGATCCTGCCGCAGCAGCAATCATCGAGGACAAAGACCCCCGTCGCACCGTGCGCGCCCTGGAAGTCATCGAGCTGACCGGCAAGCCGTTCAAAGCCAGCCAGCCGCCCAAGAATGCTCCGCCGCGGTGGGGCACGCGCATCCTCGGGCTTCGCACTGAAGCTGAATGGCTAAATCCTCGCATTGATCTGCGCAGCCGTCTCATGTTCGACAACGGCCTGGTCGAGGAAGTTGAAAAGCTCCAGGCTCAGGGCTTGGTCGCAGACTCCACAGCGGGGCGGGCCATCGGCTACGCCCAGGTCCTCGATGCTCAGCGCGGGGAGCTGACCTGGGATGAGGCCATTGAGCGCACCATCACCGGCACGCGGCGTTATGTGCGTAGGCAACGCGCCTGGTTTAACAGGGATAAGCGCATTTCTTGGTTGGATGCCGCCGGCGAAACACGGGATCAAGCTTTACGTGTCCTGGAGAGCCGTTAGACTCTACAAACATGAACTTTGCCAAGGGACACGGAACTGAGAACGACTTTGTCATTGTGGAAGGAACCCAGCCCCTTCCACCAGAGAAAGTCCAGGCGCTGTGCGATCGTCGCGCCGGTATCGGCGGCGATGGCGTGCTCCGCGTCATCCGCGCCGGAGAATTGCTGGAAGCTGGTGACATCGATGAGCTCGCGCCGGGCATTGATGCGCAGGACTGGTTTATGGATTACCGCAATGCCGATGGTTCAGTAGCAGAAATGTGTGGCAATGGTACTCGCGTCTTTGCCCACTGGGTGCGCTCCCGTGGGCTGGTGGACAAGGACACCTTCACGGTGGGTACGCGTGCCGGAGCCAAACGTGTGACCGTTCACTCTTTCACTGAGACCGATGCTGAGGTCAGTGTGGAGATGGGCCCGGCCACTGTGCTCGGTGTGTCCACCGCCTCGATGGCGGGGGAGAAGTTCGCGGGCCTGGGCGTGGATATGGGAAACCCACATTTGGCTGCAGTTATCCCAGGGCTGAGCGCGGAGGCGTTGGCTGACAAGACCCTTGAACCGCCGGTAATTGATACCGAGTTCTTTCCGGCGGGAGTGAATGTCGAAATCGTGACTCCCTTGGAAGCAGGCACTGTTCACATGCGGGTATTTGAGCGTGGCGTCGGGGAGACCCGTTCCTGCGGTACCGGCACGGTGGCGGCTGCACGTGCCGCGCTTGCCGACGACTCCCGGGGAACCGGCACCGTCCGCGTCATTGTCCCCGGTGGTGAGGTCACAGTGGAGATTACCGAGGACGGCTCCACGCTCACTGGGCCATCGCGCATCGTGGCGACCGGAGAGACGTCGCTGTAGTTAAGACGGGGCGTCTATTTGTAGTCTGTGCCCAGCGCCAAGGCAGCGCGGCGCGCAGCCAGCCAGGATTCCTTGAGTTCCGCCGCACGTTCATCGGCTACCTTGAGCAAGGATTCCAGCTCGCTGGTTTCGACATCGGGGGCGTTAACCCGCGCAGTGAGCCGACGAAGGAATCGCTGTGCTCCATGCATCTCGTAGTGGAAGGCCTCGATGGAGGGGTTGGTGCAGTCAACGTCGACAAGCGCCGGGCGGTGCAGCGTGCGATCCGCCAACGCATCAGAATCCTCGCTCGTGGCAAAAGTCGTGTAATCCTGAATGACGTCGGTGATGTCCTCGACCGTCAAGGCGATAGATGCGCGTAGAGCTGATTGCTCTGAGGCATCCGGGCGGGCGCCGGCAATAAGCCACAGCGCACCGCAGACAAGAATGGCGAGGATGACTCCCTGCAGCTTCAGCGTCACCACCAACACCACGGCCGTAACCGCGGCGAGGAGCAGGGCAAACCTGCGACGCTGAGATGCGGAAAAGTTCATGGCAACAACTTTACGGCATTAGTTCTCTCGGTGGCTTAGTGGCCGCCGCAGCCACAGCCGCCGGAACCGCAGCCACAACCGCCCTCGCCACCACAGCCGCCAGTCGGCATCGCAATCGACGCGGTCAGCATCGCCGTGCCTGCCAGCACAGAATCCTTGGCTGGCAGTTCACCAAAGCTCTCGGGGAGGCACAGGTCAAACGGGAACACACCATCCATGACCAAGTGCATAAAGCGTTGTCCGGTGAGCTGGTTGTGGCGCCACTCTGATTCCATGACTCGCGCAGCAAAGGTGCAGCCCGGGGTAGGGGCGGTAGCCCCCGAACCAGAAGCGACAATCTGTGCGCCCTCGGACTCGAACGCGGCAGGGAAGGAGCCCTTCTCGGACTCATAAGCCTCAGTGTTTTCGAAGTGCGTAACGTCGAGACCCATCGCGGTGAGCTCAACCTGTTGCCACTGCTGCGTGTCTTCTTCGACAAGCAGCGGGCCCTGGGCCAAGTTGGCGGTGGCCTGCGCCAGGACGGTGCCGAAAGGATCGATGATGTCGAGGTAGGCGAGGACGTCATTAATCATGGAAACGTGCGCAAAGCCCTGGGTGACAGAGTCGAAACCAATGAAGGTGGCGAAAGGCTCGACCGCCAAAATGTTGAGCTGCGCGCCGGAAGCATCCGCAAACTGGATAAGCTGCCCGCCGCGTACCTCGCCGGTCACTGCTAGCTGATTCGTGGAGATTGCGGCCTCCACTGCGTCCTGCCAGCGCTCGTAGTTCAGGCCAATGGCCTGCATCTCTGGGTGGGTCTTCTCGTTGACGGTCATGTCCACTATTGTATCCGCCGCGTGGAGGAGTCAAAAATAGCCTTGAGAAGGTAAGTCACCTCACTCTTCGCACTCACGCAATTCCCGTTTTGGCGCGTCGACGTGCAAGAATAGGGAGCATATGACGAAACAGACCCATGATGAACTCCTCGCGCAGGCTTTTGGTGAGCCTGCCCCCGCGCCGCAGGATCCGACGATCGGTGACTTGGACCTTGCCGAGCGCAATGCCTTCCGCCGTGTGACGCGTGAGACCACCATCCGTGCCGAAGACACTACTGACGGCTACGAGGTGGAGTACCGAAAGCTCCGTCTGGAGCAAGTGATCCTCGTTGGTGTGTGGACCGAGGGAACCGTGGCCGAAGTGGAGGCCACGATGGCTGAGCTGGCAGCCTTGACGGAAACCGCTGGCGCCGAGGTGGTGGAGGCGCTCTACCAGAAACGTGAGAAGCCCGACCCAGGTACCTATATCGGCTCAGGCAAGGCCGCAGAGCTCAAAGATATTGTGGCCGCTACCGGCGCCGATACCGTCGTCTGCGATGGTGAGCTCACCCCCGGCCAGCTCTCTGCCCTCGAGCGTGCTCTCAACACCAAGGTCATTGACCGCACCATGCTCATTTTGGACATCTTCGCGCAGCATGCGAAGTCCAAGGAAGGCAAGGCGCAGGTCTCCCTGGCACAGTTGGAGTACCTCTACACGCACACGCGTGGTTGGGGTGGCAATCTTTCGCGCCAGGCAGGTGGCCGTGCCGGTTCCAACGGCGGTGTGGGCCTGCGTGGTCCTGGTGAAACCAAGATCGAGACGGACCGTCGCCGCATCCGTACCCAAATGGCGCTGCTGCGCAAAGAACTCAAGGCGATGAAAACCGCCCGTGAGGTCAAACGCGCGAAGCGCCAGCGCTCCACCGTGCCGCAAATCGCTATTGCCGGCTACACCAATGCTGGAAAGTCCTCCCTCATCAACGCGATGACGGGCGCAGGCGTGCTGGTTGAGGATGCCCTGTTCGCCACGCTGGATCCCACCACACGCCGAGCCGAGCTTGCCGACGGTCGCCAGGTCGTCTTCACCGACACCGTCGGCTTCGTGCGCCATTTGCCGACGCAGTTGGTGGAAGCCTTCAAGTCCACGCTGGAAGAAGTCCTCGCCGCAGATCTCATGCTGCACGTGGTCGATGGGTCTGACCCGTTCCCGCTCAAGCAGATTGAAGCGGTGAACCAAGTTATCTACGACATCGTGAAGGAAACCGGCGAGGAAGCTCCGCCGGAGATCATCGTTATTAACAAGATTGACCAAGCCGATCCACTCGTTCTGGCAGAGCTGCGCCACGTGCTCGATCGCGACAATGTGGTCTACGTATCCGCAAAGACGGGCGAGGGCGTGGACGAGCTCACGGCACGCGTGGAGCTTTTCCTTAACTCCCGCGACGAACACGTGCAGCTGCTTATCCCCTTTACTCGCGGTGACGTGGTGGCGCGCCTCCACGCTGAAGGTACCGTGCGCAGCGAGGAGTACTCGGGGGAGGGCACGCTAGTCGACGTCCGCCTTCCAGCTTCTGTCGCCGCCGAGCTAGCTGAGTTCCGCGTGGAGGATTCCGCTTAGGATTCGGCGCGCGGGTGGGCCATAATAAAAGCTCGTGAGTATCTTTTCCTGGGACGTCCATGGGGACGGAAAAACTATTAAACCGGGTGCGGTTGTCGCGCCCGAAGAACGCTTGAGCTGGGGCCGCACCATTGGCATCGGTACGCAGCATGTCGTGGCCATGTTTGGCGCGACGCTGCTTGTGCCCACGCTGACCGGTTTCCCGGTCAACACCACACTGCTCTTCTCTGGTCTGGGAACGATTCTGTTCCTCATGATCACGCGCAACCGCTTGCCCTCCTACCTGGGCTCGTCCTTTGCGTTCATTGCACCACTGACCGCCTCGCAGCAGTATGGCATCGGTGCGCAGGCCGGTTCGGTTCTCGTGACCGGCCTGGTTCTCGTGCTCATCGGCTTCGCTGTGAAGGCCGCTGGCCGCAAGGTACTTGACGCAGTCATGCCACCCGCGGTCACCGGCGCCATCGTGGCACTCATCGGCCTAAACCTGGCGCCTAATGCGGCTTCCAACTTCTCTAGCCAGCCCCTCGTGGCCACCGTGACCCTGGCAGTCATCATCTTGGCTACTGTGGCCGGCCGTGGCATGGTCTCGCGCCTGTCTATCCTCATTGGCGTTGTTGTGGGATGGGCTTTCGCGGCCGTCACCGGCAACCTGGGGGAGGGCGCCGTGGAATCTATTCGTGAGGCTGCTTGGATTGGCTTCCCGCAGTTCCATGCCCCAGAGTTCCATGTCTCTGCCATCCTGGCGGCGCTGCCGGTTCTCGTCGTCCTCATCGCTGAGAACGTCGGCCACGTCAAGGCCGTCTCCGAAATGACTAAGCGTGACCTCGATGATCTGGCCGGCGATGCCCTTATTGCTGACGGCCTCGCGACTTCCCTAGCCGGTGGCTTCGGTGGCTCCGGCACCACGACCTACGCTGAGAATATCGGTGTCATGGCTGCAACTCGCGTTTATTCCACGGCCGCGTATTGGGTTGCCGCCATCACCGCTATCGCGCTGGCTTTCATCCCGAAGTTTGGCGCGCTCATTTTCACCATCCCTACCGGTGTATTGGGTGGTGCCTGCCTGGTGCTCTACGGGCTCATCGGCATGCTCGGTGTGCGCATCTGGATGGACAACAAGGTCAACTTCAACAACCCTGTCAACCTCACCGCTGCGGCTGTGGCGCTCATTGCCGGCATTGGTAACCTCACTCTCGACGTTTTCGGTGTCACCTTGGAGGGCATCGCCTGGGGATCAGTAGGCATCATCGTGCTGTACCCAGTCATGAAGAAGCTCTACGAGTCCGTTGGTGAGGGGCAGAACGCGAAGTATTAGGTAAACACCGCACGTTAATATACTGGTGTTGGAAATTAGGTGAGCCTCATCCCCGTGATTTGGTGTCGTTCCTTGGCTCTTTTTGTGCGGTGTCCAGTGTCTCGGCAAAGTTCTAGATAACACAAATAACGCGCGAGATCCGCCAATCTAACAAGATAGGAATCGTGATGGTTGCAATAGCTTGGAATAAAATCTCTTTTCGATACTCGAGATATGGGCCATATATTCTGCGGGATGCCGCGCTGTCGTTGTCACGGCCTGGTATCTACGAAGTCCGGGGCCCATCAGGAAGCGGTAAATCCACGGTTCTGGATCTGTTAGCTGGTCTGCGCTCACCCAGTGAAGGCAGGGTAACCATCGACGGTAAACGGTTCGGAAAGGGCGCGGCCAAGAAGCTAACCTCGTGGCGGGCCGCGCACGTCGGGTACGCACCACAGGCACCGACCCTCCTGCCTAGCCTCAACTGCCGGGAGAACCTCGAGCTGGCAGTTCACGTCGCCGGACGAGGCCTCGACGCACAGGGCAGGGAAGAGCTGCTTGGCACGTTGGGCATGCAGCCTTTCACAGAAGCTCTGCCGGCGGAGCTATCCGGGGGTCAACGCCAGCGCGTTGCGGTGGCCCAGGCACTAGCTTCCCAACCGGACCTGGTGCTCGTGGATGAGCCCGTCAGCGCGCTTGATGGAGCGAATGTCACCGTGGTCGAGGACTTGTTGCGCCAGTCGGCGAAGCGGGGAGCGATAGTGGTCTATTGCTCCCACCGCGAGCTTTTCGACGGGCAGGCAGAAACGCTGCTGCAGATGGGGGCATAGCCCATGAAGACCATGACTCCCACCGCCGCCTACCGGAGAGAGCTGTCGGTGACGGCGCGCCCCTTCATCGGGGGAATCGTACTGGCTGCGGTAGTAATAGGCACGCTCGTCGGCACCATCCTTTACGTCGCATTCTCGACTGGCGGAAGCAGCGACTTCAAGGCCGGCGTGACGAATATGAGCCTGATTGCGATCATCCCGGCATTCGCCGGGGTCCGGTTGGCGCATCAGAATTTTATCGCTGACCACCGAAATACCGTGCAAGCGCTGCGGATTCTCGGCATAGGCAGGGCGTTTTTCACCAAGCACCTGCTCCTGCAAGGGGCGTGCCTGGCGCTTCTGGCAAGCGTTTCGGCGGTAGTGTTGGGACGGTTGTTGGCGACGCCGCTTTTCAAGGTGATTCTGCTAGGGCTCAACAAGCAGCTGCCAGATCACTGGGGCTCGCCCATTGACGTTGCCTGGTCGTCACTGCTGGTCTTAGTCCCTCTGTACCTCCTCGGCGTGGGGATTCTCAACGTCGACAAGGTGCTGGCCAAAGCCGGGGATCGGGGAGCGGCGACAGTAGGTAAGTCCACATCCTTGGTGAGGCTGGTTGGCCTAGTGCTCGCAGTGGTCAATATTGCCGCGGGTATCTGGTGCATGGTGACGACTCCGCCAGGGCCTGTCGTGTTGATATTCGTCTTCACCTTGCCGTTCCTCGCTGTCACACTTGCCGGCCCCTTCGCCCAGGCGCTAGCTCGCTGGGCAGCCGCGGCGATCAAAAAGGTGAGCGGATGGTCGGCACCCGCGCTAGGCATCCGCTCCTCCGAAACCGTCGGGACGACCTCGAGGGTGGGGCTTGCTACCGCGCTCGTAGCCATTCCGCTGGCAGGCTTCACAGGTGCCCAGACCTCGTTATGGGCGGCAAATTACGTAGGCTCCCAGAATTTCCAAACGGTCCCAGTCGTCGTTGGCCAAGATTTTCGCCTGCTGGAAGCGCAGGAAGCAGACGGTGTATGCGAGGAGATCGGTGACGACTGCCGTGGGGTGGTCTACTGGCAGCCTTCGGACTTCGAATCCGCGGGGGAGACCTCCGTACCGATGGAGAAGGCGTCTGACTATTCTCTGGCCGGATCGAATGACCACGTGATAGGGCAGCTACTCTCGCCCGCGGCGCCGGTGAAAGCTCACAGCCCCTTCTACCCAGACTTCATGGTGCCGTTCTCCGGTATCTCTAGCGAGTCTCCGGTTAAACCGGAATGGGGGCTTCCCGTGGTCGCAGAATCGGCTAGCGCACCGGATCATCTCCGGGTGGAGTCCGCGCAGGATTGGGTACGGCACGTGGATATGGATAGCCAGATCATGTACGGACCCCACGGCGACGGAACCGCCGGCTTCGTCCCCACCGCGGCCTACACTCTGCTGGCGATCTGCCTGGTCCTCGCGGTCTCTGTGATGGGCAAGCGGGCCAATTTGCATGCGTTCTTCTCACCACTGCGTCTTCTGGGCCGTACCCAAGGCGCGATCCAGCGAGCAGAGTTCTGGGCAATCCTCTTTCCGTACTGTGTTGCCATGCTGACAGCGCTCCTAGTGGGCATCTGGTACACGGTCGCCGTCCATGTCGCAGTCTCGGCGTACCCGGGGGCGCTGCTGCCTTACCTTCCCCCAGGGCTATGGGTGCTCTTTGTCCTCGTCTTCTTAGGCACGAGTGCGACTGCCTTCTTGCCAACTCCAGACAAGGACGAGCGTGGCGCAGATGCGCCCTAGACACTGGCGTGCCGGCGCCTAAAGATGCAAAAATCCCGCCGCGTGGACGGGATTTCCTTGCTAATTACTGCAGATTACGAGCCGCAGCTTTAGGACCTTTTATTCGGCGTCCAAATCCTGCTCGATGAGGCCAGCAATCTTCTCAACAGCCTCTTCGTTGTCGGAGGTCACAGTGACCTCGTCCCCCTGCTCGGCGCCGAGAGCCATAATCATCAGGGAAGAAGCAGCATCGGTCTCATCCTCGTCATCGTCACCAACGAGGGTCAGGAAAATGTCCTCATCAAACTCAGCAGCGGCATCAGCGATGATGGAAGCCGGACGTGCGTGCAATCCGACGGAGGAACCAACCTTGACGGTCCTAGAAGCCATGATGATAGTCCTTTCGACTTAAAGATTTTTCGTGGTTACAAGTGTACGCGCCTTCTAAGAAAGACGGCGCAGTTTATGCGGCAGCCTTGGCGGTTTCTGCCTTCGCAGCAGCCTCTTCCGCGGTCTTATTTGGCCAGAACTGCTTCATAGCGATGACAGCGATGGCCGCCACCGCCACGCCCGCGAGGATGGCCACGAAGTAAGCCCATGCAGGCTCGATTGCGAAGATGACGAAGATGCCGCCGTGCGGAGCGCGGGACATGACACCCAGCGCCATCGACAGTGCGCCGGTGACCGCACCGCCGAGCATCATGGACGGGATGACGCGAAGCGGGTCGGCGGCAGCGAACGGGATAGCACCTTCGGAGACGAAGGACAGGCCCAGCAGCCATGCGGATTTGCCGTTCTCCTGCTCCGCCGGGGTGAAGAGGTTCTTGCGCACGAAGGTAGCGATAGACAGTGCGATGGGGGCGACCATACCGGAGGCCATGACAGCGGCCATGATCTTCATGGAAGCTTCGTCACCGGTGGACAGACCTGCGGTGGCGAAGAGGTAAGCGGCCTTGTTGACCGGACCGCCCAGGTCAGAGCACATCATGAGACCGAGGATGATGCCC
The DNA here is from genome assembly GCF_000805675.1 of Corynebacterium minutissimum. Lineage (GTDB taxonomy): Bacteria > Actinomycetota > Actinomycetes > Mycobacteriales > Mycobacteriaceae > Corynebacterium > Corynebacterium minutissimum. The sequence continues at coordinate 70,143 of NZ_JSEF01000015.1, read as the reverse complement.
AGCAACACAGCGGAGGAGCCGGACATGGAGGCGAGCCAGTTCTGCAAACCGTTCATGATGGCGGCCAATGGAGCACCGAGTAGCAGGTACATGAGCAGACCAGTAATCATGGTGGCAAGAAGCGGAATGATGACGACCGGCATGAGGGAGCCGACCCAGCGCGGGACCTTCCACTTGCCAATCCACATGGCGACGAAACCAGCGATAAGACCGGTGACCAGACCGCCGATGAAGCCGGCGCCCAAGGTGACGGCGATGGCGCCGCCGGCAAAGCCCGGCGCAATGCCTGGGCGTCCCGCCAGTGCGAAGGCAATATAGCCGGAGAGAGCCGCGACAATGAATCCCATCGCCGCTTGGCCGATGGCGAAGAGCACGGCGCCAAGGTAGAGACCAAGGCCTGAGTGCTTGAACGTCATCGTTGCGCCGTCGACCACTACGTCATGGCCAGGCAGGTTCGTCAGCGAGTAGTCGGTGGTGATGGCCTGCCATCCGTTGGCTACGTCGTAGCCGCCAAGCAAGAATCCCAGCGCCAGGAGAAGGCCGCCTGCGGCGACGAAGGGCACCATGTAGGACACGCCGGTCATGATGGCTTGCTGGATGCGCTTGCCCCAGCCGAGGCCCTCGCCTTCCTCTTGAGCGTTCGAGGAAGCGGCACCAGCAGTGCCTGACACCTTGTGAGCGTTCGGGTTCTTCGAGGCAGCAATAGCCTCGTCGATCATTACGCCCGGTTCGTTAATGGCGCGTTTGACTCCGGATTCGATGACCGGCTTACCTGCGAAGCGCTCACGGTCGCGCACTCCGACGTCGGCGGCGAAAATGACGGCGTCAGCATTCTCGATGACGTTAGCGGACACAGCGGTGTTGTTGGAGGAACCTTGCGTCTCAACGGTGAGCTCGACATCGTCGCGCTCTTCGGCGGTCTGGGTAAGGGCATCAGCAGCCATGTACGTGTGCGCGATACCGGTGGGGCAGGCAGTCACAGCGACGATGCGCGTTTTCTTCGAACCCTTGGCCTCGTCCGTGGAAGCGGATGAAGAAGTAGAAGCGGGAACAGTGGCGCCGGCAGCCGCAGATTCTGCTGGTACAGCCTTCTTTTTGGGCTTTTCAGCGTTGACCACGTCGAGAACGACCTTGACGATTTCGTCCTTGGTCTCTGCGTTGCGCAAGGCCTCGAGGAAGTCCTTCTTCACCAGCGCGCGGGCTAGCTTCGAAAGGATCTTCAGGTGTGCCTTGCCACCGCCTTCCGGCGCGGCGATGAGGAAGACCAGCTGTGCGTCACCGTCGGGGCCGGAGAAGTCGACGCCACGAGACAGGCGGGCAAAGGCCAGAGTTGGTTCGGTGACTGCTGCGGAACGGCAGTGCGGAATAGCGACGCCGCCGGGAACGCCTGTACCAGCCTTGGTTTCACGAGCAATGGCAGGTGCGGCGAGCTCATCGACGCTGCTAGCGCGGCCGGTATCATGAACCAGTGTGGCGAGGTTAGTAATGACGGATTCGATGCTGTCACCGAAGTCGGCATCGAGCGCCACGAGGTCGGTGGTAATAAGATCGGATGCCATGTTTATGCACTCCTAACAGGTGCTATAGGGCGGGCACTGCAGAAACTGCAGTTTGATCGATATCGAGTTGTTCTGGGGAAGGCAGTTGAGTCCCAGGCAGGGAAGCGGCCGCGGAACCATAAGCGACAGCCTGTCGCAGCGCCTCCGCGTAGGAGGAACCGTTTCGGCGCGCGAGGATGTATCCAGACAGGGATGAATCACCCGCGCCCACTGTGGACTTCACGCTGATTGGCGGGGGAGTAGCGACCCATGCTTCATCTGCGGTGACGAGCACGGCGCCGGCTCCGCCGAGGGTGACGAGCACCTCAGGGATGCCGCGTTCGACGATGACTCTTGCGGATTCCACCACACCACTAAAGTCACCATTTTCGGCGTTGGCCTCCAGCGCTTCGCCATCGACGCCCGCAAGCTGACCCAGCTCGAGGCCATTGGGCTTTATGAGGTCTGGGGCCGCGGTGCTGAGGTTCTCACCCAAGGCCGCCATGGGGGCGTCGGAGGTATCCACAGCGACGCGGAGCTCAGGGTTGGCGGTGCGAGCAACGCTCATCAGTTCGGTGTACCACTCGGTGGGAACTCCCCGCGGAAGAGAGCCTGACATGACGAGCCACTCGGCTTGTGGGGCATGTTCCTTCAGCGCAGCAGCGATAGCGCTGCGGTCCTCTGCCGTTAGTGTGGGGCCCGGGCCGTTGAGCTTCGTTGTGCGACCGTCAGGTTCGGTGAGGGTGGTGTTGGTGCGAACGGTGCCGTCGATAGGCACTGCGTGCACAGGGATGGAGTCTGCGGCTGCTAGAGCGAGGAAGTGATCGGACGCCGCCGCTGGTAAGAGGGCAAGGCTGTCGACGCCTGCCATCGTTACCGCGTGGGTTACGTTGACTCCCTTGCCACCTGCGACATGGGAGACAGATTCGGCGCGGTGAACGGAACCCGGACGTATGGAATCGTTCAGAGAGATCGTGGCGTCGATACTGGGGTTGGGGGTCAAGGTAAGAATCATTCTGGACAATCGTCCCCTTTCGCAGTGTGCGTATATTGGGTGCCAACGCGCTTCGCGGCGATTGGTGCCACGACGCGGGTTGCCCCAGTCAGCGACAAATAGATGTTGCTTCTATTCCGATTGTTGTCTGATTGTGTCCGAAAGTCAATAGAATCACTGTGGTTTTCGTTGCATTTTCATCCGACTTGTGATGATCTGGGGTAGAGAAACAATCGTCTCCGTTAAGGAAATGTGTCATGGAAACCGCATCCCCATCCACAATCAAAGGAACCGGAGTTGTCGCCGGCGTTGCATATGCTGAGGCAGTGTGGGTCCGCCCCCGTCCAGAACTACCTAAGGCCGGTGAAACCATCGCGGAGGACAAGCGCGATGCTGAGTACGACCGTTTTCTGGAAGCCGTCGATGTTGTGGCCAGCCGCCTAGAGCAGCGAGCTGCTGGTGCCGAAGGACAAGCTGCCGAGGTGCTCGGCGCTACGGCCGGCATGGTGAAGGACCGTGGCTGGCACAAGGCAGTGCGTAAAGGAATCCGTGGTGGCAAGAACGCCGAATACGCAACCGTGGGAGCCACGGACAAGTTTGTCACGATGTTTGAAGCCGCTGGCGGTGTTATGGCCGAGCGCACGACGGACTTGAAGGACGTGCGTGATCGTGTGATCGCGCAGCTGCGTGGTGAACAGGAACCGGGTCTGCCCATGGTTGAAGGCGAGGCTGTCTTGCTTGCAGACGACTTGGCCCCCGCTGATACCGCTACCCTCGATACCTCCCACATCAAGGCTCTCGTCACTGAGCTCGGCGGTCCGACCAGCCACACGGCAATCATCGCCCGTCAGCTCGATATTCCTTGCATCGTGGCAGTCGGGGCAGATTTGCGCACAATCGAAGCTGGCACCCAGGTCTTTGTTGATGGCTCGGTGGGCACGGTTGCACTTGGTGCTGACCGTGAGAGCTCTCTTCAAGCAGTGGCGGAGTACCGCGAGAAGGCTGCGCGTGTTGCTGAGTGGCGTGGCCCAGCGCAGACCAAGGATGGTCACCGCGTGCAGTTGCTTGCCAATGTCGCCGATGGAAACGCTGCACGTATTGCCTCGGACTCTCAGGCAGAAGGCATTGGCCTGTATCGTACAGAGCTCTCCTTCCTCTCTGCGAGCGAGGAACCGACAGTTGACGAGCAGGCACGAATCTACGGAAAGGTCTTCAATGCCTTCCCTGAATCCAAGGTTGTTGTTCGCACCCTCGATGCAGGTTCGGATAAGCCAATTTCTTACGCCACCCTAGATTCTGAGGAGAATCCAGCACTGGGCGTGCGCGGACTGCGCGTGGCTCGCGATAATGAGGCACTGCTCACCCGTCAGCTTGACGCTATTGCTCAAGCTGCAGCCAACCGTGGTGAGGAGGCAACCACGTGGGTTATGGCTCCGATGGTCGCCACCGCTGTGGAGGCGAAGTGGTTTGCAGATCTGTGTCGTGAGCGCGGACTCACTGCTGGAGCCATGATTGAGGTTCCTGCAGCGGCCCTCATGGCCGACACCATCATGCCGCACTTGGACTTCGTGTCAATCGGTACCAATGACCTTACGCAGTACACGATGGCAGCAGACCGACTGTCACCGCAGCTGGCCTACTTGACCGACCCATGGCAGCCTGCTGTTCTGCGCCTTATTCAACACACTTGTGTGGTGGGCCGTGACAACAACGTTCCGGTTGGCGTGTGCGGTGAGGCAGCAGCTGATCCGATGCTGGCCTGTGTTCTTACTGGTTTGGGGGTGACCTCGCTGTCGGCTGCGTCGACTGCCGTTGCTGGCGTTGGCGCACAGCTGGCTGAGCTCACCTTCGAGCAGTGCGAGAAGATGGCGGAAGCCGCCGTTAACGCGGAGGGACCGTCCGAGGCCCGTACGAAAGTAATTGCTTTGCTAGAGGAATTCTAGATGTCCGCACTCTGTCTCTAGTGTGTCTCTAGCGCGACACGAAAACCGCCCTCAGCCCTTGACTTTTAAAGTCGAGGATTGGGGGCGGATTGTGTTATCGCTGGACTGGAGGCCTAAGCCTCGTCGAAGGATAAAAATCCTATGACCTAGCGAAGCCTCTTATTTGTCCTTGGCAATGATGACGTCGATACCGTGCTCCTTGAGAGCCTCGATGAAGGACTCAGGTGCAGCTGCATCAGTAATGACAACGTCGATGTCATCGAGTGAGGCAAAGCTGACTAGGTAGTCATTGCCCAACTTGGAAGAGTCGCAGAGAACAACAACACGATGAGCGTTAGTTACGAATGCTGACTTAATCGCAGCTTCTTGAGAGTCGGCAGTAGAGAGCCCATGATCGATGGTCAGTGCGTTGGTGCCAATAAAAGCAACGTCGGCACGCATAAGCGCCATAGTGCGAAGGGCGGTATCGCCAACAACGGCTTGGGTAATGGCACGAACGGTACCGCCGAGCAGCTGGACGTCAGACACCCCATTGCTGGCTAGAGAAAGCGCAATGGGAAGACTGTTAGAAACAATACTGAACTGTCCGGCGGAGAAACGTTGCCCAATCAAGTCGGCGAGGGCGTTAGTCGTTGTACCTGCATCGAGGAAGATACTTCCGCCATCTGGTAGTTGATCAAGAGCGGCCCGTGCGATAGCCATTTTGGCGCCAGTTGCAGATCGTTGACGCGTGTCCAAAGTGAACTCTGCGGTCTGGAAAGACTGGGAAGCCACAGCGCCACCATGGACGCGGTGGACAACACCTTCTCTGTCGAGGACAGCAAGGTCCCGGCGGATGGTTTCGGCTGTGACATCGAAACGTTCCGAGAGTTCGGTGACGTTGACTCGTCCCTCCACGGCGGTCAACGAGGCAATCTGACGACGGCGCTCTTCGGCGTACATAGTTCCTCCCTTTGAGGGGCTCCATCGGGTCTGGTCGCAGCGCCAAGTAGGAATGGAGTAATTCGCGAGGCGGCTTAGCGGATGGAGCAACACGTGTTGCTGTGATGTTCCCATTCTCCCATTGCGTGCGGGCAAAACGGAACTAAACAAATAGACCTACACATTAAAAAGGCTTAATCTCACGTCAAACCTAGCTCTGTCCAGCAAATTTGGGAATCTGTGATCTTGGCCGCTAAGCGGGCATAAATCGGGCATCTACACACACAAGGGGGTAAGAGCATAAATAGTCCCCGCTCAATATGTCCACATTGAGTGTGGAGCGAAGGGAAAATCGAGCGGGGGAAATGGAGGAAGGAAAGAAAGTTGTGGGTATGCGACAGCTAGAGCTTGCGGAACACCGAGACGACCTTGCCCATAATTTCTGCTTCGTCACCTTTGATGGGCGAGTAGGCGTCGTTATGCGGAAGGAGCCACACGCCTGAAGAGTCACGGTGGAACTCTTTAACGGTGGCTTCCTCGCCGTCGAGGAGGGCTGCTACGAATTCTCCTTCTTCCGCTACGGACTGGGAACGGATGATGACCCAATCGCCATTAAGGATGCCGGCATCCTGCATGGAGTCACCCACAACCTGCAACATGTAAAGCTCCCCATTGCCCACGATGTCATCGGGCATCGGGAAATAGGTGTCAATGTTTTCTTCCGCAGTGATGGGGGAACCAGCGGCGATGCGTCCAACGACTGGGATGTATGTCGGCGCCGAGGCTTCTTCAGGAACATCTCCAGTTGCAGGCTCGACGACGCTCATGGTGGCGGCGGACTTGCGGCCAGGTTTCTTGGACTCATCAGCGCTAGGGAAGTGGCGAACATCAACGGCGCGCGGCTTGTTGGGATCGCGGCGCAGGAAGCCTTTCTCCTCCAGCTGCTTGAGTTGGTAGGCCACGGAAGAGGTGGATTGAAGTCCGGTGGCATCCCCAATCTCGCGAATGCTTGGTGGGTAGCCTCGAAGCATTACGGCATCGTGGATGACTTCGAGAATGCGACGCTGGCGAGCGGACAGAGATTCGAGAGTGGGTTGATCGCTCTTCTTCGGTTTGCGGGCCATGTTTTCTCCTTGTGACTCGGGGAAGGGCGGTGGGCGCGTTTATTGGGTGGGGTAAACGGGGTAGGGCATATCGAATGCTTGTCTCCTTTTTAGCATGGAAAGAAAAAATGTTCGACAGTTGCCACGCAAATGTGGACAAACTTTCGAGAGGCTGTTATAAATCGAACATACAGACCAAATCGAACGATTGGTCGATGGAGATGTTCGAAAGTGTCGGACTGGTTTCCTACACTCTAGTCATCATCGCTACCGAGTTATTGCAATCTGAAAGGGAAGAATATGGCTATCGTACTTAACACCCCGAACAAGCGCGGAATCTCTCGTGACGAGGTAGGAATTTCTCGACCTGCAGTTGTTCCGCCAGCGATGGTGTGGGAACCTGCGGCACCTCAATCCGCACCACGTCAATCATTGCGTCACTCTCCTGATGTTCGAACTTTATCTCCGATAGATAGAACACAGGAGCGTAGCCGGGAAAAGCTTCGCTCTCGTGCTTCTACCCTGAATTCGGACTCGAATCGACGCTGGGGTAGCTCGAACGTAGGTAACTATGTCCTTGGCGCTGTCTTTGGTGTAGCAGTATTCGTCGGCACTGTGTGGGGAGGGCTGAGCATCGACAGTGAGGCGTCGTTTGTGCCGGCATCGTCGCCTTCTGCAGTGGCATCTTCTCACTAGGGGCCAACAACGGGACTGGTAGGTACCCAGTCGGTTAAGCAGTGAGTAGACTACGGGGCGATATGCCGCGCCTTGTTTTATGAGAATCAACGGCCCATTTTCTGGGTTAGTTCACTCGGAGCGGCACATGTGTACGACCCCGAGGAAGGATGCCGCGCCGTGTATTGCCCGTTCTGTCACAATGAACAGTCGCGCGTTATTGACTCTCGCGTAGTAGATAGCGGTACCTCGATCCGCCGTCGGCGAGAGTGCACTGCGTGTAAAGGCCGTTTTACGACGGTTGAAAAAGCCGTTCTGTTGGTGGTCAAACGCAGTGGCCTCGCGGAACCCTTCAGTCGCGACAAACTTATTCGCGGTGTGCAGCGAGCCTGCCAGGGCCGCGACGTCAGCGACGATTCGCTGAAGAAGCTGGCGCAGGAAGTTGAGGAAACTATCCGCAGCCACGGTTCTTCCCAAGTCAATGCCAATGACATTGGTTTGGCAATCCTAGAACCCCTGCGTGACCTTGATGAGGTTGCCTACCTTCGCTTCGCTTCGGTCTACAAGTCCTTTGAAAGCGCGGACGACTTTGAGTCGGAGATTCGTCTTATGCGCCGTCGGGATAGGGACTCTTTTTAACGCAACTTATCGGCTGCTTTCTGTACTCGGCGCAGCGATACTGCGTGAGCAGTGCCTAAGCGCTGAGCAAAAAGCGATACGCGCAGCTCCTCTATCATCCAGTAGATGTCCTTGACCTCACGCGTCTTTTCTCGCCCGGCAGGGAGATTACGGAGACGATTGGCTAGGTAAGCCTTGGCCTCATCAACGTCGGCCTGGCGGTCAGCGTCACGGTCCGGATCGAGGTTCATGTCCTCGAGACGGATCCGTGCGGCCTGAATATAGCGGGGGAGGTGACGCAAATGCTGAATACCGTGGATCGTCAGAGCATTCGGCGGCAGCAGGAACTCGAGCTGTGCGCGTATGTCGTCGATAGCCGGGCCTTCCCAGTGCTTAAGTTCTGCCGAGAGGTTGGAAAACTCTGCTAGGCCCGGTGCAATCGCGACTACTGACTGCCGTACACGGCTTGGTACCTCTGGTTTAACTGCGTTGAGAAGTGCGGTGAACTCCGCTGGACTGCGAACAGGGCCGCCCTTTTCCATCATGATGTCGCGTACAGCAGCGACACGGGCGTCATTAACCAGACCATCAGCGCCTCCATGCGGGTATGCATCAACAGCAACTCGTTGTTGCAGCGGTAGACCCTTGACCATCTGCTGTGTGCTCACGGAAATCTCACGGAGAAGAAGAGTGAGTGTAGTGGTGATCATGGAGGCGTCGGCAGCCGCCTTAGTGGGGTGCACTTTAAGGGCGACGCCTTCCTTGGTTGCCACCAGCGCAGGGTAAGCGGTGACCTCATGGCCATCTACCACGGTGGTAACTTCCTCATCGATGCTGCCCAAAGTGTCGTCGGACCACTCTTTGACAGCCTTGGATTCAGATTTGCGGCCCACTCGGGATACCGAGGAGGAAATATGACCTGCCTGTCGCTGGACTAACGCCTTGAGATCACGATCGGAGTCAATGACCTTGCCGCGTTTGTCCACCGCAGCGAAATTCATACGCAAGTGCGGGTCCAGCTGTTCAGGACGGAAATCACTGGCATTGATGCCCTGCCCGCCCATCTCTTGTAGAACTGCTGCGAGCTGCTCGGTAATGCGCCCTTCGTAGGGCAAAAGCTTGGGCAGTGCTCTCTCAGCAAATTCGGGTGCCGGGACGACAGTACGGCGCAGCGCCTTGGGCAAGGAACGAATGAGCTCAGTAACGAGTTCGAGTCGCAGGCCAGGGACGAGCCAATCGAAACCCTCGGTGTCGAGGCCTGCAAGCAGCGGCACAGGGACCATGAGGGTGACACCGTCGAGGGGATCACCAGGCTCGAATTTGTAGGAGAGGTCGTAATCAATACTGCCCTTGAGCCAGCGATCTGGGAAGGCCTCTTCCGTGACGTCATGGTCATCGTCGAGAAGCTTTGTAGGGTCAAAGTCAAGAAGATGCTTGTTCTTCTGTTTCTTCCACCAGGAGTCGAAGTGCTTCGCCGTGGTGACATTTTCAGGGATGCGCTGGTCATAGAAATCGAACAACGTGTCTTCATCCACGACGAGTCCACGCCGACGGGCCTTCTCCTCGAACTCGGAAGCCTCAGCGAGTTTGCGCTTATTGTCATGGAAGAAGTGGTGGTGGGTGGTCCAGTCGCCGTCGACAAGCGCATTGCGAATGAACATATCGCGAGCTGCAGCCTTATCTACATGGTGATAGGGCACCGTGCGGTCCGCCACGACGGTGACGCCGTACAGCGTCGAACGCTGCGTCGCTACCGCGGAACCGCGTTTGCGAGACCACGTAGGATCAGAATAGTTGTGCTTAAGCAGGTCTTCTGCAAGCTTTTCTACCCAAGCTGGGTCAATTGCGGCGACATCGCGCGCCCACAGCCGAGAGGTCTCGACTAGTTCAGCGGCCATGAGGAACTCTGGAGGTTTCTTCGCCAGCGCGGAGCCAGGGAAGACGAGGAAGCGGGTATTCCGCGCGCCAATAAATTCCTTGGAATTGCCGTCGCGGGCGCCAATGTTGGAGAGCAATCCAGAAAGCAGAGACATATGGATGTCATCTGGGCGTCGTTCCGTGCCTTCCTGAGCTTTCCAACCCAGTTGCTTGGCCACGTCACGCAGTTGGCGCACGAGGTCGAACCACTCGCGGATGCGCATATAGTGCAGGAAATCCGCTTTCATGCGTTTGCGGAAGGCATTTCCGCTCATTTCTTCGCGGGCTTCCTGGACAAAGTCCCAGAGGTTGAGCATGGACAGGAAGTCTGAGGTCTTGTCCTTGAACCGGGCATGGGACTGGTCCGCTTGAGTTTGCTTGTCTAGGGGGCGCTCGCGCACGTCTTGGATAGTCATGGCGGCGACAATGATCATGACGTCGGTAAGGCAGCCTGATGTATTGGCCTCGACGAGCATGCGGGCCATCCGCGGATCGACTGGAATGCGCGCCAAGTCTCGTCCCACGTGAGTCAAGACGGGAAGGCCATCTTTTTCTTTTTGCTGGAGCGCACCCAGTTCGTGCAGGAGAAGCAAACCATCGCGTACGGCTTTAGGCTCGGGGGGCTGGACGAAAGGAAACTCCGAAATATCGCCTAGCCGTAGCGAAATCATCTGAAGAATGACGCTGGCCAGATTGGTGCGCAAAATCTCCGGGTCAGTGAACTCGGGGCGAGAGAGGAAGTCCTGCTCGCTGTAGAGGCGAATGGCAATGCCGTCAGCCACACGTCCACAACGGCCAGAGCGTTGGTTGGCGCTGGCCTGGGAAATAGGCTCAATAGGCAGACGCTGGACCTTGGTGCGGGTGGAGTAGCGCGAAATACGCGCGGTGCCGGTGTCCACGACATAGCGGATACCGGGAACAGTCAGTGACGTTTCGGCAATGTTGGTGGAGAGCACGATTCTTCGCCCGCTATGCGGGCTAAATACTCGGTGCTGCTCTTGGTTGGACAGTCGTCCAAATAAGGGAGTGACTTCCACACCGCGCCAGTGGCGGCCCTCAATGGCTTCCATAGCATCGCGGATATCGCGTTCACCGGGGAAGAAACAAAGGATATCGCCTTCGCCCTCGGTCATGAGCTCTTCGATGGCCTCACACAGGGCGTCCAAGGGATCGATATCAATGGTTTTGCCACCAGATTCAATCTCCAACGGACGGTAACGGATCTCTACCGGGTAGGTGCGTCCGGAGACCTCGATGATAGGGGCAGGTTCACCATCGGCGTCAGCGAAGTGTGCGGCAAAGCGCTCTGGGTCAATAGTGGCAGAAGTGATGATGACCTTGAGATCTGGCCGTTTAGGAAGAAGCCGCTTGAGGTAGCCCAACAGGAAGTCAATGTTGAGGGAGCGCTCGTGGGCCTCGTCGATAATGATGGTGTCGTAAGCGTTGAGGAAACGGTCGCGCTGCATTTCTGCAAGCAAAATACCGTCGGTCATGAGTTTGACAGCGGTCGTGGAAGACACCTTGTCATCGAAGCGAATGGCGTAACCAACAGATTCCCCGATGGATTGACCGAGCTCGTCGGCGATGCGCTCAGCGACCGTGCGGGCAGCGAGACGGCGGGGCTGGGTATGGCCAATGAGACCACGGCGCCCGCGGCCTAGCTCCAGACAGATCTTTGGAATCTGGGTTGTCTTACCGGAACCAGTCTCACCGGCAATAATGACCACCTGGTTGTTCGCGATGGCCTCGGCGAGGTCCTCCCGACGTGAGGTAACGGGAAGCTGCTCTGGGTACGTGATGTCCGGCACTCCAGCGTCGATGGCGGCCACGCGCTGTTGTGCTGCGGCAATATCTGCGCCAATTGCTTCGAGGGCCTTTGGGGCGCGGGCTTTACGGAGGCGGCGGCGGAATGCGCGTTCATCACTCAACGAAACGTTAGTGAGAGCGCTATAGAGTTCATCGCGAGTTGCAGTCATAATCGCCCTAAAAGTCTACTCGCTCACGGATTTTCATGAAGTTGTTGGTACGCTCGTGTTGTCTGTGTGACCAAAGATGTAAAGGACACGAACAATGACTAATCCCTTTGACCCTAAATCGGAGGACAATTCCTCCAACAACGGTTTCGGCAACGGCGCTAACAACGGTGCTGGAAACAACGGTGGTTTGCCGCGTTATGAGCCGACAAACCACCCGGAAGACCAGGCAGGTTTCGGCCAACCTGGCGGATACGGCGCCAACGGCGGCTATGGCTCGAATGAGGGTTTCGGTGGAAACTCTCAAGGTGCGGGACAGCCAGGCGCGAACGCCTATGGCGCAAGCCAAGAATATGGCGGCTACGGTGCCTACAACACCGGCCAGCCAGGCTACGCTGGTGCTAACTATGGTGAGGACGGCAGCTACGCAGGCCCCGGCCCGCAGGCAGGCCCCGCCTACACCGGCCCAGTGAGCGCTATCGAGGCTATTAAGTGGGGCTTCGGTGCTGCACTGAAGAATCCGGTGCTCTGGATTCTGGGTGCCTTCGTGGTCGGAATCGTTCAGGTTGTTCCGCAGATTTCTCTGAGTATCGTTCAGCAGGACAGCGATAGCGTGGAAACAGGTCTGACTGTTAATTTCCTGTCGTTTCTCGTGAGCATCCTAGCCTTGGTTATCAGTTTGATCGTCTACCGCTTGGCGTACCGCGAGATTGACACGCCTAAGCCGACGTGGGGAACCCTCTTCCAAGGTGTTCGCTGGGTGCAGCCGTTGGTCGTCAACCTCGTGCTGGGTGTGCTTGCGACTATTGCCATGGTGATCGCCATTGTCGCAATCTTTTTCTTGGGCTTCGGTGGTGCTGCGGCGACGGGCGCCAACAGCATGGAGCAGCTCGAGGAGGGCCAAATCCTGGCCCTCGTAGGCTCTGTGTTTGGCGGTGTGATTGTGGTTGGACTCATTGCCTTGTTCATTCAGCCTTTCTTCACCTTGATGCCGTGGTTGGCCGCGGATACCTCCTCCATCGGTGAGGCATTCTCTCAGGGCCTGAAGTTGGGCAAGCAGAACTACAGCCACATCCTGCTGCTCCTCGTGCTGTCGGGCCTTCTCGTTGCGGCTTCTGTAATTACTCTGGGCTTGGCACTTGTGGTCATCGCTCCGGCAATGCAATTGGCCACGGCGCATCTATGCCGTCAGTGCCAGGGCCGCTATGCTCCGGCTGCGTAATTAGAATCCCGCTCTACTGGGCGGTTGTAAACGCCACCTCTTTCTTCACGCGTCATAGCGTGAAGGCAAGACGGTGGCGTTTGTCGTTTTAGTCGTGAGGGGAGGTGACGGGAACGAGTGCACGTGAGCGTTCCACCGCTGCCTGGTAGGCAGAGGTGACCAGTGAGCCGAAGGCGTGGAATTCTTCGGCGCGCGCTGCGGACGACCGGAACGTCAGGCCTACCTGTCGCTCGGCGGTAACGGCAGGTGCAAAACGCGCTACTGCTAGATCAGGGCTCGTGCATTCGGTTGCCAGCGCTGACTCGGGCACGAGCGTGGTACCGAGTCCGCCCATGACGAGTTGCAGAATGGTGGTGAGTGATGATGCGCGGGTGACTGCATTCGTTGCTTCGGAGGGGTTAATCTTGGCCCGCCGGCAGAGGTCGAGCGCCTGGTCGCGGAGGCAATGGCCATCATCAAGCAGTAATAAGTCGAGGTCTTCGAGTTGCTTTAGTGTGAGATCGGAGCGCCCTGCTAGAGGGTGCTTGGAGGGCGTAACGACAGTGAAGTGCTCAGCGTAGAGCGGCACTTCCACCATGCCGGCGGCCTCGGTGGGAAGGGCCGTAATGGCGAGGTCGATCGTGCCTTCACGAAGTTTGTCGAGCAAGTGTTGAGTCTGCTCCTCCACGAAGCGCGGTTCGAGTTCGGGGTAGACCTCCGTGATGGACTGGAGGAGTTCCGGGAGGATATACGGCGCGATAGTGGGGATGACGCCAATGGTCAAGGGGCCGGTAAGCGTGCCATTAGCCCCGCGGGCGCGGGCGAGGAAAGCATCGGAGGCCTCAAGGGCTGCCTTGGCAAAGGGGAGGAGCTCTTCGCCAACGGAGGTGACGATGACCTTTCGGGTAGAGCGCTCGATGAGTTGTATGCCGAGGCCCTGTTCCAAGGCAACGAGGGCTTGTGACAGGGATGGCTGGGAGATATCGAGCTTGGACGCTGCGGTTCCAAAGTGTTTATTCTCCGCGATGGTGACGAAGGTGCGCAGCTGGGCTAGCGTCGGACGATACTCCTTATTGTTCATGCCTATAACTCTAACACTTATAAATAAGTCAAACTATTGACTTGCAAAGAAACTGTTGGCATACTTGGCAGGTGAGTGGCTATGCGCCTGCGTGGTGGCACACTGGCGTGTGGTTACGGAGATTTGCATCACAGTTTCTTCAAGGAGTTGACCCTTTCTATGTCTATCCTGACCGTCGGCGAAAAGTTCCCCGAGTTCGAGTTGACCGCGCTCAAGGGCGGCGATCTGCACGACGTAAACGCGAACCAGCCGGAGGACTACTTCGAGCAGGTGTCCCTGGATAAGTACCGTGGCATGTGGAAGGTTGTGTTCTTCTACCCGAAGGACTTCACCTTCGTGTGCCCGACTGAGATTGCTGCCTTTGGCAAGCTGGATGAGGAATTCCAGGACCGCGATACCCAGATCCTCGGCGGCTCCACCGATAACGAGTACGCACACTTCAACTGGCGCGCTACCCACCCGGAGCTCAAGGAAGTTCCGTTCCCGATGTTCTCCGACATTCGCCACGACCTGATTCGTGCCCTCGGTGTGGAGAACGCCGATGGAGTGGCAGACCGTGCCACCTTCATTATCGACCCAGATGGCGTTATCCAGTTCGTCTCCGTGACCCCGGACGCTGTGGGCCGCAATGTTGATGAGGTTCTGCGTGTGCTTGACGCATTGCAGTCGGAAGAGGTCTGTGCCTGCAACTGGGAGGCTAACGACCCAACGAAGAACATCAACAAGCTGGACGTCGTTCAGTCCGCCCTCTAACCAGAGGCCGCTGTCTAAACAGAGAGCTCTCGAAAGGAGACCCTCAGTGTCTATCGATAACTTGAAGTCCGCACTTCCGGCTTATGCCAAGGATCAGAAACTTAACCTTGGTACGCTTTCTCGCACCACCGAGCTTAACGAGGAGCAGCTGTGGGGCAGCCTGGTTGCTGCTGCAGCCGCTACCCGCAATGACCAGGTGCTCAAGGAGATCCTGGAGGATGCTCGCGAGCACCTGAGCGAGGAAGCTATTGACGCCGCCCTCGGTGCCGCCACGGTGATGGCCATGAACAACGTGGCCTACCGTGCGAAGAGCTGGTTGGGTGATGACTATGCACAGGTGAAGTTTGGCCTGCGCATGAACATCATCTCTAAGCCGGGCGTGGACAAGGCCACGTTCGAGCTGTGGAACACCGTAGTTTCCGCCATTAACGGCTGTGAGCATTGCCTTTCTGCCCACGCTAAGACTCTGCTCGAGGAAGGCATGACCAAGGAGCAGATTTGGGAAAGCATCAAGGTTGCCGGCGTGGTCCAGGCTGTAGCTCAGGCGCTGCAGGCTGAGGCCGTACGCAATGCTTAAGAGTCAAGCTTTTACTGCTTAATCCTCGAAACGTCCCACACCGTAGTCACGGTGGTGGGACGTTTCTGCATTGTGGGAGCCGCTTTGGACCTGTGCGACAGGACTAGCCCACGACTCCACCAAAGGCAACACCGATGCCGTAGGTGATGGCCAACCCCAAGGCGCCACCGATAACCAGTCGCAGAACAGAACGGGTAGTGTCGGTGTCTGCGAGGCGGGCGGATACATATCCGGTGACGGCGAGGGCGATGAGCGTGACAATGGCGACGGTAAGCGCTGCTGTTTTCGCCGAAGCAAGGAAGATGGACAGCAAGGGCAGGCAGGCGCCTGCCAAGAAAGACACGGCTGACCAGAACGCCGCATGCCACGGGTTGGTGAGGTCTTCACCGTCGATGCCAATCTCTAAACGCAGGTGTGCTTCGAGAAGCCTGTCTTCGGCGGCAATTTCACGCGCTGCAGTGTCTGCAGTTGTCCGACCCATGCCATAGCTGGAGAGCATGGTTACCAATTCCTCGTGCTCCTGCTCGGGAAGCTCTTCGAGTTCGCGTGTTTCCTTGGCGATCATCATCCGCTCGGAATCGCGCTGGGCAGAGACGGATACGTATTCGCCAAGCGCCATCGAGGCGGCGCCGGAAACGGTGGCTGCGAGACCAGCAGTGAGGATGGCGCTTGCCGACGCCCCCGATCCCACCACGCCTAACAGAAGTGCGGCGACGGAGACGATACCGTCATTCGCGCCGAGCACACCGGCCCGCAAAGAATTCAGCCGCGCGTTGTGGGACGCGCCGTGGGGCTCGTTGCTGTGAATGGTCATGGCCCGCTCCTTTACTTAGCTCAGGTTCTCAGTTGTCTAGAGAACTTTCTATATCTAAGTATTACCGCTGGTCACAGGCTTGTAAAGCGTGTGTAGGCTAAGCTGAGCGGCGGTAGCGCAGCCTTAGATGAGGTGGATGTAGCTAGCCTTAGGTAACAGTTCCGGTCCATTCACCGCAGGACGTGCCGTCTACGGAAAGGGCCATGGTAAAGACTTGGTCCTGCAGTTCGAAATGTGAGGACGGGACGGTCACTGCCAGTGCTTCTGGGGTGTAGGTGTATTCATATTCCACCGTGCGTTGGATATCGCGTTCGTCTTCCCCGAAGGATGCGATGTTCATGGATTCTAAGTGCTCATTGTCGAAGCGGACGGTGAGTTCGAGGTCGACTGTGTGGAGGGTAAAGACCACGTCACGGTGATGGGGTAGACCGCCGAGCAGCCAATGCACCGTGACGGCTTCTTCATGCGTATCGAAGTGTACGCCGGCGAGACGAATGTTGGTGGCTGGAGAATCTGGTCGAGTCATAGCGCCACCCACTGTACTCTTTACGTGAAATTGAGCGCGTAGTATTCAGGCTTTGTCAGGTGGAGTCTATTAATGTTCCGCTGAGTTTTTAGTACTCTACGTGCAGCTCAGACAGGCGTACCTCGCCCGCTTCATCCGACGCGTCCAAATCCACGGTGCCGACGATCTGGTAGGAATTGTCGTCTTCAGGATCCTTGAGGATTTGGCGCACAGTCCACGACCGTGATCCTGATTTCGCTGACGTGTCGCCCTTGTCGAGGACGAAGTATTCGGGTCCACGTGCAGCCGGACCGACGTCGATATCGTCGTAATCTTCGAAGTACGCGTCAAGCGCCTCACCAAAGTCCGGAACCTCATCGAGATAGTCCAGCAGCTCGGCCAGCCGGTCTTCCTTCTCCAAAGCGAAAAGCTGGGCAAGTCGGAAGAAGTAATTGCGGACCATGATGCTGAAGGCACGCTGGTTTGCTGTCAGTGCCGTGGGATCCTCTACCCCGAAAGCAAGCTCTCGGTTTAGATCCTTCTGGGAGATAGGGGAGTCTTCGCCAGCCATTTCTGCCCATTCATCGACCAACGAAGAGTCCACCTGGCGAATGAGCTCACCGAGCCACACGATAATATCCTCAAGCTCTTCGGTGAGATACTCCTCAGGGATGGATTGCTTAAGCGTGCGCCAAGCGTCAGTGAGGTAGCGCAGGATAACGCCTTCCGAACGAGCAAGGCCGTAGGTCGCGACGAGGTCTGAGAACGTCATGGCGCTCTCCAGCATGTCACGCACTACCGACTTAGGCCGCAGCTCAAACTCTTTAGCCCACGGGTTGGTCTGGCAAAAGGTCTCATATGATTGCTCGAGGAGCTCCTCCAAGGGCTTGGGCCACGTGATGTCTTCCACGATAGCCATGCGCTCGGTATAGTCCACGCCCTCCGCCTTGAGCGCTGCGATCTCTTCGCCTCGCCGCTGCTTTTGCTGGGCAATAAGCACTTGGCGCGGGTCATCAAGTACAGACTCGAAGACAGAAATGACATCGAGGGCATAGGACTCCGACTCAGGGTCCAGCAAAGTCAGTGCGGCAAGGGCAAAGGGGCCTAGGGGCTGGTTGAGAGCAAAGTCGCGCGGCATCTCGCGCACCACGTGATAGGGGCGGCCGTAAATATCGAGCCCCTTGGTGGACTTTTGGACCACTCCGGCATTCAGCAGGCCGCGGAACAAGCTAAGCGCGGTAAGAATGTCCTCGTTCTGACGAGCACGGGTGTTGTGGCTAGTGCGCAGCAGGTGCTTGAGATGCTCATAGCCGTTGCCGTGGCGAGCTAAGACGTTGAGCAACATCGAGTTCGAAACTCGGAACTGGGAAGTGAGTTGTTCCGGTTCGGCGTCGATAAGCCTGGCGTAGGTCTTCTCCGACCAAGAAACCTCGCCGTCGCGTGCGGACTTCTTCTTCAGCTTCTTCAGGCGCGCCGGGTCATCGCCGAGGCGACGTCGAGCCTTGGCATTCTCAATCTCATGTTCAGGTGCCTCAACGACAACCGTGCCCTCGGTGTCATAACCTGCACGTCCGGCACGGCCTGCAATCTGATGAAACTCACGGGACTTGAGGATGCGCTGGCGCGTGCCGTCATACTTGGCCAAGCCCGTCATAAGTACCGTGCGGATAGGCACGTTAATGCCCACGCCCAAGGTGTCAGTGCCACAGATGATCTTGAGAAGGCCTTTCTGCGCCAAGCGCTCCACTAGGCGGCGGTACTTAGGCAACATTCCCGCATGGTGCACGCCGATGCCCTTGCGCAGAAGTTTCGACAGATCTTTGCCAAAGGTGGTGGTGAAGCGGAAGGCGCCGAGCTCGGAGGCGATGGCCTCCTTTTCTTGCGGTGTGATGATCTTTGAAAGAGAAGTAAGCGCTTGGGCGCGCTCGGATGCCTCGCGCTGGGAAAAGTGCACCACGTAAATGGGAGCCTTACCGGATTCAAGGAGCTCTTCGATAGTCTCGTGCACTGCGGAGAACACGTAAGAGAAATCCAGCGGGACTGGGCGGGTGGTGCCTGCCACGAGGGTAGTGGTGCGCCCGGTGCGCTCAGTGAGGTCCTTCTCCAGCCACGCGGTATCACCGAGGGTGGCAGACATGAGGAGGAACTGGGCCTTGGGTAGCTCCAGAAGCGGTACTTGCCAAGCCCAACCGCGGTCCGGTTCGGAGTAATAGTGAAACTCGTCCATGACTACTTGGTCGATGGCGGCTTCTGGGCCGTCGCGAAGCGCAATGTTGGCCACAATCTCCGCGGTCGCGGCGATGATGGGCGCAGAACCGTTGACGGTGGCGTCGCCGGTCATCATTCCGACGTTCTCCGGTCCGAAAATCTCACACAGGGCGAAGAACTTCTCGCTCACGAGCGCCTTGATGGGCGCAGTGTAGAAACTTCGCTGACCACGGGCGAGCGCGATAAAGTGCGCGGCGTTGGCCACCATGGACTTACCGGAACCAGTTGGGGTGGCGAGGATGACGTTATCGCCGGCGAGGATGCCAAGGGAAGCCTCTTCCTGGGCGGGATACAACGAAATACCCCGGCCAGAGGTCCATGACTGGAAGGTGTCCCAAATAGCCTCATCAACCATTGACTCGGGGACTTCGGCGAGATCTGGCAGCATCTGAGAAAGGTTCACCAGTCCCACCTTAGGCGAAAGCATGAGTGGCTACGCAGAGGGGCGGGCCACTCATGACGGCAGACAATGAGGAAGAAGGGAAAGTCAGAGAGTTACGACTTACACGTCGTCGCCCATGTCAGCAGCCCCGTTGCCGGACTCTGGACCTTCGTTGTTGCCGAAGTTGTCCTCACGGTCGTCGATATTCTCAGAGAGAATATCGGGATCGTCGTCGAGGCCGGCGAGGAAAGCTTCGAAGTCCGCGCCAATTTCCTCACCAGTAGGCATGTGTTCTTCGCCCGGCATGATCGCTTGCGGATGGCGCTTACGGTAGCGCTCCATGTACGCGTCATACTGCTCTTCGAGTTGGTTGACCACGCCGGCGATCTCCTCTGAATCGACAACCTGTTCTTCCAGTTGCTGGTTGATGCGGTCAACGTCGGCTTCAAGGCTGCCCAGCGGAATGTTGAGATCTACTGCGGACGCAACGGAATCCAATAGGCGAAGCGTAGCTGCCGGGTACGGGGATGCCGCTAGGTAGTGCGGCACGTGAGCGGTATAGCCAGCGACGTGGCGGCCCTTCTTATCCAGAGCACGCTCGAGATAGAGGGCAGCGGCCCCCGGCACCATCATCGTGGACTCCATGCGCACCATGGAGTTAAGGAGTTCAGGCGCATTACCGTGTGCAGTGACAACCGTTGGCCGAGTGTGCGGCACCGGCATCGGGGCGGAGTAGAGCATGATGGTGTTCTTGATATCGAACTTTTCCACTAAGTTGACTACGGCGTCTGTAAACGCCTCCCACCGCAAATCCGGCTCTGGCCCCGAAAGCAACAGGAAAGGTTTCCCAGAGTTATCGCGCAGTACCTTGATGCCGAGATCAGTGTTTTCGATCTCCACGGTGCGGTCATGATCAATGGTGACAGCCGGACGGCGAGAGCGGTAATCGATGAGCTCGTCATTGTTGAAGGATGCCAGCTGGCGGTTGTCCAAGGCAGCCTTGAGGTGGTCCGCGCTAGCCTCCACTGCCTGCCCGGCATCGGCGTAGCCGTTCATAGCCACAATCATGGTGGGACCGTTGCCTTCAGTGGAATCGTCCTTGACCGCTGGAGCGGGGTACTCCAGCTCATACATGCGGCGCTGTTCTTCCTGCATGGTGTAGTGACTCTCCCTTCGTGTCCGGCGCTTGGTATCGAGCGTACGGACTTCATCAGCGTTCTGTGGCATGCAACGCTATGGGGCTGCCGCCTATTCCCAGGTTCCCACCGGATCAGCCTTGTCGACATCTGATGTGCGAGGCCGGTGAAAACTCGTGTTGATCGATCTAGCATGCCATAGAAGCAGGGATTGCGCCACACCGCGTCGTGCGGGGACGTCAGGATTTAAAGCCTGATCTGTGGATAACTTCAATTTTGTGGCTTCTGTAGAGAGGGTCGGGGAGGGTTATCCACAGAATCGGCAGAAACCGAAGCGCGCTTCTGGCACCGCGGCGGTACCTGCTTCAGGCTGAAGACATGAGTTCTTACGCAGCACACACAGACAACACCCCACCGATTACAACTCCCGGCCACCTTCTTGCGAACATCCCAGGTCTCCTAGGTTTCTATCCCACGGAGTCGGTCATTTTCATGGCCATTGATACCACTCCACGGGGGTCTGCCATGGGCCCCATTGCCCGCGTCGACATCGCAGATGCCCAAGAGGTCCTTCCAGATATAGCCGCTACGCTAGCTGATAAGGCGTGCGAGGGAATCTTCGCCTTCCTCGTCTCGCATCGCCCGCTAGAAGAGCTCGAAGAGATTTCCTGTTGGCTCTATAACTTGGACCGAGTCCGTGATGGCATTGATGTTGACGCGGCATGGTATGTGAGGGAGATTGCGTGCGGCGAGCACTATGCCATGCTCCATGGCACGGTGAACACCGACGGTAGTGGCCCAATGAAAAAATGGGTTGAGGGGACCGTACCGGCATTGACCGACGCCCCCACGATGCGTTCCTTGGTGGACCATAACGTCGTTCCGGAACTCAGCCGTGAAGACTTCTTTTCCGTCTTTGCACGTGGAAACACTCACGTTGACGCCCTCGAGGCGGAAGCCCTTGCCCGTCAAGCGCGCGATAGCGCGACGAGATTGCGTGCGTGCGTAGCGGCTGCGACAGGAGCCAAGCGCAAGGAGCTCATTGATAACTTTCTGGACGATGTTCAATGGACGCTCAGCAAGGTAACCACCGTCGAGGAGGCAGCCGGCGATGTCGATATGCTTCAGACATGTGCGGTGTGGCTGTCAACCACCTGGACTCGGGACTTGGTGGTCGGTGAATGCGCGGAAGCAGGGAAGGAGGCCGCACACCTATTGCTAGCGGCCGCGCGCACATTCGACGGCGAAATCAGAGCGAATGCGCTGACACTTTTCGCGTTGGCACAGCTAAAGCTAGATTGGGAAATCCATGCGGGACCCGCCCTGCAGACGGTGGCAGAAGAGTTCCCCAGCCACCGCCTAGGCTCACTACTGTGTCGGGCCTACCGCTATGGGCTGCATGAGAAGATACGTGACACCATTCGCAGTGGGGCCCATGAGGCGTACAACACTGCTGTTGGCAAGACAGGCGGAGCCCCTTCAACTGCAGTGACCCCTACAACCCCAGTAACTAGCGGCGTGCCGAGTGAGCTCGCTCGCCGAGCTGCCGGGTGAAGTTCCATGCATCGGTGACAATGGTGGTGAGATCCGTGCGGCTCGGATTCCACCCGAGCTCCGCCTTGATTTTGTCGGAGGAAGCTACCAGTGTTGCTGGGTCTCCTGCGCGCCGGGGAGCTAACTCTGCCGGGATGGGGTGGCCGGTCACCTCGCGGCAGGTCTCAATAACCTGTCTGACAGAGTAGCCATCGCCGGAACCCAAGTTATAGATACGGTGGGTGCCTTCAGTGTTGGTGCTTAGCGCCAACACGTGGGCATCCGCAAGGTCACGGATGTGGATGTAATCGCGAACAGCGGTGCCATCAGCAGTGTCGTAATCATCACCGAAGATGAAGATCTTATCGCGGTGCTCCAACGCCACCTGAAGGACAAGCGGGATGAGGTGGGTTTCGACCTCACGGTTCTCACCAATCGTGCCGTAGGCACCGGCCACGTTGAAATAGCGCAGAGAGGTAGCGCCTAAGCCATAAGCCTTGGCAAAGGACGTGATCATGTCATCGATAGCGAGCTTTGAAGCACCATAGGGGTTGGTCGGCTTAGTCGGCATCGCTTCTGTAATCGGAACCTGCTCCGGCTCACCATAAGTAGCAGCTGTTGAGGAGAAGACGAGGTTCTTCACATCGAACTCGCGCATAGCGTTGAGAAGCGTCAACGTGGTGACCACATTGTGCTGCCAGTACTCTGCGGGTTTCTCTACGGACTCACCAACGAGAGATCGCGCGGCAAAGTGAAGAACGCCCTCGAAACCGCCCTCGGAAAGAACGGAACGAGCCACATCCGCTACGTCACCTTCCACGAGACGAGCCTGCGCGGGAACGGCATCCCGATTGCCGGTAGAAAAGTTATCGATGATTGTGACGTCGTGGCCTTCTTCCACAAGGACCGCAGCGCACACGCTACCGACGTATCCAGCGCCACCAGTGACCAAAAGCTTCATAGCTACTTCACCTCGACGCGAATTGCGTGGGCGAGATCATCGACTAACTCAATCGTCTTACCGTCTTCGGTGCTCAGCGTGATGGATCCGTTGTTATTCACCACGGTCACCGGTGAGCCAACCTGAAGTCCGGACGCATAAAGGTCACGGAAAGTGGAATTATCCGCTTGGAGGACCTCGTTGATCTGCACGATTGTGGCTTCAGTTTCTTCACCCTTGGGCAAATCGATAGCTCGGGTTCCTAGCTCGAGCTCAGCCGGGGAGGCGCCGAGCTGTGCCAGACCCGGAATGGGGTTTCCGAAAGGTGAGCGAGAAGAATCTTCGAGAACTGCGACGACGCGCTTTTCCACTTCCTCACTCATGACATGTTCCCAACGGCATGCCTCATCGTGAACCTGGTGAATATCCAACCCCAGCACATCGGTCAGCAGACGCTCAGCGAGGCGATGCTTGCGCATGACGTTGGTAGCCAACTCGCGCCCTTCGGCGGTGAGGTCAAGGCTGCGGTCGGTGCGCACATGAAGGAGACCGTCGCGCTCCATTCGCGCCACGGTCTGTGACACAGTAGGGCCAGACTGCTCGAGGCGCTCTGCAATACGGGCACGCAGCGGGGTGATGCCTTCTTCCTCGAGCTCGTAAATGGTCCGCAGATACATTTCCGTGGTGTCGACTAGGTCCCTCACGTGGGCTTACCTTTCTGCGTTATGGCGGTTGGATTGGGCACAGAGCGCTAGCAGCGGCTAAAACAACATTCTAGGCGGATACCTCGAGCGTGTATCTGCCACGCAGGCTTTCTGCGTCCACATAGGTTTAGGCGCGGTAATAGCAATCTATTAAGAGAATAACTTAAACAATAGCGTATTCCGTGGCTCACAGAGCACTAGTTGCTCCAGCGTTGGCTCGGAGTTTTATTGGGGGAGGTGGAAAGGAGGTTGGGCGCGAAACGACGAAAGCCACCGAGCGTCGACCTCCCAGACCCCGTGGTTAGTCGACACAGGATAGGAGGGATGTCTCGATGGCTCACGCCACATCTGTGGGCCGTGACCGCTGGGCGGCTCGTAGCTAGCTTTACTTAGAGTGCGTACTCGCGGAGGCGGTCGGCACGGTTGCCATCACGCAACTTGGCCATGACCTCACGCTCAATCTGGCGGACGCGTTCACGGGACAGGCCGAACTTGCGGCCAATCTGGTCCAAGGTGCGCGGCACACCGTCATCGAGGCCGTAGCGCAGGCGAATAACGTCTTGCTCGCGCTCCTCCAAGGAACCGATGACGGAGCGAATATCAGAGTGGCGCATGGAAGCAACGACTGCGGTCTCTGCGTCGGTAGCCTCAGCATCCTCGATGAAGTCACCCAACGGGGCCTCTTCATCGGTACCTACCGGCATATCGAGGGAAACTGGGTCACGGGACTGGCGCAGCAGCATCTCGATCTTAGATTCCTCGATACCAGATTCCTCAGCCAGCTCTTCGTTCGTTGCCTCACGCCCCAGGGACTGGTACATCTCACGCTTAATGCGGGAGAGCTTGTTGACCTGCTCCACCAAGTGCACAGGAAGGCGGATGGTGCGGGACTGGTCAGCCATGCCACGGGTAATGGCCTGACGGATCCACCACGTGGCGTAGGTGGAGAACTTGAAACCCTTGGCGTAGTCGAATTTCTCCATTGCACGGATAAGTCCCAAGTTGCCTTCCTGGATAAGATCCAGCAGAGGCATTCCGCGGCCGGTGTAGCGCTTAGCCAAGGAGACCACCAAACGCAGGTTAGCTTCTAGGAGGTGGGAGCGAGCCTTCTTGCCTTCGCGGGCAAGAATCTTGAGGTCACGCTTCTCAGCGCGGGTCAGCTTCTCAGCATTAGCTAGCTTGTATTCGGCGTAGAGACCCACCTCAATGGCCTGGGCGAGTTCCACCTCGTCCTCGGCGCTGAGCAGCGCGGTCTTACCAATTCCGTTCAGGTAGACGCGGACAAGGTCCGCGGAGGGATTGTCATTGGTTTGGTTACGGCGCGAGCCGCGGTCTACTTCCTGTTCTTCATCGAAAGTGGCACCTGCAGTGCCAGTGGCGGTGTTGGCTGATGTGTGGGTCATCGTGAAGCCTCCTGAGTTGTTCGCCGGTTTCAAGAGTTACAACGTTGCTCCACGCGGTTGAGTTCCCTTAAATGCGAGGAATGCTCAAAACAGCTCAATCCCCGCGGTAGGGCTCCACCTTTTTGGGGGAGTCGCACTGCGGGGAGAAAATGTGCTCAGTGGCACGTTAGCGATGGTGAGTCATCTCACTCGCCTCTATCCACGCACTGTAACGAGGTATCGGTAAATCGTGGGCTCGGAGACTCCGAGACATGAGGCTGCCGCTGCAATCCCGCCCTTGAGGAGGAAGAATCCAGCGTCTTCCAATTCGGAGACCACCTGAATACGCTCGTCGCGGTGCATGCGTGAGACGTCCGTGGTCTGCTTGGAAATTACAGAATCGAGCATTGAATCAAGCAGCTGCTCGACGTTTGTTCCCAAGGACTCGCTGATGTGTTCTTCGGCTGGTTCTTGTTGATCCGGAACAGCGGCCATGGGGCGCGGGGGCTGAGGCGAAGCCCCGGGATAACCACTAAAGGCCTTTTTCTTGTCGAATGCCGGATCATCAGCGTTGCCGATGAGGGCGTCGGCGGCTTCGCGGATGTGGATTAACTCCGAAACGTCGACGTTGATGCACAGCATGCCTCGCATGTGGCCGGTTTCATCGCGGATGAAGTAGCTGGATGATTGGCAGATTTTGCCTTCGGCGTTGACCGCTCGATAGCCGGTCATCATGGGGACGGCGGCGGCATCACCCTGTTTCATAAACCAGAGCGCAAAATCCGTGACTGGGCCACCAAGTTCGCGGCCGGAAATATGGCTATTGGCAATAGCAATAATGGACCGGTCGGGTACATCGAGATCATGGAGAACGATCTCGGTATTAGGGCCCATGGCCTGACCGAGAAATTCGACGAGTGGTACGTACTGCTCGAGGATATTTTCTTCGGAGGCATGGCTGCTAGAGAGATTCATTAGCTGAAGCATGTCCTTATATTCCTGTCAGTTTATAGAGAAGTTACCACACGAAAGCGGTGAGCCGGGTGAACACCAGCGGCAAAATTGCTGTGCTCACCCGGCTCACCGATTCTTTAGGAGGTCTCTAGCCGCATACGGCGACTGGCGGATGGACTGCTAGTGCCAGACCGCCTTGCGACGTCTCACGGTACTTGGCGTTCATATCCTTACCAGTCTTGTACATGGTCCAAATAACTTCATCGAGGGACACACAGGGCTTGCTTTCCCGCTCGAGGGCCATGCGAGCTGCGGTGATGGAGTCAACAGCAGCGACAGCATTGCGCTCGATGCAGGGGACCTGAACCTGGCCGAGGACCGGGTCGCAGGTGAGGCCAAGCTTGTGTTCCATGCCGATTTCTGCGGCGACGCATACTTGCTCTGGGGTAGCGCCCATGAGCTGGGCAAGACCACCTGCAGCCATGGAGCAAGCGACACCCACTTCGCCCTGGCAGCCAACCTCAGCGCCGGAGATGGATGCGTTCATCTTGTACAAAGACGCAATCTGATTGCAGGCGAAGATGTAGTCTGCAAACATTTCGTCAGTGACCGGTTCGACGAACTTGTCGTAGTAGGCAAGCACTGCAGGCACGACGCCGCAGGCACCATTAGTCGGCGCGGTCACAACGCGACCGCAGGATGCGTTCTCTTCAGAGATGGCCAAGGCAAACATATTGACCCAGCTCAGAACATCGAGACCATCGTCGTGATGATCGTTTTGCTCGAGGCGACGCCTCAGCGCAGCCGCACGGCGCGGCACTAGGAGCGAGCCAGGCAGCGGGCCGTCGGTAGAGGAGCCGCGCTCGATGCCGGTGAACATGACATCACGTACCTTGCCCAGGTGCTCAGTGACTTCTTCTTGTGAACGCAGTGCTAGCTCATTGGCCAACCCAAGCTCTGGAAGCGTCAAGTTATTGTTTTCACACAGTTCGAGCATCTCTTCGGCGCTGGAGTACGGGAAGGGGATATCCACCTTGTTTGAACCGCGCATTGCGAAGTCTTCTTGTTTGACAATGAAGCCGCCGCCCACTGAGTAGTAGGTCTTGTGCAGGATGTCCTCTTCGCCGGCGAAAGCGATGAGACACATACCGTTTTCATGCATAGGGAGGTATTCATCGTGGAAGAAGAATCCTCCTTCCTTGGGGAAATCAACCTCACGAGTTCCACCGAGCATGAGCTTCTCGCTACCTCGGACGTTTTTGACGAACTCGGAGATGCCGTCGATGTCAACGGTTTCGGGCTCTTCGCCAGCGAGGCCGAGGAGGATGGCCTTGTCGGTGGAATGGCCGATACCGGTGAGGGAAAGTGAGCCGTAGACGTTAGCTTGTACTCGGGTGACCTTGTCGAAGAGGCCTTTTTCTTGCAGCTCGTCAACGAACGCCTTGCCTGCCTTCATTGGGCCCAACGTGTGGGAGCTGGAGGGGCCGATGCCAATCTTGAACATATCGAAGATGCTGATGAACATTGTTCTTTCCTTGAATCCTCTGAGTGTTTCTTGCGGGGTGCCGGTTCTAGAAGGCCTGGACGATGGAGTAGATGATGGTGGCCAGTGCAACCAGGCCCATCACGAATACGAAGTAGTTGGAAGCCTTGCCCTTGAAGCGCTGCAGTGCAGGCACCTTGTGGATGGCGACCATCGGGATGATGAAGAGCATGATGGCAATCGTCGGGCCACACAGGGTTTCAATCATGCCGAGGATGGAGGGGTCGGCCCAGGCAACGAGCCAGGAGGTGACCAGCATGAAGATGAGAGTGATGAGGTTGAGCTTGCGCAGGGACTTGGCGTCATCCTTGTTGGCCTTCTTGCTGCCCTTGACGATGAGGCCTTCGAATCCTTCAGCAGCACCGAGGTAGTGACCGAGGAAGGACTTAGCCACGGCAATCATGGCGATGATAGGAGCAATCCACTGGATGACCGGGGTATCGAAGTGGTTTGCCAGGTAGGACAGGATGGTGATGTTCTGGGCCTTTGCTTCAGCCAGGTGCTCCGGGGAGAGGCTGAGTGCGCAGGAGAAGACGAAGAACATGACCACAGCAACCATCAGGATTTCCGAGCGAAGCAGAGTCTTGCTGGCCTTAACTTCGGCATACTTGCCGTAGGTCTGGCGGCGGTCAACTGCAAAGGAGGAAATCATCGGGGAGTGGTTGAAGGAGAAGACCATGACCGGAACCAGCAGCATCAGGGTAACCCCCAGGCTGTGGCCGGAAGCCTCGCGAGCGACGCTCAGATCGAAGGACTCAAACAGAGCGGTATTCCACTTCGGGATGAGGTAGATAGAGAGCAGAACGAGCACACCGATGAAGGGGTACACCAGGTAGGACATGACGTGAACGACGACGTCCTTGCCCATACGCACAATGAGGATGAGGCCGCCAACCAGCAGCAGGGAGGTGAGCCAGCGATCAGGTGGTGTGATTCCCAGCTGGTTCTCCAGGAAGGAATTGACCGTGTTGGTGATGGTCACCGAGTACACGAGAAGGATGGGGTATACCGACAGGAAGTACAAGATGTTCATCAAGACGCCGGCCTTGATGCCGAAGTGCTCCTCGACGACGTCGGTGAGGTCACCGTCGGGCTTGGAGCTGGAGAGCACGAAGCGGGTCATGCCGCGGTGTGCCCAGAAGGTCATTGGCAGAGCAATGACAGTCATGATGAGGAGCGGGATGATGCCGCCGATACCGGCGTTGATGGGGAGGAAGAGGACGCCGGCGCCAATGGCGGTGCCGAAGAGGGAGAGCATCCATACGGTGTCTTCCTTATTCCACTTCGGGGCACCCTTGCGCCCTTCGAACGGGGTGTCGATGCCGGGGACGGAAGATGACTGGTCTGATGCAGGGGTTGAACTTTGCGAGACCGCGAGGCTATCGGGCATTTCTGCGCGGTTTTCGGGGTGTTGGTCCCTATCGTGATTGTGTCGCAATACTGAGTGAGACATTTTCTTTCCTACTGTCCTAGTGGTCGATCGAAGCTATTGGGCTTCTGCAACCTTGTAGTGAGAAAAGATTCTCGTCTGCAATCTTGCTTTGCAGGGTGTGAGAATGATTCTCACACCTACTGCGTATACAGCCCGTTTGCTTCGCTGTGCCCCCAGTATAAGCACGAAGTGGTGAGAAATGATAATAATTTATCGCAGCAGAGGCAGGAAAATTATCACACTCGCTGAGTTTGCTTTCTCAGTTCTTTTATGTATTGTTCAACAAAGTTGGCCGGCTGGACTTTAAAACTAGGTCTCTACCAGCACTGTAAATGGTCCTTCGTTCACCGAAGACACGCGCATCATGGCGCCAAACTGACCGGTTTCGACGCTGAGTCCGCGCTCCTTCAAATGGGTAACAATGGCATCGATGACCGGTTCTGCTTCGTGTCCTGGTGCAGCATCAGACCAGGAAGGTCGCCGTCCTTTCGCAGTGCGACCATAAAGCGTGAACTGGCTAACGACCAGTACTGGGGCTTGAGCCTCGAGTACTGAACGTTCGCCCTCTAAGATGCGGAGCTCCGCGATCTTGCGCGCCATTTTCTCCGCACGAGAGTGCCAGCTATCAAGATCCTCCGTGGAGACGCCGATGAGAGCCAAAAGCCCGCCGGTGTCTGGACATTCGATTGCGCCAACGGTGTCTCCATCGACGGTCACTGAAGCTTGGGACACACGGGTGAGTACTGCACGCATGGTTGGTGAAAAATACCTTTCTTCTACAGTCTTCTACAGCGTTATCTGCGATTATTTAAAGCAGCTAGTCGGTATGTGAAAAAGCCAGCAGCTCGGTAGGGATAAGCACGCCGTGTCGGATGAGATCGACGATGGCGGGGAGGGCGGCGTCGACAAGCGCAGCCTCGTCAAACCCCTGTGCGGCGGCATACAGCTCAATGGTCTCGCCAATGCTCAAACCTTGAGGGTTCAGGCCGGCCACGATGGCTGCCAGGTGCTCGTCCACATCATGCTGCCAGCGTGGACCATCGGTGCGCGTTAGGCGTAGTGCAGCGCGGGTAAAGCCCATGCCCACCTCAGTATCGGGAAGTGCTACATCCTCCCGGGCAACGCCAGGGCGCAGCTGCACATGAGCTTTCTCCAACTCGCCGGGCACAAGCCCACGCAGCCACTCCACTCGGGCAAAGTATTCCTCGACTTCGGGCCCGAGCGGACCGACAACCGGCTGGGACATGGTCTCCGCCAAGATATCGGAAGGTTCATCATCGCCGATGCGCTGAATGGCGACGAACCCAAAACCAATTCCGGTGACCTCGTGATCATGGAAGTGCTGTAACCATTCACGTGAGCGCGCTTGCCCCTCGGTGCTGCGTACATCAACGGACTCATCGGCCAACCACGTGGACACGTAGAGAGCGGGATCGGCAACGTCGCGCTGAATGATCCACGCAGCCACACCGGTATCGGGCAACCACGAGGCAACGCGCTGTTGCCAGGATTCCTCACCTTGGTGTACCCACACGGCCAGCAGGTGGGCGGTGCCACCAGGGGTGAGATGCTCCGCGGCCTGGGAGACCACGAGCTCACTAGCCCCATCAAGGTTGAGACCGGAATCGCGGTAGACATGGCCTACCTCCGGCAAGCCCACTACAAAAGGCGGATTGGCCACAATACGGTCGAAGCGCTCCCCAGCCACAGGCTCGAACCAGGAACCTTGGCGCAGCTCTACACGCGAAGACACACCGGCAGCCGCGACAGTGGCGCGGGCAAGGTCTAGCGCGCGCTCATGGACGTCCGTGGCCACGATGCGCTCGGCAGAATCCAGCTGGCCCAGCAACTGCACACCCGAGCCTGTGCCCAGATCCAGCACGGAGGACACCGGGGACGTCGGGGTGGAATGCAGTAGCGAAAGACTGGCAGAGCCCACGCCCAGCACATGGTCAGGACCTGGTACGTGATCCACCAAGGAAGCATCGACATCAGAGAAGACCACACGGTTGCGGCCCACAATGATGTGTGGGCGAATGTCGTAGGCGATGAACACGGTGCCGTGCTCATCGGTCTGTGCTACGCCCGAATCGAGAAGCTTGGTGGCAAGGCGTGCCCCCAAAACCTCAGACAGCACTGTGGCCGGTACGTGCTCGTGCACGATGAAGATCCGGATCAGACGGTCCAGGTCGGTATCACCACTGGCACCCATCACCACAGCGGCGGGCTCCCCTCGGTGCAAAGCCTCTGTGTATTCCGGGCCCAAGTGTCCAGCTATCCCATCAGCGTTAAAGCCCGCCCCGTCGAAGACCTGGACTAGTTCATCAGCAAACTCAGCGATGGGGTGTTCTGGGTTCATGCGCGGGCCAAACGGGGAAGAGTCGGGGATGCTCACAATAATTCCTTAATTCCTTCAAGAAAGTTCTAGTCGTCGTGGTCAATGGTGTCAGGTTGTGGCGCATCTGGCGCGCCGGGTAACGCACCGCGGTTCTGGCGTTCTAACTGCTCGCGGTGAGCTTGCGCCATCTGCCGTGCCAGTGCCGGTTTGTACACCGACTTTTCGCGCTTATCTTTCTTCTGCCCACGGCTATTACCAATGACAACTGCAATCCACGGCAACGGGAAGGTCACAGCCACGACAAGTGCTGCGGGAATCCACCACTGCCACACATAGGCCAGGAGTCCAGCGATGATGAGGGAGGGGATGCGCAGAAACTGCAAGACAAAGTAGATAACCTCGCGGCGGTGGCGATCTTGCCCGGGGGCGAGTTTGGCTGTGGTGATGAGGTAGCGCTCACGGCCAAACGCCCGACCACGTCTTTGCCCCGATTGTGGGGTGCGGCCTGCGTTATCACGCGAGTTCGAAGGGGTCATGGTCACAAGCGTAGCGGGAGGACTCGCCAACTTCGATACCGATACGGCATGATAGGGGGCGTGAGTACGACGACTAAGACTATTGAGCGCCCAGATGTCCGCGAGGATACGTCAACCAATGACGACACCCCGAAGTTCTTCCACTATGTCAAGAAGGACCATATCCTCGATTCCGCGGTCAACGGCAAGTACGTCGTCGCGCTGTGCGGCGAGACCTTCCCGGTGACTAAGCAGGCTAAGCCTGGTTCGCCTGTGTGCCCTGACTGCGAGCGCGAATACAAGAGCCTGCGCCGCCGCTAGGAAGGCCACATCGTCCCTAGAGGAAGACGAGGCGCGCTTTGTCTTGCCCGAAGAGGAGGCACAGCGCGAAGAACGACATACAGCATCGGGTTTTGGGAAAGTAGAGGGGGATAGTCGCTGACCGTGTCGACACAGTCATCAGCACAAAGATTTGCCAACAATGGTTCACTCCGTGTGTGGCAGCGCGCCGCATTGGACAAATTCCTGGCCACCAAGCCGAAGGATTTCATGGCGGTGGCGACTCCTGGCGCCGGTAAGACTACCTTTGCGCTGCGTGTAGCCACCGAGCTTATGGCAGACCGCACCGTTGAGCGCGTCATCGTAGTGGTGCCAACGGAGCACCTCAAAGTGCAGTGGTCCGAGTCCGCCTCCCGCGTGGGGTTGGCATTGGATCCGAAATTCACCAACTCATCTGGCGTGAACCCAGCGATGGATGGCGTGGTAGTGACCTATGCCCAGGTGGGCATGCACCCGTACAAGCACCGCGCGGTGGCCTCAGCGCGGCGCACCCTGGTGATCCTCGATGAGATTCACCACGCCGGTGATGCTAAGAGTTGGGGCGACGGCGTACGCGAGGCCTACGACGACGCCGAGCACCGCTTAGCGCTTACGGGTACGCCTTTCCGCTCGGATGACTCGCAGATTCCCTTCGTGCGTTACGAGGAGGATGGGGAGGGCCACCTCGTATCCCGTTCTGATCACACCTATGGCTATGGCGATGCGCTTGCCGACGGCGTCGTGCGCCCCGTCGTCTTCCTCAGCTACTCCGGCGAGTCCCGCTGGCGTGACAGCGCCGGCGAGGAACATGCGGCCCGTCTAGGGGACATTCTTAATCCCGAGCAGACTGCCCGCGCGTGGCGTACCGCTTTGGACCCTAAGGGCGAGTGGATTCCCACGGTCCTGCACGCCGCTCACACCCGCCTGATGCAGATGCGCCGCAACATGCCAGATGCTGGTGGCCTCGTATTAGCTACCGACACGACCACCGCGCGCGCGTACGCGAAGATCCTCAAGCAGATTTCCAATACCCCAGTCTCCGTCATCCTGTCTGATGACCCAGGTTCCTCCGCTCGCATTGCGGAGTTCTCTGAATCCACGGATGAGTGGATGGTGGCCGTGCGTATGGTGTCTGAGGGCGTTGACGTTCCCCGTCTCGCCGTGGGTGTCTACGCCACTTCAGCGTCGACCCCGCTCTTCTTTGCCCAGGCCATTGGTCGCTTCGTACGTTCCCGCATGCCTGGTGAGACCGCCTCGGTCTTCCTGCCTTCCGTGCCCGTCTTACTCGGGCTTGCCGAAAATATGGAGAAGCAGCGCGACCACGTCCTGGGAGGGGAGAAGAACCCCGACAAGGAGGGCTGGGACGACGAACTTCTGGAGGACGCTAACCAGAAGAAGACCGAGCCCGACATGCTTGAGTCCTCGTACGAGTCCCTTGGCGCCGAGGCAGAATTCTCCGGCCTGCTCTACAACGGCTCGCAGTTTACTACCGGCGCCATTACCGACGAGGACGAGGATTTTCTGGGCATTCCCGGGCTTCTCGACGCCGACCAGGTCAAGGACCTCCTGCGCAAGAAGCAGTCGGAGGAGATGGACCGGCGCGAAGCCGAGGAAAAGGCGCGCCGGGCAGCGGAGGCAGCGGAGGAGCAGCGCCGCAAACTCTATGGCACCCCGCATGCGCCGAAACGTGGAGGGCAGGGTGGTGCCGCGGGGACGTCGGCAAGCACTGGCAGCTCTGATGCGGGCGTGGTGGATGAGATTTCTGCGCTGCGCAAGGAGCTCAACACGGTGGTGTCCATCACCGCCCAGCGCACTGGCCGGCCGCACGGTGCCATCCATACCGAAGCCCGAAAGGCTTGCGGTGGCCCGCCCACCGCGTTGTGCGACGCTGAGCAGCTGCGCCAGCGCATCGAGTACCTGCGCAAGTGGTAGGTGACGCGACGCAGTACAATGCGCAGCCAGCGTGGGAAACTTAGACAAAAGCAGTAGTCAAAAGTAATAGCACGATTAGCAATAACACGATTAAGGCTTGTGGGCTGCACTCAAGGAGGCCAAGCGTATGACCGCTCCGAACGACCCTCACACCCCGGGCAACGGGAGGAATTCCGACGGCACCGAAGGCGCGGCATACCCGGCCTCTGCCGGTGGTGGTGTCGGTGAACCTCAAGCCGAAAAGAAAAGTGTAATCGCTGTTTGGGCTCTCGTTATCGGCATCATTGCGCTGGTGTCTTTGCTCCTGGTTGTCCCACCGCTGCTGCTGGGGCCGGTTGGCATCATCGTCTCCATCATCGCATTGCTAAAAGGCAAGAAGCGACCAAAAGAGCTGCGTCGCGCCTGGATGTCCATCGCCGGCTTGATTACCTCAATTATCGCTTTAATCTTGTCCGTTGCTTTCTCGATTTACTTGTATACGCACATTGGTTGGACGATGATGCCTGACCCTGAGATGTGCACGACCATCGATGACCCAGCGCAAAAGCAAGCCTGCATGGAAGATTCTTTGAATGGCGTTACTCAAAACTAGGTTGCCAGTGATTTCACAGGTTCCGTAAGTAACGTGGCCGGAAGCTATTGCAAACGCATAAGTTATTAAACGCACGTATTTGATGAAGAGCACGCTATTAGGGCTGCCCCAAGGAGGCCAACCATATGACCACCCCGAACAGCTCAGAGAACCCGTACAACGCAGAAAACCCGGACAACGCAAAGAACCCATTTAGTAGCGACAGCACCAGCAAGCTGCCCTCCTATAGTGAGGCAACCTCCAAGGCCAACGAGGAGCACGCCCACGACGTCGACGCCGCAAACAACCACGATGGCCTGAACGACCACACCGCTCACGACCACGCCTCCCACGATGCTTACGGCACGGACGCAACCGCCGCTGGCGCCGGCTACCCGGCCTACGCTGGTGCCGACAGCCAGCCGGCAAAGAAGAACGCCGTTGCTATCTGGGCGATGGTCATCGGCATCATCGCGCTGCTGTCCCTGCTGCTGATTGTTCCGCCGCTGCTGCTTGGCCCGATCGGCATCATCGTCTCCATCATCGCGCTGGTCGTTGGCCGCAAGCGCCCGAAGGAGCTGCGCCGCACCTGGATGTCCATCGTCGGCCTGATTACTTCCATCCTGGCCCTCGCTGGCACCATCGCCGTCATGGCCCTCGGCGTCAAGATCCTCGGTGACACCGGCGCCGACAAGTGCCTGGAGATGCAGGACCCTGCCCAGCAGCAGGCCTGCATGGAGGACACCCTGGGCACCGCACCACAGCAGTAGGGGAAATACCCACACACCGCACTAAGCAACCCCCACGAGCCCCGACCACATACGTGGTTGGAAGGCACGTGGGGGGTTCTTAATGTCTCGTGGAAGTCGCACTGTCACTTGGCATCGGTAAGTGCGTTTCCGAGCGGAGCTAGGAGAGGGGATTAACCTTGTTTCGATAATTAATGAACGGTGTTCAAGATGCTGGGCTACGATACCTGCATGGCAGAAACCTCGACTGTGCTGATGAGCATTAAGATGCGTGCAAGCCTTGAAGGTAGGCATATCTCGGGCGCTGGACGCATCGTAGAACCGCACCTTGTTCCTCGCGTGAGCTCAGAGCTTGCTACTCGGGCATTGCGGAACGAGAAGGGCGTGCCGGATTCCATCAATATCGCTACGAGGGCGGTTGCAGCAAGCGACATTGCTCATGTCAGTGCCTTGAAAGTTAGTACACGGGACTGAGAGAACCCGGAGTCTGCACAAACGGTGATGATGGACGTGCTCACGAAGAGTAACTGCGTTTCCGAAAGTGCAGCCCGCCGAGGTATCGAGCTTCTGTACCGCACCCGCGATATGCGCGGTGCGAGCATCGTCTGCGCTGAAACCGGTGAGCGTCTAGACACTCATGGGCAACGTGGTGTTCGGGTGGGAACATTTGATTGGGCTGATTCCTTTTGCGCCGAGTCGAAGAACCATCGGGCTGATGCCGTTGCTTTAGCATCCAAGGCTCTTGCTGCGCCGGGCATTGTCGCGGAAGTTTGTATTTCCGATGACCCGAGCTACACCACGGGTTATGTAGCAGTCGAAGGTTCCTATACGGCTTTGCGCAACGTCAAGGCTGAAGGCGGGAAACAAGGTGGACGTGTCTTGTTCTATTCAGGCGCACTTAGTGCACTTCCGGAGACAGAGCAGTGGCTGCGTGAGAAGCCTGTCCTCGTGGAAGGCTCTTGGCAATGAGCCTGGAAGACTGGGCATTCAGTTCCAATGCTTCGTGGTGTGAGCGTGGTCTGGAAAGAACCGAAAGGGTCATTTGCGGTAGTCAAAGTCCGCACACCGTGGTCGATGGGCGTGAAACGCTGCTTGCGGGATCGTCTGATTACCTGGGGCTCGGGGCGAATCGCGCGCTTGCCGACGCGGCCCACGAAGCAACGCTGCGCGCCGGGGTGGGGTCAGGAGGATCGCGACTGACTACGGGTACGAGTGACTATCACGTCGCGCTCGAGCGTGAACTGGCTGGGTTTGTCGGTGCGCCGGCAGCGCTCGTGTTCGGTTCGGGTTACCACGCCAACATGGGAGTAATCCCTGCGCTTGCTGCAGCTGCGCGAGATTGTGGCGAGAGACTTTCTATTTTCTCTGACGCTGATAATCATGCGAGCATCATCGACGGCATCCGGCTGGCCAAGTCGTGCTACCAAGGGGTCCGGTCATCTGTTTATCCGCACCTCGACGTGAAAACCTTAGAAGAGCAGCTTGCTGCCGATGCATCGGAGCGCCGATTGATTGTCAGTGACGGCGTTTTTTCCATGTCCGGCGAGCTTGCGAATCTCCATGCGCTTCAGGAACTTGCTCAGGATTACAACGCCTGGTTGATGATCGATGACGCGCACGAGATCGGCACACTTGGCAGAAATGGACGCGGTGCTTGTGAGGATTTCGATTTGCCCTTGCCGGATATCTATATCGGTACCGCGAGCAAAGCCCTAGGTGTGGCGGGCGCTTTCGTCGCGGGCAGTGAGCCACTTATCGAGCTATGCCGCCAACGCTGCCGCAGCTATATCTTCTCAACGTCCATGCCACCATCGCAGGCAGTCACCATCAGCGCGGCGTTAGCTCTCGTTCCTTCGCATGTGCCGCGGCTTGCCCACGTCGTGCACAACCTTCGGCAGCGTCTGCGGGCGAACGGATGGAAAGTGGTGGACTCGCCTGCACCTATTATCGTCTTGCCAGTAGGCGCTGAGGACGCAGCTATGGAGCGTGCAGCACAGGCGGCTGAAAGGGGAGTCATTGTTTCTCCGATCCGCTATCCGTCGGTACCGCTCGGACAGGCTTTGCTAAGACTTACAGCTCATGCCGACTACTCCAAGGATGATATTGCGCTCATTGTCGATGCCGTAGGCCCCGCGCCTCAATAACGAGACCGCGGCGCTCACCACAAAGTAACCATCACAATGAGAGTTAGTTCCATCAGTGCTGCCTGCCAGATGATGTGATTGCCGTTAGCGCTAAAACCTGTGGTGGTAAAGACGTTGAGAAACTCTTTGGTTAGCAGCGCTACGACTATTGCGGCAAAAGCGATAGCGCCGGCGGCATGGAAGAGGATGGAAAACTGCGTGAAACCTGGCGTCTTGCGCTCACGGACCATGGTTTTCACGAGAGGGACGGTGCCCGTACAACGCAAAGTCTTCTCCAATCCGCTGCAATGCCGGCGGGAGGTATTTCGGTGGTGCATCAGATACAACACACAGAGCCGGCACTCATGGTGCGGACAGATATCGCCCGATGTCTTTGAAGCCGAATCTATTGCACTGACCAAGGCAGCAGAACTGCCACTCACTCTGTCTACTTTTCAGGGGTCACGCCCTATCGACCCGCATCGCAGTTGCCATATGATGCTGGATATCCCCAATTGTCATCCCACCTGCATACAAGCTGGCGATCATCTCACTCAACATCAGTCAAGCGCCTCGAGCCTTTAGGGACCATGGTCGGCAAGAATGTTCCAGCCCGATCTCTCGGCACATCAACAGTAACCGGCCCGTAGTTAGAATCCACGGTCTTTGAATACGACCCGTTGCGGTGGTTGTCTGTCCCAGCAGTAGCTTTGCCACTCCTATCGCCAGACTCATAGCCAATGTGGGCATCCATCTCAGCATTCAAACCCCTAGTAATCCAAGCTTGCAGCATACCTCGAACTAAGTCATTGGCATCTGTCGTAGATGTGCCTAGGTCATCAATCAGTTTCGCAATTTCAGGCTTAGCAATCAGCTTCTTTTCAATCGCATCAATCTTGGCCTTATCAGCCGGATCCCGTCTCGCCACTGTAGCCATTCTGGTCCATCTCCTTATGCAGGTTAGGTACCCACACACAAACCATCCGGCACTCCTTTAACTTCGCATTTCCCATTTTTTACCAATCCGTTAATTTCGACTTCAGTTAACGGATCCCTGTGGAAAGTATGATACCGAAGAGTGCGCACCCAGGAACGCCGACTTTAGCTATGTCTTGTGATTGGTGCGCTGTGGATGCTTCGAAAACTAAAGGATTGAATGAATGGCGAACCAGAAAAAGAAGCTCTCACTCATCGGGCTATCTTTTGCAGTAATTGCGGCAACTGTTGGACCAGTTGCGTACGCACAGGAAAAGACTGGTGAGACCAAACCTGTGGCTGCGGTCGCACACCGCGGAGACAAGCAGTACTTCCCAGACAATAGCATCGCGGGTATTGAGTCCGCGATTAAGAAGAACACAGACTGGATCGAGATCGATCTCCGCTACAACCTAGATGGTGGCACCTTTTTTATCGCGCATGACAACACCTGCAGCGGTTCGGGTGGCACAGCAATCATTGACACGGCTTCTTACGAATCCGTGGTGACCAAGTGCGGTCTGCCTGAACTGAGCGATGTATTCGACATAATCGCTGAGACTGGCTACACCAACTTCGTATATGAGTTCAAGGATTCACCGCTGACGGCACGGACCGGTGCGCAGCGCCTCGCTGAAGAAATTTCCGAGCAGGGCCTCGCGGACAAGTCGTGGGTTTCCGCGTTCAATGAAACTTCATTGAACGTGATTCGTGCGGAGGCACCGTCTATTTCCCTGATGCGGGTGCGTGCTTGGACTGGCGAGGTTCCGGTCACGAACGCATGGATTGATGCCACGGTCAGCCAGGGGTTCGACGCCATCAACATCAATATCGATGCCCTGCGTCCCGAAAGCATCGAATACGCGAAGTCCAAGGGCCTGGTTGTCTCCGCATGGGGATGGCCTGATGCTTTGGAAGACGACAACCAGAAGGCAATTGAGCTCGGTGTGGACATGTTCATGACTGACCGTCTCGAAGACCTAGTCGCCCTCACCCACTAATTTGTCGAAACTATTTGGTTGCTACTATCCACTACTACCTTGGAGTATTTAAAGCCCATGTTTAACACGAAGAAGCTGCTAACCACCATCGTTGCCACCTCTGTGGCGGCGCTCGCATTGACCTCCTGCTCCATCGGCGGAAGCAACTCCGCTGATGGCGGTGAGAACATCGTGGTGTCGTACAACACCCCGGAGGAATGGGCGAACTGGCGCGAGGTGCTTGATGCCTTCACTGAAAATACCGGCATCGAGGCACCGAACGATCCGAAGAATTCCGGTCAGACGCTGTCCGCGCTGACTGCGGAGAAGGCCTCCCCCGCAGCTGACGTAGCATACTACGGCATCGTGTTCGGTATGAACGCAAAGAAGGATGACCTCATTACCAGCTACAAGCCGGAAGGATTCGACGAGGTTCCGGAGAACCTGAAGGACGCGGACGGCAACTGGTTTACGGTCCACCAGGGCGCAGTTGCCATGTTGGTAAATACCGAGGAGCTTGGCGACGCCGAGGTTCCAGAGTGCTGGGCAGACCTTACTGATCCGCAATACAAGAACAAGGTGGGCTACCTTGACCCGTCGCAGGCTGCAGTAGGATACTCCGTTCTTACTGCCGCCAACCTCGGAATGGGCGGCGACTTGGATAACTTTGACCCTGGCCTGGAGTGGGCAGAGAAGATGGCTAAGAACGGCACCCAAAACCCAGCACAGACCGCAACCTCCTCCGTGCAGCAGGGTGAAATTCCGATCCTCATCGATGCCGATTTTAACGGATACAAGTTGGCCGCTGAGGGCTCCCCCATCGAAGTTGTTTACCCGTGTGAAGGTACCCTGAGCATCCCTTACACCATGAGTTTGGTGAAGGACGCGCCGCACGAGGATCAGGGTAAGGAGCTTTTGGACTACGTTCTCTCCGACGAAGCGCAGAAGGAATTCGCAGCCAGCTTCCTTCGCCCGGTTCGCGACGTCGAGCTGCCCCAGGAAGCCAAGGACGCCTTCCCGTCTGACGAGGAATACAAGCGCCTCGTGAAGGACACTGACTTTGCCAAGATGAACGAAGTTCAGGAGAAGGTCACCGGCGAATTCGAGGAGCGCGTCCGCAACTAATGCCGGCACAATCAACGTCTACTTTGTCAGTGCTGCGGGCGTCGTGGTTGGCACTGCCTCTCGTGGTGGTGTTGGGTCTAGTCTTAGTCTGGCCCCTGCTTACGCTGGCTGTGCAAAGTTTCACTACGGAGACTTCAGCATTCACTTTGGAGCGTTATGCCGACGTACTCA
This sequence comes from Corynebacterium minutissimum, assembly GCF_000805675.1. Lineage (GTDB taxonomy): Bacteria > Actinomycetota > Actinomycetes > Mycobacteriales > Mycobacteriaceae > Corynebacterium > Corynebacterium minutissimum. Next base: position 29,459 of record NZ_JSEF01000015.1, on the reverse strand, counting down.
CGAGCCGCAGGTATCTAGGTTCTTTGGTAGTGACAGCAGTTCTCGCTTCAGTTTCCACGCTGTTGGCATTGCTGATTTGTGTTCCTGCTGGTCTGTACATTAGCGCCGATAAATCAGTGCTGGGTAAGCTTCTCGCCATCGCGTTGTCAATTCCCATGAGTCTTCCCGGAATCGTTATCGGCTTCTTTGTCATTTTGCTCATTGGCAACACTGGCGTGGTCCCGATGCTATTCGAGGCAACCACCGGTCAAAGGCACCTGCAATTGGCGTACACCTGGACAGGTCTGACGCTCGGCTATCTCTACTTCCAGATTCCACGCGTGGTTCTGGTGGTGCGTGGTGCTGCTGATGGAGTAAGGCCCGAGGTTGTGGCATCAGCGCGTACGCTGGGCGCGAACACCACCACTATCTACCGTTCGGTTATTCTGCCGGCGCTTCGTCCAGCTATCGCAAGCGCCAGCGTTCTTGCCTTTGCGACTGCTTTTGGAGCCTACGGAACTGCAGCTACCTTGGCCCGTGGCCAACGCGTCATGCCACTGGAAATCGCCGCTGCTTTCACTGACAACTTCCAACCTGGTACCGCAGCTACACTGAGCCTCATCCTGGCTACCATCACGACCTCAGTACTCGTGGCCATCAACGCTTGGGGCAATAAGAAGGTGGTGAGTTCGCGACCATGACGGTGACTCCAGGAACAACGAAACGTCCTCGCAAAGCGCAACTTGATCCAGTAGAGAAGTTAGGAAAGTGGGCCGCGATTTTCGCAGCGTTCCTCACGCTTATTCCGCTTCCTATCGTAGTGATGGTTTCGATCAGTGCGAGCTGGGTTCAGGGACTTGGCGGAGGACTTACCACGGAATGGTTTGAACGCGCCTGGTCCCGCATGGATCAAGCAATTATGGTCAGCCTTCAGATCATGGTCTACGTCCTGATTATTGATCTTGTGATCGCGCTCCCCGCAGCATGGTTTATTACCCGCTACAGGTTTCCCGGTCGGCAGATTCTGAGTTCGATGTCGACGCTGCCCATTGCAATCCCTGGCATCGCCATCGGATTGGGTCTCATCTTGTCGTTTCCACATCTCCGCGATTCCGGCTGGCTTTTGGTCATGGGACATATTCTGTACACCGTGCCTTTCCTGTTGGGAACGCTCATCCCAGCGCTTAACAGTCCAAGCCTTCGCAGCCAGGAGATCGTAGCGTATTCACTGGGTATGCCGCCTCTGCGTACGTTTTTCACTGTGACCTTGCCCGCAATTCGCAAGGCTTTGTTGGGCGGCATCTTGATGGTGATCACGCTTTCGCTGGGCGAATTCAACGTGTCTTTCTTCTTGTTCACCCCGACGGCTCAGCCCATGCCAGTGTTCTTGTTCGATAGCTATCTCACTGGACGCATTGAGCAGGCCGCAGCACAGACCGTTATTTTCCTCGCGATGGTACTCATCCCGGCCATCTTGCTGGAAAAGTTCCAAACGCAGAAACCAGGAGCTGTCTAAGTATGACTGCAACTCACACTGACACCACCACGGTGACGTCCCTCGCTCTTGAGGCGGTAAATTTCCAATACCCGGGCGCGGAAAAGCCGGCTCTCTCCGATATAGGCTTGCGCATTGAACCGGGGACCATCAGCACGCTCGTAGGACCTTCTGGTTGCGGCAAATCTACGCTGCTCAAGACTGTCGGTGGCATGATTCTCCCGGATAGCGGCCGGGTAGTAATCGGCGAGCAGGATGTCACCAACACTCCCATGACCAAGCGCAAAATCGGCTGGGTCCCGCAGCAATATGCTTTGTTCGAGCATATGGACGTCAAAAGCAACGTCGCCTTCGGCCTGCGCGCGCAGAAATACCCGAAGCCACAGCGGATTGAACGCGTACGCGAGGTGCTGGAGCTGTGCCATATGGCAGAGTTTGCGGATCGCGCCGTCGACGAGCTCTCCGGCGGACAACGCCAACGCGTAGCCATCGCGCGCGCCTTGGCCCCCTACCCGCGCTTATTGCTTCTCGACGAGCCGTTGGCAGCGCTAGACCCACAACTTCGTGGTCAGCTTCGGGCGGACCTTCGCACGATGATTCGTCAGGCGGGGGTCACCACCATCATGGTTACTCACGACCAAGAAGAAGCTTTGGCGATGGCCGACCACATTGTAGTCATGAACAACGGTGGCATCGTTCAGTCTGGCCGCCCTAATGAGGTGTGGGCACAACCCAATTCCTCATGGATTGCTTCCTTCCTTGGCCATGCCACCGTCGTTCCAGTCGCCAATCGGCTGACGGATGGTCGAAGTGAGATTCTCCCCGGGCTCGAGGTGCCCACCACGGGCGGTTCAAAGTCCAACATCGCTGTCCGCGCCTTAGATTTCTACGCTATCGACGCAGGAACCGCCGACGGCATCAAAGGACGCGTCGTGGACTGTGAATACCACGGCGACAACTATGCAGTCAGCGTTGCTGTGCCCCATCCGCAGCAAAATTCCTTCACCCTACCCGCTCAATCAGCAGTGGTGCGGGAAGTAAATGAAACAGTCACACTGTGTGCAAGCAACCGCAGAAATATTCCGGAGGTAGACTAATTGACCACGCCAACTAACATGAACGCGCAGCTCACTGTCATCGGTGCATCTGCATGTGCACCAACCGCCCTTGGAGCAGCCTCAGGCTACCTCCTAGAGTTCGAAGGCAGTGAGCGTCGCGAGGGCATCCTCATTGACTGCGGCCCCGGTGTGATTGCATCACTGGCTAAGTCTGGGGCTTTGGACCGAGTAACTGCCCTGTTGGTTTCCCATTCGCACGCGGACCATTGTGCTGACCTCACTGTTCTGGCCTACCGCCGTTCGTTCCCGGAAGTCTTATCGCCCATCCCGCTAATCGCTCCTGAGGACCTCACCTCCCGCCTCCCCGCTTTGGACGAGGTATTTGGCATCCCAAGCTTGGACACGATGCGCAGCCCCCTTGAGTCGCGTTTCGACACTGTTATAAAGGAACCGGGTGAATCCTTCGAGCTCGCGGGCTTGCAGGTTGAAACGATTCGTGCCGATCACCCGGTCCCGACTATGAGCATCAAGTTCCCTGAGCTCGGTTTCGTCTACACTGCGGATACCGCGTACACGGACGAGCTAGAGAAGTTTGCAACCGGCTCACGTCTTCTGCTTGCTGAGTGTACTTACCGTGGTGCTGACAACATCGACGTGACCGGACATGGACACCTGGATGGAAACACTGTGGCCCTGCTCGGAAAGAATGCCCAGACCGAGCATCTCGCCGTCACGCACTTGGCCGACCCCGCCCAGTCCGGCGATATTGAGGCTGAGGTCAAGACTCAGTTTGATGGCCAAGTCACGATGGTTGCCCCAGGAATGACTTTCGATCTCAGTTAGTAAGGAGCCACTCCACCAGCTCCGCCACGGCGGGGATGTCCTTGATGAGGCTAATGCCGACGGTGAAGGACAAGCTACACAGGCGTGATTTTTCCGTGCGTGCGCTGTGGGGGCTCGGTGGGCGGATTAAGACTAGAAAGCGGCAATTTAACGTTTTCTTATCCGCTGTGTAAGGGAAGAAATGCAAACTCGTCGGATGGGCCGGACGCTGGCAGTAGCGGCGGCATAAGTTTCAGTGTCGGTACGTGGCTCCGTGCTCGTAGCGCCAGAATCGGCGGCGGAGTTGGCGGAGTTTTCCGTCACCAACTTCACCGATTTCCACGGCCATTTGGAAGATGACAGCACCAAGGAAATGGGCGCTGCCAAACTCGCGGGCCTGGCCAAGCAGGTCAACCAAGGGCAGGAATACGCATTCGTATCCTCGGGCGATAACGTCGGCGGCTCCGCGTTCGTGTCCTCGGTTTCCGAAGACAAGTACGGACCTGACCCCTGTTTGGTAGACATCTAGATTCTCGGCCGTTCGGGCTGGGAGGAAAGGCATTCTACCTACTATGTCTAAGTTCTATTCTGAGCAATTCAAGTGTGACGCCGTTGCTCTCTATGAAAACAATGAGAACTTGTCTCTGGCTGCTGGCGCCGCCGAACTGGGAGTCAATCGTGCTTCATTACATCAGTGGAAGAAAGAACTCGGTACTGGTGAAAGGACTCGCATGATCGAGGCTAAAGCCCCAAGCAGTAGCAGCCTTCGATGCAGAACGTATACGTGCGATGGAAAAAGAAAACGCAAAGCTGCGCGAAGAACGAGATATTTTGCGTAAGGCTGCGAAATATTTTGCCGAAGAGATAAGCTGGTGATCCGCTTCCAGTTGGTTGCGGACCACGAGACCGAGTACTCGGTTAAGCGGATGCGAATCTTTTTAAAGCTCACACCTTCATCGATTTATAAATGGAAAGCCACGCAAACCCGCCGCGCATCGCGTATCTGTGCAGTCGGTGTACTTGGAGCCCGTATTGCTGCAGTCTTTGCTGAAGAAGTTGGACTGTATGGCGCAAACGCATCAGAGCTTCACTCAACGACGATGAGCGCTTTGCGCGGGGCAATCATAAAAGGTTGCCCGGATCATGGAAAACATGAAACTACGTGGATTTAGCAATCGCCGCCGGTGCGCGACTACCCAGCGCAGCACGTCAACTTCGGTGTTTGAGGTCCTAGTGAAACGACGGTTTCATGTGCAAGCACCAAACCAGGTGTATGTCGGTGATATTACCTATTTGCCCTGTAGGAACGGCTCTAATATGTATCTGGCCACGGTTATTGACCTGTACTCGCGCAAACTTGCTGGTTTTGCGATCGCAGACCATATGCGAAGCAGCCTCGTGATTGAGGCTCTAGACCATGTCAATACAATGCGTGGGGGGCTTGATAGTGCCATTTTTCATTCAGATCATGGCAGCGTGTACATATCAGCAGCGTTTAGCACACGATGCCAGGAGCTTGGCGTAATCCAGTCTATGGGGGCTATCGGTACCGGTGCAGATAATGCGTTAGCAGAGTTATTTAATTTCACGATGAAAAGAGAAGTCCGGCGCAATAGGAAAGTCTTCTCCAATCCGCTGCAATGCCGGCGGGAGGTATTTCGGTGGTGCATCAGATACAACACACAGCGCCGGCACTCATGGTGCGGACAGATATCGCCCGATGTCTTTGAAGCCCAATCTATTACACTGACAAGGCAGCATAACTGCCCCTCACCCAGCCTACTTTTCAGGGGTCACGCCCTGGCGTAGCCGTGACAGGTTATATTTAATCCAGTACAGGCGACCACTTTCTCTGCCTTGTAGGTTCCCTTTTCGCTTTCTAATTCACAGAGGATCCTAGATGTCTAAACTCAGCGTCGATCAGAAGTCCGTTTTGGCACTTATTAATCAAACCACTACGACGAGCTTTCTCATTCCGGATTACCAACGCCCGTATGCATGGACTGAAGACGAATGCGCAACGTTGTGGGACGACATTGAAGCGTTTTGTATTCCGGAGGGTAACGCAGACGCGTTTGACCCCAGCGATGAATATTTTCTGGGTCCGATTGTTACTTTCCGCAATGATGCAGGGCAATTGGAAGTCATTGATGGTCAGCAGCGTCTAACGACGCTTATGCTTTTGCTGCGTGCGTTCTACGAGAAATTCCAGTACATGCAGGATCCAGACTCGAAAACTACCTTCCGCGAAATTGCTCAATGCATTTGGCGTACTACTGAGTTTGGTGATCCCATTCTTGGTCAGCTGCGCATTGATTCAGAAGTAGCTTCTGATGACGATAAGGATGAATTCCGTTTTATCCTCAACGAGGGGAAAATTCCCGACGGTGCGCACAGCGCGTATGCGAAGAACTACTCCTATTTCGAGGGGCGTGTTGATCGGTTTATCAACGAATATCCGTCATACACAGCGAAGTTGGCTAACCGAATTCTCAAGAAAGTTATTCTTCTGCCCATCGAGGCCGAGTCACAAGACACGGCTCTTCGGATTTTCTCGACACTGAATGATCGCGGCCTGCCACTGGCAGACGCTGATATTTTTAAGTCGCAATTCTATAAGTACTTCACCGCAAAGAATGAGAAAGAGGGATTTATCGAGCGGTGGAAAGCGCTTGAAGAGACCGCTACACGTGTGTTCTCGCATACCCGTGGAAATAACAATCCCATGGATGAGCTTTTTGCGCGGTACATGTATTACCAGCGAGCATTGCAAGGAATTAGGACAACTACAACGGAAGGCCTGCGTGACTTCTATGAACGTGATTCCTATGCGTTGCTGAAGAAAGAAGAATCGCTTGAAGACCTTGAATCCCTCGTTGCCTTCTGGGACAGGGTCGACCAGCAAGAAGAGTTTTCGGAACGCGTCAATCAACGCCTCTATGTCTTGAGCTACGCCCCGAACAGCATGTGGACCTATATCGTCTCCGTGTACTTCCTCAAAAACCGTGACGAGAATGGGAATCTCGAAGAAGAAAAATTCTTCGACTTCCTTGCTCTTATAACTGGCTTCATCTTTGCTTATGCCGTTCACCGCCCTGGTGTCAATGCACTTCGAACGCCTCTGTTCCCGCGATGATCTCAATCGTTAACGACGAAAAGGTAACTTTCGAAAACTATCGCTTTGATCGCCAGCAGTTGATTGAGCAGTTGAATTCCTTCACGTTCAGCAACAATCGCCCGATCACTAAGTCCATGATCCTGTGGTGGGCGTTTGAACAGCCCGGTCAGACCGTGCTGGACAATGATACGAAGCTCGAGATTGAACACATCTACTCTCGGGCCCGAGCAAATAAGGAGAATTCTCTTTCGTCGAAGGGATTGCTTGAGTCGCTGGGCAATAAAGCCTTCCTCGAAAAGAACATCAATATTCGGGCTTCTGACTACCGTTTTGAGGACAAGACTCGCTACTACACCGGCTACACCACGGCGAATGGCGTCGAGAAGGCCGGAACGAAGAATCAGGAGCTTCAATCGATCGCAAGCCAGCAGGAAGATTTCACCGAGGAAAACATCGTCGTGCGAAAGAGCTCCATTATAAATGGGCTCATCGATTACCTCGACCAGTGGAATTTGATTGAAAACTAGGTCAATCGCGCTCGACGACCTCGTCAAGGTAATCCGCGAGGAACCCCATTGGGTAACCTTAATTGAAAGGTTCCACCCCGCCAGTAAGATCCCTCGGTCTTTACCACCAATGTGGTCAGGCGGGGTGGTCGTCGTTTTAGGGGCTCTTCCGGAAGAGTCACAAAAATTAACGAAAGGTGTGCGCGTGAAAGACTCCAAAGGGCTCGAAAAACATGGTGATATGTTTCCTGGGTCTTGCTTAGTTTCGCGAACCGCGTAGTGACTGAACTGCCTTCTTGCGTACTGCATCCGTTGGAGGTCGGACCTCATTGGGCTGTAAGAATCGTGGCCCTATGCTGTGTGCTCTCCAACCGTCAAGGCCGAGAGCGTCGTTCCCTTTGTTATCGAGAAGGTCTGGGCAACGCTCAAGTGTGAGGAAAACGGCGTTTTCGATCGGTGCAGTCGGCTGCAGCGCGACGTAGGAATCTCCAAGATCAGGCACCAGTTTGATGGCAACAATCTCGGGCGAGATGATGATCGGGTGAGTACCGAATGCGCGGTTCGTTAACAGTGACTGAGCTGATTCGAAGTCATCAAGCCACGCAGTTGCGGTGCCGGGGACAACGGCTTGGGCTAGTAGTTCACGGTCAAAATTTTTAGACTTAATGCCCTCTATTACCTCGAATAGGAAATTAACGGCGTTGAAAATAGCCCGATTTCCCGCTGCTTCGATAGCCTCCCATCCGCTCTCACTATCACCTCTGAGAAGTTCGGATCCCCAAGCCTTCCTATTCTCTAGGAGAGTGGCTGCCATTTTGCCATCGGCGCTGGTAATCCAAAGTGCGCTGGCTGCGGCTTTGAGGACCTTTTTGTCGCCGCTAACTAGGAGGTCTCCGTTACCGTCTTCGTAGAGAGCGAAAAGGAAGTCGTCATCGGGGTCATCGCAGATTCGCGGTAGTTTTTGCTCCTCGCGGTCCGGAACCTCCGTCCCGACAAGGACGATGGCATCGATGAGGGATAGGCCTTCTTCTACAGTGAAGCGCTTCCGAAATTTTGCTCTAGAAATAACGTCTTCAATCTCCTGGAGAAGGTGTTCGCAGTAGAGCAGCTCAGATTTTCCTGCAAAACATGCTTCAATCAGCGCGCGCTCGGAGCCGCGAGGTGACAGCAAAGACGATATAAAGAGGTTAGTATCAACAACCAGACGCAACTTTCTGTGTGCTGCTATCTGTTGAAGCTCTTCGGTCACTTACCTGCTCCCAAGGCGGTACGGATCCTCTTTTCCATTCGCATAGTGGCGATTTCTTCACGAGCAAACGCTTCCGCAGCACCGGGATCAAGGGGCTCAGATTGAGCATCGATTGTGCGGAGAAGCTGACGGTAGGCAGCTGTAGCAAGTTCGTTGTCGCTAAGTACTTCGACAGAGGCGGCAGACTTTTGAGTGCTTTCAAGAAGACGCTTACGTGCTGCGTCTTTGCGATTCATGGCTCTGTCCACCTTTCCTTATCGGCGAAGATTTGAGTCAAAAGTTAGAGCTTATTTTACCTGGCATTACGACATACAGCTAGCCTCAGCCTGTCACCTGCATGTGCGAGACATACTCTGTCTCGCCGAGCAGAATTGGTGGCCTTGAAATGATTCTTTCAGAGACTAAAAAGAGGAAGCGACCGCGCTGTACTGAGGCGTAGGCTCGACCCCGGTTAAATCGATAGCACGTCCCCCAGAGCTACTTATCTTCGTCAACCTCCCTGATTCCTTCCACGATTTGCACCGTCTCCACCGCCACGCGCGTGACCTTCGCGATTAGGTCCACGATGTACCGCGGATCGCCCACTTCGTCAGCCCAGTCGTTGGGGTCGTTCACGATTCCCGATGCCTTGTCCTTCTTCACTTGGTACCGGTCAATAATCCACGCCAGCGCAGACCGTGAGCCGAGCATGTACTCGTCCGCCTCGGCAGGGATGTCGCGCACGGTCACGGACTTGTTGTAGACGAGAGTCGTAACGTCGTTGACGTTCTTACCCGTCTCCGAGTCTTTCTTCTTCGCCCACTTCATCTTCTGCACGCGCCAGGTCCCGCGGTCGGACTCGTCTGCCGACGCCTTCACATCCACCGTGACCGGCCACGGCTCCACGTCCTCGTAGTTCACGTGCAGATCCATGAGCTCTCGGCCGGCAGCAGCCAGCTGGTCGAACCGCGCCCGCGACGTCGGCGTTTCGATATGCGGCAGCATCTTCTTCAGGTCCGCAGCGTACTTCTCCCGGTACCCCGGGTCATGCAGCTGCCCGTAGACGAAGTAGAAGATGTCATCTTTCGTCACATCCGAGCCCAGCGCCTCGCGGTAAATCCCAAGAATCTCGTCCGTGATGTTGTCCACGCGCTGGTACCCGTCGAGGATTTCTCCTTCCGTACCAGGCTCCGAGCCTTCCGATGCCCCCATTCCAAAGTCCAGCTCACCTTCCGGCGCCTTGATGTGCTCCCAGGTCCAGCGGGGAAAGTTTTGGCTGGCAGTGAAAACGTTTAGATCCGGGATTATTTCAGTGGCGAAAACATGACCGGCGACATTGGGATACGGCCCCGCGACTGTGATCAAGACATTGTCCTGCTTAATAGATGGAAAGAGCTTTGAGAGTTGATAACGCCTGTGAATTAGCGAAGTATCAAAATAAACGTGCTGTTTGCAGAATGGACGATACAGAGCTTCAGCAATAAAACCGTCATTGCTCAAAGCATGACCGCGGTTAAACCTCGCTTCCAGACTCGAGGACCACTTGATCGCCGACGGATCATTGAATTCTGGAAAGGCTGATATGAGGGATTGAAGCGTTGAGTGCTCGCCCTTCTTACTTAGGGCAGCGGCATAGACCCCTTTTAATCTCGAGATCTTTGATCGGAGTTTATCGAAGCCAAAATCGTAGACCCAAGTATCGCGATTGCTTTGCAAGCCTGAAGAAAATTCACGAAAAACTTCGATTTTGTTGTGATCCCCTTTGCTACCAAGAACTGGCCAAGTCTCGAAATCTACATCTCGTTGATTAAGCCAGTCACCGTATTCATTTGGTTCAATAATTTCCCAGTCAATATTTTCAAGGGTCGAGCTTTCGACAATATCGAGCTTTTCCTCCGTGCTGAGGTAATCACCAATGTCGCGGTAATGAATTGTGACATCGTCCGCGATTTCGCGCTTGACGGCAATGATGATGGCGACGGTGTTGCGGCTACCGGAGCCGAAGACCTTGCCGCCTTCTTTGCGGGATTGCTCGCCGGCAGTTCGTTGGTTGCCACGGAGGTTGTACACGTAGATGTCGCTGAGCTCATCTTCTAGTGAAAGTCGGACGCCGTCCGCAGTGTTACTATCTATCCAACCTCCGTTTGAAACAAATGCCAAGACACCATGCGTGCCGAGCCGATCGATAGACCATCTGAAAGCTCGTAGGTAAGAGTCATACAGTGAGTTCTTATTTGTTGCCGTGGAGTTTGCAGCAAATGTACTTTCAATGCGGCTGTCTAGGGTCGGGTACTTCAGATTGGCATTATCGTCGTTTGCGCTAGTCTGCTTTGCAGAATAGGGCGGGTTGCCGATGATGACGTTGATCGGTGAATCGATCTGGCGCTGGATGGCGGCGTTGTTTTCCTTGAAGACCTTGAGGTCGAGGATGTCGCCTTCTTCGTGGATTTGGAAGGTATCGGCAAGTGCGATGCCGTCGAAGGGGACGTACTCGGGTTCGGGTTCGCCATTGCGTTGGGCGCGTTCGGCCTGGAGTGCGTTATACGTCGTCTCGATGTTGACCGCGGCGACGTAGTAGGCGAGCAGCATGATCTCGGTGGCATGGAGTTCGCCAGCGTACTTGCGGGCGAGGGCGTCGGGTTCGATGAGACCCGACTGGAGGAGCCGCACCATGAACGTGCCGGTGCCGGTGAAGGGGTCGAGGATGTGGACGCCTTCGTCGGTAAGGCCCTTGCCGAAGTGCCAGCGGGAGATGTGATCGGCGGAGCGCAGGATGAAGTCGACGATTTCTACTGGAGTGTAGACGATGCCGAGGGCCTCGGACTGCTTCTTGAAGGCTTTGCGGAAGAATCGTTCGTAGAGGTCTTTGATCACTTGCTGCTTGCCGGAAGCGGAGGAGACCTCGGAGGCGCGGATGCGGACCGACTCGTAGAACTTGGTGAGGGACTCGGTCTCGGATTCGAGCTTGGCGTCGGACAATGCGTCGACCATGCGCTGCATGACGCGGGCGACTGGGTTGTGCGCGGCGAAGTCGTGCTCGGTGAACAGCGCGTTGAAGACCGGGGCAGTGATAAGGTGCTGCGAGAGCATGCTGATTGCTTCGTCCTCGGTGATCGAGTCGTTGAGGTTCCCGCGCAGGCCCTCGATGAAGACCTCGAATTCCTTGCGGATCGTGTCATCCGCGGCATTGATGAGTGCCTTGATGCGGGCGATTTGTGCTTCGGCGATCGTGGCGACATCGTCAGCCCAGTCTTCCCAATAAGTACGCGTACCGACCTTGTCGACGAGCTTGACGTACATGGCTTCCTGCCAGGCCTCGAGGGAGAACAGCGCGATCTGTGCCGAGGTGAGGTCCTGCTCACCGGAGGACTCAGAGTGGCTGGCTGAGGTGGTATCGGAAGCATCGAGCTTTGCCTGTGCTTCTTTGGCCTTGTCCGCGAGGGACTGTTCCTCGTCCTTCTTGGTTTTCTTTACGCTTTCGATGTCGATGGGCAGTTCGACCTTCTCGTTGAGCGCAATCGAGTTGACCTTCGCGTTGAAGCGGTCATCGTGGGCGCGCAGGGCGTTGAGAATCTGCCAGACCACGCGGAAGCGCGTGTTGTCGTTGAGTGCCTGGGACGGGGAGACTCCCGGCGGGATAGCGACGGGCAGGATGATATAGCCGTAGTCCTTGCCCTCGGCTTTGCGCATGACGCGGCCGACGGACTGGACTACGTCCACCATGGAATTGCGCGGGTGGAAAAAGATGACGCTATCGAGGGCAGGGACGTCCACGCCCTCGGACAGACAGCGGGCGTTAGTAAGGATGCGGGTCTCGTCCTCGGGGATGGAGGACTCAAGCCACGAGATCTTGTTGCCGCGCTCGAGGGCGTTCATGGTGCCATCGACGTGCTCGACGGCGACCTGGAGATCGATGTTGAGCAGGCTGACGTCGTTGGTGGCGGCGTGGTCCTTGAGCTGCTCTTGGTACTGGCGGATGAGTGTGGGGAAGGTCTCCTGGATGGTCTTCGAGGCCTTGATGTCCTTGGCGAAGGCAACGGTACGGCGCATGGGTTGGGCGTTCGCTTCAAAGCCGGACTTGGTGTCTTGCTCGGCACCCGAACGCTTCGCGAGTCCGTTCCAGGCGCCAATCATGGCTGAGGCGGTGGTGAGGTTGATTTCGTTGGTGGGGTTGGCGGCGAGGACGTCGGCGGCGATATCTTCCTCGACGGTCATGACGAGGACCTTGTAGTCGGTGAGTAGACCCTTGTCCACGGCTTCGCCGAAGCCGAGGCGGTAGAACTCGGGGCCGTAGATGGCCTCGTCATCCATGGAGGCCAACTCCGCGGAATGTTCCTCGGCCTTGCCCTTGACGTTGTCATCGAAGAGTCGGGGAGTCGCGGTCATGTAGAGACGCTTGCTGGCCTTGATGTATTTTTCGTCGTGAATCTTCACGAAGGTGGAGGCGTCTTCCCCGGCGAGGGTGACGCCGGTGGTGCGGTGGGCCTCGTCGCAGATGACGAGATCGAAGTCATCCATGCCGTACTCCGCTTGGGCCTCGTGAATGGCCTCAATGGACTGGTACGTGGAGAAGATGACGTTGATACCGGCACGACGCTTGCCCTGCGCGGTGCGCTCGGCAATGTCCTTGCCGTTGGTAGAGACCGGAACCTCCAAGTCATAGGAGGCAATGTCTTCAGCCTTTTTGGAGACCTTCGTATCCGAACAGACTGCGTAGGACTTCAGAGGCAGGTGCTCTTGGTTCTGTGCGGTCCATTCTTTTAACGTCTGCGAGAGCAAGGAGATGGAGGGAACGAGGAAGAGGACGCGGGCACGCCCGCCGTTGTTTTCTGCATACTGCTCCACCAGACGCAGGGCGGTAAACGTCTTTCCCGTACCGCACGCCATGATGAGCTTTCCACGGTCGTGTGCTTCAAAGCCTGCGATGGCCTTCGAGATCGCTTCTTGCTGGTGTGGACGCGAGGAGAAAACCTCGCGCCGGGTGAGGTTAATTTCGATCTCAGAACCCGGGAAGGTCACATCCCAGTTGATAGGGGATTCTGCAATCGCTGCCGTGCCGATACGGTTGGTCGGGATGAGCTGGTGCTCCAGCATCTCCTCAGCATTCTTTGACCATCGCTCCGACGTGGAGATGATGATCCGCTGTGCGAAGGACTCTCTGCCCTTGTCTGTAGTAAACGAGTGTCCGGATGCCTCAAAGAAGGAATCGAGGTGACGCTTCTGAATATAGGTATCCGGCTTGTAGAACTTGCACTGGATGGCAACCCACGCGTCGTCATCGGCGCGCCGGGCAACGAGGTCGATGCCGGTGTCTTGCTTACCGCCGTTGAACTCCCAATCGCTCCAACGGCTGACTTCCGAGAACTGCTCCTGGAGGACGGGATCGGTTCGGAAGTAATTGACCATTAATTTCTCGAACTTAATGCCGTACGAGCCTTGAGGCTGATTTTCACGGAGCTGGGATAGGACTTCACCGAAAGCAGACATGGTGTCCATTATGGACTACACATGAGTACTCCACTTCCAAATGGTGGCGATGTCGTACAGTGAGCTGGCTGAATGACCATCTTTCAGGTTGAGAGTTTCTCCTTCATCAAGAATCCTGATACCTCAACTCCTGATGTGCGCGGTATCGCGTCCCTCCGCAGCTTAGTGCTAACGGGGGAGGCGAGGGGCGGCGTCGGCAAGCGTGTGCGTCTGGTCGCTTGCCTTGGCTAGCTTGGCCTCTTAGTCGAGGTAGTCGCGCAGAACCTGCGAACGCGATGGGTGGCGTAGCTTCGACATGGTCTTGGACTCGATCTGGCGAATACGTTCGCGGGTAACGCCGTAGACTTGGCCGATTTCGTCTAAAGTGCGCGGCATGCCATCGGTCAAACCAAAGCGCAGGCGAACCACGCCAGCCTCACGCTCGGAGAGAGTCGTCAGCACATCCTGAAGCTGGTCCTGCAACAATGTAAAGGAAACTGCATCGACGGCGATAACTGCCTCGGAGTCTTCGATAAAGTCACCAAGCTGGGAATCGCCCTCGTCACCAATAGTCTGGTCCAGGGAGATCGGCTCGCGGGCATACTGCTGGATTTCCAGCACCTTTTCCTCGGTGATGTCCATTTCCTTGGCCAGCTCCTGCGGGGTGGGCTCACGGCCCAAGTCCTGCAGCAGCTCACGCTGGATGCGGCCAAGCTTGTTGATGACCTCCACCATGTGCACCGGAATGCGGATGGTGCGGGCCTGGTCTGCCATAGCGCGGGTAATAGCCTGGCGGATCCACCACGTGGCGTACGTGGAGAACTTGTAGCCCTTGGTGTAGTCAAACTTCTCCACGGCGCGGATAAGACCCAGGTTTCCTTCCTGAATGAGGTCAAGGAAAGCCATACCGCGGCCGGTGTAGCGCTTGGCCAAGGACACCACGAGACGCAGGTTCGCCTCGAGAAGGTGGTTCTTTGCCTTGCGGCCATCACGGGCGATAGCCCGCATGTCACGCTTTTCCATGGGGGAGAGCTTGGCGGCCTTATCGCCTTCAGCGCGGGCCTTTTCCATCTCGTCCATGCGGTACTGCGCGTAGAGGCCTGCCTCAATGCGCTTGGCTAGCGAGACCTCCTGCTCCGCGTTGAGCAGTGCGACCTTACCGATCTGCTTGAGGTAAGCGCGAACGGAGTCAGCAGACGCAGTAAGTTCTGCGTCCTTACGCGCTTGACGCAGGGCAGCAGACTCGTCCTCGTCCCAGACGGAGGAGCCATCCTCCTCGTCCTCGTCGTCAGCGTCCTCGCCTTCCAGATCATCTTCGTCGCCGAACTCATCATCATCGTCGATGTCGGCGTTGTCCGGATCAAAATCGATATCCGCGTCGTCTGCTGCGTCTGCGTCCAAGTCGTCAGTCTGGTCCTCGATCAGGTCCTCATCAGACTCGGTTGCTTCAGCGTTTCCCTCCGGAGACGTTGCCTTCTTAGCGGCCGACTTGCGGACGGTTTTTTTAGCCGTCTTCTTTGTAGCCTTCTGAGCAGACTTGCGAGTGGTTTTCTTAGCCGTCTTTTTGGCTGCCTTCTTGGCAGTCTTTTTAGCTGTTTTCTTCGCAGTCTTCTTAGCGGTCTTTTTAGCCGTCTTTTTAGCGGTCTTTTTTGCCGTCTTCTTGGCGGTCTTCTGTGCAGGTGCAGATGCCTCGGAGGTGTTCTCGCCTTCACCGAGTACCTGGTCTGAAGAATCAGTGGCTGCCACGTACGCCCTTTCGACTTGCTCTCTGTGTGGAAAATATGGGGAAGCGCAAAGTCATCGCAACTAGTCCCCGATGCTAGCCCGCCTCCGAGATGAGCAGGAGAGGCGCGCCGCTCAAGATTGGGTAATCGACAGCCCAGTATAGATCATTTTCTCCTGCTGGCGGTGACTGGGGTCAACTGGGAAAGTTGAACGCGCCTTTGCTTATGGGCGGATACCTTCCTTCGCCGCCATAGCAGCGCCGACGATACCTGCACGATTACGCAGTTGAGCTGCCACAACTGGGGTTTCAATGCTGAGGTGCTCGCCCCACTTGTCGAACTTGCGGGAGATGCCACCGCCGATAACGAACGCGGAAGGGTTAAACAACGCCTCGTATTCATACAGCACTCGGTTCACACGTTTGGCCCACTGTTTGGTCTTGAGGCCCTCGCGATCTTTGACGGCGGAGGACGCTTGGTGCTCGGCCTCCTGCTCGCCCACAATGAGGTGACCAATCTCAGTGTTGGGGAAAAGTTGACCGTCGAGAAGGAAAGCAGAACCAATACCCGTACCGAGAGTAAGGAAGATAACCGGGCCCGTACGAGCGACGTCGTCACCGTAAGCAACCTCGGCGAGCCCGGCCGCGTCGGCGTCGTTCAGCACCGTAAAAGGCGCAGCAAGGTACTGGCTGAACAGCTCTTGGGCATCAATGCCAATCCAGGATTTGTCAATGTTGGCGGCGCTGCGAACAACCTGGTCTTTGACTACAGCGGGCATGGTGATGCCAACGGGGCCATCCCAGCCTTTCTCAGCGACGATCTGTGCAATAACTTCGGCAACTGCCTCCGGAGTGGCAGGCTTGGGGGTGGCAATCTTGAGGCGGTCGCCCACGAACTCACCGGTGGCGAGGTCGACCTCGGCACCCTTGATGCCGGAGCCGCCGACGTCGATACCGAAAGAGTGGCCATCATGGAGAGGCGCTTGGTGCTGTGAGTGTTGCGCAGTCATGGTGTCTAGTTTAAGCAACTGTCCCGCATGATGTGCGGACATTCCGGTGTCATTTAGGCGTGAAACAGACGACATGGGCGGTGCCGAAAAGAGCCATAGTTCCTTCTATGTGAGGTGGATCAAGGTAATTTTTCTTTGCCGAAAAAGCCGCGCAAAGAAGAGGCTGAACAGGGGAAACTTTCAGGCAAAGTGGTGTGGGGGTGAGCAGAATCCTGCCCCCGCGGCGAGGCGAGTGTGACAGTTAGGCGCGCGTGGTTTAGGATGCCGTCGATAAATACACATTCCCATCGATCTGACACACAGGGGCGAACACTATGGCCACCGATTATGACGCACCGCGTCGCCGCGCTGAAGACGAGCTTGAGGCTGACTCCCTCGAGGGCCTCAAAGCAGCGGAAAATGACAACAATGGCATGGATGATGACGGCGAAATCGTTGAGGCATTCGAGCCGCCGTCAGTCGACCTGACCGGCGAAGAGCTCAACGTCACCGTCGTTCCGCGCAAGGAAGACGAATTCACCTGTTCGGTATGCTTCCTCGTCCAGTCCAACAAGCGCTTGGACCACGAAGAGAACGGCGAACTGGTATGTAAGGATTGTGCTTAACAACGCCGTCTAAGCATGTCGCTCTTCGGGGTCTGTGGGCCCTGCGGACTCTGCGAGCGCTAGGGGCACAGTAAGTGAAGTCAGTGAGTCGCGCTCGTTCCAGCTTGGTCAGGGACGAAAGCAGCGAGCAGCTTCTCGGGGTTCTTTGAGCCAATGAGCCAATAGGGGGTGGGGTCCTCGGGGTCATCAAGGACGAGCATGACGTGCTCGGGAACCCAGCCGTGCGTGACAATAAAAGCTGCTGGGTCCAGCTGCGGACCGAGTGCATTTCGCCGTGCGGTGGCGGGCACCGCAGTACTGCGCGAGACCACATCGTGGGGCAGTTGTGCTTCCTTAACCGTCAGCCACCTCGTGCCGTCACTGTCTTGCTCTACTTGCACGACAGTGTTGGACCATGTCAGCAGCACCCACACAGCGATGGCAGACAGCAAGATAGCGGGAATGATGACCCACAGAATTCCGCGGTTAAGGCTGACCGTTGCTGTGCTGATCACCACAACGAAAGCCGCCATTAGCCACCAGTACCACGGCACCCACTGGCGCTCGCGGTAGAGAACAACCGGGGAATCAGCAGCAGGGCTCTGCTCGGCAGACGAGGAACTGGAAGTCATGGCCCTCGATTCTAGTCGCCACTCGATGAAGGAGCCTAACCTCCCAGGGGAGCATGTTGGCCGCGAGCGCCTCCCTGCCACGTGGTCCCCAGTAAGAGGGGACAAGGTAGGCTGGGCCGAGTGAATGAGCAACACCCCCTTGTAGATCCGGTAAGTCCTTTTGGTGATGTCAAGGTCAAGCGCCTTGATAAAGAGCTTCCATTGCCAAAGCGTGCCCACCGAGGCGATGCTGGTGCGGATCTGTATGCCGCACACGATGTCACCTTGCGTCCCGGTGAACGCGCCCTAGTTGGAACCGGTATTGCCCTTGCCTTGCCCCTAGGCACGGTGGGATTGGTTCACCCACGCTCCGGTTTGGCTGCGAAGCATGGCATCTCCGTTACCAATACCCCGGGGACTATTGATGCGGACTATCGCGGGGAGATTAAGGTATGTCTCATTAATCACGATCCAACCGAGACTTTCGAGGTTGAGCGCGGTATGCGTATCGCGCAGCTCATTGTGCAGCGGGTAGAGCTGGTGGGCTTTAGCGAGGTTGAGGAGCTCGATGACACCACACGCGGCGACGGTGGTTACGGTTCCACCGGCGTGAACTAAGACCCCTGTACATCCCCCGGTACACACCAAGACAGCACACACTTAACGAACACCGTGCGTACCCACACCGACTAGCAGAAAGGCACAGATAATGGCGTTGTGGCCCTTTGGCAAGAAGAACAAAGAGAACAACTCAGAGAGCGCTGTTGAGCGCGATGAGGCAGCATCGGGTGCTGCCGCACCGGCGCACGAAGACACTGATGCTAACGCTTCGCACTCGGCAGGCCCCGTAAGCGAGGACAACGATAGCGCCGATAGTGCTGATAGTGCCGCAGGGCTGGGAGTTAAGGCCGTGGCACACGACGCAGTCAACGGCGACATGGGCCCCTACGATGGCGATACCGTCGATATTGCTGAGTTCAACTTCGAAGATTTCTCTGTCGGCTTGCTCGACCTTGGCTCGATGCGTATCCCGCTTCCCAAGGGATCCCAAGTACAGGTAGAGATGGGCCAGGACGGCCCCCGTATGCTTCACATCCTCACCCCGCATGGTCGGATGACTCCGGTGGCTTTCGCTGCCCCGCGCACCCCGGGCCAGTGGGCGGAATCCGCCGCCGACATCATCAATGGCTTGGAGTCTGATGGCTTCTCTGCCCACCCAGAAGATGGGCCATGGGGTTCGGAAATCGTGGGCACTAGCGACAAGGGCGGCATCCGCATCATCGGTGTGGAAGGTCCGCGCTGGATGTACCGCCTCACACTGGCAGCCCCAGCGGGGAAGGAAGAGGAGCTGGCGAAGCTCGGCCGCGAGGTCGTTGCCCGCACCTTCATCTACCGTGGTGAGGATCCGATCCTCGCCGGTAGCTCCTTGCCCGTGATGCTGCCTCAGCAGCTGGCGGAGCAGGTCTCGCAAGCTCTTCAGCAGCGCCAACAAGAAGCGGCGGCTAACAACGCAGACTCCGGCACCCCGGGCACTCCCGCTAGCCCCGAGAACGAAACTCCTGCCGAAGCTCAGGCTCGCGAGCAGCTAAGTGAGCTCGATAATCCGGATAAGAACTAACCGCACCGACAAGGACCACTCACCACCGTGACCACACCTAACCCTGACGCGGATAAGCACGAGGCCGCTAGATCTCTGGACAACGAAGGCGCTGCGCCGGAAACTTCGCAGGAAGAGCCGACGACGGTAGAAGCCAACGCTGAACCGTCCCCTCTGGAGCAGATGGGCGGCCTTACAGGCTTGGTCTCAGCGACGTTGCCGGTTCTGGTCCTCATCCCGGTTAATAACGTTTGGGGCTTGGGGCCAGCGCTCATCGCTGCCTTGGGCGTGGCGTTGCTCATTAGCGTGTGGCGCCTTTTGCGCAAGGAAACGCTGCAACCGGCCCTGTCAGGTCTTCTAGGAGTAGGTATTTGCGCAGGCATCGCGTGGTTTACAGGGGATGCCAAAGGTTACTTCCTTTACGGCATTTGGATGTCATTGGCGCTCTTCATCGTCGCGGCGATATCCATCATTGCGCGCTGGCCATTGGTTGGCGTGGTGTGGAAGGGCCTCAACGGCGATGACATGAGTTGGCGCACGATTCCGAAGGCTCGCCGCGCCTACGCATGGGCTACGGCGGGCTGGGCTGTGGTTTTCTTCGCCCGGTTCGCTGTGCAACGCGCGCTGTACGACGCCGACGCGACGACCACTCTGGGCGTTGTCCGCATCATCATGGGCTGGCCGCTTACCGGCGTAGTCACCCTGCTCACCATTTGGATGGTGCGGCGCGCCAACGCGGCCGTGGACGAAGCTGCGGAAAACACCGAGGGCGCCACCACTGAGGACGCCACCACTGAGAAGGAGACCGTCGATGACTAATCCTGACGCCATCGCATCTGCCGCTGCGGCAGCCCAACGCGTCGCAAAGGGGCAGTCCTTCGACGTCACCATCGAGCGGATGGCACATGGAGGAGTAGGCATCGGCGCTGCCCCGGATGGCCGTGTGTGCTTCGTTGCGGGAGGCTTTCCCGGAGACCGTCTCACCGTGACCGCACGAAAAGTCAAGAAGGCTTTCGTAGAGGCAGAACGTGATGCGGTAATCGAGCCAGGGGAGTACCGCGTGGAGTCCTCGTGCCCGGCAGCACAGCAAGGAGCCGGTTGTTGCGATTTCGCCGAATTGGACCCAGCCGCAGAACCGGGAATCAAGGTTGAGGTCTTGCTTGACCAAATTCGCCGCGTTGCGCGGATTGAGCACACTCCCGAGGTTGAGAGCATCGACTTAGAACCGCAACGGGGTTGGCGAACTCGGGTACGGTTGGGCGTCGACAAGCAGGGGCGTGCTGGTACCAGAAAACGTGGTTCGACCGAACTCATCACGGACGTTTCCTGTAGCCAACTAGTGCCAGGGCTGGTCGACGGCCTCGTTGGCCCTAATGCCCGTATCTTCACACCTGGTGCAGAGGTCATTGCCGTCATGGACAGCGATGGCAACCGCCACGTCGTGGAATCTCGTAAAGCACCGAGGGGACGCCGGGTCGAAACCGTGCGGGAGGTTATCGAGGCCCCGACGAAGAATGTGGTCCAGCGAGCGGATGGTCACGAGTTCCGTTTCCCGCCCACGGCCTTCTGGCAGGCGCACGTCGCAGCGCCTGACACCTATACCCGTATTGCACGTGAGTGGTTGACGGTGGAAAGCGGCGTCGCTGGGCAGCTAGACGACAAACGCGTGGATGCCAACGAACCGCTCGTGGCGTGGGATCTTTATGGCGGTGTGGGGCTGTTTGTACCAGCTCTAGCGGAAGTCACGGCCCCGCAGCGAGGACAGGCCACGGTGTATTCCGTTGACTATTCGCCCGCAGCTTCTGGCTCGCAACCAGGTCTTGAGGGAATCGATGTGGAGTTTCGCACCGCCAAAGTCGAAGAGATTGCGGCCCAGCTGCCGAAGCCAGTAAATGTAATCTTGGACCCTCCGCGCACTGGTGCAGGTACTGACGTTATCGCTGCGGTCGCCGCAGCGGAGCCGCGAAAAGTGTTGCATGTTGGATGCGACCCTGCCACCTTTGCCCGTGACCTCGCCGCATGGTCGGAGCACAGCTACCGACTGCAACGCCTAGCCATGGTTAACGCTTTCCCGGGGACCCATCATTTTGAAACTTTGGCACTCCTCGTTCCTGCGGCCTAAGACAGAAGAGAAGTACTGCCTAATGATTGTCGTGTCACGTACATAAGCGGGTACGGTGGTAAAGAAAGTACGAACGATGAAGGGGTTGACGGCAGCTCTATGAGCATTCTGGATTCCATTGAATCGCCAGCTGATCTCAAGGCTCTGAGCAAGACGCAGCTGGCCGAGCTCGCGGCGGATATCCGCCAGCGCCTCATTGAGAAGGTATCTGTCACCGGTGGCCACCTCGGCCCGAATTTGGGCGTGGTTGAGCTCACCGTGGCGATTCACCGTGTTTTTGATTCCCCACGAGACCCCATCGTCTTCGACACCTCCCACCAGTCTTATGTGCACAAAATGCTGACCGGCCGCACTGCGCAGTTCGATACACTGCGTCAGAAAGGTGGCTTGTCTGGCTACACCGACCGCACTGAGTCAGAACATGACTGGACCGAGTCCTCGCATGCGTCGGCTGCACTGTCCACGGTGGATGGCCTCTCTAAGGCCTTCAAGATTCGCGGCGAATCGCACCGCAACGCCGTGGCAGTCGTGGGCGATGGTGCTTTGACCGGCGGCATGTGCTGGGAAGCACTGAACAATATTTCCGCTGATAAAGACCGCAACGTGGTCATCGTGGTTAATGACAATGGCCGTTCTTATTCGCCCACTATCGGCGGTTTATCAGAAAACCTTGGTCGTATCCGTGCACAGCATGGGTATGACGAATTCATGGAATTGGGCAAAAAGCGCCTGAAGTCTATGGGCTGGGTTGGCGAGCGTACTTTTGATGCCCTCCATGCTATGAAGGAAGGCGTCAAATCCACCGTGATGCCCACGGAGATGTTCCCGGAGCTCGGTATCAAGTATGTCGGCCCTATTAATGGCCACGACATTGATGCGGTGGTACGTGCGCTGAGCTATGCCCGCGATTATGAGGGACCCATCATCGTCCACACGGTGACGGAGAAGGGTCACGGCTTTGCTCCGGCTGTCAATGAGCCGAAGGACCAGATGCACTCCACAGGAGCTATTGACCCGGTTACTGGCGTGTCCAAGGGGCAGAAACAGCCGGGGTGGACCGCAGCCTTTTCCGAAGAGCTCATCAAGGCCGGCCACGCTCGTGAGGATATTGTGGCAATCACTGCTGCGATGGCTGGCCCTACTGGTTTGGCGCCTTTCCAGGAAGAGTTTCCGGAGCGTTTCTTTGACGTCGGAATTGCTGAGCAGCATGCCATGGCCTCTGCTTCCGGTTTAGCATTGGCCGGGATGCATCCGGTGGTGGCCGTGTATTCCACCTTCCTCAACCGCGCGGTGGACCAGGTCATTATGGACATTGCCTTGCTCAAGCAGCCGGTGACCATCGTGCTCGATCGCGCGGGCGTGACCGGTTCCGATGGCCCGTCGCACAACGGCGTGTGGGATATGGCGTTTATGAGCATTGTGCCGGGGATGCGCATTGCTGCACCGCGTGATGGTGCTCGGCTCCGCGAGCTCTTCAACGAGGCTATCGCTATTGATGATGGCCCCACTGTCGTCCGTTTCCCCAAGGGCAATTTGCTTGAAGACACAGACGAACTCAAGCGCTTGGATGATGGCGTGGACATCCTGCGCTATTCTGATGACGCTGAAGAGGAAGCGACCGACGTTCTGATTGTCTCTGTCGGCGCAATGAGCACTCGGTCACTGGGTGCTGCTGAACTGCTTGAGGCACGCGGCTTCAACGTCACGGTGGTGGACCCACGGTGGCCAGTGCCCGTTCCGCAGTCCATTGTGGCGCTGGCTGGCGACCATGACCTTGTCGTGACTGTCGAGGACGGCGTGCTGCGCGGCGGCGTGGGCTCCATGGTCGCCGAGGCCTTAGATGCAGCAGACGTGGATACTCCGGTGCATCGCCTCGGTATACCGAGCACCTTCCCGCGCCACGCCAGCCGTGGAGAAATCCTCGATGAGTTCGGTATTACGCCGCAGGGCATTGCGCAGTCGATTGAGGAGTGGGTTGCTGCGCGCAGCGACGAGGAAGGCTCAGGCGAGGCCTAACCACGGAAGGCGTGGAGGCCGTCTGCGATGAGCGGGGCGGCAAGCTCTACTTGCCACTCGCGTGCGCCTTGAGAGAGCAGGAAACCTGGAATGTCCGCAGAACCAGAAATCTCGCCGGCCACGCCGCCTTCAGGTCCTAAGGCAGCCCATACGGCCGCGCGGACAAGGCTGGGCTTAAGGATGAGTTCGTAACTCATGGTGAGCTCGTCGCCAAGGTCCTCGAAGGCGCCGCGAATGTCTTGATACACAGACCACAGCTCTGGGAACTCGCGGGTAAAGACGGACTTTGAAGGCACCGGTTGCGGGCTGCGTAGCTGTACCGGCCACTTTTCTTTGGGGCTCTCTATCGCCGTGGTGACGGCATCGAGCCACTGCAGGGTCGCTCCGCCGCGGCGGCGGGGAAAGCCTTTGATTTTGTTGATCTCGTAGGGCGTGGTGGGAACGCGGCGCGCGATCTCCACGAGCACGCGATGGGGAAGCAGACGGTTGGGAGCGATGTCCTGCGAACGCGCGATAGATTCGCGGCGTTGCCACAGCTCACGGGCCACGGCAAGCTGCTCGCGCGAACGCAGGGAGGATATGCCCTTGAGCTCGCGCCACGAACGCGGCTCTGGTGCGGTGATGCCAGAATGCTCGGCAGCGATGTGGTCGAATTCTGCGTAGGCCCAGTCCAACTTTTCTTCCTCTGCGAGGATGTCGCGCAATGCTACTGCCAGTTCGTTGAGAAGCTCGACGTCGAGTGCTGCGTAATTGCGCCACTTCTGCGGGATGGGGGTTTCGGACCAGTCGGAATCGCCATAGCCCTTCTCCAATTCGACGTCGAAAAGCTCCAGCACCATGGCACCAAGGTTGGGGTGCGCAAAACCCGCGAAGCGGGCGGCTAGCTCTGTGTCGAACAGTGTCCCTGGGTAGAGGCCGAGCCATGCCAAAGAAGGAAGATCAGAAGGCGCGGCGTGGATAACCCAGTCTTGCCCAGTGAGAACAGGGGCGAGTGCGGCGCTAAACTCCGCGCGGCGATTCTCTGGGGCCAGCAAGACCGTTCCGGCGCCTTCCCGACGAATCTGCACGAGGAAGGCACGATCATCGAAGCGGTAGGCGGAGGCGCGCTCGGTATCGATAGCAAAAGGGCCAGTACCAGCATCTAGCCGTTCGGCGGCCGCGTGAAAGTCACGCGGGGAAGTGAGGACCTTCGGGGTTCCGTCCTTGGGTACCTGGCGCAGTTCAGTCATCCCTGAGCCTCCTCAGTGAGCTTGTGTATCGCAGTGCTTAGCGGCCGAGCTCGGCCACGCCCTCCGGCGGCAGGCCAGCAACGAGAGCAAGCACCTGGGAAAATGCTTCGACGTGAGGGGCCAAGTCGAGTCCCTCAGCAGTCCAGGATGCACGCATCTCAAGCTGGTAAGCACGCGGTGGGCCGCCGATTTCACCAAAGCGCACCGAGGAGGTTGAGGTTACGGTTCCGCCCAGATTGGTGTGCGCAGCCTCACGCAACTCCAAGGACTCGGTGAGCCATTCCCAGGCGACGTCGGGAAGCAGCGGATCGCCTGCTACCGAATCCTCCAGGTCGGCCTGAATATAGGCGACCAGACGCATGGCACCTTCCCACGCTTCTTCAGCGCCGGGGTCGTGTAGAAGGATGAGACGACCGAAGGCATCACCTTCGGAATCGGTTGGAACGATGTCTGCGTCGTGGTGTCCGCGCTCAACCTCCAAACCAATGGCATGGCTAAACGGTGCGAGGCGCTGCGGCGGGCGAATGGTGCCCAAGGTGATTTCAGAGCGCAGCTGCGCTGCATGAAGGGACTCAACGGCCTCTGTGAAAGCGGCCGGAGTCGACGGCTCTGCAGATCGGGAGCCGTTGGCGGACGAAGCACGATCATGCAGGTTGGTCGGTGCCCCTGCCAAAGTGCGCGAAGAAACGTCTGAATTGCTCACGGGAAACAACGTATAAGTTCTGTGCCGCAAGCGGGGGAAGGCGCGCCGTGGGGTAGTGGCGCACGGCGAGGTCTACAACTTATGATGGATAGGAATTCTAGTCGCTTCCGAGCAAGGAGAAATGCATGTCGAAGGTCAACTTCAAGGAGCTCAATAAGGTCCAGCGGTATTCGCAGCACGCAGTGTTTCAGGTGATTCCTGGCGCGCTGGGTACCGAGCGTGAGCAGGCCATTGCGCAGGCACAGAAGTTCTTTGCTGACCTTGAGCAGGCCGGCGTCGTAACCGTGCGTGGCATCTATGACCTGTCCGGCATGCGCGAGTCTGCTGACTTCATGATCTGGTGGCACGCAGAGGAATTCGCTGATATTCAAAAGGCGTTCGCTGATTTCCGCCGAGAGACCGTCCTGGGCCAGGTGTCTGAGGTGACGTGGGTAGGCAACGCCCTGCACCGCCCGGCAGAGTTCAACAAGTCCCACCTGCCGTCCTTCATCATGGGTGAAGAACCAGGCGAGTGGATTTCTGTGTACCCCTTCGTGCGTTCTTATGACTGGTACACCATGGATGAGGAAAAGCGCCGCCGCATCCTCATGGAGCACGGCATGCAGGGCCGTGACTACCCGGATGTTCGCGCGAACACCGTTCCGGCGTTTGCTCTAGGTGATTATGAATGGATCCTTGCTTTTGAGGCTCCTGAGCTGCACCGCATCGTCGATCTGATGTACCTCATGCGCTACACCGAGGCACGCCACCATGTGCGTGAGGAAATCCCGTTCCACACGGGCCGCCGCGTCAAGGATGTGGCAGAGCTTATCGCCGTGCTTCCCTAACGCGGAGCCGTCTGCAGAGAGCTCACAATGGGCCGGTTGAAGGTTTAACCTTCGACCGGCTTTTCTTCGAGGGTGAGGCAGATGGAGTTGATGCAGTAGCGCAGGTCGGTAGGGGTATCGTAGCCTTCGCCTTCGAAAACGTGGCCCAAGTGTGATTCGCAATTGGCGCACAACACCTCGACGCGGCGCATGCCAAGCGAGTTGTCTTCGCGTTCAATGATTTTGTCTCCCGCGAGTGGGGAGAAGAAGGACGGCCAACCGCAGTGTGACTCGAACTTTTCGGTAGATCGGAAAAGCTCGGTGCCGCAGGCCTTGCAGGAATACACACCTTCGGTGGTGGTGTTGGTGTATTCGCCAACGTGTGGGGGCTCGGTTCCGGCCTCACGCAGGACGTAGTACTCCTCAGAGGTGAGGCGCTTGCGCCATTCGGTATCCGCAATGAGCTTGAAATCGGTCATGCGGGGATTTTATCGCTCTTGTCCGCCTTCGGGCCACCATTGCGTTCAGATATCCACCAGCCGACCACCGATGCGGCAGTGACTACAATGAGCAAACCCCACCCGATGGTGGCGATGAACACACTCATCCAATGTGCGGCGGTGGGCATGCTTGTCGACGTCCACTCGAACGGCGCCAAGAATAAAAATGCCGCCAACCATGCGCCCCACGTGTGGAAAACCGAGCGATGCAGCAGAACCGTGAACATCATGGGGAAAAGCCACATGGAGTAGTACTGCTGTCCTAGTGATGACAGGAAAAAGATTCCCGCCATGATGATGCCGGTAGTGCTCAGTGCCCAGAATTCGGGCTCGGAGTCGCGCCAGCGCAGCAAACCCAGGATGGCCACGGCGCACAAGACAGCGAACAGCAGCCATATGGGGTAATAGAGGTCTCCTGGCATGTCGAAGTAAGCCTTCACACCTGGCCACGAAGCATTCGCATAATCACGTGTGGTGGAAAGGTAGGGCAGAAGATGCTCGCGGAATCCCTCAGAGCCCGGAACGAGCCGCCAGGCGATGAGGTTGGCCGTGATGGGCACGGCTAGGCCGAGGCCCAGTGCCCACCACTGGGTGCGCACGAGTGCGAGGAAAAGTAGCGGTGCGAATTGGGGTTTGATCAAAATGGCTAGTCCGATACATAGCCCTGCTGCCCAGCCGTGCTTCTCTAGGAGGACGAGAAAAGCTGCCATGGCCAATAGTAGTAGGCCGTTGATGTTAGTGAACACCAAGGTGTTGATGACGGACTCGGAGGCAAAAGCTGCCGCGATGCTGATGGGCAAGACAGGGCCGCGCAGGCTGTGGCCCACATAGCGAGTCAGGAGCGCCAAGGCGGCGATGATGGCCACAGCATTGGCGAGGATAAAGGCGTAGCGTGCGTGCTCCTCAGAAACGATACCCATGGGGGAGAGCAGTGCCGTTGCTCCTGGGTTGTAGAGGTAGAGCGGTTCTACGGAGGAATAATCCTGCTCGTAAACTGGCGCACCTTCCCAGAAGCGGCGAATCGCGCGATACACCGTGCCGAAGTCATCCGTGACCGTCCCGGTAAAAGCAAGGACGACAACACGGTGAAACACAAGAACGACGGCTGCCGGCCACGCGGCGGCTGTCCACAGTCGGGCAGGGGTCGGGGGAGAGGAGGCCAGAGAAGTCACGGCAAGAGAGTTTACGGGGTTGATATGCGCCGGTAGCGCAGAAACACCGTGCTGTCGACGGGCGTGACGTTCTCGAGCTCTAAACGAAGTGCTGGCGACGTCGTGCTGCCGTCGACAACGGGCTTTTCCACTGAGGGCGACAGATGCGGATCCATTGTCAGGTACAGCTTGTCCACGAGCCCAGCTTCGATGAAGGCTGAATAAACCGACGGTCCACCTTCGCAGGAAATTCGTGTAGCGCCGCGTGCACGAAGGGCCTCGATGGCCTCAGTGACCGTGCCAGTACCAGTGCTCACAATCTCCGCACCAGCTGTAGCCAAGGCATGTGCTTTTTCGGAGTCCGCACGATCCTCTGGGGTGAGAATAATGGGACTGCCGGCGATGAATTCCTCGAATCCCTCAAAATTAAGGGAGTGGCTGAAGACGGCGAGGCGCGTGCTTGTCGACGCCTCATACCCCTCCGCCTTCACCGTGCCCGAGCCAACCACAGCAACGTCCGCCCACTCGCGTAACGCGGCGAAGAGCTTGGCATCGGCGTCATTGCCCATAGGGTCCGACGTTCCGTCAATAGTGGCCGAGCCATGGAGAGTGCTGACCGCGATAAGGCGAATGCCCTCGCTATCCGGGCCCAGCAACGAGTCAATGAGTGCGGTGTCTTCCATGACGCCCGAGGGTACGTGGGCTAGCTGCGGCCAGCTACTTTGTATCCATGGTCCAGCTACTCTGTACCCATGTTGTCCCCACATGCCGTACTACAAAAACAACTAAACCCGCAGCGTAGCTGCGGGGTTTGGTGGTTCTAGCTGGGATTGAACCAGCGACCTTTCCGGTGTGAACGGAACGCTCTCCCACTGAGCTATAGAACCCCGGTGCAGCCCTTAAGCTACACCGCAGTTGGACTAACTCCCTAATCGCCCAGCTCAACCAGATTTTCGCCGAAAATGAGTCTCAATCACATCGGTGTAATCTTCGCTCTTTTGTAGTTGGTGGAATTATTGCCGTGGGCTGCGGATTTGGAAACTGGGACGGTGCACGATAATGTCTTTACTCGCACCACGGCACACTAGCCGGGAAGATGCAATGCGGATGTAGCGCAGTTGGTAGCGCATCACCTTGCCAAGGTGAGGGTCGCGAGTTCGAGTCTCGTCATCCGCTCCAAGACCTCCACTTAGTTGGAAGGCCTTGACAATTACATAAGCGCGATTAGCTCAGTGGGAGAGCGCTTCCCTGACACGGAAGAGGTCACTGGTTCAATCCCAGTATCGCGCACACGGACTTCTTAGTCCTAGAAAACCGGGCCTGGTTTTCGAATGCGGATGTAGCGCAGTTGGTAGCGCATCACCTTGCCAAGGTGAGGGTCGCGAGTTCGAGTCTCGTCATCCGCTCCAGCACATGTAGTGTGTGAGGCGGTATCGCCACGGTGGAATGGCCGAGTGGTGAGGCAACGGTCTGCAAAACCGTGCACACGGGTTCGATTCCCGTTTCCACCTCAAACTGTTAGTGCCCACTCCATGGGCACTGCGCGCGTTTAGCTCAGCGGGAGAGCGCTTCCCTGACACGGAAGAGGTCACTGGTTCAATCCCAGTATCGCGCACAGGGTTTCCTTAGAGGAGCCCGTGGCAGGCTTTTGCTTGCCATGCGGATGTAGCGCAGTTGGTAGCGCATCACCTTGCCAAGGTGAGGGTCGCGAGTTCGAGTCTCGTCATCCGCTCCA
>NZ_JSEF01000014.1 GCF_000805675.1 Corynebacterium minutissimum | reverse complement strand
GCAAGTTTTATGCGTAGGTTCCAGGCATCGAGGTCTTTGTTGACTTTGGCGGTGTAGGTCTCAATCAGGGTAAGAATGCTAAGGCTATGTTTTTGTGCTACCGCGGCAGCGCGTGCTTTGCGTTGTTTGCCGGTGAAGCGGGTGTGCCCGAAGTAGATGCGGTGAAGGTGGGCAAGTTCAGTAGCATCGGCTGGGTCGGCGCCGAGCGCGCGCAGTTCGTCGGGTGAGCTGGATGCTTGTTCCACTAGCGCGATCCCCGAGTTGCGGTAGTGGAAGTAGGTTTCTAGTACCCCCATGGCCACGAAGCTTAAAGCAGGCCCACCAACCCCGCAACTCGAAAACGAAAAAATCCCCCGCGCGCAGCGGGGGATTAAAGGCTTAAGGCCTTACTTGCCAGCCAGCTTGTCGCCGAGACGCATTGCGTCATCCATGGCGCCAATGATGGAGGTCAGGACCTTGATCCACTCGCGGATCTCCTTCGGGCTTACGTT
Organism: Corynebacterium minutissimum; assembly: GCF_000805675.1. GTDB lineage: Bacteria > Actinomycetota > Actinomycetes > Mycobacteriales > Mycobacteriaceae > Corynebacterium > Corynebacterium minutissimum. The sequence goes on along the minus strand of NZ_JSEF01000014.1, from coordinate 21,445 downwards.
GCCCTCGTCGTCGGAGGAAAGAGCGAAGAAAGCTGCGGAGGAACCGTCCTGCTCAGCCGGAGCAGCGGTGGCAACAGCGGTGCCGGAGAAAGCGATGGTTGCAGCGGTAGCAGCAGCAACGATGGACTTACGGGAGAAGAACTTCATGATGGAGTGTCCTATCTTAATCGAGCGGGAGGAAGAAACTACTTGGCCTTCGGGCCGAAGTACTTGGTGTAGAACGCAAAGACAGTGCCGAGGGCGCCGATGATGGCGGTAAAAACGGCGATCCAGTCGCGGATCTCCTTCGGCTCCATCTCAGAGATGGAGGAACCCTCATCCTCGGAGGAAGAGGAAGACTCGTCCTTCTTGTTGTCCTCAGACTCGTTCTCCTTGGACTCGTCCTTCTTGTTGTCCTCGGACTCGTTGTCGGAGATAGTGATCGTGTCGTCCTCGGAGGTGGTGTTGTCCTCGGAGGTGGTGTTCTCGGTAGCGGTGGAGTTGGTCTCCTCGGTGGTGGTCTCAGCGGAAGCAACGGACACGCCAGCCAGGGAAACGGTAGCTGCGGTAGCGGCGGCTACGAGGGCCTTACGGGAGAAGAACTTCATTCTCGTTCCTTTTATATCTCGGGAATTTCAAAGACCTCACAGATGCTACTGAGACTCCAGTTGATATGCAAGAGATTTGTCAAAAAGTTCTTCACCCTGTGAATCAACTGCCTGCATGATGTGAGCTGGGCTTTCCAATTGGGCCCGGAACAGCTTAGGTTAATGCGAGGTAAAGGAACAGCTCAAGGCTAAGAAATTCTCAGAAGAGAAATGATACCTCGGATTCTAAGGAGAACCCCCGCTCACAACCTGGGAGCGGGGTTAATCACCGTATTGGGGGTGAACGCTAGCTTTCGATGGTGGCCTTGGTGATGCGAACCTCCTCGGCTGGTTCGCCGTCTCCGGCGCCATCTTTGACGCCCTTCTCAGCAATGGCGTCGATAGTCTTCTGACCCTTGGCGGTGAGGTTACCGAAGTACGTGTAGGCAGGTGGCAGCTCAGAGTCCTTGTAGTTAATGAAGAACTGGGAGCCGTTGGTATCTGGCCCAGCGTGAGCCATGGCGAGGGAACCCTTCGGGTAGAGGACAGTCTTGCCGAGGGCTTCGTCGTCAGCCTCATCAGTTGGGTACTCGTTGGCGAACTGGAAACCCGGACCGCCAGCACCCTGGCCGGTCGGGTCGCCACACTGCAGGACAAAGATTCCACCATCGGTCATGCGGTGGCATACGGTGTCGTCGTAGTACTCAGCCGAAATCATGTCCGTAATAGCGTTGACCGTGCAGGGAGCCAGGGAACGATCGAGGGTCATCTCGATGTCGCCTTGCTTGGTGGCGAAGTTAACGGTCACTTCTCCCTTGGCCGGAATGTCTTTGCCTTTAGGGGTGGCGACGTCACGGGCGGCGTCACCAGTCTCTGTGTATTCACAGGTCACGGTTTCACCGAGGGGCTTTTCGCGCTTGCCGATTAGCGCCTCAGCGGTAGGGGCTTCAGACGTGGTTTCAGCAGCCGAGGTCTCCTGCGCTTGGATCTCTTCCTCATCACCCGTACGCGTGGCAAGGAACCAGATTCCGCCGACGAGAGCGATAATGACAACGGCCGCAGCAAAAACGACGCCCAATGGGCGGGTCTTTTGCTTGCGGTCGCGGGACTTCAGCTCGCGATCGAGCTGGTTGAGCGCATCATCTAGGCGCTGGCTGTTGGTAGGCACCGTTGTTTCCTCCACAGGGGTCTGATTTTTCGACTTACTCATCTTAACCTCACGAGCGTTCTTCATGGCGCGCCGCCCCACCTGTCAGTACCCTTGGGTGCCATGGCTACTGTTAATTTTAAGAACGAACCTACTCAGACCAATGGGGCGCTGCCGAAGGTCGGCGAGCCCCTGCCAAATTTCACCCTCGTTGGCACTGACTTGGAAGAGGTCTCCAAGGCTGACTTCGCTGGCAAGCGCTTGGTGGTCTCGTGCTTCCCGTCCCTGGACACGGGTGTGTGCGCGGCGCAGCTGCGTACCTTCAACGAGAAGGCTGCCGGTTTGGACAACACCGTAGTCCTGTCTGTCTCCCGCGACCTGCCCTTTGCCCAGGAGCGTTTCTGCGCGGCTGAAGGCATCGAGAACGTGGTGAGCGCTTCGGATTTCCGTTCTGACTTTGCTGACAAGCTTGGTCTGGTTTTGGAAGGCTCCCCGCTCAAGGGGCTGTTTGCTCGCGCGGTCATCGTGACCGATGAGGAGCACAACGTGGTCTACACCGAGCTCGTTCCGGAGGTCACCACCGAACCGGACTATGACGCAGCGCTGGCTGCACTGAAGTAAATGACCACTCCGGAGATTTTCGGCTTCGCCGCGGGCCCATACAAGACCAACACGTACGTTGTGTCTCATGAATCCCGGGCTTTCATCGTGGACCCCGGGATGCATACCCACGAGCGCCTCGTGCAGCTCGCGGGGGAGAAGGGCCTGGAGTTTGAGGCAGTCGTGCTTACCCACGGTCACATTGACCACACAAGGGATGCGGCGGAGTTCGACCTGCCGGTGTATATCCATCCGGATGACGCTTTCATGCTTGTCGACGGCTCCGGGGTATCCCCCCAATCGCAAGTACTGTTCGACTGCGCCTCGATGAAGCAGGTCGCCGAGCGCCGCGACCTTATCGGCGGTGAGACGCTGTCCTTGGCTGGCTTGGAATTCAACCTTGTCCATGCACCAGGACATTCGCCTGGATGCATCATGCTGGTGAGCGACGAGGTTGCACTGACCGGTGATGTGCTCTTTAAGGGCTCGATTGGTCGCACGGATTTGCCGCATTCAGATCACGCCGCGATGCAGCGTTCGTTGCGCGGGCCGGTGTGGGAACTTGATGACTCGCTCGCGATTCTGCCCGGCCATGGTCCGACGTCGACGATGCGTCGTGAGCGCGCGACCAATCCGTTTCTCATCGCGGCGGGGGATGTACTCTAAAGGGCGTGAGTGATAAGAAGCAGTTCAAAGCCCTGTCCGCGCCCAAGGGCGTGCCGGACTACGTCCCGCCGCAATCGGCCACCTTTGCCAAGGTGCGTGAGACTTTTGTGCATCAGGCACACCTGTCCGGCTTCCAGCACATCGAGCTCCCCGTCTTCGAGGACACGTCCTTGTTTGCTCGCGGCGTGGGCGAATCCACGGATGTGGTGTCCAAGGAGATGTACACCTTCGCCGATCGCGGCGACCGCTCCGTCACCCTGCGCCCGGAAGGAACCGCAGGTGTCATGCGTGCGGTCATTGAGCACAACCTGGACCGTGGCCAGCTGCCGGTAAAGCTCAATTACTTCGGCCCCTTCTTTCGCTATGAGCGCCCGCAGGCCGGCCGCTACCGCCAGCTACAGCAGGTGGGCGTGGAGGCTATCGGTGTGGATGACCCCACCCTGGATGCGGAGATTATTGCACTGGCGGATCGTTCCTACCGCAGCCTGGGGCTGAGCCAGTTCCGCTTGGAGCTGACTAGCCTGGGTGACCACGAATGCCGCCCGGCTTACCGCGAGAAGCTGCAGGATTTCCTGTTCAAGCTGGACTTGGATGAAGAAACTAAGGCGCGTGCGGAGCTTAACCCGCTGCGCGTGCTCGATGACAAGCGCCCGGAGGTTCAGGAGCAGCTTGTCGACGCCCCCCTGATGCTCGACCACCTCAACTCTGAGTGCCGTGAGCACTTTGAGACTGTGACGGGCCTACTGGATGACATGGGGGTTGCCTACACCATTAACCCGCGAATGGTGCGCGGCCTCGACTACTACACCAAGACGTGCTTCGAGTTCGTGCACGATGGTCTTGGCGCACAGTCGGGAATCGGCGGTGGTGGCCGCTACGACGGGCTCATGGCACAGCTGGGCGGTCAGGAGCTGTCCGGCATTGGCTATGGTCTGGGCGTGGACCGCACGGTGCTAGCGCTTGAGGCTGAAGGTATTTCGCTGGATGGTGTTGATGAGCGCGTGGCTGTCTTTGGGGTGGCCATGGGTGCGGCGGCCAAGAAGAAGATGGCCGTCATTATTAATGATCTGCGCAAGGCTGGCATCTCCGCTGACATGTCCTTCGGTGATCGCGGCCTAAAGGGCGCGATGAAGGGAGCGGACCGCGCCAATGCGCGCTTCGCCCTAGTTCTCGGCGACCAGGAGCTTGAGGCCGGCACCGTGGCCCTCAAGGATTTGGCGGCGCATGAGCAGCACGACGTCCCGGTGGGGGACGTCGTCAAGCAGCTAAGCCAGCTGGTTTAGCACTCCACCTGGGAGACGGTGAAACCCATCGTCTTGGCCAGGCCGCCGAGAGATGTCTCCTTGTACTTGGAGAGCATGTCGCGGCCGGTCTCGGCCATGGTGCGCACAGCGTTGTCGAGGGTGACGTAGTGCGTGCCTTCACCCATGCGGGCAAGGCGCGCAGCGTTGATGGCCTTGACCGCGCCAATGGCGTTGCGTTCGATGCAGGGAATCTGCACGAGGCCGCCGACTGGGTCGCAGGTCAAGCCGAGGTTATGCTCAAGCGCGATTTCGGCGGCATTCTCTACCTGTGCCGGGGTTGCGCCCAGGAGCTCGGCCATGCCGGCCGCGGCCATCGAGGACGCGGAGCCGACCTCGCCCTGACAGCCGACTTCTGCGCCGGAGATAGAGGCATTGGACTTGATGATGATGCCGATGGCGCCCGCGGTGAGTAGGTAGCGGCGGGCATCAGCGCGGGTAAAGTCGGACTGGAAGTCGCGGGCGTAGTGCAACACGGCGGGGATAATGCCGCACGCACCGTTCGTCGGGGCGGTGATGACGCGGCCGCCGGCGGCGTTTTGCTCGTTGACAGCGAGTGCATAGAGGTTGACCCATTCCATTGCGGAAAAACCGCAGGACTCATCGTCCTGCTTGGCCAAAAGCTGTTGGTACATCTGTGGCGCACGGCGATTGACGCGTAGGCCACCAGGCAAAATTCCCTTGGTGGAAATACCCTCAGTCACGCATTCGCGCATGATGTCCCAGACGAGGTCGAGGTGCTTGTAGACGTAATCCAGCCCGCCCTCGTCGCGGTGGAGGACAGCTTCGTTGGCAGCAACAATTTCCCAAATGGCCTTGTCATGGGCTTCGCACAGATGCAGCAGGTGCTCGCCGGATTGGAACTCATAGGGAACCGTATCCTCGGCGGTCGCCGCGGCGACGCCTGAGGGAACACCGGTGTCCGTCTTAAGCTCGGCATCGAATTCCGCGCGCGACAGGATAAAGCCACCGCCGACGGAGAAGTATTCTGCGTTCTCCGCGAGAACTGAGCCGTTCTCGTCCCAGGCAGTAAAGATGAGACAGTTCGGGTGCTCCGGTACCGGCTCGTTGTTGAATGCGATGCTGTACTGCACCTCACCTGCCGGGCCAGAGATGGTGCCTTCAGTGGGGATGAAGGCGTCGGCGCGGGGTTCGGCGTCGAGCGGTACGCTGAGTGGTTCCCACCCAGCCAAACCGAGGATGACGGCGCGGTCAGTGGCGTGGCCGCGGCCAGTAGCGGAGAGTGATCCGCGCAGCTCGGTGTGGACCTTCGCCGGGTGCTGGTCAAGCGTTTCGAGAAAGGCCTTCGCGGCACGCATGGGGCCCACAGTGTGTGAGGAGGAGGGGCCGATTCCAATAGAGAAAATATCGGTCACGCTAATAGTCATTAAGACCTCCTTAGGTGGCATTCAATAAGTATCGATTCACGATAGTACCGAGTACCATGGTCGGCTGCTTAGCCCGGTTGGCCGTTGTGGTCAGCAAGGAGCGCACGGAATCCCGTGGGGTCGGAATCACTCTCAGAAGCTGCGTCGATGCCGGTTACTGCCGAGGATTTCTCGTCCATCGCACCTGCCAGGCCAGCGACACGGTCGAGGGGACGAACCATCAAGTCGGCCAACTCGCGCGCGGCGCGTTCGATGCGTTGCTCATTGCGCGCGCCTTCCGTAGTGCCATAGTCTTCCGTGGCGTGGAAAACCCCGGTAGGCACCACGGTGGCGTGCAGATAGTTAAGGAGTGGGCGCAGCGCGTAGTCCAACACCAGCGCGTGCCGGCTGGAGCCGCCCGTCGCAGCGATGAGGGTAGGCAGACCGTTGAGAGCGTGCGGCTCCAACGTATCGAAGAACATCTTGAACAGGCCCGAATAGCTGCCCTGGAAGACTGGGCTCACGGCGATGAGGCCATCGGCCTGTATCACGGCAGATTTCGCCTCCTCAAGGTGTGGGGTGGGCGAGCCCCAGTTGGTCATTGCGTCAGCTAGCTCTCCGGCAAGTTCACGCAGCTCCAGCACCGTCACCTCCACGCCTTCGCCGCGGGCGGTGACTTGGGAGGAGGTGGCGGCGGAGAGGGCGTCGGCAAGCGCACGCGTCGTGGAAGGTGAGGATAGACCTGCCGTGACGACCACCAGTGAACGCAATTATTTCTCCTCTCCTGGGCTGACCAATGCATGCGGAGCGTATGAGGCGAGCGTAGCGTGCGTCGGCGGGTCAGAAGGTACATGATCCGGGCGGCGCAGCTCAAAGCGGCGGCGAAGCTCGGGTACAACCTGCGTCCCCAAAATCTCAATCTGCTCCAGCACCACCTCCTGGGGCAGCCCAGCATGATCGATGAGGAAGAGCTGGCGCTGATAGTCGCCGACCCAGTCAGCAAACTGCAGTGTACGCTCCACCACCTGTTCCACCGTTCCCACCGTCAGCGGGGTTTGCACGGTGAACTCTTCCAGCGAAGGGCCGTGGCCGTAGACCGGGGCGTTATCGAAGTAGGGGCGGAAGAAGTCCTTGGCGTCCTGCTCCGTGGAGCCGATGAAGACCTGCCCGCCTAGGCCCACAATTGCCTGGTCTGCCCGACCGTGACCATAAGATTCATAGCGGTTGCGGTACAGGTTCACCATCTTCGCGGTGTGTTCCTTGTTCCAGAAGATATTGTTATGGAAAAAGCCGTCGCCGTAGAAGGCGGCCTGCTCCGCAATCTGCGGGGAACGGATGGAGCCGTGCCAGACGAAGGGCGGGATGCCGTCGAGAGGCGTTGGCGTGGCGGTAAAGCCTTGGAGCGGAGTGCGGAACTTTCCTTCCCAGGACACGTTGTGCTCGCGCCAGAGGCGGCGCAGCAAATGATAGTTTTCCACCGCTAGCGGGATGCCCTCGCGGATGTCCTTGCCAAACCACGGGTAGACCGGCCCGGTGTTACCACGGCCGAGCATAAGGTCGATACGCCCGTCAGCCAGGTGCTGGAGGAAGGCGTAATCCTCGGCGAGGCGGACGGGGTCGTTGGTGGTGATGAGCGTCGTGGACGTCGACAGCTGCAGGCGTTTAGTCTTGGCCGCGATGTAGGCCAGATGGGTCGTGGGCGCGGAGGGCACGAAAGGCGGATTGTGGTGTTCGCCCGTGGCGAAAACGTCGAGACCCACCTCTTCCGCCTTGAGTGCGATCTCAGTAATGGCGCGGATGCGTTCTGCCTCAGTGGGGGTGGTTCCAGTTGTGGGGTCTTGCGTGACGTCACCCACGGTAAAGATTCCGAATTGCATGCCAAGCTCCTTTCTGTGACATGACAACAAGGGCGGGGTGAGGGATTATTCCCACTCGAGGGCGTCGACAAGCACGGCAAGGTCCGCCGGTGTAGCGATGGCCACTGGGCGCTGCGAAGGTTTGCCGTGTTCAGTGAGGAGAACCGCGCTGGGGTGCGTGCCGTCCTTGGCCGGTTCGGTGAGGGCATCGACGACCTCCTGCGCCGTGGCGGAGCGGGGCAGGAACTCAGCGCGGTCCTTGCGCTCCGTCATGGCGAGCACTGTGCTTACCGACGCCTCACCAATCGCCCCATCATCCCCCAAATCTGCCGCTACCCACCGCGCGATGGCATTGGTGGTCAGCAGTGCAGTAAATTTACCGGAGTCATAAATGGGGATTTGCGAGTATCCGGTCTTGTTGATGAGAGCGAGGGCGTCGAGGATATCTGCGTCAGGATCTAGAATCGTCACCTCGTTGTGGGGTAGAAGCGATAGCGCGGTGGGCGGGTCCGTGAGCAGGCGCTGAAGGTTTTCCAGTTGGTTGACGACTTGCGGGTGCGGGGTAGCGATGGGCTCGTCGTCGTAGTAGCGGCCATGCGCGATGGCGTTGCGCAGGTTGGAAATATCCTTGAGCTGCTCGGCTTGGCGCTTGCTGAGGAGGTGTTTGTCGTGGGCGCGATCGACCATCCACCAGAAAGAATCTGAATTCTTCGCGCCAATGGCCTGGCGCAGGAACTGTTCAATGTCGTTGAAGGCCGCAAAGAAGCGCGTCAAGGAGTTCTCGCTCATAGTGCCCCAGTGTACGGACGGCGCTGTGGGTGGGGCGCTTCGAAAACGGCGACACCGCCGCGAGAATCCGTGCGGATTCGCGGCGGTGTGCGGAAAAGCGGTAGCTTAGAAGACCACGCGCAGGATGGAGACGGTCACGGCGGCGATAGCCGCAGCGGCCGGCAGGGTGATGACCCACGCCAGGGCGATGGGCTTCATCAGATTCCAGTTGGCGGCACGGTTGACAATGCCCACGCCCAACACAGCACCAATGAGGATGTGCGTGGAGGAGACCGGCAGACCCAGCAAAGACGCGGCCATAACCACGGCGGCAGCTGCCAGCTCGGCGGCGAAACCCGAGGATGGGTGCATCTTGGTCAGTCCGGAACCGACAGTCTGGATAACGAAGCGGCCAATGAACCACAAACCGGACACCAGGGCAATGCCCATGGCAATCATGACTGGTAGCGGCACGGACACCTCGTCCGAAATTTGGTTGGTTTTCATCACGTCAAAGACTGCGGCAAATGGGCCAATAGCGTTAGCGATATCGTTCGAACCGTGGGAGAACGCGAAGGCAGACGCAGTAAAGACCTGCATCCAAGAGAAGAGAAGGAAGGTCGAACGAGACAGGGACTTGTTCTTCAGGGAACGAGCGAAAATGAACACGGCCATCCAGACCGCCGCACCGACCATGCCCATGACGAGGAGGTTCTGCAGGGTGGAGAAGTCCACGCCGGTGTGCTTAAGTCCCTTGAACAGCACCATCGCGGAAATGATGATGGCGCCTAGAGCGGCGAGCAGCGGGACCCAGTTCTCGAGTGCCTTGTGCGCGTGAACATCATCCAAGTCCTTGTTGATTTCGTGCAGGTCGCGGTAGTACTCGGACTCTAGAGCATCGGGGTCGTAATCATCCTCGGACGTCAGTGCTGCGTCACGAGCCATGGCGTTGGTGTAGGAAATCTGCTGCAGCTCGTTCATGCGCTCGAAGCGGGTCTTGTGCTCCTTGCGCAGCTCTGCGCGGCGGGTCTTGATTTCACGTAGACGCTCATCAGCTGCCTCGTTGTAGACGAGGATGGAGGTCTTAATCCACTTGAACAGCAGGTAGGCTGCGATACCGCCGAGGACCGGGGAGAGAACCCACGAGAAGGCGATGGTGCCGATGCCGCCCCACTGAACCATGTCCATACCGCCCTTGCCGGTGATGAAGCCAACGGTAAGCGCAGCGCCGACAATACCGCCGACGATGGAGTGAGTCGTCGACACTGGCCAGCCCATGCGGGTGGCGACGAGAAGCCAGATGGCTGCACCGAGGAGCGAGGACATCATGATGTAGACAAACTCCATTGGGTCCAAACCGTCGATGGCGTCTAGGTCAACGATGCCGGATCGCACGGTATCCGTGACCTCACCACCGGCGAGAATAGCGCCGGAGACCTCGAAGACGGCTGCCACGGCCAAGGCCTGCTTCATGGACAGGGTGCCGGCACCTACGGAGGTACCGAAGGAGTTGGCTACGTCATTGCCACCGATGTTGAAGGCCATGAAGAGGGCGAAGACGATGGCGGTGACCAAAAGGATGCGGTTGGCGCCTTCGGCAACCTCGCCGTTGCCCCAAATGATAAAGAAGATGAGAGTTCCGGCGGTGAGAACGCCGAAGAACAGGTGCCAGATCCAATCCCTGTTCTTGCCGTTCACGGTCTCGAGGTCCGGCATCGTCGGTGTGGCGGTGCTCAAAACGTCGTTCCTTTCTGAAAACAGAGCCTAGCGAGGTGAATCGCGGGCTCAATGAAGTAATAAAAGATAGAGCGGTACCCACCACGAGCCAGCGGGAACTTGGATAGCGTAAGAAACCTAGGTGGCCAGAAAGTGAACGAGCTATGTCGGCAGTCCTAAATCTTATTGAGTAAATGCCCCTGCGGGTGTGCGTGGTTGCCACACCTTGTGACAATCCTCGTTTCACACGAAAAATGTGCACAGCCCTGTTTAAACAAGGGTGTGCACAGTGAGAGAGAAGGCAAGGCTAAGGAAGGCAAGGCTGCTGGCGCGCCAGCTTAATTACAGCTAGGACTTGTAGACTCCACGCTCCAACGTGTCGCATTGCGCCATTTTGCCGGACTCGTAGCCCGCCAAGAAGGCCTTGGCGCGGTCCTCGGAGGAGCCATGCGTCCACGTATCGGGGCGTACCTCGCCGCCGGAACGACGCTGAATGTTGTCATCGCCCACCGCGCGCGCAGTATTAACAGCATCGGTGACCTGTTGCTCAGTGATGGTTTCTAGGAGGGCATCATCGCCCTCATCGGCGTAGTGTGCCCACAGGCCTGCATAGCAATCTGCCTGCAGCTCGATCTTAACCGCATTGGAGTCCTCGCCGGGGTCGTTGTAGTTGGAAAGGCTCAGCGTTCCTTCAAGTTTTTGGATGTGGTGACCAAATTCGTGAGCGACGATGTACATCTGTGCCAGCGGCGCATTCTCGCCTCCGAAGTTGCGAAGCTGATCAAAGAACGCGGTGTCGAAATAGGCAGACTCGTCAGCAGGGCAGTAGAAGGGGCCGGTAGCGCCGGAAGCCTGGCCACACCCAGAGACCGTCGTGTTGTTGAAAATGACGCGGCCAGGCTCGGAATACTCCAAGCCCGCCTGCTCCGGAAGCTGCTTCGCCCAGACTTTATCTACTGACTGTGCCGCAAACATGACACGGCAATCGTCGTACTTGTTGCCGTCTTCTGCAGTCTGGCAGTGTGCGAAGGCATCCTCGCCGCCTTCTTCGGGACCCACCTGAGTTTGGTCAGGCTGTGTTTGATCAGTGGTGAGCGCTCCCGGGTCGCCGCCTAGCAGGAGGTACAGGCCAATAAGGAGGAGGGAGCCCACGCCGCCGCCGGTAGCAATCATTCCGCCACGGCCGCCACCGCCTGAGCTGGCTCGCTTGCCGTCGAAACTTGCGCCAGATTTGAAAGTCATGGAACAGATTCTGCCACACGCGACGGAGCTTGGCTGTGCTTCATGGGGAGCTGCGTCATTGGCGGCGCCTGTGCCCCCAGAGCTGAGCGTGTCTGGAGGGAGCGGTAGACTTGGGCTGTTCAAATTCTTGTGCTCCTCGGCGCGTGCTGTTTACGCGTGGCGTGGGTGGGCATGAGCGTCAACAATAAGAAGGGATTGAACGAACGTGCTGCGTACACATCTAGCAGGCGAACTGCGCAAGGAGATGGCGGGGGAGACCGTCACGCTGACTGGTTGGGTGGCCCGTCGCCGCGACCATGGCGGTGTTATCTTCATCGACCTGCGTGACCGCTCCGGCGTTGCCCAGGTAGTCTTCCGCGAAACCGAGGTGGCCGAACGCGCTCACGACCTGCGCTCTGAGTACTGCGTGAAGGTCACAGGCGTGGTTGAGCCCCGCCCGGAAGGCTCTGCAAACCCGAACCTTGCCTCTGGTGAAATTGAAGTCAACGTCACCGAGCTCGAGGTGCTCAACACGTCTGCAGCGCTCCCGTTCCAGATCGATGACCCCTCTTCCTCCGGTGAGGTAGGCGAAGAGACTCGCCTGAAGTACCGTTACCTGGATTTGCGTCGCGAGCGCCAGGCTGAGGCCCTGCGCCTGCGTTCTGCAGCCAACCGTGCAGCCCGCCAGGTGCTGGATAGCCACGACTTCACCGAGATTGAGACTCCTACTCTGACCCGTTCCACCCCGGAAGGTGCTCGTGACTTCCTGGTTCCGGCGCGTCTGAAGCCGGGCAGCTGGTACGCCCTGCCGCAGTCTCCGCAGCTGTTCAAGCAGCTGCTCATGGTGTCTGGCATGGAGCGCTACTACCAGATCGCTCGCTGCTACCGCGACGAGGATTTCCGCGCTGACCGCCAGCCGGAGTTCACTCAGCTCGATGTGGAGATGTCCTTCGTTGATCAGGACGATGTCATCGCCTTGGCAGAAGAAATTGTTTCCGCTCTGTGGAAGCTCATCGGCTACGAGATCAAGACCCCGATTCCGCGCATGACCTACGCCGATGCCATGAAGTACTACGGCTCTGACAAGCCGGACCTGCGCTTTGACATCAAGATCGTGGAGTGCACCGACTTCTTCAAGGACACCACTTTCCGCGTATTCCAGAACGAGTACGTCGGCGCTGTCGTCATGGAAGGTGGCGCTTCTCAGCCACGCCGCCAGTTCGATGCCTGGCAGGAATGGGCCAAGCAGCGCGGCGCCAAGGGGCTTGCCTACATCACCATCGCCGAGGACGGCACCTTGGGTGGTCCGGTGGCTAAGAACATCACCGATGCCGAGCGCGAGGGCATTGCGGAGCACGTTGGTGCCAAGCCGGGTGACGCGATTTTCTTCGCTGCGGGCGACACCAAGTCTTCTCGCGCGCTGCTGGGAGCGGCACGTGGCGAGATTGCTAAGAAGCTCGATCTCATCAAGGACGGCGACTGGGCCTTTACTTGGGTTGTTGACGCGCCGCTCTTTGAGCCTTCCGCTGATGCCACCGCGTCCGGCGATGTTGCTCTGGGCCACTCCAAGTGGACCGCTGTTCACCACGCCTTTACCTCCCCGAAGCCGGAATACCTCGATACCTTCGACAAGGAGCCGGGCGAGGCCCTGGCGTATGCCTATGACATTGTCTGCAACGGCAACGAGATTGGCGGCGGTTCCATCCGTATCCATAATCAGGACGTGCAGAAGCGTGTCTTCGACGTGATGGGTATTGGTGAGGAAGAAGCCCAGGAGAAGTTCGGCTTCCTTCTCGACGCATTCCAGTTCGGTGCCCCGCCGCACGGCGGCATCGCCTTCGGCTGGGACCGTATCGTCTCCCTGCTGGGCGGCTTTGACTCCATCCGTGACGTCATTGCCTTCCCGAAGTCCGGCGGTGGCGTTGACCCGCTGACTGACGCTCCCGGTACCATCCCGGCGGCACAGCGCAAGGAAACCGGTGTCGATTTCAAGCCGGAGAAGGCCGCCAAGGCTGATAAGGCTGCACAGGCTGAGGCCAAGGCAGAATAGGCCGCTATCGAGGGGAGGCTGTAAGCGCAGCCCTCCCCGACAATCACGTGGACGTCCTTAGGCCGCGTTCGAAGCGAGGGTGCATCCTTGCTGATGATGCTCGCCATGCCTCGTGGCTGCAAGGCGAGTATCATGGTTGGGCCAATGACGAGTGGAGGCAGACAAGCCAGTGAATGCTGTGGAGCAGGAATCAATCGAAAACCGCGTGGTCGAGGAAGCATCGCAGATGCTGTCCCGCCGTTTCGGCGGTGAACCGGAACTGAGCGATATTGAAACCCTCAGCGGTTCTGGCAACGCCGTTGTGCTGCGCGCACGAACCACGCCGAGTGCCTTCTTTCCGCACCGCTCGGTCGTCATCAAATACAACCCGGTTACCGGCCACACCATCGATGACGCTGCCCTCTTGCGCGAGGTAGTGGCATATCAATTCACCACCTCGTTGTCGGAGGAGGTGCGCCCGGGGCCGGTACTGTTGGCGCATGACGTTGACAAGCGCATTCTCGTGCTGTCTGATGCTGGCGATGGCGATACTCTTGCCGATACCCTGACGCGAAGCGGAGAGGACGAGCGCCGCGACCTGCTACGCGGGCTCGGCAGCGCGCTCGGCAAGATGCATGCGGGAACGGCTAGCCGCAAAGAGGATTATGATGCGTTGCTCAATCGTCAGCTGCGCAAGCACCCAGAGTATGCCGAGCACCAAGCGCTGCGTGATGACTCTCTGCAAAGCTCTATCCTCATCGGCGCTGATATCCTCACCGAAGCCGGTATAGAACCCCCGGAACACGTGCTGGAGTTGGCCCGCACAGCTACTGGGAACCTGAGCTCGGGACGAATCCGCGCCTTTACCCCTTTTGACCTCTCCCCAGACAACATCATTGTTGGACACACCCTGACCTTCTTGGACTACGAGTGGGCAGGTTTCCGCAACGTCGGCTTTGACGTGGCTTGCGTGGTGGCCGGCTTCCCGCAGTTCCTTTTCACGCGTCCCATTAGCGATGAGGAAGCAGAGGTATTTATTCACGCCTGGCAACGACGCATCGTCGATGTCTGGCCGCAGTTGGCGGATGAACAAACATTGCATGAGCTGCTCGTCGCCTGCCTTATTGGCTGGGCCTTTTCCAGCGTGACCACGATGTACGCTGGCGGCATCGAAGGTGTGGTGGCCTTGTCGGAAGGCAATGCGGACATCTACCATGACCCGCAGCGCTCACTCCTGCGGCCATCGGATCGGGGCCCCTTCACCGACGATGAACACCTGATTCGGCGCGACCTGTATGAGACCTTCGAGGCACTGTCACGTTTTGCTGCGCTGTGCCCTAATGACGTGTGCGCCGACGTTGCGGCGTTTAGCGGCCGCGTCGCTCAGCGTTTGCAGGATTCCTAATGGGTCAGGGTTCCCTCTTCGGCGATGATGCCGCCACGCACCGGCCTGCTGCGGCGGGCGCCGACATGTTTGCTACGCACTCCGGCTCGCCCCTCGCTGCTCGTATGCGCCCGCAGAGCCTTGATGAGGTAGTGGGGCAGGAGCACCTTCTGGAACCGGGCACTCCGCTGCGCCGTCTCGTGGAAGGTTCCGGGGAAGCCTCCGTTATTCTCTACGGCCCTCCGGGTACAGGTAAAACCACCCTGGCGTCCCTCATCGCATCCTCCCTGGGCGATAACTTCATTGGCCTTTCTGCCCTGGATTCTGGCGTCAAACAAGTCCGTGAGGTTATTACGCACGCCCGTCGTGAGTTGATCGAAGGCCGCCGTACCGTCCTCTTCATCGACGAGGTTCACCGCTTTTCTAAGACTCAGCAGGATGCGTTGCTGGCTGCCGTCGAAAACCGCACCGTCCTCCTCGTGGCTGCTACCACGGAGAACCCCTCATTTTCAGTCGTAGCGCCGTTGCTATCGCGCTCCCTTCTGTGCCATTTGCAGCCGCTTGATGATGCTGCCCTTCGTACCCTCGCCGAACGTGCGCTCACCAGCGAGCGGGGATTGGATGGGCGTATCACCGCAAGCGACGAAGCCTTGGATCAGCTCGTGTTGCTGGCTGGGGGAGACGCCCGTCGCACGTTGACCTACTTGGAAGCCGCAGCGGAGGCCGTACCGGATGGCGGGGAACTGACAAGTGAGGTTCTCACCGCGAACGTTAATCGCGCAGTCGTTCGTTATGACCGCGACGGCGACCAGCACTATGACGTGGTGTCCGCCTTTATCAAGTCCATCCGCGGCTCTGATGTCGACGCAGCGTTGCATTACCTTGCCCGCATGGTCGAGGCAGGGGAAGACCCCCGGTTTATTGCTCGCAGGCTTATCATCCATGCCTCTGAAGACATCGGCATGGCGGATCCCACGGCCCTTCCCACCGCGGTGGCTGCCGCGGAGGCCGCAGCGCTCATCGGACTGCCAGAAGCCCGCATACCGCTGGCCCAAGCCACCATCCACCTGGCTACCGCACCAAAGTCTAATTCCGTTGTCAACGCCATTAATGCGGCGCAGGCCGATGTTCAAGCCGGCAAGATTGGCCATGTACCCGCTCATCTGCGTGATGGTCACTACGAAGGGGCTAAGCGTCTAGGCAATGCGGTGGGCTACATCTACCCACACGATGATCCCCGGGGAGTCGTCGCGCAGCAGTACTTGCCGGATGGGCTTGGTGACGCCACGTATTATCACCCCACCGACCACGGCGCGGAAAAGCGCGTGCATGACTATTTGGGAAGATTGCGGGACATCATTCGGGGGCGGCGTCGATAAGCACGCCCCACGACGGGTAAAGTTGAGCGCTGACTAGAAACGACTCAACAGTGAAGGACTTTTGCTCGTGAAGACTCATGAGATCCGGGAACGCTTTACCCAGCACTTCGTCAAGGCCGGCCACGAAGCCGTGCCCAGCGCGTCGCTGATCCTGGATGACCCGAACCTGCTCTTCGTCAACGCCGGCATGGTTCCCTTCAAGCCCTACTTCCTGGGCCAGCAGAACCCGCCTTTTGCCAATGGCACCGCTACCAGCATCCAGAAGTGCGTGCGCACCCTGGACATCGAAGAGGTAGGTATCACCACCCGTCACAACACTTTCTTCCAGATGGCGGGTAACTTTTCCTTCGGTCAGTACTTCAAGGAAGGCGCTATTACCCACGCCTGGACGCTGCTGACAAACTCCCTTGACGAGGGCGGTTTGGGCCTTGACCCAGAGCGCCTGTGGGTTACGGTCTACCTCGATGACGATGAGGCAGCCGATATCTGGCATACCAAGATTGGTGTTCCCCGCGAGCGCATTCAGCGCCTCGGCATGGAGGACAACTACTGGTCCATGGGTATCCCTGGACCGTGTGGTCCGTGTTCTGAGATTTACTATGACCGCGGCCCGGAGTACGGCAAGGACGGCGGCCCCATCGAGGATGATAACCGCTACATGGAGATCTGGAACCTTGTCTTCATGCAGAACGAGCGTGGCGAGGGCATTGGCAAAGGCAACTTTGAGATCGTCGGCGAGCTGCCCAAGAAGAACATCGATACCGGCATGGGAATCGAGCGCGTGGCCTGCATCCTGCAGGGCGTGGACAACGTCTATGAGACGGATCTGCTGCGCCCGGTGATCGACGTAGCTGAGGAGCTTACCGGTGCGACGTACGTTCCGGATGCACCGAAGGAGGACCTCATCCGCTTCCGCGTAGTGGCTGACCACTCGCGTACCGGCATGATGCTGATCCTCGACGGAGTGACCCCGGGTAATGAAGGCCGCGGCTACATCCTGCGCCGCCTACTGCGCCGCATCATCCGGTCCGCCAAGTTGCTCGGAGCCCAGGGTGAGACCATGGAACGCTTGATGAACACCATCATGGACACCATGACTCCGTCCTACCCCGAGATCGCAGACAACCGCGAGCGCATCCTGCGCGTGGCCGTGGCAGAGGAAAAGGCCTTCCTTAAGACCCTGGAATCCGGCACCAAGCTTTTCGACGAAGCCGTGGATGAGCTCAAGAACACCTCCCGCGCGGCCACCCCGAAGGTGCTGTCCGGAGAGAAGGCCTTTGAGCTGCACGATACCTATGGTTTCCCCATCGACCTGACGCTTGAGATGGCCCAGGAAGCCGGCCTCAGCGTAGACATGGACGGCTTTGATGCCGCTATGGGTGAGCAGCGCCGCCGCGCCAAGGCCGATAGCCAAGCTAAGAAGCATGGCCACGCAGACCTCTCGCTCTACCGCGACTGGGTCGATAACAATCCGACCGTCTTTACTGGCTATGAGACCCTTGAGTCCGATGCCAAGGTCATCGGCCTCGTTCGCGATGGCGAAAAGGTTTCCGAGGTTCAGGCGGGAGATACCGTTGAGGTGATCTTGGACCAGTCACCGCTCTACGCCGAGGCCGGCGGCCAGACCGCTGACCGCGGCCGCATCCTCGCGGGGGAGACCCTGCTTGAGGTCAATGACGTCCAGAAGGTAGGCAAGAAGCTGTGGGTTCACAAGGCCACTGTGACCTCCGGCGGACTCGAACTGGGCAGCGGTGTTACCGCTGAGGTGGATGAGCAATGGCGCCACGGAGCCGTCCAGGCGCACTCCGCAACCCACCTCATCCACGCTGCCCTGCGCCAGGTGCTTGGCCCCACCGCAGTCCAGGCTGGCTCCTTGAACCGACCAGGCTACCTGCGCTTCGATTTCAACTACACCGAGCAGCTCACCCCGGAACAGCTGGAGGAGATCGCCCTGGTGACCAACCAGGCCGTCGACCAGCATTTCCCAGTCCACACCATCGAGACCACCCTGGATAAAGCCAAGGACATGGGCGCCATGGCGCTCTTTGGGGAAAACTACGGTTCCGATGTCCGCGTTGTGGAGATGGGCGGTCCTTTCTCTATCGAGCTCTGTGGCGGTACTCACGTGACCAACACGTCCGAAATCGGCCCTGTCTCCGTACTGGGAGAATCCTCCGTGGGCTCTGGCGCGCGCCGCATCGAGGCTTATTCGGGCTTGGATGCATTCCGCTACTACTCCAAGGAAACCGCTTTAGTGGAAGGTGTATCCCGCGAGCTTAAGGTTCAGACTGAGGACCTCCCAGAACGTATTGCTCAGCTCACCGAGAAGCTCAAGGCAGCAGAGAAGCAGATCGCTGACCTGCACAAGGCCCAGCTCATGTCCCAAACCGCGGACATGATTGCGGGTGCGACCGACATTAACGGTTTCTCCGTTATTTCTGTCAAGCTACCCAACGGCGTCAACGGTGGCGACTTGCGCACCTTGGCCTCCGATATCAAGAACCGCCTGGGTGATGCCGCAGGCATCGTGGTTCTCGCCTCTGAGAACGAAGGCGGCAAGATGCCGTTCATCGTCGGCGCTACCAAGGCCGCTAACGAACGCGGTGTGAAGGCAGGAGACCTGGTGAAGACCATCTCTGGCTATGTCGACGGCAAGGGCGGCGGCAAGCCCGACATGGCCCAGGGCTCCGGTGCCGACGCCGCAGGTCTTGAGGCAGCCTTCAACGCCGTACGTGACGAGCTGTCTGCCCTGTAAACGCCGCCCCAGCCCAGAGGAGGAACTGCATGGCCGTTGAGCCGGACAAACCTGGAGTAGAGGACCCGGGCCCAGGCCGCCGTCTGGGCCTCGACGTCGGAACTGTGCGTATCGGCGTTGCCGTCTCAGACCGCGAAGCCCGCTTGGCCATGCCAGTGGAAACCGTGCGGCGCGAAACCGGCTTTAAGGACCGCGATCAGGGCGATATTGACCGTCTTCTTCAGCTCATTCGCGAGTACGAGGTTGTGGAGGTAGCCGTTGGGTTGCCGCGGGATCTCAAGGGCAATGGCTCTAAAAGCGTGAAACATGCCAAGGAAATAGCGTTTCGTATCCGCCGCCGCTTGGCAAAAGATGACACGATGAAGACACCTCCGCCCGTGCGCATGGTGGATGAACGCCTCACCACGGTGGTGGCCACCTCTGCGCTGCGGGCCTCTGGTGTATCAGAGAAGCGTGGCCGCTCGGTTATTGACCAAGCTGCTGCCGTGGAAATTTTGCAATCTTGGCTGGATGCGCGCGATGTCGCGTTGAACGGCCACCAGCCTTCACAACTAGGAGACGAAGTACGTGAGCCGTAACCCTTCACGCATCGGACGCTCGATGGAGCCCCACCACGTCGAACGCCGCCAACGCGGAATGGCTGTGCTCATTGCCAGCTTGGTCCTTATCATCGGCGCTCTTGGCTACATCGGATTCCGCCTTTTAGGAGGAGGCAGCAGCTTGGATTACGAAGGCCAAGGTAATGGCGTGGTCCAGCTCATTGAGGTTCCGGAAGGATCGTCGATGGGTGAGCTGGCCCCAGAACTTGCGGAAAGAAACGTGGTCAAGACCCCGGAGGCCTTCTCATCAGCTGCCAATAGCAATCCGCGCGCAGGCCAGATCAAGCCGGGCTTTTACCGCCTTCAGGAAGAGATGAGCGCGAAGTCAGCCGTGGAGGCGCTGCTGGATGATGCCAACATGGTCGATCTGCTCGACGTCCAGGGAGGAGCCACGCTTCTCGACGTCAACGTGGTCGGCGGCGATGTCCGCTATGGTATCTACTCGCTGATTTCCCAGGTCTCGTGCACGGAGGGCGGCTGCGTTTCCGCTGAGGATTTGGAGAAGATCGCCGCGACTGTGGATCCGGCGGAGCTGGGAGCCCCGGAGTGGGCCCTGGATGCTGTCCGTGCTCGCGGTGAGGACCCGAAGCGTCTGGAGGGGCTCATTGCCCCTGGTCAGTACGTTCTTGACCCAAACATGGATGCCCAGGAAATCCTCACTGACCTCATTACGCGCTCAACGAAGAAGTACAACGACACCAATATTGTTGAGCGTGCCCAGGCCATTGGTCTGACTCCCTATGAGTTGTTGTCCTCTGCGTCCTTGGTAGAGCGCGAGTCCCCGGCAGGCGAATTCGATAAGGTTGCCCGCGTTATCCTCAACCGTCTTGATGAACCTATGCGCCTCGAGATGGACTCCACGGTGAACTATGGCCTGGAGGACGTTGAGCTGGCGACCACCGACGATGATCGTCACCGCGAGACGCCGTGGAATACCTACGCTAAGGATGGTCTTCCGGATACTCCGATTGCCTCGCCCTCCAATGAGGCCATTGAAGCAATGGAGAACCCGGCGGAGGGCAACTGGCTCTTCTTCGTCACCGTTGACAGTGAGGGCACCACGGTGTTTACCGATAACTACGATGAGCACTTAGCCAACGTCGACGACGCAGTACGCTCCGGTATCCTCGACAGCCAGCGTGAGGGCGAGGGCGCTGGTGCTGCACCAGACGACGCACCCGCAGAGGAACAGTAGTTCCGATGCCGCGCGCCGCAGTCCTGGGCAGCCCCATTGCCCACTCGCTGTCCCCGGTTCTTCACAATGCGGGCTATGCCGCGTTGCAGCTTGAGGACTGGGAGTACACGAAGTTCGACGTCACTGACTTGCCGGCCTTCTTGGCGACGGTAGGTGAGGAGTACCTCGGCTTCTCGGTAACGATGCCGCTCAAATTCGATGCCCTGACGTGTGCGGATATCGTAAGCGAGCGCGCTGAACTCATCGGCTCAGCCAACACCCTCGTGCGTACTGATGACGGGTGGCGGGCGGATAATACCGATACCGAAGGGGTGCTCGGCGCGCTTGCGGAACTGCTCGGCGAGGCAGAACTAACGTCGGCCTTGCTTATTGGCGCAGGTGGCACTGCACGCCCAGTGCTGTGGGGGTTGGCCCAGCGCGGCGTCACGGATGTCACGGTGCTCAACCGCTCGGATCGCCTCGCGGAGTTGTGCCCGCTTGCCGACGCCCTCGGGCTCAACCTCCGAGCCATCACCTTCACCGAGGACCTCGTAGGCGTGGCCTGTTCGGTCGATCTCATTGTCTCGACCGTTCCCTCGGCGGCCCTAGATAGCCATCTCACACAGCTAGCGAAGGCTCCTGTGTTTGACGTCATCTATGATCCCTGGCCCACGCCGCTTACCGTGTATGCGGCTGCCGATGGTTTTGCCACTGTTGGCGGCCACATCATGTTGGCACACCAGGCCTTCTCGCAATTCGAGCAGTTTACTGGCCATACCGCTCCGCGCACGGAGATGCTCGCGGCCCTCAATGCCGCGCTGGCCTAGCCTTCTGGTAGCAGCTTTCTGTTATGTCCATAGGGTTTTTGGACATGGAGTCCGGTGTCTTTTTGGACACGGAATCCATGGAGGTCTTGG
>NZ_JSEF01000013.1 GCF_000805675.1 Corynebacterium minutissimum | reverse complement strand
CCAAAAAGCCACTAGACATCCCGTCCAAAAACATCCTGGACTCCGTGTCCAAAAAGTCGCTAGACATCACACTGGTAGCAGCTTTCTAGCACTAGCCTTCTGGCGCGCACGCAGAACTGGTACAGGGTAAGCTCGCTGCCCATGGGGGTTCTTGTATTCCTGGCGTGGGGGTGCGCCTTAATCATCTATGACATCCGTTTCAAGCGGCTGCCCAATTACCTCACTCTTCCTGCAGCGCTGATATCGCTGTGGTGGTTCAGCCCAGTTGGGTTGATATGGCCTGGGCTCTATATCGCGCTGGCGCTTGCCACCCAGCGCGGCAGCATCGGCGGCGGGGATCTCAAGCTGGCGATCCCGCTCGGCATGGCAACAGCCCACGTTGGGGGAGTGATAGGGGTTCTGGGGGCGATCATGGGGGCGTCGATAAGCACGGTGCTGTGGGGCCTCGTGATGCGGGATCGCGCACCGGCACACGGCCCTGGCATGCTGATCGCCACTGGGCTTGTCCTGATTTTCAGCCCCGACACGGTGTGATACACAGCCCAGTGGCATCAAATCCACACCTGGCGTGCGATAATGTTGCGCATGCTTCGTTGGACTACCGCAGGTGAATCCCACGGCCAAGCGCTCATCGCCATGATGGAGCACATGCCGGCGGGGGTGCCTGTCTCTCAGAATGACATCGCTCTCCAGCTTTCTCGGCGGCGCCTTGGCTATGGTCGCGGCGCACGTATGAAATTTGAGGCTGACGATCTCACCCTGCTTAGCGGCATCCGCCACGGTCGAACTCTGGGCAGTCCCATTGCGATCATGATTGGCAATACTGAGTGGCCAAAGTGGACCACCATCATGTCTCCAGATGCGCTGGATATGGAGGATCCGGAGGTAGCCAAGGCGATGAATTCCGGCCGTGGCGCCCCTTTGACCCGCCCGCGCCCGGGGCATGCTGATTTTGCCGGCATGGTGAAGTTTGGACACGAGGAGGCGCGTCCTATCCTGGAGCGTTCCTCTGCCCGTGAGACGGCCGCTCGTGTGGCGGCCGCGACCGTGGCCCGTAATTTCCTGCGTGAGACCCTTGGTGTCGAGGTGCTCTCCCATGTCATTTCCATTGGTGCCTCTGAGCCTTACGAGGGTGCGCATCCCAGCTTTGATGCCCTTGAGGATATCGATGCCTCCCCGGTGCGTGCCTTTGATAAGACTGCCGAGGAGTCCATGATTTCTGAGATCGAATCCGCCAAGAAGCAGGGCGATACCCTTGGCGGCATCGTGGAGGTCATCGTCGAGGGTCTCCCCATTGGATTGGGCTCCCACACGTCCGGTGAGGACCGCCTGGATGCACAGCTTGCGGCAGCTCTTATGGGTATCCAGGCCATCAAAGGCGTCGAGGTCGGTGACGGTTTCGAGGAGGCTCGTCGTCGCGGCAGCGAAGCTCACGATGAGATGGTGCCTGCGGGTGGAGGCGTGGAGCGCGAAAGCAACCGCGCGGGCGGCCTGGAAGGTGGCATGACTAATGGTCAGACCCTGCGTCTGCGCGCGGCGATGAAGCCGATTTCCACTGTGCCGCGCGCACTCAAGACTGTCGATATGACTACCGGTGACGCCGCGACAGCTATTCACCAACGCTCAGACGTGTGTGCCGTGCCGGCAGCCGGCGTCGTGGCTGAGGCCATGGTGGCACTCGTACTCGCGCGCGCAGTGCTGGAGAAATTCGGCGGTGACTCCTTGGAGGAGACCAAGCGCAACATTGCCTCATACCAGGAGTATGTGGCGCGCCGCCTCGAGTGGGGTGAGGCATGAGCTCCCCACACGTTGTCCTCGTCGGCCCACCGGGTGCCGGGAAATCCACCATCGGCCGCCGCCTTGCCCGGGCATTGAATTGCGACCTCGTGGATTCAGATGAGCTTATCGAGGCGCGCTATGACAAACCTTGTGGAAAGGTTTTCTCCGAGCTGGGCGAACCTGCATTTCGCGAGGTCGAGGCCGAGGTTGTCCGAGAGGCATTGACGACCAAAGGCGTCGTCAGCCTTGGCGGTGGCGCCGTGCTGACTGAGTCCACGCGCACACTGCTGGCTAACCTCAACGTTGTCTTCCTTGATGTCACCCCAGAAGAAGGCGTGGCACGCACCTTGGGTGATAGCAACCGCCCGGTTCTCGACTCCGCAGACCCGCTTGCACATTATGCCCAGCTGCTCGAAACCCGCCGTCCGCTCTACGCGGAGGTCGCTGACCTCAAGGTGCGCACCGGAGTGCGCTCCCCGCAGCAGGTAGTGGGCGACATTCTGAGCTTCCTCGAATCGCTGTAATCCTTTCCCCGCGCCCGCATTCAACAAGGAGCGTCCCACCATGCACACCATCCCAGTCAACGGACCATCGCCCTACGACGTCACCATCGGCACGGATTTGAGTCAGAGCATCGTGGAGCGCGCCGCATCCATTGGCGCCGCTAAGGTAGCTATCATCCATCAGCCTCCGCTTACTGCTGCCGCCGAAGCTTTAGCCGCCGCTGCAGCCGAACATGGGCTGGAGGCCACTGTGGCCGAGGTTCCCGACGCCGAAGCGGCCAAGCAGCTCGACGTCTTGGCCGACCTCTGGGACGTGTTGGGCAAGGCAGGATTTAGCCGCCGCGACGCCGTCGTGGGTCTTGGCGGTGGAGCCGTGACAGACCTTGCCGGTTTCGCGGCAGCGACCTGGATGCGCGGTATCTCCGTCATCCAGGCGCCGACGACGCTCTTGGCCATGGTGGATGCAGCAGTGGGAGGGAAGACCGGCATCAATACCGCCGCCGGTAAGAACCTCGTGGGTGCATTCCACGAACCTGACTCGGTATTTGTGGATCTGGATCGGCTGCGCACTCTGCCGGAGGATGAAATCGTGGTGGGGTCAGCTGAAATCATCAAGACCGGCTTCATTCACGATCCCGTGATTATCGAGCGATACCTCGATAATCCAGTGTCTTGCCTTGATCCGGACGGTTTCCTGCCCGAACTAATTGAGCGTTCCATCGCCGTGAAGGCACACGTTGTGGGCCAGGACCTTAAGGAATCTGGCTTGCGGGAAACCCTCAACTACGGGCATACCTTCGGCCATGCCGTGGAGCGCCGTGAAAACTACATCTGGCGCCACGGACGCGCAGTTGCGGTGGGCATGATGTTCATTGCCCATCTATCGCGCGCTCGCGGTCTCATCAGCGCTGAGCTGGTCCAGACGCATCGCGATATCCTCACCTCTGTAGGGCTGCCCACGACGTATGAGCAAGGGCACTTCGAGGAATTGCTTGACGCTATGCGCCATGACAAGAAGAATCGCGACGGCCAGATCCGCTTTGTAGCCTTGACCGCTATCGGGAAGACGACGCGCATCGAAGACGCTTCCGACGACGAAGTGCGTGCCGCCTACGCGCAACTCAGCGTGTGAGACCACAGCCATCGCATCAACTACCGCATCCGCAGGAGAACATCATGACCATCCTTGTCCTCAACGGCCCCAACCTTAACCGCCTGGGAAAGCGCCAGCCCGAGATCTACGGCAGCGAAACTCTCGAGGACATCGAGAAGCGTATGCGCGCGGCAGCAGGGCAGGAGGACATTATTTTCTTCCAGTCCAACCATGAAGGTGAACTCATCGACCACGTTCACCGCGCGGCGGATGAGGGCTGGCCGGTCATTATCAACCCTGGCGGCTTTACCCACACCTCAGTGGCCCTGCGTGACGCATTGGCGGAGGTCGCCGATGGAGCAGGCTTCGTTGAGGTGCACCTATCCAATGTGCATGCACGTGAATCCTTCCGCCAGCATTCTTATCTCAGCCCCATCGCCCGTGGAGTCATCGCCGGTCTGGGTTCCTATGGCTACATCGCGGCTCTGAGGTACTTCGTGGCGGATTAGCTATCATGGAGTATCGCCTTTAGGAAGATTGGAGTGGTTCTCT
Source organism: Corynebacterium minutissimum (assembly GCF_000805675.1). GTDB lineage: Bacteria > Actinomycetota > Actinomycetes > Mycobacteriales > Mycobacteriaceae > Corynebacterium > Corynebacterium minutissimum. The sequence continues at coordinate 49,643 of NZ_JSEF01000013.1, read as the reverse complement.
CATGGCACTAGCCGATACTCGTTTTAGCAACCGCCGCCGTAAGCTGGCCTCAACGCTGGCTGGTCAGCGCATTGATGGCGTAGTGATTACGCACTTGACGCACGTGCGCTACCTGACAGGCTTTTCCGGCTCCAATGGTGGGCTGCTGCTACGCAAGGATCTCTCCGCGCTGATGGCGACTGATGGCCGCTACACCACCCAGATCGCAGATGAGGTTCCGGATATCGAGGCCGTGTTGGGCCGCGACGTAGGGCCGCATCTTCTTAGCCAACTGGACGGCGAAATGCGAGTGGGCTATGAGGCGGATTATGTGAGCGTGTCACAGCTCAAACGTATGGAAGAGGCTGCGCCTGAAGGCGTCACGTTGGTGCCAGTAAGCGGGGTTATCGAGGATATTCGCCTTATCAAGGACCACATCGAGCTGCAGAAGCTCGAAGAACTTGCCGCTTTGGCTAACCAGGCTCTTACCGAGCTCATCGAGGCAGGGGAGGTTGCCGCTGGCCGCACTGAGCGCCAGGTTGCCGCTGATTTGGAGTACCGCATGCGCATGCTCGGCTCGGAGCGCGTAAGCTTCGATACCATCGTGGCTTCTGGTGAGAACTCCGCGAAACCTCACCATGGTGCTGATGACCGTGAGCTACGCAATGGCGATCTTGTCACCATCGACTTCGGTGCCCACCTGCGTGGCTTCAATTCAGACTGCACCCGCACCTTTGTTATTGGTGAGGTGAGCGATTTCGCACAGGAAATCTACGACATCGTGCTGCGCGCCCAAGAGGCGGGCGTCAAGGCGTCGGTGCCAGGTGCCTCGCTTGTCGACGTCGACGCGGCATGCCGCGACATCATCACTGAGGCAGGCTATGGCGAGTATTTCGTTCACTCTACTGGCCACGGTATTGGCCTCGATGTTCACGAGGGGCCATCGGCCGCGAAAACCGGTAAGGGTGAACTGGCTGAGGGGATGACGCTGACCATCGAGCCAGGCATCTATGTCCCTGGTAGAGGTGGAGTGCGTATCGAAGACAGCCTCATCATCACCTCCGGTTCGCCGAAGATTATTACTGCCTACCCGAAGGACCTGCAGGTGCTTTAGGCCCTCTGGCAGGCGGGAGGAGCTGGAGACATTCTAGCGGCCCTACCTACAGTGCCCACATGCCGTACGGTATGCTTAGACACTGTTTTCATAGTTTCTACTTCAATGTATTCAGGAGAGTCATTTCATGGCAGATACCACTGACTTCAAGAACGGCCTCGTTCTGAAGATCGACAACAAGCTGCAGCAGATCGTTGAGTTCCAGCACGTCAAGCCGGGCAAGGGCCCTGCCTTCGTGCGCACTAAGCTCAAGGATGTCGTCTCCGGCAAGGTGACGGATAAGACCTTCAACGCTGGTGTCAAGGTGGAGACCGCTAACGTAGACCGCCGCGACATGACCTACCTGTACAACGATGGCCAGAACTACGTCGTCATGGATGACAAGACCTACGAGCAGTTTGAGCTGCCGTTTGACAAGTTCGGGGACGCTGGCAAGTTCCTGCTGGAGAACATGCGCGTGCAGGTCTCCTTCCACGACGGCGAAGCTCTCTTCGGCGAGCTGCCGATTTCCGTTGACCTCAAGGTCGAGCACACTGAGCCGGGTCTGCAGGGAGACCGCTCCAACGGCGGCACCAAGCCGGCCACCCTGGAGACCGGTGCTGAGATCCAGGTTCCGCTGTTCATTGAAATCGGCAACATCCTGAAGATCGATACCCGTACCGGCGAGTACCTCTCCCGCGTCAACAACTAAGATGACCCAACCTGAGCCAAACTATAAGCGCCACACGGCGCGCTACCGTGCGCGCCGTCGCGCTGCTGACATCCTCTTCGAAGCTGAGTCTCGCGACGTTGATCCAGTAGCTATCGTCGAAGACCGCGTGGTCCTTGCCCGCGACCCAGAGAACGGTGTTGCTCCCATTGCTGACTACACCCGCGTCATTGTGACGGGTGCTGCTGAGGAGCTAGACGCCATCGACGAGGCGATCGCCCGCTACCTTTCCGATGAGTGGTCACTGGAGCGTATCCCAGCAGTTGACCGTGCGATTATGCGTGTGGCTGTGTGGGAGATTCTCTTCAATGAGGATGTCCCGAACGCCACGGCACTCGTCGAAGGTGTGGAGCTTGCTTCGGAGTACTCCAACAATCAGGCCGCGCCGTACATTCACGCGGTGTTGGACGATGTTATCCAAGCACAGTCTGCTGATAACCCGATGACGTCCCACACTGAACAAGCGGAGGATGAGGACGCAGAAGAACCTGTGGACCCGACTGCGGGCCAGACCGAGGACCCCGCCGCGGATCTCGCCGAAGAGTCGTCGGATTCTTCCGATTCTTAAAAGCAAAAGTCCGGCCAGATCATGACGATCTAGCCGGACTTTGGTCGTTTTATTCCGTTTAGAGCAGCGAGGACAAGAAGTCCTTGGTGCGCTGGTGCTGCGGGTTGTCTAGGACCTCCTCCGGAGTGCCATACTCGACGACGGTGCCGCCGTCCATGAAGAAAATCTTGTCCGCAACTTCGCGAGCAAAACCCATCTCGTGGGTCACGACGAGCATGGTCATGCCATCGGCGGCAAGTTCCTTCATGACGCGCAGAACCTCGCCCACGAGCTCGGGGTCAAGGGCGGAGGTTGGCTCGTCGAAAAGCATAAGCTTGGGTTCCATAGCCACAGCGCGGGCAATGGCTACGCGCTGCTGCTGGCCACCAGACAGCTGCACTGGGTAAGCGTCAGCCTTGTGGGCTAGCCCGACCTTGTCCAGCAACTCCATGGCGCGGTCCTTGGCCTGCTGGGGATTCTGCTTCTTGACCTGGATAGGCGCTTCAATGATGTTTTCCAGTACCGTGCGGTGGCTAAACAGGTTGAACTGCTGGAACACCATGCCGATGTCCTGGCGCTGAATGGCGGCCTCCTTCTCGGAGATCTCATAAAGCACGCCATCGCGTTCGCGGAAACCAATGAGTTCTCCATCAATGTAGAGACGTCCCGCCGTGACTTTTTCCAAGTGGTTGCAGCAGCGCAAAAACGTGGACTTACCCGAACCAGAAGGTCCCAGCAGACATGCAACCTCACCAGGCATGACGGTGATGTCGATGCCTTTGAGCACCTCCAACTGACCGAAGGACTTGTACACGTTCTGTGCGGAAATCATGGGAGTCGTCATTACTTCTTAACCTCCGGGATGACGGACACGTTGCGGGGGATGGTGCCTTCGGCGTCAGCCAACGCCGCAAGCTGGCGGCCGGTAAGTTCACGCGTGGCGCCGCGCTCAAAGCGGCGCTCGAGGAAGTACTGGCCCACCATGAGTAGGGAAGTGATGACGAGGTACCACGTGGCAGCGACCATGAGGAGCGGAATGGGCTCGAAGAGAGCCGCCGAGATATCCGTGGCACGGCCAAAGATTTCTGCCGTGTAGGGGATGGCCACAACCAAAGAAGAGGTCTTGAGCAAGGAGATGAACTCGTTGCCGGTCGGCGGGATGATGATGCGCATGGCCTGCGGCAGAACCGTGCGGCGCATGGTCATCCACCAGCCCATTCCCAGCGCCTTGCAGGCTTCTTTCTGGCCTTCCGGAACCGAGGAAATACCGGAGCGCACAATCTCGGCCATGTAGGCAGCCTCATTGAGGCCCAAGCCCAGTACCGCGAGCAGGAATGCGTTGGTGAGCACGGCGGTAAGAGAAATCTCCGTAAAGCCCAAGTTGATGGACTGGTAGAGGGCAGACAGCAAGCCCCAGAACACCAGCTGGACATAAATAGGAGTGCCGCGGAAGAGCCACAGGAAGACCCAAGACACGCCTCTGAGCACCGGGTTAGGGGACATGCGCATAACGGCGAGGGCGGCGCCACCCACAACACCGATGATCATGGCCAAGATAGTAATGGCGATGGTGTGCAGGGCCGCCGTGGCGATGCGGGTGTCGAAGAGATACTGCGCATACGTGCCCCACCCAAAGGCCTCATTGCGGGCCGAGGCAATAATGAACCAGACGGCCAAGAGGATAAGAACAGCCGCGAAAACCCAGCGCCATGGGTGGCGGAGCGGGCGGGCCTCGATTTTAGGTGGGGGTGTAGCGGATGCCGGAGAGGAAGAGTTAGTCATTGATCGGCCTTTCATTAATCATGGCGTGCTCGACGAGGCCCTCGTCGACGCCCCATTGTTGAAGAATCTCTGTGTACGCGCCGGTGTCGATGAGGTGCTGGAACGCCGCGGCCACAGCTGGGCCCAAGTCGGAGTCCTTGGGCACGGCGAAGCCGTAGGGGGCGGCATCAAACATTTCGCCGACCATCTCCATGCGGCCGTCCGAGCGGTTCACCGACCAAGCAGAAACGGGGGAGTCGGCAGAAAGCGCATCGGCGCGGCCCATGAGGACGGCGAGGGCGGCATTGTCGCTCGTGTCATACGGCAAAATAGTGAGGTCACCGTTGCATGCTTCCTGCTTAGGGCGGAGGTCATCAGTCTCCGACACGGTGGTGCGCTGAACTGCAACTGTAAGGCCACAGGGGTTGGAGGGGTCGACCTCGCGGGGCCCATCGGCTAGGGCGGCCCACTGGATACCGGCGTAGAGAATATCGACGAAATCAAAGTTTTCTCGGCGCTCGGGAGTGTCTGTAAATCCAGAACCGCCGAGGTCAACTTGGCCTGACTGGACAGCCGGGAGAATCATGGAAAAGTCTTGCTCAACTGGCTGAAACTCTAAGCCCAATACCTGTGCTACGGCATGTGCCAGATCCATCTCGAGCCCGATGATTGAGCCATCTGAGTCCTTGAACTCAAAAGGTGCGAAAGGTGGGTTAGTACCCACAGTGAGGACACCGTCGGCGTCCTCATACATGGCGGCGATTTCAGGAACCTCGTCGACGTTGGGCGCGGTCCACCCCTCCGGAAGTGCGGGTTCCTCGTTGGTGACGCAGCCGGAGAGCATGGCTGTCACCGCTAGCCCGGCAGCGCCCACGACGGCCGTGGTTTTCTTCATGGCTTAACTCTCTTGATAGGTTGCGGCCTTGCGCCTGTCCGCAACGATGAAAATGGACACGATGACAGCGCCAACGACGAGCATGAGCAGAATCATCGGCGTGGACGCGTCTTGCTCAGCGCCCCACGGCCACAGCGTGCGCAAGGAGCCAAGCATGAAACCTGCCATGGCCGCGAGGGTGGGATTGCGGTGATTGTCCAGAAGGTAGTTGAGAACCTTGACAAAGGCCGCAAGGCCGCACACCGCACCCAGCGCAAAGACTCCGACGGTGACCATGTCACGGTCGGATACCGCGCCGATGACTGGTTCGTAGAGACCCATCGTTAAGAGGATGAGGGAGCCAGATACACCGGGGAGAACAAGTGCGCACACGGCGATCATGGCGGCGAAGAAAACCACGATGAGGTTGGGATCCTCCACGGGGGTGGAGGTAAAACCTGTGACAAAAAAGATCGCGACGGTGGCGGTGACAAACGCGACGATGGCTCCCGGCGAAAAGCGTGACATCATGCTCAGGGGCACGATGATGGACACGGCGACCATGCCAAGGAACAGTGCGCGGGAGAGGGAAACTTGGCCTTCTACGAAATTGTGCAGAAGCGTGGAGAAACCGAAGACAGCGGCGAACATGCCGACGGCGATGGATAGAAGGAAGCCCCACTCGACCTTCTTGAAGCGGCCGGAAATGAGGTCATTGGCGTTGTGCAGGGCGCGCTCATAAATACCGACGATGAGCGCGACGGTTCCACCGGAAATTCCGGGAACCAGCTCGGCCATGCCAATGAGGGCGCCGCGGATGGCGTTAAGAATAAAGTGCATAAACCGAAAGTATCGTTGACCACCCCCGCGGTGGGAATGCCGTGCCGTGGGGAGAGGAGGTGAGCAGATGACTCCCTATTCTTTCACTGAAGGACAGGCGTATGCAAATTATTCACTCGAAGGAAGGATATGCGCCTTAGGTTTAGAAGGGCAGGCGCTTGGCCAGCTCGCCGTACAGGGATCCGATGACAGCGAAGGCAGCGAGGCCAATGAGGCCGTCCAGCAGTACAACGTAGAAGCGGTTGAGATCTGGGTCGTTGGAGGATGCTGCAGACTCGCGAAGCTTCTGGTAGTAGGAAGAGTCCTCAGCCTTGGAAGAAATGGCAGAGGAGTTGGTGGTTTTCACGCTCGACTCCGCGGCAGTGGCTGCGGCTGTGCCAGAAAAGGTAAGGGCAACTGCGGTGCTGAAAGCGATGATGGTGCGACGCATAGGTAGGGAAACCTTTCGATAGGGAAAACGCTAACACCCCACAACATACTCTGTCGTGGGGTGGAATGGTGCCCCTGGTGAGACTCGAACTCACACTGGACGGGTTTTGAATCCGTTGCCTCTGCCAATTGGGCTACAGGGGCGCACTGGCAAAGATATTAGCGCAGCCGACTAACACAGACCTAATTGCCTGCCCGCGCGTGGTTTGAGGGCGGTATGAGTTGGCCTTGGGCTACCGAAAGAGGGCGAGCGGTGGCGAGTCAGACAACACGTTAGGATGGGCTGGGTGACTACTTCTCAGCCCCGACTTTTGCTTATCGACGGCCACTCCATGGCCTTCCGCGCATTTTATGCACTTCCCGCGGAGAATTTCTCCACCTCGGGAGGTCAGCACACCAACGCGGTGTACGGCTTCTTGTCCATGCTGGCCAATATTCTCAACGAGGAGAAGCCTGATTTCGTGGCCGTGGCTTTTGATGTTGGCCGCAAGACATTCCGCACCGAGATGTTCCCGGACTACAAGGCGCAGCGAGAAGCAGCCCCGGAGGAGTTTCGCGGCCAAGTCGAGCTCATCCGCGAGGTCTTGGGCACGCTAGGCATCACGACGTTGTCGCGTGAGAACTTTGAGGCCGACGATATTGTGGCCACGTTGTCCACGCAGGCAGGATCTGACTACGAGACCCTGCTGGTGACGGGTGACCGCGATTACTTGCAGTTGGTCGATGAGTCCACGACGGTTCTGTACCCGATGCGCGGCGTGTCTACTCTGCATCGCTTTACCCCGGCTGCAGTCGAGGAAAAGTATGGTTTGACTCCGCAGCAATACCCGGATTTTGCCGCCCTGCGTGGAGATCCCTCTGACAACCTGCCTAGTGTTCCGAAGGTGGGGGAGAAGACCGCTACGAAGTGGATTACGCAGTATGGGTCCCTTGACGAACTGATTGCCCATGCAGAGGACATCAAGGGCGTGGCCGGCCAGAACTTCCGTGACCGTATCGAGCAAGTCAAGCTCAACCGACAGCTCACACAGATGGTGACGGACATGGACCTTGAAGTAGGCCCGGCGGACCTAGCCTTTCAAGGGGCAGTCGCCAGTGAAGTTGCCGCGCGCTTTGACGAGTTGGAGTTTGGCACTAACTTGCGCGAGCGTGTGCTGAGCGCCATTCCGCACGACGTGGACGCTGAGGCCGCTGCGGCAGAAGAGTCGCCCGAAGTTGCAGTGTCCATTACTGACCTACCTCTCGCAGAATGGCTCAAGGACGGCGACGGTGCGCGCAAACACGTTGCGGTCTTCGTGCAGGGTGATGGCACTCCGGGTGCGGGCGATGCGGCAGCGCTGGCGCTTGTCGACGAATCCTTTGAAGGCCTCCAGATCGAACTTGCTGATCTCAGCGCGGAAGACGACGCTGCGCTTGCCGAGTGGCTGTCCTCGGACGCGCCGAAGTACTTTCATGAGGCCAAGGCAGTCTTCCACATGTTGGCTGGACGTGGCATCGAGCTACACGGCATCGCACATGACACTGCCCTCGCCGCATACCTCTTGCGGCCAGGCCAGCGCACGTACGAGCTGAGTGACGTCTACCAACGTCACCTCAAGAAGTCCTTGGGGCAAGCGAGCGAGCAGCTCTCTATCCTCGACGACAACCCGCTGGTAGACCAGGCAGGGGCGATTATGGAGCTCGCCGCGGAGCTTACGACCCAACTACAAGAGATTGATTCCTTCGAGCTGTATACCGACCTCGAGCTACCGCTGGTGTCCATCCTGGCCCGTATGGAGGCTGCCGGCATTGCCGTGGATAAGGACATCCTGGAAACCCAGCGCGATGCCTTCATTGAGCAGGTCAACGAACAAGAGCGCGCTGCACGCGAGCTGGCAGGGGATGACTCCCTCAACCTGAACTCGCCCAAGCAGCTGCAGGCAGTGCTTTTCGAGACCTTCGATATGCCGAAGACGAAGAAGACCAAGACCGGCTATTCCACTGCCGCCAAGGAAATTGAGCAGCTGGCTGCTAGCCACCCGCATCCTTTCCTCGACCATCTCCTGGCGCACCGCGAGTACCAGAAGATGAAGACTACGCTGGAAGGCCTCATCAAGACGATTCAGCCGGATGGCCGCATCCACACGACCTTTAACCAGACGGTGACGTCCACTGGCCGTTTGTCCTCGACGGAACCCAACCTGCAGAACATCCCGGTGCGGACGGAAGCTGGCCGCCAGATTCGGTCTGCCTTTGTAGTGGGCGAGGGCTTTGACACGTTGATTACTGCCGACTATTCCCAAATTGAAATGCGCGTGATGGCGCACCTCTCAGCAGACCCGGGACTTATTGAGGCCTACCGAGAGGGAGAGGACCTGCACAACTATGTGGGGTCGAGGGTCTTTGACGTGCCCGTCGATGAGGTCACTCCAGAGCTGCGCCGTCGCGTCAAGGCGATGTCCTATGGCTTGGTGTACGGCTTGTCGGCCTATGGCCTATCGCAGCAGCTGGGAATCCCGGCTGGCGAAGCCAAGCAGATTATGGAGAGCTACTTCGAGCGCTTTGGCGGCGTGAAGCGCTACCTCGACGAGGTAGTGGTCCAAGCTCGCAAGGACGGCTATACCTCAACCGTCTTTGGTCGCCGTCGCTACCTACCGGAGCTCAACTCCGACAACCGTGTGGCTCGCGAGAATGCCGAGCGCGCTGCTCTCAATGCCCCGATTCAGGGCACGGCGGCTGACATTATCAAGGTGGCCATGATTCGCGTGGACAAGGCACTTGAGGGCATGGAGTCGCGCGTATTGCTCCAGGTCCACGATGAACTTGTGGTTGAGGTCGCAGCCGGTGAGGTGGAAAAGGTGCATACCATCTTGGAACGCGAGATGGATAAGGCTATCGAGTTAACGGTGCCGCTGGAGGTTTCCGTGGGCCAGGGCAAGAACTGGGATGCGGCCGCACACTAGGAATTAGGTCAATCCCACCGCACGTTCATCCTCAGTGGGCGTGCGGCGCTCCACGAGACATCCAGCCAACAGGTCAAACGGCGTTTGGCCGATCAGCACGACGCTAAGGCCCAAAATGGCGAGAATGATGCCTTCGACCATGGGCAGCCCGGTGAGCGCTAGGAGCGTGAGCAACAGCCAGCTGTTGCGGATGGCGGCGCTGGCAATGCCGGGACGTTGCGCAATAACCTCCAGTTTGAGGGACCAATTGCCCAGCGATGTCTGCTTCGTGGTTTCGGCCCACACGCGGTAGATATAGAAAACCACAGCGAGGGCCGCGATGTCGTAGATTTCGCCGGCCCGTCCAGTCAGTACGCCATCGGTGGCGAGGTTGGTGAGCCACTTGATAACGAGGATGATAGCGGCGGCAAGGAAGGCATCGATCCACCACGCCACCACGCGGCGCAGCACAATGCCGAGGCGTTCTAGAACCATGTCTGCCAGCTTACGTCCCCCGCACCTCCTGTCTTTGCTGTGGGGAGTTACGGGTGGGCATCGACGGCCTGGCAGACGAAAATCGCGGTTCCGGGAAAGAGTGCGCCGCGCTCCGGCGACCACTGTCCCCACGTGATGTCGAGGCCTTCTGGCCACTCTGGTTCTATCTGGTTAAGAATCTTAAAACCCCCGCGGACCTGGAGAGCGCGCAGCCAATCACCCAATGTGCGGTGAAACTCGGCGTAGGTGAGCTCACCATTAGAGTTCTGCTCAAGGTACGCGCGGTCGAAGTAGGACAGCTCTGCTGTGAAGTTAGCCGGATCGTCGGGGAATACCCAGCGCATCGGGTGCGGCACGGAGAAGACGAAGCGGCCACCGGTGCGAAGGACGCGGTATACCTCAGCAAGCGCCGAGTCCAGATCTGCGATGAAGGGCAGGGCTCCAAAGGCAGAGAAGACGACGTCAAAGGCGTCGTCGCGATAGGGAAGTGCCAGGGCATCCGCCTGGACTAGTGGTAGACCGGGCTCGGCGTGGGAGAGCATTACGGCGGAGAGGTCGAATCCCGTCGCGAACTCCGCGCGTCCCTGCAGCCACTGCGTGCAGGGCGCAGAGCCGCAACCGAGTTCGAGGACGGTGGCCAAGGAGACGTCGCCAAGCAACTGCGCCTCAGCCTCATGAAGCATCTCCGGGCACCAATAAAAAGAAGAGAGATACTCCGGGTGGGTAGCGTGATATGAGTCAGCATCGGAGTCCCAAAAAGCGCGGTTGGCCGCTGAGGCAGAAAACATGGGTCCTTTCGCGTGGCACATTTGCCCTTGTAGCTGCATGGATGTAGTGTTGGACGAGCGTGTCTATGACTCGGGACGAACTGGGCTACTGTAGGAGAGTTCAGCCGGACCGCGAGTCGGGATTGAAATCCATCTTAAGCCTTGCGTATTTACGCTGCTTAATGACGCTTTTCAAGAGACGCGTAACTGTCCAATCACGATCTCCTACGTCTATTCGGAGCATAACTACATGCCAACTTCTAACACCCCTCAGGTTGCGATCAACGACATCGGAACCGCAGAGGACTTCCTCGCAGCTGTCGACGCCACCATCAAGTACTTCAACGATGGTGACATCGTCGAGGGCACCGTGGTTAAGGTTGACCACGACGAGGTCCTGCTCGACATCGGTTACAAGACCGAGGGCGTCATCCCGTCCCGCGAGCTTTCCATCAAGCACGACGTCAACCCGGATGAGGTTGTCGAGGTCGGCGACGAGATCGACGCACTTGTTCTCACCAAGGAGGACAAGGAAGGCCGTCTGATCCTGTCCAAGAAGCGCGCACAGTACGAGCGTGCTTGGGGCGCCGTCGAAGAGCTGCACGCCAAGGAAGAGCCGGTTACCGGTACCGTCATCGAGGTTGTCAAGGGTGGTCTTATCCTCGACATCGGCCTTCGTGGCTTCCTCCCGGCTTCCCTCGTTGAGATGCGCCGCGTTCGCGACCTGGAGCCGTACATCGGCCAGGAGCTCGAGGCCAAGATCATCGAGCTGGACAAGCAGCGCAACAACGTTGTCCTGTCCCGCCGTGCCTACCTCGAGCAGACCCAGTCCGAGGTCCGCTCCGAGTTCCTGCACCAGCTGCAGAAGGGCCAGGTCCGCAAGGGCGTCGTCTCCTCCATCGTCAACTTCGGCGCTTTCGTCGATCTCGGCGGTGTCGACGGTCTGGTTCACGTTTCCGAGCTGTCCTGGAAGCACATCGACCACCCGTCCGAGGTTGTCACCGTGGGCGACGAGGTCACCGTCGAGGTTCTCGACGTCGACCTGGACCGCGAGCGCGTGTCCCTGTCCCTGAAGGCAACCCAGGAAGATCCGTGGCGCGTCTTCGCCCGCACCCACGCTGTGGGCCAGATTGTTCCGGGCAAGGTCACCAAGCTCGTTCCGTTCGGCGCCTTCGTTCGCGTCGAGGAGGGCATCGAGGGTCTCGTCCACATCTCCGAGCTGGCTCAGCGCCACGTGGAGGTCCCGGACCAGGTTGTCACCGTTGGCCAGGAAGTCATGGTCAAGGTTATCGACATCGATCTCGAGCGTCGTCGTATCTCCCTGTCCGTTAAGCAGGCAGATGAGGACTACACCGACGAGTTCGATCCGTCCAAGTACGGTATGGCTGACTCCTACGACGAGCAGGGCAACTACGTCTTCCCCGAGGGCTTCGATCCGGAGACCAACGAGTGGAAGGAAGGCTTCGACGAGCAGCGCCAGGCTTGGGAGGCTCGTTACGCCGAGTCCGAGCGTCGCTTCAACCTGCACACCGCTCAGATCGAGCGAAACCGTGCAGCAGCTGCTGAGGCCGCTGAGTCCGCTGCGAACAACTCCAACTACTCCTCCGAGTCCCAGGATGCAGCTCCGGCATCCGAGACCGAGGCAGAAGTTGGCGGTTCCCTCGCATCCGATGAGCAGCTTGCTGCTCTGCGCGACAAGCTCGCAGGCAACTAAACTCAGCTCCTCGACGTTCCACGTGTCGTGCGCGTGAGCGTCTGAGTTCATAAGGCCGTCTCTCCCCGTAAAGCGGGAGGGGCGGCCTTAGTGCATTTAACTGGCGTATCGTGGGCCGGTATGAAACTCATTGGACTTACCGGCGGCATCGGTAGCGGCAAATCCACAGTGGCGCAGTTGTTGGTGGAGCAGGGCTGGGCGCTTGTCGACGCCGACCGGATCGCCCGCGATATCGTCGAACCTGGTCAACCCGCTCTCGCGGAGCTGGCGGAGGCTTTTGGGCAGGATATCCTGCGCGCAGACGGCTCGTTGGATCGAGGCTTGCTTGCCTCCCGTGCCTTTGTGAGCCGGGAGAAGACGGACCTTCTCAACTCCATAACCCACCCACGAATTCAGGAGGAAACGCAGGCCCAATTCGACGCTGCTCGCCGAGCCGGAGAGGAGTTCGTGGTCTATGACATGCCTTTGCTGGTGGATAATGGTCTGCATAAGGACATGGACGCGACCATCGTTGTGGATGTTGATGTGGAAGAACGCGTGCGCCGCCTCGTGGAGTTTCGGGGGCTTGCGGAAGACGACGCGCGCCGTCGTATTGCCGCGCAGGTTCCCGATGATGTCCGTCGTGCAGCGGCCGACGTCATCATCGACAACAACGGCCCCCGCGAAGCACTGGATGCGCAAGTTGCGGAGGCCGTTGAGGAGCTGAAGCGTCGCTTCTAGCTAGCGCGTTTCCACGACATCAGAGACGGCGATGTGGTCGTTGTTCTCCATGTCCTCGCCGGCGAAATCAAGGTCTGTGCGCATGAGCATGGTGTTGTAATCGCGCCAAGAAGTCAGCGTGTAGTAGAGGTGCTGGTCATCTTGGTGGGGCAGCACGTAGGGAGCGTACGTGTCATTGAGGGGCTCACCGCTAATGACCTTGGCCGTGGAAGCGTCGACAAGCTTGCGGCGTGCAGACCACGGGCCCTCGGGGGAATCAGCCGTGCGCATCACAATTCCCTCGCCCTCGACGCCGTACATCGTGACGAACTTGCCTAGGTAATCGTTGTAAGCAACGGAAAGCTCGGAGACCTTGCCATCCAGCATGACGCTCGCCTGGGAAGGATCCTCGACCCAGGACCCGTCAGCGTAGTAGGCGAAGGCATCTTCGTTGGGGAACTCGGACTTGAGCGCGCGGGAAAGGTAGGCCGGACCGCGGCGGCCTTGACCTGTAGTGAAGCGGTAGACGTAGTCGCCGTGTTCGACGTATGCCGACTGCTGGAGTTTCTCAAATCCGTCCTGGTAGTTTGCCCCGCCCGGAATGGGCGCGTTCGCACCGTGGCTGGCGTTGGTGCGGGTAGCCTCCGGAACCGCGTGCCAGGTAACACCGCCGTCGGTGGACTTCACCGTTGCAGCATAGTTGGTGGACCAGCCGGTCTCCGGGTCATGCCAGGAGCGTACCGACATGTAATCGATATAGTGCACGCCGTCGACCGCAATGCCCGCCGTAGGGATGGTCGTGCGCTCACCATTCGTGTCGGCATCGCCGACTTTCTGCGAGGGAATGAATTCTTTCGCGCGGCCGGAGCCTGACCAGCCGCGGTTGGTCAGTGCTTCATCGAGGCGCAGACCGTCACCGTAATCCTGGTCGGTGGTCCGCAGGATGACATTGGAGCGCCAGCCATCACCTTCGCCGACGCAATCCATGGTGTCACCAAAGACGTAGTAGGAACGCCCACCACCATCCGCGTAGGCAATGCCGAGGTCTGTACCGGAAACATCGAAGTCAAGGTCTGTACGGTTGGGCGAGCCGGCACCAGTAATGAGCTGCATGATCTGGGTAGGGCCGCCGGTGATTTGGCGCTGGTTATAGTTGCTGCGCTGGCCAGTAGTGGAGCGCTCCGACTGCGATGGCTTGGACGAGCCATTGAACAATGCACTTAGTCCGCCCAATGAGGAGCCGCCCGAGGGGCCGGCAGGCTTCGAGGTAAAGCTTCCGGACTTGGAGTATGGCGTGCAGGGAGCAGCGAGGGCCTGTGGGGCATGGGCAACGAGGGCAACGGGGAGGAGAGCAGTAACGGTTACTGTGCTAGCAAGGGAACGAAACTTCATGCCTGCCGATTCTAAAGCAGAGCAGCAACATTTAAAGGACTTGGTAGACAAAATTTACCTTTCGCTCCCGACTCGTTCATCTTCACTGCTTAATCTCATCCTCCATGGGAACCTGGGATGTTGGACCATTCGATAATCATGCCGCGTGCGCAGTGCTCGCGGAGATTCGTGATGGCTCCTTCGATCTCGAGAACTTCAAACGCACCTGTGTCGATACACCGCTTGACGTCGATGATGCGGAGGTCATCATTGCTCTTGGGGCCCTGGCCACGACGCCGCCTGATCAACTTCCCGCTGGCTTGAGCCTTGACGATGTGCACATGCTGCGCACCCCGCAAACTAAAGCCTGGTTGCGCAAGCGAATGAATAGAGCGATGGAACCTGATTCATCCCCGGTTTATGCTCTCTGGGAGACGACAGGTGAGCTGGAGGACTGGCTGCGCTCGACCCGTGCCGCTTTGCCCTAAAGACGCGTTAGACTGGTCGGTATGGCTTTCGCTGCGGAACATCCCATCCTGCCCGTTTCTGAACACCGCCCCGTCGGTGAAGTCGAGCGCCGATCCGGCGAGTTCAAGGTCGAATCAGAGTATCAGCCCGCTGGTGACCAGCCAGCTGCGATTGCAGAATTGGATGAGCGCCTCACGCGCGGCGAGCGTGATGTTGTTCTCATGGGCGCCACGGGTACGGGTAAATCCGCGACCGCCGCGTGGCTGATTGAGAAGCAGCAGCGCCCCACCTTGGTCATGGCGCCGAACAAAACACTGGCGGCGCAGCTGGCAAACGAGCTACGCCAGCTGCTACCTCATAATGCGGTCGAATATTTCGTGTCCTACTACGACTACTACCAACCTGAGGCCTATATCGCGCAGACCGATACGTACATTGAAAAAGATTCCTCTATCAATGAGGACGTGGAGCGCCTGCGTCACTCGGCCACCTCGGCGCTGCTCTCGCGCCGCGATGTCGTGGTGGTGTCGTCCGTCTCGTGCATCTACGGCCTCGGTACCCCGCAGTCCTACCTAGACCGATCCGTGGTGCTTGAAGAAGGCGAGGAGATCGACCGTGACCGTTTCCTCCGCCTGCTCGTTGATATTCAATATGAGCGCAATGACGTGGGCTTTACCCGCGGTACGTTCCGCGTTAAGGGCGACACAGTGGACATCATTCCCGCCTACGAGGAGCGCGCGGTGCGCATCGAATTCTTCGGCGACGACGTGGATGAGCTCTACTACATTCACCCGCTGACCGGTGATGTCATCGAGCGAGTTGACGAGGTTCGCATCTTCCCAGCAACCCACTATGTCGCTGGACCTGAACGCATGGCCCGCGCCATCGAAGACATCAAGGAAGAGCTGGCGGAGAGACTCGCGGACTTGGAAAACCGCGGCAAGTTGCTCGAGGCGCAGCGCCTACGCATGCGCACTGAGTACGATCTGGAAATGATCGAGCAGGTCGGCTTCTGCTCCGGAATCGAGAACTACTCCCGCCACGTCGATGGCCGCCCAGCCGGCTCGGCACCAGCAACGCTGCTGGATTACTTCCCCGAAGACTTCCTCACCATCATCGACGAGTCCCACGTCACCGTGCCGCAAATTGGCGGCATGTTTGAGGGCGATATGGCCCGCAAGCGCAACCTCGTGGAGTTCGGCTTCCGCCTGCCCTCGGCGGTGGATAACCGCCCGTTGACCTTCGACGAGTTCGAGGATCGCGTGGGGCAAACCGTGTACATGTCTGCGACCCCGGGTGATTTTGAGATGACGGCTTCCGGCGGCGAGTTCGTGGAGCAGGTCATCCGCCCGACCGGCCTGGTGGATCCGAAGGTGACGGTGAAACCCACAAAGGGGCAGATCGACGATCTTATTGATGAAGTCCGTGCCCGCACCGCCAAGCAGGAGCGTGTCCTTGTCACGACCTTGACCAAACGCATGGCGGAGGACTTGACCGACTATTTGCTGGAGCACGGCATTAAGGTGCGTTACCTCCACTCGGATATCGACACGCTGCAGCGCGTGGAGCTGTTGCGGCAGTTGCGTTTGGGAGAATTCGATGTGCTCGTCGGCATCAACCTGCTGCGTGAGGGCCTTGACCTCCCTGAGGTGTCCCTCGTGGCCATCCTCGATGCCGATAAGGAAGGATTCCTGCGCTCAACAACATCCCTCATTCAGACCATTGGCCGTGCCGCTCGAAACGTCTCCGGTGAGGTCATCATGTATGCAGACAAGATTACGGACTCGATGCAGGAGGCTATCGAGGAAACCGAGCGCCGCCGCGAGAAGCAGATTGCCTATAACACCGAGCACGGCATTGATCCTCAGCCACTACGCAAGAAGATCGCGGATATTCTCGACCAAGTCTATGAGGACGGTGATAGCGCCGAAGATGGTGCAGATGCGGATCCGACGGCAATCGTCGAGAAGCGCGATGTGTCCTCTATGGCGGCCGATGAGGTGCAGGCGCTTATCGACGATCTCACCGCCCAAATGCGAGACGCCGCGCGCGAGCTCAAGTTCGAGTTGGCTGGCCGTCTGCGCGACGAGATCGCGGATTTGAAGAAAGAACAGCGCGGACTCAAGGAAGCAGGAATTTAGGTGAAAATGAGCGCCCTCATTATGGACTGGCGTGTCATACTAGAAACAGATTAAACACTACTTATAAGGAGAATTATGCTGAGCTATAACGTTATCGCCGTCGGCACTGATGGTTCGAAAACGTCCCTGCGCGCGGTACAGTCCGCCGCATCGATGGCGCGTGCCTACGACGCCACCCTGATCATCGTTTCTGCGTTCTACAACCACTCAGGTTCCATGTTGGGCGCGCCAAACTCGGAGGATGCTCGTCTGCCAGTGGTCAGTGAGGAAATGTCCGAGAGCTACCTCAATAACGCTGCTGAAATTGCGCACAATGAGGGAGCGAAGCATATCGAAATCATCGCGAAGTCGGGCGACCCTGTCAACGCCCTCATTGAGGTGGGCCGCGATTACAACGTGGACCTGTTCGTCGTGGGAAATAAGGGCATCCATTCCGTGCGTGGCCGAGTCTTCGGCTCAGTGGCTACGGAGCTGACCCGCAAGGCGCATGCGGACGTCGTTGTGGTGAACACCACCGAGGACTAGTGTTCCAATCGACGTGGTAGCGCTCGCGTTGTTAGACTAGCGGGTGCGCGAAAACTTTATTTGATTGTCAACCGAGCCCCGTGTGCGTGAGGGGCTCGCGAAGAAAGGTCATCATGAGCGATTACAACAAGATCGTGGTCGGTACCGACGGTTCTAAGTCCTCCCTGCTTGCAGTGGAGCGCGCCGCCAAGATCGCCGCAGCCTTTGATGCCACTCTCATCATCGGCTGTGCTTACTACGAGAACCAGGAGCAAGCATCCAAGACTCTGCGCCAGGATTCCGTAACCATCCTTGGTGATGAGAAGGCCCAGGCCAACCTCACCGCTGGCAAGGAGCACGCAGAGCAGTTCGGTGCCACGAAGGTCGAGACCGCTGTTCGCCCGGGCACCCCGGTTCAGGCCTTGATGTCCATCGTCAACGACAACAAGGCTGACCTGCTCATCGTGGGTAACCGTGGTATCAACTCCCTGACTGGTCGCCTGCTGGGCTCCGTCCCGGCTGATGTGGCTCGCCAGTCTGACTGCGACGTGATGATTGTCCACACCGTCAACTAAGACGCAACATCCAGCGCGCGGTTCCCTTGACTAGGGAGGCCGCGCGCTGTGTCGTTTTGGGGGAGCAAGCCTACAGGCGGAGCTTGCGCAGAGCACGAGCGAGAACATGACCGTCGGCGCCCTGAATGAGCGGGATATCAAAGGACCCCGTCTCGTTTGCTTTGACGAGCGGCGCGAGCGAGCCGTGGGAGAGCAATTGCTCTTGCGGTGAAAGATTGCGAATCGCTACCGCTGCCACTCGGTCCGGGTGCTCGGCCGTTGCATCGGCGTAGGTCAAGGGATCGTGCTGGCCGTCGTCTCCAACGAGCAGCCACCGTAGTTTCGGGAAGGCAATGAACAAGTTGCGCAGCTGCACACGTTTGTGTTCCTGACCGTTGCGGAAGAGTCCGGTAGGGGTCGGGCCCCAGTCCGTGAGCAAGAGCGGGCCGCGAGGGAAGCCGTTTTCCTCCATGAAGGTCACCAAGGTGTCGTACGTGTTCCACGCACCGGTGGAGAGGTAGATGAACGGCACTCCAGGGTGCTTCTCCGCGATGTCCCGATAAAAACTGGCCATACCCGCTACGGGAGTGCGCTTATCGGTGCGCTTGACCCACGAGTTCCACGCAGCAATCATCGCGCGAGGTAACCACGTCACCATGATGGTGTCATCAATATCGCTCACCACACCAAGCTCTACGTCTTCCCCCACGATGAGCACGTCCGCGGTAACTTCATCTGCGCCTTTCGCGCGGATGGTGACCTCGTGCCAACCGGGCTCGAGGCCGTGATTGTGGACGAGGACGTCGATATATCCGTTGTGGTTGGTTGTTCCTGACACTGTCTTACCACCGACGGTGACCTCCACCTCGTGGCGCGGAACCTGGATGGTGAAGAACTGGCGGTAGCCGCGCTGCGCCCACGTTTCAGAGTTTTCCGATGCGGGATCGTGCATCAGCACGCGGCCCAAAACGTGCACAAAGTCGGCATTGCCGTACCCAGAGTAACCAGTGACGGACGGGCGCCAGCCTCGACGTGCCGAACGCTTCAACGTGAATGAGTTAGTGGAAAATTCAATCTTGCGGGCGATATCGGAAAGTGCCATGCGCACCAGATTATCGGAAAACCTTCGAGTAGCGCCCAGAGATAGTCAATGACTGCGTCGCACGCGTAATGGCCACATAGAGGTTGTGTACTCCTTGAGGCGAGGCTGCTACGATGTCATCGGGATGCACGACTTCGACGTGGTCGAACTCGAGGCCTTTGATTTCCTCCACATTGTCCGCGGTAATGACCGCATGTAAGCGGCCGTCAGCATCCGTAAACGTTCCTGGCGTGTCCTGTACCGTGTCTGCACTCTTCTCGCTGTCGCGCCAGATGACGTCGACGCCATCGCGCACCGCAACACTCGGCGTGGCCTCCGGGTTGATCTCTTCCAACAGCTGATTGGCCAGCTCGGTGATGGGCCGCGGCGTGCGGTAGTTGACCGTGAGTCCATGCTGCCGGAAGCGCTCGCCTACAAAAGGTTCAAGCGTTTCTGCCCATTCATCGACACCGGCTGGTGAACCGGTCTGAGAGGTATCGCCCACGAGCGTCATCCACCGCGACGGGCTGCGGCGGAAGATCATGCGCCACTCCATGGGGGTGAGCTCCTGTGCTTCGTCGACAATGACGTGGCCATAGGCCCACGTATAGTCCTCGCGGGCTCGCTGTGCAGTCGTACGAGAATCACGCACCTCCTGGCGGCGGGCGAGATGCTCGGCATCGATGACGTCGTGCGCGGAGAGAATCTCTGCCTCGAACATGTCATCATCGTTGTCTGTCGAATCGGAGGAACTCAAAATGTCGAGTGCATCCTCGGCTTCGGCGACCTGTTCACGCCACTGCTTGTCTTCGGCAGCGCGTTCAGCCTCCGGGTCCGGCATTCCGATAAGGACCGCGAGTTCGTCGAGAAGCGCCGCGTCCGACGATGTCCACGCGGTGCCGTCCTCACGGTAGAGAGCCTCACGGGTTTCATCATCATATGCGCTAGCTGCGGAGTCGATATGTGCAGTGCTGCTGAGCAGCTCCGCAAGCACCTCCGTAGGGGATAAGTGCGGCCAGAACTCCTCGATGAGTTCCGTGACGAGTGGCTCTTCAGCCAGATCGTCGTGGAGCTGGTCCACGTCCGCGCGGGAGAGGAGATTATCCCCACCTAGCGGATCCGCGCCGATTCGCTCCGCCATGTGCTGCGCCAAGGATTCGGTGAGGTGCTCAGCAAAGGCTGCTTGGGCGTCGTTATGGGGCTTGCGGGAGCGCCGGGCGCGGGTACGAGCTGCCTTGACCATGTCTGCGGTGACTACGAGCTCGAGGCCATCGATGTCGACAGTACGAGGTTCGTCCGGAAGGCGCTGGTAGTCCTTGACCGCATTCGACAGGATTTCCGCCATAGCGTCAGAACCTTTAATCTCGCGAGCCAGCAAAGACTCCGCGTGGGTAGCGTCGATTCCAGGGAAGAGAGACGCAATAGTGGAGAGCACGACACCGGTTTCACCAAGTTCCGGTAGCACCCGGGAGATGTAGTCGAGGAACGTGGAGTTCGGCCCCACGATGAGCACACCAGTAGCGGCGAGCTGTTCGCGGTAGGTGTACAGCAGATACGCCGCGCGGTGGAGTGCCACCGCCGTCTTGCCGGTGCCCGGACCGCCTTCGACGACCATGACACCACGAGTATTATCGCGGATGATTTCATCCTGTTCACGTTGGATGGTCTCCACAATGGACGGCATGTGCCCGGTGCGAGCGCGTTGCATCACGTGGTGTAGAGCAGATTCGCTAGCTACATCGCTGCTTTCACTTGCGGCTTCGCCTTCCAAAACCTCATCGCTGATGCCAGTGACAGTCCGACCGGTGGTGCGGATATGACGGCGCACGTGCACGCCTTCCGGGTGTGCGGTGGTGGCGAGGTAGAAGGGACGGGCCATCGGCGCACGCCAGTCCAGAAGAAGCGTGCGATAGTCTTCTTCGCGGGCATCCAGTCCCATGCGGCCGATATAGCGGCGATCCAGGCCTTCCGGTGTGGGGTTATCACCAGGCGCATCGATGTCGATGCGGCCGAACACGAGGCCGAGTTGAGCGACGTTGAGCCGGTCGAGCTTCGCTTGCAGACCGTGATATTCCGTTTCGCGGCGCACTAGAGCATCTGCATCTGGCGTATGCGGGTCCACAGCTGCCTGTACCTCGTTGAGGCGCTCATTCGCTGCCTGCACCTCGTTGTCGAGCCGTGCAAAAAGACTATCGACATAAGACTGCTCGGCGCACATCTCGGTGTGAGTGGCAGAGGAAGATTCAGACACAAGGCTCCTTGGATGCGTACGACGGCTTCTCGTGGAACAGAGACACAGAGAGGGACATGAAAAAAGACAACGGCCCAGCATACTCGCTGAGCCGTTGTCCTCTCTACCGCAACGAGAAGTGCAGTGTTTGTGCGGAGACTATCCGCAGCTTAGGCGTGACGTTTAGAAACGGTCACCAAACTTCTTGAAGGCCTTGTCCAACTTCTTGGTGGCTTCCTTCTGCAGCTTGTCAGCACGCTTACGCGCCTTCTTCTGTGCACGCTTGCTGTCGACGGAGTCGACCTGGGCCAGGGCAGCATCAGCGCGGTCTTGAGCCTTGCCAGCGGCCTTCACCAAACCCTTGCGAGCGGTTTCGGTGTCCTCACGAGCGGCATTGAGCCAGTCATCCTTGTTGTCATCGAAGAACTCACGAGCGGTTTCCGCGGTTTCTTCGACGAAGGAGCGGGCGTTATCGAGGAAGTCGCGGCCGGTGGACTCCCAGTCATCACGGTTGTCCTCGACATAATCCTTGGCGGTTTCGAACCAATCATTTGCCTTAGAAGTGACTTCAGAGGAGATGTCGCTAGCACGGTTGGATACGTCCTCAGCGAACTTCTGCTGCTCAGACTTGCCCGGCAGCGCGGCCTGAATCTTCTTATTGGCGCGCTCGGACGCCTTAGCGGTACGCCAGCGCAGGGAAGGCTTGCCCTCGGTGTCCTGAGTGACGATGGCGAGGGCACCAAGCAGAGCAGTGTTGGTGAGGAAATTAGTGCGCTGGGATTCCTTCTCCTCCTTGGAATCAGCAGACCAAAATGCATTGCCCACGAGGTTCGGAACATGGGTCAAAGCCAGCACAGCAGCCGATGTGCGCGGAGCCTTACCCAGCGCCAGGGTGGTGCCGGCAGCAGTCTTGGCGCCGCCCAGCGCGCGGGTAACGAGCTCCGGATCATTGGGGATGTAGCCTGCGTACTCTCGGGGCAGCACCTTGCGAAGGCGCTTGAGCACGGACTCGGTGTCCGCGACGTGCTCCGAGGTGTTGCGGAGGGTATCCACACCATCCCAGACAAACACAGAGGCCAGCATAGGACGGGCAAGCTTACGAATCATGACGTGCTCCATTCATTAGATATATAAAGACGTTCGCCACACTATAGTACGCGGATTAAACAACAATCGCTGTTACCACCGGCGCTCCCACCACTCTTCCAAGTGCGGGCGCTCAGCACCCACGGTGGTGGAGTCTCCATGGCCGGGGCGGACGATTGCCTCGTCCGGGTAGACATCAAAAATCCTTTGGGTGACATCCTTGTACAGGCGCACGAAGTCTCCCTCCGACGTCGTCTTTCCCACGCCGCCGGGGAAGAGCGAATCGCCAACGAAAAGGTTCGTCACGCCATCGATCTCTACTGCGATTGCGGCGCCACCGGGAGTATGGCCGCGGAGGATGAGCACAGGAAATTCGTGCCCGGCGAAGGGAAGGGTGTCGCCGTGCTCGAGTTCGACGTCGACAGGCGCAGGTAAAGCGGGGGAGTCGAGGAAAGATGCGTAGTGAGTCGCCCCAGTCTTGTCCAAGACCTCTTCCAGAGCGCGGACATGGTCCCAATGGCGGTGCGTGGTGAGCACAGCGGTGATGGTGACTCCGTGATCTTCAGCGAGCGAGAGGAGTGCGGGGGCGTCCGCTGAGGCGTCGACAAGCAATGCCTCATTACCTGCACAGAGCAGGTAACACTGGTTGTCCATCTCGGAAACGGAAATTTTATGAAGTTCAACCGCGTTGTTCATGTATCCCACCTTACGGGTAGATTCTGATCCAGAACTCCCCATAGCCAACGTTTACTTGTGTAGGAAGGCAACAATCAGTGGCTGATCGTTTGGTCGTACGAGGCGCACGCGAGCACAACCTCAAAGGCGTGGATATCGATATCCCACGCGACAAGCTCGTGGTGTTTACTGGCTTGTCGGGCTCAGGTAAGTCCTCCCTAGCCTTCGACACCATTTTTGCTGAAGGCCAGCGCCGCTACGTGGAGTCCTTGAGCTCTTATGCGCGCATGTTCTTGGGACAGATGGACAAACCGGATGTCGAGTTTATTGATGGGTTGTCCCCAGCGGTCTCCATTGACCAGAAGTCCACCAACCACAACCCGCGCTCCACCGTGGGTACGATTACGGAAATCTATGACTACCTGCGCCTGCTCTTCTCCCGCGCGGGTACCCCACACTGCCCGAAATGTGACGCGGTTATTGAGCGCCAAACCCCACAGCAAATCGTGGACGAGGTCTTGGGCCACGAAGAAAAGCTGAAGTTCCAGGTTCTGGCCCCCGTTGTGCGCCGCCGCAAAGGCGAGTTTGTGGACTTGTTCAAGGATTTGGCGGCGCAGGGCTACTCCCGCATGCGTGTTGACGGGGAGCTGCATCAGCTTAGCGATCCGCCTCAGCTCAAGAAACAAATCAAGCACGATATCGACGTTGTGGTGGACCGTCTGCAAGTCAAGGCCTCCCAGAAGCAGCGCCTTACTGACTCGGTAGAGACGGCGCTGCGGCTTGCCGACGGCCTCGTGACTCTCGATTTCGTCGACCGTGAAGAGCTGACCCACACTTACTCGGAGAAGGCCGCGTGTCCGAACGGCCACACGCTGACAGTGGAAGAATACGAGCCGCGCGCCTTTTCCTTTAACGCACCTTTCGGTTCCTGCCCGGACTGTGATGGCCTGGGCACTCGTCTTGAGGTGGACGTGGACCTGCTTATCCCAGACCCGGATGCCCCAGCGGTGGAGGCAATTCAACCGTGGACCTCGAGCCCGAATTCACGCTACTTTGTCAAGCTGGTGGAAGGTCTGGGAAAGACCCTAGGTTTCGATCCGAAGACTCCAGTTTCAGAGCTCACAAAGGAGCAGCGTCACGCACTGATTTACGGATCTGACGTTGAAGTGACGGTGCGCTACAAGAACCGCTACGGCCGCCAGCGCAACTGGTCCGCGCCTTTCGAAGGTGCCATTGGCTTCCTTGAGCGCAAATTGGAACAGACCGATTCCGAATCGCAGAAGGACCGCCTGTTGCAATACACGCGCCGGGTACCGTGCCCAACCTGTGGTGGTACCCGCCTGAAGCCGGAGATTCTCGCCGTGCGCTTGGCCTCGACCGCACACGGTGAGCAGTCCATTGCTGGTTTGAGCGCGCTGTCCATCGAGGACGCCGCTGAATTCCTCGACTCTTTGGTGCTGGGACACCGTGAGGAAATTATTGCAGGTGCTGTGCTCAAGGAGATTCAGGCGCGTCTGCGGTTCTTGCTCGACGTGGGGCTGAATTACCTCACGTTGGACCGCGGCGCCTCGACGCTTTCTGGTGGTGAGGCGCAGCGTATTCGCCTGGCTACCCAGATTGGTTCGGGCCTAGCAGGAGTGCTCTACGTGCTAGATGAGCCGTCCATTGGCCTGCATCAGCGCGATAATCAGCGTCTCATTAAGACACTGAAGCGCCTGCGCGATATCGGTAACACCCTCATCGTGGTGGAGCACGACGAGGACACAATCCGTGAAGCGGACTGGCTGGTTGACGTCGGACCCCGTGCCGGCGAGTTTGGTGGCCAGGTGGTGTACCAAGGCGAACCTGCCGGTATTGAGAAGGTGGAGGAGTCTCTCACCGGCCAGTATCTCTCCGGACAGAAAGTCCTCGCCGTACCGGATTCTCGCCGTGCGATTGACCGTGACCGCATGCTTAAGGTGGTCGGCGCGCGTGAGAATAACCTGAAGGGGATTGACGTGGAGATCCCGCTGGGCGTCCTTGTGTGCGTCACAGGTGTGTCTGGTTCGGGCAAGTCCACGGTGGTCAACCAGATTCTGGCCAAGACCCTGGCGAACAAACTGAACCGAGCCCGTCAGGTACCAGGCCGCGCCAAGCGCGTGGAAGGTACTGAGCACCTAGACAAGCTGGTGCAGGTGGACCAGAGCCCCATTGGCCGTACTCCGCGTTCCAACCCGGCAACGTATACGGGTGTCTTCGACAAGATCCGTAACCTCTTCGCTGAGACTCAAGAGGCCAAGGTCCGTGGCTACAAGCCGGGACGTTTCTCCTTCAACGTCAAGGGCGGGCGCTGCGAGGCTTGCCAGGGTGACGGCACCATCAAGATTGAGATGAACTTCTTGCCGGACGTGTACGTGCCGTGCGAGGTATGCCAGGGGGCGCGCTACAACCGTGAGACCCTCGAGGTTCTCTACAAGGGAAAGAACATCGCCGAGGTCCTCGACATGCCCATTACGGAGGCGGCCGAGTTCTTCGAACCGATCACCTCTATCCACCGCTACCTCAATACCTTGGTTGAGGTGGGTTTGGGCTATGTGCGCTTGGGACAGGCTGCCACGACCCTGTCGGGCGGTGAAGCGCAGCGTGTGAAGCTGGCCTCCGAGCTGCAAAAGCGCACGAAGGGCCGTACGGTCTACATCCTTGATGAGCCGACTACCGGTCTGCACTTCGAGGACATTCGCAAGCTCATGCTCGTTATCCAGAGTCTCGTCGACAAGGGCAATTCGGTCATCATCATTGAGCACAACCTCGATGTCATCAAGGCTGCCGACTGGATTGTCGACATGGGGCCGGAGGGTGGCTCCGGCGGCGGAACCGTCGTGGCTCAGGGCACCCCGGAAGACGTGGCCCAGGTCGAAGGTTCCTACACGGGCAGCTTCCTCAAGGAGGTTTTGTGACCTTCGAGGAAACGGAACGTGGCCGCCGCATCGGCGCCGCGCTGCTTACCGTGTGCCTTGCTGCTAGTGCGACGGTTTCCGGTTGCTCGAGACCGGAGGAGAACCCGCGAAGCGCTGAAGCAACCTCAGAGCAGCAAGCGAAAGACGTAGGGAAGGCTTCCGACTTTGATCTGAACGCTGCTTTGCGCAACGTGATCAACGAAGTCGAAAGCGAGTACAAAGAGTACGACATCCAGGCTGGTGTCGCTGTGGCCGATAGCGCTGGCGTGGTACAGGCAGGATTGCCAGGGGAGGAGCCGACGTGGTCCACGGTCAAAGTACCGATTGCCATCGCGGCGCTGCGCGACGGCGCAAGCCCTGACCTTGTGGACTTGGCCATCAAAGAGTCAGACAATGATGCTGCCTACGCGTTGTGGTCTCACGTGCAATGGAATGAGGGCGATGCCAGCAGCGCACTGAAGGAACTTCTGGGCGATTATGGCTCCACTGGTGAGCTGGAGGAGCCATTTGGATATTCGCGCTGGTTGCTCAAGGACCAAGCAGTGTTTGGTTCACACCTACCGTGCATACCGGAGGCTGAATACGTCTACGAGGCCATGGATGAGATCGTGGCGTGGCAGGACAATGGTTTGGACAAGCTACCCAACACTCGTGCCAAAGGTGGCTGGGGACTATCTGAGGAAGACAACGGCTATACGCACCGTCAGGTAGGTGTGCGCGATACCGGTAACGGCGGCTCGATTGGCCTTGCCATCGAAGTCACCATGCCCGGTGCGAGTGCAGAGAAGGCCATTCCCGCCTTAAACGTCTTGGCGGTCGGCGTGGATCGTGCCGTTACCGAGGCCCTTGATGGGGGAGCACTCACGCCTGTTAAGGAATGCGAGCCGAAGTCTGAGACTTCCGCGAGCGCTACGACGAGCAGCACAGCAACTGTAGGTGGCTCCGCCGCGACGAGTAGCACCGCTGCGACGACTAGCTCTGCCTCGACAAGAAGGACGGCGACTAGCGGGGCGCCGACCAGCTCCGCATCCGCACGTAGCACCGTTATGAGCACGCCGACACGCATGTCGACACCGCGATTTGGTTCTTAACTCTGTGGGTGTTAGTGTTGTGGGCACTACCGCCCGTAGCGCCTCCTCCAGGAGGTACTTGGGCCGCAAGCGGAGTTTCTCCCACCCGAAGCCGCGTTGCACAAGTGATTACACTCTGTGTGAGCGCAGGATAAAGGTAAAAGAGTAGGCACCACGTTGGTGGTGCGTGCTTGTTAGAGACTCCCGGTTGCCAGTGGCACCCGGGATTTATTCGTTTGTGGCCACGGTAGGCGCACTACTAGCCCCCACAATCGAGGAGAACCACAATCAGCGCTGAAGCTCGCATTAATGAGCGCATCCGAGTACCCGAGGTCCGTCTTGTTGGCCCCGGTGGTGAACAGGTGGGCATCGTCCGCACTGACGATGCTCGCAAGCTCGCATACGAAGCCGACCTTGACTTGGTCGAGGTGGCACCGAACGCGAAGCCGCCCGTAGCCAAAATCATGGATTACGGCAAGTTTAAGTACGAGCAGGCCCAGAAGGCCCGCGAGTCCCGTAAGAACCAGCAGCAAACTGTGGTGAAGGAACAGAAGTTCCGTCCGAAGATTGATGATCACGATTACGAGACCAAAAAGGGCAACGTGGTGCGCTTCCTGGAGAAGGGTTCCAAGGTCAAGGTGACCATCATGTTCCGTGGCCGCGAGCAATCGCGTCCGGAACTTGGTTTCCGCCTGCTGGAGCGTTTGGCTGACGACGTCGCAGAGATCGGCGTTGTGGAGTCGCGCCCCAAGCAGGATGGTCGCAACATGACCATGGTCCTGGGACCTGTCCGCAAAGGCAAGAAGTAGACCACGCTCCACTTAGGATTTAAGGATTTAATTCTCATGAAGCAGAAGACTCACAAGGGCACCGCCAAGCGCATCAAGGTGACCGGCTCCGGCAAGCTGCGCCGCGAGCAGGCTAACCGCCGCCACCTCCTCGAGGGCAAGCCGTCCAAGCGTACCCGTCGCCTGAAGGGCACCGAGGACGTTGCCAAGGCAGACACCAAGCGCATCAAGCGCCTCCTCGGCCGCGCATAGTCAGCGCGGAACTCCCCATCCCCACACACTCACAATCAAGATAAGGAAGTATTACTGTGGCACGAGTAAAGCGCTCAGTTAACGCCAAGAAGAAGCGCCGCGCGATTCTGAAGTCCGCCAAGGGCTACCGTGGCCAGCGTTCCCGCCTCTACCGCAAGGCTAAGGAGCAGTGGCTGCACTCCATGACTTACGCTTACCGCGACCGTCGCGCCCGTAAGTCTGAGTTCCGCAAGCTGTGGATCCAGCGCATCAACGCTGCTGCTCGTATGAACGACATCACCTACAACCGCCTCATCCACGGCCTGCGCCTGGCTGAGATCGAGGTCGACCGCAAGATGCTCGCCGAGCTCGCTGTCAACGACTTCGAGGCTTTCTCCGCTCTGTGTGAGGCTGCTAAGGCCGCACTGCCGGAGGACGTCAACGCTCCGAAGGCTGCCTAAGCACCTAGCGTAGAAGCGTTATCGAGCCCACCGCTCCCATTGTCTGGAGGCGGTGGGCTTTGTGCGTTGTATGGAGAGCCCCTCAGTGGGGCCGGGGTAGTTTCCTATTTATTAATCTCTTATAAATAGTCAAGACGCTGGGCGGTCATAAACAAAAACTAGTGTGTCGTGTGTTCATTGTCCTCCTATATTTCACAAGGAAATCTTTCACTGATGACACTCTCGCGTCTTGCCACCGCCGCCGTGGCTGTTGTTACTACTGCGTCCGTCGCATCCTTGGGCGTTAGCCCTGCGTGTGCCGAGGAAAGCACACACAGTGGTCCCAAGAACATCATCTACATGATCGGTGATGGTATGGGCTACGGCCACTTGGCACTCACCAACCTCTATGAAACGGGCCAATCCAAGTACCTCGTTGACGGCGCCTTTGGTGACGAAAATCTGAAGGAAATGGATGGCGACCCCGTCCAGTCCTACGAAGAATTCAACCGCTTGTCTATGGCGACCTTCCCGATGGGAGGCTCTTATGACCCGGAGCAGGCCTGGAAGACCCACGAGTACGTCATGGAAGGCAAGATTTCGGATTCAGCTGCGGCCGGTAGCGCTATGGCTACTGGTGTGAAGACAAACAATGGAGTCCTTGGCATGTCGCACTACGGCATGAAGGAAGAAAACATGTCCGAGCGCGCCAAGAAGCAGGGGAAGTCTGCTGGTGTTGTCTCCTCGGTCGCCTACTCTGAGGCCACACCTGCTGCATGGGCAGCACACAACATGGACCGCGACAAGTTGCAGGACATCACCAAGGAGATGTTGGACAGCGACCTCGACCTCGTGATGGCGGCCGGCCACCCTTTTCTACAACAATGACCACGAGAAACTTGATACTCCCGACTACGGCTTCATCTACGAGGATGATTACGCCAAGCTCTCTGAGGGCAAGCTGGACTGGAACTACTTCGAATCCAACGATGACTTCAAGAGCATGGCCGAAGGCGATGTTGAACCAGACAAGAAATACTGGGGCATCGCGCAGGTAGGTTCTACCCTTCAGAATTCCCGCACGGGCGAGGCAGAGGCACCTTATTCTGATGAGCTCAACGATGTCGTTGATCTCCCCACCATGACCACTGGTGCTCTTAATGCCCTGGGCCAAGACGAGGATGGCTTCTCTGTCATGATTGAGGGCGGCGCCATCGACTGGGCCGGTCACGGCAACAACCCAGTCCGCGATATCGAAGAGACTCAGGATTTCAACAAGGCTGTTGATGCGGCCATCGAATGGGTAGAGAAGAACTCCTCCTGGGAAGACACCTTGCTCATCGTGACTGCTGACCATGAGACGGGCTACCTTTCCGGTGCCAATGAGGTGCCGACGGAGAAGAACCCTGAGGCTGATAACAAGTTCAACGCTATGGCAGGTGCCAAGGATGAGGTGGCGCGTCACGGCTGGTACTCCGGTCAGCACACTAACCAGCTCGTCCCGTTCTTCTTCAAGGGCGCGGGTGCGGAGGACATCAAGGCGCATGCGGCTGGAACTGACCCGGTGCGTGGCGACTTCATTGACAACACCACGGTGGCCAATCTGGTCTTTGATCAGTGGTGGACCAACGACGTCGCCTCACCGAGTGAGGATTCCACAACTGAGAAGTCTCCTCAGCCGGCACCGTCTGAAGACAACAAGCCCTCCGAGCCCTCCAAGGAGCCAAAGCCGGGGAAGGACGCTGGAAGCAGCAAGAACTTCGGTGCCGGTGTTGCCACGGGTATGGGCATCCTTGCCGCTGTTGTAGCCGCACTCGCTGCGTTTGCACAGCAGGCAGGACTGGTTAACGTCAACGTGAAAGCGCTGACTGACCTTGCACAGCGTGTTGGACTGCGTTAAGTCGCACGAGTGAGTGAGGGGGACGGTGCTTGGCGCCGTCCCCCTCACTGTTACCCGCAGCTAGCGCGCAGTCAACGTGAGTGGAGGATAACTTTTCAATGCCAAGGCCGGTGGGTACCGTCAAAGCTATGGAACTAGATTTCTCGTCTGCGTTTACTGAACGCACCCCACGCGTGGTCAACGCCGCCAAACTACACCGCGCAGCCAACCGAAGGAAGGCTGATCGTTTCATCATTGAAGGCGAAAACGCTGTGGACGCAGCCGTATCTACGGGGGCGGCGACGGATGTCTTCGTGACGGAGAAAGCTGCAGAACGCTTCGCACACATCGTGACCACCTGCAGCTACATGGATGTCTACGTGCACGCGATTACTGACAAGGCCGCGAAACACCTCTCGGATACGGCGACGAGCACTGGACTCTTTGCAGTGTGCCGCCCAGTTCTGTGGACCGCCGGCAAGATTCTGGCGGGAAAGCCGAAGCTGGTATCTGTCCCGGTGCTAACCTCCGAGCCCGGCAACGCGGGAACTCTGATCAGAACGTCTGATGCGATGGGCGCTGACGGAGTTATCTTCGCCGGTGAAACCGTAGATCCCTTAGGCTGCAAGGTAGCGCGCGCTTCAGCAGGTTTGCTCTTCCACATTCCTGTAGCCCGTGACCCCAACATCAAGGACGTGCTAGGCAAGCTTCGTGCCTCCGGCATGCAGGTGTTGGCGACGGCTGCTGATGGCGAGGTTGACCTAGCCGATGCAGACCTGTCACAGCCCACGGCGTGGCTGTTTGGCAACGAAGCGCATGGTTTGGGGGATCTCAAGGATGAGGCGGACATGCGCGTGCGCATTCCCATCCTCGGCCGCGCCGAGTCTTTGAACCTCGCTACGGCAGCCAGCATCTGCCTCTACGAGTCCGCCAAGCAGCAGTCCAACTAGCCCCGTCAGCGCAGGAGGGCTGGTGGGCACACCTGTCAGGCTGCACGGTAAGATAGCTCCCGTTAGTTTTCGTGCGAGAAGAAGGTAATTTAGGCACGTGTCCGACACACCTCAGATCGAATTGACCGAAGAGGCCCTCGAGGCAGCCGCGCAGAAGGCCATTGCGGCCTTTGAAGCTGCACATGACCTTGAGGAGCTCACCGCCGCCCGCCGCGAGCACCTCGGTGACAGTGGCTATATCCCGCAGGCCCGTCAGTCCTTGGGGCAACTTCCCAAGGATCAGCGCAAAGATGCCGGCCGCGCGGTAAACATGGCACGCGGCAAGGTCGAGAAATCCTTTGCGCAGATTCGGGAAGTCCTCGAGCAGCAGGCCCGCGCCGCCCAGCTCAAGGCGGAGAAGGTTGACGTCACGATTCCGACGACCCGCGCGCAGACCGGTGCACTCCACCCCATTACCGCGTTGTCCGAGCGCATTGCCGACATTTTCGTGGGCATGGGTTGGGAAATCGCTGACGGCCCTGAGGTGGAAGCTGAGTACTTCAATTTCGACGCCCTAAACTTCAAGCCGGACCACCCAGCTCGTACACTGCAGGACACCTTCCACGTGGGCCAGGAAGGTTCTAAGCAGGTGCTGCGCACGCACACCTCTCCGGTGCAGGTACGGACCATGTTGGAGCGCGATGTACCTCTCTACATCGCTTGCCCCGGCCGTGTCTTCCGCACCGACGAGCTGGATGCTACCCACACTCCGGTCTTCCACCAGGTAGAGGGCCTTGCCGTAGATAAAGGCCTAACTATGGCGCACTTGCGCGGCACCCTCGAGCACTTGGCTAAGGTCCTCTTTGGCCCGGACACCACCACTCGCATGCGCGTGAACTACTTCCCGTTCACTGAGCCCTCCGCTGAGGTTGACGTGTGGTTCCCCAACAAGAAGGGTGGCGCCGGCTGGATTGAGTGGGGCGGCTGCGGCATGGTCAACCCCAACGTGTTGCGCGCCGTTGGCATCGACCCTGAGGAGCACACCGGCTTCGCTTTCGGCATGGGCCTGGAGCGTACACTGCAGTTCCGTAATGGCTTGACCGATATGCGCGACATGGTCGAAGGTGATGTCCGCTTCACCCTGCCCTTCGGCGTGCAGGCATAAGAACCCAGAAAGGATAGAGAAGAAACAATGCTTATTTCCCAAGACTGGGTCACCCGCATCCTGGGCTCCGCAAATTCTGGTTGGACCGTGTCCTCTGAGGATCTCGATTCCGGTTTTGTCCGCGTGGGCTTTGAAACCGAAGGTTACGAGGCGCTCCCGGAGACCACTGGTCCGCTTGTCATTGGCCAAGTTGTCGAGATTGAAGAACTTACCCAGTTCAAGAAACCAATCCGCTACTGCCAGGTAAATGTTGGCCAGGCCAACGGCACTGGTGAGCTGCAGGGCATTATTTGTGGCGCCCGCAATTTCCGCCTCAACGACTATGTTGTGGTCTCGCTGCCGGGAGCCGAGCTGCCGGGCGGCTTTAAGATTGCCGCACGTGAAACCTATGACCACATTTCGAACGGCATGATGTGCTCCGCCGCCGAGCTCGGTTTCGGCCCTAAGGCTGATGGCATCATCGTCCTGGGTGATGAAGTTGCAGACAAGGTAGGGGAGGACGCCCGCCCGATCATTGGTTTGGAAGACACTGCCTTCGACGTCAACATCACCCCGGACCGCGGTTATGCGCTCTCCGCCCGTGGCCTTACCCGTGAAATTGCCTCGGCCTTCGATCTCACCTTCCCGGACGTGGCTCAGGACCCGAGCGTGGCCGGTGTTGATACCTCGGCAGTTCCGGAGGTACAGGGCACGCTTATCGACGTTGACCTGCGCGACGAGACCAAGGCCCAGCGTTTTGGCCTGCGCAAGGTTTCAGGCATCGATCCGACCGCACGCACCCCGTTCTGGATGGAGCGTGAGCTCATGTTGTCTGGTCAGCGCAGTGTCAACGTTGCCACCGATGTCACTAACTACGTCATGCTGCTCCTTGGCGCCCCGATGCATGCCTTCGACGCCAACGTCGTGAGCGGCGATCTTGTGGTCCGCAATGCCGCGGAAGGGGAGAAATTCGAAACACTTGACCACGTCAAGCGCGAGCTGTCTGCCGGTGATGTGGTCATCTGCGATGACAACGGCATCCAGTCCTTGGCTGGTGTTATGGGTGGTACGACCTCCGAAATCTCCGATGAGACCACGGACGTTTACTTCGAAGCCGCTATCTGGGATCCGATTACTGTGGCTCGTACGTCGCGCCGCCACAAGCTGTCGTCGGAGGCCTCCCGCCGCTTCGAACGTGGTGTTGACCCGGCCATCGTGGAAATTGCCCTCGACGTGGCCTGTGCGCTGCTTCAGCAGATCGCAGGTGGCACTATCGAAGCTGGCCGTACACTCGTGGGGGACATCGCCAAGCGTGAGCCCATTAGCCTGCGCACCACCAAGCCCAGCGAGTACGCCGGTGTGGAGTACTCCCGCGAGACCGTCGTGGCGCGTCTCAAGGAGGTTGGCTGCTTTGTTGACGATAACGGTGAGACCCTCGAGGTCACCCCGGCGACGTGGCGCACTGATATCAGCATGGACGTGGACCTCATCGAAGAGGTTCTGCGTCTCGAAGGTTTGGAGGATATTCCCACCGTTCTTCCTACCCCGGCAGGTGGTCGCGGATTAACCCCAGCGCAAAAGCGCCGCCGCGCCATCGGCCACGGCCTGGCATATGCGGGTTATGCCGAAGTGCTGCCGTCGCCGTTCATCGCCAACGACACCTTTGATACGTGGGGCCTAGACAAGGACGATGCTCGCCGTCGGACCGTTGCGGTGCAGAACCCGCTGGAAGCAGACAAGGCAGTGCTGTCCACAACTCTGCTTCCCAACATGCTGGAAGCCATCGCCCGCAACGTCGCCCGTGGCCGTCACGACCTTGCGCTCTTCGGTCTCCAACAGGTGGCCTTTAAGCGCGCAGAAGCCTCACCGATGCCGTCGGTCGAATCCCGTCCATCTGATGAGGACGTAGCTGAGCTGCTTGACTCCTTGCCGGAGCAACCGCTGCACGTGGCTACCGTGGCTACCGGCAACATCGAGCACGAGGGCCCATGGGGAGCGGGACGTGCCTACAGCTATGCCGATGCCATTGAGTCTGCCCGTCAGGTGGCGCGTGCCGCTGGTATCGATGTCACCGTGATGGCAGCGGAGCAGCTGCCGTGGCACCCGGGCCGCTGTGCGGCCATCGTGGTGACCGGACAAGACGGTGAAGAGACCATCGTGGGCTACGCCGGTGAGCTGCACCCGCAGGTCCTTGAGGCGCTTGAGCTTCCGGCACGCACCTGTGCCATGGAGCTTGATGTCACCGCATTGCCTCTGGATGAGAAGTTCCCAGCACCGGTATTGTCTGCGTTCCCGGCGCTACACCAGGACATTGCTCTGGTCGTAGACGAGGAGACCCCTGCTGAGCAGGTTCGCCTTGTGGTTGAAGAGGGTGCTGGTGAGCTTCTGGAATCTGTGGAGCTCTTTGATGTCTTCCGTGGCGAGCAGCTCGGTGAGGGCAAGAAGTCCCTGGCGTTCCAGCTGCTCTTCCGTGCCGGTGACCGCACGCTAACGGATGATGAGGTTAACGAGCACCGTCTTGCCGCTGCGGAGCTGGCGAAGCAACGCTTGGGTGCGGAGATGCGCGCCTAACGCGAGGCCTGAGCTGCTGGTACGAGGCAGTCGGGAGAATCGCAGGGGACACGGTTAGTTGGGGAGCGATCCCCTTCCGGTGGCGCAGGTGTGGTCTGCGCCATAACCTGGGTGGCACAGCGTTTCCACACCGAAAGGATTATCCTCACTATGCGATTCATTTCTCGTCTTGCCGCTACTGCGGCAATCGGCAGTGCTTTGGCTGTGGCGCCATTGGCCTCAGCCAACCCCACGCACGGTTTCTCAAACGCCGACGGCACAGTAACCTGCGACGCCACCAACATTGACGGCACCTACATCAGCTGCCTTTCCTCTGGTGCACGAGCCACCCGCCCAGAGTGCAACCCGCCGAACGAGTTGGTTCCACAGTTCAGCTACTACGCCGGCCGTTCCCATGCCGGCTGCTGGAACCAAGGCATGGTGGCTGAGCAGTTTAAGCACCTGCAGCCAGGCCAGATTCACCAGTTCAACGAGGTGACCGTTGTGGCCGATAATCAGGGTGGCCTGCACTTTGTGGGTCCAAAGGGCTACCTGGGCTACGCCGGCAAGAAGGCTGTTTCGGGACCAGAAGGTATGGGTTCCATCTCTTCCCGCGCCCTCTAGCCCTCCTTATTCATTCCTTCTTTTTATACCTCCTTCCTTTCCTTCACTAACACCCGGGAAAATCCACGCTCAAAGTGGGGATTTCCGGGTGTTGGTGATTTTAAGATGAGGTAAAGAGGGAATTCCCTCCCTGAATAACATACGGTCCACTGCATTATTTGCTAGGGTGGGCTCCATGACTATTTCAGTAGCAATCGCAGGAGCCACAGGGTACGCAGGCGGCGAAATCCTCCGCCTGTTGCTCTCTCACCCGGCCTATCTGTCCGGCGAGCTGCGTATCGGCTCACTCACCGGACATTCCAACGCCGGACAACGAGTATCTGAACTTATGCCGCATCTGCCGCAGTTGGCGGATCGTGTCATTGAGGACACCACACCGACCAATCTTGCCGGCCACGACATTGTTTTTCTCGGTCTGCCTCATGGTCACTCAGCAGAGATTGGTCGGCAGCTAGGGGAGTCTGTCACTGTGATTGACTGTGCGGCAGATTTCCGGCTGCGCAATAAGGCTGATTGGGATGCCTACTATGGCGGGGACTATGCCGGCTCATGGCCTTATGGAATTCCGGAGGTTCCCGGCAACCGTGAGAAACTTCAGGGCAGCAACCGGGTTGCCGTGCCGGGGTGTTTTCCCACTGCGATAACCCTGGGCGCCTTGCCGGCAGTGGCGAAGGAGCTCATCGAACCAGAGCTTTCCACAATTGCCATCACGGGCGTTTCCGGAGCAGGTAAGAAGGCGTCAGTAGCCCAGCTGGGAGCGGAAACCATGGGCAACCTCAAAGCCTATAAACCAGGTGGTACCCACCGTCATACACCCGAGGTGGTCCAGAACCTGCAACCTTTTACCGACGACACTGTGTCGGTGAGCTTCACTCCCGTCCTCGCCCCGTTGCCTCGTGGCATCTTGGCAACGATCACTGCGCCGCTCAAGGGGGACGTCGATAAGCACAGCGCCAATGAGGTCTTCCGCGACTTCTACGCTGACGAGCCATTCTGTCACGTGTTAGACGAAGGAAAACAGCCGGAAACGCAGAACGTGGTCGGCACCAACATGGTTCATATCCAGGCGCACGTGGATGAGAATGCTCAGCGCCTGATTATTACCGCTGCGCTGGACAACCTATGCAAAGGCACTGCGGGTGCGGCCGTGCAGTGCATGAACCTGACCCTGGGATGGGAAGAAATCCTCGGTCTCCCGCAAGCTGCCGTGGCACCTTAAGCCCTTCCGCAAAGACTCGACTACTACCTCTCACGTAACCAAGGAGACACACTGATGATTACCGCCCCCGCTGGTTTCATTGCTGGAGCAACAATTGCTGGAATTAAGCCTTCCGGCAAGCCTGATATGGCGCTCGTTATTAACCAGGGTCCCAATTTCGATGCTGCGGCCGTGTTTACCCGAAACCGCGTGGTTGCTTCACCCGTGAAGCTTTCCCGTGAGGCGGTGGCGAGTGGTCAACTGCAGGCGGTCATCTATAACTCGGGAAATGCTAATGCCTGCAACGGCGTGCAGGGCGATAAGGATGCTGCGGCCATGGTGGCGGCGGTATCCGAACGAACTGCTATCCCGGCGGCTGACATCGCTGCATGTTCGACGGGGCTGATTGGTGAAGTGCTGCCGATGGACAAGGCTCTGGCTGGTATTGACGATGTGGCGGGCAACCTCGGTGCGGATAAGGCACATGGGCACGCAGCCGCGGAGGCCATCATGACGACCGATACGGTGGTTAAGGAAGCAACCTTTTCCGGCACCGGCTGGAGCATAGGTGCGATGGGCAAAGGCGTGGGCATGATGGCGCCGTCTCTCGCCACCATGTTGGTGTGCCTGACTACCGACGCTGCCGCGAGCCCGCAAGCCCTACAGTCAGCGCTGCGCAAGGCATGTGACCTGACCTTTAATACGCTGGATGTGGATGGTTCGACCTCGACCAATGACACGGTCATCATTATGGCTTCGGGTGCATCGGGAGTGGAGCCCAGCCAGGAGGAATTGGATGCTGCGGTTTTGGCTGTGTGTTCCGATATTGCGGATCAACTGCAGGCCGATGCCGAAGGCGTGACCAAGCGCGTCAAGATCACGGTGGAAGGCACAGCTAACGACGAACAAGCACTCAACGCGGCGCGCACCTTGGGACGCGACAACCTTTTCAAGTGCGCCATGTTCGGCTCTGATCCGAACTGGGGCCGCGTACTTGCAGCAGTTGGCATGGCAGACGCCGACATGGATCCAGACAATATTTCGGTGTTCTTCAACGAACAGGCGGTGTGTCTTGGGTCCACCGGTGCGCCCGGTGCCCGCGACGTGGACCTCTCCGGCGCAGATATTGATGTCCGCGTGGATCTCGGCACTGGCGGCCCAGGTTCGGCCTTTGTACGGACGACTGACCTTTCCCATGATTACGTACAGATCAACTCCGCGTACAGCTCGTAGCGGCCTGAAGAGGAGGAGTGATGATTCCAGGATTAACAAGTGCGGACCGCGCCACTGTGCTTGCAGAAGCACTACCGTGGCTGCAGCATTACCGCGACAAGATTGTCGTGGTGAAGTACGGCGGTAACGCCATGGTGGACGAATCCCTGAAAGCAGCCTTTGCCGCTGACATGGTATTCCTACGTACCGTCGGTGCGAAGCCTGTTGTGGTGCACGGCGGTGGTCCGCAGATCAATGAGATGCTGGGCAAGCTGGGCATTGAAGGCGAATTCAAAGGTGGGTTCAGGGTCACTACACCAGAAATCATGGACGTGGTGCGCATGGTGCTCTTTGGCCAAGTGGGGCGCGGCCTAGTCAACCTCATCAACTCCCATGGTCCCTATGCCGTGGGCACGTCCGGTGAGGATGCAGGATTATTTAGTGCGCGCAAGCGCCTCGTGGACGTCGATGGCGTGCCGACCGACATCGGAATGGTGGGCGAGATCGTGGACGTTAACCCCGAAGCCGTCAAGGACATTATCGAAGCCGGGCGGATACCGGTGGTCTCCACCATTGCGCCCGGTCAAGATGGCGAAGTCTACAACATCAATGCAGACATCGCGGCGGGTGCCTTAGCCACAGCATTGGGCGCGGAGCGCCTCGTCATCCTCACCAACGTGGAAGGGTTGTATACCGACTGGCCCAACCGCGATTCACTGGTGTCCAAGATTGAAGTTGAGAAACTCAAAGCGCTGCTGCCGGGGCTGGATTCAGGAATGATTCCCAAGATGGAGTCCTGCCTGATGGCGGTCGAGGGCGGTGTTAATGCCTCCCATGTCATCGACGGACGCATTGCCCACGCCGTGCTTCTGGAGCTGCTCACCATGGGCGGTATCGGAACGATGGTGTTGCCGAATGAGTACAAACGCGAGGATTACCCCGAGGGAACGGTCTTTAGGAAGGACGATACACAGTGACCGAGCACAGGAAACTCACTGAACGGTGGGGCGAGGTTCTGAGCAACACCTATGGCACTCCGCCGGTAGCCTTGGTATCCGGTCGCGGCTCCACAGTCACTGATGAGGACGGCAAGGACTATATCGATCTGCTGGCGGGCATCGCGGTGAGCTCCTTGGGCTATGCCCACCCCGCTGTCGTGGAAGCAGTAAGCACACAAGTAGCCACCCTAGGGCATGTCTCCAATCTTTTTGCCAGCCCTCCCGTGGTCGAAACGGCCACCAAGCTGCTCGACAAGGTGGGGGATAGCGATGCCCGCGTGTTCTTTTCTAACTCAGGCGCTGAGGCAAACGAAGCAGCCTTTAAGCTCGCACGCCTGACAGGGCGCCGCCGCATTCTCGCGGCGCACCACGGCTTTCATGGCCGCACAATGGGATCGCTGGCCATGACTGGTCAGCCGGGCAAGCGCAAGGCCTTTGAACCTTTTCCGGGCGGGGTGGAGTTCTACACCTATGGTGATATTGACTACCTCACTACGTTGGTAGAGCAAGACCCAGAGAACACTGCCGCCATCATCCTGGAGCCTGTACAAGGAGAGACCGGCGTGATTCCGGCACCTGAAGGCTTTCTGACTGCTGTGCGAGAGCTGTGCGACCAGCACGGCATCCTCATGATCGTCGATGAGGTGCAGACTGGTGTGGGGCGTACCGGAGACTTCTTTGCTTTCCAGCACGAAGACGTCCTCCCCGATGTCATCACTATGGCCAAGGGCCTGGGCGCTGGTATGCCGATTGGCGCCACGATTTCACGTGGTCAAGCACAGGGGCTGTTTAGCCCTGGAAGTCACGGAACCACCTTTGGAGGAAACCCGGTGTCCTGCGCGGCGGCGTCGGCGGTACTGGACTGCGTCGATGAATCCTTCCTCGCTGAGGTCACGCGAAAGGGCCAGTGGTTGGCCCGCGAGGTAGGAAACTCCCCAGTGGTCTCCTCTGTGCGAGGTCGAGGGCTTATGCTAGGTGTTGTATTAAATAAACCGGTAGCGAAGGAGGCTGTGGCCGTGGGATTGCACCACGGTCTCATCCTCAACGCACCAAGCAGCGATGTCGTGCGTTTGACCCCGCCGCTGGTGATTACTGATGACGAACTCGCGCAGGCAGTTGAACGCCTGCATAAGGTATTGGAGGAAGTTGGATGAGTCCACGCCATTTCTTGGCTGATGACGACCTCACACCGCAGGAGCAGGCCGAGGTTCTTGACCTCGCTCTGAAACTCAAGCAGGACCCCTTTTCCGCGCGCCCGCTTGAAGGGCCGAAGTCGGTAGCGGTGCTGTTTGACAAGACGTCGACCCGCACGCGCTTTTCCTTCGAGGCGGGTATCGCCGCATTGGGTGGCCACGC
This sequence comes from Corynebacterium minutissimum, assembly GCF_000805675.1. Classification (GTDB taxonomy): domain Bacteria; phylum Actinomycetota; class Actinomycetes; order Mycobacteriales; family Mycobacteriaceae; genus Corynebacterium; species Corynebacterium minutissimum. The sequence continues at coordinate 9,329 of NZ_JSEF01000013.1, read as the reverse complement.
TATCGTCACCGAAACCAAGTCCACCCAAATGGGTAAAGGTGAGACCTACCAGGATACCGCTGCGGTGCTTTCTCGTTTCGTGGAGGCCATTGTGTGGCGGACCTACGAGCATCAGAATCTGCTCGATATGGCGGAAACCGCCACTGTTCCCATCGTGAATGCTCTCTCTGATGACCTGCATCCGTGCCAGATCCTGGCGGACTTGGTGACCTGCCGCGAGAACTTCGGGAAGCTAGCCGGCCGCAAGGCCGTGTACTTGGGTGATGGTAATAACAACATGGCGAATTCCTACATGCTCGGCTTCGCCACTGCCGGCATGGAGATGGTCATCATTGCTCCTGAAGGTTTCCAGCCGCAGCAGAAGTTTGTTGACCGCGCACGCCAGCGCGGTGACGTAACGGTGACGGATTCCCTCGCGGCGTTGGAAGGCGCTGACGTGGTCATTACGGATACGTGGGTATCGATGGGGCAGGAGGATGACGGCAAGGATCGCCGGACCCCGTTCTTGCCGTACCAGGTCAACGCTGAGGCTATGGCCCGCGCCAAGGATGACGCCATCTTCTTGCACTGCCTGCCGGCGTATCGCGGAAACGAAGTGACTGCGGAAGTCATTGATGGCCCCCAGTCCCGTGTCTTCGATGAGGCGGAAAACCGCCTTCATGCCCAGAAGGCGCTGTTGGTATGGCTTCTGGCGCATCAGGAGGAGAACTAAAACCTATGACCACCACGCCCACGACTCGCAATGCGCGCCAAGCCAAGATTTTGGAGATTCTGGACCGTACCCGGGTGACCAGTCAGGTGCAGCTCTCAGAGCTGCTTCTTGACGAAGGCATTGATATTACCCAAGCCACCCTGTCCCGCGACCTCGATGAATTGGGCGCCAAGAAGGTCAAACGGGATGGCGGCCGCTCCTTTTATGTCGTGGGCGGAGAATTGGAACAATTCGAAGACCAGCTCAATGGCCCGCGAGAAAAGTTGCGTCGCATGCTCGACGAACTGGTGGTCTCCCATGACTACTCCGGGAATATTGCGATGCTGCGGACGCCGGCTGGTGCGGCGCAGTACCTTGCTTCGTTTATTGATCGCGTGGGTTTGCCCGATGTTGTGGGCTGTATTGCCGGCGATGACACCATCTTTATCCTCGCGCGTGAGGACGTAGGGGGTCGCGAGCTGGCGGAGAAACTCACCAACCGCAGCATTTAACATTTATACGAACGTCTGTATAATATAAATTCGATCGACGTGATCGCACCCTGTATGACTCTAAGGAGTAACTCACTATGACTGCACGTGTTGTGCTTGCCTACTCTGGCGGACTGGATACTTCCGTTGCCATCCCTTACCTGGCCAAGATGACCGGTGGTGAGGTCATTGCCGTGTCACTCGACTTGGGTCAGGGCGGCGAGGATATGGAGTCCGTGCGCCAGCGTGCTCTCGACTGCGGTGCTGTCGAATCCATCGTCGTTGACGCCAAGGACGAGTTCGCCGAAGAGTACTGCCTGCCTACTATCAAGGCCAACGGTATGTACATGAAGCAGTACCCGCTGGTGTCTGCCATCTCTCGTCCTCTCATTGTCAAGCACCTCGTGGAGGCTGCACAGGAGCACGGCGGTACGCACGTCTCCCACGGCTGCACCGGTAAGGGCAACGATCAGGTCCGCTTTGAGGTGTCTTTCCGCGCACTCGACCCGGCTCTGGAGATCATCGCGCCCGCCCGTGACTACGCCTGGACCCGTGATAAGGCTATTGCCTTCGCAGAGGAAATTGACCTGCCCATCGAGCAGTCCGCTGCCTCCCCGTTCTCCATTGACCAGAACGTGTGGGGCCGTGCGGTGGAAACTGGCTTCCTGGAGGATCTGTGGAACCCGCCGACAAAGGACCTCTACGCCTATACTGAGCAGCCGGATCTGGGCAACGCTCCGGATGAGGTCACCATTACCTTTGACAAGGGTGTCCCGACTGCCATCGACGGCAAGCCAGTCACCGTGCTTGAAGCCATTGAGGAGCTCAACCGCCGTGCGGGTGCCCAGGGCATCGGCCGCCTTGACATGGTGGAAGACCGCCTCGTGGGTATTAAGTCCCGCGAGGTCTACGAGGCCCCAGGCGCCATGGTGCTCATCAAGGCTCACGAGGCTCTCGAAGACGTCACTGTCGAGCGCGAGCTGGCTCGCTACAAGCGCCTGACGGACGCCCGCTGGTCTGAGGAGGTCTACGACGGCCTGTGGTTCTCCCCGCTCAAGCGCTCCCTCGATGCCTTTACCGAGTCCACCCAGGAGAACGTGACCGGCGATATCCGCATGGTTCTCCATGCTGGTACTGCAACCGTGAACGGTCGCCGCTCCGGCCAGTCTCTGTACTCTTTCGACCTGGCCACCTACGACACGGGCGATACCTTTGACCAGACCGCTGCCAAGGGCTTTGTCCAGCTGCACGGCCTGTCCACTCAGATCTCCAACCAGCGTGACCGCGACGGCGGTTTTCCCACCGGCAAGTAACCACACCTAATCCAAGGTAAAGAAACAATGCACAAGACCAATGAGGGTGCCCTGTGGGGCGGCCGCTTCTCTGGCGGCCCCTCTGAGGCGATGTTCGCCCTGTCCGTATCTACCCACTTCGACTGGGTTCTTGCCCCGTATGACGTGTTAGCTTCCAAGGCTCATGCCAAGGTGCTGCATAAAGCCGGGCTGCTTTCCGACGCTGACCTGGACACCATGCTCAGCGGCCTCACCGAGCTAGGGGAGAAGGTGGCCTCGGGCGAATTCGGCCCGCTGCCTACCGACGAGGATGTCCACGGCGCTATGGAGCGCGGGCTTATCGACATCGTTGGTCCCGAGGTTGGCGGCCGCCTTCGCGCCGGTCGCTCCCGCAACGATCAAGTGGCAACGTTGTTCCGCATGTGGGTCCGTGACGCTGTGCGCGATACCGCCCTTCAGGTCGCTGACTTAGTCGATGCGCTCGTTAGCCAGGCGGAGGCGCATCCGGATGCCATTATGCCGGGCAAGACACACTCCCAGGCAGCACAGCCGATTCTTCTTGCACACTCGCTGCTTGCTCATGCCCAGCCACTGCTACGCGATATTGAGCGCCTGCAGGACTTGGACAAGCGCTTGGCTGTCTCGCCATATGGCTCCGGCGCGCTGGCGGGGTCCTCGCTGCACTTGGACCCTGAGGCCATTGCGGAGGAACTAGGCTTCGATGCGTCGGCCGAGAACTCTCTCGACGGCACTGCCTCCCGCGACTTCGCGTCGGAGACTGCCTTCGTCCTTACCCAGATTGCCGTAGACATGTCTCGCCTTTCGGAGGAGATTATCTACTGGTGCACCCCGGAGTACGGCTACGTCACTTTGGATGATGCTTGGTCGACGGGGTCGTCGATTATGCCGCAAAAGAAGAACCCGGATGTTCCGGAACTGACCCGCGGCAAGACCGGCCGGCTCATTGGTAACCTCACCGGTTTGCTGTCCACACTCAAGGCGCAGCCGCTGGCCTACAACCGTGACCTGCAAGAAGACAAGGAACCCATCGTGGATTCCGTGGCGCAGCTTAACCTTCTCCTTCCGGCCATGACGGGACTCGTGGCCACGCTGACGTTCCACGAGGACCGTATGCGTGAGCTGGCCCCGCGCGGTTTTACCTTGGCTACCGACTTGGCTGAGTGGATGGTGCGCCAGGGTGTGCCTTTCCGTGAAGCTCACGAGGCTTCCGGCGCCTGCGTCCAGCTGGCGGAAGCCCGTGGCGTGGATTTGGTGGATCTCACGGATGAGGAGCTGCAGGGCGTCGACAAGCGCCTGCTCCCCGAAGTCCGCGAGGTGCTCACCATTGATGGGGCAGTGGCATCGCGGGCTACCAAGGGCGGCACCGCCGGTGTGCGTGTAGCCGAACAGCGCGAGCGCGTCAAGGAGCTCTCCGCTGAAGCACGTGAGTGGGCGACAACTCCACTGCGATAGGCACAACAGCTTCTGCAACCGCATGGTCCTTGTGGCCATGCGGTTCTTGTGTTGGGGGACTGTTGTGGGGGTGAGTGCGTGTGAAGTTCAGCGGTGGTGCCCGCCACTCCTTATGATTTAGGTCATGAGCAGTCCATCGTCGAAAGGACGCAGCAAGTCTTTCGTGGCCGCCGTGGTTTTCCTGGTGATTGCTGTGGCATCAATCGTCATCGGCCGTGGGGGATTCTCGCTGCCGCGATTTGGTACCTCTGGGGACGTGCAGCACATTACGGGCGCCATTAGCCCGGAGCAGGAGGTCTACTTCAAGGACCCAGACACCATTAAGGCCCTCGAGAAGCACGATATTGAGCTTGAATTGGATGTGTATCCAGCGCAGAAGATGATGGGGCTTATTGATGGCTCAGGCAAACAGTATGACTTCTATATGCCGGAGCTCGATGGAGCAGCTCGTACCCTTGAAGTCTGGGACGTGAATTCGGCAAACTCTAAGCCGGACGGACCCTCGAAGGAGGTCTTTTCCACTCCGATTATTGCACTCGTGCATAGCGACCTCGTCGAGGACATGAAGGCGCACGACCTTGTGAAGGATACCGGCGGCCAGAAGTCGTTGAACCTGTACACACTCGTAGAGATGTCCCAGAACGGAACCCGGTGGCGGGATATTAGCCCATCCTTTGGGTCACCCCGAGTGGTGGACGTAGCGGTACCTCGGATAACCGAGTCTAATGCGGCGCTGCGCTATGCCAGTGTGGTGCGTTTGGCGGGTATGGCAGTGGCCGCACAAGAGCATGGTAAGGGAGACACCGCACGGCTGGACGAGCTAGCTCAGGAGAGCATGCATCGACTTATCGCGGACCAAGGCTACGGCGAGACCACGTCCCAGGGAATGCTTGATGCTTTCTTGCGTGTGGACAAAGGGGAGATGCCGATGGTGCTGACGACTGAGGAACAGTATCTGCGCCAAGTTAGCGGTGGCAAAGACATGTCGAAGTACACGCCGTTGCTGTTGAGCCCGCCGGCGTCGCTTATCAGCACGGTGGTTCCTCGCACGGAGAAGGGTGCTGTGCTTGCTGATGCACTGGGGGATGACAAGGCGCAGGAGGCGGCGGCCCAGCTGGGCCTGAGGACAAAGACAGCCAGATTCTTTGCCCAATTTGCCGAGAAACAGGACTATGACATTCCCGTGATAGTCAATGAGGACAGTCCTAAAATGTGGGATTATTATGAGGAAATCCTGCAGGAATTCGGATAGCTACCGGCAGTGACATCATCAGGAAGGTTGATGCGAATGTTTCGCCCAGTAAAAGTGCTGATTGCTGTGATGAGCGCGATGGCATTGACAGCATGCGGTATGGGGGATTTGCTCGACGATCCATTAACGCCAGGATCCGGTTCTTCCTTTAACGGCGATCTCAGCATCGTAGCGGCAACGGAGTTGAAGCCTTTGGAGCCGGTGCTTGATGACGCCTCCCGGGACCTCGGCTTCGACATCTCCATGACGACCGAAGACGGCACCCTTGCCAATTCCCGCACGCTGAAGCAGGGCGGGTTCGATGGCTCCTACGATGCCACGTGGTTTGCCACAAACCGCTATGCGCGCATCATTGGCGCCGACAGCAAACTGGGCAAGGAATTCAGTGTCGCGCGTTCCCCAGTTGTTCTTGGCGTGCAGTCTTCCGTGGCCAACGAGAAAGGCTGGACCACCACGCAACCAACATGGCAGGACATCGCAGATTCTGGCATCACCTTCGGAATGACTGATCCGACGACGTCCAATTCAGGCTTTTCCGCGCTGTCTGCGGCGACAACGGCCTTTGCTGATACCGGCCGGGCTCTTTCAGAAAAGGACATCCGCCAGGCCACGGGCAAAGTGCAGAAGCTCTTTAGTAACCAGACTTTGACATCGGGATCCTCAGGCTGGTTGGCGGATCGTTTCCGCGAACATCCAGAGCAAGCAGACGCGATTTTCAACTATGAGTCCGTGCTGTACCAGCTGAAAGATGAAGGCGCCGACCTCGAGGTGGTTATTCCTTCCGATGGCGTCATCTCTGCCGATTATCCTTTGTCTGCTCTAGCTAGCTCGAAAAATAACGACGCCGAAGGAAAGGTGCAGGCGCTAGCTGAATGGTTCGGTGAGCACCCAGAAAAGCTCAAGGATTACCACCTGCGAGTCGATGATTCGGACCTACCCGGCACAGTCTTTGAGCTGCCCTATCCGGCGAACGAGAAGACTGTGGACGCCCTTGGTGACGCGTTTGCTCACGAACTGCGAAACCCCGGTAATACCGCCTTGGTTCTCGATACTTCGGGTTCGATGGAAGGTGAGCGCATCGACCTGCTGAAGAGCAGCTTGCGCCCGCTTATCGACGGATCCGCTGACGGTTCCCCAGATGGCGAAGGCCAAGTAGCCTTCCGAAACCGAGAACAGATCAAGCTCATCCCGTATTCGTCCGAGCCCCAACAACCCACGCGCGCACGGGTAGACAAGGACAACCCCGCGACGACCAAGGAGCTGGCTGACCGCGTCGACCGTCTCGTTGCCGATGGCGATACCGCCACGTTCGAGGCTGTACTCAATGCGTTTGACGAGGTAGACACCGCCAATGGTGATATTGGAACCGTGGTCCTCATGACGGACGGGGAAGTCACGCGCGGGCGTACATTCGCCCAGTTTAAGAACGATTACGAGCAGCTTCCTCCGGAGAAGCAGGAGATTCCTGTCTTTGTCATCTTGTATGGTGAAGCCAATATCCAGGAGATGCAAGAACTGGCAGAACTCACCGGCGGCAAGACATTCGATGCGCTCAACGGCGATCTTGCCGCGGCCTTCGAAGAGATTCGCGCCTACCAGTAGACCCACTCCGCCTAGTCCCAGGAGGATCTCAATCTCATGAACGCCCTTAACTCACGCAAAATCGTCGTCGGTGTTGTGGTGACCGCACTTGTCGTGGTCCTGCATGTTCTCACCGGTGGTGGCTTGGGCTTTCTCTGGCCAGTTGTGGCCGTCTGCTCCGGTGCGGCAGCAGGACTGGTAACGCACCCGAAGCAGACAAAGGCTATCGAAGCTCCAAAATCGGGGCCGGGGGAGCTCACCAGTACGTTGGAGGGAGTTCGGTATGCATTGGGGCGTCGCCAAGTACCAGGCCCCGTGCAACGCGCGTGGGAATCGTTTGATGATTCGGCGCTGTGGGTGCTGAACAACTGGCGCCGACTCAATGACGCGCCACACCAGCAAGCGCTGGTGCGGGACATGATCGAAGAGCACTCCACAGAGCTGGTCAAGTCCTACCTTGAGGTAACGGATTTGAAGAACCCGGCAGCGGTGAAAGAGATGAGCGAATCGCTCGACATTCTCGCGCGGGAAATGCGGGAGATTCGCGACGCCATCTCACAAAACTCGGTACGCAACCTACGCAACCATTCCATGGCGCTCAAACTCGAGTATGGCGGGATACTTCCCTCCGTCGAATCTAAGGAGGTGTAGGGTTAGCGGTTATGAGTCTCGATCCGAAGCTGCTTGACATACTGGTGTGTCCGCAGGATAAAGGTCCGCTGAACTATCTGGCCGAAGAACAGGTCTTGGTGAACGAACGCCTTGGCGTGGCCTATCCCATTGAGAACGACATTCCTGTCATGCTGGTAGACCACGCAACCCCGTGGCCGACCGAAAAGTAACGCTTAAGAGCACCGAATTTAATTCCAAAGGAGACTTCATGAACATTATTGATGAGCTGCAGTGGCGCGGACTTATCAACCAGTCCACCGACCTTGACGCACTCCGCGAGGCCTGCCAAGAACCCATTACCCTATACTGCGGTTTTGACCCCACCGGCGATTCTCTGCACGCCGGACACCTCGTTCCGATGATCATGCTGCGCCGCTTCCAGGAAGCTGGCCACCATCCCATTGCCTTGGCAGGCGGTGCAACGGGTCAGATTGGTGACCCGCGTGATGTGGGGGAGCGTTCCATGCTCTCGCAGGAGACCATTAACGAGAACATGGTCGCTATCAAGAAGCAGCTGCGCCAGTTCATTAACTTCGAGGGCGAGAACGCTGCGACCATGGTCAACAATGCTGACTGGACTTCGCAGATGTCCGTCATTGACTTTCTGCGTGACGTAGGCAAGAACTTCTCGCTCAACACCATGCTGGACCGCGATACGGTTAAGCGCCGCTTGGAGTCTGACGGCATCTCCTACACCGAGTTCTCCTACATGCTCTTGCAGTCCAATGACTACGTGCACCTCCACAATGAGCTTGATTGTGTCTTGCAGATTGGTGGTGGTGATCAGTGGGGCAACATCGTCTCGGGCGTTGACCTTAACCGTCGCGTCAATGGTGCCAAGGTTCACGGTCTCACTGTTCCGCTCGTGACTGATGCGCAGGGCCAGAAGTTTGGTAAATCCACCGGTGGCGGCAAGCTATGGCTGGACCCAGAGAAGACTTCCCCGTACTCTTGGTACCAGTACTTCCTCAACGCTGGCGACTCCGTTGTCGTTGATTACCTGCGTTGGTTTACTTTCTTGAGTCAAGAAGAGATTGCTGAGTACGAGCAGAAAGTTGCCGATGAACCTTTCCGCCGTGAAGCTCAGCGCCGTCTTGCCCAAGAGATGACCAACCTTGTTCACGGCGAAGAGGCTACGAAGTCGGTCGAGCTCGCTGCACAAGCACTCTTCGGCAAGGCGGAGCTTGCTGACCTCGATGAACAGACTTTGGCCGGTGCGTTGTCGGAAACTACCGTGGCCGAGATTGCTCCCGGGGAACCGCGTACCATCATCGACTTGTTGGTCGCTGCTGGCCTGGCCGATTCCAAGGGTGCTGCACGCCGAACGGTGAAAGAGGGCGGCGCTTATGTCAACAACCAGCGCATTGAAACTGATGACTGGGAGCCAACCGAGGACGATCTACTTCACGGTGCGTGGCTGGTTCTTCGCCGTGGCAAGAAGAACTTTGCCGGTGCCAAGCTTGGTTAACTAGCGCGAGTAGATAGTCGCGCCTCTTTATGCAGGCCTGCTTTCTCATGACCCGCTGCTTTTCGCGGCGGGTTTTATCGTTTTAGACACGACCTCCCATCGGGAGGTTCCTCGAGTGAGCTCCCAACGCCAGATATGTACGCAACGACGTACGCCCAAAAGCGGTGTTGAGCTGGAGATTTGTCGAAAGATGTAGGTGTGCGTATATTTATCCCAGTCGCCGCGACAAGCGGATGACGCGGAGATGAACTCCTAGTTGACAAAGAATAAACTTGTTAGCTAGAGTATGAACTCCAGCCGCTCAGAGCAGTGAATTTAACCTTTCACCTGCGAAGAACGTGCGGATGATGTGTGAGAACTCAATAGTGTGCCAATGTACTTTTTTGTGTTGGTTGATTGTAATCATTGT
>NZ_JSEF01000012.1 GCF_000805675.1 Corynebacterium minutissimum | reverse complement strand
GTGGTAGATTACCTTTCTTCCCAACCCAACCGGGCTGGATATCAGGTGTCTACCTAACAGGGGTCAGGTCCCGCCACCTATAGGTCTGCACTTCCACGTCTGGACACATAGAAGATCCCGCAGCTATGAGCAGAGGGGCTGTGTGGAGCTGGTCATTGAACACCGCAAGTTGTGCCGTTCCCTTTTTGCGAGGTCTCACTCCCATGTAACGTGGAGGCACATTCGATTGGAGGGAAGGGATGGTTCTGTTTGCCTGATGGATTCACATTGTGGGAGCTGCCAAGGGGCGGTAATTGGTGCTATGTCCTTGTAGCGCCTAGGGGAACAATTGAATCCTTAACTAAGCAGACCGCCTCTGGAGGAAGATTCATTGCTGCGGAGGACATCGTCACCGCGGTGGAGGTAGCAGACGCCCCGCAAGGCGTGCTTGCCAAGATTGATGCGGCATGCCTTTTGGTTGGGGGACGCGTCGTATCGCGCGTTAAGGACGTTGACCACACACTGGTTCTCCGGAATGAACCTTCGAAAGGGTGGGAAGAAGACTCATTGAAGCACCTAGTGGCCCGGGCGACTGTGGCGATTGAGTCTTCGGCTGGGGGGAATCTCACGAGTGAAGCTAACTAGCGGCTTGAGCAGCGTTGATTTTCTCCCAGCAGACCCGGGTAAACGTCGTGATGGCATCATCAAGCTGATGAACAATCCGGTGCTATCGGGCGGCTATGAGGCCAGTAAAAAGCTCGTGTTGGCGGCGCTTTCTTTCGTCGTTTTAATGTTTGGACCTTCCATGCGTGAACGGATCGATCCAGTACTCGCGCCCGTTGCCGAGCGCGTTCCTGACATGCACAGCCGCGGTGAACTAGTTGGAATTGTTCTGGAATTCTTGCAGCTTGATCATGCGATAGCGTTCCTCGCCTCGTTGTTTAGCCCAGTAGGTGCGATTCTCGTTCCCATAGTTGGGCTCGGTGCTGCGTTTCTTGTGGGGTGGAAAGGTGCGAAGAACTCTAGGGCCTACTGGGATGAGCACGAGAAGCGCGTCGGCGCAGTAGCCGTTAAAGCCGAGTGACGATCCTCGGCTGTGACAACATGCAGAAGACGGATCGACCTTGATCTGCGAGGATTCGATTGCTGTGAAGCCTGCGGCATAGCATTGCTGGGTGAATAGAGTCCGGTGAATAGAGACGGCGGTTTAAAATAGCTTTTGCAGCTCACCTGTGAGGCATCGAAGGAGCAGGCGATGAAGTTTACCCAGACGTCCATTCCCTTTACCAACAGATTTAACTCGGTCTTCCTGAATGATCTTGAGTCGGTGCCCTACAAGGAAAAGCACGAAAATCCCTCACCGTATAATCTTCACAAAGTGTTTGAATCCCAGGGGCCGGTCCCAGAGGGTGGAACATTGTGGACGGGGATTCTTTTCCTCGGCATTCTTGTGGGGGGTGGGTCTTTTATCGGGTTCATCGCGTGGATAGCTAAAGGTCGAGAGGTTCCGTGGCTGATTATTCTGTTCCTGGCAGGAATCCTGCTATATCACGCTGTTGACTACGTGAAATGGCGGCTCTTTGTCCGAAAGCTCTCTACCGCCTGGAAGAACGGTTGGATTGATTGCTATCCCGCGCTGATCGGTAGTCTCTACTATGACGAGCAGAATGTTAAGGCTGATAAAGCAAAGTACTTTTATCTCACTACGCTCATGGTGGTAGCTCCCAGCGGTGAGACGCGAAGCATTGAAGAGTTTGAAGCGTGCGCGGGGAAACCACGCCAGTTGATAGCTGATGGAGTGGCTTTGGCTAGCGAGCGCCATAAGATTCGGCTGGATGCTCAACGTCACAACGGATGGACTTTTCTTGCTGTCGTACGAGGTAAGCCTTTAGAGCATGGAAGCCTTGAGACTGGACTGGGCCGGCCGCAGGTGGCAGCAGGACTGGATCGTGTCCGCTACGGCTGGCCCCTAGACAACGTAGGGCCGCTCCCTGATACTGCCTGAGGGACTGTACGACGATCGGTGTGTGGCACTTCACTAGCTGCTGAACGTATTGCTGCTTTTGCCGTGGTGACCTGTACACTGGTTCGGTACATACGGACGCGTCTACCGCAGAAAGTGCATGGCTTTAATGTCTGATTCTAAGTCCCGCGACCACGGCCGTGGCCGTGAACGCTCCTCGGATAGCAACCGCGGAAACAACCGCTCTGGGGGCCGCAAGTTTGAAAAACGTGGCGGAGCATCGGGGCGTCGAGAAGAGCGTCGTGGCAACCGTCGAAATGACCGTAAGGGGCACGACCGCGACAAGCACAAGGTCTCCCACCCACAACGCTCCGGCTACCGTGAGGAGCGAATCAACCGCCGCATGACCGATCCGGATCTGCCCTCCGATATCGATATCACGGATCTGGATCCCTCAGTGCTGCAGGATCTTTCTTCCCTGTCGAAGGAGAATTCTGAGGCCGTGGCCAAGCACCTCATTATGGCGGCCACGTGGCTCGATGATGATCCGCAGCTGAGCCTGCGCCACGCGCGCGCAGCAAAGGACCGGGCTGGTCGCGTTTCAGTGGCGCGTGAGATGAACGGCATCGCCGCTTACCGCGCGGGCGAATGGAAGGAAGCGCTTGCTGAGCTGCGCGCTGCCCGCCGCATTTCCGGTGGGCCGGGCCTGCTTGCTGTCATGGCTGACTGTGAACGCGGCTTGGGACGGCCCGAAAAGGCAGTTGAGCTGTGGCGCAGCGATGACGCCAAGGAGCTTGCACCTGAGGACGCCATCGAGCTGGCCATCGTTGCTGCCGGTGCACGACTTGATATGGGCCAGGCTGATTCGGCCGTGGTCACCATCCAGCGTGCGCAGCCAAACAAAGACGACACGGGCGTAGCTGCTTGCCGCCTTTCTTATGCCTACGCCAATGCGTTGTTGGAAGCCGGCCGCAAGGATGAAGCCAAGGAATGGTTCCAACACGCTACTGACATTGATGAAGGAGACTGGACCGACGCCGCTGAGCGTCTGGCCGAGTGCTAACAATGAGTATTCTCACAACCCATGATTCGCTTCTGTTGGATCTGGACGGAACTGTCTGGGAAGGTGGCCAGGCGTTGCAGTGCGTCGTAGATGTCATTAACTCGTGCGGTATTCCGGCGGTGTACGTAACCAATAACGCCTCACGTAGCCCGCACACCGTGGCAGATATGCTGGGCCAGATTGGGCTTGATACCGACGCCAAGCATGTCGTGACGTCCGCACAGGCGGCAGTCCGTATGGCGCGTGAGGATCTTCCGGCAGGATCCAAGGTTCTCATCATCGGTGCCGATTCTTTCCGAACGCTTGCCCGTGACGCAGGGTTCGAGGTTGTGAGCAGCGCGGACGAGAAACCGGCAGCCGTTCTCCAGGGCATGGACAAGTCCGTGGGGTGGGAACAGCTTTCGGAAGGCGCTATTGCCATCAACCAGGGAGCTAAGTTCTACGCTTCCAACCTGGATACGCAGCTGCCTACTGAACGTGGTCTGGCTGTGGGCAATGGTTCTCTCGTCGCCGCGATTACGTCAACGACGGGTGTGGAACCAAAATCCGCGGGTAAACCAGAACCTGCCATGTTTACCCAAGCTGCCAAACTCGTCGGCTCGACCAAACCGCTGGCCGTGGGAGATCGGCTTGATACCGATATTGCCGGCGGAAACACGGCTGCTATGGATACTTTTCACGTGCTGACTGGTGTGTCCCGGGAACTGGAGCTTATCGAGGCACCGGCGGAGCTTCGCCCCAATTTTGTTGGAGCAGGTTTCCACGAGCTGTCCCTGTCGGAAGCCCAGGCACGTCCTGGCGCCCAGGGAGGATTTATGGCGCGTTACGACGGTTACGACATCGTCCTCCAAGGCGGCAATGAAAAGTCGACGTCGATTGAAGCGCTGCGTACCGTCCTCGAAGTCGCCTGGGCTGGCTCGCAGGCACCGCGCTATATTCAGCCGCGCAGTGAGTTCGCAGAGAAAGCAGTGTCTACATGGCAGTAAAGCCACACGATCCACGTGCAGTATTGGCACCGGAGGCACTTGACGCCTCTGTGGCCGAGATTCTGCAGGAACCGGCAAACTCCCTCGAGGAGGAACTTAACCAGCTGGATCGGGTACACGCTGTGCTGCGTGATGCCCTCCAAGACAACTGAGGAAAGAAGCCCATGCCCCCACAACGCCGCCGCCTCGATGCGGAGCTGGTGCGCCGCAAGATTGCGCGCTCTCGTGAGCACGCCGTTGAGATGATTAAGGCCGGCCGAGTCACGGTAGGTGGATTCAAAGCCACCAAACCTGCCACGGTGGTAGAACCCGAGGTTTCCATCAAGGTGGAAGTCGTGGAGGGGGACGATTGGGCGTCGCGAGGCGCACACAAGCTTTTAGGAGCTCTTGAGGCCTTCGACGTCGACCTCGAGGGGCGGCGTGTGCTGGATGCGGGGGCATCGACTGGCGGATTTACAGACGTGTGCCTGCGCAGGGGCGCTACCGAAGTCTTGTCCGTGGATGTGGGGTACGGGCAGCTTTTGTGGAGATTGCAGAATGACGACCGCGTGACGGTGCTCGACCGTACAAATATCCGCAACCTCACCGTCGAGCAGACTGGGGGGCTGTGCAACGCCATGGTGGGCGATCTCTCCTTCATCTCCCTGAAACTGGTTTTGCCTGCCATTACCGAGTGTATGGCGGACGGTGCGTGGCTTTTGCCCATGGTTAAGCCGCAGTTTGAGGTAGGAAAAGACCGCATCGGTTCTGGTGGAGTCGTGCGGTCGCCAGAACTGCGGGCGGAGGTCACCAAGGACGTCGCTGTCTATGCCCAGAGCCTAGGTCTGAGCGTGAAAGGCGTGGCAGCATCACCACTGCCGGGCCCAAGTGGCAATGTGGAGTATTTCCTCTGGCTGGTCAAAGACGGGATGTCGACACCAGAGGATAAGCTAGATGCGATGATCCACACGGCCATTGAGGAGGGACCACAGTGAGCAGGACTGTTGCCGCGGAGGCCAGCGCGCGCCGCGAAATACTTCTTGTCCCGCACGCTAGCCGTGAAGACAACCTTGCGGCTACGCACCGAGCAGCAGAGCTGCTGCAAGAGGCGGGCATCAAGGTTCGTGTCTGTGCCGCTAGTACAGTGCTGCCGGGGCTCCAGCACGTCAAGCACACACCGGCGGCAGCGGAAGGCTGCGAGTTGGTCCTTGTCCTCGGCGGAGATGGCACCTTCCTGCGCGCGGCGGACATGGCGCGTGCTGTCGATGTCCCAGTGTTGGGCATCAACCTAGGACACGTGGGTTTCCTTGCGGAGTGGGAAGCCGAGTCCTTGGATCGCGCGCTCGTGCGGGTTATCGAGCAATCCTATGACGTGGAGGACCGTCTCACCATTGATGTTGCTGTGTTCGACGCTGAGGGCGAGCTCCGCCAGCGTGGATGGGCTCTCAACGAGGCGTCGATAGAGAACCTCAACCGCTCCGGTGTTCTTGACGCCATCCTGGAGATCGATGGCCGCCCAGTGTCGTCGTTCGGCTGTGACGGCGTGCTTATTTCCACCCCGACTGGATCGACGGCTTATGCCTTCTCCGCTGGCGGACCGGTATTGTGGCCGTCGCTGGATGCCATTCTCGTCGTTCCTAACAATGCGCATGCGCTGTTTACCAAGCCTCTTGTGGTCTCACCTGATGCGCAGGTGGCAGTGGAATCAGCTTCGGCTACGACTCCAGCCGTGGTCATCCTCGATGGCTTCCGTGAAATCTCAATGCCACCCGGTGCACGCGTGGAAATCGTGCGCGGTAGCCGCCCTGTGCGCTGGGTGCGCCTCGACGATCAGCCATTTACGGACCGACTCGTCTCCAAATTGCGTCTGCCTGTTGAAGGCTGGCGTGGACCGCGGCACTAGATTGTCCCTACTAGGGTGACGCAGGACAAGGAGGAAGACCTACGTGCTCGTTGATATCAGCATCGCTGACCTCGGAGTGATTGAGAGCTCCTCAGCAGAACTTTCCCATGGCCTCACTGTGCTCACCGGTGAAACCGGTGCGGGTAAGACCATGGTGGTTACTGGCTTGCGCCTTTTAGCGGGTGGACGGGCCGATGCCTCCCGGGTGCGCGATGGCGCCGCGAAAGCGGCAGTTGAGGGGCATTTTTCTTCACACTCAAAAGTGGTGGCGCAGCTGGTTGAGGACGCCGGGGGAGAACCGGATGAAAACGGCGAATTCATTGCTTCGCGTACGGTGTCAGCCGCCGGACGTTCCCGCGCTTACTTGGGTGGGCGCGCAGTACCAGCAGCCACGCTAGGGGAGTTTGCTTCCCACCTCATCACTGTCCATGGTCAAAATGACCAGCTCCGGTTGCTGTCGCCCGATCAACAACTCGCAGCCATCGATAGGTTTGAACCTGGCATCGAGAAAGTGCGCACCACTTATACGGAAGCTTTTAGCCACTGGCGCTCTCTGGCCAAGGACTATCGCAAGCGCACCGAATCGCGCCGCGAAATGGCGCAAGAAGTTGACCGCCTCCAGTTTGCCATTAATGAAATTGCTGAGCTCGACCCGAAGCCAGGTGAGGACGCGGAGTTGGTCACCCTCATTCGCCGGCTGCAGGATGTCGATGCCCTGCGTGAGGCGGCAGCGACGGCCCTGACCGCCCTGGATGGTGGGGAAGGTTTCGGCGATGAAGACACTGCAGTCAACCTCGTGGGCGCCGCTAAATCCGCATTAACCGGAACCACCGACGACGTACTCGCATCACTGGCCGAGCGCCTCAGCGAAGCCACGGCACAACTCACGGATATCGCCGCTGAGCTCACCACCTACCTCAGCGATCTTCCCGCAGACCCTAGCCTTCTGGAAGAATCGCTGCAGCGCCAGCAAGACCTCAAGCGGCTTACCCGTAAGTATGCCGCCGATATTGACGGAGTGTTGGCCTGGCGCGAATCTGCCGAATCGAAGCTTGCCACGCTCGATACGTCCACTGAAGCCCTGGAAGCCCTCAAAAAGAAGGTGATGGAAGCGGAAAAGGACATGGTGGCGAAGGCAGAGAAACTCACCGCTTCTCGTGCCACGGCAGCGAAGAAGCTGGGGGCTGAAGTTACCGAGGAAATCCACGGCCTAGCCATGCCAAATTCCACTCTGACGGTCACGGTCAACAAGGCTAAGTATTCCAAAACGGGCGCGGATGAAGTCGAATTCCAGCTCAATGGCAAGCCTTTGGCATCGGCCGCTTCGGGCGGTGAGCTCTCCCGCGTCATGCTCGCCATGGAGGTCGTCCTGGCCAGTGGCGACGGCACAACCTTGGTCTTCGACGAGGTCGACGCCGGCGTGGGTGGGCGCGCGGCGGTGGAAATGGGGCGTCGGCTAGCACGGCTCTCCACAACCAACCAGGTCATATGTGTCACCCACTTGCCCCAAGTCGCCGCCTATGCGGACTCGCATCTGCACGTGTCCAAGGAAAAATTCACCTCCGGCGTGGCAGATCTTAGTCCCCTAGAACGCGTCGAGGAGCTTGCGCGAATGCTCGCGGGCCTCGATGACACCGCGACGGGCCGCGCACATGCGCAGGAGCTCTTCGACCGTGCGCAGGCAGAAGTAGCAGACTTCCGCGCGCCTTCCACACATTGAGCCTCTAACAGGGGAAACTGTCACTCATGAGTCTGTTTTCCCGTAATACCGATCTGCCTGGAGAACACGGCGCGCTCCGTGACTGCACCCCAGGCGGAAAGGGCATGAAGAAGTTCAGCGCCGGTGATTTCGCCGTCATCAACGCAGCCAACATCTCCCGCCAAGAGGCCCAGACCCTCGTTGATATGAAGCCGGCGGCCGTGATTAATGTGGCTGAATTTTCTACTGGTTCCATTCCCAACTATGGTCCGCACATGCTTCTCGACGCCAACGTGACCCTCATCGAGGGCGTCGGCGAAGACTTCGTGGCACATTTCAAGGACGGTAAGAAGGCCCGCCTGACTGAGGACGGCACCGTCTACGTGGGCGACACGCAGCTGGCAGCAGGGACCGTCGTTACTCGTGACCGAGCAGAGAAGAACTTCGCCTCGGCCCAGCAGGAACTCATCGATCATATGGAGGCATACTTCGGTAACTCTATCGAGTTCATTCATTCGGAGGGCCCGCTGCTGATCGACGGTCTCGGCGTCCCTGATGCGGGTTCTGACATGGCAGGCCGCAAGGTACTTGTGGTCTCGCCTTCTGAGGAACACCGCAAGAAGCTCTCCCTACTGCGTAACTTCATTCGCGAATACGAACCTATTATCATCGGCGTCGATGCCGCAGCCGATACGATCGTGGAGCTGGGCTACCAGCCGCATTTCATCGTGGGCAATCCTTCCGAGGTTAGCTCTGAGACCCTGCGCGGGGGTGCCCAGGTTATCCTGCCGGCAGAACCAGACGGCACTGCCGAGGGCCTTGAGCGCATTCAGGACTTAGGCATTGGTGCTATGACTTTCCCGGCTGCTACAGACTCGGCCACGGATCTTGCACTGTTGCTGGCGGATTATCACGATGCGCAGATGATCGTGCAGGTAGGCGGTGCACTCGACCTTGATGACGTCTTTGCCAACAAACCTAATGCCACTCCGGCGGCGCTGTTGTCGCGCATGAAGGCTGGTACCCGTTTGGTGGATGCCGAGGCCGTTATCAACCTCTACACCGCGCCGAGCTCCGGAGCCATGGGGTGGCTGTGGGCTCTTCTCGGAATCCTCGTTGCCCTCGCTGTGGTGATCCTCATCGTGGGACTTGGCGGCGATGAGTCCTTCCTGCAGAACCTTATTGACACCTGGAATAATTTTGCGCTTAGCGTCCAGGGGTGGTTTAAATAATGGCTTCGCCTAAGTCGCTTGTCGTCGCTGGCCTGGGCTTTGGCACGGCACTCGGCGTTGCCCTGGGCACGCTGCTGATTGCACCAAATATGGACTCCACTCCAGGCGGGGGCAAAGCTGGCTCTCACGACGAGGTACGGGAGAAATATGCCGAGCTGGTGGTCGAAAACGAGATTCACGAGGCCCAGCTGGATTCCGCGGACTCGGTCTTGCGCGATCTCAACCGGTTCGTCGTCGATGGTTCTTTGGTACAGCGTCCAGTCATGGTCATTAGCACTCCGGACGCTAAAGAACCGGACGTGAATGCGGTGAAGGATCTGCTGAAGTCCGCCGATTCGACGAACGCCGGCCACATCACTCTCACCAGAAAGTTTGTCGATCAGGGTTCTGCTGACAAGCTGCTGTCCTTAGTGACGAACACGCTTCCGGCGGGCGCCAAGCTTAGTGAAAAGACGGTTGACGCCGGTACGCATTCGGGCGAAGCTTTGGCGGCTGCTCTCATGCTGGATCCGAAGAGTACTGAGCCGTTGGCCTCCGTGGATGACCGCGCTACCCTTTTGCGTGCGCTGCGGAAAGCTGGCTATATCGACTATGAGGACGGCACGATTGTGCCTGCCCAAGCAGTAATTGTTGTCGGCGGCCGCCAGACCGCTAACGATAGCGAGGAAGATGCTCCGGCCCGGTACGCCATCGATACGACAGTGAAGTTCCTCGAAGGATTCGATTCCGTTGGAATGACAACCGTTTACGCTGGTCAGGTGGAGGCTGCGGGAAACGGAGGCGCGCTGGAGAAACTGCGCAAGGCCAAGACGGAAATCACTACTGTGGATTCCATTGATCACCCGGTGTCCCAGATGGCTGCCGTTCTTGCGGTCAAGGAACAGCTGGAGGGCGGACAAGGTGTATACGGCGCCGCTGCCAACGCGCAGAATGCCGCACCGGCGCTGCCGAAGGACCTGTAAATGGCTCACCAGTTTCGCACAGTAGGTACCGAGCAGCTTCTCGACGCCCCCATTATCGCCGTCCGCCGCGATGACGTCGTCATGCCCGGCGAGGTCGTCGCTCAACGCGAAGTCGTGGAACACCTAGGCGCCGTCGCAGTGGTGGCCCTCGATGATCGCAATCGAGTGGCCATGGTGCAGCAATACCGTCACAGTGTGGGCCGACGCCTATGGGAATTGCCCGCAGGGCTTCTCGACGTCAAAGGAGAGGACGAACTCACCGGTGCCCAGCGCGAGCTGCAGGAAGAAGCTGGCCTTTCCGCCTCGCAGTGGGGCGTACTGACTGACTTGGTAACCTCACCAGGTTTCTGCGAGGAAGCAGTGCGAGTGTTTCTGGCCCGTGGTTTGTCTCAGGTGGACAAGCTCGATGCCGAAGGCGATGAAGAAGCCGACATGGCTTTTGCGTGGGTAGACCTTGAAGAGGCCGTGGAACGCGTCCTGTCAGGCGAGATTGTGAACTCCATTGCCGTGGCAGGAATTCTAGCCGCGCATGCCTGCGTCAGTGCTGGCCGAACCCCACGTTCAGTGGACGCACCTTTTGATATCCGCCCGCAGTCTATGGCACGTCGGCGCTTAGGCCCGGACCTCAAGAAGCTATGAGCGGCGACACTCCGGCCCAGTCGGCAGGGCATGCTTGGCTAATGCACCTCATGGTGGAGAAAGGCGCATCGAAAAACACGGTGAGCAACTACCGCCGTGACATCAACCGCTACATCACCTGGCTGGCTGAGCTCGGCATTAAGGACCTGCGGCACGTCCAGCGCACCCATGTGGAAAACTATCTGGTCCATTTGCGTGAATCGCTCGCGCAATCTTCTGCGAGCCGTGCGCTTATCGTAGCTCGCGGCCTACACAAGTTTGCCTTGGCAGAAGGCCTTATCGAAACTGATGTGGCGGCGGAAGTATCGCCGCCCAAGCGGGCGCAGCACCTGCCGGAAACACTGACCGTCGAGGACATTGACACGCTACTGAGTGCAATCCCTACTGACGATGCCGCCACGCCCATCGACATCCGTGACCGCGCCTTGCTGGAGATGCTTTATGGCACCGGTGCGCGAATCTCCGAGGTTATTTCCTTGAACGTCGATGATGTGACGGGCGAGGGACCGCGCTCTGTGCGGGACATCCTCATGCTCAGCGGCAAAGGCGACAAGCAGCGCCTTGTGCCCATGGGGTCACATGCGGTCAAGGCGGTGGAGGACTATCTTGTGCGTTCACGACCAGTCCTGTCCACAGGCGCGTCCCATTCCTTGTTTCTCAATACTCGCGGTAAAACATTGTCGCGCCAAAGCGCCTGGGCCGCGATCAAGTCAGCTGCGGAGCGTGCCCAGATCAAGGCCACTATTTCTCCCCATACCTTGCGCCATTCCTTTGCTACCCACCTGTTGGAAGGCGGTGCGGACGTTCGAACCGTCCAAGAGTTGCTGGGGCATTCCTCGGTGACGACCACCCAGATTTACACTCACGTCACCGCCGATTCACTCCGTGAGGTTTGGCGTACCGCCCATCCCCGCGCCTAAAATCGCGGCAGCTATTCCTTAGAACCAACCCCATACTGAAAGATCCTTATGCCTCAATTTGCATCGCACCGCCGCCGTTTCGCTGCCGCCATAGCCGCTGGGTGCCTCACTGTGCTTCCCGTGGCAGCGTCCAACTGGGGTGATGGTGTGGTTGCGCACGCGCAGGATGCCACGATTCCGGTCCCGGCTGGGCAGACCACGACGGTTTCTCTGCCTGTGCCCGTCAACGTCAACATGGCCGCTGACGGCTGGACCGTCTCCGCTTCCGGTGGTTCCGCCACGGTCACCGCTCCCGCTGCTGGCGGACAACTTAGCGTCCCTGTGACCTACCAGGGCGTCACCATGACCTTTTTGTTGGTCGCTGATGATCACGTCACCGGTCAAGACCTCAATGACGCCGCAGCCAATGGTGATCCAGAAAGCCTTGGCGGGCCCGCTGAGGGAGCTGGCCCTGAGGGCGACCCCGCCCTTGGCGCTCACCGTGATGGAGATTCTGGCGCCAATTCAGGTTCCGGTGAGCGCGAAGGGCGGGAGGCTGATGAAGGAGATGGTGGCACCGCCCCTGGCGCTCACCATGATGGAGATTCTGGCGCCAATTCAGGTTCCGGTGAGCGCGAAGGGGGAGAGGCTGGGCACGGCCAAGCACAGACACCGCATACGGGTCGCGGCTGGGAAGGCGTGGATGATTCTCATACGGAGTATGTCAACCTCGAATCCTCCATTGAAGGGCAGACCATCACCGCGAAGCTTGGCTTCAAGCAAGCATTGGATCTGTATAACCGCTTCAAACACCTCGAAGATGATGGCGTGACCCTGCGCTATCTCAATGCGCAGGGAGAGTTCGTGGAAGGCGTCCAGCGCGACATCGACAAGGCTTCCCGGACAATGACTTTGACCTACCCGGAGGGAACGACTCCCGACAACCCCTTCATCATGCAGTTCGTTCAGAAGGAATCACAGACCGCAGAACTCGTTGTGACGCTGACAGATCCCACGACAGCCATCGCAGAAGGAGTTCCGGCTGACCAGCAACTGGGTGCGGATGGAAAAGACAATGCCGAAGAAAGCGGTGCGGATGACGAGGGGAACAGCGCTGGCAGGCTCATCGCTGCCTTCGGTGGCGTGGGTCTTGTGGCGCTCATCGCTGGACTTGTGTTCTGGCGCTCACGTGGTCGAAAGTCAGGCCACTAGGCTTTATCTCAGTATTATTGCTGGCTATAATCGCGGGGTGGGTGCCCAAGGGGGTACTCTGTAATCACAACGATGTAAGAAGGCGGCGTGGGCACGCGCTGCGGGCCAGACATGAGAGGCCGTGTAGGTCAAGGAAGCAGGTGTGACTGTGAGCGACGAGGGACTGTTTGAGGCCTCGGAGGCACAGGTGGGTTTGACCGGCCGCCCACTGCGGGAGCTGCCGGAACCGGAGCCACTGGAAAAGCATGGGCCCGCCACCATCATTTCGATGTGTAACCAGAAGGGTGGCGTGGGAAAAACTACCTCGACCATCAATATGGGAGCTTGTCTGGCCGAGCTCGGCCGTAAAGTCCTCCTCGTTGACTTGGACCCGCAGGGCGCGCTTTCTGCAGGGCTGGGTCTTACGCATGACCAGATTGGTGACACCATCTATGACGTCATGCTGGATAGCGATGTTTCAGTGCATTCCGCCATCGTGCATACAGGGGTCCAAGGTCTTGACCTAGTCCCCGCCAACATCGACCTCTCGGCGGCAGAGATTCAAATGGTCAACGAGGTCGGCCGCGAGCATACGCTTGCCCGCGCATTGCGTCCTGTACGCAAGGAATATGACTTCATCATTATTGACTGCCAGCCTTCTTTGGGTCTCCTCACCGTCAACGCTTTGGCCTGCTCCCAAGGCGTCATCATCCCTATGGAATGCGAGTTCTTCTCCCTGCGTGGCCTAGCACTGTTGACGGACACCGTGGAGAAGGTGGCCGATCGGATTAATTTTGACCTTGAGGTCATGGGCATCCTCGTCACCATGTTTGATCGCCGTACCCGCCACGCACGTGAGGTTATGGATCGCGTAGTTGAGTACTTTGGTGACAAGGTCTTCGACACCGTCATTACTCGGACGGTTCGATTCCCCGAAACCTCCGTTGCTGGTGAGCCGATTACGTCGTGGGCGCCAAGCTCGCAGGCAGCTAAGCAATACCGTGACTTGGCCAAAGAGGTCATTGAGCGAGCCACCGTCTAGCGTGCCGGTATGACGCAACCGGAAATCACCGGCTTTCGCATCGCGCTGGGTAACTTTGAAGGTCCCTTTGACCTTCTTCTCCAGCTCATCCAGGCGAAGAAGCTCGATGTCACTGAGGTGGCGCTGTCTGAGGTCACCGATGAATTTGTGGCGTATACCCGAGCACTTGGGGAAACCGCGGAGTTGGATGAAACAACTGAGTTCCTTCTCATTGCGGCGACGTTGCTCGACCTAAAAGCGGCCCGCTTGCTTCCACGCGGTGACGTGGATGACCTCGAAGACCTTGAGCTACTAGAAACCCGTGACCTGCTTTTCGCACGTTTGCTGCAATATAAGGCCTATAAGCAGGTTGCGGACCAATTCGCCCAGTGGCAACGTCAAGCCCAACGCCGTTACCCGCGTGCTGTGGCGATGGAGGAGCGCTTCAGCGAGCTTCTGCCACCGGTAAAGCTCGGACATACCCCAGCTAGTTTTGCGGAACTTGCTGCCAGTGTTTTTCGGCCCAAACCACCTGAGGAAGTGGCAACCGGCCACATCCATCAGGTGGCGGTCTCCGTGCCGGAGCAGGCAGGAAAGATTCTCGGCACACTCAAGATGTTGGGCTCTGGTCAATGGATGAGCTTTGACGCGTTGACTAGGGATTGCACGGTGTCCATGGAAATCGTCGGCCGTTTTCTCGCATTGCTCGAGCTGTACAAAGCCAAGGCTGTTGATGCCGTTCAGGAGGAATCCCTTGGGCCGCTTGAGCTGGCTTGGACCGGACTCGATGTGGATCCTGCCGTCGTGGCGGCAGCCAACTGGGATTAAGAAAGGTACGCTACCCAGTCATGGACGCCCACACCGAAGGCACAGCTTTACCACTTATCTCCCAATTGCGCTCACGCGTGGAATCCATCCTGTTAGTGGTGGATTCACCGGCGAGCGTCGAGGCCTTAGCCCGCGCGCTTGATGCGGAGACCACTGTGGTTAGTGATGTTCTTCGCAGCTTACAGCGCGAGCTCACCGAGCGGGGCTCTGGGATTGATCTGCGTGAAACCCCTGAAGGTTGGCGCTTTTATACCCGCAAGGAAAATGCGGATGCCGTGGAGCAGTTTGTGCTCGATGGAACCCAAACCAAGCTCTCTCGCGCCGCTTTGGAGACCTTGGCTGTCATTGCCTACCGCCAGCCGGTCACTCGTGCCCAGGTAGCCGGTGTGCGCGGAGTCAATGTCGATGGTGTGGTCCGTACCCTGATGATGCGTGGTCTGATTCGCGAGCTTGAAGGTGCTGAGGGCCTGGCCCACCAGTACGAAACGACTGAGCTTTTCCTTGAGCTCCTCGGCATTGACTCGCTAGAACGCCTTCCCGACCTTGCGCCGCTGCTGCCGGACATTGAACAGATCGATGAGGACTATTCATAACGTTTGACTCTGGGGTAGGATTGCGCGCAGACCACGGTGCTTTCCGCACCGCAAATTGAAGAACTATTGAGAGGACACAATTCCGTGACTCCACCCGCTCGCCGCGATGGCACACCGGAAAAGAAGCAGCGAGACAGCGACATGATTGTCTCCAATGCTAAGCCGGCCCGCCATCAGCACGTTAAAAAGAAGAAGGCCACTGCAGATTCCGTCGCCCGCGACTTGGGCGCTGATTGGCTGGTAGACGGCAACGATAAGAAGAACTCCCAGAACCAAGGAGAACGCCTCCAGAAGGTCCTGGCTAAGGCTGGCGTCGCATCGCGCCGCCACGCAGAAATCCTCATTGACCAGGGCCGCGTTGAAGTCAACGGCCAGGTCATCATCACGCAGGGCACTCGCGTGAATCCGAACAAGGACGTCATCCGCGTTGATGGCACCCGTATCAACGTCAACGAAGAAACCCAATACTTCGTGCTCAACAAGCCACGTGGCATGCAGTCCACGATGTCTGATGACATGGGGCGTCCCTGTGTGGGAGATGTCGTCGCTGACCGAGTTGTATCGGGCCAGCGACTGTTCCACGTCGGCCGCCTCGATGCTGATACTGAGGGCCTATTGCTCCTCACCAACGACGGCGAGCTAGCAAACCGTCTCATGCACCCAAAGTATGAGGTCACGAAGACCTACCTAGCAACAGTGCTGGGAGAAGGCGACAAGAAACTTGTCCGCCAGCTTCAGGAGGGCATTGAGCTCGAGGATGGACTCGCCAAGGCGGACTATGTGCAAATCGTGGATAAGAATCAGGGCTATTCCCTCGTCCGCGTCGAGCTGCATGAGGGCCGTAAACACATCGTGCGCCGCATGCTGAAGGAGGCTGGCTACCCAGTCCAGCGCCTCGTGCGAACCAAGCTCCACACGGTGCAGCTCGGTGATATGAAGCCAGGCTCCCTGCGTGCTCTGAACTCTAACGAATTGACCAGTCTGTACAAGGCGGTGGGGATGTAATGATTTCGAATATGCCAAACCACGGCCTTATCGTGGCCGTCGATGGTCCCTCCGGCACGGGTAAGTCTACGACTTGCCGCGCGCTGGCCAAGCGTCTAGACGCCAAATACGTCGATACCGGTGCCATGTACCGCGTGGCGACCCTCGCCGTGTTGCGCGCAGGCGTGGATCCTGCAGATACTGCAGCGGTTATTAACGCCACTGCCAACCTTCCTTTGGAAGTCTCGGATGATCCGGACTCCACCCAGGTCATCTTTGATGGTGAGGACGTCTCCCGGGTCATTCGTGAGGATGAGGTTACCCGGAATGTCTCTGCCGTTTCTGCCATTCCGGAGGTGCGCCAGAACCTCGTTGACCTGCAACGTAACCTCGCTGAGAAGGCTCACCGCGCTATCGTGGAGGGTCGCGATATCGGCACTGTGGTGCTTGCGGACGCACCGGCCAAGGCGTTTATGACGGCGTCGGCCGAGGTGCGTGCACAGCGCCGCCATGACCAGAACCTCGCGGCAGGAATTGAGTCTGACTTTGACTCCGTGCTTGCCGCCGTTCAGCAGCGCGACGCTGCGGATTCTTCCCGCGCGACCTCACCGCTGCGTCCAGCGGAGGATGCCGTGCTCGTCGATACTTCAGACATGTCCCGCGATGAGGTCCTTAACGCGCTCGTAGCCGTGGTCGAAAAGTCAGCCTTAAAGGAGGCCTCCCATGACTAATGAACCGCAGAACCCGAATCGGGCCCCAGACCAGGAGCCCGAGGAGTTCGAGACGGAGTTCCATTACCCAGTGGGCAAGCTGGAAGAAGAAGTCGTGCGCGATCCGCATGGCGGTTGGGCTCCGGATGATTTCGACTCAGATGAGTTTGACTATGAATTCGATGAGTCTGAGTTTGACGACTCTGAATTCGGTGAAGCCGATTTCGGTGATGACGAGGATGAAGCTGACAGCGAAGCCCCGCTGAGCGAAGAAGAGTGGGCAGCTCTGTCCTCTGAATTTGGCGTCGATGATGGCCACACGGAGGAGAACCTCTGCACGGTAGCTGTCGTGGGGCGCCCGAATGTGGGTAAGTCTTCTCTGGTGAACCGCTTTTTGGGGCGTCGAGAAGCAGTGGTGGAGGACCACCCTGGTGTCACCCGTGATCGCGTCTCCTACGTGGCGGATTGGAATGGCCAGCGCTTCTTCGTCCAAGACACAGGCGGTTGGGACCCCAACGTCAAGGGCATTCACGCCGCTATTGCGCGCCAGGCAGAGCAGGCCATGGCCACTGCCGACGTGATCGTCTTCGTCGTCGACACCAAGGTCGGCATCACCGAGACGGACGCGGTTATGGCCCGTAAGCTGCAGAAATCCGAAGTGCCGGTCATCCTCGTATCGAACAAGTTCGATTCGGAGACAATGTATGCCGACATGGCGGAATTCTACGCACTGGGCTTGGGCGATCCGTGGCCGGTTTCTGCACAGCACGGCCGCGGCGGCGCCGACGTCCTCGATGAAATCCTGCGTCTGTTCCCGGAGGAGCCACGCAATTCCTCAATTACCTCTGGTCCGCGCCGCGTCGCACTCGTGGGTAAGCCGAACGTGGGCAAGTCCTCGCTTCTTAACAAGCTGACCTCGGAGGAGCGTTCCGTCGTCGATAACGCCGCCGGAACCACCGTGGACCCCGTAGATTCACTCGTGCAGTTAGATGAGCGTCTGTGGAAGTTCATCGACACTGCAGGACTGCGCAAGAAGGTCAAGAATGCGCAAGGCCACGAGTACTACGCGTCCCTGCGTACCCGTGGCGTCATCGATGCGGCTGAGGTATGCATCATGCTTATCGACGCCTCCCAGGAAGTCTCCGAGCAGGACCAGCGCGTCCTCAACATGATTCTGGAGGCAGGCAAGGCTCTCGTCATCGCCTTCAACAAGTGGGATCTGGTTGATGAGGACCGTCGTTACTACTTGGACCGCGAGATTGATGAGAACCTGCGCCACCTACCGTGGGTCACTCGCGTCAATATCTCTGCAGAGACTGGCCGCGCCCTGCAGAAGCTGGAACCGGCGATGATTGAGGCGCTAGACAGCTGGGACCAGCGCGTTTCCACGGGCCAGCTCAATAACTGGATGCGCGAGGCGATTGCTGCCAATCCGCCGCCGATGAACAACAACCGCCTCCCGCGCGTGCTGTTTGCCACCCAGGCATCAACCCAGCCGCCCACGATCGTGCTGTTTACCACCGGTTTCCTGGATGCAGGCTACCGCCGCTATCTGGAGCGCAAGTTCCGCGAGCGTTTCGGTTTCCACGGCTCCCCAGTGCGCATTGCAGTGCGCGTGCGCGAGCGCCGCCAGCGCCGCTAGTCGGCCGAGAGCGACGTCGCCAAGCGCAGAGCATCCCTAGATCCAACCGTTGGTTTCGGCACGTCGCGCGGCCTCGAAGCGATTGGCCGCCCCAGTCTTGGTCATGATGGCGGAGATATGGTTACGCACGGTGCCGCCGCTAAGATGCAGCTGCGCTGCGATGTCCGCGGACCCAAGACCACGAACAAGCAAACGACAGACCTCAATTTCACGCTCGCTAAGAGGGTTATCCGGGGCAAAGAGGATGTCTTGGGCAAGTTGCGGATCGATGACGCGCAGGCCTGCGTGGACGCGGCGGATGGCGTCAGCCAACTCGTCTGGGGGAGTGTCTTTGACGAGGAAACCATCGACACCTGCGTCAAGTGCGCGTTTGACGTAGCCGGCACGCCCAAAAGTGGTGACGATGAGGCTTCGACAATCAGTAGCGGCGATCGTCTTAGCAGCATCTATGCCGTTCATACCCGGCATCTCAATATCGAGCAGCGCCACATCAACGCGATGCTGAGCGACGAGGGCGGCGACCTCGACTCCGGATGAGCACCCAGCAACGACCTCGATGTCCGGCTCGGTATTAAGCAATGCTGTCAGCGCTCCGCGGACTAGCGACTGGTCTTCGGCAATGAGCACCCGTATGGGAGGTGTCATGATGGGACAACCTCCTTTATCTCGCGGACACCATCAAGAGTAAGTAGGACAGTGGTCAACCCTTCCGCTCGCTGAATGATGACATCGCCACCGACATCTTGGGCTCGGCGGCGAAGACCGGCGAGTCCCGTAAGGCCCGCAGCAAGCGCTTGCGTAGCGTCCTCGGTAAAACCGTCTCCATCATCTGTGACCTGAAGGGAATCCTCGCTAAGGATAACCCAGCAGTGCGCAGCCCCCGAATGGCGTACGACGTTGGTGGTGAGCTCGCGCAGCGCCCACGAGAACAAGTCCTCATGCGCCCGCGGACGGATAAGAGTTTCAGGCAGGTGGGGACGGATGCCGGCAGTGTCCAAGATCCGGCGTGCGGCCTGAATCTCGCCAGCAAAGGTGGGGTTCTTCATGCGCGTGACGGTGGAGCGTACCTCTGCGAGGGATAATCGCGACAGAGAACTGATCTCATCAAGCTCGGCTGCGGCCTTGGCTGGATCACGGTCGATAAATCGGCGCGCTACCTCGGCTTTAAGATTGATAGCGGTCAAGGTGTGGCCGAGGAGATCATGGATATCGGCGGCAATGTCCTCGCGTTGTTGGGCTAAATCCAAATCATGCCTTAAGGCTGTTTCGGTGTCTTCGCGCTGAGATAGCGTGCCGAGGGCCAAAATAAGCAGGGGCCAGCCAAAGAGAATGATCGCGAGATCGATAAAGCTTGGGCGAGCGAAAATCCACGCGGAGATACTTGCGACGATACCGGTAAGCGTGATTATGGTTGCGGCAGTCATCAGGGGCTGGGTGAAAGCGACCAAGGCTCCAAGATAGGGCACAAAGCATACGGCCCACACCCCATACGCGGGAATCGCGGCAAGTGCGAGCGCGGCGAGGATGACCCACCGAATTGCCACCCGACGTCCCTGGGACCATCCGCGAGGATAGGCATGGACGGTGCCGAATGAAACAAAATAGGTGACGCAAAATATTGCCGTGATGGCAACGGCCCAGAGGCGCTGCGCCGTGGAATAGGAGGGCAGAACAAGGATCTGCACCAGCCCTATGAGAAGAAAGAGCAACCAAATGGCGGAGAAGACAGCGTCCCGCAGCCTAAAGTCATCCATCATGCTCGGTTCTTGTCGCGGTTGTGAAGGAGTAAGCAAATCCCGACGAAAACCACTGTCCATACAGTGATGTTAACCCATGCGTACCAGAGTGGGTCCTCAATGAAGAGACGCTCACCGTTGATCATTTGGGCACCTTCAGATAGCGGCCAGCGGGCAAGGGCCTGTGCGCCGTACATCGGGGTGAATCGTCCGACCTCAAGCAGGGATTCCTTGAGCGGCATAAAGACGTTTCCGGCGAAAGCGAGAATGACGATTGTGGATGTCGCGATGGAAACAGTGTTCTCCGAAGGGATGAGCATGGCGCAGGCCATACCGTAGACACCGAACGGGATGGCACACGCCGCGGTAATGAGAAAAGAGAGCGCCCATTGGTCCGGCTGCATCGTGGCCTTAGTGAGCCCGCCGGTGATGAAGACAGCGGCGATAGGCAAGATGGCACGGACCGCAATGTTGAGGACATTGGCAAGGCCAAGCTGAGAAGCCCGTAGGGGAGTGAGCGCCAATTGGCGGCCCCACCCAGCGCGATTTTCTGCAACCATAGAACCAGCTGCACCAACGGCTCCAGTAGCGCCGGCGTAGAGCGCCATGCCGATCATGACCAGCGCTGCGACGTTTCCGCCGTTGAATTCGATAGCGCCGTATTCCTGCATGGCGCCGAAGAGAATGTAGAAGATGACGGGTAAGCCGATACTGAAAAAGAGAGTTGGTAGGTCGCGGCGCAAGCGCTTCAGGTCGTGGGCCGCGTACTTTAAGGCCGTACCAAGCGTCGGTGTGGCTGAAGTGAGTGTGCTCATGGCGGATGACTCCTTAACGGGAAATTGTGTCGAGTGAAGAGCCAGAGAGCTCAAGGAACGAATCCTCGAGGCTGTGGCCGGTGATGGTGATATCCTGCGCTGTGGTTTCAGTGAGTAGAAAGCGGGCTACCGCATCAGAATCGCGCGTAGTGATATCGAGGCCGGTGTCTGTGGGAACTAGATGGAGCACTCCCGGTAAGGGCTCGTTGAGGAGACGATCGGGCACGCCATCTGGGAAGGTGGCCCGGATAATGCGGGTGGAATTTGCGTTGCGGATTTCCTCAGTGCTGCCGTCAGCGTGAATCTCGCCTTTGTTGAGCATGACGATGCGCTGTGCAAAGGTGTCGGCTTCTTCGAGGTAGTGAGTGGTCAGCAGGATGGTTCTTCCGGCTTTGGCTTCCTCTCGCATGGTCTCCCAGAAGTGGCGGCGGGCACCAGCGTCCATGCCGGCAGTTGGTTCGTCGAGAAGCAAGAGCATCGGGTCCCCCAACAGAGCCAATCCGAAACGCAGGCGTTGTTGCTCGCCGCCGGAGCATTTGCCTACCCGGCGCGAAAGAATATCTCCTAAATTCGCGCGCTCGATGATGTCCTCGTATGGGCGGTGAGTGGGGAAGGCAGCGCCGAGGAGTTCCAAAGTTTCCTTCACGGTGATATCCGGAAGGAGGCCGCCTGATTGCATGACGGCGCCGATTCGGCCGCTTTTAACAGCAGTATGTGGGGCTTGGCCGAACACGGTGATGGTGCCTGACGTAGGGGTAGTCAGCCCCAAGATGAGATCAATGAGCGTGGTCTTGCCTGCACCGTTGGTGCCAAGTAGGCCGACGATTTCTCCTTGGTGGATGGTGAAGGAGACGTCGTGAAGCGCGCGTACAGGGCTGTGGGACGAAGCGTTGAAGGTTTTGCTGATTCCGGAGACTTCGATGGCCGGGGGTGAGGTATGTGTCGTGCTCATACTTTCACGCTAAGCTCGTAGGGAACCTGCAGCGTAGCCATGACGTCATGAGTGTCGCATGACAATTGTCATGGTTACAGAAGTCAGCTACTCGCCGGGGCGGGCAAGGACGAAGGCATCGGTTCGGTAGGGAATAGCCAACTCTTGTCCGTGGTGAAATCCCATATGTTCAAAGAGGTACCAGTTGAGGTTGTAGGTCATGCGGTCATGAATCTTCTCGCCGTTGCGCAGCCAGTAGGACCGGGTATGCATAAGCTGGTGAAGCTGCTCCGGTGTGAGGGCGTGCTCCCATGTCAGGCGAAGCTCCTTGCGTATCTCCCACGGTGGGGCAATGGTGGGGTAGAAACCGGGACGCTGCACGTCACCCGAGTGCATGATGCGGGATAGACGCAGAATCCATGGGTCCGCTCCGACATCGAGAGTGTTCCACACCAGAACTACTCGGCCACCCGGGCGCAAGACACGATCAAACTCGGCACACGCACGTTTTTCATCTACCCAATGCCAGGTCTGGGCGCAGGTAATAGCGTCGAGCGAGGAATCACTGAGCGCAGTCTCCTCTGCAGTGGCCCGCCAGCAGGGCACGCCCAGTCGAGTGAGCACGCGGGCCATGTCTGGGGAGGGGTCACTGGCATAGACCTCGGGATTACTCAGCGTTTCGGTGAGCTTTCCGGTTCCCGCGCCGATGTCGAGCACCGTGTGGGCCGAGCTGATGAGTGCGGCTACCTCGTAGGGGTAACTCGGGCGCACGTCATGGTAGGTATCGGCCCCATGGGCAAAAGCACGCGCGGAACGTGCGCGCTGCTGAGAGCTCCGGAACGTTGGTCCTTCCTGCGCAGATGCCTTGCGGTAACTGGGATAGTTCTCCGGGCGGGGATGTGGGGAACTGGTGGTGGCCATAATGCTCTTTAAGATACCGCGCCGCTTCGTGATCTTAAGCAACGACCTGTTACTTTGTAGTGGTCATAGTTCAGAAACAACCTTGAGGGGGATGGGCAACCGTGAAGACGCGCGGCGAGCAAGTACAACGGCCGCGTGTTATGCGTACCGTCTGCGCCGTATTATCCGCAGCTGCCTGTGTGGGCGCACTCGGTGCTTGCGGGGGACATGATGATGCCCCTTCGGCCCCCACTAGTCCGGCCGTATGGACAAATGATCTCGGCGTCCCTCTGTCGCCCATGCTTGTGGGCCCGGAACCTGGCGAGACCAAGAATATGAGGCTGTCGTCGGGGCGAACTTTTTTACTGCACGTGCCCGCTGATTACACTCCTGAACGTTCGTGGCCGGTTCTACTCGCGTTCCATGGATGGAATGACAGTCCTGAAAACATGGAAGGCTACACGCAGTTTGATGCGGCGCACGCCATCGTGGCGTATCCCCAAGGATTGGACAAAGCGTGGTCGCCGGCACCCTACGCGACGACAAGTGCCGAAGAAGACCTAGATTTTGTCCATACGATCGTCGATAGTTTGCGAGCGACGTACAGCGTGGATGATGACGCGATTTTTGCCGCTGGATTATCCAACGGTGGTGGCTTCGCAGCGTTCTTAGCCTGCCGGATGCCGGGCACGTTCCGCTCTGTGGCAACAGTGTCGGCGGCGTATTACGAGGGTATTCACTCGGAGTGCTCAGAGCGGCCGGTAGGCCGCCTCGACATTCATGGCACTGATGATCCCGTAGTTAACTATGAGGGCGGAGTCCGCCATGGAACTGCCTACTCTTCGGTGACGGAGGTCATGAACCAACACCAGAAACGCAACAAATGCGTGGGTGATGTACAAACAGCGCGCCTGACAAACGACGCCGTCAAAGAGACCTGGACCGCTTGCCGGGCCCCGCTTCAGCACATTCGTATTGAAGGTGGGTCACACGTGTGGCCGGGACGGCCAAGTAGGGATAAACCTGAGGTGGGGCGCGGATTCGCAACCGACACGGTGTTGGATTTCTTCGGGATTCCCGGCAGGCCGGAAGGCACCGAGGAACATGGCGTAGCGGAGTCCTCGCAGCGCCCAGCCACCTGAATCTAGCAAGGAGAGCCGAGGCTAGCAGTCTTTCAGAGTTCGTCAGGGACAAGCCGAATGTGGTCGAACTCGAGGCCCTCCAATGCTTCTACACGGGCTAGACAGATATCTGCCACTGTGTCGAAGCCAGCACGCCGAGCGGCGCTCGAAGCTTCCGTTGGCTGCGCAATCTGAACGAGGTGGACGCTGCGATGGCCGCCGTCGTCTCGATTGAGCTCAGCCACGGCTTGGGCCGTGGTCCCTGAACCAGCGAAGAAGTCGAGGACTACGGCGTCGGGACCACCAGCAATGGCGATGAGGTGCTTGATAAGTCGTACGGGTTTGGGAAAATCGAAGGTTCCTTGAACGCCAAGTGCCTCTTCGGCGTCCTTGCGCCCGGTGCGGGTAACACCGAAGCGCTCGCCATCAAGGATGGACCGTGGACGAGCGCCCTTCTTTTCATAATTTTTGGTGTAGACGAATCCGCGACGAAAAACTAGCTCGTCATATTGTTCTGCTACCTTCTCCCTGCCCCAGCGCCAGCGGGCAACCTCACTTTTGCCCTCCGGTTGGTGGGGCCAATAGTCGCGGCCATCGGGGCCGGTAATGGGGAAGTCTAGAGACGGAAGATAGCCTAGGGTCTTGGAATCGAGGCGTACTAGTGAGTAATTCCCTCGTTCATCAGTGTGGTTATACCGTGTTGTGGTTTGTGCCTGCGCATCAAGATTGAATCCTGGATTGGATGCAGATTTGGCGTAGCACAGCACATACTCGTGCTCGACGATGGCGTACTTGGAGTCATTCTTGCCGGTTCCGCCCTTCTTCCAGATGAGCTGGCCAGCAAAGCAATCCTCGCCAAAAACCTCATCCATGAGGAGCCGGAGATGAGCCACTTCGGATTCACCAATAGAGACGAAAATGAAACCGTTCTTCGACAGTACGTCCCGTGCCAAGATGAGCCTAGGCAGCATCATGGACAGCCATTCTGAATGCCATTGGCCGAAATGCTCTGAGCGCATGTCACGGCGCTGGCGAAAGTTGTCACGGTAGACGAAGTCCTTGCCAGTGTTGTAGGGAGGATCGATATAGATAACGTCTGTCTGAACACTGCGAGCAATATAGTCCTTGAGAGCATCAAGGTTATCGGCAACGGTGACAGAATTCGGACTTGAGCCAGTGCCTTTGACGACGTCCCTTTTAACCCGAGCTTCTCCGTGCGCTTGGGCAGCAGCCTCATCTTTGCCCGGCCATGTGAGTCCGAAGAAGGATTCGGGGTTTGAGGGTGAGGAACTAGGTGAAGACATAGTGCTGAAAAAATTCTTATGAAAACCGAGATGAGGAATGCATGCACGCCCGCATATCCTGCGCCACGCCCGGAGCTGTCGAGCCTGGATAATGCAGCGCCGGACCTAGATGTTGCATCCGTGGGGCAGTGCTGAAATTAGGGTACAGGGGCCTGTAGCTGAGATGTAATAGCTCACCGCAAGTTGTTGAACGAAAAGGGGTGACGAAGGGGGGTAAACTTTCGTTAAGAAGCTTAAGAATCTCAGCTAGGTCTACCGGCATTGGAGGACGGGCGCAAGCCGAAAGCGCATTTATAAATTACGTGGCAAAGTTTGAAAGTCATCGGTACCGTGGGGGGCGTGGTCGCGAGCAGAAGTTGACGGCTGCTCCTTACTGAGGTGTCGAGAAACAGGAAACATTTCCGTTGCCGGCACTGTCCTGCAGTAATTAAAGGAGAGTCTCAGCCACTTGCTGCGGCCGCAGTGAATTAGAGATGTAATTAGACAGAAGGGATGATACGACATGGGTATCTTCGACAAGGCTAAGGATGCGCTGAACTCCGATAAGGGCGAGCAGGTTTCTGACTCTGCACTGGATAAGGGCGCTGACCTCGCAAAGGGCAAGCTGGGCGAGGATAAGGCTGACAAGATTGACTCCGCACGCGACCAGCTGGATGAGCGCATTGGCAACCAGGGTGCTGAGGGCAACCAGGCGGAGCAGAACGACCAGAAGTAATTAGGTTTCTGCGCCGCTTTTCTGAGTGGTGCCCCTATTGTGGGCATGCTTGGTAAGCGGCACAGCGCAGGAGAGTCCGGGCCCATTCATGTGGGCTCGGACTCTTTTTCTATCCACTATGATGAATATTACATGTCCACTATGTGAGAAAATGATTTCCATATCCTGAACTTAAAGCTGAGTGTAACATTAATAAATGTTAAGTTGTATCGCGTGAAACTAAAACGACGGTGCTACTGGGTAGGCTTATATCCGTGATTACTTCAGTAGGTGCGGAAAAGGGCAACCAGCCCTCACGGCAACTCCTCATTGAACAAGCCGGTCGAGTTATCGCTAAAGCCGGTATGGACGCAGTTCGCCTGCGTGATGTTGCCGACCAAGTCGATGTGCCCCTAGCGGAAGCTCAGGAGCAATTCGCAAGTGACGCCGAACTGGTCGAGGAAACCAAAGAGACTTTGAACCAGGCCCTTCTGTCCGTGGTGGATCTGCACTTTAAGCGCCTCCCAGAGAATGCCACCGCAGTGGATAAACTACGGGCCGCAGCGATGTCCTACTTCTCCTTTGCTGTGGAGGACCCCACCTCTTTCGCCGCCTTCACGGCGGTGCAGGCATCCCCGCGTGAAGGCCTGACCGCTGAGGTTTTCTCTGAGCAGGGCGGCAGCGCAGATACGTGCCCTATTCTAGAGCTTCTCTTCAATTTAACTCGTGATGCCATCAAGGAAGCTGGAGGCACTACTGATGCCCGTGGCACGATGCTTTCCGCATTGGCTATCTTCTCGCACCTACACGGCGTAACCCAGTTGGCCGCCGAAGGTATCCTTCGCTATCTGTCGCCCGCTGCAAAGAAGCAGACCTTTGGCGGCGTTATGGACACTTTGAGTGTGGGGCTTATCCCATTCTTCCGAGGTGAGCGCGTTGAGCACACCGCGCCATTCGGTTTGGTGGGTGAGCAGCCTGAGCCTTTGCTGACTAAGGCCGTTGATTTCCCGCGCGACACGGAAGAGGAGAAGCGCACGGCACTTCTTCGAGGGGCCATCGAAGAGTCTCTTGACCATGGTGTTACTGGTCTCCATATTGGTGGTGCCGCGACTCGTGCCGGGCTGACTGTCCAAGAGGCGGAGCACCTCATTGAAAGCGACCAGGAATTGGCAAGCTACCTGGAGCGATACCTGGACAAGATTAACTACGAGTTTATTTTCCGTCAGGTAACTGCGGTGCCAGAGGGGTCCGGCGCGGTATCCAAGATTAAGGCGACTGGCTATGGCTATGTGTCTCATGCTCTGGCTGATCCGCTCGGCTTCGAGGCGCTCATCAAAATTGCTTCCGGACCCATCGTCCCGATGTCCTTCGAGGATGACTTCCTGCCGAACGCCAACAAGGCTGCGGAAGTCCAGCGTGACTTCAGTGAATTTGGTCAGGCTTTCGGTTTCATCATGTCCCTAGTGCGGGAAGCTATCGATGAAGTTGATGGTCCACGCGCACCGTGGGTTCTCTTCACTCTCGTGATTTCTGTCTGGGCAGGTGCTCATGGTTTGGCCATGTTGAGTGCCAAGGGGCCACTGCGTGGGTACTCCACGGACTTTATCTTCGAGATTCTTACGCACTACATGGATATTGAGCTTGGCGGTGTCATGCGCAGCCTTGGTGTTGCGAAGTAGCCGTTGGGCCTAGGCCTACGCGTGATGTTGTTATGTGCATCACGGTTCCCTGCCTTTCTCTCAGGAAAGGCAGGGAATATTTTTTGCCGATAGGCCTTGGCGCTGACCTAGGGAACCGCACGATTTATCGAAAGGTGCCCACGTGGGGATGATAAATGTCGTAGGCATATGTGTATCGACATTCTGAATGTATACGCTGTGAACTGGCGTTATGTTCAATGGGGTTGGGATCCCAAAAAGGGGGCAATAGTTAATTAAGTGTAGAAATCATTTCTGCACGGCGGTACTGTGGCCTCGTCCGAAACTTGTCGCGCAATTCGATAGCGGTAAGTTGTTCTTCATTTAGGCTTAAGAAAGAATCACCATGCGCCCTATTTCCTCCCGCATTGTTGCCACCGCGGTGGCTGTAGCTACCTCCTCGTCCGTCATCGTTGCACCTCAGGCACTTGCAGTAGAAGCGCCTGAAGATTCCGCCTTCGTTCATGAGCAGTCGGGGTCTGACACGGTGGATGTCAACGGCACCACCTTTGACGAAGACGGCAACCTGATTGATTCTGACAATGCCGGCGACAACGCTATCGATGAGATTGAGCGGGAGTCCCGCGGCAACGAATTTGGTTTCTACGGCGCTGACGATGCGAAGCCATCCACTCTCGATGAGCTGAAGACCACCAAGGCTACGACGACTGACGTGACCGTGACCGCCGTGGAAAAGAACGGCAAGCTGGTGTGTGAGATCTCGGATGCGCCGGGCAAGGAAGGTCAACTGCTGGAGCGCAAGCTCGACCTTGCCAAGGCTTTCTATGATGGCGGCAATAAGCTTTTGCAGACCGTCTGGGAGGTCATCCCAGTGGTAGGGGACCTCGTACCCGCAGATTTCATCAAGAAGATCGGTGCCAGCTCGTGGGAAAAGATTGAGAAGCTCGTCCGCGAGGGCGAAGCGGATAAGTCCGTAACGTGGGACCTGGCTCGCGCTCAGGGCATGGCGATCGGACGGATTGACAACGCAGACGCGGAGGTTGATCTCAAGAACCCTGACGCAGCCAAGAAGACAGTTTCTAACCTCATCAAATTTGCCGATGGTGCCTTTGGTCAGGGCGTGTCTGTAGTCCTTAAGATTTTCAATGCCGCGGTCACCATCGCAGGTCTCTTCCCAGGTGCTAGCGCTGCAAAGGACTTGAAGCTTTCCGACGCCCAGCGTGCTGAGATTGAAAAGACTCTTGGGGGTATTTCCACTTCGGCCTCCGCGCTTGCAGCCGTCAACGCACCTGCCGGCCAGAAGTGCGCTGACATGCTGAACGGCAAGAAGGTCAACAGCGATGAGACCAAGCCCAGCGACGAGACTAAGCCTAGCGACGAGACTAAGCCTAGCGACGAGATCAAGCCCTCTGAAACTCCTGAGACGGGCACTGACGGCAAGGACGGCGTTGACGGTAAAGACGGCGAGCCAGGCCGCGACGGCAAGGACGGCATTGACGGTAAAGACGGCGAGCCAGGCCGCGACGGCAAGGACGGCATTGACGGCAAGGACGGCATTGACGGCAAGAACGGCCGCGACGGCAAGGACGGCATTGACGGTAAAGACGGCGAGCCAGGCCGCGACGGCAAAGATGGCATTGACGGCAAGAACGGCCGCGACGGCAAAGACGGCCGTGATGGCTCCAACGGCATGAACGGTGCGCCCGGTGCCCCCGGTGCACCTGGTCGTGATGGAGTGGACGGACAAGATGGCCGCGATGGTCTCAACGGCCTGAATGGTCGTGACGGTGTAGACGGCAAAGACGGAAAGGATGGCAAGGACGTCGATACGTCCTCGATGGTGGGTTACTCCTTCCTCGCTGCAATCCTTGGTGGCGGTCTCATCGTGTCTGTCTTGGGCGCGATGGACTACCTCTACCTCCTGGGCTACCTGCCCAAGGAAGGCATCCCGTGGCGCGCTAACCGCTAGTTGAGGAGGCTTTCTGCGGTGTAGCCCAGATAGCTTACGCAGATAGTTTGAGGCCACATCCCCGGCTCTTAGCCAGGAGGTGTGGCCTTGCTCTTTTCGTGGGCTTGTTGATCGACGGTTGTGCTGACACGGGGGCATCGTCGCGGCATAAGAGTAAAGAGCACACCGTGCTTTGCTTTCCATCGCAACGACCACGATTCCCTCGAGTTCTACAGGTCGGTTTTCAGCGGTAGGCTCGAAATCCAGACCTATGTGGGCAGCTCGAGAGTGGGGGAGGTTATTTCGGCATGGTGGTTGACCAGTGTCGTGTTGGCCTTAACATCACAGTCCCCGATAGCATCGGTTCGCCAGCGTAGGTCCAAGGGCGAT
The DNA here is from genome assembly GCF_000805675.1 of Corynebacterium minutissimum. GTDB lineage: Bacteria > Actinomycetota > Actinomycetes > Mycobacteriales > Mycobacteriaceae > Corynebacterium > Corynebacterium minutissimum. Next base: position 264,229 of record NZ_JSEF01000012.1, on the reverse strand, counting down.
GAGGGACGAGGGACCGCACCATTCATAAGAGCTACCCAGAACGACAACCTTTCCGAGCCGTCCGCTTCCGGCGAGCCCACTGCCGAGCCTTGTGAGGCTCCTGTCGGCGGAGCCGATGGCGTGGAAGGCAATGACGCTGATATGTCCTCTATGGTTAGCTCTTTCTTCCTCGCGGCCCTTCTTGGCGGTGGAATCTTTGCACCATGTGCGTACTTGGGAGGTAGTGCGGAAAGCGGAGGATTTCGTGGGGGACATCATGGCGCACAATCCGTACGTGGGAGGCGTGCTGAAGTAAACTCGACCTTACAGGGTAAGGCTGTCTTTCGACGGTGAGGTGATCCACCCCATGTTTGGCCGAATGCTTCGCAACGATGTCCGCCGAAATGCGGTGTTGACTTTTGCAGTTGCGGCTCTCATGGCGGTTTCGGTCGCGCTGGCGACAGCAAGTGCCGGCCTCATCGCTCAATTGGGCGGGGCAGCCGATGCGTTGCTTGACCAAGCGCGGGCACCACACCTCGTGCAGATGCATGCGGGGGACGTCGATAAGCACAGCATTGACAGGTTTTCCCAGGACAACCCGAATGTCACCGACCACCAAGTCGTTGAACTGTTGACACTCAACAGCTCCGACCTTGTCTTCGCCGGTGTGGACCAACGCGATAACGTCCAACAGAACTCACTCGTTGTTCCACCAAAGAGCGGGGATCTCTTGCTCAATGAGGACAACCAGCCCATTGACGCCGTAGAGCCCGGTACCGTCATCATGCCGATCATGTACAAAATTGAGGGTTCCCTGCAGGTAGGGGACGTTGTGGAGATCGGCACCGGGCCCAGCGCGCGATCCTTGACGGTTGTAGGTTTCACGAGGGATTCAATCATGAATCCACCGATTGCCGGTTCCAAGCGTATCGCGGTCAACGACGCGGATTTTATGGATATCGCTCGTAACTACGGCACGCGAGAGTACCTCATCGAGTTCTGGGTACAGGATCCGGACACCCAGATCCCAACTGTGAGCACCGCATACATGGATGCTGGATTGCCGACTAATGGCCCTACGGTGGACCGTGCTACCTTCCGTATGTTTATTGCAGTAGGCGAGGGGTTTAGTGCCGGAGCGATTATCTTGGCGTCGCTGCTTCTTCTCATCGTGGGGCTGCTCGTTCTGCGCTTGTCGTTCTTGACAACGTTGCGCCACGACGCCAAGGAGATTGGCGTGCTCAGTGCCATTGGCGTCCCCACAAGCCGGATCCGGCGGCTGTATTTGGTGAAATACGCTGCGCTAGCTGCCGCCGCTGCCGTAGTGGGGTTGGCACTTGGTCTAGGATTGTTACCCCTGATGACTCAGCGGTTATCTGCCTACCAAGGCGTGCAGCATGGTGGCGCGGGCGTGGCCGGCGCGATGTGTGGCGCGCTGCTGATGTTTGTTCTTACCGTTCTGTTTGTCCTCGTCATGTTGCGCAGGGTGGGGCGCACGAGCGCCGTAGAGGCTCTCCGAACTGGAGGCACACAGGAGGTTGGCAGGGGACCGCGCCTCCGCCTCGCTACGGCGAAGCGGACACCGACCAATATTCGTCTGGGCTTTATCGCGCTGCTGCGTGGATTGAGCGCGCACGTCCTTCTCTTCTGCGTTCTGGTGATTTCTACCTTCATCGTCATTGTGCCCACCGCTGCAGCCAACACAGCCAATGATCCGCGGTTTAGCATCTATATGGGTATCGCGCAGGCAGACGTGTACATGGGCTGGCGAGCGGAATCGCTTGCGGATGCGGACATTGCTCACGACATTGATGCCACCCTCCAAGAGTCAGATTCCGTGGCTCAACACGTCCTCACCAGAACGTCTCGTCACGATGTGCTTGCGGCTTCCGGAGAACGTATCAGCATGAACATTGTCAGCGGCGACCACGACACCATGCCCACCGCCTATGTCGAGGGCCATGCACCCCGAACCCCTAACGAAATCGCTCTGCCTTTGATGTCCTTGAGCGCAACCGGATATGAGGTGGGGGAGAAGATTCCCGTTGATGTACAGGGTGAACTCAAACCACTGACCATCGTCGGTTCTTACCAGGACATCACCAACGGCGGTAAGACTGCCAAGGCGCTGTTGGATCCCGAGCCCGAAGATGTTACGTGGTATACGGTGTTGGTTGATCTTCAACCTGGCGTTGCGCCTGAGGACGTCCTAGAGGAGTGGTCTCACCGTTGGCCCAAGGCTAACCCCGTCGCCTTGGAAACCATTGCAGAGCAAACCTTTGGACCCGTAGCACGCTCCCTGCGTACGGTAGCTCTTATTATCCTAGCCACAGCGGCCCTGCTTGCCGCTCTAATCACGCTGATGTTCGTACGTATGCTTATTGCTACTGACTCCACGCCGATTGCCATTCAGCGTGCGCTGGGCAACACCGACGACGGCATCCGCGCCCAGTACCTCACTCGGACTCTTTCCGTGCTGGCGTGCGCGGTTCCGGTAGGAATGGTATTAGCCCTCATTGCCGGGGAAGGTGTGTTCAACCTCGGAATGGAACTCATCTTCGGCGGGATGGAGGCGGCCGGCCAAGGAGGCAGCCAGATTCAGCTCATGGTTAATCCCTGGTTGGTTTATGGACTTGTTCCCCTCGTTCTTTCTCTTTCGGTTGCCGCTGCCACCTGGCTGGGTAGCCGCTCCATCAGCCGTACCCATATCACGGAGGTGACTGCGCAATGACAACCATTCTGTCCGCCCGCAACGTAACCAAGGCTTTCGGCGATAACACCGTGCTTCACGGAATTAGCGTCGACATTGCTGCCGGGGACATGGTGGCCATTACCGGGCCTTCTGGGTCAGGAAAATCCACGCTGCTTTATGCGCTCAGTGGAATGGATAGCGTTACCTCGGGGCACGTGACACTCTGCGGCGAAGACCTCACCCAGCTCAGCCAGAAGGAATTGGCGCGACTGCGACTGACCCACATGGGCTTTGTCTTCCAACAGATCCACCTGCTCACTAACCTCAACGTGCTCGACAACATCGTTTTCCCGGCCTTCCTTGCCGGCCTTGCGCCGCGGGATGAGCTCGTGGAACGCGCGCACGAACTCATGCAGAACTTGGGTGTAGCATCCCTAGCGCGCCGCGACATCACCGAAGCCTCGGGAGGCCAACTCCAACGAGTCGGCATCTGCCGCGCGTTGATCAATGAACCGCGTATCATCTTCGCTGATGAGCCCACGGGTGCTTTGGACAGTGAGAATAGCCGCCAAGTGATGGACATCTTCCGTGATATCAATGCTGCGGGCACGACGATTGTCATGGTCACTCACGATGAGGACATTGCATCCTCGAGTCCCCGCCGAGTTCACCTCGTCGACGGGCTCGTGGACTATGACACTCGCGCGAAAGAACGGTAAAACGAAGAAAGCTGGTCAGAACTTCTCTGACCAGCCGGAAAGCTGTCGGACTAACAGGATTTGAACCTGCGACCCCTACACCCCCAGTGTAGTGCGCTACCAAACTGCGCCATAGTCCGCCGTTGCACGCTTGGTGCAACTGCTTCAGATTACACCAGCGGTATTCGCTTCGACAAATTGCTGTTCACGCCGCTTTTTGGTGACCCCGCTGTGCAAGGTGTGGCCTGAGTGGCGCGTGGATCTGTCCTAGAATTCGCCGGAGGAGTAAACCCACTGCCCGCCTTGTCGGCGGAAAGAGGAACGCTCGCGCTGGGAACCTTTAGCAGCACCTTTGTAGAAGGCCTCGAATTCGACGATGCCGGAGTCATCGAGGGGGCCACCGGCAACGGTGTCGATAATGTCGAGGCGGTAGAAGCGAATGCCGGTATCGGCCAGCTCTAGGCGCTCGGGGCGGGTTTCAGGATCCCAGGTGCGCAATAGGTAGTCTTCGTCGCCGGTGACGAAAGCGCTAAACCGGGAGCGCATAAGAGCCTCCGCCGAGGGCGCAGGTGTACCCGCGTGGTAGCGCGAGCAACATTCACCGAAGGTTAAACCCGTGCCACAGGGGCACCGGGCACCAGAGTCGAGGGGGTTGAGAACGATCATGTCTGGTGCCTAGGAATTCATGGCCTCGTTCGTCACGATGGTGGTCGTGACGGTGGCATTGAGGAGGGTGTCGATGGGGGTGGCCATGGAGGCGTCGACAAGCGCGGTGCGTTGCGCAGCGCTCAAGGAATCCGGAAGCGAAATGGTGCGTGTAAACGAGGACTCGGAGTCCTGTGTGACGGTAACGCTGATAGCATCCACAGCCGTGGAATCCACCTTGTGTTCCTTACCCGCAGCCTTCAGCGTTTGGGTGGTAGCGGTGGCGAGGGCCGACATGAGCAGGCCTTCAGCCGTAAAGCCTTGGCCTTTGCCGCCGTCCTTCTTCGTGCGGTCAGCAGTAACGGTGTGCTCGTTGCTGCGCACGACGACTCCCATGCGCGAGCCCACCGCCGGGATGGCGACGGCGGTCGCAGCGTCGACGGGCTCCGGGAGGTTTTCCGGAACAATATACTGTTCAGCCCAAGCGCCAATGAGATCCGCTGCGCGCGCAGCAGCACCCTGTTTGGTCACGAGGTGGTCTGCCTTATCCAAGGCCACAAGGGACTTGGGGTAACGGGTGGTCAGGAAGATATTCTGGGCGTTATCGATGCCCACGGTCTGATCAATCGGGGAGTGCAACAGAAGCAGCGGCTTGCGCAGGCGCGGCAGGTAGGTCTCCGGATTGGTCTCAGCCAGATCCTCGAGGAAGTGGCGGGAAATCGTCAGCGCGCGACCGCCTAGCGTGACTTCAACCTCGCCGTTGGCGTCGACCTCACCAATCTTGTCGGCGTAATGGAGAACGGAGTGTGCTGGGTCAAACGGCGCACCAATGGTAGCCACAGCTTTGAGGGAACGAATGCCGTTAGCCGCAGCGAGGGAAGCTGCACCGCCCAGCGAGTGGCCCATGAGTAGCTGCGGGGCAGAGTAGTTTTGGCTCAGCCATTCAGCGGCAGCCTGAATATCCGCAACGTTTTGGCTGAAGTTGGTCTCCCCAAAGTTTCCTTCCGACTGGCCCAGACCAGGGAAATCAAAGCGCAGGGTGGCGATGCCGAAGTTGGTGAGCTGCTTGCTCACGCGGGCAGCACCCGGTGTGTGGCGGGAGCCGGCAAAGCAGTGCGCGAAGATGGCGAATGCTTGCGGTGGGGTGTCAGGGAAATCGATAGTTCCGGCCATCGCGGTGCCGGTGCTGGAGGGGAGCGTCACGTTCACGGATTGCATGCCAATAAGGATATAAGGGCAAGTGTGAGGCTGCGAACCGGGGTTGACTAGAGTCGACAGAAGACGAGTAAGGCCGCTCAGAAAGGTAAGGAGTGCACATGGGCGCATTCGATTGGTTCTGGAAGGCGATGGGCGCGCAGTCCGAACGCAACAACAAGAAGTCCAAGGCTGTGGTGGCGGCTGCAGATTCAGCGGTGGAGGATGTTGCGGCGCTTGACGACGTCTCAGTGGCCGCCACTGCTCGCTCCTGCGTCAAAGACGGCGCGATCGCGGACAAGTCGCAGTTCCTCGCAGCCCTCGCCGTAGCGAGTGAACGCAAGCTTGGCATGCGCCCCTTTAACGTGCAATCCCAGGCCGTGCTCCGGTTACTAGAGGGCGATGTCATCCAAATGGCGACTGGTGAAGGCAAGACCCTGGTCGGTGCTATGGCAGCGACCGGCTTCGCGTTGACCGGCAAACGCGTGCACGTGGTCACGGTGAACAACTATCTGGCCGCGCGCGACGCTGAGTGGATGCGCCCGCTCGTGGAGTTCTTTGGCCTTACGGTGGCCTCCGTGACGGAAAAGCTGGCACCTGATGAGCGGCGCCAGGCCTACCGCGCTAACATCATTTATGCCCCAGTCAATGAGTTGGGCTTTGATGTGTTGCGTGATAATCAGATCACCTCTCGCGAGCAGACTGTTCAGGCCCGTGCCGACGTAGCGCTCGTCGATGAAGCGGACTCTGTACTGGTGGATGAGGCCTTGGTTCCGCTGGTTCTTGCCGGCAATCGCCCGGGTGAGGAGTCCACGGGTCATATCACCAATGTGGTGTCCCGCCTGCGCGAAGACCAGGATTACGTCATCGCGGAGGATGGGCGCACGGTGGCGCTTACCGATGATGGCGCGGCGCGAGTGGAGCGCGAATTAGGCATTGATTCGCTGTACTCCGAGGAGAACATCGGCTCGGTGTTGGTCAAGGTCAACTTGGCTTTGCACGCAAAGGCTCTACTTATCCGTGATATTCACTACATCATTACGGATGGCAAGCTGCAGCTTATCGACGCCTCCCGGGGCCGCGTTGCCGACCTGCAGCGCTGGCCCGATGGCCTCCAAGCAGCCGTGGAAGCGAAGGAAGGCCTTGAGGTTTCTGAAGGGGGCCGCATCCTCGACACCATTACCCTGCAGGAGTTGATGCGGCGCTACCCCTTGGTGTGTGGCATGACTGGTACAGCCGTTGAGGCCACTGACCAGCTGCGCCAATTTTACGACCTGCATGTCTCCGTTATCGATCGCAATAAGGAGCTGCAGCGCTTCGACGAAGCTGACCGCATTTATGCGACTATCGATGACAAGTCGAAGGCCATCGTCGAAGAAATCGCTGCCCTCAACGCCACTGGGCAGCCGGTGCTCGTGGGCACACACGACGTGGCCGAGTCTGAGGACCTTGCGGATGCTTTGAGGGAACGCGGCATTGAGGTCAGCGTGCTCAATGCCAAAAACGATGAGGATGAGGCTCGCATTGTGGCTGAGGCCGGTGACGTGGGGAGGGTCACCGTCTCTACCCAAATGGCTGGTCGTGGTACCGACATCAAACTGGGTGGCGCTGATGAGGCTGACCGCGATGCGGTGGTAGAGAAGGGCGGCCTGGCAGTGCTGGGCACTTCCCGTCACAGGTCGTCGCGTTTGGATAACCAGTTGCGCGGCCGCGCTGGACGCCAGGGCGATCCTGGAATGTCCGTGTTCTTCGTCTCCCTAGAGGATGATGTGGTCCAGCAGGGAGGAGAGGATGAGTCCCTCTCCGCGCGCCCGGATGCTGACGGCCGCATCGAGTCCAAGCGGGTGAGCGATTTCGTGGCGCACTGCCAGCGCGTGACCGAGGGGCAACTGCTTGAGATTCACGCGCAGACCTGGAAGTACAATCAGCTGCTTGCAGACCAGCGCATCATCATCGATGAGCGCCGTGCCAAGCTACTCGATACCGCCCAAGCGTGGGAAGAATTAGCCGAGCGCGCCCCGCAGCGGGCCGCCGAGCTTGCCGACGTCCCCCAAGACGCCCGCGAGCGCGCCGCCCGTGAGATTATGCTTTACCACCTGGATCTATCCTGGGCAGATCACCTCGAGCTTATGGACGATGTTCGCGAGTCCATCCACCTGCGCGCCATTGCGCGTGAAACCCCCATCGATGAGTATCACCGTATCGCCGTTCGCGAGTTCAAGGACTTAGCCCAACGCGCAGTGGATGATGCTGTTGAGACGTTCAACACTGTGGTGATCGATTCTGATGGTGCCCATTTGGAGGACCACGGTCTTTCCCGCCCGAGTGCGACGTGGACCTACATGGTTTCTGATAATCCACTGGCAGGAGGCGGAAACTCGGTGCTCAAGGGCATCGGAAATATTTTCCGTTAATATAATTTCTCTGGTGGTGGCTCGCGAGGGCAGTGGAGTCGCTACTATGGATTTAGTCAATATCGATCCGACCCTTCGGAGGTAAAAATGAGCGAGAACACCGGAACGCCGGAACCGCAGGCAGAGACTACTTCTGTCTTCCGCGCCGATCTTCTCAAGGAGATGGAAAGCGGTGCGTCGGCAAGCTCTGACGCTTCCGTCGCTGGTGCTGAGAACCTAGCTGAGGGGCAGGCGCTGCTCGTCGTCAAGCGTGGCCCTAACGCTGGCGCGCGTTTCCTGCTGGATCAGCCGACAACCACCGCTGGCCGCCACCCAGAGGCAGATATCTTCCTTGATGATGTCACCGTCTCCCGTCGCCACGCTGAGTTCCGCGCCCAGGACGGCCAGTTTGAGGTTGTGGACGTTGGATCGCTCAACGGCACCTACGTCAACCGCGAGCCGCGTAACGCACAGGTGCTCGAGGTGGGCGACGAGATCCAGATTGGTAAATTCCGTCTGGTCTTCATCGCCGCTAAGTAAGTCCACACCAAGCGGAGGGCTGAGGGAGTTTTCTCCCCGCCACCGCTGTGATGTCCAGACCGTGTAGAAAGCAGAAGTAGTTCCCATCGTGAGCGTCCAGAACTCCACCGCCGCAGCAGCGTCCACTGCCGCTAGGAAGCCCAAGGCCGCCAAGCAGAAGCCGATGTCTATCGGTGTGACGCTGAAGCACCTGCAAAAGCAGTTCCCTGATGTCACGGTGTCAAAGATTCGCTTCCTTGAGTCTGAGGGTCTAATCACCCCGGAGCGCACGCCCAAAGGCTACCGCCGCTACTACCAGAAGGACCTAGACCGCCTGCGCTACATTCTGACAGCGCAGCGCGATAACTACACGCCGCTAAAGGTCATCCGCGAACAGCTGGAGGCAATGGACTCCGGCCAGGTTACGGCGATTGTGTCTTCGCAGGCCGAGGCCCTTATCAGCGCTGGACAGCTGCGCGCGCCGGTGGTCAATCGGCTTACTGACGCCGACGTGGCTGACCAAGCTGGCACCACCCAGGAAGAGATTGCTGGTCTCGTTGCGGTCGGGCTTATCAAGCCGGATTCGGCGGGCTTTTTCGATACCGACGATGTATCGATTGCTTCAGCTGCCGTGGCACTGGAGTCCTTTGGCTTCGACGCTCGCCAGCTGAAGTCCCTGCGCAATGCTGCTCGCCGGCAAGCTGACCTTATTTCACAAGTTGCCTCGCCAGTAGCGCACTCTAAATCCGATACCGCCCCGCAGCAAGCAGAAGAGCTTTCCCAGCAGATGGCAGCGCTCGTCCTGTCCTTGCACAGCACGTTGGTCAAGACCGAGCTGCGCGACGAATTTTTACCGTAGATTCCTCTCGGGCACGTCTATCCGAAGTGGTGCAACAGTTACCATTGCCAAAAGTGTGGGAGAGTGGAAACCATGAATTCTGAAGTATTGAAATTTCTAGGTATCCATCCGGTCGGTCCCGAAAACAATCTTTGCGCTCTGTTTTACTGGGAGGAAGCCGACCGCCACGTGCCCGTTTGGGTGTCACCCATTGACGGGGCGCGTGTTCTCCAGATGTTGGAGCGCCACTTTAACGCTCGCCCGAGCACCTACGAACTTCTTATCGCCTTTGCGGATGAGCTCGACGGTATTGATGAGATCTGTGTATCCGAGTACCGCAAAGGTGCCTTCATGGTGGATCTCGTGGATGGCAGGGGAGAAGAGCACGATGCCCGGATGTGTGATGCTCTCGTCCTCGCAGACCACTACGGGGTTCCCATCACTTTCGAGAAAGACGTGCTCGATGAGGTAGCTATCTACATCAGCGATGAGGACCTGAAGGAGTACTACGGCCTTGAGCGCGATGCTGCTTCACCGGAGACGTTCCCGCACAAGCGCGTGCGGGAATTCCAGGAAAGACTGGCTCAACAGAAGAGCCAGGATGATGATGACTTCGAACAAATGATGCGTGATTCCGGCATCTCCGAAGAAGACTTGCTCGGTGATGACAAGTCTGACGACGAAGACTAGATTCTCACATTAGACACACCACCACGGCGCCCTTCGAGGGGGCGCCTTTTTCTTTACGTCCGCGAACTTTTTAATGACACGCGTGTGACTTATGATGACAATGAGGTAGAAAAAGTCTAAAGTTCTACTAGAGGTTCACGCCGATGTACCCTTGACGTGGTTGACGGCGTGCCCTTTAATAGACAACTAGAACTCCCTTCAAACATCACTGGAGTAATTACGTGAGCAGTAAAGACCTTCACACTGAAACCCTGGACCTTGAGACCGGCGCTGCGCTGGACTACGACGACTGTGGCAGCTACGTCCAAGAGTCCCTGTTCGATATTGGCCCGGATGAGGAGCTGGGCTACCGCGTGCCCATCGCGTGCCAGGTGGCCGGCATTACCTACCGCCAGCTGGACTACTGGGCGCGAACCGATCTGGTGAAGCCTTCTATCCGAACTGCCCGTGGCTCCGGCTCCCAGCGTCTGTACTCCTTCAAGGACGTCCTCGTCCTCAAGATTGTCAAGCGCCTGCTGGATACGGGTATCTCCTTGCAGAATATCCGCCTCGCCGTGGAGTCTTTGCGTGACCGCGGCGTGAATGACCTAGCTGAGCTCACCCTAGTGTCTGATGGCACCACGGTGTATGAGTGCCGCTCCAACGACGAAGTCATTGACCTCCTCGCCGGTGGCCAGGGTGTCTTTGGCATTGCAGTGCCGGGCATCCTCAAGGAGCTGTCCGGAACCATTACGTCTTTCCCGGCTGAGCGCATCGTTGAGGAAGACGAGACCGACGTGGTCGTGGGCCTCGACGAGCTTGCTGCTCGCCGCAAGCGCAAGTCCTCCTAAGGCTTACTGTTCTCTTAAAATAACGCCGCCGCACCTTCTCAGCACTGCTGCTCACGTCAGTGCCTTGGGAAGGTTCGGCGGCTTCATACTTGCTGTAAGGGAAAGTTGGTCAGCGCGAATTCACGCGCGTTAGCTTCTGACTGCCCACGTCCCTGACTGACTACTGTGCGCCAGCCGCGGCCGTGATGCTCTTCTTGTTCGCAATAGCATCTGAAGGATCTGAGACAGTGCTGTAGGAATCAGCAAGTTTTTCTAGCTCAGCATCCTTCTCACCGTTGCCGACGTGGACCACGCTCAAGCTCACGCCCTCGGCACGCGCGTTCTTGACGGCCTCTGCAAATGCGGCGTCATCCATGTCCTGTTGGGTTCCTGTAGTGACCAGGACAACGCGGGTATCCTTGCCGCTTTCGGTAGCTTGGTCAGAAGCGTTTCCCAGCGCGGCAACGACTGCGCTGCGCGTTTGTGGCACGCCACCGGTGCCGAACAACCCCACTGCCTGCGCGACGTTCTCAGCGGGTCCGTAGGCCACGTTCGGACGGTAACCCACGGTTGCCGTAGCAGAAATGGGGGAGGAATAGTTCCACAGGCCCACCTGGCTGCCCTCATCACTGGCAGCCGTCGCGGCATCGGCGACACCCTGGCTTACCGCCTCGAAATAAGGCGCAAGGTTTTCAGAGGTATCAAGAAGGAACAGCGTATTCGGGGCAACCTCAGCAACTGCATCTGCAGGTTTGTCTTCGGAGCTGGGAGTGGCTGACGAGGACTCGGCCTCAGACTCTCCTGCCTTTGTGGACGAGGTGGCTTCTGTGGACGTCTCCGACGCGGACGCCGTTGCTTGAGCGGGGGATTCGCTCTCGGAGTCTGCCGCAGCCGTGGATTCTGCGGGTGTTTCCGCAGCCACGTTCTCGGTGGGATCCGAATTGCCACCGCGGAAAAGGAAGAAGCCACCAATAATCAGCGCCAGCACTGCAAGGATGGCCACAATGATGACCCACGGTGCAAATGAGTAGTTGTTCTTTCCATCCGAGTGTCGGGCCATCTTCTTCCTTCCGCGCTGGGGCCGTGGTGGGAACCTCGGGACATTTAAGTGTGCCCCGACTGGTCACATCAATGGTTCTTCATTGTAGCGGGCATCACGGCACGAATTTGGGAGACAAGCCGTGCGCGGAGGGGCGCGGCGGCGTCGGACAGCGCACGCTGTCGGCGCACATATTCGGACTTACCCTCGGGAGTTTCAATTGGCACAACGCCAAAGCCCCACTCACGGCAGTCATAGGGCGATGCTTCCATATCTAGTGTCCGAGCAGCGACGGCCAGGCGGAAGGTATCAAGGAAAAGTTCACCGGGTATCAACGGCCCCAATTTCCATGCCCATTTGTACAAATCCATCGTTGCGTGGACGCAACCGGCTTGGTCATGATCCGGCTGGTCATCACGTGAAAGGACTGTGAGGTTGAGAGGGCGGGCAGGAGCGGTGAAGAAGCGGAAGGCGTCGTAGTGCGTGCATTTGATGCGGTGTTTGTCGACGACCTCATTCGTTCCTTCCGCACCCAGTCTCAGTGGCAAGTCATGACGCGGAGTATCCGTGTGATAGACCATCGCCCACTCGTGGAGGCCGAAGCAATCGAATTGTATGGGGTTACGGGCAGTCTTCTCTAGCAGCTCGAGGACGTAGCGCACCGTACCGCCGCGACTTTCGAGGAAAGCCTCGGTATCAAGCGCGATTCCCTCAGCAGTGCGGTGATAGAACCGCCACTCGGCGTGGGGAACCTCCTCACCTGCCAGTGCGACACCAATGCCTGGGTGCCAGCGCCGCAAATGCGAGGGGCGCACAGGGTAGTACTCGAAGAGAAAATCGTAGACAGGGTGGTACGAGCCAGGATGGCGGTAGCGCGAGAGGTACTCGTCAGCCGCCTCCTCATGGGCGCGCATTTGCGCCTGCCAGTCTGCGGGTTGAAGTATCATCGCTGACCTGCATTGCCGCGCCGCCGGCGTTGGTTTCGGCCGCGACTGCGGTGGCCCTGGCTACCCGAACGCTGACGCGAAGACTGCTTGTGGGCCTCGCTCTTCGGCTTGTTCTTCGGCTGCTGTTGGTGTGGCGGTCCAAGCGGCTCACCGGTGGGCTTGCGCGCTCCTGTCATCTGAGCGAGTTCGGGGCTGCTGGCGGGGTTGGCGCGGTCACTAATATCGAGGTCCGTGTGGTTAACACCAGCCTTCTGGATGAGCTTGGCTACCTCATCGCGTTGCTCATCGGTCACTAGGGTGACGACGGTGCCAGAATCACCGCCACGTGCCGTGCGTCCGGAGCGGTGTAGGTAGGCCTTGTGCTCCGCAGGCGGGTCGACGTGGACGACGAGCGACACATCCGCGATGTCGATGCCGCGCGCGGCGATATCCGTGGCAACGAGGACGGGGACGCTGCCGTCAGCGAAGCCTTCGATTGCTGCGGTGCGGGAGCCTTGGCCCTTATCGCCATGCAGCGGTAGGGCATTGATGCCGACGCGGCGCAGCTTCTTGGCTTGCCGGTCTACTCCATGCTTGGTGCGCATAAACATGATGGTCTTGCCTTTACGTGCGCCTAGGCGCAGGACCACGTCATTACGGGCTTCACGAGTGCCAATAAAGATGAGGTGGTGTTCCATGGTGTCCACGGCGGCCTCAACTGGTGCGGTGGAGTGGGTAACCGGATCGTGCAAGAACTGATTGACGAGCTTGTTGACTTCACCGTCGAGAGTCGCCGAAAAGAGTAAACGCTGCCCATCTGCGGGCGTGAGCTTAAGAAGTTTTCGCACCTGGGGGAGGAAGCCCATATCGGCCATCTGATCGGCTTCATCGAGTGCGGTGATGGCGACGTGGTCGAAGAAAAGCTTGCCTTGGTCGATGAGGTCTTGAGCGCGGCCTGGTGTAGCGACGAGCAGGTCTACCGGACGCGCGAGCGAGCGAATGTGGTTGTTGATATTGACGCCACCAACGACAGCTAGAACACGCAGCCCCAAAGCAGCGGCGGGTTCTTCTAATCGCTGCTGAATTTGGATAGCTAGCTCACGCGTAGGCGCGAGCACCAGACCACGCGGATGGGCGGGACGGGAGACACCGGACTCCGCCAAGCGGGTGAGCATAGGAAGCCCAAAGGTAAACGTTTTTCCCGAGCCCGTCGGGCCACGGCCAAGCACGTCTTTTCCTGCAAGAGCGTCAGGAATCGCAGCGGCTTGGATGGGGAAGGGGGTCGTGATGCCCTGTTTATCAAGGACACGGACGACGTCGCGGGGAAGGCCGAGATCGGCAAAAGTAGTCATCGCTTCCACAGTTTAACGCCCAGCTTAGGGATTCAGAAACTATGGTGAATCCCTCTTTCGCTAGTAGGGGAAAGATCCCCGTGGCCTGCAACTATGTCAAAATTGCGGCCTAGTTCTCTGTTACTCTTGGCCCATGACAAGCCCTTACGGAAGCTACGATCGCTTTCAACAGTCGCAGCAGGGTAGCAGCGGCTCAAAGCAGGCGCTTTGGACCACTCTCGGAGTGATTTTAGCTGTGGTGCTCATACTCGGATTGTCTCTCTTTGTCGCCCTCCAGGCCCTAAAAGATGCCACCGGTGGCGTCAGTGGGAACCACAATGGGGCGGAGTCGTTAACGCCAGCTGATGACGGCTATTGGGACCGGACCATTGATGTGGATGACATCAATACCCTCCGCGATTCTGCGGGAGATGCACCGGTACCTTCCGTACTCTCAGACCTTACGTCTGACTGCTATGAAGGCACATCCTACTTTGGTCAATCTGACGACGATGGCCGCGATGCACACTGGGTGCCGACCGTGGAGTGCATGTTTGGTGATGATAACGAATTCACCGCGCAATACACCGAGAACAAGGAAGCCATTGCTGCTGCGGAGAGCATGGGGCTGCAGGAATCGATAGTGGACTTTTCTACTGCGCGCGGCTCTATCATTGCTGGCTATATACAGGACTCTGATCTGGTGATTGTTGAGGTTCTGGCTAATGGAGAAGCCGTGATTGAGTACCTCATGCTGCTCACTGAAGATATAACAGGCTTTGACTACGACTGTATGCAGAGGCTCGTCGATGCCGGAATTCTCGACAGAACTCCGGTCCCACCCTTCATCGACGCCTAGCAGTCTCAGTGTGAATGACTGATGACAGGTGGGGATTAGCACCCATGGCCTGTCATTTTCCCGGGAGCACTCGGCGATACTTTGCTAATTTGCAACCATGACGCAACCCCACAATGGCTCGCACTTCCAGCAGGGACCACAGAATCCACAACAACCCACACAGCAGTTCAATCACTCCGGACCGAATGGGGCTCAACAATATGGGATGCAGCAGGGCGCCCCATATGGAAACCATCAGGCAGGGCCGTATGGCGCCGGCGCCCAGGCAAACCCCGCCTTTGCTGAGCCGCAGAAGAAGTCCTCATCGGCAGCGATATGGATTCTTCTTGCCGTCATTATCGCGATGCTCCTTCTTCTTGGCGTTGGGTTTTTCCTAGTTCGGGAGCTTGTCAACAACGATGATGATGGCAGATCCGCTCGCACACCGGAGTCAGCAACTGAAGCGAAGGCGACTGCGCAATCAACAGTGCCGACCTCGGATGACGGTGCAGATACAACTGAAAAAGACTCCGCTGATGATGAGAAACCCACGCAGGTAGAAGCCGCACCGCTTGCACCGCTTGAAGGCTTGCCGGACGACTACTTCGACCACTCACTATCCATTGAGGAAGCCGAGAAGATCCGCGAGGGAGACCTGAAGGAGGCACCTGTTCCGGAAGAACTGGCGGGGTTGAGCGACACATGTGTGCAGGGAGCATCGTTCTTCGGTAAACCCGATGACCAAGGATTCTTCTCTAGTGGCATGGTGCCTACTATCACCTGCTTCTTCGGCGAAGAGGGGGAACTCATGGCTAACTACACCAGAAACACGGATGCGATTGCTGCCGCAGCCAAACCAGGCAGGGAACACAAGGAAAAGTTCGAGTCGCTGGCCGATACGGTCGATATCGTCGGTACAGCCAACGAAGTGAAAACAACTCGTGGGTCGATGCTCTTTATGATTTACAACTCGTATGAGGGCGAGAAAGAGTACGTCATGTCTGAAGTTCTTGCCGGGGAGACGGCCGCCATCGAATACATCTCGACTACAAGCGAAGTTCTTCTGCGCCAACCGCTCATCGACGCAGGAATCGTAGAGCGTGATCGAAAGTAGCATCGGCCGCTAGCGGCTGCGCAGTACGCAGTACATAGTAATGGGCAAAGGCCTCTCACAATGACGGCGAGAGGCCTTCACCCACAGTGTTTGAGCTTGGTACTCGGCAATTAGTACTCGGTGAGGGAGCGATCCCGCGACCACTCAATGTGGAAAGTGCCTTCGCGGTCAACGCGCTTGAAGGTGTGGGCGCCGAAGAAGTCACGCTGGCCCTGGATTAGAGCAGCAGGCAGGCGCTCAGCGCGGAGGCTGTCGTAGTAGGACAGGGAAGACGCAAAGACCGGTGCTGGAAGGCCAAGCTGAGTGGCGGCGACCACGACGCGGCGCCACGGATCGATGAGGCCCTCGAGCTCACCCTTGAAGTATGGGTCCAGGATGAGGGCCGGGAGGTCCGAGTTATTGTCGTAGGCCTCGCGGATGCGGTCGAGGAACTTGGCGCGAATGATGCAGCCACCGCGCCAAATGGTGGCCAGATCACGCGGATCGACGTTCCAACCAAACTCTTCAGAGCCAGCCTTGATTTCATCAAAGCCCTGAGAGTAAGCGATGAGCTTGGCAGCATACAGGGCGCGGCGCACATCCTCGATGAATCCAGCCTTATCAACGTCGAGTTCCTTGATAGTGCCGGATGGCAGCTGGCCCTCTTGTGCAGCCGCACGCTGCGCAGTGGAGGAGGACAAGGCGCGGGCAAAGACAGACTCCGCAATGCCGGTAATGGGCACACCTAGCTCCAGGCCATTAATGGCTGTCCAGCGGCCGGTGCCCTTTTGGCCGGCGGCATCTACGATGACGTCGACAAGCGGGGCACCCGTCTCCGGGTCCTTCTGTGCCAAGACCTCGGCGGTGATCTCAATGAGGTAGGAGTCCAAATCACCGGAGTTCCATTCCTTGAAGGTCTCCGCGATCTCCGCCGGCTCCATACCTGCGCCGTAACGCAACAGCTGGTAGGCCTCACCAATGACCTGCATATCAGCGTACTCAATACCGTTGTGGACCATCTTGACAAAATGGCCAGCACCATCGGGGCCGATGTGAGTCACGCACGGCGTGCCATCGACGTTAGCTGCGATGGATTCGAGAATGGGGCCGAGCGTCTCCCAAGACTCGGCCGGGCCACCCGGCATAATCGACGGACCGTTGAGGGCGCCCTCTTCACCGCCAGAGATACCGGCGCCCACAAAGTGACGACCCTTCTCAGCGACTTCCTTCTCGCGACGAATCGTGTCAGTAAACAGCGCATTTCCGCCGTCGATGATGATGTCGCCTTCATCCATAGCCTCAGCCAGCTGGTTGATGACGGCGTCAGTTGCCTTACCTGCTTGCACCATGATGATGGCCTTGCGCGGACGCTCCAGGGATGCCACGAAATCCTCAACAGTTTCGGATGGGACGAAGTGTCCCTCATCGCCATGGTTCTCGATGAGCGCTCGGGTCTTCTCCGGACTGCGGTTGTACACCGCTACGGTGTTACCATTGCGGGCAAAATTGCGTGCCAGGTTGGAGCCCATAACGGCCAAGCCCACGACACCAATCTGAGCGAGATCTGTCTTTTCAGCAGTTTGAGTCATGTTCACCATCTTACGTCACCAAAATCGACTACTCTGGTGTGGCATGGAACACGCTGAAATCTTTGTAAAGCTTCTCGGCGCGGCGCAAAAACGCCCGCTCAACGAGGAAGAACTCGACCTCATTAACTCCAACCCGCAGGGCCTAGCAGGTCTAATCGGTCTGCGTTATACACACATTTCCGGCGATGAAATCCGCTCTGAGGTTGAAGTTGTTCCGGACCACCACCAGCCGTGGGGTGTGGCTAATGGCGGTCTCTACTGCACGATTACGGAGTCCACCGCGTCCGTCGGCAGCCTCATCGTGGCAGGCAAGCCGGTCGTTGGTGTGAACAATAACACCGATTTCCTCAAACCCGTGGCTGAAGGCATCGTTTCGGCTGTGGCCACGCCGCTCTACAAGGGGCGCCGCACGCAGCTGTGGGAGGTCAAGATTAGCCAGGGCGACGTGCTGCTGGCTGCCTCCACGCTGCGAACGATGGTCGTGCAATAAGCGGCAATCGCTACAGCCAGTGGTTGCGGCGGAACCACCACCACATGGCCGCGACCACTAACACCATGAGCCCAAGTGCGCCGAAGTAGCCCCACGCGAAATGGAGCTCAGGCATGACATCGAAGTTCATGCCATAGATACCAGCGACGAGCGTGGGAGCTGCCCACATGCCGACCACCGCGGAGATAGTGCGCATGTCAGAGTTCTGCTGCATGGTGACTTTGGCCACGGAGGCGTCGATTAGCGAGGTCAAGCGCTCATCAAAGCCCGCTACCTGGTCTTTGACTACCAGCTCGTGATCGTTAACGTCACGGAGGTAGGAACGGATCGTCTTGGAAATGAGATCCTTGTGGTCGGAATTCATCGCGCGCAGTGCCGGCGAGAGTGGGTCGATGGCGTGCTTCATCTCGAGAATCTCGCGCTTAAACATGTAGATGCGGTCAATGTTGGGCAACGAGTTGGGCGTAAAGACTTCCTCCTCGAGCTCATCGACCTCAATGGCGATGAGACGGCAAATTTCGGAGTAGCGGTCCACCATCATGTCCAGAATCTTCCAGGCCATGGCCACCGGCCCTTGTTCCACGAGGTCTTGTTCGTCCTGCACCACGTAGGCCAAGTTGGGCAGTTTGGCGGAGTGGCGCACGGTGATGATGAACGTATCGCCAATAATCATCTGCACCTCACCGGTGGAAATGATTTGGCGCTTATCAGTCACCTCGTCGTGGTCACGGTAGTTCACGGAACGCGCAACAACGAAGAGCTGGTCGTCATAGCGCTCTAGCTTCGGGCGCTGGTGAGCTTGGACGACGTCTTCCACGATGAGCTCGTGAATGCGAAACTCGGAGGCCACCTTGGTCATTTGGGACTCCAGCGGCTCGTGCAGGCCGACCCACACGAAGCCACGTCCGTATTCTTCGATGGTTTGCAGGGCGCTGTGCGGGGTGTACTCACCGGGCAGGGCCTCACCGTCGACGAAAACGCGGCAATGCTCGATGGCGCGCTCGGCTGGCACGGAGAAGGAAGCGGAGGAACTGGGAGGAGCACTCTTTTTACGTGGCCTAAATGGCGACGGTACGTTCGGCATCGGTGACAGCCTCCTTCGCGTGATGTGAGCCCGGGAGGCAAGCTTCCCTGGCGAGTTTTATCTGAGCGGCTAAAGCTTACACCGTGAAAGGGCATATAATTGCTTTTATGCCTACCTGGAAAGAAGTTACCGCAGCTAATCCGGCCCATTCGCACAACTTTGCGCGGAAATGGAAGACGCTTCGAGCCCAGGGTAAGGATATCGACGGCGAAGCCCGGCTAATCGATGCCATGGTGGAACGAAACTCCCGCGTCTTTGATGCGGGCTGTGGCTCTGGGCGCCTCGGCGGTGAGCTGGCTAAACGTGGACACACTGTCGTGGGCGTGGACGTCGATCCAATTCTTATCGAGCATGCCGAACACGACTATCCGGAGGCACGCTGGGAGGTGGGGGATCTTTCCGAAGATGACATCCCGGAGGATAATTTCGACATCGCCGTGGCAGCGGGCAATGTCATGACGTTCATTGACCCTGAAGGTAGGGACGCTGCCCTGCGCAACGTCTTCGACGCTCTTCGCCCAGGCGGGCGTTTCGTCGTCGGCTTTGGTGAAGGCCGCGGCTGGGGCTTTGAGGAGTTTCTCGCCCTGGCCGGAGCGGTTGGTTACCGCGTGGATTTCACCTTCTCCTCATGGGACATGAAGGTGTTCAAGGACAACTCGACGTTTCTCGTCGCGGTACTGACTCGCCCCGGCGCGGACTTACTCGGATAAAGCGAGGCGGCGCATGCGGTGTCCATGGTCGATAGGGCCGTGGCCCTTGCCAACGTGAAGCTCGTCTGCATGCGCGATAGCCTCGTGAATCCACTCAGTGGCCCACTGAAGGGCGGCGTCAAGCGTATCGCCGGCAGCTAAGCGCGCGGCGAGTGCTGAAGAAAGGGAGCAGCCGGTGCCGTGCGTATTCTTCGTCTCCACGCGGGGGCAGGGCACGCGGGTGACGTGGCCATCGGGGCTTACCGTGGCGTTATCGGCGTGCTTGCCGTTGAGGTGACCTCCTTTGACCACGACCCACGTGCCATTGGTGGCCGCCCACTCGCTCGCCACCGCAATCGCCTCTTCCAGTGTGCGCGGTTCCTCCACGTCTGCAAGCACTGCAAGTTCTGGCAGGTTCGGTGTGACGACGGTGGCTCGACGCGCGAGCTCTTGTACCGCGCGTTCTGCCGCTGGCTCCAAGAGGCGGTCCCCGCTGGAGGCAATCATGACTGGGTCGCACACGACCGGAACCCCATCCGGCAATGAGGACACGAACTCGCTGACCGTTTCGGTGATGGCGACGGAGCCGAGCATGCCGATCTTGATGGCGTCGATAAGCACATCGTCCTTCACACAGTCCAGTTGTTCTTGAAGGAAACTGACCGGGGGAGTATGAATACTCCGCACGCCCTGCGTGTTTTGTGCAACCAACGCGGTCACCACGGCCATTCCGTACGCCCCGGCAGCCGCGAAGGATTTTAGATCCGCATGAATGCCAGCGCCGCCTGTGGGATCAGTACCGGCGATGCTAAGAACTCGGGGCAGGGTCATGGTGGCTCTCCTTCAGGCTGGGAACTGGGTGCACCCTCCACCGTAACCGGGAATGAAAAAAGGGGAGAGGATTATCTCCTCTCCCCACGGTGACGCGACGTTCTTTAGTGAAGGTCGCGGTCAATCACATTGCGGGCAACGCGCTGCTGCTGGGTAATCTCCAGGTTGCCGCGGTCACGCGATACAGCGTTGAGCAGCCAGTGCAGGGCCACGAGCACACGGCTGCGGAAGCCCACGATGTAGGAGATGTGCAGGCCCAGCCACGACAGCCACGCCGGGAAACCAGTGAACTCGGTCTTGCCCAGCTTGACCACAGCGTTGAAGCGGGAAATAACTGCCATGGAGCCCTTGTCGAAGTAGTCGAAAGCCTCAGACTCGTTCGCGGTGGATTCCTCATCAATCTTGGCCTCGATGAGCTTGCCCACGTGGTTGCCGCCCTGGATTGCTACCTGTGCCACGCCCGGCAGGCGGTTGAGGGAAATCATGTCACCAACGATGTAGACGTTCTTGTACTCGCCCACGGTGAGGTCCTCGTTAACAGCAACGCGGCCAGCACGGTCAGCCTCAACACCGGCCTGGTCTGCGATGAGCTTGCCCAGCGGGGAAGCAGCCACACCGGCGGACCAAATCTTGGTGGCAGCCTCGATGGTGACCTCTTCCTCGGTCTTCATGTTCTTGTAGGTCACGGCATCCTCGGTCACGTCGGTGACCATGGCGTTGAGGCGGACGTCGACGCCCAGCTTCTCCAGGACGCGCTGTGCCTTGCGGCCGAGGCGCTTGCCAAACGGAGGCAGAACCTGCGGGGCACCATCGAGCAGGTAAATCTTGGCGGAGGTGGAACCGAAGTTGGAGTAAGCGCCGGCGAAGGTACGCTGTGCCAACTCAGCAATCTGGCCGGTGAGCTCCACACCGGTCGGGCCGGCACCGACGATGACGAAGGTGAGCAGCTTTTCACGCTTGGCAGGATCTTCTTCCAGCTCAGCCTTCTCGAAGGCGGAAATGATGCGGGAGCGAATTTCGAGGGCATCATCCAGCGTCTTCATGCCCGGGGCGTACTGGGCAAAGTGGTCGTTTCCGAAGTAGGACTGTCCAGCACCGGCAGCGACGATGAGGGAATCGTACTCGTAGGTGCAGGTTGCCCCGTCGAGCTCAGCAGTAACGGTCTGGTCCTTGAGGTTGATGTCAGTGACCTCACCGTTGATGAAGTGAGCATTGTCCTGGTTGCGCAGAATCTGGCGCGTGGACGGAGCGATCTCACCGGCGGAGATAACACCGGTTGCTACTTGGTAGAGCATCGGCTGGAAGAGGTGGTGGTTCTTCTTGTCGATGAGGGTGATCTCAACGTCTGCGTCCTTGAGCTTCTTGACGGCATTGATGCCGCCGAAGCCTGCACCGATAACAACGACGTGGTGACGGCCGTTAGCTGGACGGTGGGGAGTGTGCGCCATAGCGATTGTGTACCTTCCTGAAGAAAGCTAGAAAATTTTACGCGAGTTAGTCTAAACCCTTCTAGCCGTACATGCATACTATTTGGGGGATTAACTGGCTTTTTGGGCCGCGCCTCCACCCCTTGTGGGCGGGGGCGCTTTATTCTTATCGGGACATGTGTGCGATGAGGAGGCGGGCTTAAGCGTGTATTCCCACTTGGCTTCGATTGATGCTGAGGCGTGGCCGGGCGTGGCCTCGGTACCGTCCTCGCGTCTGCTGCGTTTTACTGCTGGGCGTGCGGAAGCGGAGTTTGCGCAGGCCTGTGCCAAGGCAGGGGTGGACTTAGAAGGAAACGACCCCGATATTGCAGTGCTTCACGACGCCCTCTTCTCCCGCATCGCCGATTCCGGCTGGCTCGGCCTCGCAGAGTCCTATATGGCGGGTGAGTGGACCACCCCTGATTCTGATCGCTTGGTCAAGGTGCTGCTGCGCCTGCTGGGAGTGGGCTACCGCCCGAAGGCGAAGGATGTGGCGGTGGAAGAGTCCACGCCGGGGGAGTTGCCGCTGGATGTGGTGAAGCTTTATGCCGGGGATTCTTTGAGCCACTCGGGAGGCATTTTTGCTAGCGGTGTGCCAACGACAGTGCGCGAAGCGGTGCGTAGCTATAGCGCTCATGCAGGCCGCAAGGAGCCTAAGGAGCATTTTGTCGATGTGACGACGGTGAGCGAACCTACTTCAACCGACCGTGAGGATCTGGGAGATGCGCAGCGCCGGGCTGCGCAATGGCTCCTTGACGCTACCCATACGGGTGCCGGTACCCACCTGCTGGTTTATCCTGCTACGGGTTTGCAGGTGGCGGTGCAGGCAGTGGCTCGCCGTGCGACGGTAGATGTTCTTACGGGAGATGAGGATCAGCGTGCGCTTTTCGACGAACAGCTTCTCCTCGAAGGCGCTGCCGATTCGGTGCATGTGCAAGCAATCGATACCGCGCTGCCGGATCCGAAACAGTGGCGTGGTAGGTATGACGCCATCGTGAGCGTGGAGAAATTGGAGACCCTCTCTCCGCGGGAACGCCGCCGCTTTGTGCAAGTGCTTGACCGCTCCCTCATCAATGGCGGCCGCGTGGGCCTATCCTCCTTGTTCGCGACCTCCAAGATGACTCCGTCTGCGCGTTCAGCAGTGCAGGTCATGCGCGCCTATATCTGGCCAGGCTTGGATTATCCGACGCTAGAGGAAACCTACCAACTTTTTGATAAGCGCTCTAACCTGCGCATCGTTGCGCAAACGCATGTGGGTACGCATTATTTGGAAACCGTGCGCTATCAGCGCAGTTTCTTCGATGGCCGCCTACGTGAGGCAGCGGCCGCTGGCTTTGACCACGTGTTCCGCCGTCTGTGGACCTTCCAGTTTTCCCTGCGTGAGGCGTTGCTTACCTTAGGCATGTTGGACGCGGTCCACGTTGTGGCAACACATCGCCACCGCGGCGGGCGCCGTTAGCGCGGTCTACACTGGGCGGCGCCATCACAACCCACCTCGCGGCTCGGAGGAAAATCATGTCAGACCGCACAGGAATTATCGCACACCGAGGCTATAACGGCTGGTACCCGGAGAATACCCACCGTTCCTTCGACGAAGCCCTCAAACTTGACGTGGCTGGAGTGGAGTGCGACGTCAACCTGACCAAGGATGGGGAAGTCGTGGTCATCCACGATCAGACGGTGGACAGGACATCAGACGGCAGCGGTGCAGTAGGTGATATGACGCTGAAAGAGCTGCGCGCACTTAATGTGGGCACCACTGAGGATCCGCAACGAATCATGCTTCTCGACGAATTGCTTGACCTCGTCGAGTCCTATCCCGGCAAGCAGCTACTCATTGAGACTAAACACCCGTCCCCATTTGGCGCGCGGCTTGAGGAATCGGTAGCGGAGGTCTTGCGTAACCGACAGCTCGATGCCGACCCACGGTTTAGCCTGATTTCCTTTAATCCCGAAGCAATTACTCGGTTCCGGAACCTGCTGCCGTCCCTGCAATCCTTTTTGCTCCTAGAGCCGGAAGAGGGGCTTCCGCAGTCCCGTGAGGGCGCGACGGGTTTCGGGCCTTCCATTCGCCAGGCGCGGAGTGAAGCCGACTTCTTTGGTGGGGTTGAATGCCCGACCTACGTGTGGACGGTGAACTTGTCCAAGGACATGGCGTGGTGCCGCGATAACGGGGTAGAGCTCATGGCAACCGACCTGCCGGAGCTGGCTCTAGAAGTGCTTTCGCGCAGCTAATTAGCGTTAAACCAGGTCTGCATTGGTTTCGCTCATGAGTCTAAAAGGTCTAGCTATAAAAGTGGTGGCGTCACTATTTTAGCGACGTGTGACCGGACGTTTATAGCCGTCGCATTTGTGGCGTGCGACACGCGTATAAGGGGCTTTTGCGGGCTTCACCCCTGAAATTTGTCGGTTGTTTGTCCGGCCAAAACTTTTCGTCAACTTTCTGTTAACCGTCTTGGTCTACCTTTCTCTGCATGGCAATATCCAACCCGGCAAACGGGCACATGACTGCGATCCCCGCAGTCACCGAGAAGCCGGTCGTCTCCGAGGAGTACGCGCGTCACCCACGCAAGCAAAAGCTCGACTGGAGGCAGATCGGCCTCGCGGCATTGCTCATTGGCCCGAACCTTCTCCTTCTCATTCTTTTCACGTATCGACCACTAGTCGATAACATCCGCATCTCTTTCTTCAACTGGAATATTTCTTCGCCGACGATGACCTTCGTCGGCCTGCAGAACTACATCGACTGGTTCCAGGCACCGGATACTGGGCGCGTCGTGTTCAACACTGTCGTGTTCACCTTCTTCGCGGTGGCCGGTTCGATGGTTCTGGGGCTAGCGCTGGCATTGTTGCTGGACCAAAAGCTGTTTGGTCGCGCGGCGGTGCGCTCGATGGTCTTTGCTCCCTACGTCATCGCTGGCGCGGCAATCGGTGTGGCCTTCCAGTTCGTTTTCGATCCTAACTACGGCCTCATTCAGTACTTCTTGGGCCTTATCGGGGTCGATGTGCCGAACTTCTACCAGCAGCAGAACTGGGCACTGTTCATGATTACGGTGACCTACGTGTGGAAGAACGTCGGCTACGTCTTCGTCATCTATCTCGCAGCTTTGCAGGGCCGCCGCCGAGACCTTGATGAGGCCTCGGAGATCGACGGCACCCCAGCCGCACGGCACTTCTTTCGCGTGGTCCTGCCGCAGCTTCGCGGCACCACCTTCTTCCTGCTGATTACTGTGCTGCTTAATTCCTTCCAGGTCTTCGACATCATCAATGCGATGACCGGTGGTGGACCGTTTGGCTACGGTACCTCCACGATGGTCTTCCAGGTGTACCAGGAGACTTTCATCAACAATCGCGCTGGCTATGGCGCTGCTGTGGCCACCATCATGTTCCTTGTCGTGCTTGTCATTACGGTGCTGCAGATCAAGTTGCAGGAAAGGATGGATAAGTAAATGTCTGACCGTCGCGCAATTCCGGCTTCCGTACGCGTAGGCCTGCCACAAGCTCAAGGCGAACTGCCGCCGGTTCCTGGATCCCAGTCCCTCGCAGCGCCCGTCATTACCGAGGCCCAGCGCAAGCGCAAAGGCGAGCCCATCGATCACAGCCACCCAGCAACGAAGGTCGTCGGCTACATCGCCCTCGTTCTTACGGTTCTGATGATTTTGGTGCCGCTGTACTTCATCTTTATCACCAGCTTCAAGTCTTTCCAGGATGTGTACTCGGATCCGATTTCCTTCTGGCCCAATCCTTTCAAGGCGGAAAACTATTCCTACGTCTGGCAGACCTCTGGATTTTCGAGCTACCTTAAAAACTCCGTCATCATCACTCTGATCCTGACGGTGGTGGAAGTAGTCCTTGGCGTTCTGACCGCCTATGCCTTCGCATTCATTCGCTTCCCCGGCCGAAATCTGCTGTTCCTGCTCATCATCGCCTCGCTGATGGTGCCCAACCAGATCACCATTATTTCGAACTACTCGCTGGTTGCGTCGTGGGGTTGGAGAGACACCTACGCCGGCGTCATCATCCCGCTGGCGGGCGTGGCGTTTGGTGCCTTCCTCATGCGCAATCACTTCCAGTCATTGCCCCCGGAAATTCTCGAGGCCGCTCGCATGGACGGGGCAGGATTCTTCACCACCTTGTTCCGCGTGGTCCTGCCGATGTCGTGGCCAACGCTGTCTGCGTTCGTCCTCATCACCGTGGTCAATGAGTGGAACCAATACCTGTGGCCCTTCCTCATTACGGATACACCGGCCGCAGCCACCCTTCCAGTGGGCCTGACCCGCTTGCAGGACGCGGAAGGCGTGACCAACTGGGCGCCGGTGATGGCCGGCACCGTGCTGACAACCCTGCCCATGATCATTATCTTCCTCATACTTCAGAAGCCGATGATCAAGGGTCTGACTGCGGGCGCAGTCAAGGGTTAGTCTGCCCCCAGCCTGCTGTCTCAACGCCCAACTCAATCAAACCCCTCATACTCTTCACTTTTCAAGGAGAACTCCCACCATGTCTCGTAAGACTTCTACTCGCATCGTTGCCGTCTGCGCGGCACTGCTGACCACCGTGTCCCTGACCGCCTGCGCAGGTGGCTCCACCACTGCCGGAAGCGGTTCCAAGGACGGCGGCGACGCCAACACCATCACCTTCTGGTCCAACCACCCGGGTTCCTCCCGCGACCTGGAGCAGGAGCTCATCGATGAGTTTGAGAAAGAAAACCCCGATCTGAAGGTTGAACTGGTCACCGCCGGTTCCAACTATGAGGAAGTTGCACAGCGATTCAACGCTGCCCTTG
The DNA here is from genome assembly GCF_000805675.1 of Corynebacterium minutissimum. Taxonomy (GTDB): domain Bacteria; phylum Actinomycetota; class Actinomycetes; order Mycobacteriales; family Mycobacteriaceae; genus Corynebacterium; species Corynebacterium minutissimum. The sequence continues at coordinate 237,610 of NZ_JSEF01000012.1, read as the reverse complement.
CAGGTGGCGACCTGCCTGACGTCCTCGTTGCGTCCGACGTCACCTGGTTCAACTTCGCACTGAATGAGGCCACCACGCCGCTCGATGAGCTGTGGGAGATGAACGACATTGACTCTGAGAGCTACGTCGATACCCTGCGTGAGGACTACAAGTACAAGGACAAGCACTACGGCGTACCGTACTCGCGCTCCACGAACCTGATGTACTGGAACACCGATGACCTTAAGGCAGCAGGTCTTCCGACCGATCGCGGCCCGAAGGACTGGGAAGAGTTCGATGAGTGGGCCACCAAGATCAAGGACAAACTCGACAAGCCTGCCGTAACCGTTCCGGATGGCTCCAACTACCTCGACTGGTACTTCCAGGGCATGATTTGGGCCTTCGGTGGTTCTTACTCTGATGAGTGGGAACCGAACTTTACCTCGAAGGAGTCCATCGAGGCAGGTAAGTTCCTGCAGGACCAGGTCAAGGAAGGCCACATCGAAATCTCCACCGACCCGACCGTTGCATTCGGCTCTGGCAAGGCTTCCGGTCTGCTGGAGTCCACCGGTTCCCTGGGTGGTCTGAAGGAGACGGCGACGATTCCGTTCATCACCACCTACCTGCCCGGTCCTGGTCCTTCGGCAGCAACCGGTGGTGCTGGTTTGGCCGTGCCGGCTGGGATTTCTGACGAGCGTAAAGCCAACGCGGTTAAGTTCATTGACTTCCTGACCAACACCGAGAACACCATCAAGTTCTCTCAGAAGACGGGCTACATGCCAGTGCGCAAGGACGCCCTGGATGATCCGGAAGAGAAGAAGTTCTTGAAGGAGAACCCGAACGCCCAGACCGCTATCGAGCAGCTCAACGAGAACACCAAGCCGCAGGACTACGCTCGCGTCTTCGTGCCGGGCGGCGGACAGCGCATCGGTGGCGTTCTGGACCGCATCACTGTGGGCAATGAGGACGTGGAGTCCGCATTCGGTGACCTGCAGAAGGAGACCCAGAGCGTCATCGACCGCGACATCACCCCGAAGCTCAAGTAACACTTCGGATCGTTTGAAAGGACATCATGGCTACTGTTGAATTCCGCCAAGCTTCCAGGATCTACGATCCGAAGAAGCCCCCGGCGGTCAGCCGCATAAACCTCGACATCAAGGACGGCGAGTTCCTGGTACTCGTCGGACCTTCAGGCTGCGGCAAGTCGACGACATTGCGTATGCTCGCTGGGCTTGAGCCGATCGACGAAGGTCAAATCTTCATCGATGGGGCTGACGTTACTGAGACCCGTTCGCGGGACCGCGATGTAGCCATGGTGTTCCAGTCTTACGCGCTGTACCCCAACATGACAGCGCGCCAGAACATGGCGTTTGCATTGCAAAACGCCAAAGTGGATAAGGCAACCATCGAAGAACGCGTGAACTTTGCCGCGAAGATGCTCGAACTGGAAGACCTTATTGATCGCAAACCTTCCGCGATGTCGGGTGGCCAGCGTCAGCGTGTGGCCATGGGGCGTGCTATCGTGCGCCAGCCCAAAGTCTTCCTTATGGATGAGCCGCTATCCAACTTGGATGCAAAGCTGCGTGTTTCCACACGTGCGCAAATCCTGCAGCTGCAGCGCGAGCTCAACACCACCACGGTCTACGTCACCCACGACCAGACTGAGGCAATGACCATGGGGGATCGCGTCTGCGTCCTCAAAAACGGCATCATCCAACAGGTCGATGCGCCAAACACCTTGTATGAGAACCCCGGCAACTCCTTTGTGGCGACGTTCATTGGTTCGCCGGCGATGACGCTCATTGAGAACGTTCCGTTCGTTGACGGACGCGTCGTTGGCGGCAAGGACCATGCTCTGGACTATTACATGCCGCAGGAGCAAGCCGCGAAGGTGTCATCGAACCGCGTCATCGTTGGTGTGCGCCCAGAGAACTGGGAGATTGTCGGCGTAAACCAGCCCGGCGAGCAGTATGGGCTACCGATACGGGTCGATATCGTCGAGCACCTAGGCTCCGAACTGTACGTCTACGGTAGCCGCGAGGAATCGGCCGACGACGTCATCGCGGTCCGTGGTGACCGGATCACGGTGAAGGTGCCGCGCGGTGTTGACGTGCACCAGGGCGACACTATCTACCTGCGCCCGATGAAAGGCGGCTGCGTGTTCTTCGCCCCTGACACCGAAATCAACTACGACTACCTCTAAACCGGGTCGACCACATTTAGCGCGCCGGTGGCGGGGCTCCCACAGTGGGTACCGCCACCGGCGCGTTGCTATGGGGTCACGACCGGACGAGATGCGCGTTCGAGCAGGACAGCGATAGAGTCGTAGGTCTTACCCGCGATCATCTCTAGCCCCATCTCGCAGGTGCGGTTATCGGAGACGTACGCATCGAAATGCTCAGCGTCGAGCGAGGCACGTTCCTCGCGGGTGGCGGACTCGACGAGCTCCGGGTGAAGCATGACGCGGTCACCAGCGGAGCCGCAGCACATCGCACCTTCGGGAACCTTGGCGTCACCGCAGAGGTTGGCCAAGTCGACAAGGTCTTGGCTGATGCCCATGTGATCCGTTGAGCACGTGGGGTGAACGGCAATGCTTCCCATGTTCTTGACAATCGGCAGGTGCGGTGCAATCTCATCGCGCAGCCACTCCACGAGGTCAAGGATGCGCAGGTCCTCCCAGAGTTCGCGGTCAGCCGCGGACAACGCGTCCGGTACCGAATCCAGCAGGCCGTGGGTACAGCTGGCGGCATCGACCACGATGGGCAAGCGGCCATGCTCAGACCAGTGCCACAGGTCACGCACAATCTTTTGCGCTTGGTATTCAAAACCTTCTTGGTAGCCCTTAGAGGACCAAGGCGTACCGCAGCAATCGCCGGCTACATCGTCCGGAATCCATACTGGTTGGCCGGCACGACGGCCGAGCTCGACGACTGCGCGTGGCAGCTCGACCGAGTCCTGCGCGGCTCCTGCCGGGCGGCCGAAGATGCGGTTAATGCAGGCAGGGAAGTAGAGCGCCTGAGCGCCCTCACGTGGGGTCTCTGGAAGTCGGGAGGCACCTTTCGGCAACGGGCCTGGAACAGTCGGCAGAAGGTCAGGCGCCACGACGGTACGGGCCATGTTCGCGCCCAGCTCCAGTGGCTCGTGTGGAATCTTGTTGGCGGAAATAATGCCGGCGCGGGCAAGCTTTTCCACCACATCCCAGCGCTGCGCTGTGGTCAGCGCGACCTTCTCACGGGCTGGGGTAGCTTGCTGGTTACGCAGCTTCTTCATCACGGCACCGGTATCAATGCTGATGGGGCAGGGGATGGAGCACGTTCCGTCGGCAGCACACATATCCACCGCGTCGTACTGATATTCCTTCTGCAGCTGGGCAAGAACCTCCGAGCCTTCCTCTTGTCGGGCCATTTCGCGGCGCAGCACAATGCGCTGTCGCGGGGTAACCGTTGCGTGACGCGACGGGCAGACTGGCTCGCAGAAACCGCATTCCACGCACGGGTTAATCTCCTCTTCCACCTTGGGGAAGGACTTGAAGTTGCGTAGGTGAATGGTCTCATCGCGGGTAAGTTTCACATCAGGAGCAAGGATGCCTTTCGGGTCAATCATGTTCTTGACCTCCCAGAAAAGCTCAAAGGCCTCCGTGCCCCATTCGTGCTCGAGGAAGGGCGCCATATTCACACCGGTGCCGTGCTCTGCCTTCATTGAGCCCTGATACTTATCGATGACCAGCTCCGCCAACTCGTCGAGGAAGTTGGCATAGGATTCACGTTCTTCCTCGCGGTCGAAGCGCGGGGTAAAGAAGAAGTGCAAGTTGCCGAAGGCTGCATGTCCCATGACGGACTCCGGGTAACCATACTTGGCCTGCAGATCCATCAGATCAGCTGCGGCTTCGCCTACCTGTGCCGGTGGGAAGCAAACATCCTCGGTGATGTAGGCCGTGCCGTTGGGGCGGTCAGCGCCGAGCAGACCATACAGGCCATTGCGCAGCTCCCAGGCCCCGCGCATGCCCTCTGGGGTGGTGAGGAATTCGAGGGGGCGGAGCAGTGGGGCGTCGGCAAGCACAGCGCGCAGTCGCTCCATGGCCTGGTTCAGCTCTTCCTCGTCTCCACCGCCGACTTCTACGAGGAGGGCCGCTGCGTCATCGTCGAGGGTTCGCCACGACTCCGGCGCGTGGGAATAGTGCTCAGCCGAGCGGCGCATAACGGGGGCAACGAGCAACTCGCAGGCCTCAGCACCGGTTTCCATAATGGGGTGCACGAAGTTGGCGGCATCACGCAAGTTGGGCAGCTCGACCCAGGTGGTGGCCTTGACGCGAGGTAGCTTCACCGTGCGCATAACGGACTCGGTAATGGCACCGAAGATACCTTCGGAACCAATGAGGAGGCGCTTGAGGATGTGTACCGGCTCGTCCTCATCGAGGAAGGCATCGATGCGCAAGCCGTTGGTGTTGCGGATGGAGAACTTGGTGCGCAGGAACACCACCATCTCGGTATTGGCGCGCAACTTATCGCGGAAGGCGAGCAAGTCTGCATGGAGCTTCGGCTCCTGCTTTCGGAAGGCCTCATCACCGCGAGCGGTGTCAACGATGGTGCCCGACGGGAGAACGAAGACGAGTTCTTCGATGCTGTGGTAGCTATCGCGCTCTAGTGAACAGCGCATTCCTCCGGAGTTATCGGCCAACACACCACCGATGGTGCATACGGAGGTGGACCCCGGGTCCGGGCCCAGCATGAAGCCATGGCGGGAGAGCACCGCTTGGGCATCGCCCAAAATGACGCCGGGACGTGACCATAGTTTGGTGCCTCCTTCGCGCACCTCCATGCCGGAGAAGTGCGTCTTGACGTCGACCAAGATGTCATCGCTCATTGCCTGCCCATTGAGGGACGTGCCGGCGGCACGAAATGTCATATGGCGGTTATTCGCGTCGCAGTAAGTCATGAGCGCCGAAAGGTCAGCGGCGTTGCGCGGGGAGACCACGATGTTGGGGATAGAACGGTAGGGACCGGCATCCGAGGAGAAACGCACGAGGTCGCTTAAGCGGCCGTGTACGTTTTCTTTACCGACGATGGCTTCCATGTCCGCGACGAGCTCGGCAGGGGAGCCGTGGCTGTAGCGGGCAGGGACGGCGTCAGCTTGGCTGGTAGTTCCCTCAGGACGTGAGAGGCGAGAGGTATCGGGGCTGAAGAGCTTTGACATACCTCTAATCTATCGGTTGACAGTAAATATGAGCCAAATGGGGTACGTGTCGTCTGTGATATGAGATACTTAGTCCACTGAATGAGATTCTTGATGGAAAGGACGCGCTATGACCAGCCCACGTACGGAAGGGGAGCGCGGCGAGAAGATCGCCGTCTATGCCTTCCCCCTCGTCATCATTGCCTGCGCTGCCGTGGCATTTGTGAGCCCCAGTACTTTTGAGCCGGTTGGCCAGTACACCAAGCAACTGCTCATGGTCATTATGTTCTCCATGGGCTTGACGCTGACCATCCCGGACTTAGCGCTGGTGGCGAAACGTCCCATGCCTATCTTTTTGGGTGTGCTCTGTCAGTTCGCCATCATGCCCACGAGCGCGCTGCTGGTGGCACAGGTGCTGGGGCTTTCCGACGCCGCCACCGTCGGCCTCATCCTCCTGGGCTCCGTCCCCGGTGGCACAGCTTCCAATGTCATGGCCTTCTTAGCCAAAGGCGATGTGGCGTTGTCCGTGGCTATGACCTCGGTGTCCACGTTGGTCTCACCAATCATGACGCCGCTGCTCATGTTGTGGTTGGCGGGCCAGACCGCGGATGTGGATGGCAAGGGCATGATGTGGTCGCTCGTGCAGACCGTCCTTATTCCGGTGGGCTTGGGTTTGCTCCTGCGCGTGTTGGCTAGCAAGGCTGTGGACAAGGTTCTCCCTTTACTGCCGTGGGTGGCGATTGCCGGCATTGGCGCTGTGGTGATGGCCGTGGTGTCGAAGTCGCAGGAGAAACTGGTAACAGTAGGCCTTGTCGTCTTTGTGGGCGTAGCGATTCAGAACCTCATCGGATTCGTCTTCGGCTACTACTTGGCCAAGCTTGCCCGCGAGCGCGAGTCCGCAGCGCGCACAACTGCTATTGAAGTCGCCACGCAGAACTCTGGCTTGGCCTCAGCACTAGCGTTGCAGTTCTTTACTCCGGAGGCAGCACTTCCTGGAGTGGTGGCTGCCGTGTGGGCCAATGTCACCGGCGCAATCTTTGCGGCCATCGTGAGGCGCAAACCCCTCGACGAAGAACCTGCGGCCGAAGCACGTGCTGCACAGGCAGTGAGCTAGTTAAGAGAAGGCAAGAGCCTCCTTAACTCGCGAAAGTCTTACTTCAGAAGCAATTCTGAGCCGGACTTTGTAGAGTTAGGGAGGCCTTAATACTGTGGTTGGTGCTGGACAAGATCTGGGCGCTTATCGGCGCCACGCGAATCACTTCGCCCTAGGCCAACGTTGGCAAAGCCCCAGACCTGAAACCCGCAACACGCTGGTCGCCAAAAGGGGGATCAAGTAGTCGCGGGATAGGCGAGCATGGAGTTTCGGGATCGAGGTCTGGGGGTATGGAGAACCTTGCGGGAGCTCACTATGGCAGGGGCGTGGGCCATCCTTATAATCTGACATAATGTACATTATCGGACAACGGGATTAAAGGCTCTGCTGGTGGCTTTAAGTATTGCCGGCGTTCTGCTGACATCCTTCGCGCTTGGATTTGGAGTGATGCCCATTCATCCCCACACGGATATGGACGTTTCGAAACTGTGCCGATGAGCGGCTAGCGCGTTGCAGGGTGAAAATGAACCTTAGGGGCTGAGGGTTATGATGATCGTCCCTTCATTCCCTTGGTTGGGTCTGCTGGTGTGTGAACACTCACTCCAGGCTTGAACCTCCCTCGTGTTGTCTCCGGCCAAGACATTTCATAATAACGTCAAGTGACTTTAAGTGGGGTATGTGGATGTAAGGAGAAAACTCGCGGTTTTAACGCTGGCGGTAAGCAATGACGAGTTGAACGGCCGTCAAAGCCACCAAAAGCGCCGAGATTGCCACCATCAACTTGGTTCCGGTGAACCAGATAAAGATTCCGAAACCCGTGAGTACCGCGAGGCGAATCCACAACACAGTGATGAGATACTGAGACTTCATAATTGATATGCCCTAAAGCAGGTTATTTCTGAAGAGTCACGCGGACGTTGACGTCGCCCACCTCAGAGATTTTGGCGGCGATCATCTCAGGGGTCTCAATGCCGAAGTCCAAGCGGTTTATCGGGATATCGCCGCCGAGGATGATGGTGTCACCATCGCGCACGACCTGGAAATCTGCCGTGACCTTCTGGGTTTCGCCATGGATGGTGAGATCACCGGTGAGCGGAATGGTGGCTGGTGAGGCATCATCAGGAACGCTGGATAGATCGGCCGGTTCGGTCAGCGTAAACGTTGACTCTGGGAACCTTGTGACCTCAAAGAGTTTGGTCTTCATGTTCTGATCGCGCACCTTCTTATCGGTGGTAAGCGAGGTCATATCTACGGTGATGGTGGCTTCCTCTACAACCGAGCCTGAAATGGTGGCCTGACCAGTAACTTCTTTGGTTGAGCCAGAGGTAGTGCGCTTGTCTGCAGGAAGGATTTCGTCGATAGTAAAGCCCGCTGATGTGAAGTTATATGGTGAGCCTTTGACCACGTGCCATTCGCCGTCAAGCTCAGTCGACGCTGCCTTAATTCGGTCTAGATTGATCGGCTCAGTCTTGACACCGCGGCCCATAACCAGGGAGAACACGAGCGGTCCGAGAGCTAATGCGGTCGAGGCGAGAATCAGAATCACGAAGATGCTGATGACCAGCTTGCGGTTACCAAATACAGATTTCATGTTCTATCTCAATTCCTCCAGCTTGCGTGCTAACGTGACCAGCTCCGTACACAGCTCCTCCATCTCTTCGGCGCTGGCGCTTTCTGACGCCGCCGTTGCCACATCCTCTGCGCAGCAACGCAACTCAAAGAGGCTATCTCGAAGCTGATCTGCCTTTTCTGGGGTGAGGATAACGGCATTGGCAGGGATGGTAGTTCCCGCTACGTTCTGGCGCTGCTCATATGCACGCTGCTTACATGAGGCAGAGCAGAACTTGCGTGGTCGACCGCGCCCGCCCTGCGGGATGTCTTTGCCGCACCATTGGCAGGTGGTGGCGCCTTTTCGACGTGGCGAGCCTGGCTGCCGATCCTGTGTACCAATCACTCCACACACCTTAGCCCATAAAGCTGAGGGTGGGAACAAAGGCTTGGGGCCGTTCGTTATACTAGAGGAACTTTAGGTGATAAAGGTCGATCCTTACCCTCCCTCACTACTTGAAAAGGATGATGTTGCATGGCAGATCGCGTGCTCCGTGGCAGCCGCATGGGCGCAGTGAGCTACGAAACCGACCGTGACCACGATTTGGCACCCCGCCAAATGGTGAAATACCGCACCGAGGACGGCGAGATTTACGAGGTGCCATTCGCGGACGATGCGGAAATTCCTGAGGAGTGGATGTGCAAGAATGGCAAGCTTGGCACCCTCGTGGAGGGCGAAGGCGTGGAATCCAAGCCAATCAAGCCGCCGCGTACCCACTGGGACATGCTGCGTGAGCGTCGCTCTATCGAGGAACTTGATGAATTGTTGACGGAGCGCATCGACAACCTCCGTTCCCGCCGTCGCGCAGCTGCTCGCTTGCTTAAGGAGCAGAAGGAACAGGAAGAAAATGAGTCCTAACACCACACCGAGCTTCGTGTGGTGATGACGAAGGGTAGAGGCCCATGTGGGTGCCTCTACCCTATTGTCGTTTTATCAGTCACGTGCTGCCTGCGTCGAGAGCTCTGGCCACTGCAGCGCAAGCTCAGCTAGGTAAATGGCGAGGGCCGGGCCGAGCACGGCGAGGAAGAATACGTAACTCCCCCATTGTTCCGGGAAAAAGAACGGAAAGAGAACCAAGAGCACACCTGGCGCAATGGCCAGGAGTGTTCGAGGTAAGTGCGCTACTGCGTTGGTTATGGCTGCTGCACACCGACGCCGAAACCCAATGTTCGGCGCATCGAGATGGAAGAACCACACACTGATGCAGCTCAGTACGATGAGTCCGGAGATAAGTGCGGCACGTAAAACGATACCCATGTGCCCTAGGTCGGCCCTTGCAATGATGGCGAACTCATATGCAGTTAGCCCTACTGCTGCGAGACAGATGAGCCACCAGGCGGTATTGGTCCATGGACGGGTGAGCAAGTTCCGGATGAATGCGGAACCACGTCGCGAGCCCTCCTCCCGAACCATGTGACCGGTGACCTCGTGAGCCGTACGCAGCGACATCCCTCCGGTTACCACTGGAAAACATGTGATGACGACAAGCACGTTGACGATGACAAGGTCAGCGAACAGGCTCAGAACGGCATAGAACTTCGATTCGGGCCCTAGGAAGCGGTTCATGGTTTCCTAACCTATCGGATGTGAGCTGACAACAGAGAACAAGCCTCCCGACTGGTTACGGGAGGCTTGTTGACACGATGGTGGTTCGAGGCCGAGATTGCTTAGCCCTTGACCGCGCCCGCGGCCACGCCTTCGATAATGTGCTTCTGCGTCGAGAAATAGAAGATGACAATCGGAATGATGGCGAGCACGAGCATGGCCATCATGGCACCCATATCGCGGTTACCGTTGGAACCGACGAAGGACTGGATAACCACCGGGATGGTCTTGTAGCGGGTCGACAAACCAATGACCAAGTACGGTAGCAGGTAGTCGTTCCATACCCACATGGCGTTAAGAATGGCAACCGTTACGGCAGTGGGCTTGAGCATAGGCCACACCACGCGGAAGTAGTTCTGAATCGGGCCACAGCCATCAATCATGGCGGCTTCCTCAACATCGATAGGAATCGATTTTACAAAGCCTGCAAACATGAACACCGAGAGTCCAGAACCGAAGCCCAAGTACAGGACCACAATTCCTAGTGGGTTATTGAGGTGGAGCATGTCAGCAATCTTGACCGTCGGGAACATGACCATCTGGAACGGGATAATCATGGATACGACGAACAGGTAGTACAGCAAATTAGTCCACCAGGTCTTGACGCGCGTGATGTAATAGGCCGTCATGGCGGAGAAGAACACGATGACGATAACGGAGAGAATCGTGATGACGAAGGACCACAGCGTGGCCTCAAGGAAGCCCTGCTTGGTGAGTCCCACCATGAAGTTCTCAAATCCTACCCAGGTTTCGCCAACCGGCAAGGAGAACGGGTCCGAGGAAATCGCGAACTTCGACTTGAAAGAGTTGATAAAGATGAAGAGGATCGGGCCAAGGAACACGAAGGTGAAGAACACCAGGATGGCGTAGATCACGAACTTGGCAGCACCCGACATGCGGGTTTCATTGTCTGAAGGTAGTTTGTGCTCCTTCTTCTTGGTGGCCGGAACGGCTTGCGCTGAAGTGCTGGTAGTCATGACTTAAGCCTCGATTTCCTTGGAGCGGGTCGCGCGCAGCTGGAAGTACGCGATGACGACCACAACGACGACGAAGATGACGGCCTTGGCCTGTCCCACGCCTTCGACGTTCATTCGGTTGAACAGCGTGTTGACGATGTTGAGCGCCACCATTTCCGTCTGTCCGCCAGGCGCACCGTTGGTCAGTGCTAGGTTCTGGTCGAAGAGTTTGAAGGAATTCGACAGAGTGAGGAAGAGACAAATGGTGATCGATGGCATGACCATCGGGATGGTCACGTGGCGGAGCATTTCCCACTTGTTAACGCCATCAAGCTCAGCGGCTTCGATGAGTTCTGGTGGAACGTTCTGCAAGCCGGCGATGTAGATAATCATCATGTAGCCAATGAGCTGCCAGTTGAGCAGCATGATGAGGCCGGCGTAGCCGAACTTCCAGTCGGCCGAAATCGTGGTGGCATAGTTGGCGAGGACCGCATTGATCATCGTCTGCCAGGTGTAACCCAGCACGATGCCACCGATGAGATTAGGCATAAAGAACACTGTGCGGAAGAAGTTGGTACCTCGCAGTTTGCGGGTCAGCATCCACGCCAAGAGGAAGGCGAAGACATTAACGGTGATCACCGAGACGATGACCACGAGGACGGTGAAACCGAAGGCTGAGATAAAACCTTCGCGTTCGGAGAAAGCTTTGACGTAGTTGTCAATGCCCACCCACTTGGCGTTGGTGATTGTGGTGAACTTCGTGAATGACAGGAAGAAACCCACGATGAATGGGACCAAGAAGGCAATCATGAATGCCAGCAAGGTGGGCAAGACAAAGACTGGGAAGTACTTCTTCAGCGTTGCTTGCATGGTGGTGAGACCTTCAATTCAGTAAAACTGTGTGAGTGAATCGTGCGCGGCTCGCACACGCGGTGTGTGAGAGCGTCTGCTTCCCCTCCCCCTGCGTTGACTGCTCTTGAGAGGGGTAGCACACGCCCCCACAGAGGGAGCGGGCTGGGGCCGTAGCCCCTAGGAGTTATCAATTAACCCCAGTTGGTTTCCTTTTCAGCGGCCCAATTGTCCTTAAACTGAGCAACAACATCCTCCCACTTCAAGGTGCCGGAGGCGTACTGCGAGAGAGCCTGGCCAAAGTCATCCTTGAACTGCTGGGACGGGAAGTACTGGAAGTTCCATGGATACGTGGTGAGATCCTTGTTTGCGATGGCCTCTGCCACCTGCTTTGCCAGCGGATCGCTTGGAGTGTCTTCCTCGGTGTAGGACTCGAATGGCGCGATGAAGCCTAGGTCGTTGACCACGTGCTCCTTGCCTGCATCAGAAGTAAACAGCCAGTCGACGAAGTCCTTCGTGGCCTGCTGGTCTGCTTCAGATGCCTCGGAGTTGATGCCGAGGTAGTTCTCGGTACCAACGTTGAGGCCAAACTTCTCCTCATCCGGAAGGCCCATGTACATCGGGAGGAACTTAATCTTGTCTTCCTTCACCACGTTGCCAGAGGTCTCAGAAATCTGGGACCATGCCCAGTTACCGTTCTGGACCATGGCGGCCTTGCCTTGGGCAAACTCAGCCATGGAGTCGGTCACCGTCTTGGACGGAGCGAGAGTCTTTTCCACGGTGGAATTGTCCAGGTAGAGGTCGAAGAGGTTCTTGAACTCCTTGTTGTAGGAGAAATCAATTTCGTTGGTGTCTTCGACGTTCTTGTCCTGGTACTCCTGCCAAATTGGGGCGTTAGCCAGGTGAGTCTGCCAGCGCCAGTCTTCACCAGAGGTCAAGGAGGTGGAAGCGAAGGCGCCGTCAATGCCGAGCTCGTCCTTCTTGGACTGCATATCCTTGGCAACTTCCTCGAGCTTCTTGTAGCTGGTGATTTCATCGGTGGACTTGATCTTTGCGCCAGAGGTTGCGATGTACTTGTCGAAGATCTCGTCGTTGTAGATGATTCCGAATCCCTCTACAGCAAACGGAACACCGCGTACTTCGCCGTCCTCGGTGGTGAGTGGCGGAATATCCTCGGTGAGCTGCTTTGCCACCTCAGTATCGGACATGTCAGCCATGTAGTCCTGCCAGGTGATGAATCCTGCCGGGCCGTTTACTTGGAAGAGCGTCGGGGCTTCGTCCTTACCAATCTCAGCCTTGAGCGTCTGCTCATAGGAGCCGGAGGCGGCGGTAACGACCTTGACCTTCACGCCGGTTTCCTCGGTATAGGCCTTAGCAATCTCTTGGTATGCGGCATCCTGCTCAGGCTTGAAGTTCAGGAAGTAGACATCGCCTTCGTCGTCTGCAGAACTGGAGGAGCAAGCTACGAGGCTGGCGGCGGCAAGCATGGAGGCCATGGTGACCGACGCGATGCGAGTGAGACGCTTCATTGTTTCCTCATCTTTCTTGATGAAACGCGGGTTAAAGGGGCGTGCAGTAATCGCTGACCCCTGCGTATGTGGTTATCTCCGGGCCATTGTCCTCAGTAAAGAAGAGGCGCCCGGCGCCTACTAGTTGTGAAACTAACGGGATATATCCGGTTATGAACTAGTTAGCCTGACTCCTACTTTAGTGAGATAATCCACATAAACAAAAATAAATTGCACGAATACGTCCGATTGTGACCATATGCATAGCCAAGTGCCCGTAAATGCCCCATTTATGGGGGCATACGGACTCAAATATGGGTTCTAGAACAAGGAAGTGCGCCTCAGAAGTTTGTAGATCTGTTGGTTCACAGCGTTAACTAGGGCGCGCGGGCGGTTATAACAAATCGCCGATCTTGTGACTAAAGCTCTGCGTCGGAACTGCGTGAAACCGTTCGTAAAAGCCGTGCCTCATCGCGGCGAGATGGCAGTACGGTAGCGAGATACGACTCGGTAGCCTCTGGGAGAGAAACGGCTTCTCCCCTATCTTGAGAAAGAAACCAGCGGTGATCCGTAATCTCGTGAAACACCTGGGCTGGTTCAAGCTTGCCCAGCATGTCATCCGGAATGGCGGCAATGGTGGGTTCGTATTCATGAGTCATCCAGCGGTGTGCGGCTTGGGTAAGGCCGACATGGGGACTGCATTCTACTGCTTGGTAGGCCTGAATGGAGCTGAGGAGACGCTGGGCCTGGTGTTCCTCCACACTCAACCCTGTGAGACTGAGGAGCTGCGCGCGGTAATGCCCTGGGTCCACCACAACGGGCCGGATACGGACGGTGTGCTTGGAATCGTCCTTGGTGACCTTGAGTTCGCCCACTTCGAACCCCAGCTGATTGAGGCGATCAATGCGCTCGGAGACTTTCCAGTACTCGTTCGCGTCCACAGATTCTTCCGCGGTGAGTTCCTCCCAGAGCTCGAGATACGAGGACTCGACGAGGCTGCCGAGCGCGATAGCATCGATGTCCGCGTCTAAACAGTCACCCGCTTGTAGGTCCATGAGTTCGCCGATGATGTTTACGCGGGCAATGTCGAGGTCGTAAAGCCTGCGTGACTCGGACAGATTTGGCTGAAATTCCCCTGTTTCAGCGTCAACGAGGTAAGCCGAGTAGGTCTCGGCATCACGCCGGAAAAGCGTGTTGGACAGGGACACATCGCCCCAGTAAAAGCTGAGCAGATGCATGCGCACGAGCAACACGGACAAGGCGCGGATGAGCTTCTCAGCCTCCACGGTTGTCAGTTGTCGGGAAAAGATTTCACGGTACGGCAGAGAGAATTCCAGGTGCTCGGTGACCAAAGCAGCAGTGAGCTCGCCATAGTCCTCATCCGCAGGATGGCGGCCAGTAATTACCGCAACCGGACGGACGCTAGGCGCCCCTAAGCGCTGGAGTTCGCGAAGCATCTTGTACTCATGATGAGCAGTGCGCACACCAATCTCCTTCACCGCGACGATGCCTCGCTCGACACCCACAAAGCGAACGATGTGCCTAGAAATACCCCTAGGCAGCGCGGCGATGAGTTCATCGGGCCAGTGCTCCAAAGGGGTATCCCAGGGAAGCGTCAGCAATGCTGACGCATACGTCGAGGAGGTGATGCTCATGGACTCCTTCATGACAGGTCACCTCTTTCGCAGACGTCTTAGGGCAGACGGACGCCGGTCGATGCCGAGAAGTTGTGTTGGCCGCCCTCAGCAATGCGGGCATGGAACACACTGCCGGGAGCGGGCGCGGTGTTCGGAGCTGCGCGCACGACGATCTGACCAGACTCCGGAACGTCCTCGGCCGAGGAGCCAAGGTCACCATCGCCAACGAGCTTGCCGTAGAGGAAGGAATCGGAACCAAGCTCCTCCACGAAGTCCAAGGTAATCGGGATGGAGTGCTCGGTGGACTCGCCTTCGGGGATGATCTCCAAGGCTTCTGGGCGGAAACCGATGGTAATCCGGTTGTTGTCCTCCGGAGTCATTGCGGCGAGGGTTTCTTCAGAGAGCGCGATACGCGCCTGGCCAGAGGTTGCCACCCCATCCTTCACCGTGAAGGTACCGAGGTTCATGGCTGGGGAGCCAATAAAGCCGGCGACAAAGACATTGGCCGGGCGGTCATAGAGCTCGCGCGGGGCACCAACTTGCTGGAGGTAACCGTCCTTAAGCACCGCGATGCGGTCGCCCATGGTCAAGGCCTCAGTCTGGTCATGGGTGACGTAGACGGTCGTGACTCCCAGCTTGCGCTGTAGCGCGGCGATCTGGGTACGAGTCTGGACGCGGAGCTTGGCATCGAGGTTCGACAGGGGCTCATCCATGAGGAAGACCTGCGGGTTACGAACGATGGCACGGCCCATGGCCACGCGCTGGCGCTGACCACCCGACAGTGCCTTCGGCTTGCGCTCGAGATACTCCGTAAGGCCGAGGGTTGCTGCTGCCTCATCGACTCGCTGGTTAATTTCGTCCTGCGACTTGCCAGCAATCTTGAGGGCGAAACCCATGTTCTCGCGCACGGTCATGTGGGGATAGAGCGCGTAGTTCTGGAAAACCATGGCAATGTCACGATCACGCGGGGCAACATTGGTCACGTCCTTGTCGCCGATGTAGATGGCGCCATCTGTGACGTTTTCCAGACCTGCCAACATGCGCAGCGTGGTGGATTTACCACATCCGGACGGGCCGACGAGAACGAGAAATTCGCCATCGGCAATGTCCAAATTGAACTTCTTTACGGTGGGCTCTGAGGCGCCAGGATAGGTCAGAGTAGCGTCTTTGAACGATACGGTTGCCATTGCAGTGTCTCCTCCATCGGCAGGTACGTGCCGAACGATCCTTAGTGTGAGAATGACGTGAAGTGAATCACGTTGCACGGTGAAAAGTGCTACTTACGACATTAGCACTGCACCTGGTCATTACCACAAAAGCCCGCAAGCAATTTTCTGCTTACGGGCATTAAGGGCGGGAGGCAAACCGGTGTTTAGCGCTTCAACGTGTTGGAAACCAAGTGGGTTACATCGTTTACGAAATCGCTGATTGCGTTCTTTGCCTTGGTAGCCTTGGCACCGAGCTCTAGATCGTCCACGGTGCGGCTGGCAAGCTTGGATACTTCACCGCTGAAATCGCTGACCTGTTCCGAGCGGTGCGCGATTCCCCACTTGGTGACCTCGAGGAGAGAATCCTTAACAAATGAGCCGTCCAGCTTGGACTCGCCCAGCTCACGCTCGGTAAAGGTAATCGGGACCTCGCGAACATCAAAGCCATCCTTGATTGCGCGGAAGGCCACGTCCACCTGGAAGATGTAGCCAGCCTTGGACAAGCTGTCGAAGTCGAGATGCTCAAGCAGTTCACGGCGGAACGCACGGTAACCGGCGGTCATATCGTTAATACCTGCGCCAAGGGCGACAGAAATGTACCTATTGCCTAGGCGTGAGAGCAGCTCGCGGTTGGCCGGCCAGTTCACGGTTTCACCACCCGGAACATAGCGCGAGCCGATAACGAGATCTGCGCCCTTGTCGATCTCTTCGAGCAGCAGGTGCAGCTGCTCCGGGGCGTGAGAGCCGTCCGCGTCCATTTCGCACAGCACCTGGTAGTCTTTTTCCAAGCCCCACTCGAAGCCAGCAATGTAGGCACCCAAGAGGCCGCCCTTGCCTTCGCGGTGCAGGACGTGCAGGTTAGCGTCCTCTGCAGCCAGCTTGTCGGCTGCTTCACCGGTGCCGTCCGGGGAGTTATCGTCCACGATGAGAATGTGAACCTCCGGGGTGGCCTCGCGCACGCGGCCGGTGATAAGTGGCAGGTTCTCAATCTCGTTGTAGGTAGGGATAATGACCAGGGTGGATTCGCGGGTCGAGCTCACTAGTTCTTTGCTCCTTAAGACTTCTTTTCTAGGCGCGCTGCCGCGTGACACGCGGGTGGAATAGACCGCCAGCAGCGCGCAGACCGTTCCAATGATAACCATGAGCCATTGCAGGATCGAACCATAACGCACCGCAAAAGTCCGGCCTTCTCTTAAGGGAAGCTCTTCCTCAAGATAAGCCGGTTCAAAGATTCCGCTCGCCTGGCTGACACTGCCATCCGGATGCACAATGGCGGAGACCCCCGAGGTGGCGGCGACGATGACCGCACGGTCAGTCTCCAATGCCCGAAGCCTGCTCATAGCGAGCTGTTGGTAAGTCATGTCCGAGTCACTAAACGTCGCGTTATTCGTGGGCGTGGTAAGTATCTGCGCCCCGTTGTTAATCGCTGTGCGGAAGGCTTGATCAAAGCTCACCTCGTAGCAGGTAGCAACGCCCACAGTCGTGCCAGCCATGGTGACCACGCCTGGGCCATCTCCTGGTTTCATATCCCCGGCAAGGTCCACCAGATCGGTGATCTTGGCAAAGAAGTCCCGCATCGGCATTGTTTCACCGAAAGGCTGCAAATACTTCTTGTGGTGGTGCTCTCCTACCGTGCCATCGGGATTGAAAACCTGCATCGTATTGCGTGCTCCCACCTCATCAGTGGTCAAGGTACCGACGAGGATAGGGGCATCGATGTCGTGAGCGGAGGCGTCGATAAGCGCCCGCGCGTCTTGGTTGGTGAAGGGATTGATATCGGAGGCGTTTTCTGGCCAGATGACGATGTCGGGGTGCGCGCCATCCTGGGCAGCCTGTTCGGTAACCCGGACATGGTTGTCCAGCACCGCGCGGCGTTGGGCAGCAAAATCCAAGCCGAGGCGTGGAACGTTGCCCTGGACTGCCGCAGCCGTTACCGAGCCCGTCGTGTTACCGGGACGATTGATGCCGAAGCCTGCGAGAAGACCCGCGAGCAACGGCAGCGCCATGAGCGCGCAGGCAAGTTTCGGTGCGCGGGCTAGACCGACCAGGCCCGCCGCGACACACACCACGGCAAAGGAGATCAGCGCAGGTCCGCCCCATGGCGCGAGGTATGCCAGGGGACCTTCAATCTGCCCCCAAGCCAGACGCACCCACGAGAACCCACCGAAAGGCACCGAGGACCGTAACAACTCCACCGCGACGTAGAAGAAGGGAAAGAGCGCGAAGCCATGGCGCCACCGCAACAGGGCCGCCCCACCGATGCCCAACAGAATGCTGTAGAGGGACAAAAAGATCGCCAGCGCAATGTAGGGCATACTGCCGACGAGCTCACCAATCCACGGCAGTGTGAACAGGTACAGCACCGCACTGTGCACCGCGGCGATGAGGGCAGCCCACGCAAGCGTCGGCTGAAGCTTCGACACATCACTCCGCCACGGCGACAACGCTGCCACGAGCAGCGCAATGCCAATGATGCCAGCAGCCCACCAGCCGCGTGGTTCGACGGCAAGAAACGTGATACCGCCGGAGACAGCGGCCAGTATTAGGCGCGCGAGTACCTCTACCACTACTTCTTGCCGTCCCCGAAGTCCTCAGGCTTGACGTGCTGGGTCCACTCCCGCAGCTCGTCTTCATCAATGACCTCGTGGTTAAGGTTGTTCGGATCCGTCGTCCCCGATGGTCCCATAGATCCAAAAGAACCATAGGAATCGCGGTGCTGGGCCATTGGTGAGGCCTCATACACACGCACACCGAGGTTCTCAATCTTCTTAAACATGGATGCGGCCAAGAGCGTTCGGATAATAGAACGCGTCGGTGCAAAGATCAGCAGCGCACCCAATATCGTGGACACAAAACCCGGCGCAGAGAGCAGCATGCCGCCTACCATGGTCAAACCCACATTTCCTGCGGTTTTACCTGGCGTGGGGTCTTCCATGACATACATGCCGTCCCCGGTCTGGCGGATGCGGGCAGACATCATGCGGCGCACCTCCCAGCTGGCGATAGTCATGCCGAAGAGCATGGTAAGCCCTAAAGCAAGCAGGGCCCACAGAACGCCGATCCAATTCGCGACGGCCCAGAAGGCGAGGGTTTCCAGAAGGATGTACGCGATGAACAGAACAAAGGGCATGCCGCCTACCCTACTTGGTTTACCTGCCCGTTCGCTGTTACCCCTCCCTGGGCAATTAGACTGAGTCATCATGTCTCATACCTTGCACTTCTATCCCGCTGGCGGCGTGGTGACACCTGAGCAGTGGCTGGCGCTGGGCCAGGCCGCGCGCGAACACGCTGATGGTTACGTCTACCTCGATGAGCACAGCGTGGTTACCCTGCGTGGAGTGGACGACGAAGCCGATATGAGCAGTGTGTCACTGCCCCACAGCGCCCCGCACGTCGTGGCCTCTCCGCTGTCTCTGCATGCTCGTACCTTGGCTGTGCGCGTGGCTGAGGAGCTCGCTGCGGCGGTGCCGGAGCACGAGGCTGTTTACACGCGCTTGGTGCACACCGTCGTGGGCATCGACGGCGGCCACGGTGACATTGTGGCGCACGGAGTGTCGCTAGGCCTACAGCTGCAGAACCCGGCAAATACCACGTCGGTGCGCCTTATCCAGGATGGTCGTGTGTCCGATGAGGCGCTGGCGCTTGACGACGCCCTCCCCGCCCTCATCGATTCCGTTCTTACGGCGGTCACGAGCGACGCCGTTGCGAGCGAAGCTACGTCCTCCGCCGAAGCTGAAGGAGCCCACTCGGATCGTGGTCCCGCAGCATCGGCACAGGCGCCCATCGGTTGGCTTACTGAGCACACTGCTGAGGGCCGCGTCGATTTGGGCGCAGGTTTGCACAAGGGCGTTCTGCCGGGCGAGTACGCGGGGCTGATAGCACAGCTAGATGTACCTATTACGGTGACACCGTGGCGGGGCTTGGTGCTCCATGACCTTGCGGATGGTGATGCGGACGTCGTCCTGCGCGTCCTTGCTCCACGCGGCTTTATTTTCGACGCGCAATCCCCCTATCTGCAGGATTAACGCGGCATGTGTCGCCAGATGGGGCGCGGCACGAGCTTCATAATCCAGGCCAAGAGCTGAAGCGCGCGTGGAATCCATAGCGTGCGCGAGCCTGAACCGGATTCAATAGCCCGCGCGACGGCTTCCGCGACGACGTCTGGCGTCACCGACAACGGCGCCGGCTTCATACCAGTTGTCATGGAGCCGATAACAAAACCAGGACGTGCGGTTATGAGTGCCAAGTCCGTGCCGTGCAGTCGGTCCGCTAGGCCCTGGCAGAAAGCATCCAGCCCAGCTTTGGTCGAGCCATAGACATAGTTGGCACGGCGCGCCCGCCACCCCGCAATCGACGAGAAAGCGACGATATGGCCAGAGCGCATGACATCGGCCAACACGGTGAGCATGGATACCTGCGCCGCATAGTCCACCAGCGCGATGTCGAAGGCATGGGCCTCGTCGTGTTCGGCACGTTCTTGATCCCCCAAGATGCCGAAGGCAACCACGGCCGTGGTGATGGATTCGCCCGCTAGCTGTGCCGCGCGCTCGACGACGTCTCGATGACTCTCAACTTCAGTGGCATCAAAGGACAGGGTATGGACGGCGGTGGCTCCTGCATCGGATAGCTCCTTGTGTAACTCCTCCATGCCGTGCTCGCCCCGTGCTGCCAGGACGACCGGGCGGTCATGGCACAACCGACGAGCGAGCTCTCCGCCAATGTCGCTGCGCCCGCCAAGAATCAACAGAGCACCCATTAGCGCAGCTCCCGGGGTGCCTGGTTGAGAGATTCGTGGCCTTCCGCAGTGGTCACCACAATGTCCTCTAGGCGCATTCCCCATTTACCTGGAACATAGATGCCTGGCTCGATGGAAAACGCCATGGACTCAGTGAGCTCCAGCCCATTGCCTTCCATGATAAAAGGCTCCTCGTGAGTAGACAGCCCAATGCCGTGGCCCGTGCGGTGCGTGAAATGCTCACCCCAGCCGGCTTCCTCAATGATCTGGCGGGTTACACGGTCAATTTCTTGTGCACTTACGCCGGGGCGTGCCGCTGCACGTCCCGCCGCCTGCGCCTTCTCCAGCACTGCATAAGCCTCACCGAAATCGGCCGGTGCTGCAGCGACATCACCACCGACGACATACGTCCTCGTGCAATCGGAATGGTACCCCGAAGGCAGCGTGCCACCAATGTCCACCACAACGGGATCGCCGGCAGACAGCACGCGGTCACCATAATCGTAGTGCGGGTTCGCACCGTTGGCACCGGAACCGACGATGATGAAGTCAACCGCGCTGTGTTCGCGCAGTATGAGCTGACGGAGGTCCTCTGCTACCTCTGCCTCTGTGCGGCCTGGCTGCAGGAGACGAGGCACCTCGATGTGGACCGCATCGATTGCGTGCGCCGCCGTGCGGAGCTGATCAATCTCATCGGCATCTTTGCGAGTAAAGAGCTCAGAGAGGGCGTCCGTGGCTAAGACATAGGATGCTCCGTCGAGCAGAGCTTGGAAGCGCAGCACGTGATCGGCCGTTAGCGTCGAACCTAACGCTACATGGTGCGGGCTAAGCCCTTCCAAGGCCAGCGCATACGGATCCTCACCGTCTTTCCACCCGCGAAGCTCGGCGTCGACGCACTTAAGGGACTCAATATCGGTGCTCGGAGCCACGATTTCCGGCTCAGCATCGGGGCGCAGCACTAAGCAAGTAAGCCGTTCATGGGAAGACACCCAGGAGCCAGTCAGATAAGCGAATTCAGCGCCAGTGCCCAAGAGAGCCACGTCAATGCCGTGTGCGGCCACTGCCTCACGCGCGCGCGAAAGACGGGAAGCGTAATCAGTCATGCCCGTCAGCTTACCCGTCATGCTGGGCCGTACCGAGTGCCGAACTGTGCGCTTCCTCGATAGGCTAGAGCACGTGAAAGCTCATCCTGCTGTCGTGAAAATCCGCACCCGCAACGGGTACTGCTCGGGTGTATTAGTGGACTCCTCACTTGAGCCACGAACTCAGCACCGCGCTGAACTGGTCCTGACCTGCGCGCACTTCTTCCGTGACGGCCTCGAAGAGAGCGACCAGTACAAAGTCAGTGGTGGTTTTAGCCGGCGAATTAAAGCCGTGCGCACCATCGACGGCACCGATATGGCACTGTGTGCGCTCGATTCTCCAGCTCCTGCTCGCGACGTGCCCGGAATTGCTGCACAGACCCCATCGTTCCGTGATCCGATTTCTACGTGGGGATTCGGGGGCAAGGCGCGTCGCGCACAGCTGCGTCAAGGACTCTTTCTTATGCCCTTCTTCCGCGTTTGGTCGGTGGACTTTCGCACGACGGTCTCGCCCGCCGGCATGGTGTTTAACACACTTCCGGCTGTGAAAGGTGATTCAGGTGGCCCAGCATTCCTCAATGACGAGGTCGTAGGTACCCAAGCTCTCATCCTCAATCCTTTGGGCAAGAACCTTCGCATCGCTACCTTGGCGCTGGTTGCGCCCCACCGCCGAGCACTCATCGCGGCGGCCGCGGACCTTAAGCGCCGATAGCCACCACTCCTCGCTGAATAGCGTCTATGGCGCGCCGGGCATTGCGGCGAATTTCGTCCTCGTAGCCGGTCTTGGCTATTTGTTGGAGCAGGTCCACCACCTGGCGGCACCACCGCACGAAGTCACCCGGGGTAAGCTCAGCGCCCGCTTCGTTGGCGGCGGCCATGCAGTAGGCCAACGGTGCACCTGCGGTCCACTGGTGAATGGCGAGCGCAAAAGCAGGTTCCGGCTCACGAGTTTGGGGCAGGTTATGCCGCTTTTCATCAGCAACAAGTTCGGTATAAATCCGCCACGTAGCCTCCATGGCGTCCGCCATGGGATCGGTAGCTGCGCTCGCCTCACCGCGTGTGGCCTTGCGGTTTTCAAAGACACAAAGGGAAGCCACACCAGCTAGTTCTGCTGGGTCTAGCTCGTTCCAGATACCTCTCTTGAGACATTGCGCTACGAGGAGGTCCGATTCGGAATGAATCTTGGCCAAGCGCTCACCTTCGTCGGTGATGACGGGCTCGCGGTCATCACCGTAGCCCTCAAACTCGACATAATCCATCTCAGCGAGGAGGTCGACGATGCGCTCGAAGGTGCGGCCCAAGGTATCCGTGGCACGTTCCACCGTAGTTTCGAGCTTTTCCAAGTCCCGCTCGCGACGAGCCAGCTTCTGGGCTACACCGGCTAGCTGTTCGCGGTCAGTAGCCGGCCAATGGTGGACTGGGTGTTGGCGAATCGCATCGCGTAGCTCTCCCACCTTTTTATTGGGACGGTGTCGTGGTTCCGTACGCATCTTTTTCGGCCGCTTGTAGAAGTCCCGCTTGAAGGCATCCTGAACATATTTGTTGTTGCGGCGCGGATTCTTCTGCACTCCGCGTGGCAGCTTCATGTGGCCCACGGTGATGGGTGGGTTCTCAATACCTTCGGCGTCGATGCGCCCGGACCATCCTGTTTCGGTGGTGACCCACGGGCGGGGATCAGCGGTTTGATTAGCTGGAGTAATAACGACTGCCAAGGTGGGGCGCTTGCGTGTAGCGATGGCGATGACGTCACCTACCTGGAGGCGTGCAAGGACAGCGGCGACTTCCTTGCGGCGCTCGTGTTTCTTATTGGCTTGGGCGGCCTTCTCTTCCTCAGACAGCGCACGGCGCAGACGCATATAGTCCATGAGGACCTCGGCGGCATCATCACCGTCTTTTGTAGGTGGTGCTAGGTGGGAGATGGCGTCCTCAAGTTGCGCTCTAAGTTCGCGCACGCGGTGTTCCGCACGTTCAATCTCACGGGTTTCTTCCACCACGGAACCGTCTGCTTGGAACTGAGCGAAGGACTTCTCCAGCAAACGGAGAGACTCGTCAAAGCCGAGCATGCCGAGCAAGTTAATCGCCATGTTGTAGCCCGGTTCAAAGGTGGAAATGAGCGGGTAGGTACGTGTTGAGGCAAGCCCGGCGACGGCTTGAGGGTCCATAGCTGGCGCCCACTGGACAACGGCATTGCCCTGCGTATCGATGCCACGGCGTCCCGCGCGTCCGGTGAGCTGCGTGTACTGTCCCGGGGTGAGGTCGACGTGAGCCTCACCGTTGAATTTGATGAGTTTCTCCAGCACCACCGTGCGCGCAGGCATATTAATGCCAAGGGCCAAGGTCTCAGTGGCAAAAACAGCCCTGACCAAACCCTTGACGAAAAGCTCCTCCACGATGTGCCGGAACGCCGGCAGCATACCGGCATGATGGGCGGCGAACCCACGGGATAGCGCTTCGCGCCAACGCTTGAAGTCCAAAACCTGCAAGTCTTCTTCCGGGATTCCTTCCACTCCGCGGTCCACGATGGCCTTGATTTCGGTTGCTTCCTCCGGAGCGGTCAGAACCATGCGGGAGCGCAAGCACTGGTAGAGAGCGCCATCGCAGCCAGCCCGGGAGAAGATAAAAGTAATTGCCGGCAGCATGTTCATGGACTGCAGCTCTTTGAGCACCTCTGGACGGCCGAGTGGGCGGTAGCGGTCCTGGGCGCGGGGCGCTCCGCTGCGCCTGTCACCACCTTTGTGGCGGGCACGAGAGCGGAAGCTGGCACGTTTGTACTCGTAGCGTTCGTTGCCGTGATCGGACGTGCGCTCCCCCGACTCCAGCCGCTCAATGCGGCGCGCCAATTCGGTGTTGACCTGTCCGCCGGAATCCGGCTCGAAGAGCGGGTAAATCTTACGCCCCACCATCATCCATTGATCCAGCGGGACTGGGCGCTTCTCTGAGACGATGACGGTCGTATCTCCACGCACGGTGCTGAGCCATCGACCAAATTCTTCTGAGTTGGAAACGGTTGCGGAAAGACCAATGATGGAAACATGTTCATCTAGGTTGAGGATGACCTCTTCCCACACGGCTCCACGGGAGGCGTCTGCAAGGAAATGGATTTCATCCATGACCACGTGAGTCAGCCGGTCGAGCGCACCAGAGCCGGCATAGATCATGTTGCGCAGGACCTCAGTCGTCATCACCAAGATGTCCGCGGAGGAGTTGATGGAAACGTCACCAGTGAGCAGGCCGACGGCGTCTTCGCCATGCGCTTCGACGAGATCGTGATACTTCTGATTGCTGAGGGCCTTAATCGGTGTGGTGTAGAAACAACGTGTGCCCTGGCTCAACGCTAGTGATACGGCAAATTCACCCACGATGGTCTTACCTGCGCCAGTTGGCGCACAGACCAAGACACCATGACCGTCCTCGACGGCCTGGCAACCTTCGACCTGGAAGTCATCCAGGGAGTACGGCAGGGCGCGGGTAAACTCATCCAGATGCGTCAGTGTCATAAGCACCCAGGGTACCTGCCCAGCGCACCTTCGGCGCAGTGAGTCGCCTGTCTCAATTAGAGGTTGGAAACGGCAGGTCTAGAGTACGTCGTCGAAGAACCCACCCTGGGGCGGCTGTGTACTTGGCTGGGAGCTCTGCGGTGAGGCCTTAGAGGGGGATGGAGACGCCGAGACACTCGTCGGGGCTTCAACGGGAGTCGGTGCCTCAATGCCGCCTGGTCCCTCGCCCAGTGGAGAGGCTGTCTCATCGTCAAGGTCCATCCACTCGGGGCGCGTACGGTTTCGGCGCTTGTCGTTGATTCGGCAGAACTGGAAAGCGATCTCTACGAGCAAGACCAGTGCCAACGCCAAGACCAACATGGAGAAAGGCTCTTGACCTGGAGTGACTACTGCGGCGAAAATCATAATCACGACGATGATGATGCGGCGTTTGTCCTTGACATGCTGGTACTCCAAGACACCGACCATATTGAGGCACACGATGAGCAGCGGGATTTCGAAGCTCACGCCGAAAATCATGAGCAGCGCTAGCAGGAAGTAGAAGTACCGCTCACCCGTCAGGGCTGCGGTCTGGAATTCCTCACCCATGCCCATGAGGAACTCTAGGCCGACGGAGAGGATAAAGTAGGCCAGCACAGCGCCAAGGACGAACAATACGACTGCCGAGAAGACAAAGAAGAAGGTGAAGCGGCGTTCGTTCTTGTGCAGGCCGGGGACGATGAAGGCCCAGATTTGGTACAACCACACAGGTGAAGACAGCACTGCACCGGCAAGTGCACCTACTTTGAGGCGCAGCAGGAGCATCTCAAAGGGACTGGTGGCCAAAAGGCGGCATTCGCCGTCGGCAGTGAAGGATACACGGCTTTCCTCAGGCAGTGAACAGTATGGTCCACGAAGGATTTCGCCGAGGGGAGCGATGTTAAACGGGGCGTTTTGGTACCAAATAAACCCCACAATGGTGCCCACAACGAGCGCGAGCAGAGAGATGACAATACGCCTGCGTAGTTCTTGCAGGTGCTGAACCAGGGTCATCTCCCCGGTAGGGTTCTTAGGCTTGCGCCGAAGCTTTGAGGTCCACTTCTGCCTGCGAGACGTTGTCGTCGTAGTTGGTGGTGTGCTCCTATCGCTCAAGGCACACGTCCTCCCCTCTCAGGCAGAAAGTTGTTGTTAGTGGTGGGTGGGCCGCGTCTAGTTCTGTGCGTTCTAGTTCTGTGCGTTCTAGTTCTGCGTGCCGTCGACCGGCTTGGTGGAGCGCGGCTGCATCTCCGGGCTATTCCAGAAGTCCTCGTCGTTCTTCTTCGATGCAGCGATCTGGCCCTGCTCGTTAGTGGTGTTGTTCTCGTCCTTCATCTCTTTGACCTCGGACTTGAAAATGCGCATGGAGCGGCCGAGAGAACGGGCCAGCTCTGGGAGTTTCCTAGCACCAAACAGCAGCACAATAACGAGGACGACAAGGCCGATTTCCAAAGGTCCCACGGTCATGGGGATGCCCCTTCTTTCGTAGTTGGTGGTGCGCGCTGTAAAGGAAGACTTCACCATACAACGGGCGCACGCAGAGAGCTCTTAATCTGGGTGTTGAGTATAACGCTCCACGGCGCGTTTTCTATGCTGCGAAATCGTCTCAACCAGTTTCTCAGGCCCCACAACACGCAATCTATCACCCTGACCGAGGGCAAAACGGCTAAACCAGTCTTCCGATCCGACCGGCATCGTTGCAGCTATGAGGCCATTTCCTAACTCTTCGCCAAGAGTGATGTCATAGTGCTCGGCTAGCCAGGTGAACTCTTGGTGAATCTCAATCTGCGCGGTGAGAGTGTGATCTAGACCAAAGGGAGAATCGGGGTTAAAGTCCAACTCCCTCACGTGAGGGGTCGCGGCAGTATCGAGGACCTCAACATTGTGCATGCGGTCAAGGCGGAACGTGCGGTGCTCCCCTGCTGAGTCATCCCACGCCGCTAGATAGGGTTCACCATCCACGATGAAGATGCGCGCTGGGTGAACGGTGCGTTCCGTGGTTCGATTAGAGGACATGCTCCAGTAGGTAAAACGCACCTGCTGGCGCTTGTCGACGGCTCTCGCAAGCGCCGCCTGCACCGCGGATTCCTCGGGGTCGCTGGTGGCTAGGGAATCGTAGATAGCCGCGGTCTTGTCGTCCATGATGGCGCGCAGTTTGGAGGCGGCGGAATGGACCGCGGAGACGTCGACAAGCCCCGGCATTGCTTCCAAGGATTCGAGGGTGAGCAGCAGCGCGCCGGCCTCCGTCGGCGTAAGGCGCAACGCTTGGGTCAACCCTTGGTCATTGTAGATTTCAATGCCATCGCGATAGCTGAAGCTCAAATCAATGAGGTCTTCAGTATTGCGCCCCACACCGGAGCGAAAGAGCCTATCGATGGCATCTTTAAGCTCCACGGGCGTCATACCGAGGTCTTCTGCAGCTTCCATAGGGCTCAGTCCCGGATGGCTACGCAGGTACGGGATGAGGTTGAGGGAGCGCACAAGCGCCTGCAGCTTGCGAGACTGATCAGCCATGGGCTTCCTCCTCGCGGGCACTGCGAAGCAAGGCCAGGATGTCGAAGCGGACGCCCTCGGGTTCGAGGACAACCACGTCCGGCGCATATCCTGCGGCGGTGCGGACGAGCCAATCACGGTCGACGTCGTAAAGCTCGACATGCCCATCTGAGCGCCGCGTCCCCGCATCCACTAATTCCGCGGCCTGGCCTTGAGGTACCTCGAGCACTGCCGTGACGGTCTCACCTCGCTGTAGGGCTGCGACGACGAGGTCTTGCAGTGGTGCACTCTGCTCGAGATGCGTGGCCTCTTGGCGGGAACGGCGCACATCATCGATACGCGTAGCGCGAAACGTGCGCGGAGCCTCGCGGTCAGCGTCCCAGCCCACGAGGTAGACACGGTCACGGTGATTGACCAATCCCCAGGGATCCATGACTCGGCGCACCGGCTCGGAGGCCGGAGTGGCGTAGTAATCAAAGGAGATACGCACGCCAGCGCGGACCGCAGTGAGGACAGCCTTGACCAGCTCCGGGCTGAGCTTAGTCATGTCATTGACGGCCGTATATACGGGCGCTCCAGAAAGATCACGCGAAGCACCCGAGGCAGCAATCTTGGTCCACGCAGACAAACTGAAGTCGCTTAAGCCACCGGGAGTGCCAATACCTCCGGCCACGCCAAGAACCATGGCTTCCTCGGGAGTGAAATCGACCGGCGGTAGCTGGTAGTCCTCCGGGTTGAGCCGGTAAAGCGGCCCCTCAGCGCCACTGGAATGCACCACCGGCACACCGGCGCGCTGCAGTGTACGGATATCGCGGGAAAGCAGCTTGCTAAAGGCATCGTCGCTTTTGTCCTGGTAGCCCTCGACATGGCTGCGAATCCAAGACGCACTCCGGTCTGGAACACCTCCCTGGTGAGCGGCGCCGTGCAACGCGAAGGCGAGGTTGGTGAGCCTTTCAATAGCCATATCCCGTGCAGGAGCCCGAGTGGCTGCACGGTCAGTGGACGACGGCATAGTGCTAGGCTCCTTCAGGCTCAAGGCTGTGGTTTACACGCTATGGTGCTAAACGCTGTGATGCGAACGCATGTAGTCTAACAATCCATCCAAGCGCGGGTCCGCGGACACGAAGGGCTCGGAGAACTCCTCCGTCATCGGCTCTGGGCGGTTGACCTTCATCCGTGTCCAATCCACAGTGATGGCCGCATTGAGCTCACGCGCGGTGGCAAGGAACTCACCGCGCAGCTTGGCACGTGTAGTCTGAGGCGGCTCCTCAACGGCAGCAGCGATGGCAGCATCATCAATCCAGCGCTTAACCATCCCGCGCTGCTCCAGCACGCTATAGAGCCCGCGTCCGGGGCGAATATCGTGGTAGGTCAGGTCAATCTGGGCCAGCTTGGGGTGGCTCCACTCCCCTCCTAGACGGGTGCGGTAGCGCTCCAGAAGGCTTCGCTTGATGACCCAATCGATTTCACGGTCGATACCGGAAAAATCCTGAGTATCGATGGCCGCGAGCGTACGCTGCCACAGGTCAACTACGCGTGCCATCTCTGCGGTAGGGGTACCGGCATCGTCGCGATGGTCGAGCCAACGCGTGGCGGCATCGCACAAGGCCTGTTGGACCTCTAAGGCGGTGACCGTGGAGCCATCGGCAAGCGGCAGAGCCGTGCTCCCCGTGGGCTCGAGAGCAATTGCGCGAATGTGGTGGATAGGGTCCTGCACGGAAAACTGCGGTACGTCGAAGCCTGCCTCAAGCATCTCCAGCATGAGCAGCGCGGAGCCAACCTTGAGCGCTATCGTTGGTTCCGCCATGTTCGAGTCACCCACGATGACGTGCATGCGCCGGTAGAGCTTTGAATTGCCATGCGGCTCATCGCGCGTATTAATGATTGGCCTTGATCGAGTCGTCGCCGAGGACACGCCTTCCCATACCTGGTCGGCGCGTTGCGACAGCACAAAACGCGCCGGCTCATCGCCCTTAGCCTTCTGGATCATTCCAGCGCCACAGATGAGCTGGCGGGTAATCAAGAATGGCAGCAGTGCCTGGCCCAAGTCCTTGAGCACAACGTGGCGGCTTATGAGGTAATTCTCATGGCAGCCGTAGGAGTTTCCAGCAGAATCCACATTGTTTTTGAACAGGTAGACTGCGCGTTCTTCGCCTTGAGCGGCGAGAGCTGCTTCTGCTTGTCGAGCGAGGCGGTCCACCATCACATCACCGGCGCGCTCGTAGGCGATGAGCTGGCTCAAGCTATCGCACTCCGCTGTAGCAACTTCTGGGTGGGAACCCACGTCGAGGTACAAGCGCGATGCGTTGGGAGCGAAGATATTCGAGGAAGAGTATTCCGCCACGACGGGGCGAAAAAGTAGGCGGGCAATCTCATCAGGGGACAATGCCCGCTGCCCGGAAGCCGCGGAGGCGGTGATACCGTACTCTGTTTCAATGCCCATGATGCGCCGAGCGTATACAGGCGCAGTATTGGCGGTGTTCTCCACCTTTATTCGCCGCCCTTTTGCACGTAGGAGCGCACAAACTCTTCGGCGTTGGACTCCAGCAAGCCATCGATCTCATCGAGGAGATCGTCGGTACCAGCGGTGTTGATGCTGACCTGACCGGCCTCGAACTCTTCGGCGTTATCACCGGAGTTGTTGCCGCCGCCGGCGTTGATCTGCGATTGGTTACCACTCATGGTGAAGGCTCCTTTCGTGAGCTGCAAACGAGATGACGCAGGTTAAAACGCGCGCTCTAATACAACGTAGGGTACTCGATGGGCACGCCCAGCTGGCGTAGTCCCTCCACGAATTCTTTCGCATGCGCGCTGGATTCGAGCAGCGTGCCGACGTCTTCCCTCCCCAGCCGCGTAGTCACATCGAGGGGAACATGGGCAGCGCCGGACTCGGCGCCGTTGGATTCGCCAACGCGGAATGTCAGCGATTGCCAGGAGGCGGCGAGGACGTCCTCACCAAACTTCTGGGTGGCGCACCCGCGCAGGTAGGCGCGAGTATCACTCGGTGGATTCTCGGCGGCGTGGATAAGCTCCTCTTCGGTAACGAGTGTGCGCATCTGTCCTTTGCGCACGAGCGCGTGGTGAAGGGACTTGGCGGGATCGATGTCGGTGTACTGAAGATCGATGAGTGCGAGCTTGGGATCCTCAGGGGCGACACCACGGTCGAGGTAGCCCTTGATAAGGCGGTACTTGGCTACCCAATCCAGCAGGTGTGCCGCTTTCAAGGGGTTGTCTGCAAGAAGACTCACAACCTCGTCCCAGGCAGCGAGGACCTTCTCGTCTGCTGCTGAGGTGGCAGTGACGCGCTCGCGGTAGACACGGAGGATGTCGAGGGCGGTGAGGCGACGGCCATCGTGAAGCACCAGCTCATGACTCAAGGTGAGGTCGCGGCTGACACGCTGAACCTCGGCCACGGGATCTGCCAAGCGCAGGTCACTAAAGTCGACGCCGTCCTCGATGGCATCGAGCACAAGCGAGGTCATGCCGAGCTTGAGGAGATTCGAGGTCTGTGACATGTTGGCGTCACCAATGATGACGTGGAGGCGGCCAAAGTCTTCTGCCACCGCATGCGGCTCGTCGCGGGTATTGATGATGCCGCGGTTAAGCGTGGTTTCGAGGGAAATCTCGGTTTCGATATAATCCGCGCGCTGGGAAATCTGGAATCCGGGTTCATCGCCATCGGGGCCTAGGCCCATGCGGCCGGCGCCCGTCACTACCTGGCGGGTTACGAAGAAGGGAATCAGGCCCTGGGCAATGTCCTTAAAATCGGCACCACGGGAGTATTGGTAGTTCTCGTGGCTGCCGTAGGACGCACCTTTGCCGTCGACGTTGTTCTTGTAGAACTTCAACGGCGGGCACGGCTCGTGGTGTGCGAGGACCGAGGTTCCCTGGGCTGTGAGTTCGTTGACGGCATCAGCTGCGCGGCGCAGGATGAGGTCGCCGGCGGCGTCGTACAGCATGGCATCCCACGCGTTTGTGCATTCTGGCGAGGAGTACTCGGGGTGGGCATGATCGACATAGAAACGGGCACCATTGGCGGTGACCACGTTGGCGACGCCGATTGCATTGGGATCCACCACGGGAACGGTGTGATAGCGCTTGAGATCAAACCCACGGCTATCGCGCAGCGGGTGTTCCTCACGGAAATCCCAGCGCGAACGCGCCCCGGTGTGCAGCGCAGCATAGGCCACGACGGCATGTGTCGAGGTCACGATCGGAGACAACACTGGGTTCGATGGTGTGGCGATACCGTACTCGGTCTCAGTACCCATGACTCGGTTGATACGGCTCATCGTTATGCTCCCATCACTTCGACGCCGGTGACGTGTGCGCCGGCAGAGGTACCGGCGACGATCTTGGCCCATTCTTCCGGTGTGGCGGAGGTCGGCACGTACTCGGATTCAGCCTGTTCCGCGGCGATGGCCTCGTGGAGGTGCTGTGCGGTAATTCCAGGACCAGTTCCATCGGCTGAGTCGAGCGCTTCTTTAAGGGCGAGCTTCTTCGCACGAGAGACGATATTGGCAATCATCGCACCAGAGACGAAATCACGATAATGCAGCACGCGCGGCTCCGCATTGGCGTAGAGCAGCCGAACGAAGGGGCGGTCAGCGTAGAGATCGTCGACGGCGGTGTCGATGAGCTCCGCGAGATCGCCTTCGTGCGGCACTGACTCTGGGAAGTGGCGGAAAAAGATCTCGCGCGCGCCGTCTTTGGTGGGACGGTTGATGCGAATCTTGATATCGAGGCGCCCTGGGCGCATAATTGCCGGATCAATGAGCTCTTCACGGTTGGTCGCACCGATGACGATGACGTTGTTGAGCTTTTCCACGCCGTCGAGCTCCGTAAGCAGCTGTGGGACAACTGTGGTTTCCATATCGGAGGACACGCCTGAGCCGCGAGTGCGGAAAATGGATTCCATCTCATCGAAGAAGATGATCACTGGGCGTAGGCTGCCGTCTTCGGAAGGCTCAGAGGCCAACTCGCGGGCGCGTTCAAAGATGAGTCGGATGCGACGCTCGGTTTCGCCAACATACTTGTTGAGCAGCTCCGGGCCCTTGACGTTGAGGAAGTAGCTCGGGGCAGTTGCTCCCAGAGAACTGGACAGAGAATGCGCCACAGCCTTGGCAATGAGAGTCTTGCCGCACCCGGGAGGGCCATAGAGCAGCACGCCTTTGGGCGGCTGGAGATCGTATTGCCGGTAGAGGTCTGGGTGCAGGAAAGGCAGCTCCACAGAATCCCGAATCTGGGAAATCTGCTCATCCAGACCGCCGATGTCATCGTAGGAAACGTCTGGAACTTCCTCGAGGGTCAGCTGCGCCACCTCAGTCTTGTGCACGCGTTCGGCCGCGACGGCGGACTTGGGCTCGATTAGAAGGGTATCGCCCGCGCGAACCTCGTCCCGCAGGTGCGCGGCGAGCACAACGACCTGCTCCTCCCCTGCGGAGTTGGTGATGACCGCACGGTCGGTGCCGAGGCGCTCATGAAGCGTGGCAAGCGAGCCCGTTTTGACCGGCGCACAAGCTTCCACTACAACAAAACCTTCGCCCAAGCGCACCTGCTGGCCCACCTTTAACGAGCCAGGCTCGAGGTTGGGTGAAATCTTCACGCGCATGACGCGGCCATTGGTATACACCTCAGCATCGCGGCGTGAATCGTGTGGCCGGCCGGAATAGCCTAGGAAGACTCCATACGTGGAGGCAGGTTCCGCCAAAGCGTCAACTTCAGCCAGAAGCTGTTGGAGCTTGATGCGCGCATCCTTCAACAAGGCGGCGAGCTTAGTGTTGCGCTCAGAGAGTTGATCAATCTGCCGGCGCAACTGGGTGTGCTCGGAGGCGTGGGTGGCATCGTTCATAGGATCCACCCTAGCGCGCGTACAGGCCCTTACCCCCTACTTTCGTGCGCGGCGCTGCGGGCGGGGCGGCGTGACGCCGTCGGCAAGCCGGCGCGTCCAAATCAGGAAGGCAGTGTGGGCGTTCATGCGGTGCTCCGGGCGCGTAGCGAGGCCCTCCACCTTCCACTCGCGCACGAGAGACTCCCACGCCTTGGGCTCCGTAAAGCACTTAAGCTCACGGATGCCTTCCATCACCTTCATAAGCTGTGGCACGGTGGCCACATAAGTCATGAAGACGCCACCCGGAATGAGGATGTCACGTACCTTTTCTAGATGCTCCCACGGCTCGAGCATGTCGAGGATGACGCGGTCCACAGGGCCGCCCAGATCCTCGACGGTCACATCTGCCAAGTCCCCCAGGCGCGGGCTCCACCACTCGGGCTGCTCGCCGAAGTATTCCTTGACGTTGTCCACCGCGTATTCGAGGTGATCATCGCGGACTTCATAGGAGTACACGTGGCCTTGAGGGCCCACGGCACGCAGCAGCGTCATGGACAATGCACCGGAGCCAGCACCGGCCTCAAGCACGCGGGCACCCATGAAAATATCGCCTTCGACCAAGATCTGTGCGGAGTCCTTGGGGTAAATCACTGCTGCACCGCGCGGCATGGAGAGCACGTGATCCACCATGAGGTGGCGGAAGAGGAGGAAGGAGCTGCCCAGGGAGGAGTCGATGACCGATCCTTCATCGAGCCCGACGATGTCATCGTGATTGATGATGCCCTTGTGCGAGTGGAACTGGCCTCCCTCTTCGAGGAAGATGGTGTAGTGACGGCGCTTAGCATCAGTAAGCTGCACGCGGTCGCCGTAGCTGAAGGGGCCAGAATATGCCATAGCGTTTAGGGCCTTTCACAAGTGAGGGAGGGATGTCCGGGTTAACCCACCAAGTATGCCTCAAGAGCCTGGCCGAGCCATAGTTGGTCACGTTCGCCCACAAGCTCGCGGGCGGAGTGCATCGACAGCATCGGCACACCGACATCCACAGTGGGGATACCCAAACGCGTGGCAGAGATTGGACCAATCGTGGAGCCACACGGCACATCATTATTGCCCACGAAGCGCTGGTACGGAACACCTGCACGGCGGCACGCGTCCTCCCAGAGATTCACCGTGACAGCATCGGAGGCATAACGCTGGTTGCCGTTGATCTTGGTCACGGGGCCCTGGCCGATGATTGGATGATGCGTAGGGTCGTGTTTTTCAGCATAGTTTGGGTGCACCGAGTGCGCTGCATCTGCTGATACACAGCTGGAGCGGGCAAACATCTGGAAACGCTGCTCCTCGTTCGCGCCGAGCGCACGCGCGGTACGCGTGAGCACGTCTCCCAGGATGGGACCGCCGGCACCATAACGGGAGGAGGAGCCAACCTCTTCGTGGTCAAATGCGGCCATCACCAGAATGTCCTGGTTGTTAAGCGCTGCGCTTGACGACGCCACTCCAACCATCGCCCGCAGCGAGGCATGAACGGAGGATAGATTATCCATACGCCCGGCAGCGATGAGCTTCTCCCCCGCGCCGAAGACCTCCCCGCGGTGGGCATCCGCAGTAATGAGATTGAAGGAGGCAATGTCATCGGGTTCAACGCCGAGCTGGTTGCCGATCACGCCCATCACGGAGGTCTCTGGCGTACCTACGGAGAGTACCGGCTGCATGTGGCGTTGACGGTCCGGCTTGAATTCATCCTTGCGGTAGAGGTGGATGGCCAGCGAAGGCAGGCGCAGGAGCGGACCAGTGTTGACGAGATGGCGGGAACCATCCTTGGTCAAAACTTGGCCGCCCACGGTGAGCTCGCGATCAAACCAACTGTGCAACAAAACGCCGCCATAGACTTCCACAGCTACCTGTTGCCACCCAGCGGAATCGAAGTCCGGAGTGGGCTTGAGGGCAAGGCCTGGGGAGTCGGTATGAGAACCGATGATGCGGAATCCGGATTCAGGGCTAGCCCCTTCCGGTACATACCACGCCATGACTGCGCCTCCCCGCACCATGACGTGTCCACCTGGTTCGGCTGACCACTCCTCGTTTTCCTCCTGGCGGCTAAATCCCGCCTCCGTCAGCTGGCGCGCTACTTCTTCAGCAGCGTGGTAGGAGGAGGGGCTAGCAGCGATGAAATCGAGAAAGTCTTTCGTGGTATCCGTCGTAGTCATACCTTCTAGCTTGCCACGGTTGGCAGCAGTGCGTCCTGAAGTATGCGCAGCAGGGTTTTCATGAGCCGTGCGCTAGGCTAGGCAACATCATGCCGAAACGACTAGCCCTCTCCCCTTCCCGCGCGTCCGACTACAACCAGTGCCCTTTGCTCTACCGCTTCAGGGCTATTGACAAACTCCCTGAACCCAAGACGAGGGCGCAGATCAAGGGAACGTTGGTTCACGCTGTTTTGGAAAACATGCATAAACTCCCGCGCGAGGAGCGTGACTACCCGGCCGCAGTAAAAATGATTAAGCCCGAATGGGTCTCGATGGTTGAGGCGGACCCGGATCTGAGGGAGCTCGTCCCTGCCGAGGAAGAATTGGACTTCTTCGTCGAGGCACGTGAACTGGTCAAGGGTTATTTCCAGATGGAGAACCCACAGGGCTTCGATGCCCACGAGTGCGAGATGTACGTGGATACGGTTTTGCCCAATGGTGTGCCCGTCCGCGGCTTTATTGATCGCGTTGATGTAGCGCCCACCGGGGAAGTACGTGTGGTGGACTACAAGACCGGTAAGAAGCCTCTTCCCCGGTATTCACACGATGCGCAATTCCAGATGCGTTTCTATGCACTCGTGTATTGGCGGATCATGGGCACGATTCCGGCGCAGTTGCGCTTGATGTACCTCAAGGTGCTGGATTCGATGTTCCTGACTCCGGGTCCTGAGGAGCTCGAATATTTCGAGCGTGACTTGGGTGAGCTGTGGGCGAAAATCGAAGGTGATGGCAAGGCTGGCGATTTTCGCCCCAAGACCTCGAAATTGTGCGGCTGGTGTTCGTTTCAGGACCTGTGCCCGGCCTTTGGCGGTACGCCGCCCGAGTACCCCGGCTGGCCGGAGTAGAACGGTCGAATAACCGCTCTACTAGTATCCACACACCCCCGACCGCACCGGGACCTAAAATTAGAACAGGCCGGAAATCGTGCCATCTGCAGCAACATCGATGTTGTTCGCTGCTGGCTTCTTAGGCAAGCCCGGCATAGTCATCACATCACCCGTCAACGCCACGATGAAGCCGGCACCAGTTCGCGGCTGGAGCTCACGGACATGCAAGGTATGTCCTTCAGGAGCACCTAGCTGGCTTGGGTCGTCGGAGAAGGAGTACTGCGTCTTGGAGATCACCACCGGGTAGTTCTCCCAGCCGTTGTCCTTGATGTACTTCAAATCCTTGAGGGCCTTCGATGAGTACTCAACGTTTTCAGCGCGGTAGATCGTGGTGGCGATGGTCTGGATCGACGCCTCAATGCCCTCTTCAGGATCGTAGAGCTGCTTCGAGCTGCCCTCAGAGAGATTCTCAAGCAACAGCTGTGCAAGGTCGATTGCGCCCTCGCCACCCTTAGCCCAGACATCAGCTTCCTCTAGAGCGACACCGAATTCCTTGGCCCACTGACGCATGAACTCACGCTCTGCGTCCGTATCGCTGCCGAACAGGTTGAGGGCAACAACTGGGGTCAGTCCGAAGCTGCGGAGATTTTCTACGTGGCGCTCGAGATTGACCACGCCCTTCTTCAGCGCGTCAAGGTTCTCTGTGGTGAGTTCCTCGCGCGGCTGGCCACCGTTGTATTTCTGCGAACGAATCGTAGCCACAACCACGGCACCGGCTACATCAAGATCACCAAAGCGGGCCTTGATATCCATGAATTTCTCGCCGCCGAGGTCAGCGCCAAAGCCAGCTTCAGTTAGGACGATGTCACCAAAGCGCATTGCAGTCTGGGTTGCGAGCAGAGTATTGCAACCGTGGGCGATGTTGGCGAAGGGGCCTCCGTGGACGAAGGCCGGCGTCCCAGCCAAGGTCTGTACCAGGTTAGGGTTAAGCGCGTCCCGCATAAGCGCAGTCAAGGCACCCTCGGCATCCAAGTCGCGAGCAGTTACTGGCTCGTGGTCGTAGGTGTAGCCCACCGTGATGTCACCCAGGCGCTTCTTCAGATCGGCGAGGTCCGTAGCGAGACCCAAAATTGCCATGATTTCCGAAGCTGCCGTGATGGTGAAGCTGGTCTCTCCTGGTACGCCGTGGGCAGGTCCACCCAACCCAGTGATGACGTTGCGCAAGGCGCGGTCATTGACATCGACACAACGCTGCCATGTCACGCGACGCGGATCGATGTTGAGCGTATTGCCTTGATGGATGTGGTTATCAATGATGGCGGCCAGCGTATTGGTGGCTGCGGCGATAGCGTGAAAATCACCGGTGAAGTGGAGGTTGATGTCCTCCATAGGAACTACCTGCGAGTAGCCACCACCGGCAGCGCCACCTTTGATGCCCATGACTGGTCCCTGGGAAGGCTCACGGAGAGCGACGATAGCTTTCTTACCGAGTGCGGCGAGGGCATCGGTGAGGCCAATGAGGACCGTCGATTTACCTTCACCGGCCGGAGTCGGCGACACCCCCGTTACGAGAACAAGCTTTCCTTTAGCGGGCGTGTCCTCAATGTGGGTGATATCCACTTTGGCTTTCGTGCGGCCAAAGGGAATCAATGCTGATTCGGGGATACCAGCACGGGAGGCAATCTCAGTGATGGGCTCCAGGTGGTGGGCTTGGGCAATGTCAACGTCTGAAGGTTGAGTACTCATGCCCACCAGTTTAGCGCGGTGAGAGCCCGATTTTTAGCGTGCACTGGCTAAATAATGGCTGGCTAGATAAGGACGGCGCCGAAAAGGTAGCAGAGAACAATCGACAGCACGATGTTCAGCACACCCGGAACGATAAATGGGTGGTTGAAGACTGCCTTGCCGATGCGTGTCGAACCGGTATCGTCCATCTCCACTGCTGCCAGCAGAGTCGGATACGTCGGCAGGATGAACAGTGCGGACACCGCTGGGAAAGCGGCTACAGCGGTCAGCGGGTTGACACCAAGTGCCAATGCGGCCGGCATAAGGGCCTTGGTGGTGGCTGCCTGCGAGTACAGCAGAGCCGCAGCAAAGAAGAGCACGACAGCCAGCAGCCATGGAGCCGATGCGATGATCTCTCCGGAGAGCTCCTGAATATCTTCCAGGTAGTGGTTAATCAGGGAGGTGCCCAGCCAGGCAACACCCAACACGCAGATACATGCGGACATACCGGATTTGAACACCGGGGTATTGAGAACATCACCAGCCGGCACCTTAGTCAGCATCACGATCAGGGTTGCTGCGGTGAGCATCACCGTCATAATGGCCTCATTACGTGGCAAAGTCGGTTCCTCAATGAGTCCAACCTGCGACGAGGTCAGCGTAGCCCACAGCATGACGATGACAATGGCCACGAGGAAGATGATGACGGAAGACTTCGCGCCCTGGCTCGGGCTGTAGTTGGACGCTCCTTGTGGAAGCTTGACCAGACCCTGCTCCTTACGCTGCTGATATACGGGATCATCCTCCAACTCAACACCCGCACGGTTGGCTACCCATGCTGCCGGGAAGATGGCGAGGAACGTAGCTGGAATAAGGACAGCCAAAATCTGGAGATAGCCCACACCCATCGGCTCAAGCAATGATGCCAACAGGACGACTGCAGCAGAAATCGGTGAGGCACAAATCGCCATCTGCGAAGCGACCACGGAAATGGACAACGGACGAGAGGGGCGTACCTTTCCTTCCTTGGCCACCTCAACAATGACCGGGAGGGTAGAAAAGGCGGTGTGGCCCGTACCGGCAAGCACCGTCATGAGCCAGGTAACAATCGGTGCATAGAAAGTGATTCGTTTGGGATTCTTGCGGAGGAATTTCTCGGCGAGATAAACCAAGTAATCCATACCGCCAGCGCGCTGCATGGCAGCGATGGCGGCAATGACAGTCATGATGATGCCGATGACGTCGAAAGGAATGTCCTCGCGCGTAATCGGAACTCCGGTAAGGCCGAGAATCAAGACGCCCAGGCCACCAGCCATACCGATTCCGATGGAACCGATTCGAGCACCCAGATAAATCGCTGCTAGGACAATGAGAATGTGCACAACAACCATGTGTGACTCCAATATTCGCAGCAGTGCTGCGGGACAAGAGGGTAAGTCGCGCCCTACCCGATGCCTGTGGGGTCAAGCACGACAACTGACTGTTTTTATTCTGCCCTATTTGAGCGAAAAAATGCGGACTTAAGCCCGATTGTGTCCACTTACACACCCGTAAGGAGGTCCGGTCTTAGGCCAATTTAGTGCGGAACAATCCCACCCCACCGCCAAAAACCACCAGGTAGCAGTGTCAAGAGTCACGTTGCTCACCCACCCAAGACCTAAGTCAGGTTACACACCCGTAGGGAGGTTTCTCTTTTCCCAAACAACGGAGAAAGGAATCAGCGCCCGCACCGGCCAGCAATGGCGGTGGGGGCGCTGAAGTAGCACAGTTTGACGCCTGCACGTGCGGGCGTCATTACGACAATTTATTCGTCAATGTACAGCTGACCACGGAACTCTGGGTGCATCAGGTTCTCAACAGACAGCACGCGGTTGAGGGTCTCTTCGTCGAGTAGGCCCTTCTCCAGGACCAGTTCCTTGACGCCCTTGCCGGTCTCGAGGGACTCCTTGGCAATGAGGTCACCATTGTGGTGGCCGATGAACGGGTTCAGGTAGGTGACGATACCGATGGAGTTCTCCACGTAAGCACGGCAGACATCAGCGTTGGCGGTAATACCCTCAACGCACTTCTCGCGCAGGGTGTCCACAGCATTGCCCATGATGCGGATGGACTGGAAGAGGGCCTCACCGATAACCGGCTCCATGACGTTGAGCTGGAGCTGGCCAGCCTCAGCAGCCATGGTGACGACGTGGTCGTTACCAAAGATCTTGAAGCAGACCTGGTTAACAACCTCTGGGATAACCGGGTTGACCTTACCCGGCATGATGGAGGAACCAGCCTGACGCGGTGGGAGGTTGATCTCTGCCAGACCAGCACGCGGACCGGAAGACAGAAGGCGCAGGTCGTTACAGATCTTGGCCAGCTTCATGGCGGCACGCTTAATCGTGGAGTGCAGAAGCACGTAGGCGCCGCAGTCAGAGGTGGCTTCGATGAGATCGCGAGCGGTCTTGATTTCCAGACCGGTGACCTCAGACAGAGCGGCGGTGACCTGGTGGCGGTAGCCAGCCGGCGTATTCACACCGGTACCGATGGCGGTAGCACCCAGGTTGATTTCGAGGAGACGCTTCTGGGAATCGCGCAGGATAGCCTGCTCCTCAGCGAGGTTGTGGGCGAAAGCCTTGAACTCGTCGCCGAGGGTCATCGGCACAGCGTCCTGCAGCTGGGTACGGCCCATCTTCAGGATGTCGTAGAAGTCGTTGCCCTTGGCATGGAATGCAGCCTGAAGGGCATCGATACGCTCAATGAGGTCCTCCATGGCGTAGTACAGGCCGAGGCGGAAGCCAGTCGGGTACGCGTCGTTGGTGGACTGAGACATATTGACGTCATCATTCGGGTTAATGATGTCGTAGGCGCCTTTTTCCTCACCGAGGTGCTCAAGCGCCAGGTTAGCCACGACCTCGTTGGTGTTCATGTTGAGTGAGGTACCTGCGCCACCCTGGAAGACATCCAGCGGGAACTGATCCATGCAGCGCCCCTTCTCCAAAATCTGGTCACAAGCCCAAATGATGGCTTCTGCCTTCTTCTTGGGCAGAACGTGAAGGCGGCGGTTGGCCATTGCGGTGGCCTTCTTGACCTGAACCATGCCGCGGATGAAGTCCGGAATGGTGTTGATGGTTACGTAGGAAATCTGGAAGTTCTCAATTGCGCGCAGCGTGTGGACGCCGTAATACGCATTGTTGGGAACCTCCATGGAGCCGAGGAGGTCGGTTTCAGTACGAGTCTTTTTGGTGCTCGTAGCCTTAGGTGCCTTGTTAGTAGCCTTCTCCTCAACCTCAGACTTGGCGGCCTTGGTCTCGGTCTGAGCATCCTTCTTAGTGGACTTTGCCATGATGGCTGACTCCTTGCATATAAATCGAAGAACGACGGTGGTCACCCTTCATCGTAGCCAGGAGTGCGAATAAAATGTTTGGACTCTGCCCCTAAAATCGGGCAATACGGAGATCCGATGCAAGAATTGCTTCCGCTCCTAGCTCGGCAAGGCTGTCCATCACCTGGTTCGCCATTTTGCGGGGAACCATCACGCGGACTGCTACCCATCCTTCACGTGCCAACGGAGAAATTGTCGGACCCGTCAAGCCAGGCGTGACAGCTTCGACGTCTGGGAGATTCGTCTCGGCCACGTTGTAATCGAGCATGACGTAGTGACGTGCGTTGAGGATGCCGCGAATACGACCAAGCACAACGTTTTCTTCGTCTGTCAGTTCCTCCCCCGCGCGTTTGATTACAACAGCTTCTGACGCCACGATGGGGTCCCCGAAAGGCTCAAGGCCCTGCTGGCGAAGCGTGGCTCCCGTGGAGACAACGTCCGCGATAACATCGGCCACGCCTAGGTGGATGGAAATTTCGACCGCGCCGTCAAGGCGGATGACCTCTGCCTCTATGCCATTGGCTGCCAAGTGGTCGCGCACAACATTGGGGTACGAGGTGGCAATACGCTTGCCCTCCAGTTTGTCCACAGTCCATTCCTCGCCTGCGGGCGCGGCATAGCGGAAGGTGGATGCTCCAAACCCAAGGTTGAGTACCTCGTTGAACTTGGCGCGGGAGTCTTGGGCAAGGTCCCGGCCTGTAATGCCGAGGTCAAGTACGCCTTGAGCAACGTAGATGGCGATATCCTTGGGCCGCAGGAAGAAGAATTCAACGCCGTTCTCCTCATCCACGACGTTGAGCGATTTATTGTGTCCGCGGCCTTTGTAGCCGGCCTCCTTGAGGATTTCGAGAGCAGACTCGGACAGGGAACCCTTGTTGGGAACAGCAATTTTGATCATGGGATGTGGCTTTCTCTAGAGGTAGCGATAAATGTCGTCGAGCTTCAGGCCGCGCTTATGGGCCATGACCTGCAGCCAATACAGTAGCTGCGACATTTCCTCAGCGAGTTCCTCGTCGGACTGGTATTCCGCGGCGATCCATACCTCGCCAGCCTCTTCGACGATTTTCTTGCCCAGGTGGTGAATGCCTTTGTCATAGGCCTCAACGGTGCCGGAGCCTTCAGGCCTCTCGGTGATCTTCTGGGACAATTCCTCAAACAGGCTCTCAAAATTCTTCACAAGCGCATATTCTTCCACACCGCTGCATAGAATTCTGCTCTCCGGCCGAAATTAAAGAGCCGTCGTACCCTATTCAGCGTTAGCGCTGGATGCGGGTGAACCAGGAATACACATCGTCTGCAGTAGCACCTACGAGGTGCCGCGCAGAATGCAGGTGGGAAATCTCTGTTGCCTCCGCAGGAACCTCAACGTGGTCACCTTCAGGAAGAGCGATGACGGCACAGCCGGCGTCGACAGCCGCACGCATTCCGGCAGCAGAGTCTTCAAACACGAGGCACTCCCCTGGTTCCAAGCCGAGGCGGCGTGCGGCCTCGGCATACATGTCCGGAGCAGGTTTGCCATGAGGTACCTCGTCACCACAAATGGTGTCCACAAAGTAGCCGCGGCCCAGCGCCTCAATAGCAGAATCCGCCACATAGCGTTCCGTATTGGTCGTCACCATCA
Source organism: Corynebacterium minutissimum (assembly GCF_000805675.1). GTDB lineage: Bacteria > Actinomycetota > Actinomycetes > Mycobacteriales > Mycobacteriaceae > Corynebacterium > Corynebacterium minutissimum. The sequence goes on along the minus strand of NZ_JSEF01000012.1, from coordinate 194,556 downwards.
TCGGCATGCCGTGCTCCTTGAGTTCGCTGAGCAGCTCAGGAACGCCAGGGAAAATTTCGAGGTGTTGAGCAAACAGCGATTTAACGTAGTCAAACATGAGCGTGCGGTAGCGCTCCGTATCGCCCGGCTGCAAAGTCACGCCAGCTTTATCGGCGCAGATATTCAGCGTGTCCTCAAAGGTCGCGCCCACAGTGGCAAGACGCTCAGTTGGCGTGAGGCGGCGTCCCAAGCTCTCCGAGAGATGAAACGTGGCCTCTTCCCACAATGGCTCGGAATTGGTGAGTGTGCCATCCATATCCCAGAAGATTGCGGATGGTCGACGAATCTGCACAGTCAATTAGAAGTCTAGCTCCGGAAGCTGCGAGAGGGCCTCATCGTCGGCGCCTGTGGCAGCCGAGGCAGAGTGAATAAGCTCGGTCAGCTCTTCCTTCTCTTCTGGCTCCAAGACAGCATCGGCATTCTTACGGTTGAAGGCTCCGAGCTTCTCTACTGATGGCTTCACTGCAGCGCTGAGAATCGGACCTTCTGGGTCGTCTGGAAGCTTGTCCAGATTATCGAGGAACTCCTCGATAATCTCCTTCAGTTCCGGGAGGACGGCGGCATCGAAAGGTGCCTCCCAGAACTCCTTCTCATCCTCCTTGAGGTAATCGCCGGTGGCGAAGGATTGAAGGTTAGAAATGAACTCGTCAACGGTGGGCTGGAATTCTGCGCGAATGCTCATGAGCTAGATAATGCCTGAAGATCTCTAGAGGCGCACGCCCAACAGAGAATTAACTGCTGTGCGGATAAGTGAGGCAGCGTCTGCAGTGCTCTCTTCGCTGGTATCAGCTCTTTCATTGATTGCCTCAGCTGCCCAGGCGTCAAGGGTTTCAAGCGCTCGTGGGGTGTCGAGATCGTCGGCCAAAGCTGCTCGCACATCCTGAATTACCGTCTGCACGGACTCCACGGAGCCGGGGCTCTTTGCGGCAGCACGCCAGTGCGTCACACGCTCTTGAGCGGCACTAAGCACATCATCAGACCAGTCCCGATCGCCGCGGTAGTGGCCGGCATACACACCGAGACGGATCGCTGAGGGGTCCACGCCAGCTTCGACTAGCTTATGCACGAAGACGAGGTTTCCCAAGGACTTCGACATCTTCGTGCCGTCTAGTCCAATCATGCCGGAGTGGACGTAAACCTGCGCCATGCGCTCTACCTTGAGTGCAGCTTCTGCGTGGGCTGCAGAGAACTCATGATGCGGGAACTTCAGATCAGAGCCACCGCCTTGAATAGTGAAGGTGGAACCTAGGCGGTTAGTGGCAATAGCCGAGCACTCAATGTGCCAACCCGGGCGGCCAGGACCGAAGGGGGAATCCCAGGCAGGTTCTCCTTCACGGTGCGCGCGCCAAATCAGAGCATCAAGTGGATCTCGTTTACCGGGGCGGTCGGGGTCACCGCCACGCTCGGCAAAGAATGTCTCCATTTGCTCACGGGAATAGTTCGACTCATAGCCAAAGTTATCCGTGGCCTCGATTGACGCGTAGACATCGGGGAATTCCGGATCATCGACCGTATAGGCCGCGCCGACGTCGAGAAGCTTCTGCACCATCACCGTAATCTCATCAATAGCTTCCATCGCACCGATGAAATGCTGCGGTGGGATCACAGACAATAGCTCCATATCGGAGCGGAAGAGATTAATTTGAGAAGTACCCAACTCGCGCCAATCCACGCCATCGCGCTCAGCCCTCTCGAAAAGTGGGTCGTCGACGTCGGTGATGTTCTGTGCGTAGTTGACCTTATAGCCGTTGTCCAGCAGCTGGCGATAAATAAGATCAAAGGTGAGGTACGTTGCTGCATGGCCCAAGTGAGTGGAATCGTACGGCGTGATGCCACAGACGTACATGCTGGCGGTATCGCCATTGATATCTACCTTTGAGACAACCTCATCGGCCGAATCATAAAGGTGAAGCGGGACGGGAGTGCCAGGAACAGAATCGACGTGCGGTGTAGGCCAAGAATGCATGCCCACAATCCTAACGCGCACCCCACTCTGATGACACGACCGCGGCTGTCGAACCTTGCTTTGGGGCGAACTTTAGGGCGCGAGCACTCCCAGTGCCAGCAAGATCATGACGATGATGCCGACTGGGATACGGTAAGCCGCGAACCATTCGAAGGAGTGGTTGCCCACAAACTTCAGCAACCATGCGATGGAGGCGTAGCCGACGATGAAGGCAATACCCGTTCCCACGAGCAATTGCATACCAGTAGCGGATTGACCAACGGTGGGGCCGAAGGCGTCGCCCAGCGAGAAGAGCCCGGAAGCCATCACCGCCGGAATAGCCAGAAGGAAGCTGAAACGGGTAGCTACTTCGCGGTCAAGGCCAAGGAAAAGGCCACCAGAAATCGTACCGCCGGAACGGGACACACCGGGGATAAGCGCAAGGCACTGGCACAGGCCCATGACGATGGCATCACGCATGGTTAGTTCCTCAAAGCTGCGCGTCTTTTTACCCATACGCTCAGCCGCGATGAAGACGAAGGAAAAGAGCACCAACATAGAAGCCGTGATCCATAGATTGCGGAGGTTGTCACGGATTAAGTCTTTGCCAAGGACGCCAAGAATGCCAATAGGAATGGAGCCGACGATGACCATCCACCCCATGCGGTAGTCCTGACCACGCTTGTCTTTGTTGGCAAGGCCAACGAACCAACCTTTGAGGATCTGCCAGATCATGCCGGCAAAATACACGATGACGGCAAGCTCGGTACCGAGCTGAATGACGGCGGTAAAGGAAGCGCCTGCGTCCTGCCCCCAGAAGAGCGTAGAGACGATGCGCAGGTGGCCAGATGAGCTCACGGGCAAGAATTCAGTAAGGCCTTGGACAAGGGACAGGACAATGACCTGCACCCATGTCATGGCGTCAGAAGCAGCTGTTGTAGTCACTCGCGACAGCCTACTCGTCGCACGTTCGGCTTCCGGTTTGCACCACGCTGGCTGCTAGGATGAGGAATCGTGAAAATGCGTCGAGTTTTGCTTTCTTGTGCCCTTCTCACCAGCGCTTCTGCCCTCGCAGCGTGTGATCCCACGGTGGGAGTAGGAGGAGATCCCGACTCGGCCGTCTACGGCCAAGCAGAGCCTGCCGACTCCCCTGCTACGCAGGACCCGGCTGGCAAGGTCGTGGATTTCGACAAGGTCACTGACTCCGCTGCGTTAGGTGACGTTCTCGCAGTCCGCACCGCAGAAGCCCTCACGGTAGGCACTCAGGCTGACTTTGAGTCGGATAAGGCGGCGCGCGTGGACATCGATAAGCACTGTGGAGACCTCACCGCATCCCCCTCTCATTTTGCCGTAGCCTGCGGGGACAAGGTTCTTCTCATTGATCCACAGCAGCCAACTTCTCCGCAGGAACTCGCGGTGGATGAGGAAGCACCAGTGACAGTTGCCGCCGAAACCTCTACCGGGGAGATCTTCGTGGGCTCGGCGGATTCTAGGACAGTGGGCGTCTACAAGGATGACGAGCGAACCGGCACTATCAAGGTAGAAGCAGGCAGTGACCAGCTTATTTCCGTGCCTAATCCGGATGGGGCGGATGGCGTCGTTCGCGTTCTGCGCCAGGACTCCACAATCCAATCCCTGGATTGGGAGAAGGACCGCGCCGGTGGCCGTCTGCGCGTGGGCCAGGGTGTTGGTCAGATTGCCGGCGGTGACGGAGCGGTGGTCGTCGCTTCGGATACCGTGGGCAAACGTGTGGCCATCTACACTGCGAGCGACGTCATCCGTCTCCACCAATTCGGCAACACGGAGGGCACGCCCTGGGCTGTAGCCTGGGACAATGAACGGGAGTTGGCCTGGGTCACCACCACTGACAACAACCTGCTTCATGCCTACACCGTCTCCTCCGGGGTGCCAGAACTCGTTGGAAGCATTGAAACGGTAGCTGGCGCGGAGAACATCGCCGTGCTTGGCGACGGCACACTGGTCACTGCTTCCGCTAGCGGTGACGGGCTGCAGTTCATCAGCGATCCGGAGCTAGACGGCTCCTAGGCGCTCCTAGGCACTGAGTCACTGAGACACTGACCGCAGTTATCCCATTCCATCACTTACTCTTCCACCAGGCACTAAGGACTAGAAGGACTTTTCATGCAGTATTCCGCGCTCGACCGTGCTCGCCACGCCGCGTATCAGGTTGCTCTGAAGGGAATGTTCCGGCTGAGCCCGGAGCGCATCCACGGCATCATCAACATGGGACTTGCTGGCCTGCAGGCAGCTGGCCCCGCTAACCGGTTGTTGGCGAAGGTGCTCCCAGTCAATGATCCCATGCTGGAACAGGAAGTATTCGGTGTGCGGTTCCCTCGCCCACTGGGTCTTGCTGCTGGTTTCGATAAGAATGCCTCCTCACCAGATGCGTGGGCACCGATGGGCTTCGGCTACGCGGAATTGGGCACTATTACGCCGAAAGCACAGCCTGGAAACCCAGCTCCACGCCTATTCCGACTCAAACCGGACAAGGGGATCCTTAACCGCATGGGCTTCAACAATGAGGGAGCTCTCCATGCCGCGCGCAACCTGCGCAAGCGCCGCTACAACGACGTCATCGGCATCAATATTGGTAAAAACAAAGTGACCACCCCTGAGCACGCCGTGGACGATTACCGTCAGTGCGCGTCGGTCCTTGGGGACCTAGTTGACTTTGTGGTGGTCAATGTCTCCTCCCCCAATACTCCTGGTTTGCGTGACTTGCAGGCGGTGGAGTCATTGCGCCCGATTATGGAGGCAGTCGTGGAATCCACGTCCCGCCCCGTCTTGGTGAAGATTGCGCCGGACTTGTCGGACGAGGATATTGATGCGGTGGCTGATATGGCTGTCGAGGTTGGCCTCGCTGGCATCGTGGCAACCAACACGACGATTTCTCGTGAGGGCCTTCGCACACCTGCTGATGAGGTAGCGGCGATGGGCGCCGGCGGTGTGTCGGGACCTCCGGTCGCTGCGCGTTCTCTGGAGGTGCTCAAGCGCCTCAATGCCCGCGTGGGCAATGAGCTCGTTCTCATCTCCGTGGGCGGCATTTCCACCCCTGAAGAAGCCTGGGAGCGTATCAGCGCTGGCGCTTCGCTGCTGCAAGGTTATACCGGCATGATTTACGGTGGCCCGGACTGGATTCGCGATATTCACCGTGGCATTGCGCTCCAGCTGCGCAATCACGGTCTACGGAATATTTCCGAGGCCGTGGGGTCCGGCTTGGGATGGATTGATTAATGCACTGTGCGGCGGATGACCGCCGCACACAAACCTGCGCCCGCGGCGTAGAGGAAGACCACGTACTGCCCCACTGTGGTGAGAACCGTGCTCGGTAGAGCTCGGCTCGCCACGATCAGGACGAGGGCAAGCACGAGCGCAATGATTTGTTCGCGGCTCCCGCGCTGATCGCGCCGTTGCGTGCTGAATGCGCCGACGAGAAGCGCTGCGCCCACAATGGCGAGGCGCCGCCATGTCCACTCAAAAGTGGCTCCCCATCCGTCGGTAAAAATGGAGACCAGCCCGAAGAGTGCTAGCACGGCGGCCAGCAAGGTAAAAGCGCCACCTACTCGTAGGCCGGCGGGGATGGCTACTCCGTCGGTTTCGGGATGATTAGTCATTCTGATGAGTGTAACGGGGCGAATTAGTGAGCCTCGTACCAGCCCCAGGTAACCGCACGGCCCAAGGTGTGGAAGAAGAGGTTGAAGCCCAGCACGGTGGGCGTGGAGTCAGGATCAATATCGAGCTTTTCTACATCCACCGCATGGACGGCGAAAAGGTAGCGGTGCGGGGCATGGCCAGCCGGCGGCTGGGGGCCATAGTAGACACGCTGGCCGGAGTCACCGCGCAGGCTAATGACGCCTTCATGTCCCAAGTCCTCAGCGGATCCAGCCCCCGTGGGGAGTTCACGAACATCCGCAGGGATGTTGAAGGCCGCCCAGTGCCAGAATCCGGAACCGGTCGGCGCATCTGGGTCAAAACACGTCACAGCAAAGGATTTCGTTCCTTCGGGTACCTCAGTCCAGGACAACTGTGGGGACACATTCTCTGGCGCACGGAACTTCTCAGCAATCTCCGTTCCTTCTTCGATATCGGTAGAGGTCACGGTAAACGCTTCTACCTCTCCCAACGGGGCGTAGGGATCCGGCCCCGGGAAGCGGGAGTCCGCCGCATAGCTCGGTGTAGCGCTTGCAGTCTTGTCAGATGTGTTGCTAGTCATACCTCCTTTCTACTGGACAGAACTTTTGTCCGCAGAAGATTTGCTCACTATCAACTTTCATCGGTGTGTTTTAGCACGCAATAGGACGCAGAAAAATTCAGGATGACGTCGCGATTTGTGTACTGCAGGCCAATCGGGATACAGTATGCGAGTGCCCAGCCGAGAGGCTGAACAAACACCCTAGCCCGGGTGGCGGAATGGCAGACGCGCTAGCTTGAGGTGCTAGTGTCCTATTAACGGACGTGGGGGTTCAAGTCCCCCCTCGGGCACACTGTGAAATCTCGAGACATCGTTCCGGTCGGTGTCTCGAGATTTTTCGTTCTCAGAGCCGAGGCCAACACTTAGGCTAAAGGCCACATTCACGGTAGATAAGGGCCAGAAATTTGAAATTTTTCGCTCTTATCTACCGTGAATGACAGTGACAGGTGTGCGAGCCCTAGGGCTGTCGGCTGGAGCCCGAAAATCGACATTCCTAGAACTTCTTCTGAAAGCGCTAGAAGCAGCAGAGCTGGGCCTCACAAGGGCATATTTTTAGCAGCCGTCTCTTCGGTGTGGAAAGCCGCAGAGGATCGATGGCTCCGATCCAGAAACCCCCTCGGGCACAAATTATGGCCCGTGCCTCACTGAGCCATAAGAGATTTAGTAGGGCGCGGGGTTTCTGTTTGCAGGTACAGTGGGGGCCGTGACATGAGCCACGTGCGCTCTTATCCCCTTTCCACGCGCCCATCAAGGAGTTCTATATGACGGCGACCTTTACGTACCTTGACCCGTTCACCGCCCAGCGCAAGGTTATCGACGCTCCCGAGGGCTCTGAGTATGTCGTCGTCAAGCGTCGCGGTGAGACCGTAGTGGACGGTGAGGTCATGAGCTTCCACGCCACGCACGCAGACGCCCGTGACGCCGTAATGGCAGGGCTTACGGAGGAATTTAAGACGGCAGTGGATAATGAGCCCATCTACGTCACTCACGCTCGCCTGCGTGGTGAGTATGCGCGCTACGTTGAACTCTAACGGCCGCGCCTTGTCGTGGGCGTAGGGTTTAAGCCCGCGGGGTTGTCTGTTCTATTTCTGTGGCCTTTTTCTTGCCAGTGATGTAGCTATGTAAGCCCTTGATAACAATCGGCGCTACGGATATCACCACGATGAGAATCATGATTTTGTCGATGGAATCAGCGATGCCTGGGATGCTGCCGAGGAAGACGCCAATCAGGTTCATGGATACCACCCAGGTCATTGCCCCGCCGACATTCCAACCGACAAAGTTCTTGTAGGGCATGTTTGCTGTGCCAGCGGCAACTGGGATGTAGGTGCGCACGATGGGCACGAAACGGCCCAAGACGAGCGCGAGGGGGCCGTGCTTGCGGAAGAAATCCTCGGCTGAGCGCAGGTATTCCAGATTGAGAACCTTCGCGTCCTTTTTAAAGAGGCCACGCCCGAAGCGATGCCCAATCCAAAAGCCCACCTGGTCACCAACAATTGCGGCGGCCATTCCGGCAATGAGAAGGACCCAGATTGACACCTGCAACTCTTGGCGCAGGGTCGCGGCCATGACAAGGAGAGAGTCGCCGGGCAAGAATGGGAAGAAGAATCGAAAGTGGCTACCCCAGCAACTTGTTTCCAACACCACAGGAAGCTGCCAGCTACCAGCTCAGATGTGGGCCACGGGACGAGCAGCGCTAGGCTTATTGCTCATGGGCTCACGGTGGATTCACAACGCAGGAGACTTCCTAAGATCGCTTGGATGTGCCGCGTGGAACAGCGTGCGTGCTTGGTCATGGCGGCGTTGGATTCTCGTAAGTGTCGGCTGCGTGACACTCATTGCAGCGGCCGTGCTTGTCGACGTCCCCGATATCGCCGCCCTACGCCAGTGGTCGGAACACCTCGGCCCGTGGTTTGTCGTTGCCTTTACTGCCGCCTACGTCCTCTTCACGCAATTCCCCATCCCGCGCACCGTGTGGACAGTTGCCGCTGGCCTTCTCTTTGGTCCGTGGCTGGGGCTTGGAGTGTCGCTTGTAGCCCTCACGATGTCCGCGACGCTGTCACTTATCGTTGTTCGCAGTCTTCTAGGTGAGTGGATTCGCCCTCACTTGAGCCATCCAGCGGTTTTCACGATCAATACCCGCTTGGAACGGCGTGGCTGGTTGGCCATTGCCTCGCTTCGCCTCGTCGCAGGAGTTCCCTTTTGCTTAGTAAATTATGTTGCGGCGCTTACCCCTATTCCCATCGCGCATTTTGCTCTGGCGACTCTTATCGGCTCGATCCCCACAACGGCTATTGGCGTGTTCTTTGGTGATGCCCTTGCTGGGCATGCTGATCCCCTCACTATTGTGGCGCTTCTTGTAGCTGCTGCGCTCGGCGTGGCTGGCCTGGTGCTCGACACGCGCCTTCCCGCAGGACCCACCATGAACACTCAGGTCAAGTACAAGGAGTAGACTGAGGCTTGTTTCTTGCCGGAAGGAGTCTCCCACAGTGCTAGCAGTCCATGCTCGTTACCGCGGCCGTTCAGTGCGCCGAGCCGAACTGGTGCAGCGTTCCGCCGCTGCCCTATCTACTTTGGAGGGCATCGGAGAGTTTGAAGTACTGGGGGTGGAAGACATCTGTGCGGTGGCCTACTCGGCCTCCTCAGTCTGTGACGTGGTGATGGCCTTGCTGGCTGATGGTGACTGGGCTATTGGCATCGGTGTTATTCCCGGCGACGATGCTAGCGACAAAGAAACTCGCGCCGTTGCTACAGCGGCCGTCAAAGGTTCGGCCCGTGCGGGCCACGTCTACGCGAAGGTCGATCGCCGTGGTCGTGCGGCGGAAGCCAGTGACATTGCCGCCACCTTCGCGCTACTTGGGTTCGTCCTCAACAAGCGCACGATGGAAGGCCGCGAAGCTACGTCACTTGTGCGTGGTGGGCTTAACCAAAACGAGGCGGCTGAAGAGCTCGGCATTTCCAAGCAGGCCATGTCGCAGCGCCTCCAAGCTGCTGGCTGGGCGGCAGAGACTGCCGGATGGCAATTAGCGGTCAATCTCATCGAGCGCGCTAACTCGACGAGCTAGGGCCCGTCCTCTTCTTTACAGTAAATCTTCCTTCGTCAGCTCCGGCGTGGTGACGAAATCCACGAGGCGTTCCACCGCTCCGATGAGGGTTGAATCGAGGTCGCGGAAGGAATTGACCGCGTTGTACACACGGCTCCATCCTTCCTTGGGGTCGGACCATCCAAGACGAGCACAGGTGCCCGTCTTCCAGTCTTCACCGTAAGGAACCTCTGGCCAGGCGCGAAAACCGAGGCGCGCGGGTTTTACGGCGGCCCAAATGTCGATGAAGGGGTGCCCCGTGACCAACACGTGCTCGCCCACCGTCTGTGTGAGACGCGTTTCCTTGGAGCCTTTCACCAGATGGTCTGCCAACACGCCAACCCGACGCCCCGGGCCCGGCTGGAACTCAGCCAAGCGCTCCTCTAAGTTATCGAGGCCTTCAAGGTATTCCACGACGACACCTTCCACACGCAAGTCATGGCCCCAGACCTTTTCCACAATCGCGGCGTCATGGATACCTTCCACCCAGATGCGGGAAGGTGCAGCAACTTTAGCCTCAACATTCTCGACGCGGCGCGAGCCTGAATTGGATTTGCGCGGCGCCTGCTTTTCTACGTAGCGAGTCAGAGTGACAGGTTGGCCCTCCAGAAGAAAACCACCTTTGACTAGGTTGAAGACGCGTTCCGCTCCGTGGCGATCTTCGAGCCGGACCACTGGACCCCATGCAGTCTTGTCGACGCCCATCACAGCACCCACAAAGTCATCTCCCCGGACTTCCACCACCATGCCGGGTTCTGCGGGAACCTCGGAGTACTGCGGTTTTTGTGCGCGTGCGTGTCCGGCGAAAATATCGCCACCATATGGGTCTCGGGGATTGATGTTCATAGCGGTTAACCCTATCGTCTACACTGGCCAGCCATGGATATGCGCGCCGAGGTTTGGTCCCCTGTTCAAAACGTCGCCGTGTGGCTCGGGGCATGGTTGTGGGGTCACGAATCCACCGATGACTTCCTTGATGCCATCACGGAGTTGGGCGGTGAACAGCTTGGGCCCGAGGGAAGTCCTTTTGTCACCCTTCTCGCTCACCTTCGCCGCGAAACGGGGGACATCATTGCCCGCGGTGAGCGCGAACCGCTTGTGCGCCTCATCTTGTCAGGTCCTGGCGAAGCACCGGCGTTGCCTGCTGGCTCGGAGTCTGCTCGTGCAGCCGCCGAAAATCCTGCGGGCGCCATTGTGGTGCGCACCAATGATCGCGATAGACATCTGATTCTGATTCCCAGTTATGCCGACGGCGCAACTATCTGGACTCTCATCGAGGAGACAGACCCACTGCCCGCGCCTGCGTGGCTAAGTCCAGGCGATGCCGATGCACTCTTGAGTCAAGCCACCACTGAATCGGCGGCGCTTATTGAGGCCACCGGGTATAGGAATGATGTTCTCCCTAACCCGCGACTCACGGTGGGAACCCTCAGTGACTTTTACGACACCCCAGGTTTGCCGTCTTCTGTTCCGGCCCGCGCCGCAAAGCTTTTCGCGCGCGCCGACCGCGTCGCCGCCATCATTGAAACGGTGACGGACCGAATCCAAGACCACAGTCTCGATCCGCAATTACTCCGGCTGTGGCGACACATCCGCCAAGCGCGTATAGCCGGAGTAGCCTACGCACTCAGCGACTTTGCCCGTTAGTGCGACTTCTTCAGCGACCAGATATCGCAGCAGCCCTCGGCGCAGGGAGCACCGTTAACGGTGCAGCCTTGGGCCGTGACGTTTCCTAAGGATGCTGGTTCAGCTCCTTGCTCCAGTTCATCTATGAGATCGATGACCAAGGAGGCGAAACGCTGTGATGGGCCGGCCGTCCGTGTGCGATACACGCTCACACCCATCTCATCAGCTGCTTGTTTCAGCTCAGAATCGAGGTCCCAGATAACTTCCATGTGATCCGAAATGAAGCCGATTGGGCATACAACAACGGCCTCAACGCCATCGTTAGTGTGAATTTCCGTGGTGTGGTCAACAATGTCCGGCTCCAGCCACGGAGTAGCTGGGTTACCGGAGCGGGATTGCCACACGAGGTCATAGTCGCCCACTCCAGCCGCCTCAGCGACGAGACGAGAAGCCTCAGCGACCTGGCGGGAGTAAATATGCTTGTCGCCTTCCGCACCACCGACGGCATCGTGTGCCGAGGGAACTGAGTGGGCCGTGAAAAGCATGCGGGTCTTTGGAAGTTTGTCTTCCGGCACGTGTGCATACGCCTCCCGAATCGCTTCTGCCATCTCCTCAACAAACTTCGGGTGGTCAAAGAACTGGCGCAGCTTAGTGAAGGTAATCTCCGGCAGTCCCTTTTCCTCGGCGTAGGCGCGCAGCTTGATGATGTCCTCGTCGTACTGACGGCACGCACTGTAGCCGCCCCACGCTGACGTGGCGAATACCGCGACATTGCGCACACCATCAGCAGCCATCTGCTCTACTGCCTCGGTTCCGAACGGGTGCCAGTTACGGTTTCCGAAGTAAACCGGTAGATTATGTCCGCGGTCTTTCAGCGCTGTTTCGAGATTCTCAATGATCTCGCGGTTCAAAGCATTGAGGGGGCTTACCCCATCAAAATGGAAATAGTGTTCGCCAACTTCTTCTAAGCGTTCGCGTGGGATGCCGCGGCCGCGGGTGACGTTCTCCAAAAACGGAACGACCTCCTCGTTTCCTTCCGGGCCACCGAAAGAAAGAACGAGGAGGGCGTCAAAAGTGGAGGGTGCTCGGCCAGTGCTCGAACCGGCACCGGGGGCAGTACGCTGTGCTTCAGTCATACGGCCCAGTTTAGCAATGCTCCTAACTAGATCAGGCGCACGGCATACGGAGCCATCCCGGCCTGACGGACCGGTGTGATGCTGACATTCTGGCCCGACTGAGGGGCTTCGACCATGGTGCCATCACCCAGGTAGATAGCGACATGCTGGTTGCCGCTTGGACCATAGAAGATCAGGTCACCGCGTTCAATCTCGCTGGTGGAAATCTTCTCGCCCTTCTGATACTGATACCCCGTGTAGTGCGGCAGAGAGATGCCCACGCCAGCAAAGGCGTAGAGGACGAGACCCGAGCAGTCGAAACCAACCTTGTTGTAATCGCCGTGAGAGTCAGCAACGCCCCCATCGCGGATACCCTGAGTCGGGCCGTTAGCGTCACCGCCACCCCACGCATATGGGACGCCGACCTGAGAGGTGGCGCGTTCAATGACGGTCTCGATCTGAGCTTCACGAGAAGCATCGCCCAGCTTCGATGCTGCCTTATCGGTTACACTGTCGGTCGTTTCGAGGGCTTCCAACACGCCTGAGAGGTCTGAGGTGAGGGAATCCTCATCGGCTTCCTCGTCCTCATCGTCGAGACCAACAGACGTAGTTGTCGGCCTCGACGTTGACGTCTCGGAAGAGTCTTCGGATGCAGTGCTTGTCGACGTCCCGGAGTCCTCGCCCTGGAGAGCGAACAGCTTTGAGGAGCCCTGTGCCAAGGCGTCAATCTCTTCTGCAGTCAGACTATTACTGTGGCTGGGTTGAGAGGCTGCCACCATCGATGCCACAGTGCCAACAACACCAATGCCCAAGGCAACGGTTTCCGGATCGATAGAGCGAGAATCGAGAGAGCTGCCACCGCGGTTGGCGCGGCGATCCGCACTCTTAGAGGAAAGCTCCTTCACATTAGGATCGGAAGAGAGCGTATCGGCAGCGCTAGAGAGTTCCTTCATCTCTTCTGGAGAAATCGACGGAGAAGTGTGTTGAGCCTGCAGCGAGCGATCACGCGCTTCCTTCGCTGAGGGGCCCTCGACGGCCGCTGGCTCAGAGGTTACTGCGCCCGGTGTCGCGGCCGGCTCTTCCGTCTCCAGCGGTTCCTTTTCTTCAGGCTCCGTACTATCAGGGATGCGCGAAGCCTCTTCGGTCAAGTTGTTATCCTGGACATTGTTTCCAGCCTCAACACTTGACTTTTCAGTATCGTCAACCCCCTTAGCTTTATTTAGGGCCTTATGAAGCTCGGACAGCTGTGATAGAAGGTCGGTACGTTCCGCAGCGGAATCCTCAATAGTTGACTCCGATTCAGCGAGCAACTGACGTGCAGACGCCTCTGCTTCGGACGCCTGGTTCTCACGCTGCTCGGCAAGTTCTTGAGTCTTGCGCAGCTGAGATTCCTTGTTGGCCTTTTGAGTACGCTCCTGCTCCAGCTGGGTAAGAACGTCCTGTTGCTTATCGGACTGGGAGCGAAGGAAAGACTGACGCTCGAGCATGTCGGAGCGTGCGTCTTTGCCCGCTGCCTGAGATACGGCGTCGGAGGTGTTGGCACGGCGGTAAGCAGAGCGCGAGATGTCATCGAGCTTCGCCTGAGCCTGCGCCACCTCATCTTCAGCAGTGTCGAGCTGCTGACGTGCCGTGGTGGTGCCACGACGCGCTTGCTCGGCCTTCGTTCGAGCATCATTGAGGTTAACGAGCGCCCGGTTCACTGCTTCGCGCTGCGAACCGATGGTGGCTTCGGCTTCGGCGATGCGCTCCTCAATCTGGGCAATGGCCCCGGCGAGGTCCGCAATGGAGGGATTGTCTGAGGAAAGCAGCTCCTTAACGTCGAGCTGTTCTGGTTCCGCCGCTACTGCTGGCGTTAGAGATGAAACTGTAGACAAGGCGGCGGTCGTCGCAATAGCAGCGCACACTGCTTTAAGACGACGGAAGCCGAATGGTGAAGTGGTGGCCACGAGAATAGTCTCCTCAACACCTACCGAGTCCCGGGACCGGCAAGCTAAGCGGGAAGGCGTAATGGGTGCCTTTCCCCTCCCTAGTCGACACGACGATTGAGGGAGGAATTGCTCAAGTTGCGAATACGGGGGGCCTTCTCTGTTGCATGCGTGGTCTAGCCCCAAGGGAGCTAGTGCTTGAGGAGCATGCTTAAAGAAGGAGTGGGGGCTCATCCTAGAGAGGTGAACTCGTGAGAGGTCCTGTCACTAGCGTGGAGGTGTCTGGCCTATCGCGGGTGTACATCCGGCGCACATCTAGGACCGCACTCGCGGGGCAAAGTTCTGCTTGCTCCCTAGGGGTCCCGATCGCGAAGGGGGCACACGCAACGCGGAGAACATCGCGCTGTGAGGTTCCTCCTCGCTAGGCGCCACGCTCATACATTGCCGTCCGCACCATCTAAGGGTCAACGGATAGCAACATGGCTGGCACCTAACCGGGAACCGACAGGACGAGAATGCGCAGCACTCTATGCAAAGAGTGCAAACGAAGCGTAAAAGAGCCTCTCCCACTCGGTAGGTAGGTGTCTTTGTGATGAAAAAGTCGAACACTGGTACCGACTGCACAATGCCACTCATTCTGCTACGCGCTAAGAAACGCGGCGCTCATCCGCCAGGCGGTGATCCTCAACTTCCGTAATCGCTCGTGGCGTGCTTCCCCACATACCCGTGCGTCGTCTTTGTTGAGAGTCAAGGCTTGGCCCATGAACACATGGAGCAAGAGTCAACCCGTGAGTCGATACGTGAACCATACGTCACCGACACGCCATGTCGCACACTTTCCCCATTTTTCACACGGGTTAAGTCCAGCCACAGAGCCTTACAGGAGTACCTAACCTGCAACGATTTCGTTACCAACGTGTGACTGTGATGTTTATCACTAATGCGTAACGCGCCCTCTCCTCGGCGACGCGCCGCGGGCCAAAGTGGGTTAGCCGACGTCTAGCCACACATTTCGACAGGCACTCAGAAGCGTTCAACGCGGCAACCACAAGACAAGGTTCAGGGCTTGTCCCCGTTTTCTGGCCGCACCCAACTTCCCTCAAAATCGACGGCACTTGTTCCGTGCGATTTCGTCGCCATGTGGCGATGGTTGAGGCCTTCACAACCAGGTCGACGTTCAACGCTTCAAGGTCACATCTGGGCAACTGAATTCCTCCCCAGGGCTTTACCTGAGCCCCTCAGATCAAAGCTTTCGCGGCGACAACTCAGACCCTTTCAGGTGGCACAGATCCGGCGCCACGACGCGCCTTATCTCGGGCCACTTAGACGCCGTCAATGAGACTGAGCGCAGAATCACTTCTCCAAGCCCCAACCACTCCCCCAGGGCCAAAGTAAAGTCTTAGTGGTTGACTTCCACCACTTCCCTACCCTTCTCCCATTTTTTTCAATCGAGCCACCAGGTAGTTCGTTTATGGGCTATTGAGACCTCTTTACTACCTGCCACAGACCCCCTTTAAACGACCGTGACGCCGTCATCTGAGCGTGCCAGAGGCTTCCGTACAGAGGGCCCTCAGGCCAAACCTAGGGTGCCCGAATCGGAGGCTCGGTGGGCATCTGCGGGCGCGTGCTGCCGCTCGCTTCAGGAGGCAGATTTCCACGAGTCTCAGAGGGGGCAATTACCCCCTCTTTGGTTGGCCGGAGAAGTGACGGTGGACGCCGCGGATTGAGTAGGCCTAGTGGCCCGGCTAGCCCACCGGAGCCTCAACGACATCAGTGGCCGGTTTCGTTGCGGGAGCTTGTCGAGCCGCGTGGCGGAATGCGGTGAAGGCAGCCAACGCTGCGAGGCAGAAAAATATTCCAACGATGCAAACCCACGGGACTGAGAAATCATCTGCCGTGGCATAGAAGTCGTTCACCAGTGTGACCTGATCGAGGCCTGTCGGCAGGGAATCCTCGCCCGCTTCAATAGCGGCACGGTCATAGGAATCGCTCACAACCGACACCTTCATAGGTGCTTGAAGGATGACAGTGTCTAGGCCGGTCTTTTCTTGAAGAGTGGTTGCAAGGTCGCGGAGATCTGGAATCTTCTCCGGGAATACGTCGACAACCGCTACCCCATGATCGGGATGAAGGGAGGCGGCGATGGGTTCCTGGAGGGCGTCGTCAAGCGCGAGCTCGGGGTTGGAGAAGGCGACCCCATCGTCCGAGAGTTGCTCGGCGATGTCATCTACATCTACGCCAGCCGGGATCATGGAGTACTCCTTACTGTTGTGCAGCCTCGAGCCTAAGCCCGCAAGTACAGGATGAGGGTGGGTGACGCGCCGGTACCCCCGAAATGGATGAAACAGAACGCGCGTACTGTTATAGTGGCACCAACCGTGGGTTCCAGCCTCTACAATGGACAAGGAACCTTCGCGTTCTGAGAACGTCGATGTGCCACAGTCCCCGGACGTCGGCACGGCCTCGATGAGCTCGATGGACCTTAGATAAGTGTTCGACAACCCACAAGCGAAAAGCAAGGAATGGAGCTCCCTGTGACTGAAAGCCTGAACTCCTTCGGCGCCAAGAAGACCCTTGATGTCAACGGTAAGTCCTATGACTACTTCGACATCAACGCGGTTGAGGGCCTAGAGAAGCTGCCGTACTCCCTTAAGGTGCTGGCTGAGAACCAGCTGCGCTACGAGGATGGCAAGAACGTAACCAAGGATCACATTAACGCTTTGGCGAACTGGGATCCGTCCGCAGAGCCGGACACCGAGATCCAGTTCACCCCGGCTCGTGTCCTCATGCAGGACTTCACCGGCGTTCCCTGTGTGGTCGACCTCGCTACCATGCGTGAGGCCATCGCTACTCTCGGAGGCAAGCCGGATCAGGTGAATCCGCTCAACCCGGCCGAGATGGTTATTGACCACTCCGTTATTGTTGAGGCCTTCGGTTCCTCCGAGGCTCTGGAGAAGAACGTTGAGATCGAGTACGAGCGCAACCAGGAGCGTTACCAGTTCCTGCGTTGGGGCGCCGAGAACTTCTCCAACTTCCGCGTTGTTCCTCCGGGAACCGGTATTGTCCACCAGGTCAACATCGAGTACCTGTCTCGCGTCGTCTTCGACAACGAAGGCGTTGCTTACCCGGATACCTGTATCGGTACTGACTCTCACACCACTATGGAGAACGGCCTTGGCATCTTGGGCTGGGGCGTTGGCGGCATCGAGGCTGAGGCAGCCATGCTGGGTCAGCCGGTCTCCATGCTTATCCCGCGCGTCGTCGGCTTTAAGCTCACCGGTGAGATTCCGACCGGCGTGACGGCTACCGACGTTGTTCTGACTATTACTGAGATGCTCCGTGAGCACGGCGTGGTTCAGAAGTTTGTCGAGTTCTATGGCAACGGTGTGAAGTCCGTGCCGCTGGCTAACCGCGCCACCATCGGTAACATGTCCCCAGAATTCGGCTCCACCGCTGCGATCTTCCCGATCGACGAGGAGACCATCAAGTACCTCGAGCTCACTGGCCGCCCGCAGGAGCAGATCGACCGTGTTGAGGCATACGCCAAGGCTCAGGGCATGTGGCTGGAGCAGGATGCTCCGGAGGCTAAGTACTCCGAGTACCTCGAGCTGGACCTGTCCACCGTTAAGCCTTCCATCGCTGGCCCGAAGCGCCCGCAGGACCGCATCCTGCTTTCTGAGGCAAAGGAACAGTTCCGTAAGGATCTGCCGACCTACGCTTCTGGTGACGTCGTCGCAGACGAATCCACCATTGAGGCAAAGCGCATGACCGCTGAGGGCGGCGACGAGAACTCCTTCGTTGACGTTACCGGTGGCCTGAACAAGTCCCGCGCAGGTGAGGGCGAATCCGCAGCCAAGGGTGGTTCCGGCCGTCAGTCCAACCCGGTGACGGTCGTCTCCCCGAATGGCGGCGAGTACACCTTGGACCACGGCATGGTCGCTATTGCTTCCATCACTTCCTGCACCAACACCTCCAACCCGTCCGTCATGGTGGGCGCTGGCCTCATCGCCCGCAAGGCGGCTGAGAAGGGCCTCAAGTCCAAGCCGTGGGTTAAGACCATTTGTGCACCGGGTTCCCAGGTTGTTGACGGTTACTTCCAGCGCGCAGACCTGTGGAAGGACCTCGAGGCTCTCGGCTTCTACCTCTCTGGATTCGGCTGCACCACCTGTATTGGTAACTCCGGCCCGCTGCCTGAGGAAATCTCCAACGCCATCAACGAGCAGGACCTGGCTGCTACCGCAGTGCTGTCCGGTAACCGTAACTTTGAGGGCCGCATCTCCCCGGACGTCAAGATGAACTACTTGGCTTCCCCCATCATGGTTATTGCTTACGCTATTGCCGGCACCATGGACTTCGACTTCGAAACCCAGCCGCTGGGTCAGGACCAGGAAGGCAACGATGTCTTCCTCAAGGACATCTGGCCATCCCCGCAGGAGATCGAGGACACCATCCAGCAGGCAATCTCCCGCGAGCTGTACGAGGCTGACTACGCCGACGTATTCAAGGGTGACGACGCATGGCGCAACCTGGATGTACCGGAGGGTGAAACCTTCGAGTGGAACGAGGATTCCACCTACATCCGCAAGGCTCCGTACTTCGACGGTATGCCGACTGAGCCGGAGCCGGTTGAGGACATCAAGGGTGCTCGCGTCTTGGCTAAGCTCGGTGACTCCGTCACCACTGACCACATCTCCCCTGCTTCCTCCATTAAGCCGGGCACCCCTGCTGCTCAGTACCTGGATGAGAATGGTGTGGAGCGCCAGGACTACAACTCCCTGGGTTCCCGTCGTGGTAACCACGAGGTCATGATGCGCGGCACCTTCGCCAACATCCGCCTGCAGAACCAGCTGGTGGACGTTGCTGGTGGCTACACCCGCGACTTCACCCAGGAGGGCGCACCGCAGGCCTTCATCTTCGATGCTTGCGAGAACTACAAGGCCGCTGACATCCCGCTGGTCGTCCTGGCCGGCAAGGAGTACGGCACCGGTTCTTCCCGTGACTGGGCTGCCAAGGGCACCAATCTGCTGGGCGTGAAGGCCGTTATTACCGAGTCCTTCGAGCGTATCCACCGCTCGAACCTCATCGGTATGGGCGTTATCCCGCTGCAGTTCCCGGAGGGCGAGTCTCACGAGTCCCTGGGCTTGGACGGTACCGAGACCTTCGACATCGATGGTATTGCAGCTCTCAACGAGGGCGGAATTCCGAAGTCGGTTCACGTGACCGCAACCAAGGAGTCCGGCGAGACCGTCGAGTTCGACGCCAAGGTTCGCATCGATACGCCTGGTGAGGCCGACTACTACCGCCACGGCGGCATTCTGCAGTACGTGCTGCGCCAGATGGTCAAGGCCTAAAGAGGCTCAGACCGCTGTGAGAGCCCACGAGGTGGGCTCTGCATAGCTCAGCGGAAGGCCAGCTAGCAACAATTTGAGTGCTGGCTGGCCTTTCTTTATCCACAAAGCTTTCCATTTACCGAGTCGTTGGAATGTATTTCACTACTCGGTTCCCCTCCCGTACCCGCTATCGTTGCGGCAGATTCGTGCCGCGCTTCCTTCCAAGGAGATTGTCCAGCCATGCCGATTATGAGCGATTCCGAGCTCAACCGCCGCCGTAACGACATCCTCGTCGGGGCGAGAAAATGTTTCGCTGAGTATGGCTATGAAGGCGCGACAGTCCGCCGATTGGAAGAGGCCACCGGAAAGTCGCGAGGCGCCATCTTCCACCACTTCGGTGATAAGGAATCGCTCTTCCTCGCGCTGGCTCGGGAGGATGCCGCCCGGGAGGCGGAGGTCGTGGCAAACAACGGTCTGGTCGAGGTGATGAGCGAAATGCTCCGCCACCCGGAACGCCACGAATGGCTCGCCACCCGCCTTGAGGTGACTTCAATGCTGCGCACCGATCCTTCCTTTGCCACTCGCTGGCGCGAGGAGCAGGAAGTCCTTGGCAAAGCCGTGCGCGCCCGCTTGGAATCCAATGCTGAGAAGGGCCGGCTACGCGACGATGTCTCCATCGACACCTTGGTGACCTATCTAGAAACGTTCATGGATGGGTTCATTAACCGCCTCGCACTTGGTGACACGTCGAACTTGGAGCAGGTTCTTTTGTTGGTTGAGCAGACAATCCGTGGAACGCGTGCCCACTAGTTGAGGAATTGTGTCTCCTGATGGCAGCCTGATGGACCGCTAGCCCTCGCTACACTGTGAGGCATGGACCACATTCCCATGTGCCTTCCTCGTGCAAGGTTCGACATCTACTTAGGTGACAAGACAAGGCTTGTCCCTGTGCAAGCTCGCGCCCACGATGCACAACCAAACCCGCACGTCGATACGTCGGGTTTACGTGAGGTAATAGCGGATGCTGGTCCTCAACCCGGGCGTCTTAAGTTCGGTGACATCGCCGTCTGGTTCCCAATAGCTCTCGTTGGTCTGATCATTAGTAGCGTGACGTTTTCTTTCCTCACTAGTGGTCTTGGGCCCCGGAACAGCCCCCATTCTGGTTTCGATCCATTTGCTTTGATCCCAGTGTTCGGCTGCCTCTTTGGCCTATTCTTTGTGGGGCTCGGAGTGTGGAACGTCCTCACAGCGATTGGCAGTGCTCGGCGTCTTCGTACAGCGTGGCGAAACGGCTGGATTGAATACCGGCCCGCGCTTATCGGTGAGCTTGTTTACTTGAGCAGCAAGACCGAAGGCTCGGAAAAGAATGAGAGGACCCATTACTATTACTCCGCGCCGCTGCTCATTCTTCAGCCAGACGGCTCTTTCTCGAACGCAACGTCCGGCGAGTTCCGTGCCAACTATCCAAACGCACTAAAGTCACGGGGCGCTGCCTTGTCAGAGGCTTCCCGCGCAGCAACGGTTGATTCCACCCGCAACAATGGGTGGATCGTCGCCGCGTACCGTACCGATAGCCAGGTCTCAGAGGCAGAAATCCCCTGTGGATTATCCACCAAGCAAATCGATGCCATTCTCCGCTTTGCCGAACAGCGATGGATTACATAGCCCACTAGGTGCCAGGTCTCGCACGCAGTATTGACGGGTATTGCTCCCCTCAAGGCCTGTTGTACATAGCCCACAGGGTTTCACTACCGCTAACCTGTGAGGTATGACTCACTCTCCCATCCGGTTTCCGCGCACGAAGCTAAAAATCTCAGGTAGGTTCCCGGAATCCCTCGCTCCCAAGGAATCCGAAACCCATGATTCTCAGCCAAGGCAAGAGATCGACCGCAGCGGTATCAGGGAGGCCATTGATTCCACCGGCTTGCCCCCAGGGCGCGCTAGCGTCCACGATACGCTCTTTGGCTTCGTCTTTGGTTTCTTCGGCGTAATCGCCGCTGTTCTCGCATCCGGTATCGGGTTCGTCACCCTTTTGTTGGGTGGAAGTCAGGAGGGGATTGACAGCGGTCTCCTATACGGCCTTCCCATTACCGTGGTGTTAGCTGTCTTATTTTTGTGGCTTGCCATCTTCCTCGTGCGCAGTGAAAGGCAGAGAGCCAAGCGCATGGCCGCTGCTTGGAAAAACGGATGGATTGAATACCGGCCGGCACTCATCGGGGAATTGGTGTTGCATCGCCGCAGGAGGAGTGACGACTCAACAGATCATTTCTACAAAGCTCCACTACTCGTTCTTCAGCCGGATGGCTCGATGCCGAAAGCGCATAGCGCTGAATTCAGGAGCGGGAATCCCAATTGGCTGAAGATGCGCGGATTCACCGTGGCGGATGGCCCACTGGTTGCCACCGTCGATTTCAACCACAACAACGGTTGGCATGTCGTGGCATACCGAGCTGACGATCCCAACCCCACGCCCGTGCTTCAACACGGCCTCAGCAAGGAGCAAGTGGAGGCTGTCTTGACTTTCGCCGAAAACTCATGGGTGAAGTAGGTAGTATGCCCCAGGATGTACTCGCACCGTTCGACTTCCAGAGCCTTTTTTTATTCTGACCGAATTATTCCGAAAAGCAAGCGGTCTGTGTCCTCGCCTAATCCGGCACCCGCAACACCCGTGGTGGCGCGAGCTGTATACGCAACCGGGCCCTTCCCAGGGAACTCAGCTCTCAATAAGAAGTCATTGCTGGGGCGTACCATCCTTTCGCTGGTGCTCGGAGCGTCGGCGATTGCCCTGTTCATGGAGAATGATTTCATCAGCCACCCGGTGATTTCCTGGGCTACCAAATTGTTCTTTGTCGCCGTGTTCATTGCGGGAATGGTCGACCTCGGGCAGACAGTGCGACGCAACACGTGGGGTGCGCAACGGGTTCGCTTGGCCGCGGAGAACGGGTGGATCGAGTACTACCCAGCGCTAATTGGAGAAATCTGGAACACTGGCACCGTCAAACATGAGTATGCTCCGACGGAGTATTGCTACCAGGCTAAAGCGCGACTGTTCTCCCGAGATGGCTCGAGCTTTGACATCACCACTGAGGTCTTTTCTGACAATCACACGCCAATGGAATTTTCTCAGATGGGCATCGCGGTGGTCGACGATGAAAACGACGCGAAGTTTGAACGAGTGAACGGTTGGTACCTGGCAGGCCACATCGCTACCAAGCCGCTGAATGAAGCTGGTTTCGCGCACCGACTCACCAAAGATCAGGTGCGGGCAGGCCTCAATGCTGCCCTACATGCCTAGCAATCGGAGCTAATCCTCCGAGTCTCCTCGGCGACGCTCCCCATCCAGCATTGCATGAGCCGGTTTCTCAGTTAGTGTGCGAACTATGACACAGTCACCCATCACTCTGCCGCGCACCAAGTTGAAGCTTTCGCCGCATGTGCCGAGAACTCTCGCAGCTCAACAATCTACAGCCGATGTATCCCAGCCAAATCCACATATGGATCGCAGTGGTGTCCGCGAAATCATCGATGGCGCCGGCCCCAGCCCGGGACGCGCCCTGCTGGAAAAGAATTCCACTGGCCTCATCACCGGAATTCTTGCCATAACAGTGGGCATCATCGGCCTCGCGATAGCTGTTGCCGCTTACGCGATATGGGCAGAGACCAAGGCAACAGGCCCCATCGTCCTTATATGCCTTCTGGTCTTTATCGCACTGACAGCATTTATTGTTGCCGCTTCTATCCGTGGCAAGAAGTCGTTGAACCGCATCGCAGAAAGCACAGATAACGCGTGGATAAACGGGTGGATCGAATACCGCCCAGTCCTCATTGGCGAGCTAGCCCACGTGCGTCAGGTGGACGACGGCGACACAGTGACGCACTACTACACCGCACCGCTTTTGATGCTGCAGCCAGATGGAACCATGCATAGGGTTCCTACGTACGAGTTCATTTATAGGGACCCAGCGTGGCTAAAGGCGAAAAACTTCGCGGTAGCCGACAGCCCACAGACAGCTACCGTAGACTTCGCCCACAATAATGGCTGGGACGTGGCTGGATACCGTGTGGACGTACCCAACCCGAAGCCCCAGTTTGGACTCGGGCTCACCAAGCAGCAGGTAGACGCAGTTCTTTCCTTCGCAGAGCAGAACTGGGTGCGCTAAATATCCTGGACGCTGCCGTCGCCGTCGATGAACTCCAGCGGAGAAGACGGAAGAGTCTCACGAGAGGCTACCTCGGCGACAACCTCGGCTACCAATTCTCGCGATGTCTTCATATCAGCAGTGCGCTGCGAATTATCCGTGACAGCGGTAATGCCCTGCGCTGGCTCCTCAGTGAGAGCAGCTGGGCCTAGGATAAGATAATTCAGGTCAGTGGAGTTGAGCTTATTGTCCACGGCCTTCTTGGACTCCACGTAGGCATACCACTTCTCGTCCGCAGGATCGGTGGTATTCGTCGTGGCACCCATGTAGGAAATCATGATGTAGGCCGGAGTGTTCTTGCCGGCGGCAGCAAGCTTCTCCAGACCCGCAATCGATGCGAGCGCAGCATCGCGGTCCACGGCCCAGGTTACGTCAGCGCCTGCGCGGCCACCGTTGCCAGCGCCCCATACGACGACGTCATAATCACCGAGGAGTTCAGCCCACTGTTCCTCGGAAATCTCAGTGAGATCGTGCAGAACCGGTGTGGCTCCACTCGCCTCGATATCTGGAACCTGGTTGGGGTTACGGATAAGCGAGTGGACGTCTAAGTTGGCGTCGACAAGTTTCGGCGCCGCCAGCAATCCCACCTTCCCGTGGCCGCCAATGTAGAGAACTTTCTTACGCGCGTTAGTTGTCGTATCAGTCATGTGCGCCACCGTACGCGCCTTCCTGGCACACTGCATGACCCCTGGGCAGTGTTAAAAACGCGCGGGATACAATGAGATCATGATTGCCATCATGACTGTCACCGGTGCCGATCGCACCGGCATCATCGCGTCCGTGTCTACTGCCCTCGCTGAGCTCAACGTCAACATCGTGGATGTTTCGCAGACTCTTATGTCGGGCTTTTTCACCATGATCCTGAGGGTTGAATTCGACGAGAATGAGGTGAGCATCCGCGAGATCCAGGACCGTATGAACGCCGTGGGCGAGTCCACCAAACAGTCCATTCGTGTGCAGTCGGAAGCGCTGTTCACTGCCATGAACGAGATCTAGGGACGATAACTAGTCATGCTTAATCGCTTCAATGCTGCCAGTATTCTCGACACCATCGAAATGATCGAGAAATACCGCCTCGATATTCGCACCGTCACCATGGGTATTTCCCTGCTCGGCTGCACGCGACCCACCATGGAAGCCACGGCTGAAGCCGTCTACGACCACGTGACCTCCCGCGCCGCGCAACTGGTCGAGGTGTGCGAAGGGATCGAGGCCGAGCTCGGCATCCCGATCGTCAACAAGCGCATCTCCGTGACCCCTATCGCGCTCATCGTGGCCGGTGTCGACGGCAACCCCGTCGACGTCGCCCGCGCGCTGGACCGTGCGGCAGCCGCCACTGGCGTCGACTTCGTTGGTGGCTACTCTGCGCTCGTTGAAAAGGGCGCTACCACCGCCGAAAAGGCGCTCATCCGTTCCATCCCGGAAGCCCTGGCAGAGACAAACCTTGTCTGTTCCTCGGTCAACATCGCCTCCTCCCGCGCCGGCATCAACATGAATGCGGCCGCACAGATGGGGCGCATCATCAAGGAAGCAGCCGAGCTTACCAAGGACCGTAGCGCCATCGGCTGCGCCAAGCTCGTGATCTTCTCCAACTCCGTCGGCGATAACCCCTTCATGGCCGGCGCTTTCCACGGCATCGAGGAGCCCGACTGCGTTGTGTCCGTTGGTGTTTCCGGTCCTGGCGTAGTCGACCGCGCACTCGGTTCCCTCGAGGGCGCCACGCTCAACGAGGTTGCCGAGGAGGTCAAGAAAGCCGCCTTCAAGGTCACCCGCGCTGGCCAGCTCGTGGGTGAAATGGCTTCTGAGCGCCTCGGTGTTCCCTTCGGCATCATCGACCTCTCCCTCGCTCCCACCGCGGAGCTGGGTGACTCCGTCGCACACATCCTGGAGCACATGGGCCTGGATCAGGTGGGCACGCACGGCACCACGGCAGCATTGGCGCTGCTTAACGACGCCGTCAAGAAGGGCGGCATGATGGCTTGTTCCCGCGTGGGCGGATTGTCTGGTTCCTTCATTCCGGTCTCTGAGGACAAGGGCATGATCGATGCAGTGCGCTCTGGCGCTATCTCCATCGACAAGCTGGAAGCCATGACTTCTATTTGTTCGGTGGGCCTCGACATGATCGCTATCCCGGGCGATACCTCTGCGGAGACCATCGCCGGCATGATCGCGGACGAAGCCGCCATCGGCGTGATGAACCATAAGACAACCGCTGTGCGTGTTATCCCCGCCCCTGGCACGCAGGCCGGCGACGAGGTCAACTTCGGCGGTCTACTGGGCTACGCCCCGGTCATCCCGGTTAATGAGGTGGGCAACTCCACCTTCATTAACCGCGGTGGCTTCATTCCGGCTCCGGTGCACGGATTCCGAAATTAAAGCCTCACCACCTCGGATTAGTTTTCACCAAGCGCTTGACCCTCACACAGTGTGAGGGTTTAGCTTTGTCCTATGAAGATATCGGACGTTGCCGCGGTCGCTGGTTGCTCAGTGCGCTCCGTGCGCCATTTGCACGAAACGGGCGCGGTTCCTGAACCCGCACGCACCAGCGGAAACTATCGCGACTATTCTGTCTCTGACCTGGCTTCGGTGCTGCGAGCGCGTGCGCTTATCGACGCCGGCGTCCCCATCGCTGATGTCTCATCTCCTGATGCGGTCGAGCGCTCGTTTAACATGCTGGATGAGCGCATTGCTCGGCTGCAACAGCAGCGAGAACGTTTGCGTGCCCTTTCTCAAGCCCCAAAAGGGACACCAGAGGATATCCGTGACTCCCTCAGCCAGCTCATCGAGGATCCGGCAATACTTCAACTCGAACTGGATTCCTGGGATCTCATGGCGTTGACCAGTGTCGCCACACCAGCGACATGGGAACAACTACGAGAGAATCTTCGGGACAACACTTGCCTTGCAGCGCTCCCCGAATCCGAGATGTTGTGGCTAGAGCTTGGCTCACTGTCTCCGCATGATTGTGGGGTCACGCGTGTCGTCGAGAAGCTGCGCTACCTGGGGGAACACGGGTTGATGCGAGGAATCTATCCCACCTTGCAACCTGGTAAAGCTCCGCTAGCAGTAGCTGATGCTCCGGCTACTGGTGCGCAAGGTGTAGCGCTCAAAGCTTTGGTGGGTGGCTCAGGTGGCTAGTATCTGGCGACTTGTGGGGAAACATCCTGGATTTCGCCTAGCCAAATATGAAATAGGCTTCTACCACGATCTGTGGCGCTGGCTTCGGGGCCAGACGTTGGTCCCCGCCGGAGCGGTGGCGCTTCCCCACCCTCCGGGCAGGCTACAAATGCTCGGCTTCGTCACTGCAGTGTTGGTGATTGAAATGGTGGCAGTTCATTTCGTATTGCCTGCAGGCGCCCTACGAATCTTAGCCTTGCTGCTGTCGGTGTGGGCCATTATTTTTGTCTGGGGCTTGATTGCTGCCGAACGTATTCGACCGAGCTATGTCACCGAAGAACGCACGGTTTTGCGGCGCGGAAAAACTATCTTCGTCCAGGTGCCGATGGCTCTTGTCCGCAGCAAGCGGGCAGACCGTACTTTCGAATCAGCAGTTGTTATAAGCAAAGGTGAACTCACTGTAGGTGGCCCAGCTGGAACCGATACCCTCCTTGACCTCAGTGAACCCGTCCAGGCATCACCGGACCGCTACCCATGGCAGCGCGCTCACCCAAAGGAGGTAACGAAGGTGCGCTTCTATGGTACTCTTTCTTGCTAATTGCTGGCGTTGCGTAGTTGCTCCTCAAGCTCCGCAATCATGGGAAGCGCTAACTTCGCACGTTCAGCATCAATTCCCCACTTCTCCGGTTCACTGCGGACCATGGTGGCTGTGGCCTTGAGAAAGCGGGCGAAGTTTTCGACTACGGCACGGTTGTTATTGCGAATACCTTCGGTGAGCACGGTGGTACTCAGCCGTTCGGTCCAAATTTCGAGGATATGGGGTGAGGTGCTCTTGGCTATCGTGGTGCAGGCGGCGCGCGCTAAGCGCACACTCTCATCGTCATGCCACACTCCTCCGGGGGCGCGAAGTCGGCACGAAATAATTGCTGCGCCTTCGACGGCCGGGATCATTCCCATGCGCACACACGTTTCTACGTAGTCGGCGCCGTAACCGACGGCCATGATAGGACCGATGTCCTTGACAATGCCACGTGTGTCATCCTCTGTGACGTACCACGCGCGGAAGGCGAGGTAGTCCTCGTAGTGGAAGTGGCCCGCCGCCGCGAGCACTTTCAGCAACCTGGCGGACAACACCTTAGTCCACACCTTGTCTGTACGCAGGTAACCGTTAAGGCGGTCACGAATCTGATCGAGATGGTCATCCCACTGACCTGACTCAATTCCCTCTTTCAATTCGGTGTAGGCCCAGTCCACGCGGACTTCAGGCCGTTTGCTCACTAAACCGGTGAGTAGCGGTTCGATGACAGAACCGAGGCTATCGGCGGTGCTCATGACTTCTTCCTCTCCTGCGGCAGCGCGTCGGGGTCTGACCACTTCTAGACCCTGTGCGTGGGAAGCGGAAGGACCCAAGAGAAGAGTCTTGAGCGGTGTGTGTGATTGTGAGCTCGAGTCTAGCCCAGGATGTAGAACAAGGATAGAGCCATATTTGAGAATTAGTCTTTAGGCTAGCTCCACGATTTCCATGTACTCGTCGTTCCACAAGTCCTCATCGCCGTCCGGCATGATGATGACGCGCTCCGGGTTGAGGGCCTTGACCGCTCCCGGGTCGTGGGTAACCAAGACCACGGCGCCGGTGTAGGTGCCTAGGGCGTCAAGTACCTGTTCGCGGGACTGGGGATCGAGGTTGTTTGTGGGCTCGTCGAGAAGCAGTACGTTTGCACGCGAGGATACAAGCGTTGCCAGGGATAGTCGGGTCTTCTCACCACCGGAGAGCGTACCAGCAGGTTGCTCCAGCTTGTCGCCGGAGAACATGAAGGCGCCGAGCAGACCGCGCAGATCCTGCTGCCCAGCATCCGGGCAAGCTTCGATGGTGTTTTCCCACACGGTCTTATCTGGATCGATGTTGTCGTGTTCCTGGGCAAAGTATCCGATGCGCAGGCCGTGACCGGTGACGATACCGCCTTCGCCGTCGGTACGCTCAACACCCGCCAACAGTTTCAGCAGCGTCGTCTTACCTGCGCCGTTATAGCCCAGCACAACCACGCGGGAGCCCTTGTCGATGGCCAAGTCGACGCCAGCGAAGACCTCAAGCGAACCATACATCTTGGTCAGGCCCTTGGCGTTCATCGGAGTCTTGCCGCAGGGAGCGGGTTCCGGGAATTTGATGTGGGCAACCTTATCGGCAACGCGGACGTCATCCAACTCGTTCATCATGCGCTCAGCTCGGTGCAGCATCTGCTTGGCGGCGGCGGCCTTCGTCGCCTTCGCACCCAGCTTGGCGGCTTGCTTGTGCAACGCTGCAGCCTTCTTTTCCGCGTTAGCGCGCTCGCGACGGCGGCGAGCCTCATCAGTCGCACGCGCGTCGAGGTACTTCTTGAAGCCCATGTTGTAGACATCGGCCTCGGCACGCACGGCGTCGAGGAACCAGACCTTGTTGCACACGGCCTCCAGCAGGTCCACGTCGTGCGAAATCATGACGAGGCCGCCCTCGTGCTTGGACAAGAAGCCACGCAGCCAGGTAATGGAGTCTGCGTCGAGGTGGTTGGTGGGCTCGTCGAGAAGCAATGTGGTCTGAGATTTGCCGGACCCTGCTGAGGCCGCGAAAAGGATCTGCGCTAGCTCCACACGGCGGCGCTGACCGCCGGACAGCGTCTTGAGCTGCTGATCAAGGACGCGCTGTGGAAGGCACAAGTTGTCGCAAATCTGCGCGCATTCGGAGTCCGCCTCGTAGCCGCCGAGAGCGTGATACTCCTCTTCCA
The DNA here is from genome assembly GCF_000805675.1 of Corynebacterium minutissimum. Lineage (GTDB taxonomy): Bacteria > Actinomycetota > Actinomycetes > Mycobacteriales > Mycobacteriaceae > Corynebacterium > Corynebacterium minutissimum. The sequence goes on along the minus strand of NZ_JSEF01000012.1, from coordinate 165,205 downwards.
AGCGAGAGAACTTGCGGATAGCCTTGTCGCGGAACTTATCGTCCGTGGCGGTTTCCATGAGCTCTTGCTGCTTGGCCATGCGGCGCTTAATGTCGTCTAAGCCGCGGGCCGAGAGCACACGCTCACGCGCCGTCTGCTCGATATTGCCCTCTCGGGAATCCTGCGGTAGGTAACCAATGGGCCCCGAGCGCGTCACCGAGCCGCCATAGGGCTCGGTCTCCCCCGCCAGAATGCGCATCGTCGTGGTCTTGCCCGCACCGTTACGCCCGACTAGGCCGATGCGGTCGCCCGGTTGCACGCGTAGGTGCTGGCCGGGGGCGTCGAGAAGCGTGCGTGCGCCCACGCGCACCTCGAAATCATTGGTCACAATCACGTCGAAACAGTCTAGCAACCAGGGTAGTTAAACCCGAACCCGCGGCAGTACGCCTGCAGCAGGTATCTGGGGGATCTGGAGTGTAGAGCATCTTGGAAAACCTGACTCCTGTTCGGCGCGTTTCACTCATGCATGAAAGTCGATGTGACTACATTGGCGTCATGAGCACATCAGACACATCGAGATCACCGTTGATCCTCGCGATTACCGCATGTCCGACCGGAATCGCTCACACTTACATGGCCGCTGAAAACCTGGAAGCTGCTGCCGCTGAACTTGGTTACCGCATCAAGATTGAGACACACGGTTCAATTGGTGTCGAAGGTACCTTTAGCTCGAAGGACATCGACGAAGCCGATGCCATCGTGATTGGCGCCGACACCGTGATTGCCAAGGACCGCTTCCGTGGAAAGCGCCTGGCAGCCACTGGCGTTGATGAAGCTATTAAGCAGCCAAAGGAGCTTCTCACTCGCGCTCTGTCAGCAGCGAAGTGGGAAGGAAAGACTTCGAGCGACGAGCCGCAAGGGAATCAGGGCGAAGAAACGTCCGGCAGCGCCACCGGGGTTCGTGCTTTGGGAGAGACGGTCTACAAAGCGCTAATGAATGGTGTTTCCCATATGATTCCGTTCGTGGTGACCGGTGGTCTCCTCATCGCGGTAGCACTCTCGCTCGGAGGAACTCCCACGCCCGAAGGCCTAGCTATTCCTGAAGACTCTTTCTGGAACACCCTGAATGAGCTTGGCGGCTTGGCCTTTTCTCTCATGGTGCCGATTCTTTCCGGCTATATTGCTGTCGGCATTGCGGACCGCCCCGGCTTGGCGCCAGGACTCATCACTGGTCTTATCGCTACGACCGGCTCACTCTATGGCTCAGAAGCTGGAGCTGGTTTCCTGGGAGGCATCGTCACAGGCATCCTGTCCGGCTACGTAGCCCTTGGAATCAAAAAGATTCCTGTTAATAAGTACATCGCCCCGATCTGGCCGATCATCGTGATTCCGATCTTCACCACGCTTATCGTGGGGCTCATCTTTATCTACTTCGTCGGTGCGCCGGTAGCCGGTGCCTTTGAAGCCATGACCGAGTACCTCGCCGGGATGGAAGGCTCCTCTGTCATTGTCCTCGGTCTCGTTATCGGCGCGATGATCGCTTTCGACATGGGCGGCCCCTTCAACAAAACTGCCTTCCTGTTCGGCGGTGGCATGATTGCCGCCGGTAATGCGGCTCCGATGGGTATGGCGGCTACCGCTATTGCCGTACCGCCCCTTGCGGTGGGTGTTGCCACCCTAGTCCGCCGTGCTTGGTTCACTAAGGCAGAGAAGGACGCCGGTATCGCCGCGCTCTTCATGGGGTTCTTCGGCATCACCGAAGGAGCTATCCCTCTTGCGGCTGCACGCCCGCTGCAGGTCATTCCGGCAAACGTCATCGGCGGTGCGATAGCAGGAGCCCTCGCAGGTGTGTTTGGTGTCACTGATCACGTCATGCATGGAGGTCCCATCGTCGCGGTACTTGGGGCTGTTGACAACATCGTGGGCTTCTTCATCGCACTGCTCATCGGCGTCGTCGTCTGTGCTTCTGTCATGCTTCTCTTGATTGGACTTACCCAACATGGAAAGGCCCAGAGCAAAGCTGCGAGCCAGGATGATCAGGACGCAGCGGGCATAGCTAAGGAGGATGTGTCAGAAGCATCGGCCCAAGACCAACCTCTGCTCTCTGCCGAGACGGTTAGCCTAGACCACGACCTTGGCAATGACCGCGACGAGATCATCAACTCTTTGGTCACGCTTGTCTCTCCCCGGCTTTCTGATCCTTCTAGGGTCACCAAAGCCGCCCTGGAGCGGGAGTCGAAGCACTCTACCGGGGTGGGTCATGGCGTGGCCATCCCTCATGCCCGTACATCGGGGGTGAACGTCCCGACTTTGGCTTTTGCTCGTCTTCCCGAGGGCATTAAGTGGGCAGATGGTGAGGAGCCCACGACGATGGTCTTCCTCATTGCTGTGCCTGAGGACGCCGGCAAGCAGCATCTCAAGCTGCTTTCCAAGCTGGCGCGGGCGATTATGAAGGATGATTTCCGTGCTCGTCTTCAATCCGCCACATCTAAGGAGGAAGCTGTAGAGATCATCTCCACCACCGTGGATCCTGCGTTCCTATCCGCATCGTCATAGCGCGATATGGTTCAACGCTTTTGAAGCACCGCACATTATGAAAAAGAAACCGCCAGCCCACGAGCACTGAAGGTCATGTTGTGAAGACCGCATGTATCTCGGACTGACGGTAATGGGGCTTGCAACCGAAACTAGACTGCGAAGCCGAGGGCCTGCAGCATCTCTCGGCCCTCCTCAGTGATCATGTTCGGGCCCCACGGCGGCATCCATACCCAGTTGAGTTGGACGGCCTCAGCAAGCTTGTTGCCCACGATGACATCTTCGATCTGCTCGCCAATAACGTCGGTGAGCGGGCAGGCCGGGGAAGTCAGCGTCATGTTAATGACGCAGGTGTTCTTGCCGTCGATGTCGTCGAGCCAGACGTCGTAGACCAAGCCCAGATCAACGATGTTGATGCCGAGCTCTGGGTCGATAACGTCGCGGAGATACTCGGTGATGTCGAAGACCTTAGCAATCTGCTCTTCAGTCTGCTCAGGCTTAACAGCGCCGCCGTCGAAGGACGCGTTCTGGTCCTGGTACGGGTCGGTAGGACCCGTGGTTTCAGTGTTTTCTGCCATCTATTTCTCCAATTCGTTCAGCGCCTCCATGGTGACGGCCTGGAAAGCCTTCCACCCCAGAAGAGCGCATTTCACACGGGCGGGGAACTTGGCCACTCCGGCAAAGGCGATGCCATCCCCAATGATCTCATCGTCACCCTCAACTTCACCGCGCGAGGTCACCATCTTCTCGAACTCGGCCAGCTTGGCATTGGCTTCCTCGAGAGGGACCCCCACGATTTCCTCCGCCATGACGGAGGTCGAGGCCTGCGAGATGGAGCAGCCCTCGGCGTCGTAGGAGACGTCTTCCACCGTTTTTCCATCGGCAGAGAGCTTGACGCGCAAGGTGATCTCATCACCACAGGAGGGGTTAACGTGGTGGACCTCTGCCTGGCCTTCGCGCAAGCCGGAGAGCTTCGGGTTCTTGTAGTGATCCAGGATGACGTCCTGGTACATGGAATCTAGGTTCATTCGCTCACTCCAAAGAAGGCACGGGCTGCCCGCACCGCCTCTACGAGGGCGTCGACCTCGTCCTCAGTGTTGTACAGGTAGAAACTAGCGCGTGCGGTCGAATTAGCCTTGCACGCGCGATGCAGCGGCCACGCGCAGTGGTGGCCAGTGCGAATGGATACGCCGTGGGCGTCGAGAACCTGGCCCAAGTCGTGGGGATGGATTCCCTCCACGACGAAGGATACCGCTCCCCCACGATCTTCGGTGTTATCGGGGCCAACGATGCGCAAGCCCGGAATCTGGGTGAGCTTCTCCAAAGCATAGGCAGTGAGCTTCTTCTCGTGGGCGTGGATGGCGTCCATGCCGATCTCACTGAGGTACTTCACGGCCGCACCAAGCCCAACGACCTGGCTGGTCATCTGGGTACCAGCCTCAAATCGAGTAGGTGGCTCAGCGAACGTGGTGCTGTCCATCTTCACAACCTCAATCATGGAACCACCCGTGAGGAAAGGTGGAAGCTGCGACAGAAGCTCGGCCTTGCCATAGAGCACGCCGATACCGGTAGGCCCACACATCTTGTGCCCAGAGAACGCCGCGAAGTCGACGTCCAGCGCATGGAAGTCCACCGGCATGTGCGGAACGGACTGGCAGGCGTCCAAGACAACCAAGGCGCCTACGGCACGAGCGCGCCGCACCAACTCCTGCACAGGAGCCACTGCACCTGTGACGTTGGATTGATGGGTAAAAGCCACGACCTTAACGGACTCATCGAGCTCAAGTGAATCGAGGTCAATGCGGCCATCCTCAGTCATGGAGTACCACTTCAGCGTGGCACCGGTGCGCTGGCATAGCTCCTGCCACGGCACGAGGTTCGCATGGTGCTCGAGCTCGGTGACCACCACGGTGTCACCTTCACCAACGTAGAGCTCCCCCGCACGTTCATCACTGAGCGTGTAGGCAACCTCATTGAGTGCCTCCGTGGCGTTCTTGGTGAAAGCAATCTCATCGCGGTCGGCGCCGACGAAGGCAGCGATGGCCTGGCGAGCGGACTCGTAGGCATCGTCAGCTTCTTCCGCCAGCTGGTAAGAGCCGCGGTGCACCGGCGCGTTGGTGCCGAGGACGAATTCCTCCTCGGCCTTCCACACCGGCAGCGGACGTTGCGAGGTCGCGCCCGAATCCAGGTACACCAAGGGTTTACCATCGCGCACGGAGCGCGAAAGGATGGGGAATTGCTCCCTAATCGCAGTAACGTCTAGTTCAGACATGGGTCCTTCTGCTCGGTTCTTCTACGTATCGCGCGATCTTGTCGCGCGACTCATGATGTGGATGTTGCTTACTTGAGGAACTGATCGTAGCCGTCAGCCTCAAGCTGGTCAGCCAGCTCCGCCCCACCGGTCTTGATGATCTGTCCATCAGCGAAGACGTGAACGAAGTCCGGGGTGACGTAGTTGAGGATGCGCTTGTAGTGCGTAATGAGGAGGATGCCGCCGTTGGTTTCATCCTGGTAGCGGTTGATGCCTTCAGACACAACGCGCAGGGCGTCGACGTCCAGGCCGGAGTCGGTCTCATCCATGACAGCGAACTTCGGCTTGAGAATGTCCAGCTGCATAACCTCGTGGCGCTTCTTCTCACCACCAGAGAAGCCCTCGTTGACGGAGCGGTGAGCAAAGGACTTGTCAATAGCCAGCTTCTCGCGAGCTTCGGTTAGTTCCTTGTTCCACTCGCGCAGCTTCGGAGCCTCGCCGCGGATGGCGGTAACGGCCGAGCGCATGAACTGCGACATCTTCACACCCGGCACCTCGGTCGGGTACTGCATAGCGAGGAAGAGGCCAGCACGGGCGCGCTCGTCAACTTCCATCTCGAGGAGGTTTTCGCCGTCGAGAAGCACTTCGCCTTCGGTGACTTCGTACTTCGGGTGACCGGCAATGACATAGGACAGAGTGGACTTACCAGAACCGTTCGGGCCCATCACAGCGTGGGTCTCACCGGAGTTGATGGTGAGGTTGACGCCTTTGAGAATCTCCTTGGCCTCGCCGTCCTCCTCGTTAGGGAGCACCTGCGCGTGGAGGTTCTTGATTTCCAGAGTAGACATGAAGTTGGTACCTGCTTTCGGGGAGTTTTAAGCGTTGATCTTGGCGAGCTCGTCGACGACGCGGGATTCCAGATCCTCGCGCAGGGACTCGACTGGGATGCGGGAAATGACTTCAGAAAAGAAGCCGCGGATGATGAGGCGACGAGCCTCGGCGGCCGGGATGCCGCGGGACATGAGGTAGAACAGCTCGAGGTCGTCGAAGCGACCCACGGTGGCGGCGTGGCCGGCACCAACGATCTCACCGGTCTGGATCTCCAGGTTCGGGATGGCGTCAGCACGCGCACCTTCGGTGAGGATCAGGTTGTTGTTCGTCTCATAGGTATCGGTGTTGTTGGCGTCCTTGCGGATGAGTACGTCACCGACCCAACAGGTACGTGCCTCTGGGGTTCGCGAAGCAGAGCCCGCCTCTTCCTTCTCCGCAGCGGTCGCGCCCTGCAGAGCGCCCTTATAGAACACGCGGGAGCGGCAGTTCGGGACGTCGTGGTCGACGAGCAGGCGGTTCTCAAAGTACTGGCCGGCATCGGCGAAGTAGACGCCCAGCAGCTCGGCATCGCCACCGGGTCCATCAAAGACCACGCGTGGGACGAGGCGCACAATCTCACCGCCGAAGATGGCGGTGTTGTGGCGCAGGACGGCATCGCGACCTACCTTCGCAACCTGGTGCGACAGGTGGACTGCGTCATCCTCCCAGTCGGCGTCCACAACGACGGTGACCTGGGCGCCATCCTCCAGCACGAACTCCACATTGTCAGCATGAGTGCCAGAGCCGACGTACTTAAGCACGATGGTGGCCTCAGCGTGGTGTCCCACGTGAATGGAGGTTGCGCCGAAGGAGGTCACGCCGTCACCGGCACCGGTGATAGTGATCTCCACAGGCTTGTCCAGCTGTGCCTCGGCAGCGACGGTGACAACCTGTGCCTCCGGCATGGATGTCCACGCCTGTGCAGCAACGCGGTCAGCTGGTGCACCAGCCGTGCCCAGACGGGAGTCATCAGCAGCCACAGTCTCGGTGGTCACTCCTTCTGGAGTGACGACGTCGATCTTCTGTGCGGTGGCCGGTGCGAACTCGCCGTTGTGCAATCCACGCAGGTTGCGCAGGGCAATGAAGCGCCAAACCTCATCGCGGCCGTGCGGAACCGGGAAATCCTCGACGTTAAACGAGGTGAACTGGTCACCCTTGGTGACGTCAGCGGGGTTAAATTCGTTGGAAGCTACCACTTAGCCCACCGATCCTTCCATCTGCAGCTCGATAAGACGGTTGAGCTCCAAGGCGTATTCCATAGGGAGCTCCTTGGCAATCGGCTCGACGAAGCCGCGCACGATCATGGCCATTGCCTCTTCCTCGGCGATACCGCGGGACATGAGGTAGAACAGCTGCTCCTCAGACACCTGAGACACGGTTGCCTCATGGCCCAGGGTGACATGATCGTTGCGGATGTCGTTGTACGGGTAGGTATCCGAACGCGAATCGTTGTCCACGAGCAGTGCATCGCACTCGACGTTCGCGGTGGAGTTGGAGGCGTTGTTGTTGACCTGCACGAGTCCGCGGTAGGCGGCGCGGCCGCCGTTGCGGGCCACGGACTTCGACACGATGTTGGAGGAGGTGTTCGGCGCCATGTGGATCATCTTGGAGCCGGTGTCTTGAACTTGGTTTTCGCCTGCAAAGGCCAAGGAAAGAACCTCACCCTTGGCGTGCTCGCCGGTGAGCCAGCAGGACGGGTACTTCATGGTGACCTTGGAGCCGATGTTGCCATCGACCCACTCCATGGTGCCGCCCTCTTCCACCTTGGCGCGCTGGGTCACCAGGTTGTAGACGTTGGTGGACCAGTTCTGGATCGTGGTGTAACGGCAGCGGCCGCCCTTCTTCACGACGATCTCAATAACACCGGTGTGCAGGGAATCCGAGTTATAGATCGGAGCCGTGCAGCCCTCGATGTAGTGAACGTAGGCACCCTCTTCAACGACGATCAGGGTTCGCTCGAACTGACCCATGTTCTCGGTATTAATACGGAAGTAGGCCTGCAACGGGATGTCTACGTGCACGCCTTTCGGGACGTACACGAAAGAGCCACCGGACCAGCAGGCATTGTTCAGCGCAGAGAACTTGTTATCGCCAGCTGGAATCACGGTGCCGAAGTACTCTTGGAGAATCTCCGGGTACTCCTGCACGGCCGTGTCGGTATCGACGAAGATGACGCCCTGCTCCTCAAGATCCTCACGGATCTTGTGGTAGACAACCTCTGACTCGTACTGAGCCGCAACGCCGGAGACCAGCCGCTTCTTCTCAGCGTCCGGGATACCCAGCTTGTCGTAGGTTTCCTTAATATCCTCCGGAAGGTCATCCCAGGTCTGGGCCTGCTTCTCGGTAGAACGAACAAAGTACTTAATGTTGTCGAAGTCGATCGCAGACAGATCCGGGCCCCACGTCGGAACCGGCTTCTTATTGAACACACGCAGTGCCTTGAGGCGCGACTCGAGCATCCATTCGGGCTCGTTCTTCTTCTTCGAAATGTCGCGAACGACGTCCTCGCTCAATCCGCGGTGTGCTGCCTGGCCGGCTTCGTCGGAATCGTGCCAGCCATACTCGTAGCCGCCGATGGAGGAGATGATCTCGTCATCGCTCATCTTGGTTTCAAGCCCTGGTGCTGGTTGTGCCTGTGTCAAAGCCCGCTCCTTTCTCGTCGATTAGCGTTCCTGCCGCCCCGCCGTGGACGGCGGTACGGGCGTTAAAGGGATGTTTGTGGTGCAGATTCCATGACCATCCGCAATGGAGGCCAAGGGCTGCACATGTTTTCCTAAAAGGGCAGAGAAGACTTCCTGTTCAGCCTCACACAGCTCCGGATGCTCAGCGGCCACGTGGGCTACTGGGCAATGGTGCTGGCAAATCTGCACGCCGTTGCCGACGGACGTCACCGTGGCTGCGTAGCCGTGCGCATCGAGAGCCGCAGCGAGCTGGCGTGCCACCTCTGGTACCGATTCATCTTCGTTGACCAGGGGTTTGACGTCCTCCACAAGGCGCTCAAAACGAGCCTTGGCGAAGCGGCGCACGGCCTCTGGGCCACCTGCTTCACGTAGTGCGGTGAGGGCTTCGGCAGCCAGTTCGTCATAGGCGTGGCCGAATTGCGCGCGGCCTTGATCTGTGAGGCGAAAGTGTTTGGCTGGGCGGCCACGGCCAGCCGTATGCCCGGGGCGGGCTGGCGGGCGGCGGTGCACGACCTCAGTAAGTCCTTCTTCCACCAGAATGTCTAAGTGCCGGCGGATGCCAGCGGCCGAGAGACCTAGGCGTTCACCCAGGTACGACGCCGTCACGGGGCCGTCCTTGAGAAGCAGCAACATGACATGGCGGCGGGTATCGCCCTCGGTGGAGCGAGTCTCCTTCGTCACGGTGTGCACCTCCTTGAGTGTGTCCTAGGGAACGTGTCTCAGATTAGACAACACTAGTGTTCCTTAATTGATTCCCGATTTCCACCTTTTAGCCCTTATCGGGAGGTGCGTGTCGCCTGCGGAGCGAGCGACTAAGGTAGACACTCATGAATGAGGAGCGTCACTACACCCGATCGGGGCGGTTCAGGCGCGCCGTGTGGGGCGTGCGCCATGAACTGCCGCGCATGGGCCTCGCCGGTTCCCGCTCTGCCCTCCTCCACGAGGACGCTCCGGATACAGCGCACGTAGGTTACGAGCCAGGGCTTGGCGACGTCCACCGGCGCACCATCGCCCACCTCCGGACTCTGTTCACCTTGCGATGGCTGGGCACTATCGGTGCTCTGCTCATCGGACTTGGGGGTCTTGGCGCCGGCGCACTGCCGGTAGTTGGTAACCCATACGAGTCCTTACCCTTTGGTTCGCTCATGTCCCGCATGTTGCAATCGGCCTCAGCCCTCGTCTTTATTGGTGTAGCCTTCATGGTTCTCGCGTGGGTCTGCATGGCTCCCTTCGTGGGCGCTCCCTTGCGCCTTCCGCTCCCGCGGCAGCTATCCTCTTCTGAAAAGTATGGACAAGAGAAGCGTTTTAGCCACTCCCCGCGTGTGGTGACTCAAAGCCAAATGTGGCGCACGTGGTTGGGCTGGGTGCTGCCACTTATCGTCACCGCTCCCCTTTTTACCCAGGACATTTACTCCTACCTGGCCAACGGCTCGATTGTGATGCAGGGCCTCGACCCCTATTCTGCTGGCCCTGTTGAATTGCTCGGCGCCGATAACGACCTTGCCCGCTCGGTGCCTTTCATTTGGGCCAACTCCCCGTCGCCTTATGGACCCGTCGCTTTAGGTTTGGCCGCCGTGGTGAGCTGGTTGACCAGCGATTCCATTATTTGGGGTGTCATCCTCCACCGCGTCTTCTCCTTGCTGGGCATCATTGCCGCCGGGTGGGCCATTGCGCGCTTGGCGGTGCGCTGCCGAGTTTCTCCCGAAGCCGCGTTGTGGCTGGGCATCCTAAATCCACTGACCATCCTTCACCTCGTTGGTGGAATCCACAATGAGGCTTTCATGTTGGGGCTCGCGCTTGTCGGCCTCGAGCTGGGATTGCGAGCGGTCAATGACGAACACTCCGAACGCTGGCACGAATGGCTTTTGTTCTTCGCCTCCGGTGTGCTTATTTCCTGCGCCGGGATGGTCAAGGTCACTGGCTTTATCGGTTTGGGTTTTGTCGGTATGGCGTGGGCCAAGAGGCTCGTCGACAAGCACGGCACCTCTCCCCTTCGCGCTGTGCTCACCGCCGGCCTCGTGCAGCTCGTGGTACTGGCCTTCTCGATTGCGTTCATCACCTTAATAACCGGTATCGACATCGGCTGGGTCCTCGGCCAGGGTGGTGCGGCAACGATTCGTTCTTGGCTGTCCACGACGACGTCGGTAGGCGTCGGCGCTGGCTTCCTCGGCATGCTGTTGGGGCTAGGTGATCACACCGAGGCCATTCTCACCGTCACCCGCACCGTCGGCGTGATTATCGCTACTGGTTTTATGATCCGCATGCTCTTCGCTGTCTATCGTGGCGCTATCCACCCGGTGGGAGGGCTGGGCGTATCCACGTTCGTCCTTGTCGTCTTTTTCCCTGTCGTCCAGCCGTGGTACATCCTGTGGGCAATTCTGCCGCTAGCGGCATGGGCAAACCGGCGCTTTTTTAGGATGGCGGTCATTCTCTATTCCGGCGTGATGAGTTTCATCGTGCTGCCCCGCGGGTTGGGTCTTCCTCCCGGGACTGTCTTCGTTATCTATCTCGCCGCACTTCTTACCTTCGTGGCTCTCGCTGCAGTGGGGTGGGTTGGGTTACGCAGGGCTGGTGTCCGTGTCCTACACTAGGCCTTCGTGAATACAACAGCGCTGGCCCTGGATAACGTCGTCAAGACCTATGGTGACGTGAATGCGGTGGACGGGTTGAGCTTCCGCGCCAATCGCGGCGAAATTCTCTGCTTGCTAGGCCCCAATGGCGCTGGTAAAACCACCACCATCGACATGTGTGAGGGGTTTACCACGCCCACATCTGGCAGAATCGAGGTCCTCGGAATCGACCCGTCCCGGCAACCAGATGCCGTGCGCTCCCGCATCGGCATCATGCTGCAAGGCGGCGGTTCTTATTCCGGAATCAAGGTGCGCGAAATGCTCAAACTCAGCGCTTCCTATAACAAGAATCCCTTGGACCCAGACTGGCTGCTCGATGTTCTCGGATTGGGTGGTGTCGCGAACAATACCTACCGGCGTCTTTCCGGCGGCCAACAACAGCGGCTGTCCTTGGCCCTCGCCATCATTGGGCGCCCAGAGCTGGTGTTCCTCGACGAGCCCACCGCCGGCATGGATGCTCAATCGCGGCTTGCCGTGTGGGACCTCATCCGCGCCTTGCGCGCCGATGGCGTGACAGTCGTGTTGACCACACACCTCATGGATGAAGCCGAGTCCTTATCCGACCATGTGGTCATCATTGACCACGGCAAGCTCGTGGCCAGCGGAACCACCACGGACCTCATGGCCTCAACAGAGACCTCCCAGGTGAGCTTTGAAACCGCTCGCCCGATAGACGTCGAAAAGCTCCGCTCCGCAGGTATGAGCGCCGAAACAGTCCGCCCACTGCACTACCGGCTGAGCGCGCCTGCTCAACCTGAGACTATTGCTGCTCTCACCGCGGAGCTGGCCCGGCAAGATGTTCTCGTGCGCAGCCTCGAAACATCACATCGCAACTTGGAAGACGTCTTCCTTGACCTTACTGGTCGGGAGATGCGCAGCTAGCCACTTACTCTCTTCCGCGCATTACCTTCGCGGAACGCTTTATGGAGACGACACAATGAGCACTTTCGCACCCGGTACTTTCAGTCCTCAGCCACAGCGCGTCGGCGTGGCGTCGATGGCTCGCGCCCAAGGCGCCATCGAGTCAAAGCTCATGCTGCGACATGGTGAGCAACAACTCCTCAGCATCATCATTCCGCTCGCCATTCTCATCGGCGCCCACCAGCTGGAGGGAACTACCGGTCACGGTATCGCTGAGATTTTTCCCATGGTGCTCGCTGTTGCCGCAACCTCGTCCGGGTTTACCGGTCAGGCAATCTCCCTAGCCTTTGATCGCCGCTACGGGGCCCTCAAACGAACGGGTGCCTCTGGCGTTCCCGCCTGGGCCATCGTCGCGGGCAAGATTATCGCCGTGCTGTCCATGGTCGTCCTGCAAGTTCTCGTCCTCGGCACAACAGCAGCGATTCTGGGCCTGCGCGTAGGTGTGGAGGGGATCGCCGTAGGCCTTATCGCTCTCGTACTGGGTGTCGCGGCTTTTACGGCACTGGGCCTTCTCCTCGGCGGTACCTTAAGCTCTGAGGTAGTTCTGGCCGTGTCCAACCTCATCTGGTTTATTCTCCTCGGCACCGTGGGATGGGTCATGTTCTCCCAGGGCTTAGGCGATAACGGCCTTCTTACCCTCGTGCCCACCGTTGCAATGGCAGCTGGCCTCGATACCGCGTTGAACGGGTCTTTCCCCGGATTCGAGCTCTTGGTCCTCGCGGGCTGGGCCGCGGTGGCGTCGGTTGCCGCGGTGCGATGGTTCTGCTTCGATGGCTAAATGTGACTTTTCTCCCCAGGTGGCGTGGCCGGGCTCATGGTATTAGTTCCGGGCACGCCCGAGCGGTAGGGTTATAAGCTGTGAGTACCGCCAATACATTGTCGCCCCCGTCATCAGCTCAGGTATCCGATGGCCAGATTGGCCCATCGGTCAAGATGCAGCGCATCCTCGCGCTGATCCTCCTGTTGTGCCAAGGTGGCATCACTGTCACCGGCTCCATCGTTCGCGTCACCGGCTCCGGCCTGGGTTGTGTGACGTGGCCCAACTGCCATCCCGGCTCGTTGGTTCCGATTAAAGGTGCGGCCCCGCTGGTCCACCAGGTCATCGAGTTTGGCAACCGCCTCCTCACCTTTGTCGTGGCGGCCGCTGCTGTGGCCACCATCGTGGCGATGCACAAGGCCAAGCGGCGGAAAGAGCTCAAGGTCTATGCCTGGTTAGGGCTCTTCGGCATCGTGGTGCAGGCGCTCATCGGTGCGCTCTCGGTCATTCTCAAACTGTCGTGGTGGTCAGTAGCAATTCACTTCCTTCCCTCCATGGTTTTGGTGTGGATTGCCGCCCTGTTGTACTCGCGCATCGCCGAACCTGACGAAGGGACCCCTACCCGACTCTTCCCTGCTGCTATTCGTACACTCGCGGTCGTTGCCGCAGTAGCGCTGTCCCTTGTCCTGCTCACCGGCACCTTTGTGACAGGGTCTGGTACCCACTCAGGTGATGCTGGCGTCGGCATGGAGGGCCGCCTCGGCGTTGATACCTACGGCATGGCCGTCATCCACGCCATCTGCATGTACGTGTACTTGGCCCTGACCTTGGTCGTCGTCTTCCTCTTGCACCGTTCCGATGCGCCGAAGGCCGCTAAGAAAGCCGGCTGGGTGCTCATCGTTTGCATCATTGTGCAGTGGGCCATCGGCGTTATCCAGTTCTACCTCCACATCCCACGCTGGACTGTGCCCTTCCACGTCGGAATGTCCTCTGTCGTGACCGCATGCACAGCGTTGCTGTGGGCCCATGGCCAACGCCGAATTCTCGGAAAAGAGCAGGCTCCGACCGTGCAGTAGTCACTCCCCGCAGAGTGCGCTAAGCCGCTCGACAAACAGGCGCTGTCTCCCCTTATGGCGGAGGCGGCGCCCTTTTGCTGCGCTCTCACCGTGATGTCGTTTAGCCTAGGTATATGCATGCAATTCAGGTAACCACGACCGGAGGACCTGAGGTCCTCACCTATACCGAGGTGGATAATCCCGCGCCGTCGGAGGAGCAGTTGCTTGTCGATGTCTCCGTGGCCGGCGTCAACTACATCGATACGTACTATCGCGAGGGCATTTACAACGCCTCTACCCCGTTCATCCTGGGTCTTGAAGGCACGGGACGAGTCGTCCACGATCCTAAGGGCGAGATTGCTGAGGGCACCATGGTGGCCTGGGATCATGCCTTTGGCTCCTATGCGGAGCAAGTGTGTGTGCCTCGTGATCGTGTCGTCGCCGTACCGGACGAGATTCCCTCAGCCGTTGCCGGATCTATGCTGCTTCAGGGAATGACTGCCCACTACCTCAGCCATGGCGTCTACCAGCTCGGTGAAGGCGCTTCCTGCCTCATCACGGCCGGTGCCGGCGGCGTGGGTCTCATCCTCACCCAGATGGCCAAGTCGCTTGGTGCGACCGTGTACTCCGTGGTCTCCACTGAGGAAAAGAAGAAACTCGCCTACTCCGCCGGCGCTGACGAGGTCTTTCTCTACAGCGAGGGACTAGCTGAGCAGGTGCGCCGCTTTAATGGTGGCCGGGGCGTCGACGTGGTCTACGACGGCGTGGGCAAAGATACCTTTAACGAGTCCCTTGAGGTTGTCCGTCCCCGCGGTACTGTGGCGCTTTTTGGAGCTGCCAGCGGTCCGGTTCCCCCGATGGACCCCCAATTGCTCAACAAACACGGCTCCATCTTCCTCACCCGTCCTTCCCTTGGTGCGTGGACGGCACAGGAGGGCGAGTTCCAGATGCGCGCGCAGGCGGTCGTCCAGGCAGTCATTGACGGTGACCTCAACTTCCGTATCTCCGCCGAGTACCCCCTCGCTGAGGCAGAGCAGGCGCACCGTGACTTGCAGGAACGCAAAACAACTGGCTCGATTGTCCTGCGCGTACGCGAGGACTAGCCGTTAACGCCGTTCGGCTCGACCGCGGCTAAAAGAGTGCCGCGGACCAGCCGAGCATTCGGCCAATGGGCTCCCAGCCCACCACGGCGTCGACAGACAAGCCGATAAACAGTACCGAGAGGTAGTTGTTGGAGTAGATGAACAGGCGCATGGGCTTAACCTTGGCGCCCTGTTTGACTCCTTGGTGAAGGCGGATGGCCATCCACAAGAAAACCGCTCCCGAGGCCACCGCGGCAATGAGGTAAATCCACGACGCCGCCGGAATGATGAGCAGGGTGACAATGACCGTGCCTACCGTGTACCAGACGATCTGACGGGTGACCTCGGATTCTGGGGCTACGACCGGCAGCATTGGTACGCCTGCCTTGCGGTAATCCTCCTTGTACTTCATGGCGAGCGCCCACGTGTGCGGCGGCGTCCAGAAGAAGATGATGAGGAAAAGCACAATTGCCTGCCACCAGCGGTCCGGCTCTCCTGCCGGCGCATTGTCACGGATAACGGCCCAGCCCACCATGGCGGGCATACAGCCGGCAAGGCCACCCCAGACAATGTTTTGCGAGTTCCTCATCTTGAGGAATTTGGTGTAGACGAAAACGTAGAAGAAATTGGTGAGCAGCACGAAGAAGGCTGCGAGCCAGGAATGAGCCAGTACGCCCAGCCAGAAGACAGACAGCGCCAACATAATCCACGCGAAAATCGCGGCATTACGACGCGAAATGGTGGCGCGCACGAGTGGGCGTGCACGGGTGCGTTGCATCTTCTGATCGATTTCATAGTCCACAACATTGTTGAATGTGTGGGCTGCGGCCGCGCCCATCCAACCACCGAAGATGGTGGAGATGATGAGCCAGAAGTTCGAGGACACCGCCTCAAATCCGCGCTGTGCCTGGAGCATCGCCGGGATTGCTGCAACGAGGAGGAGCTCAATGATCCTCGGCTTCGTTAGCGCAAAATAGGCCTTGATGGTCTCCAAGGAACAGTCCTCCGTAAATCCGGCTATACCAGCGTCTGAGTTAAGGGTCTTTGTAGTGGTCGGCTACGCGCACTGAAAAGTTCCCACGCATCCCACTGAGCTTGAGCACACAGGCGCTAGCCTCAACCATGCCAGCCTACCGCTCGGAACCCGGTTTCTATAATTCGGCGGAGCGTGGCCAAAAGCGCCTAGACTGTTGAACGGTATATCTGTTTCCAGAAGCGAAGTGAGGTTTTCGCCGTGTCGCACGAGAAGTTGTCACCAGAACTGCAGGCTATGGTCCAGCGCCGCTACCCCTCAGACTGGACCGACCTTGATACCCGCGCTGTGGACACCGTGCGTGTACTGGCTGCAGACGCTGTACAAAATTGCGGTTCGGGCCACCCGGGTACTGCGATGTCGCTGGCTCCGCTGGCCTACACGTTGTACCAGCGCGTCCTCAACCACGACCCCGCAGACGTGCACTGGGCAGGCCGCGACCGCTTCGTGCTGTCTGTGGGCCACTCTTCCCTGACGCAGTACATTCAGCTCTTCCTCGGCGGCTTCGGCCTCGAGATGGAGGATCTCAAGACGCTGCGCACTTGGGGCTCCAAGACTCCGGGCCACCCGGAAGTCCACCACACCGACGGTGTGGAGATCACCACTGGCCCGTTGGGGCAGGGTCTCGCTTCCTCGGTAGGTATGGCCATGGCGGCGCGTAAGGAGCGCGGGCTTTTCGACGCTTCCGCTCCCGCCGGCGAGTCTCCCTTCGATCACTTCATCTACGTCATTGCTTCCGACGGTGACCTTCAGGAAGGCGTGACCGCTGAAGCATCGTCCCTCGCTGGCACACAGCAGTTAGGCAACCTCATCGTCTTTTGGGATGACAACCGCATCTCCATTGAGGACGATACGAATATTGCCTTTAACGAGGACGTGGTTAAGCGCTACGAGGCTTATGGCTGGCACGTGCAGACCGTGGAATCCGGCGAAGACGTAGAAGCCCTCGAAGCTGCCGCTGCAGCTGCCCGCGCCGAAACTACCCGCCCGTCCTTCATTCGCGTCAAGACAGTCATTGGCTACCCAGCGCCCAACAAGATGAACACCGGTGGCGTCCACGGCGCTGCCTTGGGTGAGGATGAGGTTGCCGCCACCAAGGAAGTCCTCGGCTTCAACCCTGAGCAACATTTCCACATCGACGAGGATGTTCTGGCCCATACCCGCAAGCTCACGGAGCGCGGCGCTAAGAAGCACGCCGAGTGGCAGAAGAAGTTCGATGAGTGGGCAGCGGCCAACCCTGAGGAGAAGAAGCTCTTCGACCGCCTCCAGGCCCGGGAACTTCCGGAGGACTTCGCTGCGGATCTCCCTTCCTGGGAGGCCGGTGAATCGCTGGCAACCCGTAAGGCGTCTGAGGCCGCTATCCAAGCGCTGGCAGCATCCTTGCCGGAAATGTGGGGTGGCTCCGCCGACCTTGCGGGCTCCAATAACACGGTGATCAAGGGCGCTGAATCCTTCGGTCCGGAATCCATCACCACCAACGCGTGGTCTGCGCAGCCATACGGCCGCAACCTGCACTTCGGTATCCGTGAGCACGCCATGTCCGCGATCATGAACGGCATCGCGCTGCACGGTAACACCCGCGTATACGGCGGTACCTTCCTCATCTTCTCCGAATACCAGTACCCGGCTGTGCGCCTTGGTGCGCTCATGGCTACTGATACCTACTACGTGTGGACCCACGACTCGATTGGTCTGGGTGAGGACGGCCCGACCCACCAGCCGGTTGAAACCCTCGCTGCACTGCGCGCCATCCCGAACCTCTCCGTCATCCGTCCGGCAGATGCAAACGAAACTGCCCAGGCGTGGGCCGCGGCGATGGAATATAAGGCTGCACCGAAGGGCCTAGCCCTCTCTCGTCAGAATCTCCCGGTTCTCGAGGGCACCAAGGAGAAGGCCGCCGATGGTGTTCGCCGCGGCGCCTACATTCTTGTCGAGTCTTCGAAGGAGACCCCGGATGTCATCCTGCTGGCCACTGGCTCCGAGGTGCAGCTGGCCGTTGAAGCCGCCAAACAGCTCGAGTCTGAGGGCACGGCTACACGCGTTGTCTCTGCTCCGTGCCTGGAGTGGTTTGACGAGCAGGACACCGAGTACCGCGAATCGGTCCTTCCTTCCTCCGTCCTTGCTCGCGTGTCCGTCGAGGCGGGTGTGTCGATGCCCTGGCACAAGTACACCGGTTCCTTCGGCCGCACGGTTTCACTGGAGCACTTCGGTGCATCTGCCCCAGCCGGTGAGCTTTTCGAAAAGTTTGGTTTCACCGCCGAGGCTGTTGTCGACGCCGCCCGTGACGCCCTCGGCGCCGCCCAAGCCAACTAGCCCATAGCCCCCAGCCAACTAGCCCACGCTTATTTAAGCCCTCCACCACGGCATTTCACCGCCGGCTACGAAAGGATTCTGCACTCACCATGACATATATCGATGATCTCGCTGAACTCGGCACTTCAACATGGCTCGATGATTTGTCGCGCGAGCGCCTCGACTCGGGTAATCTCCGCGAGCTTCTCACCTCCAAGTCCATCGTGGGTGTCACCACGAATCCGGCTATCTTCGCATCAGCGATGTCCTCTGGAACCTCCTACGACGCTGATATCGCTGCGCTGAAGGAAAAAGGCACTGCTGCTGATGAGGCTGTCTACTCCCTCGCCATAGACGATGTCCGCAATGCCTGCGATGTATTTTCGGACATCTTCGACAAGACCGAAGGCCGCGACGGCCGGGTTTCCATCGAGGTGGATCCGCGCATCTCTGCGGATGCTGAGGCCACGTTGGCTCAGGCCCGTGAACTGTGGACACAGGTGGATCGCCCCAACCTCATGATCAAGATTCCTGCCACGGAAGGTTCCCTTCCGGCCATCGTTGATGCCCTCGCTGAAGGTATCTCCGTCAACGTCACTCTGATTTTCTCGGTGGAGCGCTACGCCGAGGTCATTGCCGCCTACAAGGAGGGCATTGCACGTGCGGCGAAGGCCGGTAAGGACGTCTCCGCTATCCATTCCGTAGCATCCTTCTTCGTGTCTCGCCTTGACACTGAGGTGGACAAGCGCCTCGAATTGCTGGGTAGTGATGAGGCACTGGCGCTTCGCGGTAAGGCTGGTGTGGCCAACGCTCAGCGTGCCTACGCACTGTACTCCAAGGAGTTTGGCGCCGATTCTGGCCTTCCGGAAGGCGCACAGGTACAGCGTCCCCTATGGGCGTCGACTGGTGTGAAGAACCCCGAGTACCCCGCCACCCTGTATGTCTCCGAACTGGCAGGCCCGAACACGGTGAACACCATGCCGGAGAAGACTATCGACGCTGTCCTTGAACAGGGCAACCTGCACGGCGATACCCTCAGTGGCGCTGGCGCACAGGCAGAAGAGGTCTTCGCACAACTTGAAGCAGTCGGCATTGACTTCGCCGATGTTTTCACAGTGCTAGAGCAAGAAGGCGTGGACAAGTTCGTCACTGCCTGGGAAGAGCTTCTCGCCTCGATGACTGATCGTTTGGCTTAACCCTCGCCTTCACCGAGTCCATCCGCAGCCGCTAAGGCCGCGCTGCGGAGCATCTCTTTAGGGTTCAGCCGCACCACTCGCCCCACCAACGCACAGGCAACTATCGTTGGTGGGGCACGTATCGCTATGCTGGGCTGTTGGACTTACCTCACACAGACCGAAAGGACACTTAGTGAGCACTACCAGCGCGTGGGTCAACCCGTTGCGCAACGCGAAAGACAAGCGTCTTCCGCGCATTGCTGGACCCTCTGGCATGGTGATTTTCGGCGTGACCGGTGACTTGGCACGTAAAAAGCTCCTGCCGGCCATTTACGATTTGGCCAACCGCGGTCTGTTGCCGGCCGGCTTTACCCTTGTGGGCTACGGGCGCCGTGACTGGGACAAGGACGCCTTCTGCGCCTATGTCCGCGAGGCTGCAGAAGCAGGCGCCCGCACTACCTTCAGTGAGCATGTCTGGGAGCACCTAGCCAAGGGCATCGAATTCGTCCAAGGCAATTTCGATGATGCCGGCTTCGACAAGCTCTCAGCGCGGCTGTCTGAGCTCAACACCTCCCGTGGCACGGGTGGTAACTGGGCGTATTACTTGTCCGTTCCACCAGAGTTCTTCTCCGATATTTGCCACCAACTGGAACGCGTTGGCATGGCCGATAGCACGGACAACTCATGGCGCCGCGTCATCATTGAGAAGCCCTTCGGCCACGATCAGGCTTCCGCCCGTGAGCTCAATGAAATCGTTAATGCCGTCTTCCCAGAATCGTCGGTCTTCCGTATCGACCACTACCTAGGCAAAGAAACCGTGCAGAACATCATGGCACTGCGCTTTGCCAATCAGATTTTTGAGCCAATGTGGAATGCTCACTACATCGACCACGTCCAGATCACAATGGCGGAGGACATCGGCCTTGGTGGACGTGCCGGCTACTACGACGGTATTGGCGCTGCGCGCGACGTTATTCAGAATCACCTGCTGCAGTTGCTTGCACTTGTGGCCATGGAGGAACCTTCCTCCTTTGCCCCGGCAGCCCTTCAGGCCGAAAAAATCAAGGTTCTGGAGGCCACACAAGCGGTGCATCCGCTCAACAAGACCACTGCTCGCGGTCAATACTCGGCCGGTTGGCAAGGTTCGGTGTATGTCAAGGGTTTGCGTGAAGAAGAAGGCTTCGATCCCGAATCCACTACCGAGACCTACGCCGCGTGCACCCTCAAGGTGAATTCTCGCCGTTGGGCAGGAGTCCCCTTCTACCTCCGCACGGGCAAGCGCTTGGGCCGCCGCGTAACCGAGATTGCCCTCGTGTTCAAAACTGCTCCGCACCAACCCTTTGACCAAGGTCAAGCCGAAGCGCTTGATCAGAACGCAGTCGTTATCCGTGTTCAGCCGGATGAAGGCGTGACTATGCGCTTTGGTTCAAAGGTTCCCGGTTCCACCATGGAAGTCCGTGATGTCAACATGGACTTCGCTTACGCCTCCGCCTTTACAGAGGAGTCCCCCGAGGCCTACGAGCGCCTCATCCTCGATGCTCTATTGGACGAGTCGTCGCTCTTCCCCACCAACCGTGAGGTGGAGTTATCCTGGTCCATCCTGGACCCTATCATCCAGTATTGGTCTGGCATTGGCCAGCCGGAACAGTATCGCGCGGGAACGTGGGGACCCGAGTCCGCTGATAGAATGCTGCGCCGTCAGGGTCACTCCTGGCGCCGTCCGTAGGTCCTGAGGAGTAAAGCACCATGATTATCCCTTTGCCCAATACGACGACGCGCAAGATTTCCCAGAAACTCGTCGAGATGCAAGAGCACTACACGCTCACCACGGGTCGCGTGCTCACCCTCATCGTCATGACTCAGGAGGGCGACGACCTGGACAACCTGCTGGATTCTGTCCGCGATGCCTCCCACGAGCACCCCTCCCGCGTAATCGTTATTGCGCGCGGTAACCCAGCTGACAAGACGCGCCTTGATGCCGAGCTGCGCGTTGGTGGTGAGGCCGGCGCGTCCGAGATCGTAGTCATGCATCTCCACGGCGCTTTGGCCGACCAAGCAGAGGCGGTCGTAACTCCCCTGCTGTTGCCCGATACACCTATCGTCGCGTGGTGGCCTACGGCCTGCCCACAGTCCCCAGCTTCGGTTCCGATTGGTACGCTGGCTCAGCGCCGTATTACCAACGTGGCCCATGGCGATGGCGTCGATCAATACGACCTTCACCTCTTGTCATCGGGGTATAAGCCGGGTGACTCCGATATGTCCTGGGGCGCGATTACCCTGTGGCGCGGCATTGTTGCCTCGGCTCTGGACCGGCACCCGCACGAGCCCGTGACCTCGGTAGAGATTGCTGGTGCACACAACCACGCAGCCGTGGACTTTGCCGCAGGGTGGCTTCTCGACGCCCTCTCCGTCCCCGTCCATCGCACCGTTGCTGACTGCGAGGACAACACGTTCCCGATTACTTCCCTAGTGTTCCGACGACCAACCGCAGATGTCAATATTACGGTCGTCGACGCCGAAACCGTTAAGGTCACCGTACCGGGTTCACCGGAATCACTTGTGAGTCTGGCGGTTCGCTCGGAAGCTGAGGTGCTGTCCGAGGAGCTGCGTCATTTGGACGCCGACAGGACATACGCCCATGCTCTCCGCGCTTTGGCAAACGTAGACTACAGTGAGAAGCAATAAAGAAACTAAACCTCGATAGCTTTCACGAAGGATCGCCCTGCACCATGGTTACTCTTCACCGCGTCAGCGATGTAGACGAGCTCATATCCTCCGCCGCTCTCGCGTTTATTGATGCGATTGCGGCAGTCCAGACCCCGGGCGGCGGCCTGCATAAGGACGGCGTCGCCCGCGTTGTGCTCACTGGTGGCGGTGCAGGAATTGGTCTCCTTCGCGAGCTCGCGCGTTTGGACCACGCAGCCAAGGAACAGGGGCCCGATTTCCCTGCTCTCACGGTCGATTGGACTCGCGTTCACGTCTTCTTTGGTGATGAGCGTAATGTTCCGGTCACGGACCCCGATTCGAACGAAGGCCAAGCCCGCCAAGCACTCCTTAGCCACGTGGATATTCCTGAGCAGCACATCCACGGCTACGATCTCGGTGCCATCTCGATGGAGCACGCAGCTCAAGCCTATGAGGGCGAGATTCGAGAATTTGCCCCAGAAGGTTTTGACCTCCACCTGCTGGGCATGGGCGGAGAAGGCCACATTAATTCCATTTTCCCGCACGCAGAGGCCGTATACGAAGACAAAGACTTTGCCTTTGCAGTCCATGATTCCCCCAAGCCCCCAGCAGAACGTGTCACTCTGACCTATCCCGCGATTAACCGTTCGCAGCGCGTCTGGTTCCTCGTCGCGGGTGAGGAAAAGGCCGAGGCCGCAGCGCATCTAGTCGCCGGTGCCGCTGCTGAGGACTGGCCCGCTGCCGGTGCTCACGGTACCGAGGAAACCGTTCTCTTCCTCGCTGACAGCGCTGCCACTGAGCTCTAGTGCATAGAGCCCCTAGGGCTTGCGAAAGCCGATCCCTCTAGGCTCTTCTCACAATAAAGACAAAGGCCGCGGTCCCCCTCCATCGTTGTGAAGGGTGCCGCGGCTTTTTGGTTCTTCGCCCCACACGCCCTTGGCGTGCAGGGGTTAACGCTCTAGCTGTATGCCTGAAGCAGGTTCAGCGCCACGATGCAGGCGAGCCAAATAATGACCATGACCACGGTGTAGCGATCAAGGTTCTTCTCCACCACGGTGGAACCAGAAAGGTTGGACTGCACGCCGCCGCCGAACAGGCTCGACAGGCCGCCGCCCTTGCCCTTGTGCAACAGCACGAAGATGGACATAAGGATTGCGGCAATCACCAGGATGATTTCCAGGGCCAAGATCATGAAATAGTTCCTTGTTTACACGGTTGAAGCGTTTGTAATGGTTGCGCGGCATCAAGACGGCACTGCTCAGCGCGCCTGAAGCATCCAGCCAGCGCAGGACATTCCTTGATGCTACACCATAAAGCGGGCCGGAAACCATTCCGACCCGCCTAGCGGTAGCGCAGCTGTGTGGTGCCTCGGCGTGAGTGCGTCAGAGCTTAAGCATCCAAAGCAGCGTTGGCTGCCAGCTTGGCAAACTCCTCACCCTTGAGCGAAGCGCCGCCAACCAGACCGCCATCAACGTCCGGCTTGCCTACGATTTCAGCAACGGAGTCAACCTTGACGGAGCCTCCGTAGAGAATGCGGATGCTCTCAGCAACCTCCTCGCCACCAAGCTCGCGGACGAGGTCACGGATGGCCGCGCACACTTCCTGGGCGTCATCCGCAGATGCCACCTTGCCGGTGCCGATGGCCCACACTGGCTCATAAGCGATAACAGTCTTGGCCAAGTCTTCGGCGGACAGGCCGTCCAGAGAGTTACGAGTCTGGGTTACCACGTAGTCAACGTGCGTGCCCTTTTCGCGAACGTCAAGCGGCTCGCCTACACAGACGATAGGGCTGATGCCATTGGCCAGAGCCGCAGCGGCCTTCTCGGCTACGAGCTTGTCGGTCTCGCCGTGGTACTGGCGGCGCTCAGAGTGACCAACGACTGCCCACGAGCAGCCCAGGGCGGAGAGCATCTTGCCAGAGACCTCACCGGTGTAGGCGCCGGACTCGTGCTTAGAAATGTCCTGAGAACCATAGGTGAACTTGAGATCGTCGCCATCGACAAGCGTCTGCACCGTGCGGATATCGGTGAACGGAACCATAAAGGCTACGTCGACCTTCTCGTAGTAGTCCTTCGGCAATGCAAAGGAAAACTTCTGCAGGGAGCCGATGGCTTCCTTGTGGTCGAGGTTCATCTTCCAGTTGCCGGCGATAAGTGGGGTACGTGCCATGATGTGCCTTTCTACAGGTTGAGCTTGAACGTAGTGGATTAGGACTCGAGGACCTTGACGCCCGGCAGCTCCTTGCCTTCAAGGAACTCAAGGGATGCGCCACCACCGGTGGAAATGTGGGAGAAGCCATCTTCGTCCAGGCCCAGCAGGCGGACGGAGGCAGCGGAATCGCCGCCACCCACGACAGTGAAGGAGCCATTCTTAGCGGTGGCATCGATAATGGACTGCGCGACGCCAGCAGTGCCCTTGGAGAAAGCCTCCATCTCGAAGACACCCATGGGGCCATTCCAGAAGACAGTCTTGGAGGTGGCGATAACCTCATCGAACTTCTTTACCGACTCCGGTCCGATATCGAGGGACATCCAGCCTTCCGGAATTCCGTCGAGCGCGACGACCTTGTTCTCTGCGTTGGCGTCGAACTCGGTGGCCGCAACGAGGTCTACTGGGAGAACGATCTTGTCGCCGAAGCGCTCGAGCAGGTCCTTGCAGTTGTCAATCTGATCTTCCTGCAGCAGGGAGTTCTGGACGTTGTAGCCCTGAGCTGCCAGAAGGGTGTAGCACATGCCGCCGCCGATGATGACCTTGTCGGCTTTGCCTGCAAGTGCCTCAATGACGCCGAGCTTATCGGAGACTTTGGCGCCACCAAGAACGACAACGTAGGGGTGCTCCGGCTCCTTGGCTACGGCAGCAAGGGTCTCTACTTCCTTCTGAACGAGCTTGCCGGCGTAGGCAGGAAGGCGCTTAGCCACGTCGTACACGGAAGCCTGAGCGCGGTGAACAACGCCGAAACCGTCGGAAACGAAAGCACCATTGTCAGCGGCTAGAGCGACAAGTTCATCGGCAAAAGCGCCACGTTCTGCTTCATCCTTGGAGGTCTCACGCGGGTCGAAACGGACGTTTTCCAGCAGGAGTACATCGCCATCATTGAGGCCGTTGGCGCGTTCGTGAGCGTCTTCACCGCTGACATCGCCAGCAAGCGCCACGTACTGGTCGAGGGCTTCAGACAGAGCCTCAGCAACCGGCTCCAGGGAGTACTTCGGGTTGGCCTCACCCTTCGGGCGACCAAGGTGAGCGGACAGGATTACCTTGGCGCCGCCCTCCACGAGGGCCTTGATGGTGGGAAGGGACGCGGTGATGCGGCCGGAGTCGGTGATGTTTCCTTCGTCATCCAAGGGGACGTTGAAGTCCGAGCGGACGAGGACGTGGCGGCCCTCGACGCCTTCTTTGAGCAGGTCATCCAAAGTCTTGAAAGCCATGGTGTTCTCCTTTAATGGTCAGTGTTCAAGCTAAAGGTTAGAGGTATTCAGTTAAGAAGTGTGGAAATGCGCATCTTCGTCACCCCCACAGACGACAACCGGCCCAGCGCACGCCACGATAGCGAGGGCGTGGTGCATGGGCCGGAGTAGTCACAGCGTTGTCACTGTGGTCGTCTAAAGGCGCCGAAGCCTTAGAGCTTGGAAGCAACCAGGTTGGTTACGCGAACCAGCTGGGAGGTGTAGCCCCACTCGTTGTCGTACCAGCCAAGGACCTTGACGAAGTTGCCGTTGGACACCTTGGTCATGCCAGCATCGAAGATGCAGCCGTGCGGGTCAGTGATGATGTCGGTGGAGACAATCGGGTCCTCGGTGTAGCCCAGGGTCTCACCAAACTCGCCGGTAGCGGCTTCCTTGATAGCGGCGTTGATTTCCTCGACAGTAACGTCGCGCGAAGCCTGGAAAGTCAGGTCGGTAGCGGAACCGGTGATGGTCGGCACACGCATTGCGTAGCCGTCGAGCTTGCCTTCCAGCTCTGGGAGAACGAGGGAGACAGCCTTGGCTGCACCGGTGGAGGTCGGAACCATGTTCACGGCTGCGGCGCGGGCACGGCGCAGGTCACGGTGCGGGGCATCCTGGATGCGCTGGTCGCCGGTGTAAGCGTGAATGGTGGTCATCAGGCCCTTTTCGATGCCGAACTTCTCGTGCAGGACCTTAGCCATCGGAGCAAGGCAGTTGGTGGTGCAGGAAGCTGCGGAGATGACGTTGTGGTTGGCAGCGTCATACTCATCGGAGTTGACACCGTAGACGAAGGTGGCGTCAACGTTCTTGCCCGGAGCAGAGATGATGACCTTCTTGGCGCCAGACTCGAGGTGAGCCTTTGCTGCTTCACCATCGGTGAAGAAACCGGTGGACTCGATGACGATGTCGACGTTGTGCTCGCCCCAGTTCAGGTTCTTCGGGTCGCGCTCAGCGGACACTGCGACGCGGTGACCGTTAACGGTGATGGACTCATCATCGTGCTCAATCTCGCCATCGAAGCGGCCGAGAACGGAATCGTACTTGAGCAGGTTTGCCAGAGTAGCGTTATCGGTCAGGTCGTTGACGGCGACAACCTCAAGGTCGTTGTTGCCCTGTGCAACTGCACGGAAGAAGTTACGGCCAATGCGGCCAAAGCCGTTGATGCCTACGCGAATGGTCACTGTATTGTCTCCTCAAATAATCGAGTGAAGTTCTGCGTGGGGACTTCCGATAGGCGGCCACTCTCTTGTGACGTCGTCGTCGGTTTTCCCAACACGGCCGATACTACCCACGGTTTTTGACCTTCGCACAGGTCCTTTGCCCCCTCAGCCACCACGCTAGCAGCTCGTTTCAAAGAGGCGTACACTGGTAAAGCGCCTTTTTGGGCTCGGGGGCCATTTACACCATTACACCTGCAGATATGTCCGTTCGTGTGGGTTTATGTTGCATGCCGTTGGTTCAACGTGGGATATGTCACCCAATCAAAAATTAGTGAAGCCACCCAGACATATATTCAGGGTGGCGTCGCGGAAATCCGCCGGATTAATGTCCGAACGGGCGTTAACTTTCCTTAGGCATCGTTAAAAAGGTCCTCCGTTACGGACTTCGTGGTATCGGGGACTCCGAGTTCTTTCGCTCGTTTATCTGCCATGGACAGCAATCGTCGGATGCGGCCCGCAACCGCATCCTTGGTCATCGGCGGGTCCGCCAGGCGGCCTAGCTCTTCCAAGGACGCTTCGCGGTGCTGTACGCGCAAACGGCCTGCATCGGCTAGGTGCTCAGGTACGTCATCGCCCAAAATCACCATTGCGCGCTCTACACGGGCAGCCGCAGTAACAGCCGCACGCGCTGAGCGCCGCAGGTTGGCATCGTCAAAGTTGTCGAGACGACGGGACGTGTCATGAGCTTCGCGTTGAATGCGCTTCTTCTCCCATGTCAAGCGCGTTTCTTGCGCGCCCATACGGGTCAACAGCGCACCGATTGCGTCGCCGTCACGCACCACGACGCGGTCCGCACCACGGGTTTCCTTCGTCTTAGCTGGCACACCTAGGCGGCGAGCACAGCCCACAAGTGCCAGTGCTGCCTCTTGGCAAGGGCAAGTAACTTCCAGCGCTGAGGATCGTCCCGGCTCAGTGAGCGATCCCTGGGCCAAGAATGCACCACGCCATGCGGCCTCATTATCAGCGATGGAACCGGAGATAACCTGAGGCGGCAGGCCTACTACTGGGTGACCGGAACGTGTCACGAGGCCGAGACGGCGGGTAAGCTCCTTCGCCCCAGACGTAATACGAACCTGGATACGATTCTTCTTCGACGAGGACGCAGGGCCCGCCAGGTTCGTCGTGGCAGTGATGGAATAGAGCTCATCCAACGCACTGACGAGGCGGTCAGCCACCTTTTTCGACTCCAGCTCGACGTCATAGGTCACGCGCTCGCCAGTGACGTGAAGCTCACCTGCGAACCTCAAAATAGCGGCAACTTCTGCCGCGCGGGCAGACTGTCGCGGTACGGAAACCGCAGTTAGCTCCTCCTTGACCTGATCGGTCAATGACGCAGACACTTTGTGTCTCCCCTTTCGACTGTTGATACCGCCATGCGGCTGTAAGTGCCCCATAGTTTAACGTGCGGGCCGTGCGCACGCGCACGGCAGGGCTTCTATCGCACCTTGCCTGCCGTAGTATGCAGCAGGTCCACGCTTCGACTATTCAGCCTCGCTGGCATACTCGCTATAGAGCTCGTTAAATACCGCAGCAAGTTTATCCGGACAATGCTTATTAAGGATCTGCCCGTTGTCATCGACCTGGCACACGTCTCGGAAAACCGCGGTCGCTCCTAACACGCTTGCAGCACGTTGGACAAAAACGCGCTCGGATTCATTGGGCAGGCTTTCACTATCGACGATGACGCGGTCTACCCGCAGATTCGGAGCATGTTGTGCCAAGACGTGAAGGTGACGCTCAGCAGAAAAACCTTGGGTCTCCCCTGGCTCGGCCGACAGATTCAGCACGACAACGCGCAGCGCATCAGAGGACGTAATTGCTTCCACAATGTCCGGAACCAACACGTGCGGCAAGACGGAGCTAAACCACGATCCAGGCCCCAACGTAATCATGTCCGCCTTATGCAGAGCATCGAGCGTATCTGGGTTTGCATCCGGACGTTCCGGAATGATGCGCACGCGGCGTACCTGTCCCACCGTCGACGCAACGGCCACCTGACCGCGAACAGAGCGCATGACTCGGGGGTCGTCGTCAAGCCCAGCTACATCCGCTTCAATATTGAGCGGAAGATTGACAGACGGGAGCACGCGCCCAGCGGAGCCTGTGAGCTTAGCTACAGCGTCCAGCGCTGCCTGAAAATCACCCAACACGTCACTCAATCCAGCGATGAGCAGGTTGCCCACGGCGTGGCCAGCCATGGCGCCATTGCCACGGAAACGGTGCTGCAAGGTCGTCGCCCACAGCTGGCCCTCCTCAGAATCGCTGGACAACGCTGCCAATGCCATGCGCAGGTCCCCGGGCGGAATAATGTCGAGTTCACGGCGAAGCCGGCCGGACGAACCGCCGTCATCCGCCACCGTCACGATGGCAGAGATCGCTTCGGCGCCCGTACGGCGAGCTGCCAGCAGGGTTTGGTAAAGGCCATGGCCTCCGCCAAGGCTGGCCATGTGAGAAGGAGCTGAGGTCACGTAGGTACCGGCTTTCGATGTGTGGTGTGAGAGAGAGTGAAACTAATCGCGATTGATGTCGCGGTGCAGCGTGCTGACGTCGATGTCCCCGCGCTCACGCAGTCGGCGCGCGATTTCTTCAGTAATCGCAACTGAGCGATGGTGACCACCGGTACAGCCAATGCCTACCGTGATGAAGTTCTTTCCTTCATGGCGGTAGCCAGTCAGCATCGAATCAAACATGTTGATGAAGTTCTGGATGAAGGGCTCTGCAGCGTCTCGTGACAAGACGTAGTCAGCTACAGGTTCGTCCGTACCGCGGTAGCCGCGCAGTTCCGGGACCCAATAAGGATTGGGAAGAAACCGCACATCGACAACGAGATCGGCATCGCGCGGTGAGCCGTGCTTGAAGCCAAAAGACTCAAGCGTGACGTGCTGGCGTTCATGCCCCATCTCGCCGAACGACGCCTCAATGGCCCGGCGCAGATCATGAATAGAAAGATTAGTCGTATCGATAATGATGTCCGCACGGTTGCGAATATCCTGAACGGCCACGCGCTCACGCTGGATACCTGCCTTGAGGGTCTCTCCGTCCTGGAGCGGGTGGGTTCGGCGCACCGAATCGAACCGGCGGATAAGGACATCATCGCGTGCATCAAGGAAGAGCAAAGTCGGTTTCATGTCCAGTTCTGCCAGCTCGTCGAGCGTCTCCGGAAGGGAGCCAGGGAACATGCGGGAGCGCACATCAGTCACCGCCGCGATCTTGGTCACCGGCGAGTCCGGACGTGCACAAAGCTTGAGCAGGTCAACGATGGCCTTCGGCGGGATGTTGTGGGCCACGTAGTAGCCCTTATCCTCCAACACCTTGGCTGCCGAGGTTAGGCCTCCACCGGACATGCCGGTCACCAAAATGGGCGGGGAATCAAACAACGTCATGGCCTCTATTCTTACCACCTCACCTGAAGATTCGGTGTGAATACGGCAACGATACCGTGAAGGGGTACAACTTCCTACGGAGAGGTGCGCGGCCCTGTGGGCGCCTAATCCTTCTGTCGGGACTCAATTCTTCTGCAGGTGGTCATACACCGTCTGCGCGAGCTTCGGTCCAAACCCCTTGACCTCTGCGATATCCTCCACGCTGGCTTCCTTGAGCTTCTTCACCGAGCCGAAATGCTTGACCAAATCAGTGCGGCGTTGTGGCCCCAAGCCTGGTACGGAGTCCAGCACTGATGTCCGCATGCGCTTGGAGCGCTGTTGACGGTGATAGGTAATGGCCACGCGGTGTGCCTCATCACGCAGGTGCTGAAGGAGGAATAGCGCTTGCGAATTGCGGGGAAGAATGACTGGTTCATCGTCACCGGGAACCCAAATCTCCTCCAGACGCTTAGCCAAGCCGATCAGTGTGACATCGACAATGCCCAGTTCGTCGAATACTGCCTGGGCAGCTGCAACCTGGGGCGCGCCGCCATCGACGATGAACAGTTGGGGAGGATAGGAGCTGCGCCTAGACGTACTGGCTGCTTCCTCACGCACTCGTTCGTCAGAGAATGTGGTGTTCTCCAGCTCCTCATCCGGCACGGCGCGTTTGTCGTCGTGATGGTGTTTGAAACGGCGTCGGGTCACCTCAGCAATGGAGGCCACGTCATTGGAATGTCCGTCACCGGCGGCTTCCTTGATGCGGTAGCGGCGGTAATCCGATTTACGCGGCAGACCATCCTCAAAGACAACGAGGGAGGCCACAACATCGGTGCCTTGGATGTGCGAGATATCCGTACATTCGATGCGCAGCGGTGCGGAGTCCATTCCCAAAGCTTCCTGCAGTTCTTGCAGTGCTGCCGACCGTGCGGTGAGGTCACCGACACGCTTGAGCTTGTGCTGACGCAGTTGCTCCTTGGCATTGCGTTCCACGGTCTCCATGAGCGCGCGCTTATCGCCGCGCTGTGGGACGCGCAGGTCCACTTGGGCGCCGCGCAGTTCCTCTAAGACGATTTTGACTTGCTCAGCTTCCTCCGGTGGGACCTGCACCAAGATTTCACGCGGAATAGCGTTGCCGCGATGCACGTCGGTGTGGGATTCTTGGTCCACTCCCCTGCGCTCTAGTTTGGCGTCCTCGGCGGCTTCTTGGCGCTGCCTGTCGACGGCATCGGAATAGAACTGCACAAGGAAGTTCTGGATAAGTGCCGGCAGGCCGGGGTCCGGTTTTCCTTCCTCGATAGGCTCCGTCGTGGCCTGATCGCCTGAGCGCTCTACTACCCACCCTCGCTGGCCACGGATACGGCCTGCGCGCACATGGAAAATCTGTACTGCTGCTTCAAGCTCATCGGAGCAAAACGCAATGAGATCGGCGTCGGTGCCATCAGAAAGCACCACGGCCTGCTGCTCCATGAGCTTGTCAATCGCGCCCAAGTCATCGCGGAGGCGCGCGGCCAGTTCGAACTCGAGGTTTTCCGAGGCTTCCTCCATTTCGCGGGTCAACCGCTTACGCACTGGTGCCGTGTTGCCGTTCATGAAGCTTATGAGTTGGTTCACCGTCTCACGGTGATCTTCGGGGCTCACCCGGCCAATGCAGGGCGCGTCGCACTTGCCGATGTAACCCAACAAGCACGGCCGACCTAGGCGCTCGTGGCGGTTGTACACGCCTTTAGCGCACGTGCGCATGGGGAACACACGGGTAAGGAGATCGAGTGACTCACGTACTGCCCACGCATGCGAATACGGGCCGAAATAGCGTACGCCTTTGCGGCGCGGGCCACGGTAGAAAAATGCGCGCGGGATAGTCTCCCCCACTGAAACCGCGAGCATGGGATAGGTTTTGTCATCGCGGTACATGACATTGAACCGCGGATCGAAGCGCTTAATCCAGGTGTATTCCAGCTGGAGTGCTTCTACCTCGCTGGCCACCACGGTCCATTCCACCGACGCGGCTGTGAGAACCATCTGGCGGGTCCGCGGATGCAGTTGCGTAATGTCCTGAAAGTAGTTGGACAAACGTGCACGGAGGTTCTTTGCCTTGCCCACGTAGACAACGCGGCGGTTCTCATCCCGGAATTTATAGACGCCCGGGTCCGTAGGAATGCTTCCAGGAGCCGGGCGGTAAGTCGTGGGATCAGCCACTAGTCATCCTGCGGCATGTAGCGGGCTTCAAGGTCGCGGAAGGAACGCACCTTCGGAATCACGTCAGTCTTATCGCCGGATTGCAGCGCCCACACCGGAACGTACTCGAAGTCCGGCAACTCGATGCGCGCCATACGTGAACCTTCCGGGAAGGACAGGCCATAAATCACTTGCCAAGGGTAAAAACGCGTACCCACAATGTTGCGAACCTCCACACCGTCAGAATTGGCGCGAAGGCGCGGACGGGTAAGAGCGAACCAGGACAGCACAGAAATCAGTACGCCGACGCCGGGGAAGGCGAACTTATCAATAGTGGTCACGCTGGCACCGGTAAAAGACAAGCCCACGGTGAAGCCCATGAAGAGGTGCGCCGCCATGACAAGGATGACCCAGACAATCGCTACCTTACGAAGGAAAGGTGAACGGGCCTCGTATTCCCAGGGCTTCGTCGACGTCTTAGCAAAGGGATCAGCACTGGTATAGGCCAACACCTGCTCATCGCTCAGTTCGGGGCGAGCAGCGAGCGGCTGCTGCTTCTCCGAAGGAACCTGTGGGTCCGTCATCGAGTCCTCCATCCATGTATCACTCCCGCTTCTCGACGTATCTTGTCACGGCTTGTCACAGCAAGGGCCGCGTGGCCTACTTACTGCGGGCTACTGCGGGGTCGACTCGTTTAGTGTACGCAAGGTGTGCACGGTTTCTAAAGCTGCGTGCATGGATTCCGCGCCCTTGTCTTCGGCGGAGCTTTCAAAACCTGCGCGGTCAACAGCTTGGTCATACTCGTTGACAGTAAGCACGCCATTGCCTACCGGCGTCGACTCATCCAGAGCAATGCGGGTAAGACCCTGTGTTACCGAGTCACACACGTAATCAAAGTGCGGTGTCCCCCCGCGTACAACGCATCCCAGTGCAACGACGGCATCGTGCGTACGTGCCGCAGCCTGGACCACCACAGGCAGCTCCAGTGCCCCGACGACGCGCACAGCAGTGACCGTGGCGCCCGCTTCTTCAGCGGTTTCAATAGCGCGGCGGTGCAGCTGATCGCAGATCTCCTCGTTCCACGTCGCCGTCACCACAGCCACGCGGACGCCTTCGCCGGAGACATTCTTCGGGGTAGGCAGGCCTTCTTTGCTCATTGTGTGCTCCTTTGAGAACGTTGAAGTCGAAAACGTTTAAGAGTGCTTCTTGTCCCACTCTGCCACCTGCGGCAGGTCGTGGCCCATACGGTCGCGCTTAGTGCGCAGGTAGGCAATGTTATCCGCCGTTGCTGGGGTAGCCAGCGCAGTGCGTGCAGAGGCATCAATGCCAAAGCCCTGCAGTCCTTCGCCCTTGTGCGGGTTGTTGGTCAACAGGTTCACGGAGGCTACGCCGAGGTCTCGCAGAATCTGACCGGCCACGGAATATTCGCGGGCGTCTTCTGGCAGGCCTTGCTCGACGTTAGCGTCAACGGTATCCAACCCGCCGTCCTGCAGGCTATAGGCCTTGAGCTTGTTGATGAGCCCAATGCCCCGCCCTTCCTGGCCACGCAGGTAGATAACAATGCCGCGTCCAGCTTCCTGTACCGCACGCAGAGATTCCTGCAGCTGCGGGCCGCAATCGCAGCGCTGGGAGCCAAACACGTCACCGGTAAGACACTCCGAGTGCACTCGCACCGGCACATCCGTGGCGCCGGCGTAATCCTTGATATCACCGACGACGAGTGCAACGTGCTCGCGCTTGTCGACGTCATTCCGGTAACCCACCGCTTTAAACTCGCCGTGCTCAGTGGGCAGGCGGGTTTCTACTTGACGGGTAACTTGCTGCTCGTTGTGACGGCGCCATTCGATGAGTTGTTCAATGGAAATCATGGTGAGCCCGTGTTTATCGGCGAAGCGACGCAGCTCCGGAGACCGCGCCATATCGGTCGGGTCCTCTTCAGAAACGATCTCACACAAAACACCTGCTGGGCGCAGCCCTGCGAGGCGGGCCAAATCGATGGATGCCTCGGTATGACCATCGCGCTCGAGCACGCCATTGGGGCGTGCTGCGAGGGGAACCACGTGGCCCGGACGGGTGAAGTCCGCGGGCACTGAAGAAGGATCCGCCAACGCGCGAATCGTCTCGCAGCGCGAGGTGGCGGAGATACCCGTGGAGCCGTTGGCTAAGTCCACCGTCACCGTGTAGGCAGTGTGACGCACGTCTTGGTTCACGGCCATCATTGGCGGCAGGTTGAGACGCTCACAATCCTCCGGCAGGAGTGGTGCGCAAATGTAGCCGGAGCTATAGCGCACCATAAAGGCCACGAGTTCAGGAGTGGCCAGCTCAGCAGCAAAGATGAGGTCACCCTCGTTCTCGCGGTCCTCGTTGTCCACGACGATGACAGCTTTGCCGGCCGCGATGTCCGCGATGGCTTGGTCGACGCTATCTAGAGTGAAGGTTGAATCTGCGGCGGTCATAAGGTTTAACTCTATCCCTCTGAAGAATGCGCAGTGACGTTAGGGTGAACCATCTTCTCCACATACTTGGCAACCACATCAACTTCAAGGTTGACCATCGCCCTAGGCTCTAGGGAACCGAATACGGTATCGCGCAGGGTGGTGGGGATGAGCGAAACCTCAAAGTAGTCCTCGCCCACTGCCGAGACAGTCAGGGAGGTTCCTTGCACGGCGATGGAACCTTTCTCCACCACGTAATGCGCTAGCCCCTGCGGGAGGCTGAAACGCAGAACTTCCCAGTTCTCCGACGGTGCCCGTGACAGCAGCTTCGCCGTTCCATCCACGTGTCCTTGGACAATGTGTCCGCCGAGGCGTGTAGTGGGAAGGACCGCACGCTCGAGGTTGACCGCCGAGCCAATCGATAGTTCTCCCAAAGAACTGCGATTGAGGGACTCCTGCATGACATCGGCGATAAACGTGCCTTCGCCAAGCTCAGCTACGGTCAGGCACACACCGTTGACCGCGATGGAATCACCCAACTGGGCGTCCTCCACAACTGTGGTCGCGGCGATTCCAAGGCGCACGGCATCGCCTTGTTTCTCCACGCTGTCAACGCGACCGATTTCTTCTACAAGTCCGGTAAACACCGAGTCTTTATCCTTTCCTCTGATACTCAACAAGCAGGTCATCGCCCAGTTCGATGACGGAGTGACGGCGCCAACGCGGTGCATCGGCCAGCGTCGTTGTAACCGCGTGCGTAAGCACACCTGTGCCTTCCCCGAGGATCACATTGCCTAGGTAGGCCTGGATCCAATCGATGTACCCGAGCTCCAGCATGCTGGTGGCGAGCCCCGCTCCACCTTCCACGAGCACGTCACGGGCACCACTGGCATACAGTTCAGCTAGGGCCTGCTCAGGCGTGGCGTAGTGCTCGAAACCTAGACGTGCCAGGTTTTGGGCGCCGTGCTTGGCGACGTCCCTGCTGCCCACCACGACACGCCGCGGCTGATGGTCACGCAATTCACCGTCTGGGTAGCGCGCGGTGAGTGAAGGGTTATCGGCCAACGCCGTGCCGGTGCCAATGAGGATGGCATCGCGCCGAGCGCGGTCGATATGGACGTGTTCGCGGGCCTGAGCACCAGTAATCCATTGGCTCGTGCCGTCTACCGCAGCGGTAAAGCCGTCGAGGCTTTGGGCAAACTTCAGCGTGACATGTGGCCGGCCCAAGTCCATCGCGGTGAGCCACGGAATAAGCGCATCCTCGACTCCTACGGGCGCTTCAAGCGTGCCGACGGTGATACCGGCCGCTGCTAGTGCCGCGGCACCGCCCGCTGCTTGCGGAGTGGGATCAGGATGGAGGAAGTACACGCTGGCCAGGGAGGAGTCGATAAGCGCCTGTGCACACGGTCCCGTACGGCCGGTGTGGTTGCAGGGCTCCAAAGTCACCACGGCGGTCCCGCCGCGGGCCTTCTCCCCCGCCGCCTTGAGCGCCATAATCTCCGCATGGGGACCGCCGGGTGGCTGCGTGTGTCCCACTCCAGCAATCTCACCGGCGGCGTCCAGAATGACCGCCCCGACGGGTGGATTGGGACTGGTGGTACCTCGTGCTTGGGCGCCGGCCGACATGGCTAGGCGCAACGCATTCTCAATCAAAGCTCTAGTTACAGCGTGGCTAGGCGGCGCAATTCGTCGACAGCCGCGGCCTTATCCGCCTGCTTGTAAATGGCGGATCCCGCCACGAAGGCATCACAACCGGCTTCTGCGGACTGGCGGATGGTATCGGCAGAAATGCCACCGTCGATCTCAATGAGAACATCAAGACCGCGCTCATCAATGGCCCGACGCAGCGTACGGACCTTATCGAGTTGCTCAGGCATAAAGCTCTGACCGCCAAAGCCCGGCTCCACGGACATGACGAGAACCTCGTCGAAATGCTCCAAAGAATCCAACCACGGTTCAATCGGTGTGCCCGGCTTGATGGAAAATCCTGCACGCACACCGAGAGCACGAATCTTCTGCGCGAGCGCTAGCGCAGCGTCCTTATCGGCGACAGCCTCAACGTGGAAGATGATGCAATCAGCGCCGGCCTTGGCATAGGTCTCGACCCACTTTTCTGGCTCCTCAATCATGAGGTGCACGTCAAGGGTTTGCGTCGTAATGCCGTCTACGGTGGCGGTGATGTCCGGGCCGAAAGACAAGTTGGGGACGAAATGACCATCCATAATGTCAACGTGGATCCAGTCCGCGTTGGCAACTGCGCGGACTTCCTCACCAAGTTGGGTAAAGTCGGCGGCCAGAATGGACGGGGCAATGATGGGACCAGACTTTTCTGCAGACATGTCACTCAGCCTAGTCCCTTCGTCCCCTCTAGTCCGCGAGTCGGCGAAGGACTGCGAAAAACATGGCGTCGGTGCCATGACGATGCGGCCACAACTGCGCGGAGAGTTCGCTGCCCACATTGCCCATGTCCGGCAGAAGTTGGCGCGCATCGAGTTCTTCAATGCGCAACGCTGCTCCCTCGCTGTGCTGGGCGACGGCCGCGTCGACAATCTCGCGGGTTTCGCGCAGGTCCGGCGAACACGTCGAATAGACCACAACGCCTCCCGGGCGAACCAGGTTAAGTGCGGATTCGAGAAGCTCTGCCTGCAGTGAGGTGAGGTCCTTGATATCGGATTCAGACTTGCGCCATCGGGCCTCTGGTCGGCGACGCAGGGCGCCAAGGCCGGAGCAGGGGGCGTCGACAAGAATGCGGTCGAACCCCGGCTCGAGGCCGGGCGCGCGGCCATCGGCCGTATGCACACGCACCGGTAAATCCCTCGCGGTCTTCTCCACGAGCTTCGCTCGGTGCGGGGACACCTCGATGGCGTCGACAGTAGCGCTGTCGATGCGCGCAATAGCTCCCATGAGCGCAGCCTTACCACCTGGCCCTGCGCAGAGGTCCAGCCAACGGCCGGTGTCGTCTCCGATTAGGGGAGCCTCCGTGACCGCGCGTGCAATAAGCTGCGAACCTTCATCCTGTACCGCGGCCATGCCTTGGCGCACGGGTTCCAGCGAACCTGGGTCACCGTGCTCCAGATACACCGCGTACGGCGAATACTTTCCTTCCTCGCAACCAGTCATGAGGGCTAGCTCTTCTGCAGTGATCTCACCTGGACGTGCTACTAGGTGCACGATTGGCCGCTGCGAATCAGCCTCCAGCGCCTGCTCCAACTCATCTGCGTCACCTAAAGCTCGCGCGAAAGAGTGGGCAATCCACTCGGGGTGGGCGTGGCGGAAGGCTAATGCTGCAATCTCGCCGCTCGGTGTCAGCTGTTCCAGCCACTCTTCTGCTGGCGTGCGGGTAATAGTGCGCATGATGCCATTGGCAAAACCTTTCGCCTTCTCGTGGCCAGCTGCCTCGACAAGGCGCACGGTGGTATCGACGGCTGCATGCGCCTCCACGCGGGTATAAAGGACCTGGTAGGTACCCAATCGCAGTGCTGTAAGCACCTCCGGCGCAATCGCGTCGAGTCCACGGGAAGCACATGTCGCGATAACCGCATCAACCACGCCTTCGGTACGCAGGGCGCCATAGGTGAGTTCTGTAGCAAACGCCGCATCACGTCCAGTGAGCTTGTTCGCGCTCAAGGCTTTGGGCAACGTGAGGTTAGCGAAGGCATCATCAGCATCCACACGACGCAGCACGTCAAAGGCCACCGCTCGCGGGACATCGACACCGCTGCGGCGCGCGGCTTGAATCAGCGAGTCAGTAGGGCGAACGCGATCATTTCGGCGTCCCGCGGTGCCCCGATTGTTGTGGCGCGCTGAGGCACGCTTCTGCGAGCCGACATGACCCTTTTTGTCGTGGTTCTTCTGTCCCCGATCAGCCGGGTCACCAGACTTACTGCGAGATCTGAATCCTCCGCTCACGAGAAAGTCACCTCATCCTGTTCATCCTTGGGCAACTGGCTGCTCAACCCTCTGCCCCAATCGGCAGCATTCATCATCTTCTTGCCTGGCGGCTGAATCTGGCCCAAACGCACTGGGGCGCTGCCCGTACCGACGACGACTTCCTTCTTAGCGAAGCGCACCTCGCCCGGACGCAACTCAGCCTCGCCTGGTTCAGCAGCAGCTAAGCTGACCGGACCGACTTTAAGGCGGGACTCACCCAGCAACGTCCATGCACCTGGGCCTGGAGTATGGGCGCGGATGTGGCGGTCGATGACGTCGGCAGGCTGTGCCCACTCAATTCGGGCATCCTCAGTAGCAATCTTGTGCGCGTACGTCGGTTCACCTTCCTGCGGCTGCGGGGAAATGCTGCCGTCTTCGAGACCATCCATCGTCTCCACGAGAAGGTCCGCCCCTGCGTAGGCAAGGCGGGTGAGCAGATCATCTGCGGTATCGGTGGGCTGAATTCGCTCCTCCAAAGTCGCAAGGATGTCACCGGTATCCAGCCCCTTGTCGATGCGGAAGGTGGTGGCTCCAGTGACCTCATCCCCGGCAGCAATGGATGCTTGTACTGGGGCCGCGCCGCGCCACGCGGGAAGCAGGGAGAAGTGCAGGTTTACCCAACCGTGGGCCGGAACCTGGAGAAGGTCTTCAGTAATGAGGTTGCCATAGGCCACCACCGGAATGGCCTCGGGAGACAGCTCCGCGAGACGTGCGCGGAGAGCATCGCCGTCCTCAGTCCCCGGCTTCAGCGTGGTTGGTGTCAGCACCTCGATGCCATGCTTCTCCGCCAAAGCCTTGACCGGACTCGGATGGAGCGTGCGTCCACGGCCGCGGCGGGCATCGGGGCGGGTAATGACAGCAGCAACCTCATGGCGGGAAGCAATGAGCTTCTCCAGCGCCACGACAGCTGGCTCAGGTGTTCCGGCGAAAATGATGCGCACTGTAAGACTCGTACCTTTCTAATAGATGTGTAGGAGGGTTCCCTATGGGAGTTCGCGAATGCTGTTGTGCATCAAGCGTTAAACCAGTCTGATTCTCGGATGGCCTTCATAGATTCCTTCCGCAGCTCAGTACTCAAGCGCTGTAGAAAGAGCACTCCATCAAGGTGGTCGGTCTCGTGCTGAATGCACCGCGCCATAAGGCCCGACGCCACCATGGCGAGTGGCCGCCCTGACGTATCGAAACCACTCACTCGGACCGTGTTGAAGCGTTCAGTTGGTTGCGAGATGCCCGGGATGGATAAACAACCCTCGGTTCCCAGCTGGGTCTTATCCCCTACGGCCTCCCATGATGGATTAATAATGGCTCCACGAAGCCCATCTTGATAATGCGAGCAGTCAAAGACAAAGATGCGCTTGGTCAGGCCTATCTGGTTAGCTGCAAGGCCCACTCCACCGGCATCCTCCATTGTCTCGAGCATGTCTTGAGCGAGGCGCTCGAGGGAGGGACCGAACTCGGTAACCTCCTCGGCACGGGTATTCAGGACAGGATCGCCATATAAGCGAACCTCGCGCACAGTCATGGTGAGTACTCCTCGTCGTTGGGACGTTCTTGACCGACAATAGTTCACCGCACAGCGTCCGCGCCTACGAGGTCCCCCTCGTGCGTGGCGGCTAACCTATGTTGATGGGATCGACGGCGATACGTAGCGGCAACACATCTTTGCGTGCACTGCGCACCGCGTTCGCGGTACGTAGCGCCACACCAAGTTCCGAGCGTGGCCCTAGTGGAGTGCGCACCAACAATCGCTGAGGCTCACCGCCGCGCTCGCGGTCATAGTCGCCCGGCAGGCTCACACCAGGCGGCAAAGGCACGGGGCCAAGAAGCTCTGCATGTTCTGGGAGTTCTACAAGCTCGAGGAAGGAATCCAAGGAAGCATCGGCACCATCGATTGCCGCCATGTGCACTGCGGGTGGGAAACGCACCTCCCGACGTGCGTGCAACTCCGCGGCAGCAGCGCCCACCATGTCCCAGTTCATGAAGAAACCCACCAAGGGTAGCTGCTCATCAGCGGCCACAACGACCACACCACCAGCTTCCGCTGGGCGCACGAGTGTCGCCGCAGCAGCCCACTTAGCCAGAGTATCTTCCGTTGCGCGCAAATCTTGGCGGCCGAGCAACGCGCCGGTCTCCACGAGTAATGCTGCGCCGTACTGCCCATTGTCCGCCACGTGAGGTTCCGCGCCTGGAGTTGCAATAACGAGAGCCGGGCCCTGTGGGATTTCATCGACCACCTTCGAGCCCCCTGACTGAATAATGCGAGTCTGGGGGAAGGCCCGACCTAGTTCCTCCGCGGTGCGCTCGGAACCTAACACAATAGCGCGCAGGCGTGGTGAGCCGCATTCGGAACAGCGATAGTGTGTGTCTACTCGCCCACACCAACGGCAGGTAGGCAGAGAAGCCGACTGAGAATCGCTACCGCTGGCGGCGGGTAGACCCAGTGGGCCGTTGCAGTGACGACAGCGCGCTGGGGAAAAACATTGCCCGCACGCGAGGATAGGTGCGTAGCCTTTGCGCGGTACCTGAACGAGGACCGGCTCGCCTCGGTCGAGGGCTGCTCGCGTGGACTGGAAAGCAGGACCAGAGACCGAGGTGGTACCTCCCTGCATGTGCCTAGCGAGGTTTACGCCGAAGGCACCTACCGGGACGATGTCCGGGCGAGATGCTTTAAGAGCCTCTTCTGTGGGGACGAGGTTGTGAGCCCACCCAGACTCCACCAAGAGTTGAGCTTCAGCAGTGCGCGAATGTCCAGCCAAAATCAAGCTGCAGCCTTCGTGTGCAGAACGCGTGCTGAGTACTTCGCGAGCATGGACATAGGGCTTGAGATTATCCACAAGGTTATCGTCACCATCGTTGAGAATAACCGCGAGCTGTAAATCCTTGACGGGTGCGAAAGCCGCTGAGCGCGTTCCGATGACAATGCGGGATTGACCAGTCAGTGCTGAAAGGTAGCGCCGGTAGCGCGCCTGGGGTCCAGTGCTATGAGCAAGGACAGTGATCTGCTTGGCGGAGACAAACTGCCGGAAGGCCTTTTCCAGCCGGTCAAGGTCGCGCTGATCGGGAACGACCATGAGCACTCCCCCGCCCTTGAGTGCCACGCTCGAGCCGAGAGCTGCGAGTGCCTCAGCCCAGTCGGCGCCAGGCGCAATTTGCCAGGCCGCACGAGCGATGTGCCCTGCTAGAACTGAGTCAACGAAAGACTCTCCATGTGCATACCGTGACCAGGAAGAAAGATCTGGGTGTTCAGTGCTCCCCAACTCGTCCCACGGGGTCTCCAGATCTGCCTCTTCTGCCTTTGCATGACGCGCAGGAATGGCCGTGCGAATGATGTCAGAACGCACCCCGCCATAGCGTGCCGCCAGTGATTCCACCAGTGCTGAAATTACGGGTGTGTAGACCGCATATGGTGAGATGACGCGGTCAATATAGCGCAACGATCCCTCAAACTCTGAGTCACTACCGCGGGCGAGGAGGATGGCGTCAACGAGCCGACCGTTGAAGCGGATGCGCACGCGTACACCTGGCTGAGCAGCCTCTGAATCAGTTTCGTCGATGAGATAGTCAAAGGCACGGTCCAGGTGTGCGACCCCCAATAAAGGCAACACCCGCCCGACCGGTTGGTGGGCGGCGGGTGTCTTCTTGGGCATAACGCCCGATTCTACAGGCCGGCGGCGCGGCGTAGATCCTCAGCGCGGGAGGTGTCCTCCCACGGCAGGTCGACGTCGGTACGGCCGAAGTGACCGTAAGCGGCAGTCTTGCTGTACAGCGGGCGCTGCAAGTCCAAATCGCGGATGATGGCAGCCGGGCGAAGGTCAAAGACCTTGTTGACAGCGGCCTGGATGGCGCCGTCGGTCAGCCCTTCCTTAGCTGTCCCAAAAGTCTCTACGTACAGGCCTACCGGCTTAGCACGACCGATGGCGTAGGCCACCTGAACCTCGGCGCGGTCAGCGAGACCGGCAGCCACGATGTTTTTAGCTACCCAGCGCATTGCGTAAGCAGCAGAACGGTCCACCTTGCTCGGATCCTTGCCGGAGAACGCGCCACCGCCGTGGCGGGCCATGCCGCCATAGGTATCAACGATGATCTTGCGGCCAGTTAGTCCGGCATCACCCATGGGACCGCCCAAGATGAAGGAACCAGACGGGTTGATGAGCAATTCAGTCTCGTCGGTGTAGTACTTGCCCAACTCGGCATCATCAACAACCCATTCCACCACGTGCGTACGCAGCTGCTCGGCGAGCCATTCCTGCGTGACATCCGGATCATGCTGGGTGGAGATAACGATGGTTTCTAGGCGAGTAGGAACATCATCTTCGTCATAGGCGAAGGTCACCTGAGTCTTACCATCGGGGCGCAGGGAGGGAACAATTCCTTCCTTGCGCACCTGGGTCAGTCGGCGGGATAGGTGGTGAGCCGTGGAAATCGGTAGCGGCATGAACTCAGGCGTCTCATTAGTGGCGTAGCCGAACATGAGGCCTTGGTCGCCGGCGCCGTACTGGTCATCATCCTCATAGTCACCGGAGCGCACTTCGGTGGAAGCGTCCACACCGGCGCCAATCTCCTGGGACTGCTCACCAATGGCAACGTTGACACCGCAGGTGTGGCCATCGAAGCCAACGTCGGATGAGGTAAAGCCGATGTCCACGAGAGTCTTGCGAACAATCTGCGGGATTTCGACGTAACCAGAAGTGCGGACCTCGCCCACAACGTGGACCTGGCCCGTGGTCACCATCGTTTCGACGGCAACGTGGGCATCGGGGTCGACCTCCAGAAGGGCGTCAAGAATGGCGTCCGAGATCGCATCACAAATCTTATCCGGGTGACCTTCTGTCACGGATTCGCTGGTGAAGAGGCGTACTGCCTGAGTAGCTGATTCAGTCACACATTGTCCTTAAGCTAGTTCTGCGCGCCGTGGAGGGAACAGAGAAAGCTGGTACAAAACTCAACTTAAAGTAGCGGCGCGTTGATACCAGCCCATCGTAGACCAAGCGGTCTACAGCTGCAAGAACGAGCGCTACATCGGAAGTATTTCATTCACTGCATCAAGGATCTGTGCCGCCACTGCTTGTTTGCTGCCATGCTCCACCACTACCGGTTCCGTATCGCGCCGAAGGATCCACCCCGCGCTGGTGGATTGTCCAAAGACCTTGCCTTCGCCCACTTCATTGGCCATGAGGACGTCACAGCCTTTTCTTTCAAACTTCTGCTGGGCGTACTCGAGGACGCTTGTAGTGGCATCACCGGTTTCGGCAGCGAAGCCTACAATGACGGCGTCTTCGTTGATTTCTC
Source organism: Corynebacterium minutissimum (assembly GCF_000805675.1). Taxonomy (GTDB): domain Bacteria; phylum Actinomycetota; class Actinomycetes; order Mycobacteriales; family Mycobacteriaceae; genus Corynebacterium; species Corynebacterium minutissimum. Next base: position 121,402 of record NZ_JSEF01000012.1, on the reverse strand, counting down.
CACTGGCGCGACGCGACACGAGGCCCTTGAGGATATCTGGATTCTCCACAAGTTCAAGGCGCGCCAAATTCTCGTCGGCAGCGCCCTTTTTCATCTTGGAATCAGCCACGTGTGCTGGGCGATAGTCCGCTACTGCGGCGGCCATAATGACAATATCGGCATCTGCGGAGTGCTCGTTCATGGCGGCCTCCATATCGCGTGTTGAGGTCACGCGTACCACTTCGGCACCGGAAGGAACTGGAAGGTCCTCGGTATCACCAGCCACGATGGTGACATCGGCACCACGTTGCGCGGCAATCTCCGCTAGTGCAAAGCCTTGGCGGCCCGACGAGCGGTTGCCAAGGAAACGAACCGGGTCAAGGTTTTCCTGCGTACCGCCGGCAGAAACAACAACCTTACGGCCCTTCCAGTCGAAGGGAACCGTGTGACCATCAATGACGGTCCGTGCAAACTCTGCGATCTGGCTCGGCTCTGGCAGACGGCCCGCGCCAGTGTCCTTGCCAGTAAGGCGTCCATGTGCGGGTTCCATAACGGTAATCCCCCGACGGCGCAGCGTTGCTACGTTGTCTTGGGTTGCCGGGTTCAGCCACATCTCCGTGTGCATCGCGGGAGCTAGAACTATTGGGCATGTCGCCACGAGTACGGAGGCAGTGAGCAAATCATCGGCGCGGCCACATGCTAGTCGCGCGATCAGATCCGCCGTTGCTGGGGCGATAACGACGGCATCTGCTTGTTGACCCAAAGCCACGTGCTGGACTTCATCCACCGCGTCAAAGACAGTTGTCGACACTGGATTGCCAGATAGAGCTTCGAAGGTGGCCGCACCGACAAAATTAAGCGCCGCTTCGGTGGGTACCACGCGCACGTCGTCGCCATGCTCTTTGAAGTCACGGATAAGGTGGCAGGCTTTGTAGGCGGCGATGCCTCCGGCCACACCAACAAGGATGCGGCGGTGGGTACTGGTCATGTCTGGGGTTTCCTGTACGTCCTTCACCCGGACGATGTTACCCAAGACGAACGAAACCCACCCAGGCATCTCGCAAGATGCACTAGGTGGGTAATCGACGACTAGTCGAGGTTAGTTGCCTTCCTCGTGGTCGAGGAGACCGGCCTCGATCTCGCGCAGGGCGATGGACAGCGGCTTCTCTCCCGGCTCCGGGGTCACCAGCGGTCCGACGAACTCGAAGACGCCTTCGTCTTGCTCCTGGTAGTAGCTGTTGATCTGGCGCGCACGCTTCGCTGCGAAGATCACCAGAGCATACTTGGACGAGACCTTATCCAGCAGCTCATCAATCGGCGGGTCAGTAATACCCGTTGGCGGATCGAAAACTGGCTCAGGCTTTACGGCCTCAGAATTAGCAGGTGTGGTCACGTTGGTCACATGCACCTTTACTGTTGGTAGATGGTCAAAATCTTGGTCTATCCACGCAGGATAGCACTAATAGCAGTTACGGCCTCATCGAGCTCATTGTTGACTACGACGTGGTCGAACTCCTTTTGCGCGGCAAGTTCCGTCTCTGCAGTCTGCAGTCTACGGTCGATGACATCTTGGGGTTCCGTTCCCCGCCCAGTCAGGCGCTCAACGAGAACGTCCCAAGATGGTGGGGCAAGAAACACAGTTTCTGCTTCCGGCATCGCCGCCTTGACGTTGCGGGCGCCTGCAAGATCAACCTCTACCAACACCGGACGGCCAGCCTGCAAAGCTTCCTGGACCGGCTGCGCCGGCGTACCGGAACGCTGCAAGCCACCGTGAATTTCTGCCCATTCGAGCATGTCTCCGGCGTCGATACGTTCTTGGAAGACCTCCGGGGTGACGAAGAAATAGTCAACCCCGTCGGTCTCGCCAGGACGGGGTTGGCGCGTCGTCATAGAGACGCTGAAGTAGAGGTTTTCGACATCGTCGCGCAGGCGCGAAACCACAGTGGACTTGCCCACTGCAGACGGCCCGGCCAGTACGACCAGGCGTCCGCGTGCAGTTTCGTCAGCCATTGCGCTATTTACTCGCCGTAGCCGAAACGCTCAAGCAGGGCGCGACGCTGACGGTCACCCAGGCCACGCAGGCGGCGGGTCTGAGCAATCTCCAGGTCCTCCATGATTTCCTTGGCCTTGACCTTGCCCACCTTCGGCAGGGCCTCGAGGAGAGCGGAGACCTTGGTCTTGCCGATGATCTCATCGGTCTCAGCCTTCTCCAGAACGTCCTGCAGGTTGGTCTCGCCGCGCTTCAGCGCAGCCTTGAGCTCAGCACGAGCCTTGCGGGCCTCAGCGGCCTTTGCGAGAGCTTCCTTGCGCTGCTCATCAGTCAACTTGGGAAGGGCCACGGGTTTCCTCCGATTTCATTAGTGTGAACATTTTCGTCTGATGGCTGGCACCAGAATCTCGGTTCTCAGGGGCGTAATTTCCCCAGCGGGAGATAGCTTTTGCTTCCTCCACGAACCGACTTCTGGCAATCCTAGCACTGGTCTGTACGCGATGACGTAACCCGGTCCCCTTGTTTTAAAGGTTCCTGCACGTCAACGCACATGCCTTAAACAAAATACCAGGTAAACGGCGCACTCGTTAATTGGGCACGCCGTTGACTTAATCGCGGAATTCTGCCGCGGTATCTATGACTGCTTTCCGCAGGTCATCGACCTTCGGGCCACACGAAAGAATGGCGCGAGACACGTTGGCAAAGCCCAACTCCGGCGCTGTTTTGGTCAGCGCTCGGACATCTGCGGGCGTAGCTCCTTGGGCACCCACGCCTGGAAGAAGCACCGGGCCATTCAATTGGTCTAACTCTGGCGGAGTGTCGAGCGTTGCTCCTACGACGACGCCCAAGGCACCGACTGTTGGGTCGGTGTCATCGCCGTGGGCTGCCACCGCCGCGTTGCGTTCTGCCAGCTCATCAACAACGCGCTGGGCTACGCTACGGCCTTCGACGCTCAACGATTGCAGAGCCTTCGCTTCCGGGTTGGACGTTGCCGCCAGGACAAACACTCCCCGACCTGATTGCTCGGCCATGGCGAAAACTGGGCTGAGTGCACCAACGCCGAGGTACGGCGAGACGGTCACCGCATCTGCTCGCAACGGGGAGTTCTCCCCTAGCCACGCCTCGGCATAACCCGCCATAGTCGAGCCGATATCGCCACGCTTGGCATCCGCAAGGCTGAGGCAACCGCTCTCACGCAAAGCCACCAGAGCTTCCTCCAGGACCGCGAAGCCTCGGGAGCCATAGCGCTCGAAGAAAGCTACCTGCGGCTTCACCATGGCTGCGGTATCCACGAAGGCTTCCACGCAGGTCATCGTGAAGGTACGAAGACCGTCAACGTCGGCAGGCAACCCCCAGGACTCGAGCAAGTGCGGGTGCGGATCAATGCCAACGCACAGACGCCCACGCTCACGGCCGGCGGCAACCGCCTTTTCGCCGAAGGCGACCGGATCTTTAGTTAGCTGGGGCATGCTCAAGCTCCTGGAGTGCGCGGACCTTCAGGTCGCCCCGGCGCAGTGCCTCGATGCCCTGCACCGCTGCGGTCACGCCCTGAACGGTCGTCACGAGCGGCACACCGACAGACACCGCAGCGGCGCGAATGTCGTAGCCATCGTGGCGAGCGCCGGCGGAGCCAGCTGGCGTATTAAGGATGAGATCAACCTTGCCGCTAAGGATGGCATCAACGATGGACTCCTGGCCCTCCTCAGCCTCAGAGACCTTGGTAGCTACCTCGCATTCCACACCATTGCGGCGCAGCATCTGCGCAGTACCGTCAGTAGCCACGATGGTGTACCCCATGTAGGCCAAACGCTGAATCGGGAAGATGAGCGTGCGCTTATCGCGGTTAGCCACGGACACGAAGACCGTTCCTTCCGTCGGCAACTCACCGAAGGCAGCCATCTCACCCTTGGCGTAGGCGGCACCGAAGTTATCGGCCAGACCCATGACCTCACCAGTGGACTTCATCTCAGGCGACAACAGCGTATCCAGCAGTTGGCCGTCAGGGCGACGGAAACGGTTGAACGGAAGAACCGCTTCCTTCACCGCAATTGGGTGCTCAAGCGGAAGGGAGCCGCCATCGTAGTTAGATGGGATAATGCCCTCCTCACGCAGCTGTGCAATTGAAGCACCGAGCATGACGCGCGCGGCAGCCTTGGCCAGCGGTACGCCCGTAGCCTTGGACACGAACGGCACCGTGCGAGAAGCACGCGGGTTGGCTTCGATGACGTAGAGGGTGTCATCTTTCAGTGCGTACTGAACGTTCATGAGGCCCTTGACGCCGATACCGTGAGCGAGGCGGCGCGTCGACTCACGTACCTTCTCAATATCCTGCGGTCCGAGCGTCATCGGCGGAAGTGCACACGACGAGTCACCGGAGTGAATGCCGGCTTCCTCAATATGCTCCATCACGCCGCCAAGGTAGACCTCCTCGCCATCGCAGAGTGCATCGACATCAATCTCAATAGCGTTGTCGAGGAACCGGTCCACCAGTACTGGGTGATCGGAGGTGATTTCAGTAGCGCGCTCAATGTAGTCACGCAGGGAGTCTTCATCATAGACAATCTCCATTCCGCGGCCGCCTAGAACATAGGACGGGCGGACTAGCACCGGGTAGCCGATGCCCGCGGCAACCTGGCGAGCCTCATCAAAGGACGTTGCAGTGCCAAACGCTGGGGCTGGCAGCTCAGCTGCTTCAAGAACCTTGCCGAACTCACCGCGGTCTTCTGCCAAGTCAATGGCTGCGGCGGAGGTACCAACGACCGGTACACCGGCAGCGGTGAGACGCTCTGCCAAACCCAGCGGGGTCTGACCACCCAGCTGGACGATGACGCCAGCAACCTCGCCGGACTGGGCCTCTGCGTGGTAGACCTCCATGACGTCCTCGAAGGTCAGCGGTTCGAAGTACAGACGATCAGCGGTGTCATAGTCGGTAGAAACCGTCTCCGGGTTGCAGTTAACCATGACGGTCTCGTAGCCCTCACGGGAGAGCTCCAGTGCAGCGTGGACACACGAGTAGTCAAACTCGATGCCCTGGCCGATGCGGTTCGGGCCAGAGCCCAAGATGATGACCTTACCCTTCTTACCCTCGGCCATCGGGCCGACTTCGGACTCAGCGTCAGGATCCATCTCATAGGCACTGTAGTGGTACGGGGTCTGAGCCTCGAACTCACCAGCACAGGTATCGACCGTCTTGTAGACCGGGCGAATACCCAGGGACCAGCGCAAGGAACGCACGCCGTCCTCGCCAGCGAACTCCGGACGCAGCGCAGCAATCTGGGCATCAGACAGGCCGAAGACTTTGGCGCGGCGCAAAAGCTCAGCATCGAGCACAGGAGCCTCAACAAGTTCGGTGCGGAACTGAACGAGTGCCTCAAGCTCCGCGAGGAACCAGGGGTCCACGTTCGAGTGCTCATACAGCTGTTCCACGGTGGCGCCGAGGCGGAAGGCCAGCTCGATGTCGTACATTCGGCCCTCAGTCGGGCGCTCCAAATCCTTGAGCACAGCGTCCAAGTCAGTAGCGCGCTCGCCGGCAAAGTACTCGTCTGGCTGGGTCCAGAATCCGGCAGGCTTGCCCTCCAAGGAGCGCATGACCTTGTTGAGGCCGGCGATGTAGTTGCGGCCAATACCCATGGCCTCGCCCACGGACTTCATCGTCGTGGTGAGGGTGTCATCGGCACCTGGGAACTTCTCGAAGGCAAAGCGTGGTGCCTTGACAATGACGTAGTCCAGCGTCGGTTCGAAGGCAGCCGGAGTAACACCGGTGATGTCGTTGCGAACCTCATCAAGGGTGTAGCCGATGGCCAGCTTGGCGGCCAGCTTCGCAATCGGAAAACCGGTGGCCTTGGAGGCCAGCGCGGAGGAACGAGACACGCGTGGGTTCATCTCAATGGTGATGATGCGGCCATCGTCTGGGTTGACAGCAAACTGGATGTTGCAGCCGCCGGTATCAACGCCGACCTCGCGGATAATCGCAATACCCTGATCACGCATCGTCTGGTACTCGCGGTCCGTCAAGGTCAAGGCCGGTGCCACGGTCACGGAATCACCAGTATGGACGCCGAGTGCGTCGACGTTCTCGATGGAAGCAATGACCACGACGTTATCGTCGCCGTCACGCATGAGCTCAAGCTCGAATTCCTTCCACCCCAGAATGGACTCTTCGATAAGAACGTTGGCTTCCGGGGACGCTGCCAAGCCACCACCAGCGATGCGCTCGAGGTCCTCCTCATTAAACGCAAGACCGGATCCCAAGCCACCCATGGTGAAGGACGGGCGCACGACTACCGGCAGTCCGAGTTCCGCTACAGTCTCGTGGACCTCCTCCATCGTGTGGCACACGCGGGAGCGCGCAGATTCGCCACCAATGGAGGCGACAATGTCCTTAAACTTCTGACGGTCCTCACCGCGCTCAATCGCGTCGATATCAGCACCAATGAGCTCGATGTCGTACTTCTTCAGAATGCCCAGGCGGTCCAACTGCACCGCGGCATTGAGGGCGGTCTGGCCACCAAGCGTTGCCAGGACTGCATCGATGGGGTGGCCCTCCTCCTTTTCCTTGAGGAGGATTTTTTCAATGAACTCGGGCTCGATGGGCTCGACGTAGGTGTGGTCGGCGAACTCTGGGTCCGTCATGATGGTCGCCGGGTTGGAGTTGACCAGCGTCACGCGCAGGCCTTCCTCCTTGAGCACGCGGCAGGCCTGGGTGCCGGAGTAGTCGAACTCACAAGCCTGGCCGATGACAATCGGACCGGAGCCGATAACCAGGACGTGATTGATGTCGTTGCGCTTTGGCATAAGTTTCTTCTTCCTTTTCCTGGTTGCGGTTTACTTGTTCGGGGACTTCTCAGTCATGAGCTCAATGAACTGGTCAAAGAGCGGGTTCGCATCGTGCGGGCCAGCGGCGGACTCAGGGTGGTATTGCACGGAGTAGGCCATGCCATTCTTAAGTGCAACGCCTTCGATGGTGTTGTCATTGAGGCAGGTGTGGGAAACTACTGCTGGGCCGAAGTCAGTATCGAATTCCTCGCCGGCAGGGTCTTCCTTGCCGGACGGGCTGGCTAGGGCAAAGCCATGATTCTGGGAGGTGATATCGATCTTGCCGGTGAGTTGGTTGCGCACCGGCACGTTGATGCCGCGGTGGCCGAATTTCAGCTTGTAGGTGTCCATGCCCAGCGCACGGCCGAGGATTTGATTGCCAAAGCAGATACCGAAGAACGGGTACTCGGCCGCGAGGATGTCGCGGACAATGCCCACCATGACGTCGGCAGTTGCCGGGTCACCCGGACCATTGGAGACGAACACGCCATCCGGGTTGTACTGTTTGATCTCCTCGAACGAGGTATTTGCGGGTACCACGACGGTTTCAATGCCGCGCTGCGCAAAGTTGTTCGGCGTTGCAGTCTTAACACCCATGTCATAGGCCACGACGGTAAAGCGCTTCTCCCCGACTGCCTCAATCGTGTACGGCTTGTCGGTGGAAACCTCCTCAGAGAGGTCAAGCCCAGCCATGGATGGCTGGTTCTTCACCTCAGCGATGAGCTCCTCGACGTCCCTCTCGGCAGCCTCGCCCGAGAAGATACCGGCCTTGATGGACCCGTGGTTGCGGAGGTGGCGCACCAGGGTGCGGGTATCGATACCGCCGATGCCGATAGTGCCCTGCTTCTCCATCTCCTCCGGCAGGGAACGCTTCGCGCGCCAGTTGGAGACGCGGCGGGAAAGGTCACGGATAACGAGGCCGGCGACCCAGATTTTATCGTCATGGGACTCGTTGTCCTCATCGTTCCAGCCGGTGTTACCGATTTGTGGTGCGGAGGTCACCACAATCTGGCGGTGGTACGACGGATCTGTCATCGTTTCCTGGTAGCCGGTCATGGCAGTGGTAAACACGGCCTCTCCCAGGGTGGTGCCGGTAGCACCGAAGCCGAAGCCGCGGAAGGTACGGCCGTCAGCCAAAACCAGGATGGCGGAAGTGGGCTTCGTGCCGGGACGCGCCTCGCTGATCAAGGTTGCAGTTGAAGTCTCTGTGGAAGTCACGGTGTGTGGTGGCCTTTCGAATAGAAAGCGTTGATTGCTCGTGGTGTCTTTATCTATTGTCCCGATTATTCGGCGGTGAGGTCGTAGGTCACCGCTCCACGCAAGATGGTGTGCGTTACGCGTGCGCCAAACTCTTCACCTTCATAGGGGTTGTTCTCCGACTTCGAAGCCAAGCGCGTGGAGTCAGAAACCCAGGAGTGCTCTGGGTCAACAATGGTGAGGTTGGCCGGCTCGCCCTCGGCGATGGGGCGACCGTGGCCCGGGAGGCGGGTAATCTCAGCTGGGCGTTCGGACATGACGCGGGCGACGAAGCGCCAGTCCGCCAAGCCTGTCGCGACAAAAAGCTTAGCGATGACAGCCAGGGAGGATTCCAAGCCCAGCATGCCGGGCTTGGCGTTTTCGAACTCCACGCACTTGTCTTCGCTGCCGTGCGGGGCGTGGTCGGTAGCGACGACGTCGATAAGCCCATCAAGCAAGGCCTGACGCAATGCCTCGGTATCGGACTGTTCGCGCAGCGGCGGGTTGACGCGGAAGACTCCGTCGTAAGACAAGAGCTTGTCATCCGTCATCAGCAGGTGGTGAGGAGTGACCTCCGCGGTGAGCGGGATGTCCTGCTCCTTGGCCCACTTGAGAAGCTCGACGGTTCCCTTCGTGGAGGCATGGCAGATGTGCATACGGTTGCCGTAGTCACGGGCCAGGAGTGCGTCGCGCGCCACGATGGATTCCTCAGCCACGCGCGGCCAGCCACGCAGGCCCAAACGTGCGGCGACCTCGCCTTCGTTGGCGCAGGCACCTTCAGTCATGCGGTGGTCCTCAGCATGCTGGGCGAGGAGCACATCGAGGCCCTTGGCGTATTCCAACGCACGGCGCATAAGCTGCGGGTCCTCAACGCACTTGCCGTCATCGGAGAACATACGGACCTTGGCGTCAGAGCGGGCCATCATGCCGAACTCCGTGAGGGTCTTGCCTTCGAGGCCCTTGGTGATGGAGCCGACCGGGTGGACATCGCACAGGCCCAGCTTTTGGGACTTGGCCCATACAGACTCGGCGATAATCGGCTGGTCAGTCACGGGCATGGTATTCGCCATGGTGAATACAGCAGTGAAGCCGCCCTTGGCAGCAGCACGGGAGCCCGTCTCAATGGTTTCAGTATCTTCACGGCCAGGTTCGCGCAGGTGAACGTGCATATCCACCAGGCCCGGCAACAGCACGTTGCCGCCAGCATCAATGGTGCGGTCTGGGGACGTGTTGCCGGACTCATCGCCCGCGGCACCCGCCCCGACGGCCCCAGCACCGATCGACGCGATAACGCCGTCTTTGATGAGGACGTCGGTGGGGTCGCCCTCACCGTAGGGACGCACGTTGGTGATGAGCAGGGTGTCTGCCGCTGGGGCGGAGAGCACGCCGGTGTCAGGATAAGTAGTCATATCTAGGTATCTCCTCGTCTAGATTCCGGCGTTCTCGCCATTGGTAAGCAGAGTGAACAAGGTAGCCATGCGCACGTGAACACCGTTGTTGACCTGCTGGAGCACAGCCGAATTATCAAAGTCTGAAACGGCGTAGTTAATTTCCATACCGCGGACCATGGGCCCTGGGTGCATGATGATGGCGTCCTTCTTCATCGCCGCAGCGCGGTCCTTCGACAGGCCATATAGCGTCGCGTATTCGCGGTGCGAAGGGAAGAAGCCGCCATTCATGCGCTCGGCCTGAACACGCAACATCATGACCACATCTGAGGCGGGAACCTCCGCATCGAAATCGTGGGATACCCGTACCGGCCAGTTCTCCACGCCGAAAGGCAGCAAGGTAGGCGGCGCCACTAGGGTGACGTCAGCACCCAGGGTGCTCAACAAGTCCACGTTGGAACGCACCACGCGGGAATGCAGGCAGTCACCCACAATGGTGACCTTGAGGCCCTCAAATCCCGTACCAGAGCCGGATCGTTCGGAGTCAAGACCTAGGCGTTGGCGCATCGTGGTGGCGTCGAGAAGCGCCTGCGTTGGGTGCTGGTGCGCCCCGTCACCGGCGTTGATAACACTCGGCCCCTGGCCTTCTGGGGCAACCCAGCCGGCCAGCTGCTGTGCCGCACCCGAAGAAGGATGGCGGATGATGATGGCATCCGCGCCAATAGAGGTCAGCGTCAAGCCTGTGTCCTTCAAAGACTCGCCCTTCTTGACCGAAGAGCTGGACGCAGAGAGATTAATGACGTCAGCAGACATCCACTTACCTGCGGTTTCGAAGGAGGAACGAGTTCGCGTGGAGTTCTCGTAGAACAGCGTGAAGACGGTGCGACCGCGCAGGGTCGGAAGCTTTTTAACCTCCCGGCCGTTGAGCGCTTCGCGGAAGCGGTCCGCCTCATCCATGAGCGCCAAGATTTCGGCAGCGCTCAAATCAGCGATATTAATGAGGTGTTTCATTTAGTCCTCCTTGCCGGGCTCGGCCGATGCGGTAGAGCGAGTGAGCACGACGGCATCGCGACCGTCAATGTCGGCGTTGTAGACGGTGACGTCCTCATCACGCGCGGTGGGGATGTTCTTGCCCACATAATCCGCGCGGATAGGAACCTGGCGGTGGCCGCGGTCCACGAGGACGGCGAGCTGGATGATGTCGGGACGGCCAATATCGGCGAGGGCATCGAGCGCAGCACGAATGGTGCGGCCAGAATAGAGCACATCATCCACGAGAATGACGGTGGCGCCATTGATGCCACCATCAGGCACCGTGGTGGGCTTGAGCGCGCGATGCGGGCGCGAATACAAGTCATCGCGGTACAAGGTGATGTCAAGGGAACCCCAGGGAACCTCCACCCCAGAGAATTCCTCAATCTTGTCAGCGAGGCGTTGTGCTAGCGGCACGCCACCAGAGGGAATGCCTAAGAGCACGACCCGAGGAGAATCACTCGAATCAAGCGCAGTTTTTTCAATGATCTGGTGCGCGATGCGTGCGACGGTACGCGCGACGTCGGACGAGCTCAATAGCTCATTGGACTCCGCGTGAATGTCGGTTTCACTCATCGTGACCTCCTTCCCCGCCTCACAGTGCGGTCTTTAAAGGATGTCGGACAAGGGTTACTTAGACTGTCTATGCTTGAAAGTCAGCACCAACCATAGCACTTTTCCCTTGCTCTTTTGAAGGCTCGCACCGAGCTTTCTTACCCCCAATCACCGTGAGGCAGGTCTTTACACAGTGAGTTTCACCACCCAGCACGTTGTTCCAGCACCGCGCGAGGAGGTGTGGCAATGGCACGAGCGCCCCGGAGCACTGACAAGGCTCAACGCACCGTTTGGGTTCATGACCCCTCTGCAGCAAGCACAATCACTGGCCACTGGCACCTCAGTGCTGGGACTGCCGGGCGGACTGAAGTGGGTTGCGCGCCATGACCTAGCTGGATACCAACCACAGAAGTCCTTCCGGGACGTCTGCATCAACGCGCCGTTCCGCGCCTTGGCCCATTGGCGCCACGACCACCTCTTTGCGGATCACCCAGAGGGCACGCTCATTACGGACAAGGTGGATACCCGAATCCCCACCGCAGTTATTGAGTCCATGTTTGCCTATCGTCAGCACCAGCTCGTGGAGGACTTCCGTTTCAAGCAGCGCTTGGGCGTGTTGAATGATAAGCCATTAACGGTGGCTCTTACTGGCTCGCACGGCACGGTGGGAAAGGCAGTGTCCGCGCAGCTAAGTACACTGGGCCACACCGTCATCCCGCTCGTTCGCTCGAACCCAGGAGTCGGCGAACGTTTGTGGCGCCCGAATCTTCCCGCCAAGGATCTCCTAGAGGGCGTCGACGTCCTCATCCACCTCGCCGGCGAGCCCATCTTTGGGCGTTTTAACTCCTCTCACAAGGACGCCATTCGGGATTCCCGCGTGGGCCCAACGCACTTGCTCGCACACGTTGCCGCCACTACGGATTCTGTGCGCGCGATGGTGTGCGCCTCCGCCATTGGTTTCTATGGCCCTGACCGCGGCGATGAAGAACTGACCGAGAACTCTGAGCGCGGTGAAGGTTTCCTTGCCGATGTCGTCGAAGCATGGGAAAACGCGTGCGCACCAGTGCGCGATGCCGGCAAGCGTTTGGTGAATATGCGCACAGGCATTGTGCAATCAGGAAATGGCGGCATGCTCCCGCTGCTGCGCGCGGTGTTTTCAACCGGCCTCGGCGGCGCGTTTGGCAAAGGTGAAATTTGGTACAGCTGGGTGGCCCAGGATGATCTGCAGGACATGTATGTTCGCGCCGCCCTTGACCCGGAGTGGGAAGGACCCATTAACGCTGTCTCCCCCACCCCAGTCCAGAATCGCGACTATGTCGACGCTTTGGGTCGCAAACTGCACCGCCCCACCGTTATTCCCATCCCGAGCCTGGGCCCCGCCTTGCTCCTTGGCAAAGAAGGCGCCCGAGAATTGGCACTAGCCAACCAGAAGGTAGTCCCCGCCAAATTGGAAGAATTGGGCCATGTTTTCCGCTATCCCGAGGTGAGCCAAGCTCTGGCGCACGAGCTGGGCGGCGAGGAGCTCTTCCAGACCCCCTAGGACGTACCCGGCCAACCTGGCTCCGGTAGGGTCGGGGCGTAAAGAAAAATGTGGTTGTTAACCAAGCGAAGTGAGTGAGACAAAAAATTGACTGACGCGAATAACCAAGGCGGTGCGCAGGAGCGCGTCCTGCTGCCCGATACCCCAGTGGAGGACGTAACGCTCGAGCGTATTGCGGAAATCTTCGATTCCGAAGGTTTGGAGTACCGCATGGAAGAGCAGCAAACTGAGAAGCAAGGCACCGTTAAGCTACTGCGCACGGGTTTCTCCAACGCGGCCATTGCCTTCCAGCTCGTCGGCTCCTCCCTCATCGTGGACTCCGTCTGGCGTGGCTCGGTACCTTCCTCCGAGGCACCGAACCTGCTCATGCACATCAACTCGTGGAACCAGGACCACTTCACACCGACGTTCCGCTTCTTTGAGGCCCCTGACAATGCCTTGGCAGTTTCTGGTGCCCGTGAACTCGACACGTCGCATGGCGCTTCCCGCAACCAGCTGGGTGCCTTCGTGATGTCCACCTTGGATGCCATCCTGCAGTCCTTCGAGTGGATTGAACAGCACTACCCGCAGCTTGTGACCTGGAAGGAGCACAACCATGACTAAGCCGGCTCAAGATCCTCATGCCTTGCCCGACGTCACCCTCGATCGCATCATCGCCGCGATGAAGACCTTCGACATTGAGCTCGAACCGGTCACCGGCCGCACCGACGCCGCCACCGCCAACCTCAACGGCCTACCGTGCATGTTCGCTGTGCTCGACAGCGTGGCCATCGTGCGCTGCGACGTGCCGACGGACGCTGAGTATGCCAAGGCAGACGCTGGGCTTTTCTTGGCTGCCAATCAGATCAACTCGGTAGCAATGGGCGCCAGCGCAGTCATTACGGACTTCGACGGAATGCTATTGGTGCGCACTGAGTCTGATATTCCGTGCGCCGCCGGCATGAATGACGAGCAGCTTGCTTCTGCCCTGCGTGCCTCTGTGGATGGCGTTATCAACGCCCAAAACGCCATGGTTGCTGCCGCTGAGGAGATGGCCAAGCTCGGTTCCGAATCCGCCGCACAGGCCGGCGAAGGCAAACCCGAAGGCAGCCCTGAAGGCGCGGAGCAGTGACCGACCTCCACGCTGTTGAACCGGTAAGCATCGATAGGCTCGCGCAGCTGTGCGAGCTTATCGACGCCGACTATGCCATCCTCGAAGCTCCCCGTTCTGCCAGCGATGCGGGTACCGATGTGGATACTCAAGCGGATCGGGCTGCCGATGATGACGCCGAGGAAAAATTCCACCGCGTTCTCCAGACTGGTATCCCTCACATTGCAGTGCACTGTGACCTCAATGAGGAAGGCGATACCTTGAGCGCCTTCGCCACCTGGGAAGGCACCCTTCCCGAGTCCGCGGAAGAAGAGGTTGCGGCCACCGTCGCTGAGCTCAACTGGGCCAGCGTTGCGCCAACGTTGAGCTACTTCGTCACAGACGGTCCAGAAGAGCCATCAGATGGCGCCGAGGTCCAGTTGTGCGCCAATCGCGCCATGGCTGTGGGCGAAGGCCTGTCCTTGGCGCAACTTGGTCACTTCTTGCTCAGCTCCCTGGCGAGCTTTGCCGAGATTTTTGAGGTTGTGGCCGAGCGTTTCCCACAGGCAGTGACATGGAATGCAGCGACGTTGAATGACATGCAAGAACAGGAAGCAGAGGACTAATCGTGAGCGCTGATCCCTACGAGATTCTGTCTGGCTCTGCCCTGCCGGCGGTCACCCGTGATCGCGTCCTGAGCCTGCTCAATGGCGCGGAACTCGACATGGCAGCTACCGCTCATCCGGAGGATGCCACCGCCGCTGTCGCTCGACTCAATGACCTGGATTGGGTCATTACCGTCGAGGAAGGCCTTGTGCGTCTGGAATGCGTTCTGCCCACTCAGCTCGGCGAAGAGGTCATTTCCCTGTTCCACGTGCTGTGCAATGAGTTCAACTCCGGTGCCTTCGATGGCCGCGCCCTCGTGGGCACCGATAACGGCAACATTGAGCTGCGTGGCGACGCCTGCTTCGTCACCACCGCGGGCTTGAGCGAGGACCAGCTTTTCCATGCCCTCAACGTGGCCATCATTAACGCCCAGGAGGCACTGCTGTCCGTCCTGGATACGTTTAACGTCACCGCCCGCGAGCTCGCAGACAGTGACGACTAAAACGCTGTCAGGTTAATAAACCGAGCCAGATTAATAAATCGGACAGAGTATAGAAACAGCACCTAGTCGGCGTTCTCAATGCGCTCGCGCTCGACTTCTGGGTCGAAGTCGGGCGCGGGCCACTCCAGGTGAAGGTGGCGCAGGAGATCTACAATCAGGAACTTCAACGCCATTCGGGCATACTTCTTGTTGTCAGTGGGGATGACATACCAGGGAGCGTAATTTTCATCCGTGCGCTGAATCGCGTCTTGGTAAGCCGCCATGTATTGGTCCCAATATGCGCGTTCCTCAACGTCTGAAGGGTCGTACTTCCAGAACTTATCTTCGCGCTCTGTACGTTCAAGCAGATTTTCCCTCTGGGCTTCCTTGGAAATGTGCAGGAAGATTTTGATCACCTTCACACCTTGAGCAGTGAGTTCTAGCTCGTAGTCACGGATAGCCTCAATGCGGCGATCGACTTCTTCTTCATCTACCCACTCGTGCACACGCTGGATGAGCACATCCTCATAGTGTGAACGGTCGAAAGCCACGATTTGGCCTGGCTTCGGATCGTGTTTGCGGATGCGCCACAGGAAGTCGTGCTTTAGCTCTTCTTCGGTAGGTTTTCCAAAGCCGACAGTCGTCGTCCCTTGCGGGTCAAAAGTGTTAAAGACGTGGCGGATAGCACCTCCTTTGCCGGAGGTGTCCATGCCTTGCAGGACGATGAGTGCGGCCGGGGCATCCTCACCGTACGCACGCCCGTTGGCAAAGAGACGTTCTTGCAGCTCGTAGAGCTCATCATCGTACTTGGAAAACCGCGCATCAAGCTCGTCTTTATCCCCGTCAAAACCCGGGGTGCTCGAGGGATCTACCGAGTCGATCTGGAAGCTTTTGCCCGCGCGTAGGTTGAGTGCGTCTTCAATCTTGAATTTAGCCATGGCGACCAGCCTACAGAAGCCTCCCTAGGCTCCTAGCGTCATGAGCCCACGAATCAGCGCGCTCAGGGAGCCAAGGCTCGCTACGGTCAGGGAGAGCTTGCGTGCGTGTTCACGGGACACTCGCCCAGCAATCTTCGTGCCCACCTGGATTCCGATAAACATTCCAATGATGCCGAAGGGCCATACTAGCCAGTGCAAGCCCTCAAAGCCGCCAGCACCTAGAAAGTACTTCGTGAGTACCGAGAACAGCCCGCCGACGAAAAAGCAGGGCTGAAGCGTAGCTGCGTAAACTGCCTGCGGCCAGCGCGCTGCTTGGGCATAAACGGTGATAACGGGGCCTGCCACGCCAGCCAGGGTATTGGTAAAGCCACCCAGAATACCGGCGGACACCGCCGGACCCGTTCCATGCAACTCGGGCACAAAGTGCCGGCCAAAAGACACTACGCCCAGTGCGGTGAGGAGCGCACCACCAACGAGGATGAGCAGCATGGCTGTATCAATCCGAGCAATGAGCAGAGCCGCCGGGATAGAGCCCAACACCATGAATGGAGCGATGCGCACCCATTTGCCCCAGTCCACGTCCTTGCGCATGGAATAAGTCGTAAGGACCGCGTTGAGGCAGGCCAGCACATTGGTAACCATGATGCCTTCCACCGGCCCCAACATAAGGGTCAAAATGGGGCCACCGATAAGCCCCAACCCCATGCCGGACACGCGCTGTAGGCACGAGCCCACAGCCACGATGAGAAGGATTGCGAGGGGAATGACCAGTGCGGTCACTGCTGCTGGTCCCGATAACGTTCCATCACTGCCTTAGCCACGTGCTCAGGGAACATGCCCGTCACATCGCCGCCGTATTTCGCCACCTGCTTGCACAACGACGATGAGATGTAGCCGTATTTCTCGTCCGTGAGAAGGAAGACGGTATCAATTCCGGACAAGCGGCGGTTCATCTGCGCCATGGGCAGCTCGTACTCATAGTCCAATGAAGAGCGCAGACCTTTAACGAGGGTATCGACGCCATGCGCGCTGGTGTAATCCACGAGCAGGCCACCCCACCAGTCCACCTCAATCTCCGGCGAGACGGTTTGGCGGATGAAGTCGACGCGTTCCTCCACGCTGAACAAGCCGGAGGGTTTATCCGGGTTCGCGGTGACGAGCACGGTGACCTTGTCAAAAAGTTCAGCCGCGCGTTTGAACACATCAACGTGTCCCAGCGTGATGGGATCAAAGGATCCAGGGCAGACTGCGTGGGTTGGCATAGTGCTTAGATCTCCTCGCTACGGTGATAAATGGCCATGTCAAAACGTGCGATACCAAACGTACGCTTCTTAAGCTTCTGCCCGGTAGGTTCAAACCCTTCGGGCCACTCCGTCTGGGGTGTATCGACGTGGCGTTCAATCACCACAAACGCATCATCATCCAGCACAGGTTCGATGGCTTCGAGCAAGCCATCAACGTCGTCGAACTCGTAGGGCGGATCCGCAAGAACGATGTCGAAGTAGCCGCGTGGTGCGGTGGCCAAGTAGGTCGAGGCTTTCATCTCCCGTACCTCGACTCGGGGGTGCTTGACCACGCCAATGTTGTGGCGAATCACCTTGACCGCGGCAGGACTATGTTCCACCAGCACCACCTCTTCGGCACCGCGACTCGCAGCTTCCAGGCCCAGCGCACCGGAACCGGCAAACAGGTCAAGCACGCGGGAATCGTTGAACCCCCACCGCACGTCAAGTGAAGAAAAAAGACCCTCACGGGCGCGGTCGGACGTCGGCCTCGTCCCCGACTCGGGCACCTTGATGCTGCGGCCGCGGGCTTCCCCAGCGATGATTCTCGTCATGGCCTCTACCCTATCGCCCTTGACCCCAGTGGCGGGACGTCTCCCCCAAAAGTTCGGTTCGGTTTAGTTCTTCTCCAGAAAGTCTTGCTCGTCGGCAGTGAGGTTGTGTGTCAGTTCTTCTGCTAGTTCAGGGTTGCGCTCGACCAGCGCGGCGGCGTCGGCGTGGGTGCGCTCGACAATCTCACGATCGTTGCTCAAGTCCAACAACTTAAGCGTGCGCTTGGTGCCTGATTGCAACGTGCCCAGGATGTCTCCCTCATGGCGCTGCTTAAGGTCGAGCTCGGCTAAGTCAAATCCTGAAGGTGTATCTGCGATAGCCGCCACACGTCGATAGGACTTAGAGTCTGGCAAAGCGGTGGTGTGCAGCAGGCAGACTGATGCATTGCCGCCGCGGCCCACACGGCCACGCAGCTGGTGAAGCTGGGAAACACCGAATTTTTCTGACTCCCGAATCAGCATGACCGTAGCATTGGGCACGTCAACGCCGACTTCGATGACGGTCGTGGACACAAGGATATCGATGTCGCCACGCGCAAAGCTCGCCATGACCTCGTCCTTATCCGGCATCTTGCCGTGGAGCATTTCTACACTCAGCCCACGGAACGGCAGGTTGCGCAGCTGCACGGAAAGCTGTTCGACCCCACCATCACCTTCGATGCGTGGGCACACGATATAGGCCTGGTGGCCCTTCTCTACCTCTTCACGGATGCGTTCGATAGCACGGCGAACCCAATCGGGTTTCCACTCCGGAACCACCGCCGACAGGATAGGTTTGCGTCCACCGGGCAGCTCCTTGAGTGTGGAGACGGCCAAGTCACCAAAGACGGTCATAGCAATGGTGCGCGGAATAGGCGTAGCCGTCATCACCAGCAGATGGGGGCTGGTGCCCTCCCTAGTCTTGGTGCGCAGGCTATCACGCTGCTCAACGCCGAATCGGTGCTGTTCGTCGACGATAACCAGGCCCAAGTCAAAGAACTCGACGGTGTCTTGAATGATGGCATGAGTGCCAATGACGATATCTGCCTCGCCGGACACGATTTCTAACAGCGCCTGGCGTTTCTCCGCAGTCTTCATCGACCCGGTCAGCACGGTGACGGTTACCCCTTCGGGAACGCTGGCGCTTATCGACGTCCCATGCTGCACCGCCAGCACCTCCGTCGGGGCCAACAGCGCTGCCTGTTTACCAGCATCCACCGCCTGCAGCATCGCGCACGTGGCAACGAGCGTCTTGCCCGATCCGACCTCGCCTTGCAGCAGGCGCATCATCGGGACGGTGCCGGAAAGATCAGCATCGATCTCCCCTATTACGCGGCGTTGACCATCCGTCAGCTGGAATGGAAGCTCTGACAGCAGCTCATCACGGTAGCCGTCAATAATGGCCGGCATCGGGGTGGCAGTACGCGCTTTGACATCGCGTTGGCGCAGCGCCATCACCAGACCAATGGACAGGGCCTCGTTGTACTTGAGGCGCTGAATGGCTCGTTCCGGCCCGGTCGGTCCCGGCTCGTGAATCTCGCGCACTGCCTGATCCAGTGTCACCATCATGCGGTAATCCAACGGCTCTGGGATCGGCGGAGTTTGCTCCAGCACTTTGTGGATAGCGCCCATGACATACCACGAGGTTGCCGACCCACTGGCTGGATATACCGGAATCCACTCGCGCTTCAGGAAGGTTTCGAGTGAGCCAAACTGCGCGAGTTTCTTCAGCGAGCCGCTGCCTTTTCCGGCAGCCTTATCCCACATCGAATCCTGGAGGCTACCGGGGTCCAGAATGAGGAAATCTGGGTGCTGCAGGCTTGGTATACCGCGGAAATACTTCAGCTTGCCGGAGAGCATAATGCGCATGCCGCTGCGGAGAATGCGCTGGACAAAGTAGGCGTTGAAGAACGCCGCCTGGATCCCGCTATCCATGTACAAGGTGAAGACCACGGTCTTGGAGGTGTGGCGAGTGCGGACATCGCGGATTACTCCGGTGATGGTGACTTGATCACCTTCCTCAGCGCCACCCAGGCCTACCTCCTTGTTGTGGCGGATGTAGTCGCGCGGATAGTGACTGAGCAGCTCACCGCACGTGGTGTAGCCAAAGGCTTTCTTGAGTGCTGATGCATCCTTCTTGTCCAGCACCTCAGTGAGTTTGCGGTCATCCTGCCACCCCAGCACGGTCTATTCCACCCCAATCTCAGTGCGCATGCCCGGCACACGTACGACGACCACATCCACGCCCAAACGGTGCGCGAGTCCCTCTTCGGAGACGTCGAGTGCTGTGAGCACGGTGACTTGTTCACCGCCGTCGGCTAACAGTGACCGGGAGGCCTGTTCGACTGCGTCCACGGTTTCTTCTGCTGGATGCCCCACGCGCATGGACCGTGCTGCATCACCCATGGCTGCAACGACCTCAGCAGTATCCGGGTTGTGTGGTTCATAGACTGACATGGCAGCTAGGCCATCCACAAGAGAGTCGGTAGGAATAACAATGGCCTCCCCCGCATCGCCTCCGTACCCATTGGGCAAGTAAAAATCACCGGCAACGGCTGCTCCCACCGTGGCACCGGGCTCGACTACCTGTACCCCAACCTTCTCAAACAACTCCTTGACCGCACCGTCCGGTACGGCAGCGAAGATTCGGCGCGCTGACTCCCCTGCGGTAGTCTTCGCCACCTTTTCTGCTGCTGGTAGCGCTTCCAGCCGCAAGTCACCGACCTTGCCCAGCGCGTAGGCCTTTTCGATCACCGCTCCCACCTCGGCGCTGTGGATGTGCACACTCGCTGTTTCATCGGTTGCGCGCGCAATGACAAGGCTATTGCCCATGGAGCTCAATTCTTCCTGGAGCACATCCAGGTCGCCTTCATAGAAGAAAATGGCTTCAATCTCGGACCCAGATGTCTCGGCCTCTACGTGTGTGCTGCGCTTGAGCTCATTGGCCTTGAGTGGTTGCACCTCGGGTTCCTCGCCGGTGACCTGAGCCAGCAAGCACTCCAGCAGGATTACCAGCCCCGCACCACCGGCGTCCACGACGCCCGCCTCCCGCAGAGCAGGCAGCTGCGATGGGGTCTCAGCAAGTGCGCGGCGGGCAGCATCGAGTGCAGCGACGAGAATGCTGTGCAGCTGCGCACCGGGCCTTTCAGACTCAGCCCGTGCAGCATCACTGGCAGCACGCAACACAGTGATGATGGTGCCTTCCACGGGAGCCGCGAGGGCACGGTCGACGAGTTCGACGGCGTGCGCAAGCGCGGCGGCCAACACCGAACCATCTACGCGCGATTGCATCGTCACCTCAGCTACACCGCGCAAAACCTGCGAGAGCACCATGCCTGAGTTACCGCGGGCTCCCCGCACGGATCCCAGCGCCAGCGCTTCGGCTACGTCCATCTCACCTTTGTCCGCCTCCGCCAGGGCGGCTTCCATGGTGTGCGCCATATTGGATCCGGTATCGGAATCGGGGACGGGAAACACGTTAAGCGCATTAATCTCAGCGCGGCGGCGTGTAAGTTCCTCCACGGTGCGCGCAGCCCAGGCATGCAGGCCACGCGCGTCCAACTCGGCGGGATACGACATGTGGGCTAGTTTACAAGCGCCAGTCCACGGGCGTGACGCCGCGGGCCTCAAGGGCTGCATTGGCACGGGAGAAAGGCTTCGAGCCAAAGAATCCGCGCCGCGCTGACAACGGTGAAGGATGCGGTGAGGTTATGCACTCAGTACCGGGAAGAAAAGCTTGGCAGCTCTGGGCATCACGTCCCCACAGTATGGCGACGATGTCACGGCCCGCCAGCGCCCGAATTGCGGCTTCCGTAATCGGCTCCCATCCAATGCGTCGGTGCGAGCCCGCTTGACCGGGTGCCACGGTTAGAACGCGGTTGAGCATGAGCACGCCCTGGTTGAACCAGGCGCGCAGGTCCCCGTCCGCACGGCCTTGAATACCCAGGTCGTCGTGGAGCTCAGCGTAAATATTCTTCAGTGACCGGGGTGCGGCCACACCTGGCCGTGTGGAGAAAGACAGGCCCATCGCATGCCCTGGGGTGGGATACGGGTCTTGGCCCACGATGAGTACGCGGACCTCATCAACTGGCAGCGACAATGCGGCGAAAACATCTTCAGCTGGCGGCAGATAACTCTGTCCAATGCGCTGTTCAATGCGCGGAAGGTTCTCCTCAAGCGCCGCACGAATGTGCGGCAACCAGGAATAGTGGATGCGCGAGGTATCAATCATGCAAAACTCTCCCAACCGCCGGTGAAGCGCGGTGCTTCGCCACCTACTGTCACGCCCGTTCCGCGCAGGACCGAACCTACTGCGCGGAAGCCAGAGGGAGCTTCCTTGAACGTCGTGGCCAGCAACGTGTGGTCCTCACCGCCAGCGAGGACCCATTCCCATGGATCCACCTCCAGCACCGCACCAGCGGCAGCCAGAAGAGGGTCAGGCGCAATAGCTGCCGGGTCCAAGTCGATGTGCACCGACGAGCGCTGCGCCATCAGTCCTACATCACGCACCAGCCCATCGGAGTTATCCGTCATTGCGGTCGAACCAGTAGCGCGCGCAATGACCCCTCGACCAGGGGTGAGGGTGGGGGAACAGTGAGCGTCGACAAGCGGCCACAAATCCTCCAACTCCTGCGGTAGTGCCCGTCCGAATCGCTCGAGCAAGGCCAGCCCGGCTGCGGAGTATCCAATCTTGCCGTGCGCCACGAGGGTTTGCCCCGCGCGCGCCTTATCCAAGGTCAACGGTGCACCACTTCCACCGAGCGAACCAAGCGCCGTGACGTTGAGCACGAAGTTATCGCTGCGGGTGAGGTCGCCTCCGACGAGCTCAGCGTTGTACATCGCACAGCGCTCGGCGATTCCCTGCGCAATGCCGCGCACAAAATTCACCGGTGTGTCCCCAGGAGCCGCAATGGCGAGGAGAGCCGCGGTCGGGCGCGCACCCATCGCCTCAATATCCGCAAAATTGCGCACAATCGCCTTCTGCCCGACCTCTGCAGCCGTCGACCAGTCTCGGCGGAAATGGCGGCCTTCCACCATCATGTCCGTCGACGCCACAGTGCGGGAATTCGGTGCTGCTGGATACAGCACCGCGGCATCGTCGCCGTTGAGAGCGCTGGGCGCAGCGGCGACGATCTCATGAATGACGTGCCTTTCCCCGGCTTGCTCGAGCGTGTGCGACAAACCCATCGTCTCCTTCTCTCTTTTCCGGCTTCGGGGGTTAGGATATGCCCCTATGGATACCCAATTTAACCGCACCGCCATCTACGTCTCACTCGGGCTAGCCATCAGCATGGTGTTTGCGGTGTTGTTGGGCGCCAAGTTCGTCTTCACCAACGCCGCGCAGCAACCGGTAGCCTTGCCTCCTACCCCCTTTGAGGCAGCGGACTCCCCCGAATGCGCGCAGCTGGTGGAAACGCTTCCTGACGAGCTCTTAGGCCACCCTCGCGCCGAACTCGCTGAGCCCGCACCTGCTGGCGCTGCCGCGTGGTCGAGCTCCTCTGAGGAGCGCGTTACTCTTCGGTGCGGCGTGGATTTGCCCCAGCAATACACGGAGTATTCACAAACCACTGACGTCGATGGTGAGGCCTGGCTCCAGGTCGTCGACGCCACCCCAGGTTCTCATCTCACCACCTGGTACACCACTAAGCGCAGCCCCGCTATCGCAGTGACGACCACAGGTGACAAGGCACCGCAAGGGCTTGGCGACGCCCTCTCGTCCCTCCCCCAAAAATCCCTACAGCCAAACCCTGCCCCGCTGTCGAAGCTTGCGTCCGGTCCGGATTCCATGTGCCCGGACCTTGAGGCGGCACTGCCAGAATCCCTCGCGGAGGGCTATACACGCCGCGAGGACGTAGGCGATGACAACACGTGGGTCTTTAGCGCACCGGGCCGCGAGGAGATCGTCGTGCGCTGTGGTGTAGCCGCCCCAGAGAATTACGCTGCCGGTGCGCAGCTGCAGCAAGTCAACGAAGTGCCGTGGTTTGAGGACACAACCTTGGGCGAGGGCACGACGGCCGGCACCTGGTTCGCCTTGGGACGCGCTGAAGACCTCGCACTTTCAGCTCCGCAGGATGCGGCGAACTCGGCACTGGTGCGGCTTAGCGACGCCCTTGCCGAGGCCACCCCGGAACAGTCATAACGCTGTATCAACCGCGCGCCAGCGCGGTCTGAACAAGCGTATCGAGAAGCTCCGCATAACTCACGCCATCGGCGGCAAAGACCTGCGGGTACATCGAAATCGGGGTAAAGCCCGGGAAGGTATTGACCTCGTTGATGTAGTAGGTGTCTTCGGTGATGAAGAAATCTACGCGGGACAAACCTGCCGCACCTAGTGCGCGGAAGGCTTCGATAGCGCGCTCGCGGATTTCGGTGGTGAGTTCCTCGCTCAGCGGTGCGGGAATTTCAGCGGAGACTCCTTCATCAAGGTACTTCGCATCGAAGCCATAGAAGCCTTCCTCGGACTCGGTGGTCCCCAGTAGCTTGGCCGGGACAGACGCTTGAAGGGTTCCGTCCGGGTGCTCAAGTACGCCGACTTCGACTTCGGCGCCGCAGATTTCAGGCTCCACGAGCACCTTATCGTCGGATTCGTAGGCCAGCTTCACGGCCGCCTCAAAGTCCTCCCAGGCCGAGACCTTGGAGACCCCGATGGAGGAACCACCACGTGCCGGCTTCACAAAAACGGGAAGGCCAAGGCGGTCTTTCTGGACGTCGTCCAGCGCCGTTTCTCCAGTAAGCACCACCTGCGGTGCCACGGGCAAGCCCTCAGCCACGAGAAGCTTCTTGGTGAATTCCTTGTCCATCCCCACAGCAGAAGCCAACACTCCGGCACCCACGTAGGGGATGCCCGAAAGCTCGAAGAGGCCCTGCACCGTGCCGTCCTCGCCGAAAGGCCCGTGAAGGACCGGCACGATGACATCAACCTCGGTGTAATGCTCGTGGCGGGTGACGTTGTGGATGCGTCCACGGGTGGCCGGGTTAAGAGAGAGCGCAAGCTCATCGTGGAGCTCAACTTCCGGCATGCGGCCATGAACAATCTCAAGCCCCTCACGGGTGCCCTGGGTCCACGTGCCATCACGGGTAATACCGATGGGCACAACGTCATACTTCGCCGGATCGAGGTGCTCCATGATGGCACCGGCAGAAATGCAGGACACCGAGTGCTCGGAGCTGCGCCCACCGTAGACAACGGCCACGCGCACAGGTTTCGCTTCAGTCATACCCGGCAACTTTACTCGGCTTTACTCCGCCTTCTTGGTGCGACCCATCAGAGCCACGATCATGTCGTCCACACTGACCCCTCGATGGCACACGCCATAGACGGCCTGGGTAATCGGCATCTCGACACCCGCGCGCTGTGCAAGGCGGAAAATCGAGTCAGAGGAAATCACGCCTTCCGCTACCTGACCGTTAGTGGCAGCCTTGGCTTCCTCCAATGTCCCGCCTTGGCCCAGGCGGTAGCCGAAGGTGCGGTTACGCGAAAGTGTTGAGCTACACGTGGCCACAAGGTCACCCATGCCAGCCAGACCGGAGAACGTAAATGGATCTGCTCCCAGCTCCACGCCAAGGCGCGTTATCTCTGCCAAGCCGCGGGTGATGATGGTGGCCATGGTGTTATTGCCCAATCCTTTGCCGGAGGCCATACCGCAGGCGAGGGCGATGACGTTCTTGCAGGCACCGCCGATTTCTGCACCGATGACATCGGTGTTCGTATAAGGGCGGAAGTACGGCGCTGCGGCCGCGTGCTGGACTTCCTGTGCACGGTTCTCGTCGGTACAGGCAATAACGGTAGCGGCTGGTTGCTCCTGGGCCACCTCTTTGGCCAGGTTCGGCCCAGAGAGTACGGCGATACGGTCTTCTTCTACGCCTGCGGCGTCGGCGATGACCTCACTCATCAGGTTCAGTGTTTCCTTCTCCACGCCCTTGGAAATAGAAACCAGCGTGGCGTCTTTAGGCAACAAGGGCGCCCACGTTGTCAGGTTGCTGCGCAAGGTCTGGGAAGGCACGCCGAAAATCACAATGGACGCACCGCTCAATGCCTGTGCGGGATCCGTCGTTGCCTCGATGCTCTCGGGCAGTGGCAGGTCCGGCAAGTAGTCAGGATTCTCGTGGCGGGTATTAATAGCTGCGGCCAGCTCCTCACGGCGTGCCCACAGACGGACCTCGTTCCCGGCGTCCGCAAAGACTTTGGCCAGCGTGGTTCCCCACGATCCAGCTCCCATCACAGCCACATTAACCATGTGCCACCTCACTTTTAGAACAGGTTTGTCGGTTTTCACCATTAAAGCACGCTCCGCTTTAGAGCACGTTCGGCGCGTAAGACTGCATCCTTGTGGTCAGTGGAGGAAAATGGGATACGCGAAAAACACCGGCGTTTGAAGGAGCAGCATGCCCAAGGCAAAAAACATGCACGAAACGGACAAGGACGTTCAGTCGGAGGTGTTTATTTCCGGCCGTCACCAGGAAGTTCCTGTGGATCCGGCCGATGAGTTCAAGCGCACCACTCTCGCTGCCGGTGCCGTTTTGTGGCGCGGCGATCCGCAAGATCCGGAGGTCGCCCTCATTCACCGCCCGCGTTATGACGACTGGTCCTTGCCCAAGGGAAAGGTTGACCCGGGCGAGTCTCTCCCCACAACAGCAGCGCGCGAAATCCTTGAGGAGACGGGCTACACGGTGCGTCTAGGCAAGCTCATTGGCAAGGTAGCCTACCCGGTCCAAGGCCGTACAAAGGTGGTGTACTACTGGATGGCTCGCGTACTGGAGGGCACCTACACTCCCAACGATGAGACCGATGAGCTGCGTTGGATGAAAATTGATGAAGCCTGCGAACTGCTCTCCTACGAAGTAGACACCCAGGTCCTCGCCAAGGCTCAGAAGCGCCTGCGCTCGGCACCCACGACGCGCGTGCTCTACGTTCGTCATGCCCATGCGCATCAGCGCCGTTCCTGGGAGGGCGACGATGACTTGCGCCCGCTCGATAAGAAGGGCCGCCGCCAGGCAGAGATGCTCGTGCCCATGCTTTCCCCGTATCACCCCACGGCCATCTACTGCGCCTTCCCGCAGCGTTGCCAGCAGACTGCTGCTCCACTTGCTGACGAGCTGGGGATGGACATTGCCATCAACAAGGCCTTCGGCGATGAAGTATTTGATGCCAATCCCGATGTCGCGCGCGCGGCTTTTCAGCGCGTCGTCGACGGCGGCGGAGTCCCCGTCATTGTCAGCCAGGGACTTACTATTCCCGGCATCATCGAGTCCTACGCCCCGAAGTTCATCACCACTCCGATTGAGGAGCTGAAGTTTAAGAAAGCCTCGGTCTGGGTTCTGTCCTTCAACGATGGCGAGCTCACCGGCGCGGACTACCTAGCTAGCCCACTACCAGTGCGCTAACTACTCACTGGAAGGTTTGCTCACGGGGAGGAATTCCGTCTTTTGGCTCATGCCTCCGCCGCCCTCACGATTATGGCCATAGCCTGCACTGCTGTTGTGAGAGGGCACGAGCGGCAATCGCGAAACCCAACGCCGTAATGGGAAAGGCGGGGATGAGGCCGATCAACGGCATCAACGAGAAGGCGAACTGTATCAGCCCGAGCAGAACGACAATGCCCAAAGAGGTACCGAAGTTCTGGCGCACCATCTGTTGGGACAGGCTCAGGCACTGCCCCACAGAAAGGGAGGGTTCTTTGGCCTTAATGACCGGTGCTGCCCAGAACAGCACCATCGCAATAATGCCGGGGATGATGAGCACAAAGCCCACGGTGACAATAAGTCCTACGCACAGAAAGACCTTCATCAGACCAGCGACGGATTTGAACTGAAAGAAGTCTCCGAAAGTGAGTTTTTCACCGTCCATCGCCTTGTTGGCGGCAAAGCAAAAGTTTGCCTGCATCCACAACATGCAGGCAAACACGCAACCAAAGATTGCGCCGAACGTCAGCAGCAAGGCGACGACACCCGCAAAATTCAAAGGTTCAGAGCCCGCGGTTGAGGAAACGCTGCCCATAACAATGGCGACGATGAAGGACACCGCCATCACGGCAAAATTGACCGCAAAATAGACAGCGGTAAGTATGCCCAGATGGGCAAGGATACCCACGATCCACTCCGCGGCAGCATCCCCGAAGGCTTTAAAAGACTGCCCAATAATATAGCCGGGCTCTGCCTGCGGCACCCCCATCATCACTGGGGGCTGCTGCGGCCATGGCCCTTGTTGATACGGGCCGGTTGCGTTGAAGTGGTTCCCATAGGAGCCCGAGTAGTTTCCGCCGCCATAGGGCCCCGGCTGATAGGGGCCACCGTGTCCTGAGTAGGGCGGCACCCCTCCTCCCTGCGCTCCATAACCAGATTGGTGTGGCCCCATGTTGGAGCTGGAGGAGCCTCCGAATCCGCCATTCCCGGCGTACCCGGATGGCCCGTCATATCCTTCGTATGGGTTGCTCATGCACTGGAGTTTATAGGGATTCTCAGTATCGGCGAGCTGAAATACGCCTTAGCTGCGATCTCTGGGTCCCATTCCCCACGCCGAGCAGACACTTACGCCGGGCAGACACTTACGCCGAGCTGCTGTTAGGCCCAGCGCATGGCCGGACGCTGACGCACAGCGCGCACGAAGAGGAACTCGCCCAAGCCCCTGAGCGGGAGAGCACAGAGTACACCAACGATGGGGATAAGCATGAACAAACTCACCACGATGGAGAACACAATATAGAACAGCAGCATTTGGCCGAAGTTGCTCGTGACGAGGTTCATCGATTCTTTGAAGCAATCACCGATGCTCTTTTCGGGATCGTCAGCCTTGATACCTGGCGCCGCCCAAAAGAGCACAGCCGCCACGATGCCCGGAATGATGAGAAAGGAACCGATGACAACGATAACGATGTAGCAGAGATGCACACCGAAGATGCCCTTTAGGTTGTCACCCTTGAAGTAGTCGACGAAAGAGACTGTTTCACCATTGGCAATCTTGCGCGACGCGGAGTAACAGCCAGCGTACATCCACGCAGTGATAAGGATCGCCGAGAGGTAGACAACAATGAGAACGAGAATGCTCAATACACCAAGACCCGCAGCACCGCCGCTGGAATAAGTATCGGTTACCGGGTCATAGGAAGTTGCGGCAGTAGACGCCGCGCCGATGCCGAAAACAAACATGGGCAAGAAAATCCCAATGCCCATTACTGCGAAGTAAGCAAGAGCGGCGAGGGCACCAGGCATAGGCTGCTTGAAATAGCCCTTAAACGCCTGACCGACGGAATCCATGGCGTCAGGCGGCGAGACAGTCAAACCATTCTGCTGCTGGTACCCCGCAGCATAAGCGCCCTGCTGCTGGTACCCCGCAGCATAAGCGCCCTGCTGCTGGTAGCCCGCGCCATAAGCGCCTTGCTGCTGGTAGCCCGCGCCATAAGCGTTGGGATCCTGGTAGCCCTGACCGTACGTATTCTGGCCGGCACCGTAGGAGTTCTCTCCATACGAATTCCCGCCGTAGGAGTTGGAATTCCCACCATACGAGTCACCGCCGTAGGCGTTGTTCCCATAGCTGTTCTGGTCGGAGCCATAGGTGTTTCCGCCATAGGAATTGTCACCGTAGGAGTTTCCTCCAGTGGTGTTGTTCCCAAAGCCGCCTTGGTTGCCGCTTTGATCGGAGCCATAGGCGTTACCGCCGTTGGAGGTTCCGCCGTTGGAACCGAAGGAACCGAAGCCGTTCTGGCCGTTGTTCCCGCCCTGCTGATTGCCGGACGGGTCTCTATTGCTATCAAAAGGGTTGGTCATGCGGAAAATACTAAAGGCACCCTGTTAAGGGTGCCACGCGAGATGGGGAATGCTACCCCTTCGTTTTCCTCAAGAGGGGTTAGCAGCGGTTAGTCCTTAGCCCTTTTCTTTCACGACGAACGCTATGACGCGCCCACACGCGGCTTGAATGAGGAACGGCCAGCTTCGAAAGCTTCAATGTCCGCCTCGTTACGCAGGGTAAGGCCAATATCGTCGAGGCCTTCCATGAGGCGCCAACGAGTGTAGTCATCGATGTCGAACGTATAGCTGTTGCCACCAACGGTCACGGTGCGTGCCTCAAGATCAACGCTCACCTGAGTTTCACCGGCCTCCAACTGCTTCCAAATAAGCTCGATATCCTCCTGTGCCATCAACCCGGTCAACAGCCCGGCTTTGCCGGAGTTGCCGCGGAAGATATCAGCAAAGCGCGAGGAAAATACGGCCTTGAAACCGTACTCCGCCAGCGCCCAGACTGCGTGCTCGCGGGAGGAGCCCGTGCCGAAGTCTGGACCGGCGAAGAGGACTGAACCATCTTTGAATTGTGGCTGGTTGAGCACAAAGTTCTCATCCGAGCGCCAATTTGAGAACAGCCCCTCAGCAAAACCCGTGCGCTTGACGGACTTGAGGTAGCGAGCCGGAATGATCTGATCTGTATCCACGTTCGAAGCGCGCAGCGGAACACCTACACCGGTGTGGTTTAAAAACTTGTCCATTGTCTTCTGCTTTCTCCGTATCTTCCTTGTACTTCCTCGTGGCTTCTTAGCCGTTGATGTCGGCCGGTGATGCCAGGTGGCCCAGAACCGCGGTGGCTGCTGCGACAGCTGGGGAGACTAGGTGGGTACGCCCGCCAGGGCCCTGACGGCCTTCGAAGTTGCGGTTGCTTGTCGACGCCGACCGTTCCCCCGGTTTCAACTGGTCCGGGTTCATGCCCAGACACATCGAACAGCCAGCCGTACGCCACTCCGCGCCAAAGTCGGTGAAGATCTTGTCCAGACCTTCTTCTTCAGCTTGGGCCTTAACTACAGCAGAAGAAGGAACAACCATCATGCGAGTATCGGCAGCAATGGTTCGACCCTTCACCACCTCGGCGGCTGCGCGCAAGTCCTCGATGCGCGCGTTGGTGCAGGAACCGAGGAATACGGTGTCGATCTGGATGTCTCGCAGCGGAGTGCCCGGAGTGAGAGCCATGTAGGCCAGAGCCTTCTCGGTCGCCGCCTTCTCACCTTCATCGCCGAACGATTCCGGATCCGGCACTGAGGCGCTCAACGGCAGGCCCTGCCCCGGGTTAGTTCCCCAGGTAACGAACGGGGTCAGAGCGGAGCCGTCGATCTCCACGACGGTATCGAACTCAGCGCCTTCATCAGTCGGCAGCGTCTTCCAGTACTCCACGGCGGCATCCCAGTCTTTACCCTTCGGGGAGAACTCACGCCCCTTGACGTACTCAAACGTGGTCTCATCTGGGGCCACCATGCCGGCACGGGCACCAGCCTCAATAGACATGTTGCAGATCGTCATGCGAGCTTCCATCGACATCTTTCGAATAGCTTCGCCGCGGTACTCAATAATGTGGCCCTGGCCGCCGCCGGTGCCGATCTTGGCAATAATGGCAAGAATCAAGTCCTTGGCAGATACTCCTTCAGCCAATTCACCAGAGACCTCAATGGCCATGGTCTTAAAGGGCTTTAGTGACAGTGTCTGGGTAGCCATGACGTGCTCGACTTCGGAGGTGCCAATGCCCATCGCGATGGAGCCGAACGCGCCGTGTGTTGAGGTGTGGGAGTCACCGCACACGATGGTCATGCCAGGTTGGGTAATGCCGAGCTGCGGGCCAACGGTGTGCACGATACCCTGCTGTTCGTCACCCATCGCATGCAGTCGTACGCCAAACTCCTCGCAGTTCTCGCGCAGGGTGGAAACCTGGGTACGGGATACCTCGTCCTTAATCTCCAGCAGGTTACCGGTCTTGATACCCACTGTAGGAACGTTATGATCTTCGGTGGCTAGGTGCAGCTCTGGGTGACGCATCGTGCGTCCAGCCAGGCGCAGCCCATCAAAGGCCTGCGGGCTGGTAACTTCATGCAGGAGCTGGAAATCGATAAAGAGGAGATCTGGCTCCCCATTCTCGCCCTTGCGCACGATGTGGTCACGCCACACCTTCTCTGCCAGTGTCAGTTTCTCAGTCATAAGCCTCTCCACTTGAAATCTCAATTAATGGGACGTAGATTTCATTGTATGGGAGAGTATAGCGCAGTATCAGGAATAAAGGTATTGGATCGCGCCGTCGCAATCATGATGGCCGCAACCAACCACCCCTCCACACTCAACGAGCTCTGCGAGACCACAGGTTTACCACGAGCCACCGCCCACCGTCTGGCGACCGCACTGGAAGCACACCGCATCCTCACCCGCACCGCTGACGGCAAGTGGGGCGCGGGCCCTGCCCTGCCGGGAAACCGAGACCGCATCATCGAAACCGCCGGCCCCATCATGGAGGAACTCCTCGAGGCCACCGGTGAATCCGTCCAACTCTACGAACTCTCTGGCACAACACGCACCTGCATCGCTACCCGCGAGCCGGAGTTTGGGCTACACAACGTAGTCCCCGTTGGCCGCCAACTACCCCTCACGTCTGGCTCGGCAGCACGCATCTTCGCCGCTTTTGGGGACGTCCATGTATCAGACGCCCTCTTCAGCGAGCGCGATGTTGAGCTCGCGCGCGAGAATGGCTACTCAGAATCTATCGAAGAGCGCGAGTCTAACCTCGCCTCCGTGTCCGCCCCCGTCTTCGATAGCGCAGGGACGTTCATTGCTGTTCTCTCTGTGTCAGGCTCAGCAGATCGCTTTCGCCCCTCCCCGGCGGAGAAGTTTGCGCCTGTGCTAGTTGACGCCGCCAAGCGCCTCACCGAAGCACTCTCCACTGATGGCGTCTAGGCAAGCCCGAAGGTCCTCCTACATACTCAAGCCGAAGTAGGCAGCAAGTCCGCGCAGCCCTTCAGGGCCCTTACTACTCGTAGAAGAGAAGGCCTCTCCCCTTTCCT
Organism: Corynebacterium minutissimum; assembly: GCF_000805675.1. Lineage (GTDB taxonomy): Bacteria > Actinomycetota > Actinomycetes > Mycobacteriales > Mycobacteriaceae > Corynebacterium > Corynebacterium minutissimum. The sequence continues at coordinate 89,159 of NZ_JSEF01000012.1, read as the reverse complement.
GCACTGAACGCACCACGTTGGCCGGTTCACGATTCGGGCGACGCGGCACATAGCCCTGGTGCGGCAGTCGCGCGAGCTCGTCTGCATGCGGCATACGGGCATAGTTGGAAAAGGTTATCTCCTGACCATTGCGGTTGACCACGGTAATGCCCTGATAGATGCCTACAACCCCAGGACGGCCTTCAATAGAGACTGACCCGCCGCTATCGCCAGGGGCAAGCGAGAAACCTGCAGCATAGTGCATTCCCGGAAACACTCCTGGACCCCGCACGGTCGGCCCACAGTGGCGCCCCGCATAGCGGCCATCCATACACACCCTGGTGCCTTCACCTGGCGGAGTCGCCATTCCGTCACCTGTGATCGGGTTTCCGCCAGAAGAGGTTCCACCAGCGAACTGAACATAGGCCAAGTCGTGGCTTGCAGCGCCGGACGGGCTAAACCATCGCAACGTACCCACGTGTTGTCCAGAATCGGTATACACCTGCCCACCATCAAGCCCACAATGAGCCGAGGTCCAGGCGCGGGTTGGTTCAACATAGCCGACAGTGCATTCAGCGCCATCCGAGGAGATGATCTTCTGCCCCTGCGAGATCTGAACTGTGGCATCGGCGACAGCAACTGGTGCAATTAATACCGAAATCGACACGGCAAAAGTGCTGGCAGCGGCCATCAGGCTACGCGTGAGTTTCGTCGTCATGCATTTACTGTAGCACCCCCACTACCCCCGCTATTGAAATCCTAATGAAAAAGCACTTAAATGAAAACAGACTGAAAACACACGGGTTCACTAAGGAGAAGTCATGACCCACACCATCCACGAGGAACACGCCCACACCCACGGTGAAGGCTGCGGCCACGTCGCTTTCCCGCACGGCGATCACATCGACTACGTTCACGATGGCCACATCCACCGCGAGCACGAGGGCCACTGGGATGAGTGCGAGACGGCCGAGCACCACATTCACGAGGATCACGATCACGAGCACGGCGAGGGCTGCGGCCACGTCGCCATTCCGCACGGCGATCACGTCGACTACCTGCACGATGGCCACCGCCACGCCGCTCACGACGGACACTGGGACGACCACTAAATCCCAGCCGCTTTCCACACGCTGCCCGGCTACAGCACTCCACTGAGCAGGGCAGCGTTCCCCGTTTTCCCACACCATATGGCTAGGCAGGCGTTAGTGTGGGGCCATGACTTCCTCACAGACCCCCTCCTCCGCACGCCGATTCCTCACGGCACTGACCGCCGTAGCCACCGCGGGCCTCCTCGCAACTGGCTGCTCCTCTACCACCACCGAGACCGCCGCCCCAGCCACCTCCGAGGCAGCAGAGCCATCATTCAAGAACACCTACCCGGCTTTTAAACCGCTTAACGACGACGCCCACGTCGACGTACCCGCGGGACCCGAGCCCACCATTCCTGGCGGCCCCGCCCCAGAAGGACAAGCAGGCGCTCAACCGCAAGCTGCGCAGCAGCAGGGCGCACAACAACCCCAAGCAGCCCAGCAGCAGGCCCCACAGACGACACCTCCACACCTCCAGGGAGTAGAGCCCGGACAGTATGTCATGCCACCTGGAAGCCGGAAAACGATTGAATCCGCACGTATTGGTTCCCTCAACCACATACACGAGCAACTTCCAGAGAACCAGATTAACGGCGCCAAAGTCGACGTCTTTGGCACCCCTGCCACGATGTGTCAGACAGGTGATGGCTACAACATCACCTACGTCCTTGCAGGGCCAAATACCAGCTGCGATTTTGCCCGCTCGACCGCTGGCCACCTCATGAGTCTTACTATCAGCTCTTTGGAAGACCTTCGCGGATACGTTCCACCACAGATTTCCGTCACCAGTCCGGTGACCCATCAAACTTACAACCTTGCCTGCAGGACCGACGACCGCGAGATCATCCGCTGTACCGGCGGCAACAACGCCGAAATCATGATTGTCTAGAACCCTAGAAGTCGGGAAAGCGACAAAGCGCTAAGCCACATGAATGGCTTAGCGCTTTTCGTTGTACCCCGTACGGGATTTGAACCCGTGTTACCGGCGTGAGAGGCCGGCGTCCTAGGCCGCTAGACGAACGGGGCTCGTTTAGCTGTCCTTTGCGGACTTGCTAAACACTATAGGATCTCCAAAAGAATGCACAAATCGGCAGGTAATGACACTTTTAAACAGATAGAATCCCGAACCTCGTTGCCCTGTTGTGGCTGCGGTGACTACTTGAATTCTCTCGGCCTGGGTGCGGATCGAATCAGTGGTTATTCCGCTGGCTTACCGTGGGCAGCTAAGGCCGGAACACTAGTGTGCAACGCTGGAGGTTCGGGAGGACACGTGCGCTAACAGCATGTGGTGCAAGGCTCCTACTTCGCTCGAGTGTTGGCTTTAAGAAGTTATGGATTATGGCGATGCCGCCTAGTACTATCTGCTAGAGTCGCGTCGGCGATAGTGATGATTTTCAGCTTCCGCCATCCGCTCTCCTTTCTTCCGGGAATGTCCTGTACCTGCAGTGTAAGCCCGGCGCACGCACACCGGAAGCACTTAGACCAATTGGACACTGGTTTGCCCCCTGGTCCTTAAATTCAGTTCCCTTGAACCTAGGCTCTCCCCTCACCGGTATGGGGCACAACAAGACCACTGCCCTCCTAAGCCAAGAGAAGCGACCCCGTCTTTCCTGTCAATGCTTCTCACGACATCCCTTTACTTGCACCACTTGCAAGTGCTAGTCTTGCACTAGTTGCAAGTAAGGGAGCTAAACATTGAGCGACGATCTAAGAGTCATTGAGGAAGCCCAGAAACGCACCGCCTGGACTCAAAGTCCGTGGGCGGTTGCGCTTGTCGCGCTCGGCATCGGATGTGGCCTCGCGGTGACTAAGGTGTCCTGGTGGTACGGTCTCGCAGTTCTCGTACCGACCTTTATTCTGGGCTATCTCCTCAAGGACAAGATTGCGAACCCATTCGTGCGCCCCGATCCGAATATGGGGCCAAGTAACAACCGCGCGACCTGGTCACGGGTGCTGCTGCCCGGTGCAATGATCATGTCCACCACCCCAACTCCGGACTCATGGCCGTGGATGGTGGTCTGCGGCGCAGTTGTCTCTGCGGCAACGGCGTGGATGCTGTATGAGAACCGTAATGCCGCCGTAAAGGGCGTCAATGCCTAAGGAATCTACGCACCATCCAGCCGAACTGGATCCGATCATCCATCCCATTAATCGGCTCAAAATCTGCGCCACGCTATTCTCCGCAGGCGCTACTGACGGTCGGCAGATGAAATACAGTCTGCTTGCTGACCTCACGGAACTTCCCGCCGATACGCTGTCGAAGCAGTTGAAGCACCTTGAAGACAACGGCTATGTCAGCCGTACGCGCGAGTACGGCTCCACGCGGGCGAAGGATACCGTGTGGGTCACGCTTACTGAGGCAGGGGCTCAGGCCTACACGCAGCACGTGGAGGCCCTCAAAGCGATGACTAAGGGCCTATAGACTGCGCAGCCACTGCGTGAGGCGCTCCCCTAACTGTGGAAACTCGGTATAGCCGTCGCTTTCGAGGAAATGCCCCGCCTCGTGGATGGTGATGGGGGTGGCCGAGAGTGCGTCGGCAAGCTGCTGCGTTAAGACTGGGTCCACGAGGATATCGTTAGTGGACACGAAGACCTCTGTGTGAGCAATGTGGGGCTTGATAGCAGGCAGGTCGACATGTGCTTGGCCGATGAACTCGTCGAGTTCTGGAATAACGCGAAGCTTTTCCACGAACCCAGAGACGATAAAGAGCCCGGGAAGCTCCCACTCGCCTTCTAATGCCGTGAGATAGTGCAGCAGCGCGATGCCGCCCAGGCTATGCGTAATGATGCAGGTATCAGAATCTGGACGCCCAATTTCGTTGAGTATCGCCTCAACCCACTCATCCAGCTTCGGCGCATTCGGGTCTGGCAGCGCAATGGTATGAACAGCGTGTTGCCCATCGGCGGTCAGGCGTTGCTCGAGCCACGGGAACCAATGGCTATCAGGACTGGCTTGGTATCCATGAACGATATAGAAGTGCATGGTCACCGATCATAAAGAAAAAGAGTGGCAAGCACCTTATGCTTGCCACTCCTTAAGTGGTACCCCGTACGGGATTTGAACCCGTGTTACCGGCGTGAGAGGCCGGCGTCCTAGGCCGCTAGACGAACGGGGCATAGAACTGTGACGACTTACTTTAACGTGCGGTGCAGCGTTAAAGTGTTATCACTGCTGGCCTACCAGGACTCGAACCTAGAATGACGGTACCAGAAACCGTTGTGTTGCCAATTACACCATAGGCCAATATTGCGGTGAACTCGCTTAGGGCAGAACCCCTCGCTGCTCGCTGCAACGGTTTATAACTATATCCAGCGCACCCGATCCACACAAATCGCCAGGCTAGAGGGAATTTTCGGGGCGCTAAGAGTGAACTCGAACGCTCCGAAATTACACCTCTGTGAGCCTATTCAGCGCTCCACGGCGTGACTGCCTGAGCAGCCTTGAGGCGCGCCAAGGTGGACTCCTTGCCCAGCAGCTCCATCGACTCAAACAGCGGCGGGGAAACCTGCTGACCAGAAATGGCTACACGCAGGGCACCGTAGGCCTTGCGGGGTTTGAGCCCGAGGTCGTCGATAAGCGCGGTGGAGAGAACCTTCTCAATCTCTTCAGTCTTCCACTCCCCGAGTTCCTCCAGCTTGGCAATGGAGACCTCGAGTGGCTGAACCGCATCCTCCTTAAGGTTCTTGCGCGCAGCCTTCTCATCGAGCTCCAACTCTGCGTCCGGGGTCGTCAAGAAGGACATGAGGCCATAGGCATCCGAAAGGGTCTTGATGCGGGTCTGTACCAAGTCTGCGATGAAAGCAAACTTCTCCTCCGGGTAATCTGCCGGGAAGTCGGTGTACTCGCTCAGGTAGTCACGAAGGCGCTGCGCAAAGTCTTCCGGCTTGAGCAGACGAATATGATCGGCGTTGATGGCCTCCAACTTCTTCTGGTCGAAGCGAGCCGGGTTGCCCAGCACGTCGTGCACATCGAAGTTGGCAATAAGCTCATCTACCGAGAAGATATCCTGATCCGCAGACAGCGACCAGCCCAGAAGGGACAGGTAATTGAGCATGCCCTCCGGGATAATGCCGTTGTCGCGGTGATTAAACAGGTTGGACTGCGGATCGCGCTTGGAGAGCTTCTTGTTGCCCTCACCCATCACGAACGGCAGGTGGCCAAACTCCGGAATCTGCTTAGCAATACCCAGCTCGATGAGCGCTTCATAGAGGGCAAGCTGGCGCGGCGTGGAAGACAACAGATCCTCACCACGCAGGACGTGGGTCACGCCCATCAGCGCGTCATCAACCGGGTTAACCAAGGTGTAGAGCGGGGCACCATTGGAGCGAGCCACGACATAGTCCGGCTGGGTCTCCGACTTGAAGGTCATGTCGCCGCGAACCAGGTCCGTCCAGGACCAATCCTTATCCGGCATGCGCAGGCGCCACACCGGTCTGCGCCCTTCCGCCTCAAAAGCATCAATCTGCTCCTGGGTGAGGTCGCGGTCAAAGTTGTCGTAGCCCAGCTGCGGGTCGCGGCCGGCCGCCTTGTGCCGCTCCTGGACCTCCTCGTTGGTGGAGTATGCCGGGTAGACGTAGCCGCCATCCTTGAGCTTCTGCAGGACATCGGCGTAGATATCCATGCGCTGGGACTGGCGGTAGGGCTCGTCGGGCCCACCCACGTTAACGCCCTCATCCCAGCCCAGGCCGAGCCAGTTTAGGGAGTCAATGATGGCCTGGTAGGACTCCTCGGAATCACGAGCGGCATCGGTGTCCTCGATGCGGAAGATGAGCTTGCCCCCAGTGTGGCGGGCATAAGCCCAGTTGAACAGGGCCGTGCGGACCATGCCCACGTGGGGCGTGCCGGTCGGTGAAGGGCAGAAACGTACGCGGACGTCGGAAGTTTTCTCAATCATGTTCCCCATCGTAGTTCAGCCCCTCCGCATCGCACCGCCCGCCCCACTTGGGGGTAGATGAAAGCAGTTTCCACTAATTGCGTGCAGGGGTTTTCCAACAACACTATAGGGAATGATAATCATTACTTATAGTGAAAATCTCCCACTAGAACTCAAGAAAGGTTTCACTCCACCGTGGCACGACTCCGCACTGTGGCGCTTCTTACCTGCGCCACCCTCCTTGCCTCCCCCGCACCTGCGCTCGCTGGCCCTGACGACGGCAAGCACGTGGCCACACAAACCCACATCGACTCACCAAAGTCGTTCTGGGAGAACAACTCCCTCACTTTAAAGTCTCACTCGACGGATGCTGATCATGCTCTCGACGAGACTGTGGCATGGGTCGGCAAAGGCTGGGGCCAAAACGGCAAGAACCAATACCAGTTCACTGTCCCCGAGGATCCTGCCCTCTCCTTCGCAGGTCAGGCGGGAAAGACCTACTACATGGCCCCCGCCAGCGTGAACGGCACCCTCGATCCGGTCTGGATGGGTTTCGGTGCGGACACTGAGCTGCCTGTCGACGACTTCCGCGACAATATCGCCTCTCTCGACCTTCTCAGCGTCGATGGCCCGGGCGAGGTCGAAATGTTTGGTTACTACCCCGGCCCTGGCGGCCTGCAGCGTTTCTTCGGCACCTCCGAGGATGCCCCGCATGCAGCGTGGCTTACTAGCGGCACGCATACTCACAATTACACGGTCTTTTCCAAGCCGGGCCGCTACGAGCTCACCTACCGGACCACCGCTCGAAGCAAGGATGGCAAGCTCATCGCGTCCGAGCCGGTCACCACGTCTATCCAGGTCGGCGGCGAACGCCCGCTCAAAGAGGCCACGCCGTCACTGCACGAGCGCTTTGACGCGGCATCGAGCGGTGACGCCTCCGCCAAGGACTACCAGCTCACCATCGCTCCGAAGAAGGACAAGGAGAAGGATGGTGATGAGAACCTCTCCTCCATCGACTTCTCCGGCGGCACGAACGGTACCCTGACACTGCTTATCGACGGCTACTTCCTCACCGACCTCCCCGTCACTGACGGCAAAGCTCACTTTGATGAGTTCCTCGGCCCCGAGGCCTCAAAGATCCAGGCCGTCTACACCCCGGAGGATGACTCACCTCGCTGGGTATCTGAGGAGCTCGACTACGCCGAGGGCGCGAAGCTCAGCACATCATCCAAGAAATCCGCCGATTCTTGGACTGAGACCTCCAACCCTCGCGAGCTTTCCTCCGGTGAGGAAATCTCCGTGTCAGATCCGAGTATCACCGCTCGCGCTGTTCCTGAAGGTGATGATGCTACGCGCATCATCGTTGAGGCTGCCGATAAGAAGCTCGACGGTTATGTCCACGGAGGATTCTTCAGCGGGGACAGCGACTACGCTGACATTCCTTTCGACGGTGTCATCACGGGCGGCCGCGCCGAGTTTGTCGTTGGTGCCGACAAGAACTTCAACGGCAACAAGGTTCGGCTCGATATCCTCCCGCACCCGACGGTGACGCAGAACTCCGGCTCCATTACCCTGACGGATTCCTTTGACTTCGGTCAAAGCTACAAAGCTACCGGTGAGCTCGGCAAGGAATCCACCGCGCCGGATACGACACCGGGCGACAAGGGAAATGCCTCACCTGGTTCCAGCCCCCGCAGCGGAGTCTGCGCAAACAAGAAGTTTCTGGACCACGGCCACGTCGACATCACAGCCGCCCGTGACGGCGACTCCTTCGCCGCGCGTATCAAGGATGAAACCGCCATTGTGGATAAGAAGACCGTTGAGCGCCCGCTCGATGACGTCGTCCTTGCTATCCACGACAACGCTTTGCGTGCGCGCCCAGAGGTTCTCAAGGGCAAGGAGTTTGATTACTTAGGCGAGGACAAGTTCTACCTGCTGCCGCAGACTCAAGAGCAAGGCATCATCTGGCCTGGTTACAATACCCAGAGCCTGAATTATGACGATTACAAAGACGGCACGGTGACGCTCAACATCAAGCCCACCGACATGCCGGAAGGCGGCAATGTTGGTCTCTTTACTACCGAGGGACTTGGCAAGTCCTTTACCCCACTGGTGAATTCCGCTGAGGGTGACTATTCCATTGAGACCACCTTCGCTTCGCATACGCACACCAACTGGGCGTTCACCAAGCCGGGCATCTACAAACTCGAGATCACCTACACCGCCACCACGAAGGACGGCAAGGACATCACGTCTGCACCCCAGGCGCTCACCGTGGCCGCTGGCGACGCCGCGATTAAGGACTGTGTGAGCGCGAAGGGCGAGGGCGGCTCCAAAGACGAGGGCGGTTCCAAGGGCCAAGGCGGCTCCACGGGTGACGGCACGAAGCCAGAAAACTCGAGCAAGCCTGACGCTTCCTCAAAAGATTTGAAATCTTCGAAGCCGAAGCTCCAGGGACTGTGGGGCCTTGTGCTTCCCGTCGTCCTGGCCATCGTGTTCCAGGGCTTCCTCAACTTCTATAACGACCACCGCCAGGACATCACGGCCCGCCTCAACGGGCTCTTTCGCCGCTAGATAAGGAGTTTCACCGTGAACTTTATCTCTCACCGCACGGCTGCCGCCCCCGTGGCGGCAACGGCCTCGCTATCCCTCATACTCATGGCTTCCCCGGTGCCCACGGCCCTTGCAGAAGGCGAGGTCTTCGATTCCGGCCATGTCGATGCTTTCTACGTCACCGCTCCTAATGGCGAGCTCACCTTGTCTCTGAAGGAGGACGTAACCGGCAGCGGCGTTGTCCACCCCGGAGATGATGTCACCCTCAAGGTTGCCGAGGAAGCATGGAACGACGCCACTGAGCGGATCGACGGCATTGGAACACCTACTTACTACTTGCCGCAGACCCAGGACAGCTCCCTTTTGTGGCCGGGATGGGATACCCAGCCAGCGCAATCCGCAGGGTACAAGGACGTTGACCTCGAGTTCGTTGAGGTCACGGGCCCTGGAGATATCTTCGTCTTCGAAACTGCTGGTTTTGGTGACATTCAGCCAGTCACGGAGGAAGGCGCACTGGACCTAGTCAGCGGTGATGTCATCAACCAGGCCTACCCGGCGCACCGCCACGTCAACTGGGCGTTTACGGATCCGGGTATCTACACCATGACGGTTCAGGCCGTGTCCAATGGTGATGCCAGCAACCAGGTGACCTACACGTGGGACGTCGGCGATGGAGAGATGGCACCGCAGGATTCAGGTACGGCTGAGCACGGTTCTGCTGACGCCGGCGTCAGTGACAATGACGGTGACAGTGAAGAAGCTGCTCTTGGCAGCGACTCTTCCAACCCTCAATCCCCTTCCGCTTCGGGTGGCGAGTCTCGCCCGGGTACTGGCAGTTCCCAAGGCATGGCCGCCGGCCCTGCACCTGCAGCGAATGCCACGGGCACTCATAAGCCTAAGGAAACCAAAGACAGCGCGGACCGGAAAGAGCGCACTGATCGAAAGGATCGCAAGGAGCGCAGAGCTGAGCGCACTGCACACACGAGTCCTTCTGCTGAGAATGTCGACACCGTGGCCGCTACCGGCTACTACGACAGCGGACAGAGCCTCCTGCCGTGGGGTATCGGAATCTTGGGCCTCGGAATGCTGGTTCTCGGCCTGGCTGTAGCACGTCTAGCCTTGGCGAGGGGCCGCGACTGATGCCCTTGGCAACTCTACGAGCAGCGCGCCGCGGAGCTCTGCTCATCACGCTAACCACAGTGGCAGCAGTACTTACCAGCTGCGCGAGCACCGCTGCCGGCGATAATGCTTCCGATGGGGGCATGAAGGTGGTGGCGACGACGCCGATACTGGGGGACGTCGCCAAGCACATCGCCGGACCTGACGCCAAAGTGACCACGCTGATTCCTGCAGGCAAGGACCCACACACCTTCGAGCCGAGCTTGCGCACCGTCAGGGATATCGCCACCGCCGATGTTTTGCTGGCCAACGGCCTGCTCCTGGAGCCGCAGAACCTCATGAAATCCATGAACGAATCCTCCGACGTTCCCGTGACGGAGGTAGCGGACCAAGCGTCTACGCGCGGCGCCACGCTCGTGCCGCTGGTGGAAAATGTGGCACTGGATGCCATCTGGCTGGGTCTGCGCGTGCGCAACGCACCTGCCGGGCGCAACAGTGTCACAATGCAGCTCCTCGACGCCACAGGTCCCGGTGATGTGGCCGCCTACGTGGTCTCCACTTTCGGTACCCCAGAACCGTTGTTCAACACAGCCGATGGTGTCAGCGAGCGTGAGGATTCCACCACGCTGCCGGCCAACGCTCATACCCATGTCTCATGGGCATTTAGCAAGCCCGGCATTTATCGCCTGACCTTCGGCGCAACGGACTCGGCATCACAAGTCATCACGGTCGCCGTTGGCGTTACACCACCGGAGGGGATGCACTCACTGGGTGAAGGCCACGTCGACATCACCGCGGACTTAGGCACAGGCAAGCTGGGCCTTGAAGATCAGGGTGAACGCTTTGACCCCGCCACCACAGCACTCAGTGTCCCGTCCTCGACCTTGCAAGAGATTCCCCCGGATCCCTCCTACCGCTTCCTCGGTCGGCCCGGCGGCGAAACCTACCTGCTCCCCCAAGCAGTGCTGGGCAAGCACATCCACGGTGAAGTCGACCCACACCTGTGGCACAACGCTAAGAATGTCATTGCCTACGCCGAAGTTATCGCCGACCAGCTTGCCCTGGCGGATCCTTCGCATGGCGCCGAATACCGCGCCCGGGCCCAAGAATATGCCGAGAAGCTGCGAGATACGGACTCTTATGTCCGTGACCTTCTGACTGCTATTCCTGAGCGCCGCCGTCACTTGGTGACCCCACACCACGGCTACGCCTACCTCGAGCAAGGCTATGGCATTGACATCGCCGGATTTGTCACCCCGAACCCCGCCATCGAGCCTTCACCGCGCGACGTCATTGCCTTGCGCCGAACCTTGGAGAACCTACAGCTGCCCGCTGTCTTCATCGAGCCCACGCAACAGGCCAGCGCCGATGTCATCAGAGAAGCCGCGCACTCCCTAGGGATTGCGGTGTGCCCCATTTACGGCGACACTCTCGATGACGCTGTCCCCACTTACCTCGACCTCATGCGATTTAACGCCGAGTCACTCAACCGCTGTCTCTCATAAAGGAAATAAGAAATGACCATTACCGTTACCCGTTCACGCTATGCCCCGCGTCTCATGACAGCGCTGGCAGCAACTCTAACCGCTGCATGCCTAGCGATTGCCCCATCCGCCGCCTGGGCTGGAGATCTGGCGCAGGTTGTCAGCGCCGACGAAGACGTCGCTGCACCCGGTACCGAGACCACTATCGACCACGGCCACGTGGATCTAGGTCTGCAGGTCATTGACGGGCAGGCGAACTTTCTAGCCCGCGATGATTCGGCCGAGAAGCCAGTCTGGCGCGAACTCGATGACGTTGTCTTTGATGTCAGCGACGATGCCCAACTTACTCTGCCGGAGGACGAAGCCTTTTCCTTTGTTGGCGCAGACCCAGGTTCTCACGTCTGGGTAGTTCCCCAGACCGAACAAGCCGACGTTCCGTGGCTGGGCTGGAATACGCAAGCGCCGTCGCTCAACGAGAACGTTGACCGCGGCCTCACTATGGAGTTCATCGGACACCAAGGGCCAGGTGATTTCTCCCTCTTCCTGCAAAATGGAGGCTTTGAACCGCCGCAGCTGCTGTGGTCCACCGCCGACGCCGCTACCGAAGGGTTCTGGGTGGACTTGGGCACGCATACCCACGCCAATTGGGTCTTCACCGAGCCCGGTATCCACCAGGTTCGAGTGCGCATGACGGGCGAGGGCTCTGGCGATAGCGCTGGTTCTGAGGTTTCTGCGGAGGCCACATTGACGTTCGCGGTGGGCAACGACACCGACGTGACTGAAGCACAGGCCACCGAGTGGGATGACTCTGCTGCGGCCATGAATGCGAACGAATCTTCCTCCCCCGGTGCCGTCCCAGTGTGGGTATGGGCTCTTGCGGGCCTTGGTGTGCTTGTGCTCGTAGCTGCTCTCATCGCGGCCGCACGCACGAAGGGAGGACACCGTGACTAGTCCCCTCATTTCCGTAGAAGATTTAAGCGTCACGCTGGCCGGCCGCCGCGTAATCGACAATGCCTGCCTGACCGTGAACCCAGGTGAGTTTATCGGACTGCTGGGACCCAATGGTGCCGGTAAGACCACACTGTTGCGCGCTATATTGGGCCTCGTTCCATCCACTGGCACGATTGACGTCACCACCTCGCTGGGCTACGTGCCCCAACGCCATGACGTGGAGTGGGACTTTCCCATCTCGGTGGCTAAAGCCGTACTCAGCGGACGCACGGGGCTCGTGGGCTGGCTGCGCCGACCCAGCCGTGCGGACAAGGAGGCCGCTCGCCGTGCGATGGAGCTCACCAACCTACAAGATTTAGCACGCCGCCCCATTGCGCAGCTTTCCGGCGGCCAGCGCCAGCGCGTCCTCATCGCGCGTGCCCTGGCCACCGAACCGGACGTGCTGCTTCTCGACGAACCTTTTACCGGCCTCGACGCCCCCAACACCGAAGAGCTGTTGTACCTCTTTGACGAGCTCACCGACCAAGGCACCAGTGTGGTCATGTCGACGCACAATCTCTCTGAGGCGGCCCACTCCTGCTCGCGCCTCGTGCTCTTTAACAGGGGCATTGTGGCCGACGGTACTGCCGCGAAGCTTCGCTTGGACCCCAAGCCGTGGAGCGACACCTTTGGTGTATCGACCTCATCGCCACTGTTGTCTGCGATTGGGGTGGCAGCATGATCGACATTTCACTGTTTGAGTTTTTCCAAGACCTCACCAACCCGCACTTGGACTTCCTTGTCCGCGCGGTGGGTATCTCCATCCTTGCTGCCATCGTGTGTGGCGTGGTGGGATGCTATGTCGTGCTGCGCGGCATGGCGTTTATCGGGGATGCAGTCTCCCACGCGGTCTTCCCTGGCCTGGCCATCGCATTCGTACTCCAAGGTTCTGTGCTCTTGGGCGGTGCCGTCGCTGGCTGTGCGGTAGCCCTACTGATTGCCTGCTTCTCACAGCGACGCACAGTGCGAGAAGATTCCGTCATCGGCATCTTCTTTGCCGCGTCCTTTGCACTCGGCATGGTGATCATCTCCCGCGTGGAGGGATATACGGCATCCCTGACCAGCTTCCTCTTCGGCTCACTGACCGGTGTATCCCGCACGGACCTCTACACGGCACTCGTTGTCACCGTGCTCATCGTGGGTGTCATCATCCTTCTCGGCCCACAGCTCACCGCGACGTGCTTGGACAAAGAGACCGCCCGTGCCATGGGCTTGCCGGTCTTTGCTCTGGATATCGTGCTCTACCTGTGTGTGACGGGCGCGGTAGTGATTTCGGTCGGAACGATTGGCAACATCCTCGTTCTCGCATTGCTCATTACACCGGCGGCGACAGCACGTCTGCTTTGCGACTCACTAGGAACGATGATGCTGAGCTCTGCTCTCATCGGGTCACTGGGCAGCTTTTTCGGTATCTACCTAGCGTGGGCCATTGACCTTCCCGCCGGAGCCACCATCGTTTTGCTGCTCACCGCCTGCTTCCTCGTGGCATGGGTAGCGTCTCCCTTCCTGAGTTCCCGCCGCGCTACTGCTCTAACCCCTCAACCTAAGGAGTCCTTGTCCGCATGAATCGCTTCATCATCCGCCCATTGACCCTCACCACCGCCGCGGCCTTAACGCTCGCCACTCCGCTTTGCGTTGCTGCTTCCCCACTGGCCTGGGCTGCTGACTCTGCCGAAGACAACTCCACGTGCGATGCCGATTCGCAGCACGCCTTTACCCGTGGGCACCAAGACTTGGCGCTTATAGGGAATAGCGGTGATCTAGACTTCGTTGCCCGCGACGATGAATCCGGGCGTGACTATTCCTCGGGCGATTTCTACGTCGAAGTGGGATCGAACGCAGCCTTCGAAGATTCCGCCGGCGCGGACATTCCCTCCCGCGGATGGCAGATTCCTCAAACTCAAGACCCGGACATTCCCTGGCTGGGATTCAACACCAGTTACATCGACGAGGACACCGCACGGGATGCAACGCTGTCGATGACCCTGCACAGTGGGCCCGAGGGTGGGCGCGTGGTGGGTTTCCAGAACGAGCTGGGCGGTGCACCGACAGTGTTGTTCGACTCGGAGAATCCTGATGTGAGCTGGGACTATCCTGACCACTTCCACAGCCATACCGGCATCGTCTTTACCGAGCCTGGCGCTTATGCAGTTACCTTCACCTTCACGCTCAATGACGGCTCTGAGTACTCTATCGACGTGCCCTTCCTTGTCGGCGGTGCAGATTCTTCTGAGCTGTGCCAGTTGGACTGGGGGTCGGCGTCGGGAAGCGGCGAAGGCTCGGGCTCCGGTAAAGCCAAGAACCGCCCACAGCAGCTGGCCAAGGACATTAACGACACGTCGAAGGCTATTGCGCAGCTAGACAAGACGATGGACAAGACTTTCAAGGAAGCTGATGCCTTCCTCACCGGCGGCTCTCCGTCTGAGTCGAAAGCTCCGCGTGAATCGCGCCGGAGCCGAGAGTCTCGCGACTCGGAGCGCTCCAAGGCCAAGGAACCTACGCAGCAGGAGAACAAGGCGACGCAGGAAGAAAAGTCGGACAATAAGGGGAATTCTATCCGGAGGCAGGACAGTAATGCCGCTCCCCGTCCAGCATCACAGCGCCAGGAAACACAGCGCAACGCACCAGCCCACAAAGAAAGGGCACAGAGAGATTCCGCACAACGCGACCGCTCTGAACGTAACCCCAAGGACGACGATAAGAAGACTGCTCGCGACCCCCAGCGGGCACAAAACCGCGCAGCTGCAGAAGACAGCGATACCATGCCGCAGGCTGAAAACATCCAGGCTATGAGCTATGGCGCACCGATGGTGGGCTTCTGGGCGGGGTTCCTCGCCGGTATGGGAGCGCTGTCTCTTTTGCTGGGAATCGGGCTGTTTATCGCAGTGCAGTTCTTCCGGCCTCGTCGTCGTGACTAGCTTCGCAACCAAGGCTTCGCAAATATAGCTGCCGATCTCATTTTAGCAGGAACAGTTAAAGGAACTAGAATTGTTCCTCATGTGTGTTCACAGACCCTCCACCGCCCCAGATTTCCTCCTGTCCCGTGCGACGGGGTCTGTGCGTACCCAAGGATCGGTAGCCACCTTTGACGAAGTAGATGCCGCTGTGTCTGCACTGCGCAGTGGTGAGGCGGAGATGGTCGTCGGCGCCCTTCCTTTTCACAAGGGAGAGGCTGCAGCACTCACCGTGCCCGAGAGCATCATCCGGGAAGATGGTCCGCTGGAGCCGCATGCCTACTACCGTAGTGGCGCGCTCGAAGCTCGCGTTACCGGATTCGATCCGGAACCCGAAGAACACCTGCGCCGCATTGAAGCAGCCATCGCCACGATTGAAGCGTCCAAACTGGGTAAGGTCGTGCTGGCACGCGCGGTCGATATCGAGTTCTTGACCCCGGTGGATCCGCTGTTTGTTGCGGCACGCCTTATTGATCTGTCTTCGCACCGTGATGGGTTCATCGCCGATCTCAGCCCTGCAGGACGCCCAGGAGCAATGCTGGTGGGTTCCTCCCCGGAGGTGCTCATCAAGAAGCAAGGCTCGACGGTAACGGCCTTTCCCCTCGCGGGTTCTGCTCCGCGTCATGCTGACCGCGCACGCGATATCGTAGCCGGTCAGGATCTCCACAATTCTGCCAAGGATCTGCGCGAACATGCCTTTGTGGTCGACCACATTCGCCGCATCCTGCAGCCACTGTGTGAGAGTCTTGATGCACCTACCTCGCCGCAACTGACCTCCACCAACGAAATGTGGCACCTGGGTACCCCGATTGCGGGCACGCTCAATGACCCCAGCATCACAGCGCTAGAGCTGGCCGAGCTTGTGTACCCCACCCCTGCAATTTGCGGCACGCCGACCGAGGCAGCGCAGGCGCTCATCGAAACCGCTGAGACCGACCGTGGCTTCTATGCCGGCGCGGTCGGATGGTGCGATAGCTCCGGCGATGGCGAGTACATGGTGGCCATCCGCTGCGCAGAAGTCGCTGGCGATGGCCTCTCAGCACGCGCATGGGCCGGCGGCGGCATCGTCGTGGATTCCGAGCCCGAGGCCGAGCTTCAGGAAACCACGGCGAAGCTGCGCACCATCCTGCGCGCGCTTAATCTATAGCTCTACAGCTCTACGCGTGGGTCACCGGGTTGGTGAGGCTGCCGACACCCGGAATCTCAATTTCAATCGTGTCGCCCGGAACCATCGGCGCGGTACCTGCGGGCGAACCCGTAGTAATGACGTCACCCGGCAGCAGTGTATACGACTGAGAAATTTCGGCGATGATGCCGCCCATCTTCACGATCATCTGGTCGGTGTTTGAATCCTGCTTCTGCTCACGCTTGCCATCGTGAGTCAGGTAGGCATTGATCTTCTGATCATCCAGGTTGATGCAATCCAAGTCCGTCTCAATCCACGGGCCGAGCGGGCAGAAAGTATCGATGCCCTTCGCACGTGCCCACTGGCCGTCCTTAAACTGCAGGTCACGAGAGGAGACGTCGTTGCAGATGGTGTAGCCCACGACGTGGTCGCGCCAGTTTTCCGGGTCAATATTCTTCGACACCTTGGAGATGACGACAGCGAGCTCGCCTTCAAACTCAACGTTGGTAGCGAATTCCGGAATCTTAATTGGTGCACCCGGCCCAATGACAGCGGTGGAGGGCTTGATGAAGATGGTCGGCGGCAGATGCTCGGCAGACTCTTTGAAGACCTCCGCCACGTGGTCGGCATAATTGCGGCCCAAGGCCACGACCTTAGTGGGCAGAGTCGGTGCCAGGAGGCGAACCTCACTGAGCGGCCACTCACGGCCGGTGGGCTCGGGCGGGGTAAATGGGGTGCCAGCGATCTCCTTGGCTACTAGCTGCTCCAGTGGGGCATCAGCAGGGCCATCGATGATGGCGAAACAGATTCCTTCAGTATGGGCAATTCGTCCTAAACGCATAACGGACATACTACTCGTGAGGATCATTCACACCGCATCGAGGCTATGTTGTAAATCCTGTTAATGTGCCGCGCCCATGGAGAAAAGTTAACGCAGTCTCACATCTCGCAGTGTGACAGCGCGGGTAATTCCTCGCTGGGCTACATATAGCTCAGCGCACGCAAGTGCATCACTAAGCGCATTGTGGTTGCCATATCGCGGCAGGCCATAGCGTTGGCGCACGCGCGCAAGGCGCAGGTCTTCTCCGCGAGGGTAGGTTCCCATGCGCTCCATGTGGCGGCGTTCTAAGGCGAATGTGTCAACGACGGCCAGCTCCGGGCGCTCACCAAAGACCTGCTGGGATATCTTCTCAATGAACCCCACTTCGAGCTGTGCAAAGTGTGCAAGGAGTGCGCGGCCCTCCAGCGCTTGCCGCAGGTGTGTTGCCGCCTCCTCCAATTCAATGCCACCGTCCACCATGTCTTGGGTCAGCATGTGCACGTGGGCATCCTCCCCTACCTGGGCGCCACGAACGATGAAATACCCGGCGCCGGAAAGGTCGATTGTTCCGCCATTGACCGGCACCCAGCCGATAGAGACGATGTCCCCGGTACGAGGATCCAGATTCGTGGCTTCCATATCCACTGCGAGCAGAGCGAGGTCATTCACCGGAGTCGAGGAATCCGGTGCTCCCCAGTCTGCGCGGCGTCGCGCACGGCCCCATCTCCCCCACATCTAGATGTTCCTCACCGGATACTTGGTGGCCAGCGCATTCTGCATCGACTTGATGGCACGGAAGGCATCGCGCAGGCGCTCGCGCTCAAGGCGCCCAAGACTCTTTGGATCGATGTGATAGTCGGGCTGGACGCCTTCGCGCAGTTGGCGAGCTTGGTGCTGAAAGGACAGGGCGCGGAGGAAGTCGAAGGCGTCGAGAAGCTCTTGAGCGCCTTGTCTGCTCACCGCATCGCCCGCCGCTTCACGGAGACGCTGCCGCGTATCCACCACCGACGAGCCGGATGCCAAGGCAAAGAGCCGACCCATCTGCACGATGCCCGCGGTACCGCCCTTCTTGATATCAAGCGTATTGGCATAATCGCCGTCACGCTCGACGACAAGCCCGCGGAAGAAGGTCAGCGGCGGTTCGCGACGCGCAGCCAAACTAGCCAGGTGGGCATGCAAACGCGTGGCCCCCTTTCCCATTTCTACGGCAGCGGTGTGCACACCGCGCCCGAGGTGCTCACTTCCGTAGAGAACGCGGAAGTCAAAGAAGATTTGGGCATTGAGCAACGCATCCGGCTGTGGATCGCGGATCCATCGGCGGAAGGTCTCGGTCCATTCCGAGCACGTCATGCGCCACTCAGGAGTCATAGCCATCATGTCACCGGGACACAAGATTTGGCCAGCGTCAGCGAGGCCTTCGCACACGAAGGTGCTCAGGGCAGCAAAGTACTCACCGTGAACAGAAGCGTCGTAATCATCCGCAAGCACGAGGGCGTTGTCTTGGTCAGAAGCTAGGGCCATCTCACAGCGGCCCTGAGAACCTACAGCCACGAAGGCATACTCCACCGGCGGCGGCCCCAATTCCTCCTCAGCTAAGGTGCACAGGCGGCGCGCCACCGCATCGGCAGCGAGGGTCACCAAGCTAGAAGCCTCCGCTGGGGTGGAACCACGTTCCACAAAACGTCCTGCCAGATGTGTGGCCTCAGTAAACGCGCCAGTGAGTTCCTGCCGGCTGGTTCGGCGTGACAGATCTGCAGCCAGATAGACGGGATCATTGTGAAGCAACCGCGTCACATCGGACTGGGTAACGATGCCGTGAAGACGGCCATCATCCACCACCGGAAGATGGTGGATGCCGCGCTCAGCCATATGGAGCAGAGCTTCCATGGCAGGTGCATCCGTAGAAACCGTCAGCGGGTTCGGGGTCATAATTTCCCCTACAGGCTGTGCCGGATCGAGTCCGGCTGCCAGCACGCGTGAGCGCAGGTCACGGTCGGTCACAATGCCCTCGAGTTGGTTGTCCGTGCGTGTCACCAGTAAAGAGGAAACTCCGCGGTCGGTCATAAGTTGGGCCGCTTGTGCAATCGTAGTGTCCGCCGATGACGTCAGCACATCGGTGCGGGTGAGCTCAACAAGTGGCGTGCGGAGGACGTCGGTCGGGGCGGCGTCGGCAAGCTCCCGCGCCGCCGCGCGCACCTGGCGTGACTGCGCCGAGAAGAAACGCGCGATATCGGGATTGCGCTGGGCCAGAGCACTAAAGGCTTCCTGCGGAAGAGTAAAGACAAGGCTATCCTCTACCGCGACCATGTCATAGGCGGAGATTGGCTCGCCCTGCAGGGTGGAATACCCAAAGGTCAGTCCAGCTTCGCGGCGGTCCAGCAAGACCTCATCCTCACCGAGCACATCGACGGCGCCCGTACGGATGATGTGAAGCTTCTCGTTGGTTTCCCCGCGATGAACGGGTCTATCACCTCGGCGCAGGTAAACAATGCTGAGCTGGGTGGACAGTGCAGCGAGCTCCTCCTCCGGCAGGTGGGAGAAGGGCTCATGATGGGCGAGGAAGCTTACGACCTCGTCTAATTCGACGCTCATGCGCCAAGACTACAGGCTTAGGATGCTAGTGCGGAGGCGATTCGGTCACCAATCTCAACAGTGCGCACCGGAACATCGCCCCGGGAGGAGACATCCTGCGCGACTGCTTCCTCCACACGCGCTGCATTGTCTTCATCGCCAAGATGACGCAGCAACATAGCTGCGGACAGAATGGCGGCGGTGGGATCGGCAATACCCTGGCCCGCGATATCGGGAGCAGAACCATGGACGGGTTCGAACATGGACGGGTTGGTGCCAGAGGCATCGATGTTGCCGGAGGCAGCCAGTCCGATGCCACCGGTGACAGCACCGGCAAGGTCAGTGAGAATATCACCGAAAAGATTATCGGTGACGATGACGTCATAGCGAGCCGGATCGGTCACCATGTAGATGGTGGCGGCATCAATGTGGTTGTAGTCCACCGTCACCTCAGGGTATTCCTCAGCTACTTCATCCACGGTGCGCTGCCACAAACCACCAGCGTTGACCAAGACATTGGTCTTGTGCACGAGGGTGACGTGCTTGCGGCGCGACATGGCGCGCTCAAAGGCATCGCGCACGACTCGCTCCACGCCAAAGCGGGTGTTCTGGGACACTTCGGAGGCCACCTCGTACTCCGTACCTTCCCGGAGTGTGCCACCATTGCCGCAGTACAGGCCCTCGGTACCCTCGCGAACAACGACGAAGTCAATGTCGCCCGGGTTCGCCAGAGGCGAGGTGGCCGTGGGATAGAGCTTAGATGGGCGCAAGTTAACGTGGTGATCCAGCGCAAAGCGCATCTTGAGCAGAAGGCCGCGCTCCAGTACACCCGGCGGGACCTCACCAGGGGCGCCGATAGCACCAAGCAAGATGGCATCGTGCTCACGCAGGGAAGCCAGATCCTCATCGGTGAGAAGCTCGCCGTTGCGCAAATAGCGACGGGCTCCGAGGTCATAGTCGGTAACCTCAATGTCGTCGCGCACGGCACGCAGAACTTTAAGCGCCTCCGCGGTTACCTCAGGGCCGATGCCGTCGCCGCCAATCACTGCCAGTTTCATATTGTGGGAATCCTTTCTCACCTGTTGGATACATGTGAGAATACCACCGCACCGGTTATCGGACGGCGAAATCGCTCAATCGCTTCACACTGCAGACAGCACTAAGGGCCATCTGCTGCATACCTTTAGGCGCCGAAGTCGAGCTGACGGCAGCTAGCACCCAGCGCAGCGTTGATTTCTTCGATGAGCTCCTCCGGAACCTCGCGCTCAACGCGGAGGATGAGGACAGCATCATCAACTTCCTTGCCCTGAGTCAGCGCCGCAGCAACGATATTGATGCCAGCAGCTCCGAGCTTGGTGCCCACGGTGCCGAGTGCGCCCGGGGCATCCTTGTAGGAGAAGAAGAGGTTGCGGCCGGTCGCGCGCATGTCCACGCCGCGGCCGTTGATACGGACGATCTTCTCGACGCCATCAATACCAATGAGCGCACCGGTCAGCTGCGACACTTCACCGCCGGAGCCGATAATCTTCACGACGACGGAAGAACGGTGCCCCTTAGACTCAACGTTGGTCTTGACATCCACGTCGACGCCGCGGCTCTCTGCAATCTGCATGGCATTAACGAAGGTCACGGTTTCCGAGACCACACCGGAGAAGAGACCACGCACCGCAGACAGGCCCAAAGCTGAGACGTCTTCGTTGGCGAGCTCGCCGCAGGCTTCCACCTCGACAGCCACAGGAGCGGAGCCCAAGAGACTGCCAGCAACGAGTCCGAGCTTGCGGGTAAGGTCCAGCCATCCAGCGACCTCTTCGCCTACCTTGCCACCTTCCACATTGACGGCATCCGCCACGAACTCACCAGCGAGAGCCTTGAGCACAGACTCGGCAACGTCAGTACCGGCACGATCCTGGGCATCAACGGTAGAAGCGCCCAAGTGCGGGGATACTGTCACCTGTGGAAGCTCAAAGAGCGGGGAGTCCGTGCACGGTTCGGTGGCATACACGTCGAAACCAGCACCACGGTGGTGACCCGACTTGATGGACTCTGCCAGGGCTGCTTCATCCACGAGACCACCGCGGGCAGCGTTGATGATGATCTGGCCCTTCTTGGCCTTGGCTAGGAGCTCCGCGTCGAACATGCCGCTGGTCTCCGGGGTCTTGGGAAGGTGGATAGTGACGAAGTCAGCGCGCGCCATAAGCTCTTCTAGGCTCACCAGCTCCACACCAAGTGCTGCGGCACGGGCCGGATTCGCATACGGGTCGTGCGCAATGACGGTAGTTTCGAAAGCCAGCAGACGCTGGGCAAACAACTGACCAATGTGGCCGAAGCCGACGATACCAATGGTCTTGCCAAAAACTTCCACGCCCTTGAAAGAAGAGCGCTTCCACTCGCCCTGACGTAGGGACTGATCAGCGGCCGGAACCTGGCGGGCGGTAGCCAGCAGCAAAGCGATGGCCTGCTCACACGCGGAGTGAATATTTGACGTCGGCGCATTGACTACCATGACGCCGCGCTCAGTGGCAGCCGGGATGTCGACGTTATCCAGACCAACACCGGCACGGCCCACGATCTTCAACTTGCCAGCCGCACTAAGTACCTCTTCATCGACGGTCGTGGCAGAGCGCACGAGAAGCGCATCGGCGTCCGGGACCGCTGCGAGAAGCTCCTCGCGGTTTGGGCCATCGACCCAACGGACCTCTACGGTGTCTCCCAACGCGGAAACGGTGGATTCTGCAAGCTTATCGGCAATAAGTACGACCGGCTTCGACATAACTTCCTTCACTAGGCTGATGAGTGGATGCCGTGAAGTGTAGTTTATTCTTTCCAACCCTGATCTATTTTATGCGTGAATTCTGTCACTGAACCGAATTCCGGTCCGAGCGCCACGATGGGCCCATCCGCAAGTCCCGCGGTCATCGCCGCTCCGACCTTCGTCGCAGACGGATCAGGATTCGGCATCACCATAACGCTACCGCCATACGCATTAGCGTTCACCACGTTGGCCACGGGGCTATCCACGGTAGCAACGATAACTGGTGCCATTTGCGCATCGCGCCGCGCTTCCGCGGGGATTGCGGGCATCTTTTCCTTCGTCATGTACTGCGGCAGCGGTTCCCATGCCGCCTTGAGCTCAACTTTCGCGGAGGAATCCAAATGCGCAATGTTATCCACCATTCGGCTTGGATCTTTCACGACCTTTGAAGTGAATTGAAAGGCCGTGTATTCCCCTAAGGCTTTCGTATTGCCTGGGTCATGGATGACCTCCTGGAGGCCCGATTGACTAGCCCAAGGGACATTACCCACCACGAGGATTTGCTTGACCCCCAGATCCGACGCCAGTTCCGAAATCTTGCCCCGAATGGATTCGTCATAGGTCACCATGGGAACGCGCTGGGACACACTCAGCGTCGCTGCACGCAAAGCAGCGGCGTCTGTGTTTTCAGCCAAGATAAGCGCGTTGGTGTTTTTGAAAAAGAGCCGTGCGGATTCCAATCCCCAGGGGTCGTCGAGAACGACCACCATATCGGCGAATGTGGGATCAATAAGCCGCAGTCGGTTCTCTTCACTGGCACGTGCAAGGTCAATTTCAGCGTCAGGCACTGCCGTAATGTCCTGTGTGACAAGCTGTTCGCCCCGGCCCATCGACGAACAGCTAGAAGCGCTCGCAGCGAGACTTCCCACTGCGA
Source organism: Corynebacterium minutissimum (assembly GCF_000805675.1). Taxonomy (GTDB): domain Bacteria; phylum Actinomycetota; class Actinomycetes; order Mycobacteriales; family Mycobacteriaceae; genus Corynebacterium; species Corynebacterium minutissimum. Next base: position 65,912 of record NZ_JSEF01000012.1, on the reverse strand, counting down.
GCGCCACCACGAGTGCTTTAGTGCGCAAAAGCCTGCGGGCCCTCCTCACCACCAGACAAGTTGGCTTCATCGACGTCACGAATGACGGCCTTATCCAAGGCATATTCTACGATGCCCACGAAACGCTCGCGGCGATTGGCAAAGAACTGATACGCCGTCTTGGACGTCAAAAGCTCCGGTTGCAGCTCATGGGAGGCCAGCACGCTATCGAACTCGGCGTCCTCCATGATGGACTTGGACTGTACGCGCGGAAGGTAGCGCTCCGGCGAATGCCCATCGAGGACAACTTCGGTGCGCTTGCCCATCGGCGTGCGGTTGAGCACAGAGTTGGCCAAGACAGCGCTGACCCCATGACGCTGGCACCAGGAGAGCGGGAAGATCGGGAAAAAGCCCGGCTTAAGATCCTCAAAGGTATGACGAGTGAAGGGCTGCCCGGTGCGCCAATCCTTCGCACCGCGAGCCATGAGCAGTGCATAAAGTCCGTGCCACACGCCGTCGTTCTCGCTGACGGATAGAAGGCGTGATTCGCGGAAAGAAGCATCGCGCACAGTCTGGGGCACGACCTCGGTCTCCCCCGCTACCCATGCGGTGACCTCGTCAACATCACGTGCGGCACGCAGCTTGACGGCCGAAGAACCATAGAGTTCACCAAAGACACCGCTCCAGAACCACTGGTTGAGGCGGTCCCAGGAGTCCTGTGTGGAGAGCACACCGTTTCGCTCGGCCAGACGCGCGAGGATGACCGCGAGCGGGATAATCTGCTCGTTGTACGGCACCTGGTCCAAGGACAAGATGCAACGCTCAGCCAAGAATTCCGCAACCTCACGGAAGGTAATAACGAGTGTCGACGAAGCCGCGCGGTACTCAGCCAGGTTCAGCTGCAGGATATCCTCGCGCTGACCGCCGGCTGTGCCTTTCTTACCCGAGACCAGCAGGGACACTGCGGAGAGGAACTCATTGCGGCCAATGCCATCGAGTGCTGGGAAGGCACGCAGTTGCTTCTCGACGTCCCCCCAATGCTCCGCCAAGTGGAAATCCGGGTCCTCGGACGCGAAAACCGCGGTGAGCAGGTCAAAGACGTCCATCTGCAATCCAGCGGAGTTCACTTGGGCAAAAATGGAACCGATACCTGCTTGTGCAGTCTCGCGGGACAAGCGAATCATGGGCACGTCATAGCCCGAAAGCGGACGCAGGATGCGGTTATTAAAGGCAGCGACAACATCGCGATTCACACCATTGTCGGCAGCAGCCAATTCGAAGAGCATGCTCGTGCCTTCTTCGCTCAGCAACGCGGAGACAGGGATGCAGCACGCATCAATAGCGGCCTCACGATTCGCCAGCGAGCCCTCAATCTCCGGAGCAAAGTGGGACTGCAGCTCGCCATGCTGATTCACCGCAAAGACAGCCTCATCCGGCATGATGTCCTCGCTCGTGGCCGTGCGCAGATCAACGTAGAACTTGCGGGAAACCTTCTTGGAGCGGAAATCCGTCGTGTCCACGAAACCATCGCCACGGAAGCAGTGGTACAGCGATGTGAGGCGCTGCTGACCATCGAGGAGAAGAAGGCCCGGGTTCACTCCGGTATCGGGTGCACCTGCGAGCGCGCGGGGACGGAAACGCATCGTCTCATTGCGAGTATCCAGCGCCAAAAAGGCACCCAGCGGATAACCGCGCAGCACAGTCACGATGAGAGAGCGGATGCGGTCCTCGTCCCAGGAGTAGGCGCGCTGGAAATCCGGAAGCTGGATATCCCCACGGTCAATGCGAGCAAAGAGGTCAGAAAGGTCATAGCTTGGCGTCGTGAAACCCATGGTTCCGAGCCTACTCGCAGATGTGAGATCGTGCCCGTTTATGAGCGAATCTCACATACTAACCCGAAACCATATCCCTACGTCGCGTTGGTCGGGTGCCCCCATGTCCAAGCCTTCTGATTTCATCACCATTGAGGAGCGAGTCATCTCAATGAACCTACCCCGGTAGTCGAGAAACTGGCCCTCCACTCTACATCGAAACTTGCAGAGTAAGAACGACGAAACAACAACGCCTCAACCTCGAATACTCGCAAAGCACAGGAAGCAAAGTTAGGATATGAACCATGAATCTTCGGACGGCACTCAGCGACATGGGAAAGATCCACATGTCTCAATCAGAAAGAGTGAGCTCAGCCGCCAACCAAGCGCGTCTTCGCAACCAGACCCGCAGAACTCGCGCATATCGGAAGACAGCATCAACGATCCGCAGACAAATAGCGATTCGCTCCCTAGGCTAGGTTTACACCTTGTAAACGCCGAAACCGCCCCTCGTGCTTGACTGTTAAAAGTCATCAGCACTAGGGACGGCAGAGTGTCATCAACCAGAGGTTGACTTATCCTTAGGCAGTTGCGTCCAGCGGATTCTTAACCCAGCTCATGAGGTCGCGCAGCTGGGAGCCGGTCTTTTCGATCGGGTGGTTGTTCACCTTCTCACGCAGCTCCTCAAGCTCCTTGTTGCCACCTTCCACGTTGGCGACGAGGCGCTTTACGAAGGTGCCATCCTGAATGTCGGTCAGGACGTCCTTCATGCGCTCCTTAACGGACGCATCGATAACGCGCGGGCCGGAGAGGTAGCCACCGAACTCAGCGGTATCAGAGCAGGAGTAGTTCATGTTCTTGATGCCGCCCTCAACGATGAGGTGCACGATGAGCTTCAGCTCGTGGCAAACCTCGAAGTAGGCCATCTCCGGCTCGTAACCGGCTTCCGTGAGGACCTCGAAACCGTTCATGATGAGGTACTCCACGCCACCACACAGGACTGCCTGCTCACCGAACAGGTCGGTTTCAGTCTCATCCTTGAAGGTGGTCGGAATGACACCGGCACGAGCGCCGCCGATAGCGGCCGCGTAGGACAAGGTCAGCTCGCGGCCTTCACCCTTCGGGTCCTGCTCGGTAGCGATGAGGCAGGGAACGCCCTTACCGTCGACAAACTGGCGGCGAACCAAGTGGCCCGGGCCCTTCGGAGCGACCATGCCGATGGTGATGTTTTCAGCCGGCTTGATCAGGTCGAAGTGAATATTGAGACCGTGGCCGAAGAACAGGGCGTTACCGTCCTCCAGATTCGGCTCGATGTCGTTGGTGAAGATGGATGCCTGGGAGGTATCGGGAGCCAAGAGCATGATGACATCAGCCCACTTGGCAGCCTCGGCGTTGGTGAGAACCGTGAAGCCAGCTTCTTCTGCCTTTGCGCGGGACTTGGAGCCTTCGCGCAGACCGATGGCAACCTCAACACCGGAGTCACGCAGGTTCATCGCGTGGGCGTGGCCCTGGGAGCCGTAGCCAATGACGGCCACCTTGCGGCCCTGGATGATGGACAGGTCGGCGTCGTCGTCGTAGAGAGTTTCAATAGCCATGATTCTTAAGTTCCTTTACTTGTGTAGGAAATCGTTCTAGTGAAGTTGTATCACATTTTGAGACAGGATGTCCACAATGTGAGATTTTTATTTCGATGGTGCCATCGCCTTCGGGCCACGGGCCAGCGCCACGTGACCAGACTGCACCAGCTCGCGGATCCCGAAGGGCTCGAGGACGTCGAGAAGCGCACGCAGCTTGCCCGGCGTGCCGGTGGCCTCAATGACCACGGATTCCGGAGCCACATCCACGATGCGAGCACGGAAGATGTTGACCGCGTCGACCACCTGGGGGCGGTTCTCGTTGTCTGCCGTCACCTTCACCAACATGATGCCGCGCGCAATCGTACTTTCCTCTTCCAGCTCCACCACCTTGAGGACGGGCACAATCTTGTTGAGCTGCTTGGTCACCTGTTCAGTGACCACCTCTGAGGCATCCACAACGATGGTAAGGCGGTTAATCCCTTCGGTCTCCGTCTTTGCAGAAACCAGGGAGATAAGGTTGTAGCCACGGCGGGTAAACATACCGGTCACGCGGGAGATGATGCCCTCGATATCCTCGACCAGTACGGACAGTGTGTGGCGGGTGATGTCGTCTTTCGCCATTGTTCTTAGGCCTCCTCGAGGGATTCGTGGATCTCGGCCGGTTCCTCGGCCGCGGACTCGTTTTCATCAAATAGCGGGCGCAGGCCCAGCGCGTACTGGATTTCCTCGTTCGAGGCACCGCCGCCAATCATCGGCCACACCTGAGCGTCCTGGCCCACGATGAAGTCGATGACGACCGGGCGATCGTTAATTTTCCGTGCACGCTCGATGGCGGGCGCGATCTCCTCTTCCGTGGTGACGCGAATCGCCTCGCATCCCAGGGCTTCTCCCAGCTTCACAAAATCGGGCACATATTCATCGTGCTCGCGCAGCTTAGTGTGGGAGTACTTGTTCTCATAGAACAGCGTCTGCCACTGGCGCACCATGCCCAAGTTTCCGTTGTTAATAACGGCAACCTTGATGGGAAAACCTTCGACCGCCGCGGTGGTGAGCTCCTGGTTGGTCATCTGGAAGCAACCATCACCGTCAATGGCCCAGACTTCGCGCTCGGGCAAGGCTGCCTTCGCACCCAGCGCTGCCGGCACGGCATAGCCCATGGTTCCCGCACCACCAGAGTTGATCCAGCTGCGTGGGTGCTCGAAATCCAAGAACTGTGCTGACCACATCTGATGCTGGCCCACGCCGGCACAGTAGATGGCCTCCGGCCCAGCAATTTCGCTGAGCTGTGAAATAACCTGTTGCGGGTTAAGCAGCCCATCTGGCGTCGGCTCGAAACCGCGCGGGAAGCGGCGCTGCATGTCAGTGAGATACTCCATCCATTCATCAATCTGCGGTGCAGAAATCTCACTGTCGTTTTCATAAGCCTTGGTCAGGCGCAGGAGCACCTCGCGGGCATCACCCACAATAGGAATGGCAACCTCACGGATCTTGCCCACCTCGGCCGGGTCAATGTCGGCGTGAATGACCTCGGCATGCGGAGCAAATGTGGCGGTATCACCAGTGACACGGTCATCGAAGCGCGCACCGATAGCGATGATGAGGTCGGAGCGCTGCAAGGCTGCAACTGCCGGCACAGTGCCGTGCATGCCCGGCATACCCATGTGCAGCGGATGCGAATCCGGGAAGGAGCCCAAGGCCATAAGGGTGGTGACCACGGGAATTCCGGTCAGCTCAGCAAACTCGCGCAGCTCGCGCGAGGCCCCAGCCTTAATAACGCCACCACCGATGTAGAGCACCGGCTTCTTCGCGCGGGCGATTCGCTTCACCGCCTGCGAGATCTGGCGTGGATGCGGCGTCGTCGTGGGCTTGTATCCCGGCAGGTCCATCATCTGTGGACCCGTGTACTCCATGTAGGAGTTTTGGACGTCCTTGGGAATATCCACAAGAACCGGGCCCGGGCGCCCAGTTGAGGCCAAATGGAAGGCGGCGGAAATGGCCGCCGGGATGTCAGCTGCATCAGTGACGATGAAGTTGTGCTTCGTAATCGGCATCGTCACACCGCGGATATCGGCTTCCTGAAAGGCATCGGTTCCCAGCAAGGAACTACCAACCTGACCGGTAATCGCGATGACGGGGACGGAGTCCAAGTTGGCGTCGGCAAGCGGCGTCACCAGGTTGGTAGCACCTGGACCCGAGGTGGCAATCATGACGCCCACCTTTCCGGAGGCCTGAGCATAGCCCTCGGCTGCATGGCCGGCACCCTGCTCGTGGCGAGTAAGCACGTGGCGCAGCTTCGTTGATTCGAAGAGTGCGTCATAGAGCGGAAGCACGGCGCCGCCCGGAATACCAAAGACGAGTTCAGTACCAAGATCTTCAAGAGTGCGAACGATGGCGTGTGCGCCCGTGATGCGCTCGGGCGCCTGATGTGGCGGAGTGGAAGCTGTCACGGTGGGTGTGCTCCTTCTATGGGGTGGATATCGGAGAGACCATTGCCTATAACTAACGCCCCCGTCTGTCCTTCTGGGTGTGAAGGTAGCGGGGGCGCTGCAGGTCGACGTCACTGTGGACTCGTTACGGCTCGCGCCGCCCGGGTACTACGAGGTGAAGTCGAATAATGATCATGCGACAAACTATACACCGATAGAAAAGCCACCGCAGGCAATTACCCCCATTTTTGGGATCGTTTTCTCATTTTGCGAGATATCACAGGTGGGGCGGTTCGCCACAGCACCACACAGTCAATTACGATGACCCACTATGACGTCCTCACACCCGCAGAACGCATCTTCCCGCCCCGACCACTCCCCGGCCGAAACCTTTAAGCCCACCCGCGAACACCTCCTCGGTATTGGGCTACTCGCCGCCATCGCGCTGCTGAGCATCGGCTGGGCGCCAAAGTACCTGTTCTGGATTCTCATTTTCCCCATACTTGGTTTCTGGTGGGTCCTACGCTCGCGCACGACGGTGGATTCTCACGGCCTCCACATCAGATACGGCTTCCGCGGCCCCAAAGACATCGCGTGGAAGGACTTCGCAGGAATCGGCTTCCAGCGTTCGCGCGCCTATGGCCGCACAACCGATGGCGAGAATCTCAGCCTCCCCGGCGTGACCTTTAACTCGCTGCCGCGTTTGGCCAAGGCGTCCCAGGGCCGTATCCCCGATGCTCTCACCGCGGGACGCAACGCCGCCGACGACAAGGTGGTCATTGTCCACCGCGACGGCCAGCAAGTCCTCCTCACCAAGGAGGAATACGCCGACTACCTCGAAGCACACCCCGAACTGAAGGAATAACTATGTACCCGCTGCGCTCTAAAGTCACCACCGTTGGCCGCCAGGCATCCGGTGCCCGCGCCCTCTGGCGAGCCACCGGCACCAAGGACACCGATTTTGGCAAGCCGATCGTCGCCATTGCCAACTCCTATACTCAGTTCGTGCCCGGCCACGTCCACCTGAAGAACGTAGGTGACATCGTGGCCGATGCCGTGCGCGAAGCGGGTGGCGTGCCCAAGGAGTTCAACACCATCGCCGTTGACGATGGCATTGCCATGGGCCACAGCGGCATGCTCTATTCCCTGCCCTCGCGAGAGATTATCTCCGATTCCATCGAATACATGGCTAACGCGCATACTGCCGACGCCCTCGTGTGTATCTCCAACTGCGACAAGATCACCCCGGGCATGCTCAACGCTGCGCTGCGTCTCAACATCCCCACCATCTTCGTCTCCGGCGGCCCGATGGAGGCCGGCAAAGCCGTCGTCGTCGATGGCGTGGCGCATGCACCGACGGATCTGATTACGGCCATCACGGCGTCGGCCAGCGAGGCCGTATCCGATGAGGGACTGGCCCAGGTGGAGGAATCCGCCTGCCCCACCTGTGGTTCCTGCTCCGGCATGTTCACTGCCAACTCCATGAACTGCCTCACCGAGGCGCTCGGCTTGGCTCTGCCAGGCAACGGCACTACCCTGGCTACCCACGCCTTCCGCCGTCGCCTCTTTGAGCAGGCGGGCCGCACCATTGTCGAGATGTGCCAGCGCTACTACGGCGAGGAAGACGACTCCGTCCTCCCACGCTCCATTGCCACCAAGGAGGCCTTCACCAACGCCATGGCCCTCGATATGGCCATGGGTGGGTCCACCAACACCATCCTCCACACCCTCGCTGCGGCGCAGGAGGGCGAGGTGGACTTCACTCTCGAGGACATCAACGAGATCTCCTACCGCGTGCCTTGTCTGTCCAAGGTGGCCCCCAACGGCACGTACCACATCGAGGACGTACACCGCGCCGGCGGCATTCCCGCCATCTTGGGCGAGCTGCGCCGCGCTGGCCACCTCAACCTCAAGGTGCACACGGCACTCTATGACAATGCCGAGGAATGGCTCGACGACTGGGATATCCGCGGTGGCAAAGCTACCGACGCCGCCCGCGAGCTCTTCTTGGCTGCCCCTGGCGGCGTGCGAACGACCGAGCCGTTCTCTCAGTCCAATCGGTGGGATGAACTCGACACGGATGCAGTTAATGGCTGCATCCACGATGCCGAGCATGCCTTCTCCTCTGATGGCGGACTCGTGGTCCTGCGCGGCAACCTGGCACCTAACGGCGCCATCGTTAAAGCCGCCGGCGTGGAGGAAGAACTGTGGACCTTCACCGGGCCTGCCCGCGTGGTGGAGTCCCAGGAAGAGGCCGTCTCCATCATCCTCAAGAAGGAAGTTCAGCCGGGCGATGTTATCGTCATCCGCTACGAGGGACCCGCGGGTGGCCCCGGCATGCAGGAGATGCTCCACCCGACGTCCTTCCTCAAGGGCTCTGGCTTGGGCAAGGCCTGCGCCTTGATTACGGATGGCCGCTTCTCCGGAGGCACCTCTGGCCTCTCCATCGGCCACATTTCCCCCGAAGCTGCGCATGGCGGTCTCATTGGCTTGGTGGAAAATGGCGACCCCATCACCATCAACATCCGCGAGCGCCAGCTCACCCTGGATGTGGATGAGGACGTGCTGGAGCGCCGCCGCGCCACCGAGGAGCAACGCGAGAAGCCCTGGACACCGAAGGACCGTAACCGCCCGGTCACCAAGGCGCTGCGTGCTTACGCCAACATGGCCACGTCTGCGGATCGTGGTGCGGTGCGCGTGGTGGATGGTCACGTCAATTAGAGTAAAGGCGATGAAATTCGCCACTAACGCCTTTGGGCGCACGCTGTTAACCGCCGCGGGGCTCATCGTGGGCCTGGTCGGCCTCATCCGCCACGTCCTCCACACGGACTTCCCAGTGGACATGATCATTTACCGCGAGGGCGTGCGCGCCTTCATGGAGGGCCGCTCGGTCTATTCGGAGCCCATGTACGCCGGTGATCTAGCGCTCCCCTTTATCTACCCACCCTTCGGCGCGCTCGTCATGGTGCCTCTCACGGTCTTTGACTGGATGAGTGATGATATGGCGGGCAACATCATGATCGTCATCTCCGACGCTCTCGTGTTGGCCTGCCTGTATGCCATATTCCACGCGCTGAAGGTCAAGCCGCTGTTGCCCGTAGTGGCGCTGGTGTGGGCAGCCACGATGTTCTTTGAGCCTATTCGCCTCAACAATGGCTTTGCCCAGATCAATATCGTCATCATGGCGTTGGTTGTTTTTGACCTCGTGCCGCGCAAGCGTTGGCTGCCCCAAGGCTGGCTCATCGGTTGTGCAGCGGCCATCAAAATTACGCCGCTGGCCATGCTGCTGTACTTTTTGCTGCGCCGCGAGTGGAAGCCGATTCTTACTGCTTTCATCTCCGCGGTTGTCGCCACGTTGCTAGCCGCTGCCTACCGCTGGGATGCCTTCGTGGAATTCTTCACCTCGAAGCTGCTCGACATGGGCTCCGGTGGGGACTTCGGCGTGGGCACGGCCTATCAGTCCAATTCCTCCCTCAAGGGCGTCATCCAGCGCCTCTTTACGTCTCAGGAGGCCATGGACAACCACGGCCCGCTCATCAACGTGCTGTGGCTCGTGGCGGCCCTGGCTGTCATCGCTCTAGGTTCCGCGCTCATTGTGGCGCAGGTAAAGCAGGGGCTGCTTGTCGACGCCCACCTCACCACCGCCACCGTCATGCTGCTCATCTCCCCAGTCTCGTGGTCTCACCACTGGGTCTGGCTCTCCCTCATCGTGCCGGTGATGATGTACCGCGCGTGGACTTGGCGCCAGTCCACCTGGGTCGCCGGCAGTCTACTGGCAGTGCTCGCGGCCTGGGTAGGCATGCTCGTCACCGTCCCAGGCAAATGGTGGTTCGGCGATAACATCGATGTCCACACGATGCCGCTGTATCAGAAATTCCTGGTCGATGACTTCGTGTGGCTCGCGCTCCTAGCGTGGGCGCTCTACGCCATCTGCCTCAAGGTTAAGGACACCCAAGCAGACAAACCTCATGCTGCACTCGCTGCGCCCCCTAGCAGCTAAGCCAAACGCAGATTCGGGATGCACACTGCCCTACCTGCCAAAGTTATGCGCCGTCATTGCCGCGCGAGGGAAAACTTTGGCAACTTGGGCACCTCATTCATTGCCACGATTCAGATCTCAGCCCTCGGCTAGAGCCTTGAGCGCTGCTAAGTGACCTCTAAAGGCCACTGCACCTTTCTCCGTGAGCGCAACCCACACTGAATCTTTAGCGCGGCTGGTTCCGTACTCGCGGAAGCGCGTCACGTAGCCGGCTTTTTCCAGAGCTCCGAGTTGCTTGGACAGGGAGGCATCGGAAAGCTCCGTGCGGTCTCGCAACATAGCGAATTTCATCTCGCGATTAACGTCTCCGCCCTGCGTGGCCCCAAAAGCATTGAGCGTGGCACAGATTTTGAAGCGGTTGAGCGGGTGAATAACAGGGTCGAGGCCATTCATCGCGGCATCCGATCCAGAGCACCCGTGTGCAGAGTCCAGAAGACCGCCGCAGCACACAGGACACCCGCAATACACGAGGCAACGAGGTGACCTTCAACGAAGGGATTGAAGAGCGCCGGTAAAAACAAAAATCCTAATCCTGCGTAGTAGCGCCACGTAACGCTACGGGAAGCATGAGGATCCACCTTCTGGCGCATCGAATCCCGAACCCCCGTGCGATAAAAGAAAGCCAGCCCTATCAGAAGGCCGAGAACTAGCAGAAGCCCACCCACGACGACGAGCGGGTGGACATCATCCTTGATCCACATATAGGCAAACCAAGCTCCGTAGGCCACCGCCGCAAGCAGAGTCAACCAAACGGGCGGCCGCTTGGCCGCGTCTGCGTGTTGCTTTTCCGCAAATGCGAGTGCTTCCCGGACATCCTGATCCGCCATGACGAAGACTCCCCTCTCGCGGCTTCCACCGCGTTGTTTTCCATTCCGGAAATCAACTTACTTTACACAATGGAAAACAACAAGAGGGAGGGGCTTAGCTCAGCGGATTAACACCTGCTCCGAACCACCAGATAGCAACGAGTGCCGCGACGCCAATGACGATGAAAATCCAGGATGTCGCCAGTGGGCGGCGGGTCCAGGAACGGTTGAAGTCCAGGGAGATGAAACCCGGACCGGTGAACTGCAGTGCTACCGCGATGGCGAACAGCACGAGGCCCAGCCACACGCTTTCGTTCCAGGCAAAGACATCAAGGCCATCGCCCGAGGCGTTGAGTCCGTGAATGGCCTCGAAGCCAGTCACAATAAGGCCGAACATCGCCGCCAGCGGAGTCACCAAGCCGAGCAGCAGGAAGGCGCCTGCGATGAGCTGGACGGTCGGAACACCAATGGCCAGCGCGGCCGCCATGGTGTACTCGCCGTACTCATTCTCTAGTCCCGACAGGCCCTCATTGCCGCCAAGCTTGAAGAATGTCGATGCACCGGCGACGAGCAGGTAGATGCTCAGCGCCAAGCGCACAAAAAGCAGACCGAAGTCGATGGTGCCGCGGCGAGCTCGCTGAGGCTCCTCCTCGGTCACCCTGGTCTCAGAATCAGACTCGATAGCCGGGTCAGCCACAGCGACGGTGCTCGGCACGTCATCGTACGTCTCAGCTGAAGGCTCTGCAGTGGCTTCTGCTCGCGGAAAAGCGGTGGTCTCAGTATCTGCAGCGGAGCTATCAAAAGACAGGGAGTCGCGAGTGTCACGGGAAGCACTCTCGAAGGTTTCGGTCTTGGCCTCAGCAGCAGGATCAGACGTAGGTGCAGAGTCGGTCGTGGCGGCCTCCGCTGGCTTTGGCTTAATAACCGTCGGCTCAGCGCGGCCAGCACGCTGGAAAAGACGGCTCTTCTTCGGCTCCTCAGCAGAAGCGCTGCCGGAAGCCTTATCAGTCACTGCGTCAGTGGTGGTCTCTGCCTTGTCAAGCTTGCCCGCCTTTACGGAGTTAGCACCAGAGTTGTAGGTTGGGATGTCATCGTCGATGTCGGTTGCTTTATCAGGAGTCTTATCGCTCATGCCTCCAACTTAAGCCAGCGCACGGTCCTTATGGTGCATCCTGTTCGGCGCGGCGTGTAGCTAAAACTGCCCGGCCAGCGGCCAGGACGTCAGCGGTGAGGTCTGCAAGCACCTCAGATTCGAGGCGCCATCGCTGCCAATAGAGGTCGATGTCGAGCGGGAAATCGTCGAGAAGCACCAGCTCCCCCGCATCCAACAGAGGCTGCGCCTGCAGCCGCGGCACCAGGCCCCACCCCAGTCCAAAGCGCACTGCCTCGACATATGACTCAGACGAGGGGATCTGTGAGACCCGCGCGCGCAGAACACGGGAATCAATAAACCTTTCGCGCATCGCATCATCAAGGGTGGCATCATTCGGCCCAAATCCCACGATAGGAAGCGTGTCCCAATCCTCGAAGCTCTCCGCGAGACTCGGTGCAGCGACAGCGAAATAGCGCATGGTGCCCAGGTACGTCGATTCGCAGCCAGACACCGGCGTGTGCTCGCGGGTCACCGCACCGAGGACATCGCCGCGACGCAACATGGCTAATGTACGCGCCTCATCCTCAATGCGGATACGCAGAGCTGCTTCCCCACGCGCAGCGGTCTTCTGCACAACAGACTGAAACCACGTAGCAAGTGAATCAGAGTTAATCGCCACGGTCAGAGGCACTCGAGAAAGGCGCTCAGTAAGGCGGGCATCCGCCTCCGCTTGGACGAGCGCCATGCGCCGCGCTGCTTGGGCGACGATCTCGCCGGCTTCAGTCACAGTGACGGGATTTCCGCGACGCAACAGGATGCGTCCGGTCGAGACCTCAAGCGCTTTGATGCGCTGACTCACGGCAGAAGGAGTGATTCCTAACACACTTGCGGCCGCCTCGAAAGAGCCCTCATCGACGATGGCCAGCAAAGTTTCGGTATGGAGTGGGTTCATGAAGCTATTTTAAACCAGCTGTAGAACACTTAACTGGACTTCATATGCATTCTTCCGCACACTGGATGCCATGTCAGTATTGCTCGCAGGATTTGCGCTGGGACTCTCCCTCATCATCGCCATTGGACCGCAGAACGCCTACATCATCAAGATGGGCATCAAACGCGATCACGTCGGTGCGATTCTGCTTGCTTGTTTGCTGTCCGACGTCGTCCTGATCAACGCCGGCACCGCTGGTGTGGGCATTCTGGTGGAGCGCTTCCCCACCGCTCTGACCGTGGTGAAGTATCTTGGCGCTGCCTACCTCATCTACTTTGGCTTCACCTGCTTCCGCGATGCCTTTAAGAAGGAGCAAGAGGCACTCGTCGTCCAGAAAACCGAACCCGTCGCCGCATCGGTTGACGCTAACGGCGGCAATAGCGATGCGCCGGGAGGCTCAGTCCTGACGAAGATTCGTCCCCGCGTACGCTCCAAGTCTTGGGTCAAGCCCGTCATGGCAGCAATGGCGCTGACGTGGCTTAACCCCCTAGCCTATGTTGATGCACTGGTCATGCTCGGCGGCATTGCCAACCAATACGGCGAACAGCGCTGGGTCTTCGCAGCCGGGGCCGTCCTTGCCAGTGCCGTCTGGTTCCCCTCCCTCGGCTTCGGTGCCTACAAGCTTTCTAATGTGCTGGCGAAGCCGGCGACGTGGCGCATCGTTAACATCGTCATCGGCTGCGTCATGATTGCACTAACGGCAAAGCTGCTGCTCCACTAATCCTGAGCGGGGCGGCCCTCTACGGGCTCGTCCTCAGCGGGGTCGCCGACGGCGCCGGTCTCCTCGACCCACTCCTTGATTTCTTCCTCGCTGCGATCTTGCTCCACGCCGTCGCGCTCGGTGTAGTAGGTGTGGTCGTTGCGGCTTTCTTCCCACTTCTCTTTGTCGAAGTCCACGTCATCGTCGCCGTGCAATTCGTCTACGACCTCCGTGACAAGATCCTCGTACAACGCTTCATCATCCATGTTGGAGTCAGCAATCTGCTGACCAATCTCGTCGTCGTAGCGCTCGGCATCGTAGTCCTCATCCGGGTGCAGCTTGAGGTGCAGCAGCGCGCGAATGCGCTCTCGACGCAGGCCTTCGTCCTTAATCTGGCTCAAAGAACGCAGCCACCCAAAGACCAGAATGGCCACGAGCACGATTCCCATGTACCCCAGTACTGGATAGACATACTGCATCAGCGCCTTGAAGCCAGCGAATGATACCGCGAAACCTGCAAGGCAGCCGGCGATAAAGATGATGCGGTATTTCGATTCGTTGCCGGACGATAGGCGCTTGCCCAGCGCATAGAACATGCCGATAGCCGTATTGAAGATCATCAGGTAAATGATGACGGCCATGATGAGGCCGAGAGTCGGGTGAATCTCATCGACCAAGGTGAGCATCGGGATGTCCGAATCACCAACGGCCTCCGCGTTCATGAGCAAAGAGAAGCCGGCGATACCCATGAGCACAGCATAGACCGCGCCACCCACGACGCCGCCCCAGCCCGCTTCGCGCGGGCTGATGTTGTCACCGCCGATGACCAGTGACATTGACACGGCCAGAATGAGGGCTAGGCCGTTGTAGTTGAGTGCAGAAATCAGCCAGTTCGGAATCGGAGATTCAATGGCCGCGGAGGCGTCGATGGCAGCGGAGACGTTTTCCGGCATGTGCATCAAGGTGTAGCCGCCCACAAACAGCACCGCAATGATGATGGACGGGGTCAGCAGGCCGATGACACGGGAGACCTTGTCCACGTCCATCATGCCGGTCACTAGGACGAGCACGAGCATGAGCAGCGAACCAACCCACGCCGGCCAACCGAATTGCTGCTGCATGTTGGAACCTGCGCCAGCCAGCATGACGAATCCCACCGCGAAGAGGGTAAGAATTACGGCGACGTCGAGAATGCGCGAAATGATCGGGTGGGTAATGTTTCGGAACACCTGATTGTGCTCGCTGGCATGGAAGTAGCTGCCCAGCTGAAGGAACACGGTACCGGCCAAGGTCATAACAAGGCCGGCAACCACGATGCCCCAGATTCCGTTGATTCCAAAGGACGTAAAATACTGGACAACTTCCTGGCCCGTTGCGAAGCCGGCTCCGACAAGCAGGCCGATAAAGGACAGGGCAATGCCCACAACGTTTTTATACGACACGTATATCCATCTTCTTTTCTGATTGTGAAGGAATAAAAACGCGCCACACCTCCCGTCAGAAGCATGGCGCAAGACTTATGTCCACGGTACGCCCAGCAGAAAAGAAAATGTAGGTACGGCGGCCGAGATATTACTCCAAAATACTTTCGCCAATGAGCAATATCACCGCAGCCTCCGCTCTAGGTCACAGAGTCCTTCTATCCTTGGTGGTCTGCAAACGTCGCAGTATCAATAACACAGCGGAATCTGACGTCACCGGCTACGACGCGATCATAGGCGGCGTCGACCTCATCGACGCTGACCTTTTCGATGACTGCGCCGAGGTTGTGCTCCGCGCAGAAGTACAGCATCTCCTGGGTTTCTGCAATGCCACCGATGTTGTTGCCGGTGAGCACCTTGCCGCCGCCGACGAGACGGTTAAGGCGCAGTGAGAGAGCTTCTGGTGGAAGGCCGACGACGGACATGATGCCGCGTGGCTTGAGCAGACGCAAGTAGTCTTCGAGGTCATACTCAGCGGAGATAGTGGACAAGATGAGGTCAAACTCGCCGCGGTGGTTCCTAAAGAAGTCTTCTTCTTCCGTGGTGGCCAGAAGGCGGGTAGCCCCTAGCTTCTTGGCATCCTCAGCCTTGCGCGAGGTACGGGAGATCACGGTGACATCCGCGCCCTTCGCGGCAGCGATCTGCACGCCCATGTGGCCCAATCCACCAAGTCCGACGATGGCGACCTTCTGGCCTTCCTTGACGTCCCAGCGAGCCAGCGGCGAGTACGTGGTGATACCAGCGCATAGCAACGGCGCCGCCACGTCAAAATCAAGGGAATCTGGGATGCGGAGAACAAAGTTCTCGTTGACGACGACCTTCTCGGCGTAACCGCCCTGCGTAATCGTACCGTCGACGTCCTTGGAGTTATACGTGCCAACGTTGCCGTTCAGGCAGTTTTGCTCCATCCCGGCCTGGCACTGCTCGCACTCGCCACAGGAGTTGACCATGCAGCCAACCCCCACGCGGTCACCCACCTTGAACTTTGTAACGTCCTCCCCCACTGCGGACACCACGCCGGCAATCTCATGGCCAACGGTGAGTGGAAAGTGCGCCTCGCCCCACTCGTTGCGGATGGTGTGAATATCCGAGTGGCAGATGCCGGCTGCCTTAATGTCGATGACGACGTCATCGGCGCGCGGGTCGCGGCGCTCAATCGTGACGACCTTGTAGGGTTCGTTTGGGCCGGTCTTCTGCAGTGCTTTCGCTCTAATAGTCATGGCGCCCACGGTACCCCGCAGGCGCCTGACCTCGCATAATGGAAACTTTTGCCAATTAGGAGAGTTTCTTAGCGATGAGCTGGTTGACCTGACCCGGGTCCGCCTTACCCTGGGTAGCCTTCATGACGGCACCGACGATGGCACCGGTGACCTTCTTGTTGCCGGCCTTGTACTTCTCCACGATGTCGGGATTGGCAGCCAGCGCCTCGTCGACAGCCTTCTCAATGGCGCCATCATCACGTACGACCTCGAGGCCACGCTTGGCGACGACCTCATCGACGTCACCTTCACCTTCCAGTACACCGTCGACCGCCTGGCGTGCCAGCTTGGTTGTGAGCTTGCCCTCCTTGACCAGTTCGACGACGCGTGCAACCTGAGCCGGGGTAATGCTCAGCGCGGTGAGCTCTACGCCTGCCTCGTTGGCCTTACCGGTGAGGTAGGACACCCACCAGGAGCGGGCTTCATCCGGAGTGCTGCCGGCTTCCACGGTCTCGATGATGAGGTCGAGTGCCCCAGCGTTGACCAGGTCACGCATCTCCTCATCCTTCAGCCCCCACTCTTCCTGGATGCGGGCGCGGCGAATCCACGGCATCTCCGGCAGGGTCTGGCGGATCTCTTCAACCCACTCGCGGGACACGATGACCGGCGGCAGGTCTGGGTCATTAAAGTAGCGGTAATCTTCGGCGGTCTCCTTCGGGCGGCCCTTCGACGTGGAACCGTCCGTTTCCTGGTAGTGGCGCGTTTCCTGGACGATCGCTCCGCCGTCGACAAGCACCTGCGCCTGACGCTGCATCTCGAAACGCACCGCCTGCTCTACCGAGCGCAGCGAGTTGATGTTCTTGGTTTCGGTGCGGGTACCGAACTCCTCCTGGCCCACTGGGCGCAGCGACACGTTGGAGTCCACGCGCATCGATCCCTGGTCCATGCGGGCATCGGACACACCCAAGGCCGCGACGAGCTCGCGCAGTGCGGACACATAAGCGCGGGCTACCTCGGGGGCACGCTCTCCGGCGCCAATAATCGGCTTCGTCACAATCTCGATGAGCGGAATACCTGCGCGGTTGCAATCCACCAGTGACGTCGTCGCGCCATGAATGCGGCCATCGGCGCCACCCAGGTGGGTCAGCTTGCCGGTGTCTTCCTCCATGTGAGCGCGTTCAATCTCCACGCGCCACTCGGTACCGTCGTCCAAGACGACGTCCAGGTAGCCGTCGTACGCAATCGGCTCATCGTACTGGGAAATCTGGTAGTTCTTTGGCTGGTCTGGGTAGAAGTAGTTCTTGCGGGCAAAGCGCGAAGACTCCGCAATGGAGCAGTTCAGCGCGAGGCCAATCTTGATAGCGCCTTCCACACCTTTGGAGTTGACCACAGGAAGGGCACCCGGCAAGCCGAGGGACACCGGGTCAACGTTGGAGTTGGGGGCTGCGTTGAAGTTCGTGGGCGAGGTGGAGAACATCTTGGTCTCCGTGTTGAGCTCCACGTGGACTTCCATGCCCATAACGGGTTCGAACTTTTCTAGGACCTCGTCATAGTCCATCAGGTCATACATCGCAGCAGTCATGCGTGCCATCTTAGTATGTCAGCGCGACTCCATGCGCAACCGGCTAGCCCAAGACGGTAAGGGCATGCGTGATGAGAATCTTGGCAATCATTGCCGCCGGATACACCATGGCGTATCCCAGTGCTACGCGCTGGTCATTGCTGGTGCGGTTGTTGACAAAGGCCAGCACTGCCGGCTGCGTTTGCGCGCCTGCAAGTGCGCCGGCAGTTTTGGTGGCACCCACATGCAAGAACCTCCGCAAGACAAAGGCGTACCCTGTCGCCACAATGGTGGTGACAACTATGCCAAGCAGAAGAATCTTCCACCACGAACCACTGGTAAAGGCGCTGGCAATTTCACTACCGGCATTCGTGCCTGCCTGGGCTAGGAACAGCAAGAGCCCCAGTTCCGCCAAGATGGTGTTTGCGGAGTGCGGCAAGGCCGTCACCGTGCTACCAATGCGCCCGATTCGTGCCATCACGAGTGCCACGATGAGCACGCCTGCCGCAGCACCCAGATTGAAAGAAGATCCGCCCGGAATCGGAATGTCGATGTGGCCCAGGAAAATACCCAAAGCAAGGCCCAAGCCAAGGGAAACCGGGTTGATGTCGGTCAACCCTTGGGAAGAATCACCTAGAAACTTAGAAATTTCCCGCATAGCACTCTGGCGGCCGACCACACGCACGCGGTCGCCCAGTTCCACGATGTGCTCGGGGATAGCTACCTGGTCATTGTCAGCTCGGCGGACACGGGAGATGCGTGCTCCCCACCTATCAGAAAGCTGGTTGTTGAGCTCCGCGATGGTCTGTCCGGCTAGATTGTGCTCTGAAATAGTGATGCGGCGGAAATCTAGGTCATGGCGATCGTCGTTGAGAATCTGTGGGGACTCACGTCCGGAGCGCTCAATAATGTTGTCCAGGTCCTCCGGTGCACCCACCAGCGTCACTACGTCACCTGGATGCAGTACATCAAAGTACTTGGGGATAACAATGTCATTGCTGCCGACGCGACGCAGACGCGTGACCTGGATTTCCCCATTGCCAATGTCCGCAATTTCGGCAATCGACGTTTCACGCTGCAGCTGCATGTGCTGGCGGGTCACCGGTGAAAGGGTGTCGTCGTCATTGCCGGCATCCCGAAGCACGACGACTGTCGCTACCAGCATGCCGATAACACCAAAGAGGTAGGCCACCGCATACCCCACGGTCGCAGCACCAGGATCGCCCGTGGCTTCCGACGCCGCCGCCAGTGCCGGCGTATTCGTAACGGCACCGGCAAACGTGCCAGCAATCGTGGCGAGGGGAAGCTCAAAGACAAACGTTCCCAAGCCCCACGCGGCGATGGCGGCAATGATGAACACACCAATCATGGACAACACTGGCCCGGTTGCAGTCTTCAGGGATTTGAAGAAGGACACACCGGAGTTGTTACCGATTCCGAAGGCAAACAACACGAGGCCGAACATGCCCAGAATCGGCGGGACTGATGCTTCCACTCCAGCTGCCGACGCCGCTGCCGAAAAGGCGATGCCCAAAAAGAGCACCGCGGCCGCTCCAAGGCTAATGCCGCGGCTCTTAATGCCGCCCAAGGCCATGCCGACACCAATGAGCAAAAAGACCAACAAGACTGGCTGCTCAGCAAAATAAGCGAGGACGCTCGTCATTACTTCCTTTAAGACGTGGTTCTGCGCGTCCTTTAGCCGAACAGGGCCTGCGCGTTGGCGTAGCGCTTTTCCGGAACTACCTTGAGCTTGCCCACGGCGTCTTCGAGAGGCACCAAGTTAATATTTTCGCCGTGCAGGGCCACACACATTCCGGACTGACCGTTGTGTGCCGCGCGTGCAGCGTGGGTGCCGTAGCGAGTAGCGAGGACGCGGTCATAGGCCGTCGGCGTACCACCGCGCTGGATGTGACCGAGGACGGTAGTACGCACGTCATAGCCCGTGCGCTTCTTAATCTCATCGCCGATGACTTGGCCAATACCGTTGAAGGTCTGGTGACCAAACTGGTCCACGCCGCCCTCTTCGAAGTCCATCGTGCCTTCCTTGGGGAGGGCACCTTCTGCTACACAGACGATGCCGTACTTCTCCCCCATCTGGAAACGGCGTTCCA
Source organism: Corynebacterium minutissimum (assembly GCF_000805675.1). GTDB lineage: Bacteria > Actinomycetota > Actinomycetes > Mycobacteriales > Mycobacteriaceae > Corynebacterium > Corynebacterium minutissimum. The sequence goes on along the minus strand of NZ_JSEF01000012.1, from coordinate 46,138 downwards.
TGGCCTTAGTGATATCGGCAATATCAAACGGCACCTCAGGAATCACCGTGTAGTGTGCACCGCCAGCCATACCCGCATGCAGCGCAATCCAGCCCACGTGACGGCCCATGACCTCAACGATGAGAATACGGTCGTGGGACTCCGCCGTAGTGTGAAGACGATCGATGGCGTCGGTTGCTACGGAGACCGCGGTGTCGAAGCCAAAGGTGTAGTCCGTAGCGTTGACATCGTTGTCAATAGTCTTCGGCACGCCAACGACCGGAATCCCGTTGTCAGAAAGCCACTTGGCGCCCTTGAGGGTTCCCTCACCGCCGATGGCGATGAGCGCATCAACTTCGGCGTCGGCCATATTGGCCTTGATGGTATCCAGACCCGCCTTGAACTTGTCTGGGTGCAGACGGCCCGTACCGAGGATGGTGCCGCCGCGCAGAAGGATGCGGTCAATTTCTGCATCGTCATAAAGGTCACGGCGGCGGTCTTCCATGAGACCAACCCAGCCGTCCTCATAGCCGACGACCGTATCGCCGAACTCGTTAGATGCGGTACGAACGACCGCGCGGATAACAGCATTTAGACCGGGGCAATCACCACCGGATGTCAGTACAGCAAGACGCATGAGTCCCAATCTACCCCCTTCCCTATAGCTGTGCAGGTTCCGTAACTGCATGCAGGGTATCGCGGAAGAAGAGTGACGCACCCAACCCCACTGCCAGCATCATTACGATGATGATGAGGGAATTCGCAGCGCCGGCCACCTGCATGACGGCTGAAACCGCCGCGACGCCGATGACGGAGCCTACTTGACGCGACGTGTTATACACGCCCGATGCTGCCCCCATAAGCTGTGGCTCGATGTCTCGCATGGTGGTGGCTGCATTAGAGCCCCAAATAAAGGACTGCCCTGCCCCCAACGCCGCGCACGGCAGGGCCAACCACCACGCGGTGACATCAGCATGCATGAGAAACCACAAGGCGAAGAATGTCGCGATAAGAATTCCAAAGCCGGTAGCTGCCAGTCGACGTGGATCCAGCTTGTCCGCAAGGATCCCTGCCAGGGGCGATACACACAGCGACACTAGCGCCATGGGTGTCACAACGAGGCCCGCATCCCGTGCGGATAGCCCTTGCGAGCCCTGCAGCCACATCATGATGGGAATCATCATCGACGCCGCCATAAATCCCATCGCCACAATTGCGACCGAGCCCGCAGAATAGTTACGGTCTGCGAAGAGCTCGAGTGGAATCAGTGGCTCGCGGCTGCGCTTTTGCAGTCTGACAAAGACCGCGATTCCGACGAGACCTACGCCAAGAAGCGCCCAGATCCACCACGACCAACCCGTCTCCGGCCCCTGCTGCACGGCGAAGACAAGGCAGGTTAGCGCGACAAACGACGCCCCCACGGACACGTAGTCAATCTTCCTCGCCGTCGTTGGCAGCGACGGCACCCACAGCGCTGCCAGAACGATAGCCGCGATAACGAAGGGAACGTGAACCCAGAAGACTGCCTGCCAGCCAAAGACCGCAACAACGAATCCACCCAACAGAGGTCCTGCCAAGGACGCTACCGAGCCCACAATGCCCCAGACACCCAGCGCACGACCGCGCCGCTCACGAGCAAAGACCCGGTTAATCACCGCCATAGTCTGCGGCATCTGAACGGAAGCTCCAAAGCCCTGAACCGCGCGAGCCGCAATGAGAAACTCCACGTTAGGCGCCAGCGCACAAAGGAGAGCTCCAATACCAAAGAGACCCACGCCCAATTGGAACATCCGCTTTTGCCCATAGATATCCCCGAGCCTGCCGGTAAACAGCAAGGGCACTACAACAGCCAGCAAGTAGATAGCAGACACCCACAGCACCTGATTGACTCCAGCGTTGAACTCCCGGAGGACGTCGGGAAGCGCAACGGCGATCATTGTCTGGTCCAGCAGAGAAATGAAAAATCCCAGGGACAACGCGGCCATAGCGCGCCAAGCTTGGCTTTCAGACGGTAGCGCATCGGGTTGATTCATGGAGCGAAGTCTAGCCGTCGCCTCGGACACCGGCCTACACTGGGCGTCATGGGAATGATTGATATTAAGAAACCACAGGACGTTTCAACTGCCACTACCGTGGCTCTTGGTCTCATCGGCGGATGGCTCACGGCCAGGGAGACTGGAATTCGTCCACTCGGTGGCGTTGTCCTCGCCGCCGCGGGCGCATGGGCTGGCCGCAGCTGGTGGACGAAGACGAACCCAGCAACTACGGCGGGATTGACCGCACTGTACGCAGGCGCGTTCGGCCTTTCTCACCCGCTAGCTAAGAAGATTGGTGCTTGGCCGTCTGTCCTCACTGTCACTGCCGCGAGTGCCGGCGCCGCCTACGCGCTTTCCGACGCCCACTAAGCCCCCACAATAAAACGCCCAGCGTGCGCCCAATTAGGGAATGGCGCTCGCGGGCGTTTTATTTGCCTCTCTCACAGTGTGATCCGCACCCAGCAGATGCAATCACTAAGATCACTCTAACCCATGACTATGCAAATGTAAAGTCTTAAGCAATTTTATTTTCTAACGACCACGTTTTCCCTGCTCGTGACGTATATTCACTTCCTGAGAAAATATAAGCCCCAGACCGTCAGACCTTAAAGACACATCGCTTCCCCACCTTCCCAGAGGCGAAAATCTTGATCCATCTGTGCAATATGTTCACGCCCGGGTTGGGCTACGGCACCCGCTGTAAACTGACAGCAGTGCCGCACTTACCCCCAGCGCAAGTAACGGCCGCATAACTGGCCTCTACACGACTAAATCGATTTACCCTAGGTACGAGCGGCTTTTTCGATTTTTGCTAACGCAACTACCAAATGCATAAGGAGCCTTTTCGAGTCTAACTCATTTCCAGCATCAATATCCGCTTCGATAACTCCTATTAGCTGAGCAGTACATGGGGAAGTTTCAGGGGAAACAAATTCACGAGATTTCGACAGAACAGACAGTAGGGTCTTGTCATCCATGTGTGATACACGCCTCTCTACAATGTGGTATAACTCTCAATAAAGAGAATACCCAACATGAAGAAGTTTTTCTTTGCCACCGTTGTCACCACACTAGTTTTGTCCGCATCTGCCCCTGCTGCCGCCGCAGCAGAACACGCCCTTGCAGTCCCCAATCCAGCGACCGAAGTATAACCCCAAGGAATTGTTTGGGGCGGAACGGTCCGAGTATTCAATTCCGAGCAAGAGTGCCTATTCGAGGCTGAAAAGAAGAACTATTGGGACGATGACCTTTGGTACTACTGTGAGAAGCAACCGTCCGGAGCATGGGATCTGAAGCGACGCCAAGGATTCTTCGGGGCAAAATAGCTGAAACACTAACACTATGACCTAGCACGTAGAAGCCAGTGACCTCCCACGATTGTGGGAGGTCACTGGCTTCTACGCGTTACTGCTATAGGCCAGCCACAAGTAACCCGAAGAGTATTACTCGCGGCCAGCTTCGTAGGCAGCGCCTACCTTGTACAGGCGGTCATCCTTGAACGCCGGAGCCATGATCTGCAGGCCCGTTGGCAGGTTGGTATCGGACGCCAAACCAGAAGGCACAGACATGCCACAAACACCCGCGAGGTTCAGAGGCAAGGTGCAGAGGTCGAAGTTGTACATCTCCATAGGATCCTCCACCTTCTCGCCCAGCTTGAAGGCGGTGGTCGGCGTCGTTGGGGATACAAGGACGTCTGCTTGCTCGAAGGCACGAGCGAAGTCTTGGGCGATGAGCGTACGCACGCGCTGAGCCTGCAAGTAGTAGGCGTCATAGTAGCCAACAGACAGCGCATACGTACCCAGCATGATGCGGCGCTTAACCTCAGGTCCAAAGCCTTCAGCGCGAGACAACGACATGACCTCCTCAGCCGAGTGCGTGCCATCATCGCCCACGCGGAGTCCATAACGCATGCCGTCGAAACGAGCCAGGTTGGAAGAGACTTCACACGGCATGATGAGGTAGTACGCGGCCAAAGCGTCATCGAAGTGCGGGCAGTCAACCTCAACGATTTCGGCGCCCTGGGACTTCAGCTGCTCAACGGCAGCGTGGTAAGACTCCATCACACCCGGCTGCCAACCGTCACGTTCAAATTGCTTAATCAAGCCAACCTTGACCCCAGACAGGTCGCCATTAGCGCCCTCCTTCGCCGCCGCAACAACCGGAGCAACCGGCTTGTCCACTGACGTGGCGTCAAAGGAGTCGTGGCCGGCAATAATCTCGTGCAATAGCGCGGTATCCAGTACGGTGCGGGCGGTCGGGCCTGCCTGATCTAGGGAGCTCGCGGCGGCGATAAGGCCGTAGCGGGACACGGTGCCGTAGGTCGGCTTCACGCCGACAGTGTTGGTCAGCGCAGCAGGCTGACGAATGGAGCCGCCCGTGTCGGTACCGATGCCCAAGGGAGCCTGGCCGGAAGCAAGGGCTGCGGCAGTACCACCACCGGAGCCGCCCGGGGTGCGCTCAGTGTCGTAGGGGTTGTGGGCGGGGCCGTAAGCGGAGTTCTCATTCGAGGAGCCCATAGCGAACTCGTCGAGGTTCGTCTTACCCAAGATAGGGATGCCGGCCTCACGCAGCTTGGTCACCAGGGTGGCGTCGTAAGGCGAGACCCAGCCTTCCAGCATCTTGGAGGCAGCGGTCGTCGGAGCGTCCGTCGTGACGAGAAGGTCCTTAAGTGCCAGCGGCACGCCTGCCAAGGCGGAAGCGGGCTCCTCGCCGGCGTCGAGGGACTTATCGACGGCGTCGGCAGCCGCCAGTGCTTCCTCAGCACCTACGTGCAGGAACGCGTTGAGCTCATCGTTGGTTTCTGCAATGCGATCGAGGAAAGCCTGGGTAACCTCACGGGAGGTCAGCTCGCGAGAGTGGATCTTCTGCGCCAGCTCAGCAGCGGTCAGTGCGGTAATACCCTCGGTGGGCGCAATGAATTGTGCCATTCTTATTCGTCTCCTCCACCCAGAATCTGCGGAACCATGAAGCGGTCATCTTCAGATGCCGGCGCCTGGTCCAGTGCTTGCTCGGCGGTGAGGGTGCGCACGATAACGTCCTCACGCATTGGGGCAACCACGGAGTGCGGGTGCGACAATGGCTCCACACCTTCAGCCTTGACCTTGCCAACCGCGGACACCGAGTCCACGATTTCGTCGATCTGTGCAGCGAACTGCTTCAGTTCTTCCTCGCTCAGGGCCAGTCGCGACAGCTTTGCCAGGTGCGCGACCTCGTCACGCGAAATATCAGACACGCGAACTCCATCCTTTTATTCATCGAGACGGTTAATAGCTAAGCACCCATGGTACTGCACGCGTTCGCCGTCGCCACCACCACTCCGGGCGCATGTACACCACCGAGGTTATTGAATACTATTCGGACGCTTGTGTACCATAGATCACGTTAGGTTAACCTATTAATTCTCCTTCACAAACCTGCCCAGAGAAAGAAACATATGTCGTACCTCGTCCGTGTCCTTCTCCCCGATACCCCTGGCAGCCTAGGCCTTTTAGCCAATGCCCTCGGAGAGATTGAGGCCGATATTCGCTCTGTGGACATCGTGGAGAACTTCCCCGACGGCACCGTTATGGATGACATTGTCCTAGATCTGCCGAAGACCACCATGGCTGATGAGATTATTACTGCTGCGCAGACAGTAGACGGCGTGGAGATTGATTCTATCCGCCCATTTAGCGGGCGCGTCGATCGCCGAGGCCAGATCCGTTTGCTCGCCACCGTGGCCTCGCGCCGCAATGTGACAGCCGCTATGGAGGAAGTCTGCGCGGCAATCCCCAAGGCGCTGACATCAACGTGGGCCGTCGTAATCACTAATGAAGACCCCATCAAGCGGATTGCGTCCTCCGACGCCGCGCCTGCCGACGATGGCACGATCCCAACCGATCTCAGCATCGACTCCGCCCGCATCCTCCATCCGGAGAAGGACACGTGGATTCCTGAGTCGTGGGCGCTGCTCGATTCCGCGCTGGCTGCCGCTCCCCTCGTCGGAACCAAATACGTTGTGGTGATGGGCCGCGTGGGCGGCCCGGATTACCTCGCCTCAGAGGTTGAGCACCTGGGTGACTTGGGCGCTATTTTGGGCGCATTCCTAAGCTAGGCTCGCGCCAGTAGGCTTTTGAGCCCCGCGGCGACGTCCGGCACAATGTGGTCGACGTGGCCGCTAATTTCTCCGTGCGGGAAGCTAAAGGACTCCGTGGCTATGGCATGCATGGAGAGGTCGTTGAAGCTATCGCCGAAGGTATAGAGCTGGGCCTCCTCATGGCCGAGACAGCTCAGAAGCCGCGTCAAGCCTTCTCCCTTGTTGTGACCTGGCGGCATGATGTCGTAGAAATCGCAGTTGAAAGATGACTCGACGTCAAAATTCGCACGAACCCACTCGTCCACCTCTTGGCGCAGCGCGGCATCGCCGGGAATCCACAGGGACATGAGCACGGTGTCACGCTTGGCGACGTCCCCCAAATCCCCCACCTGCGCACCTGCCACCATCGATGACTCCTGGCCGGAGAGACCCTCCCACACAATCTGGTCAGCCCCAGTCAAGCCGGTGGTATAGATATTGAGGGCCTTGCCAGTGAAGCGTTCAGCGATAGCCGTGACAGTATCGGCATCCAAGTGCTCTTCCTGAAGGACCGTATAATCCCCCTCAGTGAGAACCGTGCCGTTGTACAGCACGTGGTAGTCCAGCTCCACACCAAAGGGCTCGAGCGTACCGCGGGCATTAGCAATGGACTTACCTGTGGCGGAAACAGCAAGATTTCCGGCCGAGCGCCACGCGGCAATCGCTTCCTTGACCGCCTCCGTGATGTTCTCATCAACGTAGACAGTGCCATCCATATCCAGAGCCGCGATCTTCATGATGAATACCTTAGTAGCCCCTCCACGGCGGAGTCTACGATGACGTGACAGGCCTCGCGGACGGTGGAATGTGCCCAGGGGAAGGTGAGGGGGACGTCGGCAAGCGCATGCATAGGCAAGTCATTGTGCCCATCGCCCAAGGTGATGACCTCTGTATCCGCTCGGTCAAGTGCGAGGTAATCCATCAACCATGTCAAAGCAAAACCCTTGTCATGCCCGGGCGGAGTGATGTCGAAAAAGTTGCGGTTTAGCGCCGTACCGACGTCGAAACGTGCCGCTACCCACGACGCAATGTCATGCTGTAGGTCCGCGTTCCCCGGCGTCCACGCCGCCACAAGGGGAAAGACTTCCTGCTCAATCGCAATAGGTGGAACCGGAACTGGGTCTGTAATGATGGGGTTGTGTACCCCATTAACGTTTCGCACAAGGTGCCCGTCGGGGCCCTCGAGACGCGTGCAGTAGAGGTCTAAGTCAGGAATGTCACGCACGTATTCGTAGACGGCACGCACAGCCTCCGGCGGGACATGGTTCTCATAGAGAAGCCGCTGCTCACCGTCGAGGATGACCGTGCCGTTGCACAAGAGGTAGTAGTCGAAGTCGATGTCGAAGGGCTCCAGCGCCCGCCGCATCGCGTAGGGAGATTTGCCTGTGGCCACTACGGCGAGGTTGCCCGCAGCGCGCCATTCTGCAATAGCCGCAGGAACTTCCTCCGGCATGTGCCCATCGAAGTAGATGGTGCCGTCAAGGTCACAGGCAGCTAGCTTCATGCCTCTCCGGTCTCCAGAAGGCGCTCGAAGCCGGCCTCATCGAGGATGGTCAACCCAAGGTCACGAGCCTTCTGTTCCTTGGAGCCAGCATTCTCGCCCACAACGACATAGTTGGTTTTCTTTGAAACCGAACCAGAGGCTTTGCCACCACGAGCAATGATGGCTTCCTTGGCAGAATCACGGGTGAAGTTCTCTAGAGTTCCGGTGACCACCACGGTGAGGCCCTCCAGGGTCTGTTCGGGCTTGTCACTGACTTCATCCGCCATCGTTACGCCCGCTGCGCTCCATTTCTGGACGATTTTGTCGTGCCAGTCCACCTCGAACCAAGCCTTGAAGGATTCTGCAATGATGCCGCCAACTCCGTCGGTATCGGCAAGCTCCTCAACTGAGGCTTCACGCAGCGCCTCCATCGAGCCGAAACGCGTAGCGAGCGCGCGGGCAGCGATGGGGCCCACATGGCGTATGGACAACGCCACAAGAACGCGCCAGAAATCAGTCTCACGCGCAGTCTTGAGGTTCTCCAGCAGCTTCTTGCCGGAAGCATTAAGCTTGCCGCTCTTCGTCGTGTACATAGAAGACTTGAGCAGCGCTTCCTCATCGAGGTCAAAAAGATCCGCCTCGTCCTTGAGCACGCCGGAAGCAATGAGATCTGCCGCGGCCTTTTCCCCTAGTTCACCAATATCGAGCGCCTTGCGAGAAGCCAAGTACTCAAGGCGCGCTGCAAGCTGCGCGGGGCAGCTGCGTGTATTCGGGCAACGCCAGTCTTGGTCACCCTCCTTCTGTGGAGCAAGCTTCGTGCCACAGGCAGGACAGTTCTCTGGGAAAACCCACTCGGTCTCACTACCATCGCGCTTGTCCAGTACCGGACCAAGGACCTCCGGAATAATCTCTCCGGCCTTGCGGATGATGATGGTATCCCCAATGAGGACATTCTTGTTCTTGACCTCGAACTGGTTGTGCAAAGTGGCCATAGAAACCGTTGATCCGGAGACGAAGACCGGTTCCATAATGGCAAAGGGCGTCACGCGTCCGGTGCGCCCCACACCAACCTCAATGTTGAGCAGCTTGGTGGTCACTTCCTCCGGCGGGTACTTGTAGGCGATAGCCCATCGAGGCGCACGCGACGTCGCTCCCAGCGCTCGTTGGCTGGCCAGGTCATCGACCTTGACCACGAGGCCATCCATCTCGAAGTAGGCATCGTGCCGGTGCTCAGCCCAGTGTGCAACCTGCTCCTGGACTTCCTTGGCGCTGGCAACCCTCTTGGTATACGACGAGACAGGAAAGCCCCACGCTTCCAGTGCTAGGTATGCATCATGCTGGGAGGTGGGCTGGAACCCCTCACGCGCGCCAATGCCGTGGCAGACCATGTGGAGTCGGCGCTCCTTAACATCCTCTGGGTTCTTCATGCGCAGTCCACCCGCGGCTGCATTGCGAGGGTTAGCAAAGGTGGGCTTGCCGTCTTCGCGGCGGGCGGAGTTGATCTCCTCAAACTCATCCGGGCGCATGTACACCTCGCCGCGGACCTCCACCAATGACGGGACCGTGTATTCTTCCGTTCCGGTCAGCTCCTGCGGGATATCCGGGATGACGCGCGCATTGGCAGTGATGTCCTCGCCTACGCGACCATCACCTCGTGTTGCGGCCGTGGCGAGCTTGCCGTCGCGGTAGACGAGATCGATGGACAAACCGTCAATCTTCAGCTCGGTGAGGTAGGCCTCGGCGGGAGTGCGGTCCAGCCAGTCCTGCAACTCGTCAGCGCTAAAGACGTTGTCCAAGCTGTACAGGCGCTCCAGGTGCTCGATGTCGACAGCACCTTCCGGCGCGGCTCCCACCTGCTGGGTAGGCGAATCCGGAGTCTGCAGCTCTGGATGCTCAGCCTCCAGTTTCAACAATCGCTGAAAAAGCGCGTCAAAGTCTGCATCCGGAATCGACGGCTCACCGTTGTAGTACAGCTCACGGTGCTTGCGCACTTCCTGGGCAAGCTCGGACCATTCGCGTTGGATATCTACTGCATCACTCACGGTTAACCAGTGTAGCGGGGCCGCTGGACATGCCTGTGACCTGCAGTTGGTCATTCTGCAAGACTTCGTCCGTCATTCTGCAGGAGTCTGTTCGTCATTCTGCAACACTTCCACAGTGCATGTCCGAGCCGGGCGCTAGAGTGTTGTCCATGAACTTCGACGCCACCCGCATGCTCTCCTTCGACCTCGAGACCACCTCCGTGAACCCTAAAGAAGCCCGCATTGTCACCTCTGCCCTGGTGCGCATCGATGGGCGCGACGTCAATAGTCAGGAGATGCTCGCTGACCCAGGCGTGGAGATCCCGGAGGAAGCCGCTAAGGTTCACGGCATCACCACGGAGAAGGCTCGTGCCGAGGGCCGACCGCATGAGGACGTGCTCAAGGAGACGGTCGACGCCATCTATCAGGCCTGGGACGATGGTCTGACCCTCATTGTCTACAACGCCGCCTATGACTTATCAGTCCTGCGCGCGTTGACCGGGGACTTCACAGTGAACGGTCCGGTCTTCGATCCTTTCGTCATCGACCGCGTCAAAGACAAGTGGCGCAAAGGCAAGCGCACCTTGGGAGAGGTTTCCGCACACTACGGCGTGGAGTTGAGCAACGCACATGAGGCGACTGCCGACGCCCTCGCGGCCGCCCGCGTGGCATGGAAGCAGGTGCGTCAGCACTTCCCCGAGCTAGCCCAGATGGATACCAACGAGCTCATGGAGTATCAGGCCGTGGAGTGGTACAAGGACCGCGAATCCTTCAAGAAGTACCTGGAGGGCCGCGGGCGCGATGCCTCGGATGTCTCCACCGCGTGGCCGATGATCTCTTAGCGTCAACGCCCTATTTTCCGGTTGCCCCTTGCCAGGTTTCTAGAATTCTGGAATTCTAGAAACCATGGAAACGACAGTCGAAGCACGCCTCGCCGAACTCGAAGCACGCGTGGCCGCCCTCGAAAGCCGCACCAGCACCACCGACGCCACTTCCACATCACCGCCCCCAGAGAAAGAATCGACCTACTGGCTGGTCGAGGCCCTCGCTCCCAACCAGCAACTCCCCGACGGCTCCGTCATGTTCGGCGGCAACATTGCCTTGGGTAAACGCTCCTATGCCTATCAATGGCAACGCCCCACCACGTTCGTCACCGACGAAAGCTGGTCAGAAAATCTCGAGCGCCTCTCCGCACTCGCCCATCCGGTTCGCGGCGAAATCCTGCGCCGCCTTATCGCCGCACCTGCAACGGCCGCCGAGCTTGTCGACGAAAACATCGTCTCCTCCACCGGCACCGCCTATCACCACTTAAGCGCACTCACCCACGCCGGTTGGACCACCAAGTCCGGCGGCGAATATGCCATCCGCCCCGCCCGAGTTATCCCCCTTCTCACCATCATCACTGCAAGTGAGGACCACTAATGAACAACCGTGCCGTATCCAAGATTGCCCTAGCCATCATCACCTTCATTGCTGTTGCCGCCGTCCTCCTCGTTGTAGGGCCACAAAGAATTGCTCTGACACAAGACAAGACCGGCGACGAAGCCCTAGCAACCCAGCTGGAAGAGCACTCCGAATCCGGTTTCCACAACCTGACCGCCTTCACGCTTCACGACGGCAAAGCCACCTTCGCGGGACTAGGAAGCGATGAGCACACAGAGGTTGAAATCGGCTCCGTGACCAAAATGTTCACCGGCGAGCTGGCCCACCAGCTCGCCGAAGAAGGAAAGTTGAAGCCTGATACCACTGTGGGCGAGGTCCTCGATGTCGGCGATGCGCCCGTCGCTGACGTCACCGTGAGGGAACTTCTCGACCACACCTCTGGACTACCCCGGCTGGCAAGCACGAACCTCCTCAGCAGTCTCGCCTCGGGTGTCACCGGTTCGAACCCCTATGAAGGCGAGACTGTAGAGGACATCCTGGCTGCCGCCACGAAGGCCGAGCTGAAGAACCGCGGCGAAAAATCCTATTCCAATCTTGGCTATGGGCTCCTGGGCCACATGCTGGAGACCGCCGCCGGGCAACCTTATGAGCAGATGCTCAAAGAACGCATCTTCGAGCCTGCAGAAATGACCGAAACCTACCTCATGACGCCGGGCTCAGTGCCTGGCGACGCTCCACGGGGCCTCACCCCCACCGGCCGCCACGCGGAGCCTTGGGAGATGGACGGCTCCGCACCCGCAGGCGCTATCCGCTCCACGGCAAGTGACATGGCCAAGTTCGCCGAGTGGTTTATGGATAACGGCGATACAGAGTACGGCTGGGTTCCTAACGAAGACGGCCCAGGTTTCTGGCACAACGGCGGCACTTATGGCTATTCCACGATGCTCATCATCGACCCCGAGACCAAAGGCGCCGCCTTCGCTAACAACGATTCCTTCACCGGCACCGAAGACCTAGCCCAATCACTATTCGACGAGCTCGCATCCTAAGGAGAAACCGTGTTCCTCACCATCAGCATGATCATTATCATCGCCTCCCTCCTGTGGTCCGCATGGAAGGCATTTACCACCCCAGGGAAGACGGTCTACCGCGCTATTTCTGTAGCGATAACTGCCCTCGTCATAGTCTTGATCGGAAATGCCATGCCCTGGTATGACGGCCTCCACTTCTTCTGGTGGTACGGCCTCGTCGCCGCATGCGCTCTGTACGCCGGCGCGGTGGCTTGGCGGGCTATGGACTCGAAGCCCGCAAACACAATCTAATTCCTCCCGCAAACTGACGTTATGACTGCTCCCTCTCACCGCACGGTTCACATCTATAACATCGCCCCCACCGTAACTGCCACCCTTCAGAAGCGCGCTGGCGGCGCGAACCGTCGTCAAACCCCGAGGTGTCCCCGCTGCAAACGGGAATCGAGTCAAGGCTGCGGATGAGGTAGATAAGTTTGTTCGAGCCTTCCCAGTTCAAGATGATGAGGTCATCGAGTTTTGTCCCGTTCGGGTCATTGCGTCGGGCCTGAAAACCGATCTCGCGAACTACGCCAGGCAAGTGCGCAACTTAAATCTCGAGCTGGCGACGCTGCTTTCGCAACTTTGCCGGAATCTCTGCCATCTCTGCTACTTCCACTGCCTCTTGAGCAACGCACACAGCTGCAACGCTATCCGGAACTTGACTAGTTCAGCGATCACTGTATAGTTCAGTGCATGCTGACTATTGCTTCGCGTCTCGACGTGATGAACCGCCTGGGTCGTGCACTGGCCGACCCCACTCGATCCCGGATCATCTTGACCCTGCTCGACCATCCCGCTTACCCGGCGGAACTGTCCCGAGATCTGGACCTGACACGCTCGAACGTGTCCAATCACCTGGCATGCTTGCGCGATTGTGGGATTGTCGTCTCCGAGCCCGAGGGGCGTCGGACACGATACGAGATCGCCGATCCGCACCTGGCGCAGGCGCTGACCACATTGGTCGATGCCACCTTGGCAGTAGACGAAGACGCCCCGTGCATCGATCCCGCCTGCTCGCTTCCCGGGTGCTACGCAGCTGGGGAGGACACATGATCCTCACCTCGGTCTTGCAGGCGATAGGCCTGTTCGCAGCTACCAACATCGACGACATCATCGTGCTCTCCCTCTTCTTCGCGCGAGGGGCAGGCCAGCGCGGCACTACCGCCCGCATTCTGGCCGGCCAGTACCTCGGATTCGCGGGCATCCTCGGTGCCGCGGTTCTAGTGACCATGGGCGCCGGAGCATTCCTGCCCTCGACAGCCATCCCGTACTTCGGTCTAATCCCGCTGGGCCTCGGCCTCTGGGCTGCATGGCAAGCCTGGCACGGAGACGATGAGGACGATGACGACGAGGCCAAGATTGCCGGCAAGAAGGTTGGCGTGGGGACAGTCGCAGGCGTCACCTTTGCCAACGGTGGCGACAACATCGGCGTCTACACCCCTGTATTCCTCAGCGTGGAACCTCTCGCAGTAGTCGCCTACTGCGTTATTTTCCTCGCGCTCGTTGCGGTCCTGGTGGGCCTGGCAAAGTTCGTCGCCACCCGCCCCCCGATCGCGGAAGTGCTCGAACGCTGGGAGCACATCCTTTTCCCCATCGTTCTCATCGGCCTCGGCATCGCGATCCTCGTCAGCGGCGGAGCCTTCGGGCTCTGACGTAGCGACTGCGTTCCAAACGGCCCCGACCGGGCGCACCCCTCTCGGTTCAAACCCCAACAACTACCCGCAGCCAGTCCTGCGTGATCGCAGCAACAAGACCGCCATGGAACGCTACAAGACCCCGCCACCCAGCGAACGAAGCCACCACCGGCTGATCCTCAACAACGAGGACGAAGCCCGTGGCCTAGAGGTCGTGGGCGAGTGCCGAAATTGGGCCTAAAACGGCGTTGAGACCAAGAAAAAAATGACCCCTCCAAACGAAGGGAGTGGGTCATTTTTTCGTTCGCGGCTATTTTTTGGCTGGCAGGAGGTTTCGTAAAAAGATTGAAGTGGTTTCGTGAAAGCCCCCAAACGCGCCGCCTTCGCCAACAACGATTCCCTCACCGACACCGAAGACCTAGCCCAAGCACTATTCGACGGGCTCGCGCTCTAAGGAGAAACCGTGGTCCTCACTATCAGCATAATCGTTATCATTGCTTCTCTTCTAGGGTCCGCATGGAAAGCAATGTTGTCCTCAAAAACGAGCTCCCGCGTTATTTCCATCCTGATGAACACCCCCGCTGTCGCCGTTATCGGACTTGCCATGCCCTGGCATGACGGCCTCCACTTCTTCTGGTGGTATGGCCTCGTCGCCGCATGCGCTGTGTACGCTGGCGCGGTGGCCTGGCGGGCCGGCGAGGCAAAAAATCCCTAAGGTTATCCATAGTGCATGCATATTGCATGCACTATTATGGCGGGTATGACAAACCCGAAAACTATCAATGTTCAGATCCGTGATGTCAATGCTGACGTCGTCGACATTCTCAAAAAGCGCGCCGACCGTAAGGGCATTTCCCTCTCCAGCTACCTGCGAGAGACCCTTGAAAAGGTCGCTTCTCGCCCGTCCTTGGAAGAAAAGTTGGAAGAGCTTTCGCAGCGCGAACCCATTGAACTCAAGAAGGACTTTGACGTGGTGGCCGCAATACGTGAAGCACGGGACGCTTCATGACGTTGTTAGTCATCGATGCCTCCGCAGCGATCGAGTTCCTCTTGAGGCGCGATGCGCTTCAGCGACTTAGCACTGCTTACCCCGAGGCCGATTTTATTGCCCCGAGCCACATGCCTTTGGAGTGCCTCAACGTGTTGAAAAGGTTGGAGCGAGCAGAAGCAATCGACAGCGCTACGGCAAGCTTTCTAGCTAACGATGTCATGGAATTCAACATTGAGTTGATTAGCGTCGGTGACATCGCCAACCACGTTTGGAGCCGTCGACACACCTTCTCCATCTATGATTCAGCTTATGTAGCAGTGTCCAACATCTTCGAAGCTCCTCTTCTTAGTCGCGACACTCGGCTCATGGCCGCGTGGCCCAACTCGATCGACTTGGACGGCTTGCCTTAAGCACCAGAAGTCTCCCAAATCTCCGCACTTTATAAAGTCTCCTAAATCTCCCATTGCGCTACGATGGGCACCATGTCCCCACAAGAGAACCCCTTCCGCCCCACGTTCGGCGTTCCACCACTCTTTTGGGTTGGCCGCACGGCAGTGCTCGACACCTTCCGCTCCGCGCTCGACTCCCAGCCGGGAACACCCGGCCGCTCACTTATCATTAGCGGCGCTCGCGGCATTGGCAAGACGGTGCTCCTGAACGAACTCGAAGACATCGCCTCGAGCCGCGGGTGGATTACGTTGCGGGCATCTGGCCGCAGCTCCATGGTGGAAGAACTGGTCGATACCACCATCCCACGCATCATGGACAAGCTAGCCCCGGCAGACAAGCACAAGGTCAACCGCGTCGGTGTTGGCGGTTTGGCAACCATCGGCATTCAGCACAACATGGAAGAGGCCTTTAAACCCACGCTCAACACTCGCCTGCGCGAGCTTTTAGCGCTGCTCAAAGGCACAGGCGTACTGCTCACCATCGACGAGGTACAGGACGCGGACGCAGACCACCTTACGTCCCTGGCCGTGACCTACCAGGACCTCGTGCGCGATGAGCTCGACGTTGCCATCGTGGCCGCTGGTCTGCCGCAGGGCGTTAACCGCCTGCTGGACTTGCCTGGCGTGACCTTCCTACGCCGCGCCCAGAAGTTCGTTTTGGGTCCGCTCTCTCCTGCTAACGCCACCGTGGCGTTCACAGAAACTGCCGCGCACTCTGGGCTCGAATTCACTGATGATGCAGTGTCCGCCGCCGTGCACCTTTCCCGCGGCTACCCCTACCTAGTGCAGCTCGTCGGTTCGTTGGCCTGGGGCAGGGCGCAGCGTGGAGGTGGAAGCAGCATCGAGGAACGCGACGTCGCAGCAGTATCAGCCGAGGCGATCTCGGTTCTAGGCGCCCAGGTCCACCAGCCCGCTACCCTGGCGCTCCCGCCGGCGCAGCGTCTCTTCCTCGAAGCGATGAGCGCGGTCATGGAGGACGGCACGGCGGAAATCAAGAACGTCGCCGCGCACCAGGATCGGACGGTGCGCTCACTCTCGGCTACGCGCCAAAGGCTTATCGACGCCGACCTCATCGAACCCACTGCCCACGGCCAGCTCCAGTTCGTCATCCCATATATGGAGGCTTACTTCACTGCGACGGACAGCCTGGGACGAGTCGATTAAAAGCTGGGTTAAAGGTCACCGGCGTCGCGAATAAGGATATCGGCGGTCTCGGATACTGAGCGCAGGGTTCTAGCGGAAGCCTTGACCGGGTAGACGTCGAAATGATCGACGAGCAGCTCGCGTGGCATGCCGATGCGATCGAGGTGGCGGGCCAGCTCGATGGCCTCCGCACGGGCATCGGAACCCTTCATGCCTAGACCGATGCGGTGGCCAGCGCTTAAGTGCTCTCCCAAACCATCAAGGTGACGCGGGGTCTCTAGACCACGGAAATCCGTGAGGAAAGTGGTAGCTGCAGGTGCCACTGACCACAGCGGCGGGGCGTGCAGGTAATCCGCGTCGAAGGACTGCAGGAGGTCGAGCGCGACCTCATCGGGGACGGCGGGAATGGTGTCGAAGTCGGTGGTGCCAGGAATGCGCCCGGCCACAACGTCAGCGAGCAAGGGCTCGTCGAGTTGGACGACGACCTCCCCCTGGAAGCGGCGCGCGACATCCGCGGCGTGGGCGTGGACACCATGAAGCAAAGACTCGGCCAGCTCGTTAAAGGCGCCGCGGTCGGTGAGGACGCGGTGGCCGTCGGAAAGCTCAATGCTCGCCGCCAGCGACCAGGGGCCAAGTGCCTGCACCTTAACCTGGGGAACAGTCTCACCCCAGACCTCCTGGACCTCGTCGAGGTCGCGCTCCAAGCGGTCCCACGTGCGGCGCGTGAGAAGCTGCGGGCGCGCCGTCATGCGCCAGGAGCGCGGGCCGCGGTCAATGGAAATAGCCTCCAACATGCTGGCCGTGCGGCCCACCGCATCGGAGCCCAGCCCACGCTCGGGCAGCTGCGGGATGGCGGGAAGCTCGGTCTCCCCCATGATGATGTCCGCGGCCTCCGCCATCGACGTGCCGGGCATGGGGCCAAGGGCAAATCCAGTCAACTCATGTCCTCCTCAACATCCTCTATAATCCCACCATCAAGAAGGCTACAGTCACACAGAAAGGACAATGTCATGCCTCTAGAACAATTTACTGGATGGACTTTCTACTCTCCCTGCGAGATACCCAATGATATTCCAGCGATGCTGACTGCCAACGAGAAACCAGTTTGCGCTTTTAAGACGATTCGAGATGCAGCGGTCTTCACCACTCATCGACTAATTGTCCGGGATTCACAAGGACTTACAGGCAAGAAGGTCGAAGTCTATTCGCTCCCATATTCCGCCATCAATATGTGGTCGACCGAAAACGCGGGAAAGCTTCTCGATGTCAACGCAGAGCTTGAGCTGTGGACTCGTGCTGGCCACATCAAAATCAACGTTGGACCCAAGGTCGATATTCGGGCACTCGACCGACTCATCGCTGACTGCGTGCTTCGCTAGAACTACTCAGTCCCGCAAATCGTGCCAGAGCCCAGCACAATATCGCCCAGCTCGTCCGGGCTCGGCAAGTAGAGCACCGCGGCCTGGCCGCGTGCTACACCGGAGAGTGACTCGTTAAGCTCCAGCGTCATGCGGTCAGCCTCACGGTCCACGTGGGCGCGGCAGGGAACGACGGAGCCGTGGGCGCGCACCTGCACCTCGCAGTCGAAGTCACCATTCATCGCCGGGTGCAAGTACTTCAAACGGTCGGCCCCAATGCGGGTCACGGCCAGGTCTGCGCGCGATCCGACGGTCACTGTGCCGGTGGCGGCGTCGATGTCGGTGACGTAGCGAGGGGAGCCGTCCGCAGTCGGCGTCTTGATGTCCAAGCCCTTGCGCTGGCCGATGGTGTAGTTCCATGCGCCGTCGTGTTCCTTGAGTTCCTTGCCCTCAGTATCCACGATCATGCCGGGGCGCAGACCAATGGAACGGCCCAGGAAGGCCTGCGTATTGCCGTCCGGGATGAAGCAGATGTCATAAGAATCAGGCTTGGACGCAGTAGAGAATCCGTGGCGCTTGGCTTCCTCGCGGATTTGCGGCTTCGGAGTATCGCCAATCGGGAAGAAGCAATGGTCGAGCTCCTCCTTGGTGATGACACCCAACACATAGGACTGGTCCTTGTTCTCATCCAAGGAACGGCGCATGTAGCCTTCATCGTCGATAGTGGCATAGTGGCCGGTGGCCACCGCATCAAAACCTAAGGCCATGCCCTTGCGAAGCAGCGCCGCAAACTTGATCTTCTCATTGCAACGCAAGCACGGATTCGGGGTCTCACCGCGAGCATAGGAATCCACGAAATCCCCGATGACGGCTTCCTTGAACTCCTCGGAGAAGTCCCACACGTAAAAAGGAATGCCGAGCTTGTCGCACACACGACGGGCATCGGCGGAATCCTCCAAGGAGCAGCAGCCACGAGCCTTCTCACGGGTCTGCTGCGCATCCTTGTGCAGCGCTAGGTGCACGCCAATGACGTCATGGCCCGCCTCCACCGCACGCGCAGCGGCGACTGAGGAATCGACGCCGCCGGACATGGCTACCAGTACTCGCATGCTCTCCCCTTCTCGTTGCTTTGTCGTCCACCAAGGCTAGTCGCGGTGTACCTCATACCCCAACACGCGGACCACACAGCCTATTCCCTAAGCTAAGAGGCACTATGGGCAGAAAGCGCAACACCACCAATTCCATCGCGGGCACCTACGAGATATCCACCGGCGAGCTCGTCGTCGAGCCGGATCCTTTCCGCGACGGCGCCTTCATCCTCAATATCAACGGTGTGCCCTCCTCCCACCTCATCCCCGATGAGCCACGAACCCTCGAGTTTGAGTACATGCGCTGGATTGCTGCCGCGGTGGAGAACCTCGCTCCTGGCAAGCGCCTACTCCACCTGGGCGGCGGTGGCTGCTCGCTCCCCCGCTACTTCGCTGACCTGTGGCCGGATTCCCACAACACGGTGGTCGAACTCGACGCCAAGCTGGCCGAGCTCATCCGCGAGCTGGCCGATATCCCCTCTGCACCCCGCGTGAAGATTCGCGCCGGCGAGGCACGTGCCGTGACCGAAGGTTTCCCGCCGAACCGCTTTGACGTCATCATCCGCGATGTTTTCGCCGGCGCCGTCACGCCAGAACCGCTAACCACCACGGAGTTCTTCCAGCACGCCCACGCGACGTTAAGCCCAGGTGGACTCTACGTGGCCAACTGTGGTGACCATTCCGATCTTCAAGGCGCGAAGGCGGAGCTAGCCGGAATGGCGGAGGCCTTTGCCCACCTCGCGGTTATCGCCGACCCTCCCATGCTTAAGGGCCGGCGCTACGGCAACATCATTCTCATCGGCTCAGATACCGAGCTACCTGCGGACGGCTCCCCCGAAGCCGCCGCCCTAGCCAAGCCGCTACTCTCTGGTGCGGTGCCTGCACACTTCCGCGACGAATCCTGGACCCGCCGCTTCTTTACCGGCGCGAGCCTACGCCACGACGCCCCGGAGGGCGTGGAGAGTTAAGGACACTCAAGCCCTAAAGAGACTTAGCCCAGGCTCTTGAGCAGGTCCGCCACCTGCTTGGAATCAAATGCCGGGATGTCCACACCCGCGGCGTGACCAACACTGCGGGCGGCACGGCTGGCATACTCTACGTCCTGCTCGCTGACGTTGTTGGCATCAAAGTCCTGCAGGTGCTGCGCGTTATCCAAGAAGATTGCCAGGTCGCCGACGGTAGCGTCGTTGTGTGCCAGGTCCTTGAGGTCGTCGGTGCTAATAGCGCCAGTGTTGAGCAGCTTCTCTGCCTGCTTCACAAGCCCGGTCGGATCCACTTCCAAGCCCGCATCCTTCGCGGCATCAGCCACGGCAGGAACGGCGGCCGCACCTGCTGCCAGCGCCAGGATTCCGGCAATCAGCACGCCGGCGTCATCACCAAGGTCCACGCCCGGAATGACCAGGTCATCCAATATGCCACCGAAGTCAATGTAATTGCCACCGGAGAAGGAATGCAGCTGAGTCTCAGTACCGTTGAAGAGGTTCAGGTCAACGTCGGTCTCAATGCCGGCCACTCGCCCAGAACCCGAGCGCTGCCAGAAGGCCAGCTTGTCCCAGCCGCCGACCGGGTCTGGCGCGGTGTCCTGGTAGGCCGCCAACCACAGCGGGTACTCGGAGAAACGCGAGGTGTTACCCATCTCGCCCATCCAGAAGTACTTGTAGGTGTACAGCATCGGCGTGCGGCCAGTCAGGGACTTCACCTCCGTCATGAAGGTATCAATCCAGTCAGCAAGCTGGTCGGCATTCAGCCCCTCATCAACCTCAATGTCGAGCACCGGCGGAAGGGTCTGCGTCGGCACCAGCGCAATCTGGGAGGCAAAGCTAGCCGCCTGCTGCTTGGCATCCCCTGCCGGGCGGGCGTAGTGGTAGGCGCCAACCTTGAGCCCAGCAGCAGCTGCGGCGTTGGCGTCCCGCACGAAGTGGGAATTGACAAACCCGATACCTTCTGTGGCCTTAACGAAGGCATAGGACTGGCCATCTGACTTCACGGCATCCCAATCGATTCCGCGCAGGGACATGTGGTTATTGCCGGAGACATCCACACCGGAAGGTGCGTAGGACGGGATGGCAACAGCAGTGGAAACGGATAAAGCAACGGCCGCTACTGCGGTAACGGCGGCGGTAACAAGGCGACGTGCATGGCTCATGCGCGCCACACTACCTCCGCTTTAACACCAATCACTGAAACAACACGCGAAACACTAAACGCTTTTGTCACATCACTGACGCCACTCCCCAGAGCCTCGCCGTGCAGCACCGCCCGCTGCTACACTGCGGCTCAACCTCGCCACCACACATTCTGGCAATGGCAACACCAGACACTGACGCCGACAAAGGACAGCGCCATGGAACAGCACACCGCCGAGCCCAATCGCCCCGAAGAGCAATCACCGGAAAGACGACGTGGCTTGGCACGATTCTTCAATGAGACGCTTGCCCTCAAAGGCACTATTGTCGTTCTTTGCGGCTGGGCGATTGGATACGGTTCACTCTTCATCGCGGATCTCGTTGGTGACGACGCGTCATTCCTCTTCGGCTTCCTAGGCCTTTTCATCCTTATCGGTCTGCTCTTGGCAATGTTCGTCCTAACACCGCTGTTTGCCTTCCTAGCCTTGGCTGCACTGCTATCCGATGATCCAGCGCGCAAGAAATCCGGCACCATCACTCTCGTACTCTTAGCTGTGGCACTGGTCCCCATCATCATTCACTACAGCAAGTGATTGGGCAGTGCTTGGCGACGCACCTCCGAAAGGTGCAGTTATCAAGAGTTAGAGTTTCGACAATGACGACAGTAGGCGCGAGGCGCCGAGGACTCTCCCGTTAAGTGTGTCGTTTCTTGACCGGATAAACCTTGTGCTCTGGGTCGTACCAGAGCACACGAAACAGGCTTCCTGATCGGAACCCCCACAACCGGCAAGCTCCACTCAATCTAAAACGGAAAACTCGTTCTTCATTTTGATCCAGCTGTCGTAGTCGATTCTGCGCAGCTTTACTCAATTCGTTGATTGCGTGGTCATGGTTTCGCCGGTGACCCTTGGTCCCTTCGTTTTCACACTCTGCCCAAGTCTTCTTAGTTAGATCATCAAGGAACCTAAGTAGTTCCACTGTCTCGTTGGCACTCAAATCCCATCGGCATCCGTCAGCAGCACCGGGAACTTCGTCTATCTCCCTAGCCGTCCAACGAACTAATTCGTTCTTATAAGAAGCATCTTGTGTTGCGCTCACCGGAACCTTTTTATCGTCAGCCGTGGCAACCACTGGAGGCACGTACTTTCCACCAGCGTTTTTCCGTTGGCGCGCAAGTTTCTTCTTCTTACGCTTTCCGCTGCCCATCGTTACGCACTGGCAGCAGATTGCATGGCACTGTAGAAGTCTTGCATGACGTCTGGGCTAACTTCGTTCGTGGAGGGAGCGCCGTCTGCAACGCCTGCGCGGGCCTCTCGCCACGGACGTTCATTATGCGATAAATCGCTCAACTGTTGACCATTCAAGTGACCGTAGGCAGCTAGAACTGCATCAATGGTGTCTTTCTCGTCGGCGGTTAGCTGAGTAGAGTCACCGGGAAACATGTCAGTGCTCGCGGTGAATTCTCCGCGGTGGCACCGATAAAGGTCACGGCAAACAGGACCGTTAGCCCATGCCTCTATGCGGGAATTGAAAAGCGGCCTTTCGCCCTACACAAGGCTCCATGCTTGGGCGTAGTAAACGAGCTTCTGGAGCTTCATAGTGCTTACGCCAGAATCAACGTTTTCCAGAATGTAACGAGCTACATCGTTGACGCGCGCCATATCCAGCTCCTTTCGCCCTGTCCTGTTGCATGTTTCTACCTTTTATTTTCAATTATCTACCAAAAGTGCGCGTGCTCTAACAGATACACGAGAAGCCTCGTGTGCTTCCCCCCGATCGGTGAGGCTCAGGCTAATAGCCTACTCACTTTACAAACATCACTTGACTTCTCGTTAACAGAACACGGGTTGTGGGTACAAAGAGGGTATGACTAAGTTAGCTGGCTAAGTGTGAGCAGATCAACCTTAACGATTTTTCACTAGTCAGACCCGAGAGCGCCAAGTTGGAGCCTAGTCTCCATGTCCTTCTTCAACATCACTGTTTTGATCACTAGTATCCAATACATCTACATCCGCGTGATTCCAACGGAAGCTACTATTCGCTTTAGTTAACCGAGCGCTTTCCTGCTTCCATTCCTCGTCCGCCAACAGAATTGCCCAATTGTCATTATCTAATTCATCCTGCGATTTCGGATAGAACTCTTCAATGTTGGTTATACGGCTCCAGGTGTAGTCCATAATCGGATTGTGGGGGTCGACTTGGAAACAACACCAGGCTCTAAGCCAGTTAATGCCTTGTTCTGCCGTACGCACGATTTCTGCAAATTCAGGATAATCATTATCGGCATGCTTGATCCCTTTGTAAGCGGTGTTAAATCGGCTAGCCCATTGCGCAGGATGCAACATTGCAATCCTTGGCATGCTAAGGCATATCCGTTTTAGATAGACAGGAAAGCAGTTAGCTACTGTTCCCCGCTCTACTTGGCCAGGGATTCTGTGTCCGAATTCCTCTACCGCAACTGCTACATTTAACAGCCGATTCTCCCAAGAGATCTTTTCGGATAAAGCTCTTTTTAAAGCATCGACGCCGGGCTTATTATTTGCCCAGAACTCTAGCCAGTGGGAAAGAACTTCGGGGTTTTCCGTGGAATAGTGGATTAGCGCCTCAGGATTTCGACCTTTTTCTATATCAAGCAGAGAATCCTCGTTACCTAATGTTTCGACTCTACACTCCTTCCAATAGTCAGGATCGATTGGTCGATGATTGAGGTCAAGTACTGGATTGCTACTCGAGCTAACGCTTCGCTCAGAAAAACCAATAGGTTGACCATATATGATCGAAAGAAAGTCGAGAATTGCGGAATGTTCCCCAAACGCAACATCACGTTCTTCTGGCTTCTCCAGCTTTGTGATAATTCGAGCAATGCTAAATGCCTGTAGCCCCTTGCCCATTCCGATTGACTCAGTACGTGCTTCAATAACAATCCGGTGGTTCAACTGTCCCTTAAACGGAATTGTCTTCGGCTTTTTGAGATTGATCGCCAGCCAGTTTTTATCGTCTCTGTAATCGGAATCGATAAGCTCTGTACACTCCGGCATCCAGTTACGCAACATCGGCACGTACGAGACAACCTCAGATGCGTTCTCCCATGTCCTGCCATTTCCATCGAAGATCAATTGTTGAGGTCGCAGCTCCCACCGCTCAACTCCCTGAAATGGCCCCGCACCCTGCACCTGAATTGTCCAGCAATTTGCTACCTCGACTTGCCCCAGTTCGTCTACAAAAAGGAAGTCAAATGAACGGTTCCAGGTGCCACGGGGATTAACCGAACCCGTCCAACGTTCCTTAGACTCGGCATATTCCGAAACCAGTGAGATCACACACTGACCACCCTGTCGTGATAGCGATGCTGAAATTGGCGCATGTCCATCTGAGATGATCCAACCTTGCCGATCCCGACCTGCGGTCAAAACGTTATTGGTTTTCAATTCCCAGCCAATCCGAAAGTAGTTTCATCAACCCTGCAAAATGGGCAACCCTAATTTTAGCCATGTTCCTCAACTAACTGTTCATAATTTGTCTGCAAAAGACACTGAGAGTGCAGATTTACCATACATCTTGTGGACAATTTGGCTCCCGACTACTTGGAATTCAATCCATCCACAATCCGTACCGTCTCCATCGCCACGCGCACCACTTTCCCAATGAGGTCCACGATGTAGCGCGGGTTGCCCACCTCGTCAGCCCAATCATTCGGGTCGTTGACGATGCCAGAGGCCTTATCTTTCTTGACCTGGTAACGGTCAATCAGCCAAGCGACAGCTGAGCGCGAACCCAGCATGTACTCATCCGCCTCGGCCGGAATGCCAGCAATGGTCACGCGCTTGTTGTAGATCAGCTTGGTCACGTCATTGACGTTCTTTCCCGTCTCCAGGTTCTTGCGCTTGGCTCACTTCATCTTGAGCACGCGCCATGTCTCACGGTCGGACTCATCACCCTTGACCTGAATATCCAGCGGCCATGGCTCCACGTCCTCGTAGCCCACGTGCAGGTCCATCAACTCCTGGCCCGCAGCAGCAAACTTGTCGAACTCCGCACGCGAGGATGGTGTCTCAATATGCGGCAGCATCTTTTTTAAGTCAGCCGCGTACTTCGTGCGGTAGCCGGGGTCATGCAGCTTGCCGTAGACAAAGTGGAAGATGTCATCACCCGTGATGTCAGCACCCAGTGCATCACGGTAGAGAGCCTTAATCTCATCCGTAATGTTATCCACGCGCACGTAGCCGTCAACGACCTCACCCACCTTGCCATAGATGCTGGCCTCGCCCTGCTTAGCGACGCTGCCCTCACCAAACAACCCACCATCATCGGCGGAGACGGCGGCCCAGGTGAAGCGGGGAAAGAATTGGCCAGTGTATGTGAAGAACGACAAATCAGGCATGAGACCAGTTACCAACACAGCGAAGTTTGCTGCACCCCGTGGAGCCATCACTACGAACCCAATATTGCAATGCTCTGGGGTTGGGAACATAGATGGGAGTTGGTATCGCTCATGATTTAGCATTGAGTCAAAGTAGACATGTTGCGAACAAAATGGTCGATAAAGACCCTGCACTAATTTTTCGGAGTCAAACTTAAAAATTTCGTTCCGATACACCGAGTTTCTTAGAGAACGACTCCACTTGATCCGCTGTCCATCGGAAAACGTCGGATTCTGTTTTAGGAAGTCATTAACCAGCAATTCGCCCTTTGCCCTTCTTCTGTCTTCCTGGAGTTGGAAAACGGAGCGGGCTTCTTCAAAAGCGCGTCCAAATCTTTGCAGTTGGCTTTCGAGCTGAACTCGGTTGAAAGAATAGACCCATGAATCACGATTAGTTTGTAATCCTGCGGAAAAGGAGTTAAAGATTCTTGGGGATGTTCCTCTCTTTTCTCCGATAATAGGCCACGTTGCAAAGTCTTTTGAGCGTTGAGTTAGCCAATCCCCTTCTTGGTTCGGAACAATCGACTGCCAATTCAAATTTCCGACAGTTGCATTAACTAGTTCTTCAATCTTCTCCGCCTTTGACGCATAATCCGGTGAAGCTACATAATGCAATTCAAACGGCTTTTGGCTTGCATCCTTGACACCGATGGCAATAGAAATTCCTACTCGAATGTCGAAAACATTTCCGCCTTCCCTCTTCGCGACATCTCCGGCAGTGCGAGAATTACCCCTCAGGTTGAATATGTAGAGGTCAGTGAAATCCTTTGCCATGGACAAACGAATACCGTCACCGGTGTTTCCATCAAGCCAACCATTATTCGTGACAAAAACAACTACACCCTGATCTCCAATCCTGTCTGTTGCCCAACGGAAGGCACGAAGGTAGGAATCATAAAGTGAGTTCTTATTTGTTGCGGTGGACCTAGCAGCATAAGTTTCCGAGATCCGCGCATCTAGACTTGGATACTTGCGATTGGCATTGAGGTCATTGGCGGACTTTTGACCAACTGAGTACGGCGGGTTACCAATCACCACGTTGATTGGTGCCTTCTTCTGACGCTCGATTGTCTCGTTGTTCTCACGGAAGATGTTGAGGTCCGGGATGTCGCCTTCCTCGTGGATTTGGAAGGTATCGGCTAGTGCGATGTTGGTGAAGGGCACGTACTCCGGTGCGGGTTCACCATTGCGCAGCGCTGCTTCCTCGCGCAGGGCGTTGTATGTGGTCTCAATGTTGACGGCAGAGACATAGTAGGCCAGCAACATAATCTCGGTAACGAAAAGTTCGTTGGCGTACTTGCGGGCGAGATCTTCCGGCTTGATGAGGCCGGACTGTAGGAGACGAACCGTGAAGGTGGAGGTTCCGGCAAACGGGTCGAGAATGCACACGCCCTCGTCGGTCAATCCCTTACCGAAGTGCTTCTTGGATACGTCATCGGCGGTGCGCAGGATGAAGTCAACAATTTCAACTGGGGTGTAGACGATGCCGAGGGCTTCGGATTGCTTCTTGAAGGCCTTGCGGAAGAAGCGCTCGTAAAGTTCCTTGATGACCTGCTGTTTGCCGGAGGCAGAGTTCACCTCAGAGGCGCGGACGCGGACGGACTCGTAGAACTTCTCCAGGGACTCGGTTTCGGTATCGAGGTTCGCCTTGGACAATGCCTTGACCATCTTCTCCATAACCTGGGCCACGGGGTTGTGGGTGATGAAGTCATGATTCTCAAAGAGGGCGTTGAAAACCGGTGCTGTAATGAGGTGCTGCGAGAGCATCGAGATGGCGTCTTCTTCGCTGATGCCATCGTTGAGGTTGTTGCGCAAACCTTCGACGAAGCTGTCGAATTCTGTGCGCAGGTTTCCATCGGCGCCGTCGAGTAGCGCCTTGATGCGGGTGATTTGGTTCTCCGCGATGGTGGCGACGTCGTCTGCCCAGTCCTCCCAGTAGGTGCGAGTGCCGACCTTGTCCACCAGCTTGGTGTAGATAGCTTCTTGCCACTGCTCCAGTGAGAACAAGGCAATCTGCTGGGTTACTGTCGAATTATCCGTCAACGGCTCTGTCGACTTAGTCTGATCCGCCTCTTTGAGCTTCTCAGCATCGCTTTTCTCGTCGTCCCCTGGGACGTGAACGACGTCAATCGGCAAGTCTTCCTGTCCGGCCGTGCCGTTGAGGGCGATGGAATTAATCTTCGCGTTGAAGCGGTCATCGTGGGCGCGCAGCGCGTTGAGGATTTGCCAGACCACCTTGAAGCGCTGGTTGTCGTTGAGTGCTTCTGCTGGGGAGACGTTGCTGGCTACGGCGACGGGCAGGATGATGTAGCCGTAGTCCTTGCCCTCAGACTTGCGCATGACGCGGCCGACGGACTGGACCACGTCCACCATGGAGTTGCGGGGGTTAAAGAAGATGACGGAGTCTAGCGCGGGAACGTCAACGCCTTCGGACAAGCAGCGCGCGTTGGTAAGCATGCGAGACTCGTGCTCCCCTGCTGGGGATTCCAGCCAGGACAGCCTTGTGCCACGCTCCATGGCGTTCATGCCGCCGTCGACGTGCTGGGCGGCGACGTTAAGGTCGACGTTGGTCAGGGAGACGTCGTTAAGCACTGCCTTTTCTTTGAGCAGTTCTTGGTGGGTGCCGATGAGCGAGGGGTAAGTCTCCGCAATGAGTTGGGAGGTCTTGATGTCCTTGGCAAAGGCCACCGCGCGCTGCATGGGCTGGGCGTCCTCCTCGAAGCCGCCCTTCTTGCCTTGCAATTCGCCGGAGCGCTTGGCCAAGCCGTTCCAGGCGCCGATCATGGCAGACGCCAAAGAGAGGTTGACCTGGTTGTTCTCACTGTGAGCCATGGCTTGGGCAGCCACGGATTCATCCACGGTCATGACAAGCACCTTGTAGTCCGTGAGCAGGCCCTTGTCCACGGCCTCACCGAAGCCGAGGCGATAGAACTCTGGGCCGTAGATGGCTTCATCATCCATGGAGGCCAGTTCCGCGGAGTGTTCTTCGGCTTTGCCCTTGACGGCTTCGTCGTAGAGGCGCGGGGTGGCCGTCATGTAAAGGCGCTTGGAAGCCTTGATGTAGTCGGCATCGTGGACGCGGACGAAGTTGCTGGCGTCCTCACCGGCCAAGGTGATGCCAGTGGTGCGGTGGGCTTCATCGCAAATGACGAGATCGAAATCATCGAGGCCCACCTGCTGGGCCTCATGCACCGCCTGGATGGACTGGTAGGTGGAGAAGACGATGTTGAGGCCCTTGGCACGCTTGCCGGATTCGAAGCGCGTCGTGATGTCCTTGCCTTCAGTGGAGACTGGGACCTCAAGGTCATAAACAGCTATGTCCTCGGCCTTCTTGGAGACCTTGCTATCGGAGCACACCGCGAAGGCGCGCATGTCGAGGCGGCCCTGGGCGGTCCACTCCTTCAGGGTTTGGGAGAGCAAGGAAATAGACGGCACGAGGAAAAGGATGCGGGCTTTGCCGCCGTTGTCCTCAGCGACGCGCTCCGCTAGGCGCAGGGCGGTAAAGGTTTTGCCGGTACCGCACGCCATGATGAGCTTGCCGCGGTCATGGGTCTTAAACCCTTCGATGGCTTTGTCGATCGCCGCCTGCTGGTGCGGGCGGGGCTCAAAAGTCTCGCGTTGGGAGAGGTTGATTTGGATGGTCTTATCGCGTACCTCTGAGCCAGGGAAAGCCACATCCCAGTTGATGGGTGACTCCGCAATCGCGGAGATGCCAATGCGGCTGGTCGGAATAATCTGGTTGGCTAGGGCATCCTCCGCGTGGGAGGACCAGTGATCCGTGGTGGAGATAATCAGGCGGCTGCCAAAGTGCTGGCGGCCTTCTTCGGTGTCAAAAGAATGCCCGGAAGCCTCGAAGAAGGAATCCAGGTGGGACTTCTGGATGCGCGCCTTGGAGTCATAGAATTTGCACTGGATGGCGGTCCATTTGCCGTCATCCACGCGGCGAGCTACCAGGTCAATGCCGGTATCTGCCTTACCACCGTTGTAGCGCCAATCCGTCCAGCGGCAGACCTCATCGAATTGGTTCTTCAAGGTCGGGTCGGTCTTGAAATAGTTGACCATCAGCTTCTCAAAGGCAATGCCATATTTGGCCTTTGGTTGGTTTTCACGCAGCTGTTCTAGGACCTCAGAGAACTTCGACATGACAACATTGTGCCTGATGGGCTATCGGCTCCGTGGCACAACACCGAAGATTGCGAAACGCATTTGCTCGCCTTTGTCTTTGGGCGTCGGTACTGGCCGGGAGCTGTTGTGTTTACACCGACCGCGCGCGGCGAATGATCTCTGGGAGTTCTGCCAGGACGGCGTCGATGTCTTCTTCAGTGGTCATTCGTCCCAGGCTGAAGCGCAGGCTGCCGCGGCCGTGTTCTTCGTCAATGCCCATGGCTTCGAGTACGTGGGACATGCGGTTAACTCCCGCATGGCAGGCGGAGCCGGCGGAGGCTTCGATGCCGGCGGCGTCGAGAAGCATGATGAGGCTGTCGCCGTCCGTGCCGGGGAAGGACGCATGCAGGTGAGAAGCCAAGGTGGGCTCCGCGGAGTTGATAATGACGTTGTCGATGCTGGATTCGATGCCAGCCTGAAGCTTGTCGCGGAGTGCAGTCAGGCGGGTGTCCTCCTGCTCCATTTCCGCGACGGACTCGCGCAGAGCTGCGGCGAGCGCACTCGCACTAGCCACGTCGACGGTGCCGGGGCGGATGCCGCGCTCCTGGCCGCCACCGAAAGCTAATGGCAGTGGCGCCGGGGTACGGCGTGCGAGCAGTAGGCCGATGCCCCGGGGCCCGCCGAACTTGTGGGCGCTGGCTGCGAGTGTGGTAGCACCCAGCTCGTGGAAGTTGATGGGCAGTTTGCCGGCGACCTGTACGGCATCGATGTGCACCGGAGTGTTCTGCGCGGCGGCGCGTTCGGTGATGTCCGCGACCGGCTGAACAGCGCCGGTCTCGTTGTTGGCCCACATGCAGGTTGCCACCGCGGCCGGGGTATCCAGGGCGCTTAAGTCACTGACGTGACCGGTGGAATCAACCGGGAGAAGCTCTACAGTGGCGCCGTGCTCAGCGTGGAGCTTCTCCACGGTTTCGAGTACAGCAGGGTGCTCGATGGGGGTCGAAACGATTCGTGTCGACGTTTCGTCGGCAGCGCCCCCGCTGGTGGTGCTAGTAGTCTGCGCAGCGCGGTACAGCCCCTGGATGGCGATGTTGTCCGCCTCCGTGCCGGAGGAGGTGAAGATGACCTCGATGGGTTCGCAGCCGAGCAGCTCGGCGACGGTCTCGCGGGCGTCATCCAGCACAGAGCGCGCTTTGCGGCCTGAGGCGTAGGACGCGCCCGGGTTGAGGGAGCTAGCTGCTCTAGTCCATGCGTCGATGGCGCTTTGGCGCATGGGCTGGGTGGCTGCGTAATCGAGGTAGAGCGGCATTAGTTGCCAGCCTCCTTGCGCTTGGTCAGCTCCGCGGCCAAGGCCGGGGCGATCTCGTGGAGGTCACCCACCACGCCGAGGTCAGCGATCTGGAAGAAGGGCTCATCCTGGTCCTGATTGACCACGACGATGGTCTCCGAAGTCTGCATGCCGGAGGTGTGCTGGATCGCACCGGAAATGCCTAGGCCAATGTAGAGCTTCGGGGACACGGTTGCGCCGGTCTGACCAATCTGGAAAGCGGGGTCGTAGAAACCTTCGTCCACAGCGTCGCGGGTGGCGCCGACGGCGGCACCGAGGGCGTCGGCAAGCGGCTCCACCACGTCGGCGAACTTGTCGCCCACGCCGCGGCCACCGGCCACAACGACCTTGGCCGAGGTTAGCTCCGGACGGGCGGTCTTTTCAGCCGGAGTGAAGGAGGTGACGGTGACGTCCTTCGCGGTGGCAGCCGGCAGCTCGAAAGGAGCAGGAGCTGCGGTGACCGGCTGCGGCTCGGCAACCACGGAGCCTGGGCGCAGGGTGTAGACCACGGAGCCGGTAGCCGTGGAGGAAGTCTCGTAGGAGCCACCGAAGATAGTGTGGTGTGCGCTGCCGTCAGCATTGATGCCGTCGACGTTGACCAAAGCGCCGGAGCCGAGGCGGGCGGCGAGGCGACCGGCAATCTCATTGTTGGTCGGGGTAGCGGCCAACACGATGGGCGCTGGGTTATTGGCGGCCAAGGCGTGGAGGGCGTCGACCTCCGGGGTGACGATGCGCTGCTCATAGTCCGCAGCGGTGGCCTGAACCACCTGGGCGGCACCGAAGTTGCCCAACTCGGCATCGAAGGAGGCGGCGGTGGCGGCATCCTTGGCAACAACGACGGCGGAGACGGTGCCGAGCGCGCGGGCGGCGGTGATGAGCTCGCCGGTGACGGGGCTGAGCTGCTCTGCTTCGTGCTCAACTAGGACATAAACGTGAGACATGTGTTTTCTCCTTTAACCCTCGATGAGATTCTTGGCGGCCAGGAAGTCCGCGACCTTGGCGGCAGCCACGGTCGCATCCGGATCGGTAATGACCTCACCGGCGGTGCGGGCTGGGCGCTGCGCGGAGGCGGTGACCGTGGTGGTGGACGGCACGCCGTCGATGCCCAGGTCCGAAACGGCGAGCGTGGTGACCTCAGCCTTCTTGGCGGCCATCAGGCCCTTGAAGTTGGGGAAGCGCGGCTTATCGGCCTTGTCGGTAAAGGACAGGAGGGCTGGGAGATTGGCCTCAAGCTCCCAGTGGCCGTGGGCGTCCTCGCGAGTGCCGGTGGCGGTGGCACCCGCGAGGGAGGCAGCCTTGAGCTCCGTGAGCGCGGGCAGCTGGCGGTACTCGGCCAGGAGGCCAGCAACAAGGCCAGTGGAGGCGTCGGAGGAGTTGTTGCCCAAGGTGATGACCTGGACCTCGCCGAACTTTTCTGCCACCTGGTTGATGGCGGCGTTAAGTACCCAGGCGGTAGCCAGGGCGTCGGCGCCGGCGAGGGCGTCGTCGACAACGTGCACAGCGTGGTCGGCGCCCATGGCCAGGGCCTTGCGCAGGGCCTCGTCGGCAGCAGCCGGGCCCATGGTAAGTGCGACGACCTCATAGCCGGCATCGGCATTGTCGTCGCGCAGGCGCAGAGCCTGTTCGACGGAGTACTCATTGACCTCATCGATAACGTTATCCACCGAGGTGCGGTCCAAGGTGTGGTCCGCCTCGAGGGTCTTGGTTGACCACGTATCCGGTACGTGCTTGACCAGAGCCGCAATGACTGGCATGTGGGCACTTCCCCTTCCGTAAATTTTGAAACTATTAGGGTGCGTAATTACCTTCGGTCGATACTACTCGCGGTCCGCACAGCACCGCGACTCCCTTCGCCCCAATGCGGGTGACCACGAGCGTCTTGGCCGTCGAGCCCTTGAGCTTGAGCTTCTTGCGCAGCTGGTCCGGGTCCACATCTTGCCCGCGTACCAAGATCTCCAGGGAGCCCACATCGTGTGCGGCCATGGCCGCCTTGAGCTTCCTCATGGGCACCATCTCGATGAATTCAAATCCAGAGGTGCCCTCCGGCAGGCGCTCACCGGTCAGGTAGGCAATGCGCGGGTCCAGCTGGTGCAGCCCTTCTCGCGCGGCGTAGTATCGCACCAGCCCGGCGCGCACGATGGCGCCATCGGGGTCGATGAGGAAGCGGCCGATGGGGCCGGCGTCGGGAAGCTCGTCTTCGTCGAGGTCATCGTCAATGATGTCTGTGTGCAGTCCTTCGGGCGTTGCGTTGAGGATGACCGCTCTCTTCCCTGTTCCAAGTCCCTGCGTATACAGGCAGGTCTCTTTGACCCCGCCGTCGAGGCTGACCACGCAGGCTAAGCCCTCCCACTCCGAGTGGTCGATGCCCGGCGCGCATTTGATGGCTAGTTCGCCGTGGGTGGCAAGAAGGCCCTGCGGGGGTGGCAGGAGCTCATCGAGGCGGGTGATGCGCTTGCCCCCGGCGCGGCGGGCGGGGTCGGCGATGCATACCCGTGCGGTCGTAGTCGTGGTGAGTGCATCGGCACGAAAGACTGGGTGCGCGATGTTGTGCTGCGCCATGGCGACGCGGGAGGCATCAATGTCGCTGCCCACGTATGTCCCCGGCGCATAGGCCTGTCCCTCGGTACCGATGGAGCACGTGAGGTCATGAACGAGGTCAACGCCGCGTTCCTTGAGAAATGCCGCGCGGTAGGCGGCGACGGCAGGGGGCGTGGCCTGCTGTGCGGAGTCGTGGTCCATGAGCCACTCCCCCGGCAGTTTCCCGGAGTGCCGGGAGTTCAGCAACTCGGCCACCGCGCGCCCGTACTCGCCGAACTGGGCCTGGAGCTTGGCGACGTCCCTCAGGTGCCCCTTCTTCGTCCCCTCCAGGTTCGTTGCGGCGGCGTCGATGACGGATGCGTTCTCACAGAGGAAAGAGACTTCGTCCAGGGTGTAGCTCATGGTGCGTTCTTTAGGATTGTTCTCACAGCCGGTCTAGATGCGGTTGACGGGAAAGGTGGTGAAGAATTCGCGGTAGCGCTCATCGTCTTCGGGGTCGCCGATGATGGGCCGCAGGTCGGAGAAGGAGGCATCATCCATGACCTCCTGCACGCTGCGATAGGAGGCCAGGCGCTTGAGCTGCGCCCAGGTGGGGATGGCGAGGCGGACGAGCCCGGCGCGCCAGCCGTCAAGGACGAGCTGTGGGTCGAACCATCCGGCATCGTCGGCCTCACCAGTATCGCCATCGGGTTCTTGGCCTTCTGGCAACACGCCAATGAAGAAGAAAGTGTCGAACCACTGGCTTTTAACTTCCCCGGCCCAGCGCGACCACGGCAGGAGCATGTCGGCATCGACGCGCATTCCGCTGTGGGAGAGGAACTCTGTGAACGAGATAGCGTGAGTTTCCAGTAGTTCGCGTTCGCGGTGATAGCGGGAGGCGTCGGAGACGATGCCGTCGTCCCGGATGGCCAGCAGCGTGCCGGATTCTTCGAAGAGCTCGCGTGCGGCGGCGAAGACGAGAGCATGGGCCTTGTACTTCGTTACGCCCATGCGCCGCGCCATGGAGACTACGGAGCGCCCAGCCCACAGCTCGCCGGAGTCCCAGGAGCGGGGCGGGAAATCGCGCGGGTCTACTCCCCCGCCCGGAAAGACCACGTGCCCGGGGTAATTGCGCATGGTGTGGACGCGTTCTTGAATCCACACCTGGATGCCGTCGGGGCTATCGCGCAGCAGGAGGACGGTTGCGGCCAAGCGCGCGCCGTTGAAGCCAGTGGTGTCGCCACTATCGATGGCATCCAGGGCGTCGTGATCGAGCTGGCTCATGCAACTTTCCGTGTCATTGATATCGCACTCGCGCTATCAAGGGCTGCTGTCAAGGGCTTGGTGGGCTACCTAATACGGCGGGCGAAGTACCTCTCCCCGATTCGGTCCACCTGGATAGGCTGGTGGAAGGCAGTGGAAAGGTTCTCCGATGTGAGCACCGTATTGATGAGTCCTTTGGCCACGACTCTACCCTCATCCAGGATCATCGCATGCGTAAATCCGTAAGGGATTTCCTCGACGTGGTGAGTAATCATGACGATGGCAGGGGCATCCGGGTCCAAGGCCAAATCACCCAGGTAACCCACGAGGTCCTCACGGCCACCCAAGTCCATGCCTGCGGAAGGTTCATCCAGGATGAGAAGCTCCGGGTTGGACATGAGCGCGCGGGCTAAGATGACGCGCTTCTTCTCACCTTCCGACAGTGTTCCCCACGTGCGCTTAGCCAGGTGGGAAGCGCCAACTTGGGCCAGGATGTCATCAGCACGGGAGAAGTCCATATCCTGGTAGTCCTCGCGCCAGCGGCCGAGCACGGCATAACCAGCGGAGACCACGAGGTCATCGACACGCTCGCCGTCCGGGATGCGGTGCTGCACGGCGGCAGAAGAAATGCCGATGGCCGCGCGGAGATCGCGCATATCGGTCTTGCCGATGCGCTCGCCCATCAGGTAAGCCACGCCCGCAGACGGGAATTCCTCAGCAGCGGCCATGCGCACGAGCGAGGTCTTACCCGCGCCATTGGGCCCGATGATGACCCACCGCTCATCGAGCTCAACTTGCCAGTCAACGGGGCCGACGAGGGTATTGCCGCCTCGGCGCAGCTCGACGCCGCGGAAGTCGATGAGCCAGTCCTCATCGGTGGGCTGGTTCTCTAGGTTCATATCGCCAGTTTGCTCAGGAGTGTTCACAGTCCCCCATTGTGGCCGATATTTTCCGTCGCCGGTGTAACTGACACAGTCTTCCCCCGGTGAAACTGGCACAGCTGCATTATTCTAAGGGGCATGACTCAACGCCTTGGAATCGACGATGTCCGCCCTTCTCTGTCTGGAAACGTAGCCTCGAAAGCCGTAGTAGGCGAGGTTATCCCCGTGACCGCATTGGTATGGCGCGAGGGCCACGATGCCGTCGCCGCGACCCTATCGGTATGGAACACCGAATCCCCCTCCACCTCCTCCGTCACAATGACAGTGGATCCGGATAACCAGGATCGCGTCCATGGTGTCTTTACCCCTGCTATCCCGGGCCGTTGGTTCTTCCGCGTCGATGCCTGGTCCGATCCCATGGCCACGTGGCGCAATGCCGTCACCAAGAAGATGGAAGCCGGCCAGTCGGCACGCGAGCTCAACAACGATCTTCTCCACGGCGCTGAGCTTTTCGAAGAAGCCGCGATTCAAAGCCCCAGCGACAAGGCTGAGCTGCTCTTTGAAGCGTCGAAGGCGCTGCGGGATGAGCAGGGGGACGTCGATAAGCGCGTGCGTACCGCGCTTTCTGATGAGGTGGCTGAGATTCTGCACCACCACCCGCTGCGCCACCTCCTCGTGGAAGGTGAGATCCACGAAGTCTTGGTGGATCGCCGCGATGCGCTGTTTAACTCTTGGTATGAGCTCTTCCCGCGCTCCACGGGTGGGTGGGACGCCGAGGGTAACCCGGTGCACGGCACCTTTGAGACCACCGCTCGGGCACTTGAGCGCGTGGCGGCCATGGGCTTTGACACCGTGTACTTCCCGCCGATTCACCCCATTGGTGAGGTGCACCGCAAGGGTAAGAATAACTCCGTGGTGGCCGAGCCCGGCGATGTTGGCTCGCCGTGGGCCATCCAGGATCACTCCACGACCCACCCGGAACTGGGCACGATGGAGGACTTCAAGGCCTTGGTGAAGAAGGCCGAGGAATTGGGCCTCGAAGTCGCCCTCGACTTGGCACTCCAGGCCTCCCCGGATCACCCGTGGGCCAAGAGCAATCCGGAGTTTTTCACCGTGCTTGCCGACGGCACCATTGCCTACGCCGAAAACCCACCCAAGAAGTACCAGGACATCTACCCGCTCAACTTCGATAACGACCCGGACGCCATCTACGCCGAGATCTATCGCATCGTCATGATCTGGGTCGAAGCCGGTGTCACCACCTTCCGCGTGGACAACCCACACACCAAGCCCACCAACTTCTGGAACTTGCTCATTTCCAAGGTGCACGTGACCCACCCGGAGGTCATCTTCCTGTCCGAGGCCTTTACCCGCGCCCCGCGCCTCTTTGGTCTGGCTAAGGCCGGCTTTACGCAGTCCTATACCTACTTCACGTGGCAGACCTCCAAGTATGACCTGACCAAGTTCGCAGAGATGCACGTGGAGCAGGCCGATATTTGCCGTCCCAACCTCTTTGTCAACACCCCGGATATCCTCCACGAGTCCCTCCAGACCGGCGGGCGTGCCATGTTTGCCATCCGCGCCACCCTGGCGGCTACGCTCTCCCCGCTATGGGGTGTCTACTCCGGCTTCGAGCTCTACGAGCACCAAGCCGTTAAGCCTGGCAGTGAGGAATACCTCGACTCGGAAAAGTATGAGCTGCGCCCGCGCGATTTCCAGGCAGCCGTGAAATCCGGCGACTCCCTGGAATCCTATATCCGCCTGCTCAACCTCATCCGCCGAGAGAACCCCGCTCTGCAGCAGCTACGTACACTGCGCTTCCACAACACGGATAACGAGGCCATCATCGCCTACTCCAAGGCGGATGCTGCGACCGGCAACGTGGTTTTGGTCGTGGTGAATCTCGATCCGCGCAATGCTCAGGAGGCTACGGTCTATCTGGATATGCCCGCCGTGGGCCGCCACCCGGGGGATCACTTCACCGTCCAGGACGCCATCAGTGGCTCGGCCTACGAGTGGTCCGACCGCAACTTTGTGCGCCTGGAGCCGCTTCGCGACGTCGCCCATGTCTTCATCCTTCCCCCTGCCGACCATGACCTGCAGGAGCAGCTGGCGTGGCGCCGTGTAGAGGACTACCGCGCCTAGTTGTCTGTTGGCCCACGCGGGTAACGAGAGTTAGGTAATTTGGTCAGTATGAACATCCCGGCTACCGATCGTGAACGCCTTAATTCCTGCCGCCACCATGCTCCCCATGACTTTTATGGGTGGCATCAAGGAACCGTCCGCACCCGCCGCCCCGGTGCCGAAGCCGTCGAGCTCGTCACCGCAGCAGAAACCATCGCCATGACCCCCGAGGGCGATGACATCTGGGAGGCGCCGCTGGCGGTTGAATCCGACTACCGCCTGCGCATTACCTACCCTGGTCAGCCCGCAGTTGAGGTGGCCGATGGCTACCACTTCCTGCCCACCCTGGGCACCTTGGACCAGCACCTTATTGGTGAGGGCCGCCATGAGCGTCTGTGGGACGTCCTCGGCGCCAACCTCAAGACCTACACCACCGACATGGGTACGGTCACCGGTACCGCTTTTGCCGTGTGGGCCCCGAATGCGGAAGGTGTTGCCGTTGTCGGTGACTTCTGCGGCTGGAACCCTACCCAATTCCCCATGCGTAGCCTGGGCTCCACCGGTATCTGGGAGGTCTTTATCCCGGGCGTTGGTGAGGGCGAGCGCTATAAGTTCGCCGTACATGGGAAGAATTCGCCGCGCATCGACAAGGCCGATCCCCTGGCCAAGCGCACCATTGCCCCGCCGGAGACGGCCTCGGTGGTGACGAAGTCCGACTTTGCGTGGACTGATGAGGAATGGATGTCGCAGCGCAACGATGACCTCGATGTGCCGATGAGTATTTATGAGCTGCATGTAGGCTCTTGGAAGATTGGCGCCAACTACACCAGCTTGCGCGAGGAGCTCATCCCCTATCTCTTGGAACACGGATTTACCCACGTGGAAATGCTGCCTGTGGCCGAGCACCCCTTCGGCGGTTCCTGGGGATACCAGGTGTCGGGCTACTACGCTCCGTCGGCACGCTGGGGTACCCCGGATGAGCTGCGGGCGCTTATCAATGACCTGCACACGGCTGGCATCGGCGTCATCATCGACTGGGTCCCCGCCCACTTCCCCAAGGATGAATGGGCACTGGGCCGCTTCGACGGTCAGGCGCTCTACGAGCACCCGGACCCGCGTCGCGGCGAACAGGCCGACTGGGGCACCTACGTCTTCGACTTCGGCCGCAACGAGGTCCGCAACTTCCTCGTGGCTAATGCCCTCTACTGGGCGGAGGAGTTCCACATCGACGGCCTACGCGTCGACGCCGTGGCCTCCATGCTCTACTTGGATTACTCCCGCGACGAATGGTTGCCCAACATCTACGGC
The DNA here is from genome assembly GCF_000805675.1 of Corynebacterium minutissimum. Taxonomy (GTDB): domain Bacteria; phylum Actinomycetota; class Actinomycetes; order Mycobacteriales; family Mycobacteriaceae; genus Corynebacterium; species Corynebacterium minutissimum. The sequence continues at coordinate 7,319 of NZ_JSEF01000012.1, read as the reverse complement.
GGCCGCGAAAACCTTGAGGCAGTCCAATTCCTCCAGGAGACCAATGCCACCCTCAACCGAACCCACCCGGGTGTTCTCACCATTGCGGAGGAATCCACCTCCTGGCCAGGTGTTACCGCACCGACTCACGAAGGCGGGCTTGGCTTTAACCTGAAGTGGAACATGGGCTGGATGAACGACACCTTGGAGTACTTCAAGCACGAGCCCATCCACCGCCGCTACCACCACGGCGAGCTGACCTTCTCCATGGTCTATGCCTACTCCGAGCGCTACGTGCTGCCGTTTAGCCACGATGAAGTCGTCCACGGCAAGGGCTCCCTGTGGGAGCGCATGCCGGGCGATGACTGGAATAAGGCTGCGGGCCTCCGTGCCCTCTACGGCTACATGTTCTCCCATCCCGGCAAGCAGTTGATGTTCATGGGACAGGAGTTCGGCCAGACCACCGAGTGGTCCGAGGGAAACTCCGTGGACTGGTCCAACCTTGAAGGCTGGGGCAATGAGTGGCACCACGGCATCAAGCGCCTCGTGAGAGATCTCAACATCGTGTACAAGCAGCACCCAGCCCTGTGGTCGCAGGATTTCACTCAGGACGGCTTCCAGTGGGTGAAGGCTGACGACGCCAATAACAACATGCTCGGCTACGTCCGCTATGGCAAGGACGGCTCCACGCTACTGGCGGTGTGCAACTTCTCCGGCAGCTCGGTACCAAACTACGACCTCTGGGTACCGCGCGATGGCGCGTGGGAGCTCGTGCTCAATACTGACGACGCCGTCTACCAGGGTGCTGGCAACGACCTAGCCCACCATGTCCACTCGGAAGGCAACCACCTCCACCTGCACCTGCCGGCTAATTCAGTGCAGTGGTACGCCTTCCGCGGCTAAGCTGAGTGGCCTAGCGCCGAGCCTGGCTCGGCGCGTGCTCACGCTCGTCGCAAGCAAGGCCTGAGAGACACAACTGCCCGATCTGCCAAAGATCACCGCTGGGATCGAATTCCAGCCCCTGCTTTTGGCAGATCAGGCAGTTTCAGTTTTCAGTCCTACGCGTGAGCATCAAGGAAAGCTCTTACGCGAGCATCAATGTCATCGCGAAGCGCATCCATGCGCTCCTCGCCCTCCATGCCGCGCAGGGACGGATCTTCAATCTCCCAGCGCTCGCAGTTGCCGGCGTAGTGCGCATCGCCGACGACGATGACGTGGTCGACGGAGGAGGCTAGAGATTCGTCGATAAGCGTTGGCGTTCCCGACATATCGGCACCAATCTTGGCCAGTGAGGCCTGTGCCTCGGCATTCACGCCCTGCTCGCGGTGCTGCTCGGTGGTCTGCACGCCAGCAGAGTGAATCTCCCAATCGGGCGCGTGCTTCTTGGCTAGAGCGGCAGCCATCTGAGACTTGCCACGGTTGGTGTTGCAGAGAAAAAGTACGGAAGTCATACCTCCGTACTGTAGACGATGATTACTGAACGGTTTTCTCGATCTCGTAGTAGACCGGCAGGGACTTCCAGTTGAAGGTCACGTTGCTCACATTCTCAGACCAGCCGCCGACAACGTTCGGGTAGAAGAGCGGAATGGCAGGAAGGTCTCGCAGGAGCAGCTCCTGGGCCTGGTTATACAGCTTGGCGGCTTCCTCCGGGGAATTAGCGCCATTGGCTTTGACGATGAGCTCATCGAACTCTGGATTGGAGTATTTCGAGTCATTGGAGGCCACACCCGTGGTGAAGTTCGGGGCCAGGAAGTTGCCCATCGACGGGTAGTCCGCGAACCAGGCGGTGCGGTAGGCGCCGTCCATGCGTTCAGCGCGGTAGGCCTCACGGAAGGACTTGAAGTCCGGATAAGGGTTACCCACGGCTCGGATGCCCAAGGTGTTGCTGATGCTATTGGCCACGGCATCGGCCCAATCCTTGTTGTCGCCATCAGTGTTGTAGTTGATGGGGAAGGTGTCTTCAAAGGCACCGTACTTCTTGTCGGCCTCGGCCCACAGCTTCTTGGCCTCCTCGGGGTTAAAGTCCAGATTCTCCGAGCCTGGCAGGCTGTCGCTATAGCCGGTGAGCACTGGCGATGTGAACTCGCGGGCTGGTGTGCGGGTGCCGTGGAAGATAGTCTTCGCGATTTCCTCGCGGTTGATAGCCATCGACACCGCACGGCGACGCAGCGTGCCCTCTTCCCCACTAAAGTGCGGGGTGTCCACGTGGATGGACATTTCTAAGTAGGTAGCAGCCGGCTTCGTTTCCTGGCGCTCGCCCAAGTCCTGCTCGTAGTTGCCGAATGCCGAGGACGGGATTGCCTCCAGCACATCGAGGTTATTGGAGAGCAGGTCCATGTAGGAGGCACCGCTGTCGGCGTAGAAGACGAACTCGAGGCCATCGTTCTTCGGCGTGCGATCCCCGCCGTACTCTGGGTTCGGCTCCAGAACAATGTTCTGGTTGTGGTTCCATTCCTTGAGCCGGTACGGGCCATTGGAAATCGGGTTCTCACCAAAGCCCTGCGGATCGTCGAGGGCTTCCGGCGGCAGCGGGAAGTAGGCGTTATAGCCCAGACGCGACGGGAAGTCACTCTCCGGCTGGGTCAGTTCGATGGTGAAGGTGCGGTCATCGAGGACCTTGAGGCCCTCCATCTCCTTCACACCTTCGCCGTAGCCTTTGATGGAGGAAAAGAAGCTCTCGTTAAGCTGCTCGTTCGCCACTGCATAATTCCACGTATCGACGAATGTCGCGGCTGTCACCGGCGTGCCGTCAGAAAAGGTGATGTCCGGCTTGAGGGTGACCTTGTAGGTCTTCTCCCCTTCTTTGTCGATGGACTCCGCCATCTCATTGTGGGCCTCACCGTCAGCGTCGTAATAGATGAGGCCGGAGTAAAGCATATCGACGACGCGCCCGCCGCCGTTCTCATTCGTCATAGCGGGGATAAGCCCCTGCTGGGGCTCGGTACCGGGGACGCGGACGATGGCATCGCCACCGGCCACCGCCTCTTGTGAGCTCCCGCTACACGCGGCCAGTGGCACAGTGAGTGCCACTGCGCCCAACAGTGCGGTAGCGGTTCGGAGAGTGCGAGATGTGCGCATGAGATTCCTTCTGTCAGAGCAACACTGAGATGTGCGTTACAACACTTTTTAGAATGTAGCATTACTCAATTCACACCCGAGGAGCTTTGAGAAACTTTTCGCTGCTCCGGTTGCGGGGCCTTTGGGCCTGTTTTAAGCTTCGTGGCCATGGGGGTATTAGAAACCTACTTCCACTACCGCAACTCGGGGATCGCGCTAGTGGAACAAGCAACCAGCTCACCCGACGAGCTCCGCGCGCTCGGCGCCGACGCCAATGACGCTACTGAGCTTTCCCACCTTCACCGCACCTACTTCGGGCAAACCCGCTTTATCGGCAAACAACGCAAAGCCCGTGCCGCCGCGGTGGCACACAAACATAGCCTTAGCGTTCTTACCCTGATTGAGTCCTACACCGCACGCGTGAAAAAAGACCTCGATGCCTGGAACCTACGCATCAAGCTTGCCGGCACCCCCGCTCACCGCATCCGCCAGGTCGCCACCAAGCGTTTGAAGGAGCTTCGTGTCAAGCGCACCGCTAAACCCGGAGTACGCTTCACCTACCGCTCTAAAGGCCCGAACTCCATCACCATCACCGACACCCCCACCGTCATCGCCGACATCAGAGGCACCCTAGAATCCGTCAACAAAACAAACCTGCTTGAGGCTGCCCGCACCGTCATTGTCACCGGTGGTATTGGCACCACACCCGCCGTACATGCTCAAGTCGTTGTCACCCTCAACGAACTCGACCAAATTATTAACGGGGATGGGGAGGAAATCGAACTTAACCTCACCAACGGCGCACGCATGACCGGGGCAGACTTCTTAGCCTACAAGTTTGCTGAGATTGGCTACGCCACCATCATCCACCCCCTTGAAGGGCCTATTAACTCTTATAGGATTCAGCGGCATGCCAGCTGGAAACAACGCATCAGCCTGGCTGCTGAATTCCAAACCTGCTCTAGGCCCGGCTGCAATAAACCAGCTGATTACTGCGAAGTCCACCACCTCATCCCCTGGCAGGCAGGAGGTTTTACTAACCTTAAAAACCTCACCTTCCTGTGCGCCTACCACAACGGTATTAACGACGATGACCCCAAACGCCCCACCGGCAGGGGCTACATGTTCCGGCTTAATACCGGGGTGAGCTACATCCCGCCCTGGGGTGTGCCAATTACCGCCATGCCCGAATACCAAGAAGCCACAGCCAGACTCGCCGCCGAACAAAAAGGACAAACCACAGGCCAACCACCCGACCCGCCGGGTGCAAGCTGAAGCTTCGCACGCACGGTCCCGCGCCTAAACCCGCCAACCACACCACGGTCAGCGGGCACATCGGCGATCCTACAGCTAGTGGAGGCGAGCGCAGAGACGGCGAAACCCGCCAACCAGAGGAGGTTGGCGGGCCAGACAGCGAGACTAGGTACTAGTACAGCGCGCTAGCGAGCTGCGTGCGGGCTGAAAGCACGCGCGGATCACCAGAATCATAGAGGGCAAACAGCTCGAGCAGACGGTCCTTCAGGCGGGCCTTGTCGTCGCCGGCGGTGACCTTCATGGCGTCGATAAGCCGGCTAAAGGCAACGTCCGGAGTCCCGGCGACAATGTGGGCATCAGCGGCCGCGAGCTGCTTATCCACATCCTGCGGATTCTCCTCAGCTTCCGCAATGGGGTCGCCGTCCTTCGCGGATGCATTAAGCCGCTTGAGCACCACGGTAGTGGCACGCGCCTGCTTGATTTCAGCATTATCAGGCTCGGCGGCAAGCACCTCATCGTAAGCAGCAATAGCGGCGTCGAAATCGCCAGCATTCAGCGCGTCCTCTGCCACGAGCAGGCGCGGGTCGGATGCTTCCTCCGTTTGGGGCTGCTCAGCACCAGTATCCTGCAGGCCGCGCAGCTGAGGTCCGAGTTTCTCGACGATCGCCGCTACCCACTGCTCCAGGTTCTCTCGGGGCTGGCTACCTTCAAAGTTGGTGACCGGCTGGCCGGCGGCAATCGCCACGGTGGTGGGCAGGTTCTGTACGCCAAAGACTTGGGCGACCTGCGGCACCACATCGGCGTTGATGTAGCCCACGATGAACGTCAAGCCGCCTGCCGCGGCCATCTCCTCGAAGTCCTTCTTCAGCTGCTCCGAGGCCGGGGAACGCGGGGAACCAATAAGCGCGATGACGGGTACCTCAGCGGAGCGGCGCACGAGGTCATTCTCAAAGTTCTGCTCTGTGACCTCAAAGAAGGGCTGCACACCAGCCGGGGCACCGGTAGTGCCCTGTTCCTGTGCTTTCGCCTTGGCCTCTGCCTGCTGTTTAATGGCTCCCAAATCGAGGGCGCCTCCAACGTACGGTCCGGTCACTGATTCTCCTCCAGGTAACGGTTAACGGATTCTACTTTTTGGGTTATCTGCCCGGTGACGCCTTCGCGAATATCGGCCTTAATGACCAGGCTCGTGCGTGGTGAAACTTTACGGACGGCATCGGTGGCCTCTTTAATCACCGCAAAGACTTCGTCCCACTCACCTTCAAGGAGGGTGAACATGGCATTAGTCTCGTTGGGTAGGCCGGAAGCACGGACCACGCGCACGGCCTCCGCCACGGCGTCAGACATCTCGGCGCTCTCATCACCCACGATGGTCGGGGCTACAGAAAAGGCAACAATCATGCCCGCTAGTCTACCGCCGCTCCCAGCAGTGGCGGTGCCAGTGCCGGCGGTCATCGCCTTGTCTGCCGCTATCGCGCGGCCACGCCACAATGTGCGTAACCCCAGGCGGGATGTTCTGGTTGCAGCCGGGGCACACGTAGTACTTCTGCGCGGCCGAACTGCCGACGTGCCGCATGATGAAAGGTTCCCCATTCGTCCAGCTCGGCCCCGGAACGGTCTGCGAGCCGAGCAACGCGCCGCCATCCCGCGGCAAGAAGCGGGGCTCCTCCCGGATTCTACGGTTTCGGCGTGGCATTAGAACAGCCGCAGCTCGTTGGACTCGATGCCGCGCAGCTCCTGGTAATCGAGCACTACGCAGCGGATCCCGCGATCTTCGGCGAGGGTCCGGGCTTGTGGCTTGATTTCCTGTGCCGCGAACACACCATGGACCGGTGCTAGCAGGTCATCGCGGTTAAGCAATTCCAGGTAACGCGTAAGCTGCTCGACGCCATCGATACCACCGCGGCGCTTGACTTCGACGGCCACGAACTCATTCTGAGAGTTCTTCGCCATGATGTCCACTGGGCCAATCGCCGTGGGATACTCGCGGCGAACCAGCGAGTACCGCTCCCCTAATGTTTCAATGTGCTCCGCCAGAAGCTCCTGCAGGTGTGCTTCGACACCGTCCTTAACCAAGCCTGGGTCTTCGCCCAAGTCCATCTCGATGTCCTGGTGTACCTCTGCGATGGTGATACGAAGCTGTTCGCCTTTAGGGTTCTCCACCAACCACAGCTTCTCACCGGTGTCCTCGCCATCGATATCCGTAATCTCCGACTCCTCAAAGGTGCACGGAGGAGTCATCCAATTCAAGGGCTTGTAGGCACGGTCGTCCGCATGCACAGACACCGAGCCATCGGCCTTGATAAGGATGAGTCGGTCCGCCAAGGGCAGGTGGGCGTCGAGGCGGCCGACGTAATCTACAGAGCAACGGGCGATGACTACACGCATGCCCTCTACCCTAACGGGTGGGGTCTATTTCTTTGGAAAGCGGGTGGCACGCTGGCGCATCTGGTGATAGTTCAGCTTCTCTTTGCGCTTCGACGGTGCTGCTTCCACCCAGGCATTTAGGGCCATGATGCCGTGCGCATCGGAGGCAATCTCATAGTCCTTGCCATGGACGCTGATCCCCATAACCTGGTCGCTGGCGGGCATAAAAGAAGCCTCGTCATCATCCAGCGAACGGATTCCGTTCAAGGTGATGTCGAGGCGATTGAACCGCATATTGGCGCGGGGAAGAACAGATCGAAGCTTAAAGTACTCCATGTATTCGCCGCTATAGCGCACCAGCCCATGCCGCCACGAATGAGAGTCCTTGGCCGGCAGAACACGCAGGAGCACCGTTGTTCCGCGGGATCGCAGCGTAAAAAAGCGCACTGCGGCAAGGATGATGACAACCAGAATAATCAGGATGAGGACGAAGAGTAGCCCTTGCAACACCTGAGAATTCATGACAAATGTTCCTTTACGGCAACGCGATATGTTTCAACGATTGTACCGCCTAGCAACATTGCAATGCCAGTTGGACGGATTCTAGTGGTCGTGGAAACACGATTTTAGTTTTCGGTGGCATAGCTTAGCAGTTCGGCCATTTT
>NZ_JSEF01000011.1 GCF_000805675.1 Corynebacterium minutissimum | reverse complement strand
GCTCCCAACGACTCGACACCACAAACACCACCAATCAAGGCCAGGTGTTTCCACGATCCTTAGAATCCGGGGTTGTGTGGGTAAGGCGAAACCCCCTGCTCCTCCTCGTGAAAGGAAGTGCAGGGGGTTCTTTTCAAGCCAGAGTGGGAAGGGCGGTCATTGCTGCCCGTTCTCTCCCCTCTCCGCTAATCCGTTAGCTGTTGAAGCGGCGCACGGCACGCAATGCAGCGTCGCCGCGGGACCTCGTCAACTCATCCTCAGACTTCAGGTCTTCCTGAGCCTGGGTCTCATCGACCTCGCGGGCCCAGATGGCCCAATCCGCGAGGACGGTGATCTTGTTCTCGGATACGGAGAGGAAGCCACCCTGGACGGCAGCGACGCGGCGCTCGCCGTCCGCTGGGTGGATGGTCACAACGCCATTGTTGATCAGCTGACCAACCATAGGCTCGTGGCCAGGAAGCACGCCGATCTCACCCTCGGTGGTCTCAGCCGTCACCATGGTGGCCTTGCCGGTCCACAGCAGGCGCTCGACGGAAACCAATTCGGCGGTGATGTCAGCCATGTGCCTCTCCCTACTTCTTCTCGCTCAGCTTCTTGTACGCAGCCTCGACGTCGTCCAAGCCACCCAGGCCGTTGAAGGCCTGCTCCGGGTAGTGGTCGAATTCGCCGTTGCAGATGCGCTCGAAAGCGTCGATGGTGTCAGCCAGCGGCACGTAGGAGCCCGGCAGGCCGGTGAACTTCTCTGCGACGAAGAAGTTCTGGCCCAGGAAGCGCTCGATACGACGTGCTCGCTGAACGGTGACCTTGTCCTCCTCAGACAGCTCGTCCATACCAAGGATGGCGATGATGTCCTGGAGTTCCTTGTTCTTCTGCAGGATACCGATGACACGCTGTGCCACCTCGTAGTGGCGCTCGCCCACGATGGACGGCTCCAGAATACGAGAGGTAGAGGTCAGCGGGTTCACTGCCGGGTAAATACCCTTCGAAGCAATGGAACGGTCCAGCTCAGTGGTGGCATCGAGGTGGGCGAAGGTGGTGGCCGGAGCCGGGTCGGTGTAGTCATCGGCCGGCACGTAGACGGCCTGCAGGGAAGTAATGGACTTACCCTTGGTGGAGGTAATACGCTCCTGCAGCACACCCATCTCATCAGCCAAGGTCGGCTGGTAACCCACAGCAGACGGCATACGGCCGAGCAGCGTGGACACCTCAGAACCTGCCTGGGTGAAACGGAAGATGTTGTCGATGAACAGCAGCACGTCCTGGTTCTGGACATCGCGGAAGTACTCCGCCATGGTCAGTCCGGACAGAGCCACGCGCATACGGACTCCCGGCGGCTCATCCATCTGGCCAAACACGAGGGCGGTGTCCTGGAGAACGCCCATCTCTTCCATCTCAAGGAAGAGGTCGGTGCCCTCACGGGTGCGCTCGCCGACGCCTGCGAAGACGGAGGTACCGGAGAACTCGCGTGCGATACGAGTAATCATCTCCTGGATAAGAACGGTCTTACCCACACCTGCACCACCAAAGAGGCCAATCTTGCCGCCCTTGACGTACGGGGTGAGAAGGTCAATGACCTTAATGCCGGTCTCGAGGATTTCGGTCTTACCTTCCAGCTGGTCGAATGCCGGCGGCTCGCGGTGGATGCCCCACTGTTCGCCATCGCGGCCCAGACCCGGCTGGTCAAGGCAGTCACCGAGGGCGTTGAAGACGTGGCCCTTGACCACATCGCCCACCGGGACGGAAATCGGCTTGCCGGTGTCGGTCACGGCAGCGCCACGGACGAGGCCGTCGGTCGGAGCCATGGACACGGCACGGACGAGGTTGTCACCGAGGTGCTGAGCGACCTCAAGGGTGACGGTCTTTGCAACAGCCTCGAGGGTCACCTCGACGGTCAGTGCGTTGTACAGTGCCGGCAGCCCGCCACGCGGAAACTCCACGTCGACGACCGGACCGATGACACGCACCACACGGCCGGCGGTAGCCGACGACTGTGTGTTCTGCTCTTGCAGAGCTGTAGTCATAATCTAGTCACTTTCTGCGCTTTCGGCGAGCGCCCCAGCGCCACCGACGATCTCTGTGATTTCTTGGGTAATCTGCGCCTGACGTGCCTGGTTGGCAACGCGGGAGAGGTCCTTGACCAGCTCGGTCGCGTTATCAGTTGCAGACTTCATTGCGGTACGGCGTGCGGCGGACTCGGAGGCTGAAGCCTCCAAGAACATCGCAAACAGGAGACGGGACACGTACTGCGGGAGCAGTGCTTCCATGAGGGTGTCCGCATCCGGCTCGAAGTCGTAATCAGGGGTGACCTGATTGACCGACGCGGAGTCGGAAAGCGCGGACTCGCCCATGTCGAAGTCCTCTTCCTCAATAACCGGTACCACCGGCAGCAGCTGCTGCACACGCGCCGTCTGGGTCAGCATGGACTCAAACTCGGTGTACACAACGTGTACCTGGTCGAAACCGCGAACAGTCTCGCCCTCGAGATTGATGCCCGCACGAGTCTTAGCCTGGCCCTTCGAACCGGCAATGAAGCCGTCGATGATGTGGCGGCGCACGTCATGCGTCGCCTTCCAGGTCGGATCCTGCGAGAATCCGGTCCAGCTGCCTGCGACCTCGGCTTCACGGAACTTGTAGAAGCCAACGCCCTTGTTACCCGTGACGTAGCGGACGGTCTCGTAACCTTCGCTCTTCAGCAAAGCTTCGAGCTCGGCCACCTTCTTGAAGACGTTGTTGTTGTAGCCACCGCACATACCGCGGTCAGAAGAGACCACGAGAATGGCGGCAACCTTGCCATCTTCACGCTCACGGAGCATCGGGTGATCCAGGTTTGTGTGCGCGGCGAGCTTGTTCAACACGTTGGACAGCTCGTGCGCATAAGGCTGCGACGCCTCGACCCTGGCCTGAGCCTTGGTAATGCGCGAGGTAGCAATGAGCTCCTGTGCCTTGGTGATCTTCTTAGTGGAATTGACGGACCTGATGCGGTCGCGCAGTTCACGAAGATTAGCCATGGTTTTCGCTCCTCCCTTCTCTTTCTAGACGGTTAATTCTTAGAGCGTGCGAAACTCTACTTGGCCGTCTTGCGGGAGACGCTGAGCTCGGACTTGTTGATCTCCTCAGCGTCGAGCGGATCCACCGGAGCCTCAGTGCCCAGGTTGTGGCCCTCAGAGGTGCGGAAGGACGGAGTGAAGTCCTTGGCTGCAGCAACAAGTGCGTCCTTGGACTCGTCGGTCAGAGCGGTGCCACCCTGAATCTGCTCGAACACCTGCGGGGTTGCAGAGTTGAGGTGATCGTGCAGCTCCTTCTCGAAGCGGCGTACGTCCTCGACGGGAACGACGTCGAAGATGCCCTGGTCTGCGAGGAAGATGGAGACCATCTGGTACTCGACAGGCTGCGGGGATGACTCGGACTGCTTGAGCAGCTCAACGAGGCGCTCACCGCGCTCCAGCTGAGCTTTGGACGCAGAGTCAAGGTCGGACGCGAAGGCAGCGAAGGCCTGCAGGTCACGGTAGGCAGCCAGCTCAAGACGGAGGTTACCGGCAACCTTCTTCATGCCCTTGGTCTGTGCTGCACCACCAACACGGGAGACGGACACACCGACGTTAATTGCCGGACGGACGCCCTGGTTGAACAGGTCGGACTCCAGGAAGACCTGGCCGTCGGTAATGGAAATAACGTTGGTCGGGATGAAGGCGGAGACGTCGTTCGCCTTCGTCTCAATGATCGGCAGTGCGGTCATGGAACCTGCACCCATGTCGTCGGAGAGCTTTGCAGCACGCTCCAGCAGACGGGAGTGCAGGTAGAAGACGTCACCCGGGTATGCCTCGCGGCCCGGCGGGCGGCGCAGCAGAAGGGAAATCGCACGGTAGGCCTCAGCCTGCTTGGTCAGATCATCGTAAATGATCAGGACGTGGTTGCCCTGGTACATCCAGTGCTGACCCAGAGCTGCACCGGAGAACGGTGCCAACCACTTGAAGCCGGCGGCGTCGGATGCCGGAGCAGCCACGATGGTGGTGTACTCCAGTGCGCCGTGCTGCTCCAGGGTGTGGCGCACACCAGCAATGGTGGAGCCCTTCTGGCCGATGGCGACGTAGATGCAGCGGACCTGCTTGTTCTTGTCGCCAGACTCCCAGTTAGCCTTCTGGTTCAGGATGGTGTCGATACAGACAGCGGTCTTACCCGTCTTACGGTCACCAATGATCAACTGACGCTGACCACGACCAATCGGGGTCATGGCGTCAATTGCCTTGATGCCGGTCTGCATCGGCTCTTCCACCGGCTGGCGCTGCAGCACGGACGGTGCCTGCAGCTCGAGGACGCGGTCCTCTTCAGCGGTGATCGGGCCCATGCCGTCAATCGGCTGGCCCAGGGGGTTGATAACGCGGCCGAGGAATTCCTCGCCCACAGGGATAGAGAGGACTTCGCCGGTCCTCTTGACCTCGTCGCCTTCCTTAAGGGACTCGAAGTTGCCCAAGACCACGACACCGATGGAGTTGGTGTCAAGGTTCTGAGCGACGCCAATGACGCCGCCTGGGAACTCGAGCAGCTCATTCGCCATGACGGACGGCAGGCCCGAAACCTGCGCAATACCGTCAGCTGCCGAAATGACCACGCCGACCTCCTCACGGGAGGCCTCCGCGGAGTAGCTCGAGGTGTAGTTCGCAATCGCGCTACGGATCTCGTCGGAGGAGATCGTCAGCTCCGCCATGTTCTTCCTGCTCTCGGTAGTATCTTCCAGCAATTACTTATTCGTTTCTGTCGTTTCGGCTTATGCCATCACAGCACGAAGGCGGGAAATCTTGCCTGCCGTCGAGCCATCAATGACTTCGTCGCCAACGCGGATGGTCATACCACCGAGGAGGCTGGTGTCAACCTCAGAGTGGATGGACATCGCACGACCATAAATTTTGCCCAGCTTTTCAGCGAGTGCTGCCCGCTGGCTATCGTTTAGCTCACCCGCCGACGTCACGCGCGCAATGGAGCGGCCCTGCAGCTCAGCTGCGGAGTCTGCCAGTGCGGCAATATCATCAATCGGGTTCTGCTCCGGGCGGCCAATGGCCTGCAGCGCGAGCGCCTCAGTGACCATAGTGACCTTGCCGTAGAGCACGCTTGCCAGCAGTCCAACCTTGCGGTCGGACGTCGCAGTACGGTCTGAAAGCAGCTGGGTCAGTTCGCCTTCGCGGTCAAGCACGCGCGACAGGGAGAAGAGCTCGTCTTCTACCTGGCCCAGCTTGCCCTCGGACTCAGCGCCACGCAGAAGAGCGCGGCGGCCAAGCTTCACGAGGCCACGGGCGATATCACGCGGGGAGGACCACTGTGCGGCGGCGGCTTCCTCGAGCACCTGCTGTGCTACCGGAGAAATCTTGCCGCCGAAAAGCTTCTGGACCAGGGACTTACGCTCCTCAGAGGAGGCCGCATCATCGGTCAGGGCAACGCGCAGTTCGCGGTCACCGTCGAGGACGCGGACAACCTCGAAGAGGTCCTGGCCTGCCTGGGTAGCAGTAGCTACCGAGTTGTCGCCGGAGAGAAAACCATCCAGCTTGGACTCAACGGTAGCGAGTGCTTCGCGGCTAGCTGCCTTCATCGTTGCCTACTTTCCGGCCGGTGCCACAGTGTCGAGCTCGGACAGGAAGCTATCAATGGTGGAGGACTGCTTCGTGGCGTCGGAAAGTTCGCCGCCAAGAAGCTTCTCTGCCAAGTTGATGGAGTTCTGTCCGATGTCGGAACGCAGCTCAGACACGACCTGTGCGCGGGAAGCTTCCAGCTGCTTCTCGCCAGCCGCAAGAATGCGACGAGACTCTTCTTCTGCAGCTTCCTTAGCCTCTGCCTCGATCAGCTTGCCGCGCTCACGCGCCTGCTCACGGATCTCAGCAGCCTCTGCTCGAGCGTCAGCGAGCTGAGCGTTGTACTTTTCCAAAGCGGCCTTTGCTTCGGCCTGCTGAGCCTCCGCACGCTTAAGGCCACCCTCGATCCGGTCTTCACGCTCCTGCAACATCTTGCTGTAAGCCGGAAGAACAAACTTCCAGAAAATCAGCAGGATGACGGCGAACGGAATGAGAGACCAGACCAAGTCGTACATCTTGGGCGAAAGGATGGAGTTGCCGCTCTCCAGCGGCAGGTGCTCACTTCCTTCCGCTGCAAGGTAGTAAATGACGTTGTTCATGGGGCTCCGTTCTTAAAGTTCGATTTACTTGTGTAAAGCGCTCTTTAGAACAGGAAGCCTGCAACGAGGCCGATGAGGGCGAGGGCCTCAACGAAGGCGATACCCAGGAACATGGTGGTACGCAGCTGACCAGCCATCTCCGGCTGGCGAGCCATGCCCTCGACGGTCTTGCCGACGAGGATACCGATGCCCAGACCCGGGCCGATGGTTGCGATGCCGTAGCCGATGGCGCCGAGACCGGTGATGGTGGACTCAGCAGCGTCCTGAGCAAGAATGATTTCGTTCATGATGAAAGTCGTTCCCTTTCAATGTTTCTCCTGCGGACTGTTCCGCAGGAAGCAGTGAGGATGGATTCTGGGGATATTTAGTTAACCGCGAGGTTCGCGTTGTTGTTAGTGCGAGTCTGCATGCAGCGACAGTTCGATGTATACCGCCGTCAGCAGGGCAAAGATGTATGCCTGCAGGAAGATGACGATAATCTCGTAAATCGTGAACAGAACCGCTGCGACCAGCGTCAGGCCACTCAATGCGGTCCAGGCGTTGAACTGGAAGAAGAAGAAGTTCGTTGCCGAGTACAACAGGACCAAAATGAGGTGACCAGCCAGGAAGTTCGCCATCAGACGAAGTGCCAGCGTGACTGGGCGCATAACGAACGTAGAGAATGCCTCAATCGGCACAACAAGGACGTGCAGCGCCGGTGGAAGGTTAGGAATAACCACCGAGGACTTGATGAACTTGCCGAAACCGAAGCGCTTCGCGCCGGCGTAGATCATGGCGATGTACGCCACGATGGCCAACACGATCGGCATACCAATACGGGCGTTCGGAGAGATGTTCAGGCCCGGAACAATAGTTGCTACGTTCCAGAACAAAACGCCGAAGAAGATAGAGGCCAAAATCGGAAGGAAACGGCGTCCTTCCTTCTTGCCCAATATGTCTTCTGCGATGTGAATTCGCACGAAGTCAATCGCATGCTCGCCTACGTTCTGCAATCCTTTAGGAACCAGCTTGGGGTTCTTAAAGGCGACAACAAAAAGGAGCACCAGGATGGCTGCCATGAACAGGCGAACCAGCATGATGCGATCCAAAGCGAACCAACCGTTGGCGAAGTCAGCAAACAAAAGGTCGACGACTTCACCGTCATCGGTTACGTGCCCCGGGAAAAATTCTGGATCCAGTTCGGGTGCGTGAAAGCTACCCTTCATGGCCAATGTTGTAACGCTCAGCGTTCTCTCCCGTGTTCGGGCCACACAGCTTGTCGAAGGCTATGTGGTGCGATGGACGTCTTCAGCTCTTTGCCTTGATCACGGACTCCGTCGCACATCAGCGTGAACAAGACAAGGATAAACCGCACTGTATCGGGCTAGCATGACACTAACCCGCGGTAACCCGAAGTGAATGGTATCAGTTTGATGACAAGTTTTCGCACGTGGGGGCACCGTGCCTCAAGCAACTCGCTACCCCACCCTCACGGATAGACCTAAAACGCCTACATTCTGCCCAAACCCCAGTCAGTGGACTTGGTCACATACCCCTATTTGCCCACCTTGACGGGGGTAACTCCGGGTGTCAGCAATGCCACATCACTACATGCAAAAGCCACCCTCCTGGGGTGTCCAGCAAGGGCGGCAGACATGGTACTTGGGAAGAATCTCTCCCCGCTACGCTACGACACGTACGTCACGTTGGAGGTCACTACTCCCCATACCTCAGTGCCGAGCGTAACCGCCAGTGCACAGATGACGGTGACGAAAAGCGCCATAGTGTCGTAGAACTCCAAGTCCTTAATGAGCAGCAGGACCATAATGAGGATGACCACCTTGAGCAGCCATCCGCCAAGGACCACAGCCATGGTCGTGGACGGCGTCGTACGAGCAGTCAGCAGCACCGAAGCGGCCGTAAAGAGCACGAAGCCTCCGCCGATGGCTGCGCCAACCAGAACGCCCAGAAGGCCCGGCGTGCCACGGACACCGCCCCAAATAGCGAGGGAGGCAAAGGTCACCACCACGAGGCCCATCGCACCCAAGCGCAGTGCGCGTTTCAGCGGGCGGCGATGATCGTCGTAAGGCGATAGCTGGTCAGAGCTCGTTGATTCAGTCACAGCCCCTAACCCTACCTCAGGAGGGATCCGTTTCGAGCACCACGCTCGTGGGACGAGACTTGCGCCCAATCTTGCCCTGACGAAGCGGAATGAGGGTCACGACGAAGGCAACGACAAGGGCAAGCACGGCTAGTGCCACCGCAACGGGCGCGGGAACGATGGAAAAAGACACCGCACCAAAGGCCACCGCTGAGACCCACAAGTACAGCACGAGCACCGTACGGCGGTGTGTGTGGCCCAATGACAGCAAGCGGTGGTGGATATGCGCCTTGTCCGCCGCGAAAGGCGAGCGCCCTTGGGAAACGCGGCGAATAACCGCCCAGACAAGGTCCAGTACTGGAACAAAGACCGCCGCGATGACCACAATCACCGGGGACATAAGCGCTACCATGTCCACCGTCCCATACAGCGACATGTTGATTTTGCCCGAAGCCGAGGTGGATGCAGCCGCCAGCAGCAAGCCAATGAGCATCGCACCGCTATCACCCATAAAGATGCGCGAGGGCTCGAAATTATGCGGCAAGAAGCCGGCACACATTCCCACGAGCGCGGCAGCAATAATCGCCGGCGGATACGCCGAGACTGCCCCGCCTTGGTCATGGAGCACTGTGAGCGAAAAGATGAGGATGGCGCCACCAGCAATCATGCCGAGGCCCGCAGCCAAACCGTCCAGGCCGTCAACGAAATTGATGGCGTTGATGAGTAGCACCGTAAAGAACACAGTCAAGAGTGTGCTCTGGACTTGGTCGAGGATAACCGTGGTCCCATCACCAAATGGCAGGAAGAGCAATGTCCACGTCAGGCCTAAACCGCTCATGAGCGCAGCGGCGACCAGCTGGCCCACAAGTTTAACTATCGCACTCAGCTCTATGAGGTCATCAACCACTCCGACCAGCACAATGGCCGCAGCCGACCAGAGCACGGCATTCATCTCGGGTGTCACGGGCATAAAGCCGCGAGTCAAGGCTGGAAGCTGGCCTGCGAGATAGACTGCCGCGGCAAAGCCAGTAAACATGGCCACGCCACCCAACTGCGGTGTGGGTTGCGAGTGACTATCACGCAGGCGAATCTCCGCTACCCGGCCCGTGCGCACGAGAAAAGTACGCACCAGACCGGTGCTGAGATACGTAAATGCAGCCGCAACAAAGATGACCAAGGCCAATTCGCGCAGCGGCACGCCTGTTCCTGCCACGGTGCGCGCTCCTTAGCTCTGTGTGCTCGGGCGGGTGCGCAGGGATTCTGGGGTCACGCCAATGACCTCAGCGATCTCTTCGGCAGTTAGCGCTCCCTCACGCAGAAGGTATGGGTGTGGCCCGGAAAGGTCGATGATCGTCGACGGCTTGCCAATCTCTGCTTCCCCACCATCGAGGTACACCGTCACCGCTTTGCCCAGCTGTTGCTTAGCAGCGATGGCGGTCGTCGGCGGCTGGTGGCCGGAGATATTCGCTGAGGAGACAGCCATGGGGCCGACCTCGCGCAGCAGCTCAATGGCGATGGGGTGAAGCGGCATACGCAGCATCACCGTGCCACGCGTATCCCCCAGGTTCCACGGCAGCGACGGCGCCTGCTCGACGACGATCGACAGCCCTCCCGGCCAGAACGCCTCGATGAGGTTCTGGGCGGTATCATCCAACCGTGCCACGAGGCCTTTGACAGTATCCCACGAACCCACCAGCACCGGTACGGGCATATCGGGCCCGCGATGTTTGGTGGCGAGGAGACTGGCCACAGCGTCATTATCGAAGGCATCACAGCCCAGCCCGTAGAGGGTATCGGTAGGCATGACCACGAGACGCCCAGACTTAGCGGCCTTGACTGCAAGCTCCATGCCTTCTTCGCGCTCGGCTGCATCCGCGCAGTTAAAAATCTGTCCCTGCATCGGTATGATTCTCCTTTATGCCACGCTCATGTAGCGTCGGCTGGTTGGCCAATCCTTGACCAATCTACTGTACTCCCCGCACTGCCGTCACAAACCGCGCGGTGCCAGTGAGGTCACGAAGTATGTCTACTTGCTCGAATCCGCCATGCGCGCGGAATGCTTCCTGGACCTGGTGGGAAGTCTCATCATCGTGCTCAAGGCCTACTCTCCCGCCTGGGCGCAATAGGCGCGCGATGGTGGGAATCATGGCGGTGATGGTGTCCATCCCGTCCACCCCTCCAAAGACGGCCTCGTGGGGGTCCTGGTACACCTCCGGCTCTAGGTCCGGGGTTTCGGGCACGTAGGGAGGATTGGTGAGCACGAGGTCCACGGTGCCATCCAACTCGGAAAGGACCTGCGGGTCTGTCACATCACCTTGGACCAACTGAAGTTCAGGGGCATAACGTGCGGCGTTGCGCTGGGCGTAGGCCAGGGAGGCGTCGGAAAGCTCCACGCCCCACACCTGTGCCCGCGGCAAGTAGTGCGCTACGTAGAGCGCCAGCGCCCCGGACCCCGTACACAGGTCAACGACGCGACTATCCTCTGCGTCGGAATTCTTAAGAATTCCGACGGCATAGTCGGCAAGGACCTCCGTCTCTGGACGCGGAATGAACACGCCAGGTCCCACTTCGAGTTCGAGCGGGCCGAACCACGCGTGGCCCAGGATGTGTTGGAGGGGCTCGCGCGCTTCACGACGCCTCACCAACGCCCCATAGGCCACATCAAACCCGGGGATGGGCGCCTGATCCATGGGGATGTCCATGTGGCCGCAGTGGATAAGGTGCGCGGCAAGCAAGCGTGCGTCCCACTCGGGTGAGGGGACGCCGGCAGCGCGAAGGCGCCCCGCGGCATCGCGGAGCGCCTCCTGATAGGTGTGAAACGTCACCGTATCTCGTCCTAGCCTTATGCTCTAGCCCTCGGCCTCAAGGCGCTCAGCACGCTCCTGGGCCTGGAGGGCCTCAATAAGTTCGTGCATATCGCCGTTGAGCACCGCGTCTAGGTTGTTGGCCTTGTAACCGATGCGGTGATCGGTAATACGGTTCTCCGGCCAGTTATAGGTGCGGATGCGCTCAGAGCGGTCCATAGTGCGCACCTGGGAGGCGCGCTGCTCGCCGGCTTCGGCCTCGCGGGCTTCGCGTTCCATCTGGTCGAGGCGAGCCTGCAGCACTTGCAGGGCACGCGCCTTGTTCTGAATTTGGGAACGCTCCTTCTGACACGTCACCACCAGGCCAGTCGGCAGGTGGGTAATACGCACGGCGGAGTCAGTGGTGTTAACACCCTGACCGCCCTTACCGGAGGAACGGTACACGTCGACGCGGATGTCCTTGTCATCAATGTTGACGGCCTCCACCTCTTCCGGCTCCGGGTAAACCAGAACGCCGGCAGCCGAGGTCTGGATGCGCCCCTGGGACTCCGTTACCGGGATACGCTGCACGCGGTGCACGCCGCCCTCAAACTTGAACACGCTCCAGGCGCCGTCGCGGGACGGGGTCTTGGACTTGAAGGAGATGGACATATCCTTCACGCCGCCCAGATCCGACTCGTTAAGGCCCAGAACCTCCCACTGGAAACCGGCCTTATCGGCAAAGCGCTCATACATGCGGGCCAAATCGCCGGCAAAGAGGGCTGCCTCTTCACCACCGGCACCAGCCTTGATCTCCATGATGATGTCCTCGGAGTCCTGCTCATCGCGCGGTGCAAGCAGGTCTGCGAGCTTTTCTTCCAGCTCCACGACAAGCGGCTCGAGGCGGTCTACCTCGGGCTGAAACTCGTGGTCCTCGTAGGCCATCTCCTTGGCATCGGCCAGGTCCTGGCGAGCCTGCACCAGCTCGTCGTTGACGGCGACGATGGGGCGCAGCTCGGCATAGCGCTTGGAGAGCTTGCGGAACTGGGACTGATCACCGGCTACCTCCGGGTCAGCCATCTGCATTTCGATGCCCTGGTACTCGGAGACAATATCGTCAACGAGGGAAACCTGGTTCGACATTACTTGTAGTCCTCCTCGTCGGTGTCTGCCGCCATGGGCGCAGAGGACGCCACCTGCATGAGGAACTCACCGTTGGAGCGGGTCTTCTTGAGCTGCTTAATGAGCAGGTCAATGGCGGCGAAGGAGTCCAGGCCAGAGAGGATACGGCGCAGTTTGGTCATGATGCGTGCTTCCTCCGGGACGAGCAAGAGCTCGTCCTTGCGGGTGCCGGACGGGTTGACGTCCACTGCCGGGAAGATGCGGCGCTCAGAGATAGCGCGGTCCAGCTTGAGCTCAGCGTTACCGGTGCCCTTGAACTCCTCGAAGATGACGGTGTCACCGGTAGAGCCGGTCTCCACCATCGCGGTAGCGATGATGGTCAGCGAGCCGCCGTTTTCGATGTTGCGGGCAGCACCGAGGAAACGCTTCGGCGGGTAGAGAGCGTTGGAGTCCACACCACCGGAGAGGATGCGGCCGGAGGCCGGCGAGGAGTTGTTGTAGGCACGGCCCAGGCGAGTAATGGAATCGAGCAGGACGACGACATCCTTGCCCTGCTCCACCAGGCGCTTGGCGCGCTCGATGGCCAGCTCTGCCACGGAGGTGTGCTCTGACGGCGGGCGGTCGAAGGTAGAGGCAATGACCTCACCCTTGACGCTGCGCTGCATGTCGGTGACCTCTTCAGGGCGCTCGTCAACGAGAACGACCATGAGGTAGCACTCCGGGTTATTGGCAGCAATCGCGTTGGCGATGTTCTGCAGAATCGTCGTCTTACCGGCCTTCGGCGGGGAGACGATGAGCGCGCGCTGACCTTTACCAATCGGCATGATGAGGTCAATGACGCGGGTGGTGAGGATCTTTGGATCCGTCTCTAGGCGCAGACGCTGGTTCGGGTAGAGCGGGGTGAGCTTGGCGAAGTCCGGACGCTCCTTGGCGCTCGACGGATCGAGACCATTGACGGTATCGACTTCCACCAGCTGGTTGTACTTGCGGCGGTTGCGGCCGTTGCCGTGGGTGTGGGTCGGGCCGGAAACCTTGACCTTGCCCGTGAGCGCATCACCGGAGCGCAGGCCCAGGCGGCGCACGAGGTTGTTGTTGACAAAGACATCGGAGATCGCTGCGCGGTAACCCGAGGTGCGCAGGAAGGCCACGTTGTTGTCCACAACCTCCAGGATGCCGCCAACGATCTGCACTTCATCGCCCTCGCGGATCTGCAGGTCGTTACCGCCATTGCCGCCGCCATCGCGGTCACGGCCGCGGCGGTTACGGCGGTTGCGGCGGTTGCGACGTCCGCCACCGCCATGGTTGTTGTCATCATCGTGGCGGTTGTTGTTGTCACGACGGTTGTTGCCGCCGTTATTGTTACCACCGTTGTTGTTGCCGCCACCATTGTCGTGGCGGCCCTGGTTGTCCTCCGACTTGCCCTGGCCGTCGTGGTTGGCGTCATTCTTGCCGCCCTGGTTGCCAGAGTTGCCCTTGTCCTGGCCATTGTTGTCCTGGTCATCGTGACCGGAAGCCTTAGCCTCTTCGCGCGCCTCGCGCTCCTGGCGGCGGGCACGATTGCGGCGGGCGCGGCGCGCTTGGGAGCGCGACTCGTAGCGCTGCTCATCGTTCTTGCCGCCCTTGTCCGCGTCGTTGTCACCCTGCTCAGAGCCCTGATCGGAGCTCTGTTCAGGGTTGCTCTTCGCGCCCTTCGGGGCATCATGGTTCTTCTCCTCGGCGGAGCCAGCCGGGCGGGAAGCCTTGCGCGCTGCGCGGCGCGGCGCGGAGGCCTTCTCCTCGGTCTTGTCCTCTGCCTTCGGAGCCTTCGGGGCGTCGGCAGCCTTAGAGGCTTCCTTCGCGGCACGCACCGGAACCTGGCCGGTGGTCAGAGCAGTAATGAGGTCCCCCTTGCGCAGTCCGGAGACGCCGCGAAGTCCGCGCTCCGCTGCAAGCTTGCGCAGTTCCGGCAGCTTCAGGGACGCCAAGTCCTGTGCTGCGGTCTTGTCCGTATCGCTCACGGATATCCTTTCGTCGCTTCACCAACGAGCACCAACATGGCCAGGCCGCATTCGAGCGGTACAGCCCACGCGTGGGGCGTTGGAAGCCAGTGTGTAATTGAAGTGGTCCGCCGCCACCAGCGAGTTCACGCAACCGCGATCCCCGTGGGCGGTGGGTTTGTGTGGCTCTCCCCTCGTAGACGCGCCCCCGCGGCGCGGAAAAGAACTAAAGCCGTGGGTCACTGATGGGAGATGTATTAAGAGGCGACTGCGAGCGTATCTCTACTCCCCTTCACCGTCGTGCGCAGTCTTACGAGTGCACACCGTGGAGGATGCTCGGAAGGTGCGGGGAAGGCCTCCCCGCCAGTCGTGGATAACTATACCGCATCCTTCCACCGCGCTCACACTGACACGGCTAAAGTGGTACGCATG
Organism: Corynebacterium minutissimum; assembly: GCF_000805675.1. Classification (GTDB taxonomy): domain Bacteria; phylum Actinomycetota; class Actinomycetes; order Mycobacteriales; family Mycobacteriaceae; genus Corynebacterium; species Corynebacterium minutissimum. The sequence goes on along the minus strand of NZ_JSEF01000011.1, from coordinate 25,945 downwards.
CTCTCCACCATGCAGGATATCCCCCTGTCCCTGACGCGCATCCTGGAGTACGGTTCCTCCGTCCACGGCCAAACCCAAGTCATCACGTGGCATAGTGACGATCCGGGCAATGAGCGCGAGGAAACCACCTTCGCCGACATCGGCGCACGCGCTGCCGCTTTCGCGCATGCACTGCATGACACGCTGGGGGTCACCGGGGATGAGCGCGTGGGGTCCTTCATGTGGAATTGCGCGGAGCACCTCGAAGTCCTCTTCGGTACTGCCTGCAAAGGCGCGGTGTTTACCCCGCTCAACAAGCAGCTGATGAATGACCAGATTCGGCACATCGTCAACCATGCGGAAGTACAGGTTATTGTTGCCGATGGGCGCCTTGGCCAGCAGCTCGCGAACGTCCTCAGGGGCGTGGAGTGCGTACGCGCGGTGGTCTTTACGGACGTCGATAAGCTTACTGTTCCCATGCCCCAAGGCATCGAAGTCTACAGCTACGAGGAGCTGCTCGATGGCCGCTCGACGGTCTACGACTGGCCCACCTTGGATGAGCACACCGCGGCCGCCCTGTGTTATTCCACCGGTACCACCGGCGCGCCCAAAGGCGTGCTCTACTCGCACCGCGCGCTGTATCTCGAGGGCATGCAACTGCGTGCTTCCGATTCACTGTGTGTGACGCATGGAGAGACCTTCCTGTGCTGCATTCCCATCTATCACGTGCTGAGCTGGGGCGTTCCTTTTGCGGCATGGATGACGGGCACGCCGCTGGTGCTTCCCGACGCCGACGTCTCCCCCGCCACCCTGGCCAAAATCATCGCTGCGACCTCCCCGCGCGTGGCGCATGGCGTGCCCACCATTTGGATTCAGCTCTTTGTGCACTACCTCAAGAACCCGCCAGAGCGTATGACGCTGACCGAGATTTTTGCCGGTGGCTCGCCTGTGCCGCCGCAGCTCATCAAGATGTGGGAAGAGCGCTACGGCGTCGACGTCGTACACGTCTGGGGCATGGCGGAGACCACCACCGTAGGAACCGTCGCACGCCCGCCTTCAGGTGCTTCCGGCGAAGCGCGCTGGGCCTACCGCATTTCCCAGGGCCGCTTCCCTTCCTCCCTGGAATACCGCGTGGTCAATGATGGCCACGTGGTCAACACCACCGACCGCAACGCCGGCGAGATTCAGGTGCGCGGCAACCTCGTTACTGGTTCCTACTATCACTCGCCCACCTCCGAAGTCGGCGGTGCCGCCCACGAGTTCCGCGGCAAGGACGTGGAGGATGCCGAGTCCAAGTTCACTGCGGATGGATGGCTGCGCACCGGTGATGTCGGCTTCGTCAACGAGGAGGGCTTCCTCACCGTGGAGGACCGCGCCCGTGACGTCATCCGCTCTGGTGGCGAGTGGATCTATTCCGTGCAGCTAGAAAACCTCATCATGGCCAACCCGTTGGTGCTCGAATGCGCCGTTATTGGCTACCCGGATAAACAATGGGTCGAGCGCCCGCTTGCCGTCACGGTGCTGGCAGCGGGGATTTCCCCCACCATTGAGACCGCCGAGCGTCTGCGCGATGCTATGCGCTCAGAGCTGCCCTCCTGGATGCTTCCGGAGTACTGGACCTTTGTGAAGTCCATCGATAAGACCTCAGTGGGTAAGTTCGATAAGAAGGACCTGCGTGCTCACCTGGCTGAAGGTGACTACAACATTATCCGTCTTAAGGGCCCGGGTGAATCTCAGCGCCTCGACGCCGAGGAGTAATCCCGCTGCCTATTAATTCAGCGGACTTCGGGCTACAGTAGCGAGCAATGTCCGACACCACCCCACTGCCCCTGCCCCGCATCCCCGGCGCGGCCAGCCTTCCCGCTGACGTGCCGGGGCCTAGCCCTGATGGCCACCGCGCGCTCCTTGACCGCTACGGCCGCCAGGCCCGCGACCTGCGTGTGTCTTTGACGGACCGCTGCAATCTACGCTGCACCTATTGCATGCCGGCCGAGGGCTTTGAGTGGATGCCGACCGAACAGACGCTTAGCGACGACGAAACCATCCGCCTCATTCGCCTCGCCGTGGAGAAGCTCGGCATCCGCCAGGTACGTTTCACCGGCGGTGAACCACTCCTGCGTAACTCCTTGGAGGACATCATCGCCGCTACTACCGCTCTGCGTACCGATGAGGGTATCGCTCCCTCCACTGCGCTGACCACCAACGGTTTAGGGTTGGACAAGCGGCTTGAAGGGCTCCAGCGCGCCGGGCTGGACCGCGTCAACATTTCCCTCGATACCCTTGACCGCGAGCTTTACGCTCGGCTTACACGGCGCGACCGCCTGCCGGACGTGCTTGCCTCCATCGACGCTGCCCTTGCCGCCGATATGGCCCCGGTAAAAATCAATGCCGTTATCATGCCGGGAATTAATGAATCCGCCATCGTTTCGCTGGCTCGCTTTAGTCTGGAGCGCGGTGCTGAACTGCGCTTTATTGAGCAAATGCCCCTAGGCCCTCGTGAGGAGTGGGAACGCTCCCGCATGGTCACAGCCGAGGAGATTCTCGCTCGCCTGCGCGAGGAGTTCGAGCTCACACCAGCAGAAGAACCCCGCGGCTCGGCCCCTGCCGCGCTGTGGGAGGCTACCGCCCGCGATGGCTCCACTCCACCAGGGCGCATCGGCGTCATTGCTTCGGTTACCCGCCCCTTCTGCGGCAATTGCGACCGCACGCGCCTGACTACCGATGGCGCGGTGCGCAATTGCCTGTTTGGAAATTCGGAGACGTCCCTGCGGGATCTGATGCGTGCCGGCGCCAGCGACGACGAGCTCGCGGCAGCATGGGCCGGGGAGATGTGGCGCAAGCTGCCAGGCCATGGAGTCAATGACGAAGGTTTCCTCCAGCCCGATCGCCCCATGTCCGCCATCGGCGGCTAGATTAGGTGCAATGACAATGCCTGGCACGAGTATCGAGGACTACTTCTCACGCCTGCATACCCTTATCCGCCCCGTGTCGACGGAACAAAGCTCCGTGCACGCAGGACGAGTGCTCGCTCAGACTGTCACCGCCCGCCGTGCTATCCCACCGCAGGACAATTCCGCGATGGATGGTTTTCTTACCCCACCCTTGGATAAGCCGTGCACGCTCAAGGTCGTCGGTGACGTACCCGCTGGTGCTGCGCCGCGCACTCCGGAGCCTGGCACAGCCGTGCGCATCATGACGGGTGGGGCAATCCCTGAGGGCTTTGACGGACTGGTCATCCCCGTCGAAGATACGGACATCTCCCCTGGCCCCGGCCCGCTTCCGGAGACTATCACCATCCATCGCGTGCCTGCCCGGTCCCACATTCGCCGCCGCGGCTCCCATATCGCGTGCGGTGAGGAGATTACCCAATCCTCCAGTTTCATCGATGCCCCGCTCCTCGCTACCCTTTTATCCTCCGGCATCACTTCCGCCGAGCTCTACCGCGTCCCGCGCATCACTGTCATTGCCACCGGCGAGGAGCTTCTTAACGGCCAACTGCCCGATTCCAACGGCCCCATGCTCGAGGCCATCCTTCACGCCACCGGAACCTGCGACATCACCCGGCTGTGCTGCGGCGATGATCCAAATGAGCTGCGAGGAATCTTCGAAAGCGCTACGCAAGGAGCCACCGGTTCCGATCTCATCGTCACCACGGGCGGAGTGTCCGCCGGGGCCTTCGACGTTGTACGTGATGTGCTCACCGAGCACGGCGAACGCCCCTGGTTCGGTCACGTGGACCAGCGCCCCGGCGCGCCACAAGGCCACGCGTTGTGGAACGAGGTGCCCGTCGTGTGTCTGCCCGGCAACCCTGTCGCGGCTTTTGTCTCCGCGCATCTCTACCTCACCCCACTGCTGCGAACTCTTGCTGGATTGCCCCGACCGCAAAGCGCTCTGGACCGGCCACACCTCACCGCCACTGCTGCGGCCGATTTCCCCACGGCCTCACATCCCCTCATCCAGCCCTGCCATCTCATTCTCGACGGCACGGTCACCGCAGCCCCACCCCCGGGCCCCCGGATGCGCAGCCATCACGTCGGCGCCCTACTCGGCACGAATGCTTTCGCACTCATCACCGACTCCCTCAGCGCCGGGGACACGCTTGACGTCTATCCCTACTGAGCGAAAAGGGGCCCTAACTGACGCAGATTTCTCGCTAGAACCCGGCGAGTTCAGGTGGTGAAACTTTGCGTCAGTTAGGGTTAGTCCCACACCAGGAAAGGAACCCTGACACCATGAAGTTCACTCATCTCAACAACGCCGGCTCCGCCTACATGGTGGACGTGACAGAAAAGAACCCTACGGTGCGCACTGCCACCGCCCAAGGTGAGGTGGCCTGTTCCTCGGAGGTCCTCACCGCGCTGCGCGAGGGCAGCGTGCCCAAAGGTGACGTCCTCGCTGTGGCCCGCGTGGCCGGCATTGCCGCCGCCAAGAAGGTCCCGGACCTTCTGCCACTAGCCCACACCATCGGTGTGCATGGCTGTGCCGTGGACATTGAGCTACGCGGCGACCATGTGTTCATCGAGGCCACCGTGCGCACAGCTGACCGCACCGGCGTGGAGATGGAAGCGCTCACGGCCGTTAACATTGCCGCTCTAGCACTCATTGACATGGTCAAAGGCGTGGATCGCTCCGCCTACATTCGGCGCTGCGGCATCACCGCCAAGTCCGGCGGGCGCTCCGGTGACTGGTCCCGTGAGTTGCCCGGCGCGCAGGAGGGCTAGTCTTGCGCGGCGTCATCATACTGGCCGGTGGGCGCGGCACCCGGATGGGCGGTGTGGACAAAGCCAGCGTCATTCTCGCCGGCGAGCGCCTCATCGACCGCCTGGTGCGCCAACTTCCTTACGGCATGCCCACCGCAGTGGTCTCGCCCTACCGACTCGGCATGCCCCAGGTCTGCGAGTCTCCCCTCTTCGGCGGGCCGGTAGCGGGTATTGCGGCAGGTCACGCGGCTCTCTCCAACCTCTCTCTCAGTACCACGGCCGTCTTGGCGGTCGACGCCCCTGATTCCCCGCAGATGCTCCCAGCGCTGGCCGCGGCCGTCGAGGATTCCGACGCTGACGTCGCCGTTGCTACTCTCGACGGCCACCTGCAGCCTCTCTGCGCGCTCTGGCGCACCGAAGCGCTGCAGAAAGCCCTGGGTGAGCTTGGCGATCCGCGCAATCAGCCCGTCATGCGTCTGCTGCGCCTAGCCGAGAACGTCGTGCACGTTGCGGGAACGGAAGCCGTGCGTGACATCGATACCGTCGACGAATTGCGCGCCCGCAGGCAGGCCCGCCAGACTACTCAACGATGATCTGTCCGTGCTGGCCCTTTTCCGCATTAGTCATGATGTGGTTGACAAAGGAGTAGGTGCCCGGCTCGTTGAAGGTCATTTCCACGAAGCCGCCCTGTGCCGGGAGAAGGTCAACGGCCTGCGAACCGGAGTCCTCGGCATCCTGCAGAAGGTATGCACCTTCCTTGTAGACGGTATCGAAGATCTCGCCCACGACGTGGAAGCTCAGCGGCAGATCCGGGCCTAAATTCACCAGCCAAATACGCACCGTATCGCCCACCTTCGCATGCAACGGGGCGAGGCCGTCGTCGTACTGATTTGGGTAGTAGTTAAAGGAGGTGAGGTCATAGGAGCCATCGCTCACGCGCTGCGGGTCCGCGCCCTCAGCCTCGCTGCCCTCTGCGGCGAGGAAAACTTCGGCGGAGGTGAGGAGGTATTCCGCGTCGACGTCGGAAAGCGCATCCTCGCCCTTCGGATCAATGATGACCGCACCGGCCATGCCATTGGCAATATGCAGGCTCATTGGCATGGTGGAACAGTGATACATCCACGCACCTGCGCGGTGAGCCACGAACTCATAGGTCAAGGACTCGCCCGGCTGGATGGTCTTCATGGCCTCGTTTGGGGTCACCTCACCTGCGTGGAAGTCCACCGAGTGGCCCATGGAACCTTCGTTCTTAATGGTGATGCGGAAGGTATCGCCCACCGTGCCGCGCAGTGTAGGGCCCGGTGCTTGGCCGTTGAAGAGCCAGCGCGTTTGGCGCACACCAGGAGCGACCTCAACCTCTTCTTCCGTCATGGTCCACGTTTCCTCGTGGACTGTGCCTTTCGCTGGCTTCAGGACTGGGTCGAAGGCCTCGAAATCCTCACGCGGTGCCATGCGCTCAGCAAGGGACGGCACATTTGCGGGGGCAACCACGCCGTGGTTGTGGCCGGAGGCCATGTGGGAACCATCTGCTGGGGCATCCGTGACGTTGACCATGAAGGTCATGCCCTGAATCTTGTGGCCAGCAATGGTGCAATAGCCTTCGACGGATTCAGTGATGATACCGGCATCGATCTGCACGCTGTCACCTGGGTCGACGCGATTGGTTTCGGCTGAACCAATTTTCAGGTCGTGGACTTGGTCGCCAGTGTTGGTGAAGTTCACCACGAGGTGGGTTCCGGCCGGAACGTCTACGGAGTTGGGGACGAAGGACATGCCGTCGACGGAAACGTCGATCGTGGTGGCGTCGGCAGGCGCGGCTGAGGTGGCGCCGCGCTGCGCCGTCGTGGAATTCATCACCGCCAACCCAATCACCGCGACGAGCGCGAGGATAATAATGAGCCATGCGGCCCACTTCTTTGTCTCGGGGGCCTGAGCAGGCGCGCTAGACATGAACTTCTCCTTTGGTAGAAACCACGGCCCAAATAAGGACCGCGACGTTAGCGATGAGGCCTAGCCCCATCATGATAAGCCCGGCAGCGTGCACCACCGGAATCCCCAGCAGGCAGGCCAAGCCACCCACGTTGATCAACCCCAGGCGCATGCAGCCAGCACGCTCGGTGCGCCGGGCGCGCGCCAGGATGGGCAGCATGTGGTGAAGGACCCCCGTGACCAGCTGCAATAACCCTGCGCCGACAAAGGCGGGCATGAGCAACAGCGTGACTGCGCGGGGATAGGCACCCATGGCGCTGGCAACGGCATCGCCCGCACAGAGGGCCAGCATCCACACCAGCCCCGCCATGGCGGACATGCTCGCCGTGGACATCCTGCCGGCCAGCGCACCCGCGAGCACTGGCTGGATGATGAGAACCCCCGCTACGACCACAAGCAGCTGGGCTACACCGGCGACGCGGGTCAGCCCTGCGGCCTCTAGCCCCATGGCCACAGCGAGCCCAGCACAGTGCACGATGAGCGCGCGGGTACAGCGAGAACGCGCGGTGGGCGAAATCGGCGTGCGGGTCAGCGTGGGCAGCAAGGTCACCACGGTTCCCAGGATGGTGAGCAGAGCGAAGCCCCACACCATCCCGCGCGAGTGCGCGGCGACGAGCAATGAATAGTTGCCCACGCCGTGTGCGGCGAGAAGAACAACACCGATCGCGCTCACCATGAAGCCCGCCGCAGCCAGATAGAAGGGCACGGTGAGCGCGAAGGAACCGGACAGCGAGCCGCGTAGCTTCTGCCACAGCGCCCACGCGTGCCATGTGAGGGTGAGGATGAGGAGGACGGAGGAGGCGTCGGCAAGCGCGCCCCAGTCATAGCCCGCGCGGTCGACAAGGAGGAGCACCAGTCCCAGCTGGATGGCGGCCACGCGCGTGGCAACACCGCGGTAGTTCGCCGCCGGGGTGCGGGTGAGTGCCTCAGTAAAGTGCGTGGAATAGACCACGATGGCGGTGGTGAGCGCACCAATGGTGAAGGGGTGGATGAGATCCCACCACACCACCGGGGCGCCAAGGGAACCGGCGATGGTGAGCCCGATGCCCGCGAGAATCCAGAAGGCTACCAACGCGAAAGCTGTGGTGTGCCAACGCCGGCGAGCGGCAAGGGAGACATCGAGCAGGTTCACATCTTTTTTCACGGCTTTAATCGTAGTAAATTGGCATCGTGAGCGGCAACGCGTACCGCCGCGTGTGACGGAAAGGACCACAACCATGAACCTGCCAATCTTCGACTCCTCCAAGGGCACCAGCCTCCCCACCCTCAACGCCTCAGAGATTCCCCACGCCGTCCGCCACGGCGCCATCCACGGCGCGCTGGGAACACTCAACGTCGGCGAAGCCATGATCCTTATTGCCCCACACGATCCGCTGCCGCTACTCACAGAAATCGAGCAGCGCGAAGAACGCTTCGAGCTGGAGTACCTCAAGAAGGAACCAGAGGACGTCCACATTAAGTTCACCCGCACCGCGTAAAGTAAGCGGGCATGCGCCGTTTTATCCTCCCCATCCTCGCCGCCGCGCTCAGCCTTGCTGGGTGCACCGCGCAGCCAGTGGATAAGCCGCTTTCGGTCTTCGCAGCATCCTCAACGCGACTTATCAACGATGACTTGGCTGCGCGCACCGACATTGACCTGGCTATCAACAACGGTGGTTCCTCGGGGTTGGTGCAGCAGCTTTACGACGGCGCCCCGGCCGACCTCCTCATCACCGCTTCTGCGGCCACGATGGATAGAGCCGTATCACACGGCGATGTCGACAAGCCAGAGGTACTGGCTACCAACACGATGGTCATGGTGGTGCCCAAGGGCAACCCCGCCGGACTGGAGACTATCGAGGACATTGATGCCTCCACGCGCCTCGTCCTCTGTGATGCCCAAGTACCCTGCGGTGCATTGTCGGCGAAGATTCTTGCAGCCAAGGGGCTCAACGTGGAGCCTTATTCCCTGGAATCCCAAGTCGCCAACGTCCTCGGTAAAGTAGCCTCCGGGGAAGCCGATGCCGGTATGGTCTACGCCACCGACGCCACATCCAGCGATGATGTGGAAGCCATCCCCATTGATGGCGCCGAAGACTTCCCCAACGAAATCCTCGGCGCCGTAGTGGCCGCCTCACCTCGTCGCGATGAAGCACAAGCGGTCTTGGATCTTCTAGACGATGGCTTTGACGCCGAGTGGCAAAAGTATGGCTTTACCCCGGTTGACTAAATGAACACCTCTCTTGATCTGCGTGAACAACACCCCCGCGTGCCGTGGGCGGTAGTTGCTGTCGGCGCCCTCGCCGCCGTCTACATCGTTGCCCCCATCCTGGCATTAGGGCTCCGCGTCCCCTGGGGACAACTCCCGGAGACTCTCCGCGCGCCAGCCACTCAAGACCTCCTTCGCATCACGCTGAGCTCAGCTGCGCTCGCCACGATTCTCTCCACTCTTCTCGGAACCTGCTTGGCACTGTGGCTACAGCAGCTGCACCGCACTGCGCACCTCGTGCGGCTGGTGGTCTATCTGCCACTGGCGCTGCCGCCGGTGGTGGGTGGTTTGGCCCTCACCGCCCTTTTGGGGCGACGCGGCCTCGTGGGCCCCCTGCTCGAAGCCGCTGAGATTCGCGTGGCCTTCGCCTTCGCGGGAGTGGTGGTAGCGCATATCTTCGTCACCTTGCCCTTCGTGGTCGTGGCCGTCGATTCCGCCCTGCGCCAGCTTGATCATGAGGTTGTGGCGAGCGCGCGTGGCGTCGGCATGCGCCCAGGCGAGATTCTGCGGCACATCACCGCGCCCGCCATCGCCCCAGCTGTCCTCACAGGCGCCGCCTTGGCCTGTGCGCGTTCACTCGGTGAATTCGGCACCACCATCACTTTCGCGGGCTCGATGCCTGGTATCACCCGCACAATGTCCAGCGGCATCTACCTCGAACGCGAGGTCAGCGCCGACACCGCCTATGCACTTTCTGCCATCCTCATCGCACTGGCAGTTCTCCTCCTGGCTGCAGCAGGCGTGCCCTCGCTGCTCCGCCGGCACCGTGAGGCAGTCGCCCGCACGCTCTCCCCTATGAACACTGAGTCCCTCCGCGCGCTCACGGCACCTGTGCAGAGTCCACGAGAGGTAAGCCTCGTCGCGGGCCCCCACGACGTGACCTTCCGGGGAGGGACAATCACCGCCGTGGTGGGCCCTAACGGTGCTGGTAAGACCACCCTCATGCGTTTCCTCTCAGGTCGCCTTCGGGGCGCCACGGTCTCCGCAGACCGCGTGGTGATGCTCACCCAGAACCCCGGTCTTCCGCCCACCGCGACGGTACGACAAGCACTGTCCATGGTGACCAAGGACGATGCACGCACAGAAGAGCTCCTGGGCCATGCCGGGCTGGAGAATTTGAACTACGTGCGCGAACTATCCGGCGGGCAAGCAGCCCAGGTGGCACTACTACGCGCGCTCGCTGCGCGCCCAGAGGTCCTCGTACTCGACGAACCTTTCGCTGCTATGGATGTCGAGTCAGCCGCCCGATGGCGCCACCTCCTCTCGGTCACCGCGCCCGACCGCACTACCGTGCTGGTCACGCACAACCTCCACGACATCAGTGCCCTGGCCACCGACATCCTCGTCATGGAAGGCGGTTCCATCACTGCTCAGGGCTACGCACAGGACCTGCTCGCCCAGCCTCCCAACGCCTTCGTGGCCTCCCTCGCGGGTCTTAACCTTCTTGAAGGAACCGTGGCAGATGGAGTCTGCACCGCCGGTGAGATTGCTCTCCCCGCCCCCGACGTGGATGACGGATCTGCGTGGGTAGCCTTCCCACCCACCGCGCTCTACGCAGATGCGGCTGGCGAGCTCTCCCTGCAGGCAGTTGCCGCAGTAGGCGGCGGCATCGTGCTCGCTCAAACCGGCCCCCAACGCGTGCGTGTCAGCGGGGTTGCGGGCGAGCCCGCGCCGGGCGCCTCGGTGCGCTGCCGTCTCAATCAAGACGCAGTATCGGTATATCCCCGTATGTAGTCCTCTGAGTTAGCGCACGTAGTGAGCATTATCCTACGAAAAAATCGGTAAAAATTATAGAAAATGGATGTCCGAGTTGTAGGATCCCCACTAGAACCGTCTGAAGGAGCCATCTGCCGATGTCTACGCATACTCCCCGTTCCTCCACGGAGCTTTTTCCCGAGTCGCTTCATCTCTCCCCCAAGCAGCGAGAAGTACTCAAAGCCTTGCAGGAATATCCCCAAGGGGCGAAAGCAGCGGACGTCGCGGACGCGATGGGTATGCACGTCAACACCGCACGTGGTCACCTCGACGAGCTAGTGAATGCCGGTGCCGTCCGCGTCATCACCGCCCCAGCACAAGGCCGCGGGCGCCCCTCCCTCATTTTCCAAGTGCGTATCCCTGATAATCGCTCCGTGGCAGAGGAGTATGTGTCCCTCATCAGCGTCCTCGCAGAAATGCTGGCGGATAAGGACCAGCTTGATGACTTCGCTTCTGAGCAGGCACGAGAGATTGGTCGCCGCTGGGCACAGGCCACCGCCGACAAGACTGTCAATAAGGCTGATGCTCTCGCTCCGCTGTATCGCACCATGCGCGATATGGGCTTTGATCCGGTGACATCCATCGATAGGTTCAACCAGACGGGCGAGACAGACTTAGAGCTTCACGCGTGCCCGTTTGTCACCGCGGGTATCCGCCCCTCCCCCTTTGTCTGCGCCATTCACGATGGCTACCTTGAGCAAGCAGCCGTGGAGGCTGGCGGGCGCCTCCACCTCACACTCATGCCGCAGTCCGGCAACGGGGTCTGCCGGGTCAACGTCAAGACGGCGAGCTAGCTACGAGAAAGCGCGGTGCCATACGGCACCGCTCTCGAAGGTTTTAACCGCGCTCGACACTCACCGGTCCAGCGACCTCCAGCTCGAGGACACGAAGGCCTTGCTCTCGGGCTTCATCCAAGATGGACTCTTCAATGGGCTCCGTGTGGAGGACCATGATGGTAGGACCCGCACCTGAGAGGTAGGCCGCGTAGCCGCGGTTGCGCAGGCGGTTGACCCACTCCGCGGTTACAGGCAACACGTCCGCGCGATAAGGCTGGTGCAGGCGGTCGCGGGTGCCCTCCCAGAGCAGCTCTGGGTAGGCGGTCAGCGCTGCCACGTTGACCGCGGTGCGGGAGACGTTGAAGGCGGCGTCGGCATGCGTGACGTGCGAGGGAAGCACGCGGCGCACTGCCTGCGTTGAGGCGTGGAAATCTGGGACCAGGGCCGTGGCCTTGATGGATTCGTGGACGTCGAGAGTAGCGGCGCGGTATTCCGGGAGCGAGCGGCCGTCGACAGGCACCGTGGTCCACGAGACGACGGCGTTACCCAGCACGGACGCCGCGGCGTTATCCGGGTGTCCCTCGAAGGCCGAGGAGAGCTGGACAACCTGCTCCGCGGAAAGCGGGAAACCGGCCAGGCCGTTGCCTGCGGCCACGCCAGCCACCGCGGCAGACGCCGAGGAGCCCAAGCCGCGGGACTGCGGGATGTTATTCGTACACACCACGCGCAGGCCGGAGACCTCGACGTCGGCAGCCTGAAGCGCTGAACGGATGGCCTTGACTACCAGGTGGGAGCCGTCGCGGGGCAAATCATCTGCGCCCTCGCCAAAGATCTCCACCTCCAAGCCGGAGCGAGTGACCTCTACCTCCACGGTGTCGTAGAGGCTCAGCGCTATGCCGAGGGTGTCGTAGCCCGGCCCCAGGTTAGCCGAGGAGGCTGGGACCTGGACGGTGACTTTGGTGCCAACTTCGATATCGATGCTCATTGTCACAGCCTCAGCTTTAGACGCCTAGGCGGATGACGGAGTGAACGGCCTTGACCTCATCGAGCTCGCCAAGGGCCGCGACGATGTCCTCCAGCACCGCTTCCTTAGCCGCGTGGGTGACCACGATAAGGCGAGCGGTCTCCTCGCCATCTTCCTGGCGCACGGTGCGCAGGGAAACACCATGGCGGGCAAAAACACCGGAGATGACTGACAGCACGCCGGTGCGGTCATCCACCTCCATGTCCACGTGGTAGCGGGTCTCCACCTCACCGAACTCAGCGATGGGCAGGTTGGCGTAGGTATTCTCCCCCGGCGCACGGCCGCCGTGGACGATGTTGCGTGCCGCGCCGATGACATCACCCAGCACAGCAGAGGCGGTCGGGTTACCGCCAGCGCCGTTGCCGTAGAACATCAGTGAGCCAGCGGCCTCTGCCTCAACGAAGATAGCGTTGTAGGACTGGCTGACCGAAGCCAGTGGGTGATCCTTCGGAACCAACGTCGGGTGGACACGGGCGTTGACGGATTCCGCACCGGTCTCCTCATCCACAAGGCGCTCGCAGATGGCCAGCAACTTGATGGAGTAGCCAGCCTGGTTGGCGGCCGTGATGTCATCGGCGGTGATCTTCGAAATACCCTCGCAGTAGACATCGTCGAAGGTCAGGCGGGTGTAGAAGCCCAGGGATGCCAAGATGGCAGCCTTCGAGGCGGCGTCGTGGCCCTCCACGTCAGCGGTGGGATCGGCCTCGGCGTAGCCCAGGCGGGTCGCCTCAGCCAGTGCATCCTCATAGGAGGCACCAGTGGACTCCATAGCGTCCAGGATGAAGTTGGTGGTGCCGTTGACGATTCCGGAGATGCGCTGGATCTTGTCACCGGCCAGAGAGCGGCGCAGCATGCCCACCACCGGGATGGCGGCGGCCACGGCGGCCTCAAAGTAAAGGTCGACGTCTGCGTGGTCGGCAGCCTCCGCCAGCTCATCCGCGTGCGCGGCCACGAGAGCCTTGTTGGCGGTGACCACGGACTTGCCGGCGTTGAGGGCGGCGAGGACGAGCTCGCGCGGGAAATCAATGCCGCCGATCACCTCGACGACGAGGTCGATATCATCGCGCAGGACGAGCGCCTTGGCGTCGTCGGTCAGCAACTCCGCTGGCACGCCCGGGCGCAATTTATTCTTGTTGTGCACGGCCACGCCGCGGATCTCCACGGGGCCGCCGATACGGTGCGCAAAAGCATCAGCGTTTTCTTGCACGAGGCGGAAAACCTCGGCGCCCACGGTGCCAAAGCCAAGCAGTGCGATTCCTACAGGCTCGCCTTCGGGCTTCTTGCTACGGTTCGTCGTCATGGTGTCCCTTTGTTGAAATTGCGAATGGTTGTTACGTGCTAGCCCATCACTATACAGAACGAGCTGTCTATTTCTACGCGGAATGGCCTGCACTCCACGCGACCGGCCATGTCATCCTGAATAAAATGCGGTGAGCTGTGCCAACGCCGCGCTAATCGACGTCCAACGCCAGCAAGTCCTCCACCGTTTCCCGGCGCAGCATGAGTGAAGCTTTGCCGTCACGCACGGAGACTACCGCTGGGCGCAGAGCGCCGTTATAGCGCGAGGCCATCATGTACTGATAGGCGCCGGTGGTGGCGAAGGCGAGGAGATCGCCGGTGGTGATATCCGAGGGGAAACGGCGCTCATTGACCAGAATGTCACCGGATTCACAGTGGAAGCCCACGATACGCGAGTCCACTGGCTCGCCCTGGGTACGACGGTTGACCACACGCACGTCGTAGTCCGAGCCATAGAGTGCCGGCCGGATATTGTCCGACATGCCGCCGTCCACGGACAGGTAGCGGCGCATCGGCAGATCCGCCTTGCCGGTCTCCACATCCTTGACCGTGCCCACGCGGTAGACGGTGACCGCGGAGGCACCCACCAGAGAGCGGCCAGGTTCCACCAGCACGAACGGCGGCTTGATACCGAGTTCAGTAGCGGTGCGCTGCACGGCGTCGAGGAGGTCTTTAGCCAGGGTGGCGACGTCGAGGGCCTCCTCATATTCCATATAAGGAATGCCAAAGCCGCCGCCCAAGTCCAGCTCTTCGAGGGCAACGCCGAGCTCGGAGTGAATGCGCTTGTACAGGCTCAGCACGCGCTCAGCAGCCAGCTTGAAGCCATCGGCGTTGAACACCGAGGAACCGACGTGGCAGTGCAGGCCCACCAGCTTAAGATTGGCGGATTCCAACACCGTGCGAGCAACCTCAAAGGCGGCGCCGGTGGACAGGGAAATGCCGAACTTCTGGTCCTCGTGGGCGGTGGCGATGAATTCGTGCGTGTGGGCGTCGATACCGGGTTTGACGCGGATCATGACCGGCTGGACGCGTCCGGCGGCTGCGGCAATGCTGTTGAGACGCGAGAGCTCCTCCGCGTTATCCAGCACTACATGCCCAATCCCCTCGCTCACACACAGCTGCAAATATTCGTCTTCCTTGTTGTTGCCGTGCGCGGTCATGCGCTCCGGTGGGAAGTTCGCGGCTAGCGCCAGCTTGGCTTCGTTAAGGGAAGCCACGTCGAGGCACAGCCCCTCCTCATCCACCCAGCGCACGATGCGCTTGGTAATGAAGGCCTTGGAAGCGTAGTGCACGTGGTCGGGGCCGCCGAAGGCTTGGGCCATATCCTTACAGCGCGAGCGGAAGTCTTGCTCATCGAAAACGTAGAGCGGAGTGCCGTATTCTTCAGCCAGCTCGGTCAAAGAAACGCCGCCAATCGAGACCACGCCATCCGAATCTCGAGCAGCGTTACGCGGCCACACGTGGGCCGGAAGGGAATTGAAGTCAGTCATCGATACCTTGTCTTACATCTTCTCCGTCTTACATCTTCTCCGGTGCGCTAACCCCCACCATGGTCAAGGCATTGGCCATGACCTGGCGGGTGGCGTTGGCCAGGGCGAGGCGCGCGGAGTGAATCGGCTCGGTCGCTTCATCAGCCTTCGGCAGCACCTGGCACTGGTCATAGAAGCGGTGGAAGACGGCTGCCAGTTCCTCGGCGTAGCGCGCGATGCGGTGCGGCTCGCGCAGGGTCGCTGCGGTAGCCACCACCTCGGGGAACTCGCCCAGAGTGCGGATGAGATCGCCTTCCTTGTCGTGGGTGAGGAGGTCGAGGGGGGCGTCGGCAAGCGCGGCGGTGTCGAAGCCCAGTTCCGCTGCCTTACGCAGGATGGAACAAATGCGGGCGTGGCCGTACTGCACGTAGTAGACCGGGTTATCCGACGACTGGGAAGCCCACAGGCCTAAGTCGATGTCCAGGCTGGAGTCCACGGAGGAGCGCACCAGGGAGTAGCGCGCACCGTCGACGCCGATGGCTTCAACAAGATCATCGAGGGTAATGACAGTGCCCGCACGCTTGGACATCTTCACCGCCTGGCCATCGCGGACCAGGTTAACCATCTGGCCGATGAGGACCTCGACGGCCTCTGGGTCGTACCCGAGAGCCTGGGCGGATGCACGTAAGCGAGCGATGTAGCCGTGATGGTCCGCGCCCAGCATGTAGATGGCCAGGTCGTGTCCGCGGTCGAACTTATCGGCCACGTAGGCGATATCACCGGCGATGTAAGCAGCGTTGCCATCGGACTTAATAACGACGCGGTCCTTGTCATCGCCGTACTCGGTGGACTTCAGCCACCATGCGCCCTCGGACTCGTAGAGCTTGCCGTTGTCCTTGAGCTTCTGGATGGACTTTTCCACCGCGCCGGACTCGAAGAGGGAATTCTCGTGGAAGTAGACGTCGAAGTCCACGCCGAACTCGTGGAGGGACTCCTTAATTTGGGCGAACATCATCTCCACGCCCGCCGAGCGGAAGGCTTCCTGCACTTCGGCATCGCCACCGTCGAGGGCGTCCGGGTTCTGCTCGAGCACGCCCTGCGCAATTTCCTTAATATAATCGCCGCCGTAACCGTCCTCCGGGGTGGGTTCGCCCTTGGCGGCGGCCACCAGCGAACGCGCAAAGCGGTCGATCTGTCCGCCGTGGTCGTTGAAGTAGTACTCGCGGGTAACTTCCGCGCCGGAGGCTTCGAGCACGCGGCCGAGCGAGTCACCCACGGCGGCCCAGCGGGTACCACCCAGGTGGATCGGGCCAGTCGGGTTCGCGGAGACGAACTCCAGGTTGATCTTCGTGCCCTGGTAGGTGGTGTTGCTACCGAAGTCTGCACCGCCGTTGAGGACCTGGGCCACAATAGCGCCCTGCGCTGCGGCGGCAAGGCGAATGTTGAGGAATCCCGGGCCTGCGATGGAGGCTTCATCGATGGCATCGTTGCCGGCGAGGGCATCTGCCAACCACTGCGCCAGCTCGCGGGGCTGGGCACCGGCCTTCTTGGCCACCTGGAGGGCCAGGTTCGTGGCGTAGTCACCGTGCTCCGGGTTACGCGGGCGCTCGACGGTCACGGTCTCCGGCAGGACGGAGGCGTCCAGCTCATGCTCGGTAAGGACGGCCGCAGCGGTCTCTTTGATCAGGGCGGAAAGATCTTCAGGATTCATAGGGCCAAAGTCTATCGTCCTTGCCGCTGGGAGGCACGATCAGGCTGCTCGCGTACTCGGGACGCTCAAACGTTAACAAGCGCACTCACCCCCATCAGGTGAATAATGCGGCACATGAGGGTGTGAGGTTCTACGCTAAACACGCTAACTGTATCGTTCCATCGCCTCGCACCTCCTCCTCCGTACAGGTCACTACTTCACAGTGACCACGCAGTACGTGGAGGAAAAGCGGGAAACACTGTGAATTGAGCTTTATGTCAACCTTCAACATCACCACCGATGCCATCGCTGGCAGCGTGGGAGCCACCGCTGCGGTCTCTACCCTGCCGCTGATCGCGTTCTTCATCATGCTGCTGGGCTTCAAAGCCCGCGCTCACACCTCGGGAGCAGTCGCACTCCTTGTGGCGCTTCTCATCGCCATCTTCGGCATCGGCATGCCTGCCGATATGGCACTGTCCTCCGCACTGCGCGGCGGCTTCTTCGGCCTCTTCCCCATCGTTTGGGTCATCATCACCGCCATTTGGTTCTACGAAGTAACCGTGTCGTCCGGCCGCTTCGAGGACCTACGTAAGACCTTCGACCTCTTGGGCGATGGCGATATCCGTATCCAGGCCATCCTCATTGCTTTCTGCTTCGGTGGCCTGCTGGAGGCCCTCGCCGGCTTCGGTGCACCGGTGGCTATTACCGCCACGATGATCCTGGCGCTGGGTGTGAAGCCCCTAAAGGCCGCCACCACCGTGTTGATTGCGAACACCGCCCCGGTGGCCTTTGGTGCTGTGGGCATCCCGGTCACCACCGCCGGTTCCGTCGGCGGCCGTACCGCCGAGCAGACCGCGGACATCGCCAGCCTGATCTCCCTGCAGGTGCTGCTCATCGCTGCGGTCGTGCCCTTCTTCATCCTTTTCATCCTCGACGGCATGCGTGGCGTCAAGGAGGCCGGCCCTGCCGCGGCAGTTATTGGTGTGTCCTTCGCCATCGCGCAGTGGGCAGCCGCCACGTTCTTCGCCTACCAGCTCACCAACGTCGTGGCCTGCATTGTCTCCCTGGGCGCGGGCTTCCTCTTCCTGCGTGTATGGAAGCCCAAGGGCGTCGACAGCCTGCGTGAGCGCATGGAGCTGCCCGCCCAGGAAGAGGTGTCCGATCTTAACGGCCACCGCATCTGGATGGCCTTGCTGCCCTACGCGGTTGTCACCGCCGTCTTCGCCGTAGCCACTGCGTGGCCAGCCATCTTCGGTTTCATCCAGCTCAACATCCCGTGGCCGCTTCTCGACGGCACCATTATCGACGCCGACGGCAACGCCATGGACACCGCCTTCAAGTTCAACGTCTTGGGCAACCCGGGCACCTTGCTTCTCATCTCCGGCATCATCGTGGCTATCATCTACATGGCCTTTAACGAGAACGGCCGCTACACGCTGGAGGCCTCCGAGCCGCTGGCGAAGTTCGGCGAAGTTATCAACCGCATGAAGTTCTCCGCACTGACCATCATCTTGGTTCTGGCGCTGGCGTACACCATGAACTACTCGGGCCAGACCATTTCCATTGGTCAGTTCGTAGCATCCGTCGGTGGCATCTTCGCACTCTTCTCCCCGGTCCTGGGTTGGATTGGTACCGCCGTGACAGGCTCCGATACCTCCGCCAATGCGCTCTTTGCCAACCTGCAGGTCACCGCCGCCGACCGTATTGGCGTCAACCCGGATCTCATGCTGGCAGCCAACACCTCCGGTGGTGTTGTGGGCAAGATGATTTCCCCGCAGTCCCTGGCCATTGCCGCAACCGCAGTGAAGATGGAAGGCGAGGAGTCCCGCATCTTCAAGGCCGTCGTGGGCTACTCCGCAGCCTTCCTTGCCGTCGTCTGCATCATCGTCTTCCTCATGACCAACGTTCTGGGCTTCCTCGTTCCGTAGAAAATGGTCAGCACACCGCGCACTCCTTAGAACGCCTGCCCCCGGATTCGGGCGCATCCGCTCCACCAGCCGCTGAGTAGTCCTTACTGCTCGGCGGCTGATGTGTCAGCATCTGCGCACGTAAGAAATTCACAACATTAATGTTGCGTTAAAGTGCCAGGTAGTGGGAATTTTTCGTGTCGAGAAAAACGATTTTCCACGGTAGAATTCTGCCTATACCTGTAGGCACATGTTCTGCGCACCGCTGTCTACCATGTACAAACTCTCTCCATGGAGACGACAGCGGACGCGTGGGGCAGATAAGGAGCGCAACACTAATGCGAATAGCATTGTTTTCCACCTGTATCGGTGACTCTCTGTTCCCCGATGCGCACAAGGCCACGGCCCTCGTCTTGTCCCGTCTGGGTTATGATGTGGTCTTCCCTGAAGAGCAGACCTGCTGCGGTCAGATGCACATCAATACCGGTTACCAGAAGGAAACCCTGGGCATGATCCGCTCCTATGCGGACGCCTTTGCTGATCCGTCCATCGATTACGTGGTTTCTGCCTCCGGCTCCTGCGTAGGAGCAGTGCGCGAGCAGCACACGATGATTGCTCAACGCTTCGGCACCGCCGCTGATGTCGATGGCGCTAAGAAGACCTCAGAAAAGACCCTGGACCTGCCGGAATTCCTCGTGGACGTCGCCGGCGTAACCAACGTGGGCGCGTTCTTCCCGCACCGCGTGACCTACCATCCTTCCTGCCACGGCCTGCGCTTCCTCAAGCTTGGTGACCGCCCCTATCAGCTACTGCAGGAAGTCGAGGGAATCGACTTGGTGGAGCTTCCTAACAAGGAAGAGTGCTGCGGCTTCGGCGGTACCTTCGCCCTCAAGAACGCAGAGGTCTCCGCGGCCATGGTTGGTGATAAGACTCGCCACGTCCGCGAAACCGCAGCCGAGTTCGTCACCGGTGGTGACTCTTCCTGTCTCATGAACATCGGTGGTGCTCTGTCCCGTCAGCGTGCTGGCGTGCGCGCCATTCACTTGGCTGAGATCCTCGCCTCCACCAAGGAACACCCGTGGACCCCAGAGTCCGCGGCCTACTCTAAGGAGAAGATGCTCTAATGACTTCCTTCCTCGACACCACCCCGCCGCGCGCGCCCGAAGGTTACGGCAACCTGCGCGGTTCCAAGGCTTTTGTGCCGCTGGCACACGTCGGTCTTAATAACGCTACCCAGCGCCGCAACCTCCACCACGCCACCACCACCATTCGTAACAAGCGCCAGGGCGCTGTCGATGAGACCCCGGACTGGGAGCAGTTGCGTGACGCTGGTTCCGCCCTCAAGGAGGACGTCGGCGCCCGCATGAGCGAGCTCCTTCTCCAGTTTGAGGAGCAAGTGACCAAGCGAGGCGGCATCGTGCACTGGGCACGTGATGCTAAGGAAGCCAACGAGATCATCGAGGAGCTCATTAGGGAGACCGGCGAGACCGACGTGGTCAAGGTCAAGTCCATGGCTACCCAGGAAATCGCGCTCAACGAGCACCTCGAAGAAGCCGGCATCCACGCCCGCGAAACCGACCTGGCGGAGCTCATTGTTCAGCTGGGTGAGGACAAGCCGTCCCACATTCTGGTCCCGGCTATTCACCGCAACCGTGCGGAAATCCGTGACATCTTCGTCAACAAGATGCCGAATACCGATGACTCCCTCAAAGCCGAGCCTGCTGAGCTGGCTGAGGCATCCCGCCAGTTCCTGCGCGAGCAGTTCATGAAGGCCAAGGTTGCCATCTCCGGCGCAAACTTCGGTGTGGCTGAGACCGGTACCATCAACATCGTGGAGTCCGAAGGCAACGGCCGTATGTGTCTGACCCTGCCGGAGACCCTCATTACCGTCATGGGTATTGAGAAACTCGTTCCGACGTTCCAGGATCTTGAGGTATTCCTTCAGCTGCTGCCACGCTCCTCCACCGCTGAGCGCATGAACCCGTACACCTCGATGTGGTCCGGCGTGACCGAAGGTGACGGCCCGCAGAACTTCCACCTGGTTCTCCTGGACAATGGCCGCACCGCTGCCCTGTCTTCTCCGGTGGGCAGCCAGGCGCTCAAGTGCATCCGCTGCTCCGCCTGCCTCAACGTCTGCCCGGTCTACGAGCGCGCCGGTGGCCACGCCTACGGCTCCGTCTACCCGGGCCCGATTGGTATCTCCCTGACGCCGCAGTTGACGGGCATGAAGGACCACAACGATCCGTCGGCAAGCTTGCCCTATGCCTGCTCGCTGTGTGGCCGTTGCGACGAGGTCTGCCCGGTACGCATCCCGCTTTCCCAGGTGATTCTGGAAAACCGCCACCAGAAGGTCACCAACGCGACCCCGCCGATCGAGGAGAAGATCTTCAAGGTTCCGCAGCTTCTGTGGACCAACCCGAAGATATGGAACCAGGTCACCCACATGGTGGCTCTGGGTCGCGTCCTTGGTGGTTTCAACGGTGTCATCGACAAGCTGCCGCTGTTCATGTCCGGTTGGTCCGATGTACGCGATACTGCCGTTCCGCCTAAGAAGTCCTTCCGTCAGTGGTTCAACTCTGACGAAGCCCAAGAACTCCTCGCCCAAGCCAAGAAGGAGGGCATCAAGTGACCATCAAGAACAGCGCCGCCAAGGAAGAGATTCTGAAGCGCATCTCTTCTGCTCAGAAGCAGGCCGGATTGCCGGACCACATCGAGGTTCCGCGTGAGTACCAGCGTGAGGGCACGCTGAGCGACGATGAACTGCGCGACATGCTCGTCGACCGCCTCGAGGACTACAAGGCTGACGTCCACGTCACCGACGAGGCCGGGCTCAATTCCACGATTGTGGACATCCTGAAGGACCGTGGCTGCTCCACCGTTACCTACGCGCCTGGTATCGATACCGGCCTTCTCAATGGTTTCGAGGGCACTACCGCCCCGGATGACAATGCCAAGGATCCGCGCGAGCTGAACGACGTTGACGCGGTGCTTACCGAGTCCCACGTCACCTCGGCGCAGACCGGCACCATCGTCCTGGAGTCCAACGAACTCTGTGGCCGCCGTGCCCTGACCTTGGTTCCGGACCGCCACATCTGCATCGTGCGTGACGACCAGATCGTGTACGGCATCCCGGAGGTTGTCTCCCGCATGAACCCGGAGCGCCCGGCTACGTGGATTTCCGGCCCGTCGGCGACGTCCGATATTGAGCTCAGCCGCGTGGAGGGTGTCCACGGTCCGCGTGATCTCATTGTGGTGATTGTTAAGTAGTGAGGTAAACGGGGGTAGCCACTCCCCCTCCTCCATGCTGACTTAGCTGTCTTACATCACCCATGGCGCATAGGATAAGGCGAGTACCTACTCACCATTTTAGGAGCCTTGTTCTATGCGCCTTTCTCGCGTTCTGGGCTCGGTTCTAGGCCCTGTAGCTCTGGCTGCCGGCTTAGTAGCCGTTCCCACCGTTGCCCACGCTGACCAGCCCACCATCACGTGGGGAGAGTGTCCAGAGGGGGTTGACCATGAGCGTGCTGAATGCGGTCATGTGACCGTACCGACCTACTACGATGCCCCGGACAAGGGCACCATTGAGGTTGGTTTTATCCGCCTGAAGGCAACGGGTGCGCGCAAGGGCAGCCTGTTCACCAACCCGGGTGGTCCGAACGGTGACGCTTATGGCTGGGTCAACAACGCCGCATGGCCGAAAGAGATTGAGCAGGAGTTCGATATCATTGGTGTGCAGCCGCGTGGCTTGCGCGAGTCCGCGCCCGTCAACTGCACGGCAAGCAACCCGGGTGATAACCCAATCGTTGCGCTGACGCAGATTGGCGCCATCACCCGCCAGGATTGTGAGAAGAACACCCCTGGTTACACCGACTCCATCACCACAGAAAACACTGCCCGTGACTGGGAGGTCGTGCGCCAGGCACTCGGCGAGGAGCGCATCAACATCGCTGGTCTGTCCTACGGCACCTTCTTGGGCTCGACCTACGCCACCTTGTTCCCGCAGCATACGGACAAGATGGTGCTCGATTCCGGCATGAATCCGAACATGGCCTGGAACGGAATCTTCGCCTCCCAGCAGGCGGGCTACGAAAACGCCCTGGAAGATTTCTTCACCTACATGGCGAAGAATGACGCCACCTACCACGCTGGTAAAACTCCGCTGAAGGCGTATGAGCGCTGGTCCCAGGTTGTCGCTGCCGAGGCCGGCGTGCGCCCCACCGTCCTCCCGCCGGATGCACAGATTGGTGACCTCCCACCGGGCCTTGAGTTCGCTGGCCAGCCAGGCGCGAACATTATGACCGCTACTGGCCAGCTGCGCGTGCAGGCAGAGCACTTGGCAGGCAGGGCTCGCAACCCGCAGGCACTACAGGTAACCTCCCCTACGCTGAATACCACCCGTGAGCTTCTGCCCCGTCCAGAGGCATGGGAGACCCTAGCTAAGCACATTGCCGGCATTGAGCCCATCAACTTTGAAGAAGCAGCCAAGGAAGGCCCGCAGGACCCGAAGCAGGCTCAACAGGCCATTCTGAATGCGACGAGCATGCAGAACATCATCATGTGCAATGAGAACACTGCGCCGTCGGATCCGACCACCATCCCGGCCTTCCTGTGGTCGAACTACTTCACCCTGGACCCGTTCACCTTGTTCAACTCGCTGTACTCCTCCGGCTCCGGCTGCGGCGGCCGCGCCCCCATCACCAAGCCGGTGGCCGTGAACGGTGCCAACCTCGCCACCAAGCCACTGCAGATCCAATCCACCGGTGACCCGCAGACCCCGTACGCTCACTTCCGTGGGCTGTCGGATCCGATGCAGTCCCGCGTGGTCACCGTCCATGGCCCCGGCCACGGCCACTTCGCCGTAGGCAACCAGGCCGTTGACAACATTGTGGTGAACTACCTGCGCACCGGCGAGGTAAACACCGCCGATGCCCCGGGCTTCTTCGACCAGCCCCGGGCCGAGCAGCCCCAGAACCAGTAGGGCACGCAACGGGCGTGTGAGGTTGCACATGACTTCGCACGCCACCTGGAAACCTGAGAAAAGCACTGCTCAAGGCGCATAAACTAGAACTGTAGCCAGACCGGCAAGGAGTTCTGTTATGCGCCTTTCTCACGTTTTCGACTCAGCTCGCGCGGTGACCGCCACGCTCGCTGCCGCACTACTCGGTTGTGTTGGACTCGTAATCAGTACACCAGCCACTGCCGCACCAAACACCGCTGTCGGCCCTTCCTCAACCCCCGCGCCCGCAGGCACCCCAACCATCGATTGGGTACCATGCCCTGCGGACGTCGATGCACCTGGCGCCGAGTGCGGTCACATCACCGTGCCTACTTTCTACGATGCCCCCGAGCGCGGCAGCATCCAGGTCGGATTCGTGCGCCGTCCTGCCACCGCACAGTCCCGCGGCACAATCTTCATCAACCCTGGTGGCCCCGGCGGTGATGCCTTGGCGGCTATCTCCAGTTTTCTCTGGCCCGAGGAACTCACTACGCACTACGACATGGTGGGTGTACAGCCCCGGGGTTTACGCTTTTCCACGCCCCTTGACTGTGACAGCTCCGTTGTCGAAGACGCCGAGGGTACGGGTCAGTTCACACACTTTGGCCAGCTGATCCGCGATGCCTGCGAACAGTCCTTCCCTGGCTATGCCGATTCCATGACCACGGCAAACGTCGCCCGTGATTGGGAGCAGGTCCGCGCCGCCTTGGGTACGGAGACGATCATCGCCTCTGGTGTTTCCTACGGCACCTTGGTGGCCTCCACCTACGCCACGTTCTTTCCGGAGCACACCGACCGCGTCGTTCTTGATTCCGGCTACACCCCGTCTGCGTCGCTGAACCGTCAGGCCGCCAGCCAGCAACGAGGCACCACACGGGCTCTCGCTGACTTCTTCGGCTACATCGCAGCGAACGACGCCACATATCACCTGGGCACAACTCCCCTGCAGGTATATGAACACTGGGCAGACAAGGTTAGGGCCGAATCCGGTGTGCGCCCCACTGCACATCCGCCTGCTGCTAGCACCGAAGACCTACCGGATCCCCTAGCCTTTACCGGTCATCGCGGCGCCGAGGTCATGACAATAACAGGCCCATTACGCGTACAGCTGGAGAATCTCTTCGACCAACTCCGAAACCTTGGTGCCAGCCAGTCGGACTCCCCAACCCTGCGCATCACCGCATCAGTCCTGCCTTACCCCGCGTCTTGGGAGAAGGCAGCCCGCCACATCGCCGGGATAGAGGCCATTGACCTCGGTAATACTCAGCCCACGGACTCCCTCCCCACCGACACTGCCGCCCGTGCACAAGGTTTTACCACGAACCTCGTTCTCTGCAATGAGACCTACTCGGCCCACGAATTCGGTTATGGCGCGGCGTTTCTGTGGGACGCTTTCGTCACCAAGGATCCATTCACGGTGCAGAACAACCAATTCCGCTCTGGACAGTTCTGCGGCGGGCGTGAGCCTATAACTGAGCCTGTGCTTCTCGACGGCTCCCGCCTCACCACCCCGCCCGTACAACTTCAATCCACCGGCGACCCACTCACGCCGTATAGCGATTTCCGCGGCATGTCAGATGCTATGCGCTCCCAGGTCGTCACCGTGCATGGCCCTGGCCACGGCCAGTTCGCCACCGGCAATGGCGCCGTCGATGACATCGTCATGGAGTACCTGCGCACCGGCCACATCAACACCACCGACGCCCCCGGCTTCTTCGAGCAGTAATCACCTCACCGAACCACCCCACCAGCCACACTCCCTGAAGGACCAGTCACTGCGCGAGCCAATTTCTAGGCGCTCACCCCTATGCGCTAGAATCGCATCGTTGGCATTTCGCCAGCGATGCCCTTGTAGCTCAGCGGATTAGAGCATCGGTTTCCGGTACCGAAGGTCGCAGGTTCGATCCCTGTCAGGGGCACACTGTGAAGTCTCGAGACATCGTTCCGGTCGGTGTCTCGAGACTTTTCGTTTTCGGAGCCGGCCCCGACATTCAGGCTTAGGCTTAAGGGACGTTCACGGTAGATAAGGGCCAGAAATCTGTGGCGGGCTCAGGTGGTGAATGCATCTATACAGCTAGGAGGTTGTGTAGATGTCAGGTGATGAGAAGTTACG